>CAWGPW010000012.1:0-106321 GCA_963824555.1 uncultured delta proteobacterium | reverse complement strand
GACTCCCGGGCTCTCCCCTGGCGCGGACCGAGCGGTCGTACATGGATTCGGCGTGGATGCCCGGGATCACGACCTTGCCGGCGTTGGTGGCCTTGATCTTGTAGAGGAAGGTGCTCATCTGCTGGCCGACGGAGCCGTAGAGCACGACACGATTTTCGCGCACGTCCACGTAGTCGAAGGCGAGATCGCTGCCTGGCAAGGCGATGCTCAGAAGGCCGGGGCCTGCCGTGCCGCTCGGCGTTGCCTCGCCACCTTCTTCCTGACCTGCGCCTTCTCCCTCGCCTTGTTCTTCATTGCCTTCACCTTCGCCGGAGGGCTCGGCGTTCGGCTGGGCCTGGTCCTCGCCTTCGGATGACCCGCCGCCTTGTTCCGCGGTCTGCATGACCACCTCGAAGCCGGCGGGCAAAAGGTCGACGATGGCCACGTTCCACACCGGCTCTTGCAAGGCGCGCACGCGGATGCGCACGCCGACCTCGGCGCCGAGGTCGATCTTCTGAATGGGTTTGTCGTCGTCGCCCAGGAGCTCGCGCACAATCTCCAGCTTGTTGCTCATGGCCTTCTTGGCCGGCTCGAGGTCGAACCCGCTTTGCGACAGCGACCAATAGCTACCGAAGTCGCCGTGACTGCCGAAGACCAGGGCCGTCGCCTTGTCCGAGAAGGCCACATGGGGCAAAAGACCACCCGGCAAGGTCAGCGGCTGCTTGTTGCCTTGCACGACCTCGTGCAGGGTCCGCGTGGTGGCGCCGGGCTCGGCGGCCACGGCCGCGAAGGCCTCCAAGGCCAGGATGCTGAGCGCCGAGGAGAAGGTGTTGTAGCTGCCGTTCGAGATGGCGGTCACGATGCCGTCCAGATCTTCCTTGCCGACCTTCGCCGCGCGTTTGGGGAAGTGCCGGGCGATGAGCAATAAGGCCTGGGCGTCGTGCCCGAGGTCGTCGTAGTAGTGCTCGTAGTCGGCCTGGTGCTTGGCGCCGAGCTTGATCGCGTCGGCAATCTCGCCCGCCAGGTTGTCCTGTTTCAGGATGCTGTAGGTGGCGCCGAGATACGCGCTGGCCAGCTCTTCGCGCCACGCCTTCCCGGCGTTGGCCTCCAGCCAGTGTTGCAGGGCCGCCGCGTAGCGACCGACCTTGACATCATTGCGGGCAAGCACATAGAGCGCGTGGGCCCGGATGCGCGAATCGGCCAGGTCGTCGGGCGTCTCGCTGGCCAGGGTTTCGAGGTAGCGCAGGCCGCTTCTCATCACCGCTTCGGGAACGGCATACCCTCGCTCGCGCGCCTCGGTCAAAAGGTGCAGGGCCCACACCGTGGGCAACGTCGCGCTCTTGGGATTGGCGGTCCACAGCCCGAAGCCGCCCTCTTCGTTCTGCCGCGAGCGCAGCACATCGATCAAATTGGCGACTGCCATTGCGGACCTGGCCTTGTCGAAACCGAATTCGGGCCGCTTGCCCAGCACCACCGCGGGCGCGGCCTGGCTGACCAGTTGCTCGGTGCAGGCGTGCGGGAAGCTGGCCAGGTAGTCGGCCAGGCCATGGGCCAGCGACAAGGGCACGGCCGCGATGCCCGCATCGAGGGTGCGGTGCTCGGCGAACAGCTTGCGCTCGAGGGTCGCGGTGGTGTTGCCGTTCTTGAGGTACCCGGCCTGCAAGGTGGTCACGAAGGGCGACGCCGGGCGCACGCTGAGATCGGTGGTCAGGCGGGCGTGCTTGTCGCCGAGGCGGGCCTCGAAACGCAGGCTGGCCGAGCCCAGGTCCTTGCGGGCGCGCACGCGGAAGACGGCGCTGCCCTCGCGCATCTCGCCGATGGGCAGCTCGACCTCGTGTGGGCCGATGATTTCCAGGTGGCTAGAGGTGGTCAGCGACAGCTTGGGTTTGGCGTTCTTGCCCGAGCCAACCACGTTGTTGGCCAGCCCCACCGAGACGTCCAGCTCGTCGCCGGGCGCGGCGAAGGTCGGCGCGTTGGGGCTGATGACGAAGTCGCCGCGCACCAGGATCTTCTTGTCGAACGCACCCATGCCGAGGTCCGAGGCCGCCACGGCCATCACGCGCAGGGTGCCGTTGAAGTTGTCGGGCACGTCGTAGCTCAGCTCCGTGGCCTGCGGTCCGACCTCGACGATCCCGGACCAGAAGACAACCGGCTTGTCGTGCTTGCGCCGGAAGGGATTCAAGTTGGCGCCGAGCGCGGCCTCCTCCCCGTCGCCGCCCGGGGCAGCCGTGTCCTGCAGCTTGGCCAGCTCGGGCAGGATCAGATCGAGGATCTGCGTGGTGCGCACCGAGAGCGCGCGCTTCTGCAGGAAATGGCTCAGCGGATCCGGGGTGTGGTAGTGGGCCACGCGCAAGATGCCCTCGTCGACGGCATAGACCAGGGCGCGGCCCTTGCGATTCGCGCTGAGCTTCATGGTCAGCTTGTCCCCCGGCTTCACCAGGTCCTCGGTGTCGACCTTCACGTTCAAGGCGCGCTTGCCGCGGCTGATGGCGAAGGGCACCGTGGCATAGCTGAGCGGGCTCATGAACACCTCTTCAGAGGCCGCGTCGCGCACGAACGACACCGAGACGTAGCCGCCGCCCTCGAGCTCGGCCGGCACCTTGATCTTCTGCACACTCGCGGTCTCGCTGGTGTGGAACCACTTCCAGGCAAAGACCTTCTCGCGCTCGACGGTGATGAGGCCATTGCCCGTGTAGGGCGCCTTGATCTGCATTTCGAGCTCGCCGCCGGGGGCCACGTCGCCGGTCTTGAGGGCGAGCTGCAATTCGGCGTTCTTCTCCAGCGACCGCGCCAGGTTGCCGAAGCCGGCCACGGTGAAGGGGATCTCCTGGACGACCTCGCCCGTCGCGTTTTGCAGCGACAGCGCGAAGTCGCCGGCCTTGTCGGTCGGCAACTTGGCGCGCGCGCCGGCGGCCGGCAGCGCAAAGGGCTTGCGCGACACCTCCACGTCCTTGCGCACCGATTGGTAGCGGAAGGTCCCGTTTTCCAGGCGCACCAGTGACGAGACGTAGCGGCGTTCGAGCACCACCATCTGCAGCTTGTCGGCCGCGACCTTGGCACCCTTGGGACCCACCGCGACCAGCTCGACCTCTCGGGCCGCATCCTTGTTCACGTACTGCAAGTCGCCGTCGCTCTTGTAACCGATGAGCCACGGCCGCGGCGACACGACGGTGGAGGCCTCGGACGTCACCGAGCGCCCGCCCTCGGCCTCGAAGCCTTCGGTCACCAGGGTCAGGCGATAGGTCGCATCGGCGAAGCGGTCGAGACCGAGCGCGACGGTGGCCTTTCCTTCGGCGTCGGTCTTCCCATCGGGCAATTGCTGCTCGGTGGGCTCGATGTTCTTCTGCGGATTGTAGAAGTGGAAATCGCGCAGCGACGGGAACGACGGCATGCCGGGCGTCAGGATCAGCTTGGCCCGGATGCGGCGGTCGGCCGCGGGCGTGCCGAAGAGATTGGCCAGGCTGACCCGACCTTCGAGGCCCTTGGGCGCTACCCAGCCCGCCGGATTCTCCAGCGAGAAGCTGCTGTGGATGGTCATGCGGTCGGGCAGGAACTCGCGCACGGTGACCGACGTGCTGCCGATCTGGCTGTCGGCGCGGCCGTCCTTGACCGTGTACAGCGACACCGTGTAATTGCCGGTGGGGGATTCCTCGCGCGTGAGGTGCGAGAACTCCTCCAAGCCCGTGGCGCCGAGCTTGAAGCGCTGGCGTTTCACCTCCATGCCGCGCGCGTCGCTGACCACCATCTCCAGCGGCAGCCCCGACAGATCCTGGCCAAGGTCGCGGCTGCGCACCAGGGCGCCGATGTGGATCTCGTCGCCCGGACGGTACAGGCCGCGCTCGGAGAACACGTAGGCCGACAGTCCCTGATTGCTCTCGGAGTCGGTCACCCCGCCCACGTCGAAGCGGCTCATGTCGAGCAGCCGATCCTGGCGGCCGTAGGGCAAGAACGAGGTGTCGCGACCCAGCGTCACCAGGAACAGGGTGGGCGCCTTCTCCTGGCGCAGATCGCGCAGCGACGGCAGTCGCGCGTGGCCTTCGCCGTCGGTGGTCTGGCCGAGCACGGGCTGGCCGTTGCGGCCGATGACCTGCACGTGCGCACCGGCCACGGGCTTGCCGGTCTGGATCGACTGCACGAACACGTCGTGGCTGCCGTCGCCGGCCTCCTTGGACAGGATGCCGAGATCGGACACCAACACCAGGCGCGAGTCGACCTCGCCCATGGTCTGTTTGGTCGTCGGGCTCCAGCTTTCCACTTTGACGAAGAACAGGCCGCGCCGCGATCCCGCGCTGCCGTTGAGGTACTTGCCGAGATCCAAGGTTTCGTACGCCGGCTTGCCGGGCGGTGCCGTCACCTCTCGCGTCTCGACCTCAATCTCGGCCAGGTGTTCCTGGGTGACGGGGTATTGCAGGCTGGGTTTCGAGAACGAGCCGTTGTTGAAGCTGAACACGTGGTGGATCTGCTCGGACAGAACGCGCGCGACCTCGAAGCGCAGGCCGGGCACGTCACGCACGAACACCGACAGCTTGCGCTGCCCGCTCAGGGCTAGCAGGGATCCGCTGTGCAGCAGCTTCACCTGGCGCGGGAAGGGCGGAACCTCGAGGATCGCCTGGTGGTCCTCGCCCAGAATATAGCCGCCGAAGGCCTGCACGCCCTTCTTCAGGCGCAGGTAGAGGAAGCGCCCCGGATCGGCGTGAAAGCGGAAGCTGTGGTCGGACGAGAATTCCTTTTCGGCGGGGAGCTGGGTCAACGCCAGCCGCTTGCCCTTGCCCAGCACCTCGCCGTCCACCGACTCGGGATTGTCCCAGCGGTAGGCGCCCTTGTGCTTGCTGTCGTCGTGCGGGTTCTTGGTCGGCAGGAGCCAGGCCTCGAAGCTCTTGCCGATCTCCCCTTCCGTCGCCGCCGTCGACAATTGCATGACCAGGATCTGCTCGGGCTCCATGCGCGGGTTGTCGACGATCTGGATCTGCGTCGAGCTGACGCGGAAGAAGTTGTACAGGCCCGGCACCCGGACTTTCTGCTCGATGGGCTTGTCCATGGCGGGGCCGCCACGCGCGGCCTGGCTGCCGGGCAGGAGGCGCAGCGTGACCACCGCATCCTTCTGCGGCAGCGCGAAGGGATTCGAGTGCACGAAGGCGCGCGCCTTCCACTTGTCGTAGGTGACGTGCGCCTCCAGATCGAAGCTGCGTTCTTCCTTGTTGGTGGGCTCGAAGCGCATCCTGACGTTCTTCTCGAACGACGGCCCGTCCACGGGATGGCTGAAGGCGAATTCCGAGACGATCTTCTTGAGGTTGGGATCCACCGGGTCCTGGTAGAACTCGGCCTGCCGAAGGCGTGCAACGAAAGGTGCGGTCGAGAAGTCGAAGTCGTACTTGGCCAGCTTGACGTGGCTTGCGACCAGGCCCTTGCGCTCGAAGCGCACGCTGAACTTCTGACCCACCGGCCAGTCCTCGCGCGGGCGCAGCTCCAGCTCGCGATCCGTGACCCACTTCCAGATGCCGTCGATCTTGGGGTCGACGAAGATGCCCTTCTTCACCACCGTGCCCACCGCCTTGAGTGGCGCCGCCGAGGCCGAGAACTCCACGCGCAGCGGGCGCGGCGTGGCCCTCTCGCCAATCGGGGTCAGCCCGGGCTCGAAGACGTGCACGGCCACCGTCGCGGGCTTGGGCCGCGACTTCCACCACCGCCAGCCATAGGCCCCGCCCACCGAGGCCCCGGCCAACGCGACGACGAGGCACGCCGCCTTGACCTTGTGGCCCCAGGCCCAGACGCCGCCGCGCCTTGCCTGTCGACCATTCCAGCGCACCCACGGGGGTGGATCCCAACGGCCCAAGGCGGCTGTCAGGGCTCGGACAAGGATGGCAAACAAACGACGCATGAAGACCTCCGGCCGCCGAGTGTAGTGCCGGCGGGGCAGGGTGGAAACCACAGAGAGACCGCGGTTGCTCGACGACCGCCACCACTGCCCGTCGCGGCATCGTTTATTTGCGGTGGATGCGAGAGTGGGGTCAACTCTCCGCATGGCACGGGTAAGGCTTCGGCAAATCTCCGCGACACCCCGAGATGATGCTGCGTTGCGCGGTCGCCTCGATCAGTTCGGTCTTGCAACCGTTTTGAGCTTCCTGGACCTCGAACGGCGTTCTGGCCAGATCCTCATTGTCGCCGACGATAAGATGGGCCGGGTAAGGCTGCGCGGCGGTCAGGTTATCTCCGCACGAATCGAAGGATCACGCCGCGTGAATCGAGCGGCCATCTACGAGCTCTTGTCTTGGGAAAAAGGACGCTTCGCCTTTACGCAGGAGGATCTTCCGTGCGCCGTCGACGAAATCGGCGCACCCACGGCGCTGCTTCTGATGAACGCTGCCCTCCGCACCGACGAAGCGGCCGCGCTCGCATACTAGCTCGCGTTCACGATGGCCCGACCTTCGCATCGAACACGAGGCCGAGCTCGCCCGCACCGTGACGGCTGCGCCATCGAATGACCGCACTTCGGCCCCCGATGTGAGGCCACTGGTGATGCTCTCGGCATCGACCTTGGCGCTCCGGCACTCAACGGCAGCGACGCAATCCGGACCGGTACAGAACAGGCCGGTTGGTGTAAAATAAAGCACGGGACGTCTTGAAACTTAACGCGACTAGACGAAGGGGGGTCTTGAAACTCCGGCCGCGGGGCGTCCCGGCGCTGGAGCGCGTGGCGTGGTCGATGCGGCTTCTTGCCGAGACAGACGTGCTGGACGTCATCATGAACTTGGGCCGGGACATGATTTACTTCAAGGACCGTCAATCGCGGTTCTTCTTCGTAAGCCGGTCGCAGGCGCTGCGGTTCGGCACGGCGGACGTGAAGAAGATCATTGGTACCTCGGATTTCGACCATTTCACCCGCGAGCACGCGATCCCGGCGTTTCGCGACGAACGGCGGATCGTCAAGACCGGCAAGCCGATGGTCGAGATCGTGGAGAAGGAGACCTGGCCGGACGGGAGCTTCAACTGGGTCTCGACCTCGAAATTCCCCCTGCGCGACAAGAAGGGTCGGGTCATCGGAATCTGGGGAGTCTCGCGGGACATCACGGCGCTGAAGAGGGCGGAGGCCGACCTGGAGGCGGCGAACAGGGAGCTTCTCCCAGCTTTCGCGGACCGACACCCTCTCGGGCCTGCTCAACCGGAGGGACCTGTACCAGACGCTTCAAAGGAACTTCAAGGTGAGGCACCAGGCGAAGGACGGCAGGTGCCAGGACGAATTCTCGGTGGTGCTGTTCGACATCGACAGGTTCAAGACAATCAACGACGGGTACGGCCACCTGGCGGGCGACCAGGTGATCCGGCACGTGGCGGGGATCCTTCAATCCGGCATCCGGACGACGGACACGCTCTTTCGCTACGGCGGTGACGAGTTCCTTCTTCTCCTGCCGGGCACGGGGCTGGACGGTGGACGCTTCGTGGCGGCGAAACTGCTCGGCAGGATCCGCAAGACGCCCTGTCTTTTCGGTGGACGGCAGATCAGGCTGACTTCGAGCGCGGGACTCGCGGGATCTGAGGAGACGCGAAGCGTGAGCGTCCTGCTGAGGAAGGCGGACCAAAGGCTTTATCTTTCCAAGAGGGCAGGTCGGGATCGAGCTACATGAGACGAGATCGGCCCCTAGACGACGCGGGGGTCTTGGTTCACCATCAAGCCGATGGCGACTCGACACGTCCTTGCCGTGCTGGCCGGCCTCGCGTTGGCCCGGCCGGTCTTGGCCGCCCATGAGAAATCTGATGAGAAATCTGATGAGAAATCTGATGAGAAATCTGATGAGAAGGCTGATGAGAAGCCCGGCGAGGAAACCGGCCAGGTCATGCCCGGCGCCTTCGATGGACTTGCGCGCAACTTCGCGAATAGCTTCGTGGGACTCGGTTTCGGCTTTCACTTGGCGGCCGTGGCGGCCACTGCCACCATGACCTCGCAAGACGTCGACCTGCGCGTGCACAACTACTTTCACGATCACCTGCGCTGGGGACACGCGGCCTATCCCGTCGTCATCCTGGGTCTCGCCGGACCCGTGGCGCTGTTCGGTGGGTTGCACGTCGCGGGGCGGATGAGTGGCAACCCGGAAACCGTGGGCGCCGCCTTCGCGGTGTTGCAGGCTGGCGTGCTGGCCTTGGGCTACGTGACCCTGCTGAAGCTGGTCGTGGGCCGGCCCGCTCCGCGCGACGACTACATCCCTTCGCTCGCTCCGGATGAGGCCACCCTGAGCAGGACCTTCCGCCCCGGCATCGACCGCGGCGGGGTGCTTGCCGGTTGGCCGTCGGGCCACGTGGCAGTCACCACGGCCATGCTTTCGTCGCTGGCGGCCTATTATCCCGACACCTTCCTGCTCAAATTGGCGCTGGTGCTTGGTTCGACAGGCATGATGCTAGGCGTGTCGTCCTTCGAGGCCGGCGGCATGCACTGGGCCTCCGACGCCGTGGCCGGCGCGCTCTTGGCCATTCCCATCGGGCTGTCCACCGGGCAGGGCATGCGTCGCCTGGTTCAGGGCGAGAAAGCGCGCAGCCCGTCCGCGTGGTTCATCGGTCCGTCGCTGCGCGCCGATATGACCGGCGCCGTCCTAGGCCGCCTTTACTAACCCTTCAACTGTGAAACATCTCTTACCGCTCCGGTGTCGGCGCTGGTGGTCATGGCGGCGTAGGCGCGCAGGGCGACTGAAACCTGGCGCTTGCGGGCCTTGGGCTTCCACGCCAAGGCCTTGCGATCCTCCATGGCGGTGCGGCGCCTTTGCAAGTCTTGCTCGCCGATAGCCAGGTGGATGCGCCGATTGGGAATATCGATGTCGATGGTGTCGCCCTCTTCGATGAGCGCGATGGCCCCGCCACACGCCGCTTCGGGCGAGACGTGGCCGATGGAAAGGCCGGCCGTGCCGCCCGAGAAACGCCCGTCGGTGAGCAGGGCGCACGCCTTGCCGAGGCCGCGCGATTTGAGATAGCTCGTGGGATAGAGCATCTCCTGCATGCCGGGCCCGCCCTTGGGGCCTTCGTAGCGGATCACCACCACGTCGCCGGCCACGACCTTGCCGCCCAGAATGGCCTCCACGGATTCGTCTTGGCTCTCGAACACGCGCGCCTTGCCCGAAAACTTCCAAACGGATTCGTCGACGCCCGCCGTCTTCACGATGCAGCCTTTTTCGGCCAGGTTGCCGTAAAGCACGGCCAGGCCGCCGTCTTGCGAATAGGCGTGCGCCTTGTCGCGGATGCAGCCGTCTTTTCGATCCAAATCGAGCGTATCGAAGCGACGGTCTTGGCTGAATGCCTCTTGGGTCGGGATGCCACCGGGCGATGCGGAATAGAAGGTACGTACCGACAAATCCTTGCTGGTGGCCACATCCCACTCGGCGATGGCTTCGCCGATGGTCTTGCTGTGTACGGTGGGCACTTGGCCATGGATCAGCCCGGCGCGGTCGAGCTCGGCCAGGATGCCGAACACGCCCCCAGCACGGTGCACGTCCTCGACGTGGTACTTCGCGGTCGAGGGCGCGACTTTGCAAAGGCAAGGCACCTTGCGCGAGATCTTGTCGATGTCGGCCATGGTGAACTTCACCTCGGCCTCGTGCGCGCAGGCAAGCAGGTGCAGCACGGTGTTGGTCGAGCCGCCCATGGCCACGTCCAGTGACATGGCGTTTTGGAATGCTTCGAAGGTCGCGATCGAGCGCGGCAGCGCCGAGGCATCGTCCTTTTCGTAGTAGCGCTTGCACAGCTCGACGGCGACCCGCCCGGCGCGCAAGAACAGCGCCTTGCGATCGGCATGGGTGGCGACCAGGGTGCCGTTGCCGGGCAACGACAAACCCAGGGCCTCGGTCAGGCAGTTCATGGAATTGGCGGTGAACATGCCCGAGCACGATCCGCAGGTGGGACAGGCCGAGCGCTCGTATTCGGCCACGTCGGCGTCGGATACCGTGGCATCGCCGGCCTTGACCATGGCGTCGATCAGATCGACGTGAATCTCCTTGCCGCCGTCCTTGCCGGCTTGGCTCGGCGGCTTGACCTTGCCCGCCTCCATGGGGCCGCCCGACACGAACACGGCCGGGACGTTCAGGCGCAGGGCCGCCATGAGCATGCCGGGCGTGATCTTGTCGCAGTTGGAAATGCACACCATGGCGTCGGCGCAGTGGGCGTTGACCATGTACTCGACGCTGTCGGCGATAAGCTCGCGCGAAGGCAGCGAATACAGCATGCCGTCGTGGCCCATGGCGATGCCGTCGTCGATGGCGATGGTGTCGAATTCCTTGGCCACGCCGCCGGCTGCCTCGATTTCGCGCGCGACCATTTGGCCCAGATCCTTGAGATGGACGTGGCCGGGCACGAACTGGGTGAAGCTATTGACCACGGCGATGATGGGCTTGCCGAAGTCTCCGTCTTTCATACCGGTGGCGCGCCAGAGGGCGCGCGCGCCAGCCATGTTACGGCCAAAGGTCGAGGTGCGTGATCGATACTGAGGCATGAGCGTTTCCTACCATGGCGGACCCTGCGATCAAGCGTTCCAGGATCTCGCAGCAACCGCGGAAGGTCGTGGTCGTGGTCTTGGCCGTGGTCGCTGGCGGCGCGCGCCAGGAGATCCCCACCGCGGATTCTGCAACACCTGCGCGCGTGCCGCCTGGATGTTTCGGCGCTACAATGCGCCAAATCGTGACCGAGACCGATCCCTCGCTGATGAACACCGTGCCGCACGCCGAAGCGGCCGGCCCGCCTGTGCCCGCTCCTGCGCCGGCACCGGCCGGGGCCAAGTTCGATCCCTTGGTGGGAACCACGCTGGCCGAGCGGTACGAGATCATTCGTCGCATCGGCGAAGGCGGCATGGGCGCGGTCTATGAAGCCAAGCACAGCATCATCGGCAAGCGCGTCGCCATCAAGGTGCTGCTGGAAAAATTCCTCGAAAACGAGGAATTCATCGCTCGCCTCCTGCAAGAGGCCCGGCTGGCCAGCTCCATCGGCCATCAGAATATCGTCGACGTCACCGACTTCGGTACCACGCGCGACGGACGCGCCTTCGTGGTCATGGAGTTTCTCGATGGCGAGCCGCTGTCGGAGCTCATCATGCGCGATGCGCCCCTGCCGGTCGAGCGCAGCTTGGCCATGGTCAAACAAGTGGCCAGCGCGCTCGGTGCCGCCCACGCCAAAGGCATCGTCCACCGCGACGTGAAGCCCGAGAATGTCTATCTCGTCCGCCGCGGCGACCTCGACTTCGTGAAGGTGGTGGACTTCGGTGTGTCCAAGGCCGTGCGCACCCAAGAGGAAACGGGCAGCGAATGGCAGCGGCTCACCCGCACCGGCGCCGTGCTGGGTACGCCGCTCTTCATGTCGCCCGAGCAGGCGGGCGGCAGCGAGGACATCGACGCGCGCGCCGACATCTGGGCCGCCGCGCTCATCCTCTACGAGTGCCTGACCGGCGAGCTTCCCTTCCGCGGCAACAACTATCTCGGCGTCATCGCGCAGATTCAGAACAAGGAAATCCTACCACCCTCGGCCTTGCGCCCGGAGCTCGGCATTCCCGAGGCGGTGGATCGCATGATCATGCACGGGCTGGAAAAGGATCGCACGCGGCGCTACCAGCACATGGCGGCCTTCGAACAGGACATGGAACGCCTCTTGGCCGGCGACGTGGACATCACCTTCGAGGGTGGTGCCGAATCGGGCACTGCGCCGCGCGCACGTCGTCGCTGGCCCTGGCACCTGGCCGTGGCCGCGGTCTTTGCGCTGGGCATTGGCAGTGCGGCCATGCTCGCCCGCGGAGGCAAGACACCTTCCGTTGCCAAGGCCATGCCCGCGCCCATCCCGCGTGCACCCAAGGTCAGCCCGGCCCCGCCGCCCGTGACCGTGCCCACAAGGCCTGAGGGCGAGGTGGCGTCCGCATCCTCTTCGAGCGAGCGCATCCGTCGCGTCACCAGGAGCCATCCGGTTCGTCCTGCGGCGGTCGTGCAAGAGGCTTCGCCTCCAGCCAAGAAGACCAAAGCGGACGACAAGATCGCGCCTTCGCCCTATACTGCGCCCAAGGCCCCCTAGTGCGGATTCTGGTCGGTTCGCTCGTTTTTCTGTTCCTGTTGCAAGGCCCTGCGTCGCGGGCGCAGGAGCCAGGTGCGCTCGTACGCGCCCATGCGCACTACGACTCGGGCGTCAGCCTTTTCGAGTCGGGCAACAAGGAACAGGCCCTGGTGGAATTCAAGCTTGCCAACGAGATCGCGCCCAGGAAAGAGAACATCTTCATGATCGCCCAGTGCGAGTACCACCTGGGACAGCTCGTGAACGCGCGCAAGCACTACCAGGCCTACCTGGCCGAGCAGAAAGA
Organism: uncultured delta proteobacterium; assembly: GCA_963824555.1. Classification (GTDB taxonomy): domain Bacteria; phylum Myxococcota_A; class Polyangia; order Fen-1088; family Fen-1088; genus Fen-1118. The sequence goes on along the minus strand of CAWGPW010000012.1, from coordinate 94,032 downwards.
GGGCGACCTCGCCGATCTGGCGCGTCTGCGCCTCGAGGCCATCAATCGCAGGCCCGGCGTGTTCGTCATCAACACCGTGCCCGACGACGTGGACGTGCACATCGAAGGCCAGGGCACGGTCGTCACCGGCCAGGCGCCCAACGAATTCCGCGTCCCTCGCGGCCACTACCGCGTGACTGTCTCCAAGACGAGCTTCGGCAGCGAAACGCGCGAGCTGTCCATCGACGTCGGTGAAACCAAGCCGCTGTTCTTCAAGCTGGAACCCATTCCGGCTCACTTGACCATCCACACGAACCCGCCTGGCGCGGCTCTGTTCGTCCGCGGTAACCGCGCGCAGAACCCCTACGCGCAGAACGTCCCGCCCGGAAACTACGAAATCTACGCCGAGGCTGCCTACTATCAGCCCAAGCGGGAAACCGTCACGCTTGGCCCTGGCGAAGACCGCGTGGTCGACTTTCCCCTGACCTACGTGCAGCGCTCGGGCCGCCCCGAGCTGATCGGCTTTTGGACCGGCATCGGCGCCGTGGGCGGCGGGCTGGCGGTCCTCACACAAGGTGATCCAGGAAATCTTCATGCGTCGCTTTCGATTTCGCTCTTCGGTGCCGGGATGCTCGCGGGTGGCTTGGGGCTCGGTGTGCTCTCGTCCACCACGCCGCTCGTGCCGAGCTACATTCGGGACAACTTGGCCCTGTTTCGCATCGGTTCAATGTGGGTTGGGGACGTTGAGGGCGCTGCTCTCGCCATGGGGCTTAGCCAGAGTTGGACGGCGACCTGGTTCGGCGGTGCCGCCGGGCTGACCGCTGGGGCCTTTGCAGGATGGTGGCTGGATGATTTGTCGCCAAACTACGGCCGGGTGGCACTCATCCAAAGCTCGGCGCTCCTTGGCACCGTGGCTGGCGCAATCGCCGTGTCCGCCATTGGGCAGTATCCCGCTACCGTCGCACCGCCGCACGAGAGTTCCTCAAGCGTCCAAGTCAATTCCTCGCAGGGTGAGATCGACGCCTACAACAACTACCGCAACCGAATCAAGCAGCGCCTGGCCTGGGGCATGCTGGCTGGCCTCAACGTGGGGTTGGCCGCGGGGCTGGCCATGGCCTATCTGCCCGACCAGAGCGTGTATGGTCCGAGCTGGCAACGCGTGATCATGGTCGATCTGGCGGGGTTTGCCGGCGCTGTATTCGCCAGCACGATCGAGGTCTGCACCCGAAATACAATCGAAAACGCCCACTGCGCCGACACCTCTGCCACGCTCAACGGCCGCACGGCCCGCTTCTCGCTCGTGGGCGCGGGCCTCGGCCTCGTGGCCGGCTGGCTGCTCACCATGAACTACGATCGCGCTCGCGACACGCGGCCCGAGCTGCCACCCCTGTCGTTCATTCCCCTGCCCGGCGCCGTGCCGGTGCAATCGACCATGGGTACGGCCGAGCTTCTGCCGGGCCTGCTGTCGCAGGGCCGGTTCTGACATCACGGGCCGGTCGGCTGGGGATTTCGGCGCAGCACCACCATCTCGTCCTTGCGGAAGACCTCGGTGAACCCCGCGCGTTCGGCTTCGCGCCGCTCCCCGGAGTCGCGCGGCACCAGTACGTGGCTGAACAGCGGATTGCCGAGCAACTTCGTTTCGAAGGTGAGCAGGGGAAGGCTGCGGCTGAACCACATGTAGCCGCCCGTGTAGAGCGACATATCCACGAGCAGTCCCCGCATGTCGGCTTGCCTTGCTGCCCACACCTGCGCCTCGTAGCGTGACGTCCAAAGATCGGCGAAGTCGTTGCCTCGGCAGTGGCGCGCGCCATCGGCAAGAACGATCGGGATGGCGACCACGAGCGCGACGCGAACGATCCGGGTGCGCCAACGCCGCGGCCGAAACGGCGCGCCCTCGATGAGTACCTGCGCCGGTCTGTGCGCCAGCTGCGCCCCCGCGCCCGCCGCGGCGGCGATCAGAATCAGCGGCCAGAAGAGCATCAGAAAGCGCTCCTCCTTGTGGGCCTGCGTGCTGAGCAGAACCGCGAGCCCGAGGGCCGAAATGACGAACGGCCAGTTGCGACGGATGCCGAGCAAGGACAAGAGGCCAAGGATGGGCAGCCCGATGGGAAGGCGGCCGTAGAATTGGGTCCAGTACCACTTCCATGGCAAGGTGCCGAAAATCGAGGCGCCGCCTTCTATGAGGTTGAATTTTACGTAACTGATGTAGGAAGCGAACCAACCGCCCCAGGTCAACCGATCCACGACCCCGAACATCAGCATGGGTAGGAGGGACGAAGCGCAAGCCAGCGCTGCCAGCGCGAATCGCCGGGAGCAGAGCAGCCACACCACCGCCAAGAGAGGCACCGGCCCATGTTGAATGCGCAGGCAGAACCCGAGCCCGAGAAGAAGGCCCATCCACACGGCCCTCCATCGGTCCTTGCGCCCGGGTGCATGGACGAGCTCGGCCGTCAACACCAGGGCGCAGACCATGCACAGAATTGACGCCTCCTCGCTCAAACTGTGGATCGAAAACCTCACCTGCAACGGAAAGGCCGCGCACAAGAGCGCGCCCATGAGGCCGCCTTGCCAGCCCGCCGGCGCCGCCTTGTCTCGGGCGGCTTCCGCGGAATTTTCTGCCGTGTCTTGGCCGTGATCCAATCGCCGCGCCAGCAAGACGCCGCCCCGCCACCCGGCCCACACCAGGCTCATGCTGAGCAAGGCCCAGTGGGCCTGCAGGATCTTGCCGATGACGCTGCCCTCGTGCACGCCGAGGCGCATGAGGATCGCCATCCAGGCGCCGTGATAGCCGGGCAGCACCCACGAACGGACGCCGCTGCGCCATTCCCAGGTCTCGATGCTGGCGCCGGTCAGTCGGCCCCAGGCGGGTTCGAGGTACTGGAAGAACTCGTCGGGGTGATGGGCCGGCTCATAGCGTAGGGCGAGCGCACGCAGCACGAGCCCGAAAAGAACGATGGTGCCCAGCGCGATGTTGACCCGGCGCCGACTCACCTTCCCCACGTCTCCACTTCGTAGATGCGAATGATGTCCTTGCTGTCTTTGGGCACGAAGTCGATGCGAATCCCCCGGACCTGCGTGCAGACGAGCTGGTGCGTGGCCACCGAATCCTGGTTCGACGTCACTTCCAGCGAGGGAGCCTGCCCGCCGTCGTTCAGGCAGCGGAGGGTGTAGCGTTGGGCCGTCAGGTCCGTCGACTCGACGCTGCCGGCGTGACGAATCACCACCCGTTCGAGGTCGTGCTTTTCGCGCCAGGTGATTTCCACCCAAGGATGCCGATCGTGCTCGGCCGAGGCCCACTTCTCGACTTGGTCGGGGTGAGCCTCTACCGTCTACCAAGAAGGCCGGATGGTGGTGCGAGCCCCAGTCGCCGTAGAACGAGCTGGCGCGAATCGTGGGGCCGAGATCCCACAAGGACAGGTTGTGCAGGCCGGCGGGCGGAGTGCGCAGCCTGGGAAGGGTGAGCTCGAAGTGGCCCTCGGCCTCGACGAACGACACCAACCCGCGCAGCCACAATCCGCCGAGCAAGACCAGGCCCAGCATCCAGATCTTGAACCGTCGCGGGCGGCGCTCGTGGGGTCGTGTGTCTTCCAACTCCATGCCTGAATACCACATCCGGCGCAACGGGATACGCGTCCCCTGTATGGCTCGTTACAGGGTGGCGACGAGCACGCTACTTCGTCGTGGCTCCGTTCATCTCCACGCGCACAGGCTTGATCTTCCAGATGTCGTCGCAGTACTCGCGGATGGCCCGATCCGACGAGAACTTGCCCATGCGCGCGGTGTTCAGGATGGACATGCGTGTCCACTGCTCGACGTCCTGGAAGGCGGTCGAGACCTTGCTTTGACAGTCGACGTAGGCGGCGAAATCGGCCAACAGCATGAAGGTGTCGCGCTCGAGAAGGTCGTTGACCAGGCCCTCGAACAGCGACCGGTCGCCGCGCGAGAAGAAGCCCGAGCGCAGAAGCTCGATGGCCTCGTGCAGCTCGCTGTTCTGGGTGAAGATGTCGCGCGGCTTGTACCCCTTGGCGCGCAGGGCGCGTACCTCCTCGGTGGTCAAGCCGAACAGGAAGAAGTTCTCGGCCCCAACTTCCTCGCGGATTTCGATGTTGGCGCCATCGAGGGTGCCGATGGTGAGCGCGCCGTTGAGCGCGAATTTCATATTGCCGGTGCCCGAGGCTTCCATGCCCGCGGTGGAGATCTGTTCCGACAGATCGGCGGCGGGGTAGATGCGCTGGGCGTTCTTCACGTTGAGGTCGGGCAGAAAGACGATACGCAGGCGGTCGCGCATGTCGCGGTCGTTGTTGATGACCTCGCCCACGCTGTGGATGAGCTTGATCATGAGCTTGGCGGTGTGGTAGCCGGGCGCGGCCTTGCCGCCGAAGATGATGGTGCGCGGGGATTCGTTCCGCTTGGGGTCGAGCTTGAGCCGGCGGTAGAGCGTGATGGCGTGCAGGACGTTCAGGTGTTGCCGCTTGTATTCGTGGATGCGCTTGACCTGCACGTCGAACATGGACTCGTGATCGAATTGCAGCTCGTGCTTACCCCACGCGGATTCGGCCAGGGCGCGTTTGTTGTCGAGCTTGACCTGGCGCCACTTCTCGATGAAGGCCGAATCTCCCGAGAAACGCTCGAGCTCGCGCAGGCGCGAGAGATCGGCGATCCACTTGTCCCCGATGGCCTCCGTGATCAGCGAGGTCAGGCCCGGATTGGCCAGCAAGAGAAACCGTCGTGGCGTGATGCCGTTGGTCTTGTTGCTGAACTTCTCGGGCCAGATCTCGGCAAAGTCGCGCAACACGGTCTCGCGCAAGAGATCCGAGTGCAGCTTGGCCACGCCGTTGACGGCATGGCAGCCGACGGTCGCGAGATGGGCCATGCGCACGCGGCGCTCGCCGCGCTCGTCGATGAGCGACATGCGGGCCAGGCGCGCATCATCGTTCGGGTAGCGCAGCCGGATCTCGTTGAGAAAGCGTCGGTTGATTTCGAAGATGATCTCCACGTGCCGGGGCAGAAGCTTCTGCATCAGGCGCAGGGGCCAGGTTTCGAGGGCCTCGGGCATGAGGGTGTGGTTGGTGTAGCTCAGGGTCTTGGTCGTAATCTCCCAGGCCGTTTCCCAGGGCATTTCGCGTTCGTCGACCAGGATGCGCATCAGCTCGGCCACGGTCAGCGACGGGTGCGTGTCGTTGAGCTGGACCGCGTACTTCTCGTGGAAGCGATCCATGGTCTGTTGGTGCTGCTCGTAGATGCGGATCATGTCCTGCAGCGAGCACGAAACGAAGAAGTACTGCTGCTGCAGGCGCAGCAGCTTGCCGGCCTCGGACTCGTCGTTGGGATAGAGCACCTTGGTGATGTTTTCCGACAGGGCCTTTTCCTCGACGGCGCGTCGGTAGTCGCCCACGTTGAAGGCCTGCAGGTCGAGCGAAGTGTAGGCTTGCGCCTGCCACAAGCGCAGCATGTTGGCGGTGTTGGTGCGGTGGCCGAGGATGGGTGTGTCGTTGGGAAAACCCTTGAGGACTTGGTCGGGCACCCAGCGCACGCGGTAATGGCCCTTGCTGTCGGCGTAGTGCTCGGTGTGGCCGCCGAACATGACGTTGAAGGCGATTTCGGGATGGGCGATCTCCCACGGGTAGCCGAGATGCAGCCAGTGATCCAGCACCTCGACCTGCCAGCCGTCCTTGATGGCCTGATCGAAGATGCCGAACTCGTAGCGAATGCCGTACCCGGTGGCCGGGATCTCCAGCGTGGCCAGCGAGTCGAGGTAGCACGCGGCCAGGCGGCCAAGACCGCCGTTGCCGAGCCCTGGCTCTTCTTCTTGTTCCAGGAGCTCGTCGAGCGATAGGCCGAGCTCTTCCATGGCCTGCGCGGTCGGCTCCCAGATGCCGAGGCTGATCAGGTTGTTACCGAGCTGCGGCCCGATGAGAAATTCCGCCGAGAGGTAGGCCACGGTGCGGCTGGCCTGCTGAAAGTAGGCGTGCGAGGTATGAATCCAGCGGTGCAGCAGCCGATCCCGCACCGTGTAGGAAAGGGCCAAATAGTTGTCGTTGGGCGTGGCCACCTCGGGGAACTTGGCTTGGTGGGTGAACAAGTTCTCGAGGAAGTCGTGCTTGATGGCCTCGACGCCGAGACCAAAGTGAACGTCCTTGCTCGACGCAATACCTGGCTTGATGGTGGAGTTCTTCATGGTGCGCAGGGCATTGTAGCGGACAAAGCAGCACCTGTCCTGAAGACACTCAGTTCGACGGCACCATCATCGGGTTGGGGAAGTTGCCGGTGAGGAACAGAATCGAGTACACGCCCAGGGATTCCTGGAAGTAGCGGTCGTTCTCGACAGTCGTCGAGACGGACTCCTCGATGGCCTCGCGGCGGATGTCGCTCGTGGTCGCGCCACCATCGTCAAACAGACTGACGTAGCTGCACATGGCAAGGTTCACGGTGTAGGAATTGTGCCCGTAGGCAGAATCGCAATTGGTGACCGTGCCAGACGGGTCGAGGTTGTCGCAGATGCTGGAGAATCGGTTGGCGTTGGCCTCGACGGGGTTCTTCTTGTAGAAGTTGTTGTAGAACTCCTGCGAATTGTCGATCTTGGCCTGCATTTGCGATTTGGGCCCGTAGTGCGTGGACGAGTTGGGCGCGTTTTCGGGTAGGCTCGTGTTGTCGCCGAACCAGGCCGCGTCGATGCCGATGCGCCACAAGGACCGCCCCCACTCGTAGGGCTGACCTCCGCCGACGGCGCTGCACGGAGCGGTGATGTTGCCGCTGTCGCCCATCAAGCCGGGGTTGAGGCCAGCTTGGTCGTAGCACTTCTCGACCAGGTTGTAGATCGTCTGGGCGGTCTCGTACCAGAAGTCGTGGTGGGTCTGGCCGTTGGCGGCCTGGGCACCGCTCGACGGCGGATGGGCGGCCAGGAAATCGCCGAACACCCGGAAATAGCCAGGCGGATAGTAGTCCATGAAGACCTCGCTGTTGGTCCCGGGGTCGTAGTCGCAATGGGTGCCGCTTTCACAGTTCTTGTCCCAACTGTCGCCCTTGGTCGGATAGTTTCCATTCTTGTCGTACTTGGTGTTGATCTCGCCCTCCATCCTGACGAGCCAATCGGTCGCGGCGTCGGTGTACTCGGGCCACTGCAGGGCCGCGAAGACCAAGCCGATGGCGATGTCCACGTCGCCGTCGAAAGCGCTGTCGTGGTTGCCGCCGGTGGTGGCAAGCTGGTCGAGAGGCTGGCAATCGCCCGTGCCTTGCCACATCCAGCCCATGAGCCCGCAGTAGAGCTGCTCCGATCGGTAGTGGCGCACGAAGTTCCACAGCTCGTCGAACAGCGCCTTGTCGCCGATGGCGGCCGAGATGGCAATGCCATAGCCCTGACCTTCGCTGACCGTCTCGGGCGGATCGGTGTGGACGCGCGCGGTGCCGGCGCCACAGGCGTTATCGCCCTCGATGATGTAGTTCTGTTTCCAGATCTGATAGCGCTCCCACGTGAAGGCGTTGAACAGATCCTGCACGGTCGCCGAGTCAGGATAGATGTACGCAAGCGAGCCGCCGTAGGGATACATGAAGTTGGTGCTCTTGTACGGGAACCAGGCGCCGTTGCCGAAGCCCACCACGACCGGCGTGGCCGGCGGCTTGGGCGCGCACATGCTATCGTTCCAGATACCGGTGGCCGACCAGTCGCCGTTGGTGCCGTCGGGATAGTAGTCGTAGACCATGAAGTTGGGCGGATCCACCGTGCGCGGGATGTCGGGCTTGCCGTAGTACCAGCGGATCCAGTACTCCTTGGGTGTGGCGGGGAGCGGGTGGGGCGCGACGGTGTTCCATTCCGGGCTGTGCAGCTTGTCCACCGCGCGCCAGGTGGTGGTCGCGCTGAAGGCGGAGTCGGGCACTGGACATTCGAACCACGGGCGATCCTGTTCGCGCTGGCAGATGACCTTGAGGGCATTGCCTGGACCGTTGACCTCCAGCTCGATCCACTTGGGCATGAGCGCCGGCTTGGGGAAGAAGGTGAAGGTCTTCTGGCCAGCCCAGATATAGCGGAAGTGGACGGTGTGGTAGCCGCTGGGCTGCAGCGGGCTGCACGGGTCGGGCGGGGTCACGCTGCCACCACAGCTCGTGTAACCGGGCCCCGGATTCGACGTGTAGATGAAGTAGGAATTGGTCTGCAGCGACCAGTCCTGGCATAGGGTGGAAGACGCGATGGTGTTGTCCGGAGCGCCGGCGTAGGCGATCCAGTACTCGCTGGCCGTGCGCGCTGGAAGTTGAATGCTGTTCGTGTAGAGGTTCTTCGAGTCATCCGGGTAGCGGAACACGAGACTCGGAATGGTGCCGCTGGTGGGCCAGGCACTGTTGGGGATGAGGACGTAGTACCAGGGGCAGCTGCCATCCTGGAACTCCAGGACTGCCTCCATGTTGCAGGTCAGCCCGGTAACCGTGAGGCTCGACGGATAGGGCGGAACCGTGAAGCCGAGCGTAGTGGCCTGGTTTTGCGGGCAGGCCGAACCGGGATACGGGGTCGCCGGATTCGTGGGGTCGTTCCACGGCCAGCGGAAATGGACCTTGGTGTAGCCACTCGGCGTGCTCTCGTCGGGTGGTGTTCCGACCTTGCAGGCCGGGTAGGTCAGGGTGGTGCTATCCGAGGTGATGTGGAACTTACCGGCGCCGGTCACGGCGGTCGGATAGGCGGTGTAATCGGCCTGGATGGTGCTGTCGGTGGTACCAGAGTATTCGATCCAGATGTCGCTGTTCTTGGTGTACGAGGAGATGTCGAAGTTGCCCGACTGGCTGCCCGTGGCGCACGAGTCGGCACCGATGGGCTTGATCTGGACCTTGGTGACCGTGGTTGGCAGGCAGACCGAGTAGTAGGAGCAGTTGGCGCCGTCGACGCGCGCGCCGTAGGTCATGTAGTTGTGATCGGGGTCGATGATCTGGACGCCCGAGGGCGGGGTGGTCAGGGTCTTCATGCTAGGCGGGTCGACCGCGGTCGACCACACGTCGCGCACGTGCACGCGAACCTCCCCGGACGGGCACTTGAGGTTCTCCGTCGGGGGCGGCAGGTCGGGCGGCGAATCCGGCGCGGCGTCCGGGATCTTCGGCGCGTCCCGAGGCGCGACGCCGGCGTCAGATTGCGGCTGAACGGGTGGCGGGTCGTCCGAAGGTGCCGCGTCGGGAAGGGGCGCAAGGTTCACAGGATTCCCGAAGGGATTGGTCAAACCCGCGTCCGGTGGCGGGGGCGGGACCTTTGACGGGCGGCGGGTCGATGACCACAACCTCGGGGTTGCCCGACTTGAGCAAGAGGTGCGAGTTGCAGCTTACCAGTGCGCCGACAAAGCCCACCCCGACCAACACGACGCGCGCGAATTTCCAGCCATTACGCTTCATGGGATCTCATCCAAGCATATAACCCCTGTGCCTGCTTAGCCGAGAAAAGGTCACGTTAGGCCCGGAAAGACGCCTACCGGGCCATGTCCGTCACAGGCGCACATGCGGCGGCGACCTGTGCGGTTTCCGCGCATCCTCCGGCCGTCCATCACGGCCGCCGCGCAAGGCACGAAGCCGGCGATTGCTGGCAATTCCGGGCTGAAACGACAAGTCGCCCCTTGTAAGGCGCGGAGCGTTCGGCCCATGCTGGGCTCATGTTAGTCGCGGAGTGGATGACCCGAGATGTCGTGGCCGTTGCGCCGGACGACATGATCTCGACTGCGGCGCGCATCCTGGGCAAGCGGCGCATTCGCCAGGTGCCTGTAGTGGAAGACGACTGTTTGGTCGGGCTCCTGACCAAGAGCGATCTTCTGCGCACCTGTCCGCCCGATCTGAACCCGTTCTCGTTGATCGGTTCGGTGGCCACCGAGCTGGCGCGGCCGATTCGCGACATCATGACCACCGAGGTGGTTACGGCCAGGCCGGATTCGCCCTTGGAAGAGGCGGCCCACCGGCTCATCGACCGCCGGATCAACGCCCTGCCGGTGGTCGCGAACCTGCGCCTCGCCGGTATCCTGACCGGTTCGGACATCTCGCGCGCGCTACTGGCGGCGCTCGGTGCGGGGACGCCGGGCGTGCGCATCACTTTCGACGTCGCCGCCACCGAGGACGTCTTCGCGCTGGTGAGCGCGCTCGCCGCCAAGCACGAAGCACGCGTGCACAACGTGACCACCTTCGAGCACGAGGGTCACCACGTGGCCATCGTTCGCATCGAATCAAGAGGTGCCCGCCATGGTCGAGGAGCTCTGGCAAAGCGGCCACCGCGTTTCCAGCGTGGCGCGGTTTTCATGAGGATGGGAACCCTCGAAGGGTTCAGCTCTGCACTCGGCACCTGCCAACCCGCCCTGCCACCCCCGCGCTTCGCGCGGCCTCGCCAAACCCTCCCGCGCTCTGGCTTCGCCGGGCAAAGCCCGGCTACGCCAACGCGGTGATGGGAACCCTGACCTGAAACACCTCGCCCCGCGTAGCGGAGCGGAGCGGGGAGAGGTCGCCGAGCGCAGCGAGGCGGGTGAGGGGCTGTCACTTTTCATGCCTGAAGGATCCGCTTTCCGCCCGGCGGCGTTACTGAGAGGGTTCCGCTCTGCACTCGGCACCCGCCAACCCGCCCTGCCACCCCCCGCGCTGCGCGCGGCCTCGCCAAACCCTCGGCCCCTACCCGCCACCCACCACCCCGCTCGCTGCGCTCGGCCTCGTCAACGCGGAGGATGGGAACCCTGCCCTGAAACCACCTCGCCCCGCGCAGCGGAGCGGAGCGGGGAGAGTTCCCCGAGCGCAGCGAGGCGGGTGAGGGGCTGTCACTTTTCATGCCTGAAGGATCCGCTTTCCGCCCGGCGGCGTTACTGAGAGGGTTCCGCTCTGCCCTCGGCACCTGCCAACCCGCCCTGCCACCCCCGCGCTTCGCGCGGCCTCGCCAAACCCTCGGCCTCTCCCCGCCACCCACCACCCCGCTCGCTGCGCTCGGCCTCGCGCGCTCTGGCTTCGCCGGGCAAAGCCCGGCTACGCCAACGCGGTGATGGGAACCCTCGAAGGGTTCCGCTCTGCCCTCGGCACCTGCCAACCCGCCCTGCCACCCCCGCGCTTCGCGCGGCCTCGCCAAACCCTCGGCCTCTCCCCGCCACCCACCACCCCGCTCGCTGCGCTCGGCCTCGCGCGCACTGGCTCCGCCGGGCAAAGCCCGGCTACGCCAACGCGGTGATGGGAACCCTCGAAGGGTTCCGCTCTGCCCTCGGCACCTGCCAACCCGCCCTGCCACCCCCGCGCTTCGCGCGGCCTCGCCAAACCCTCGGCCTCTCCCCGCCACCCACCACCCCGCTCGCTGCGCTCGGCCTCGCGCGCACTGGCTCCGCCGGGCAAAGCCCGGCTACGCCAACGCGATAGATGGGAACCCTGGGAGGCTCGGCACCCGCCAACCCGCGGCTTTGCCCAAGGATTCTGAAATGACGCGAATTGCTGGGCAGCGCGTGGGATTGCTGGGCAGCGCTTTACGCGCCAGGTCACATCGTAGTAGGATACGGCCATGTATTTTACCCATTACGGGAGGCGGTTTCATTTCCTGGCCATCTTCCTTGCCGCAGCAATCGCTGCCCTGGTCTATTTCTGGATCTCATCATGGCAACCACCCGGAGGAACCTTCGTGCTCTTCGTCACCGTCGGAGGCGTGGTCGTGGCCATCGTGAGCGACAACAAACCGCTGTCCAGGAACGAAAAGATCGGATGGCTTGTTTTTACCGGGATCGTTGCATTTCTGGAAATCTGCGTGCTCGTCAGAGCCGACGGCGAATCTAAGAAAGCCCGCGCGGTGGAGAATGCGTCCTTTGTGGAGCTTTTGAATAGAGCAAAAGAAACTGTTTCAAATATGACAGGAGGCGATAGCTTCCCTTGGGTAGACGTAGAGATACAAGGAGGTGGAAGGCTCTTCGTGTCTAAGCTAAGGGTTGAAGGGAAATATTCGCTAAGACAGGTGCAATTGCGCGTCGTCAATGCCGATGGGCTCAAACAGATAAATCAGTATCGAAGCGCAGTTTCCACAAACGAATGGCTCAGCGCACAGAACAAAGCGATAAGGGATTTTGCACAGGTAAGTCCCGACGGGCCACGAATTCTTGATGATGAAGCTGGCGTAGATGGGGCTCCGGCGATGGAGAAACGATACGATTGTGTTATCTCCGCTGATAACGGATCCTGGTCTGAGAACATTCGCCTAAAATTCATCGATGGCGAATGGAAACACGCGATCAGATTGCGCCAAGCAATCGAGAAGAAGCCAGAATCCGAATGGCCAGAACGGAAGCTGGACATTTCCAAAGGATTTCCAACTACTAATGGAAAACCTGATTGGGACAATTGATTCATTAGTTTATGGCCAGCGCCCACAGTGCGGGCACATCCCTGGACCGGGTACTTCCCAGCCAGAAGGTCATCCATCCCGACCCCGGCAGGGCGCGCTATACGCACCATCATGGACGCACTGACGGGATCGTGTCCTAGGAGCACGCCGCGCATGCTCTCGTAGGTGAAGTGCAGGGCCTTGGCCAGAAGGTTGATCTTGCCGAATCGAATCCGCAGGAAGCGGAGAGCGGCCAGCACGTTCCGCTGCTCTTCGGGCGTGAGGTCACTAATGCCGCTCATGCCGCCACCTTGGCCAGGAAGCTCGGCTCGATGCCCAGACGGTGCATCGCCTGGACGAGCACCGAAAGGTTCTGGCATAGCGCCTTGCACAGAATCTCGTTCACCTGCGCGGTGAAGGTCTTGGAGCGCACAGCGTGGCCAAACTTTCGCTTTACCGCCGAGAAGGTGCTCTCGATGTTGTTGCGCTTGCTGTAGGCAGCCAGGAACTCCTCTTGCTTGAACATGAAGACCGCGTGCATCTTCCGCCATGCGGGCGAGCCGTCGCTCTGGCTGTTGACCTTGAAGGGCACGAAGGGGGCGGCACCGGCGGCTTCGATGGCGGCGAGGTTCTCGTGCGCGAGGTACGCCTTGTCGGCCGAAACCTCGGCGATGCCGAAGTGCTGCTTGGTAGCCGCGACCAAGCCAGGAAGCTCGGGGCAGTCCGCGCCTTCGCTCGTGGTGACCTTGACCGATGTGATGACCTGGGTCGTGGTTCCGACCATGGCGTGGGTCTTGAGCCACGTGGCCTTCTTCATTTCCTTGCCATACTTGGCGTCAAACCAGCGGCGGTAGACGGCGGCGCTGAAACCCGTGGAGTCGACCGCGAAGCTCGTCTCGATGCTCGCCAGCGGCGCCGCGCTATGAGGCTGGTCAGGATGGCCGTCATCTCGGGCTTCTCGCTGCCAGGACGCTGTTGTAGTGCGGTGTGCGGGTCATGTGTCCAGCTTCGGCGCTGTCCTTGATGGCCGTGCTGGCGTGGCGAGCCGACATCGTCGTGTAGACCTTGAGCACCACCGTGTAGACCCGCCGGACATCGGGATGGGCTTGGGACCGCGGCCAGGGTGAGCGGGCGTCTGGATGCCGTCGCAGAGGCCACGTAGCAGGGACTAGACGGTCTCCCTCTCGCCGACCTGGGCAGCGTTGTAGGCCGACCAGTTATGCTCGGTCGCGTGGCTCTGAAAGATTGGGTCATGGTCGGCTTTGCTCACCCATTCGATGATGACGCGGTGACTGGCGGAATTGCTGGGCAGGAAGGAGAATTGTTGGGTAGCGGGGCGGCGGATGTTGAGTCCGCCTCCCCGCTTGATGCCCGGTTACTTTCGGGTCAGTAGCTCGATCATCTGGCAGATCAGGACTATCAGCGTAGCGACGATCCTCATGCTTGCCACGACGTTGGGCACTCTCACCTCCAACCGTTAGTAGGTGCGCCAGGTAGAAGATGCATCGCACGTAGGCGACGCGTAACCGTCAAGGACAACGGTAGGCGATCCATCTGGCTTTTGGAGAAATTCGTGTCCGGGAGATTCCACGCCGATGAGGCTGGGTGTCGACTGCGGCCAACATGGGCACGTGCCATCGCTGCGTTTTTTTTGACGCCTCGCCAAATCCTGGGACGATGCCGGCATGGAGACGTCGACCACGGACCTTCAAAAGAAACTGCAAGAGGACTCCGCAGCGCTCAGGAAATCGGCGACAATCCACCTCAGAAGCTTTCACCCCGATCATGCGTGAAAACTCGCGGATCTGCTGCCGCAGCGGCGGGTGAAGGAACAGTAACGACTGGGCCAGTTGCGCGCTCATACTGTGGCACCTGTCTCCACGCTGCCCCCGTGTAGAGAGCGCTGGAAGCTGCGATCCCGAAGGTGAGGAATACCATCGCCACCGTCAATGCGTTTTGCGCTCGTCGGTTTGCCTTTTGCGCTTCCCGATCCTTGGCAGCGGCATCAGCGTATCGCTGTACGGCTTCCAGCAGCACGGCTATGACCGATTCCCCGTATTTGAGCGCATCGCCCGCCATGATGACGGCCTTTCCGGCGCCTTCAGGGTAATCTGGGCCGTAGAGCTTGTCCGCCCCGCGCGCCCGCAGTGCGGGCACATCCCCTTGACCGGGTACTTCCCGGCGAGCAGGTCGTCTATCCCGACCCCGGCAAGGCGCACTACACGCACCATCATGGACGCGCTGGCGGGATCGTGTTCTCGCTCTGCCACCCCCGCGCTTCGCGCGGCCTCACCAAACCCTCCCGAGCTCTGGCTACGGCGAGCAAAGGTCGCCTTCGCCATGCGGTGATGGGAACCCTCGAAGGGTTCAGCTCTACACTCGGCACCTGCCAGACCACCCTGCCTACCCCCGCGCTTCGCTGGCCTCGCCAACCCCTCCCGCGCTCGGGGCGGTGCCCGATCAAGGGGATTTGCCCGCAGTGCGGGCGGTGTCCATGAAGGAACGCGCCAGCTATTCAGCCATCACAAGTATCATCCTGTCAGCCAGCTCCTGCTTCAGCAATAATCTATTGGCCGCTGCAATTCTGTGCTTCGGATCCCATCCCTTGTCGGGACGACACGGGAGAATTTCGGCATGAGCCGGGTTGTCGTCATCTGGCAAGTCATCGGCTCGAAAGAAATAGGATATCCCTGTTGGAACGTGGATTGGTCCTGGCAATCGTTCAACGGTGACAAAAGCGGCTTCCGTTTGTCCACGTGACCTCTGAATTACAGCCTGCGGATCCGGATTATACTTGTGCCGATTAACAGAGGAACCCTGGAGATCAATCGCCTCAGGCAATACTTTCTTGCCCTTGATCCAATCCGGGAACAGCCCTCTATATAGCGGCTCGTCCGACGGAATAACTTCTACTGGTCGGGGCACGGTCCGATAAATTCGGCCAGTTTCTTGATTGTGTCCTCGACGCTCGAAGACTCTATGGAAAACTCCACGGCATCAGTTATGCCCTGCTCTTTGTCAACCATGAGCAAAACCAGCTCGCCACCCTCGGCACAAGTGATACTTGCAAACCTTAGGGGTGAGCCATCCGCATCGTCTTTAACGAAGAAGTAGTATGCAATTTCTCCATCAGCAGATGGCACTACGCGATTGGGTTTCAAACAGCCTTCTGACAGGTAGACATGCAAATCGATGGCTAGCTGTCTAACACGTGCCGATGGCGATTTTGGCAGGTTCGTCCATTCTGGTAATGGATCGAGTTTGCGCTCCAACGTCTCAACAATTCTGGCAAACGCATTGTCGATTACAGCCACGATCCCCCATTGCTCAAACGTAAGATCGCTATCAGATGGGGTAACCTCCCTCACTTGCACTCGGTGGCCTACAGTGGATGGCGTGTTCTGAGAAACCGGATCAAAAGTCCAATCTGGCGAAAGAATATCCACAGCTACGGTCAAGGCTTAGTTACCTTTCTCAGATGTTGCTGGTTTGTTTGCGTCAAGAGCAGCCAGACGATCACCCAGCCACTTGTGGAACATCTTGGCGGTTTGCGGATCCATTATGACGTCGACCTCCATCTCACGCACTATGCCACCTTTTCCGATGCTCTGCACTACATCGCCGACTTTATTGCCATCGTCCAGGGTATGCGTCATGGATTGTGGTATCGCCTGACGCTCCGAATAAACGACGTAATGAATAAGGCCACGCGGGGTTACGCTCCCGATGATACCATCCGAGTGCACAACCCTAAACTGCTGGCTTTTGATGTAATGGAAGGTGACCGAGTTGGGGACTCTGCTCGCTTCAGCCATTGGTCTGGACCATGTTCTAGAAGACCACCCCTGTCTAGAGGGTAAATAGTACTCAGCGCATTATACAGCGCGACGCTCCAAGTGCAACTATGAAAACCGGGCTCATGGCAGCCACCTTTCCGTGATCCCAGAGTGCGCGTCGTGACACATCGGGTACGGATCGAGCTGGCCAACAATTCCATCCTCTGCTCAGCAAGTCGGGACAGCGTGGGTGGGCAAAGCCCGGCTACGCCAACGCGGTGATGGGAACCCTGACCTGAAACCACCTCGCCCCGCGCAGCGGAGCGGGCGAGGGCGCGGCGAAGCCGCGGGGGGAGGGGTCAGGTGTGTAGGACCCGAAGTGCCCGCAGGGCTGAGAGGTCGCCGAGCGTAGCGAGGCGCCGTAATCCGGCGACAAGCTCAGCGACGTCGCGAGGCGCCGGGCTAAAGGCCCCATTCCAAGGCTGAGCTTCTCGCCTGGCAGGGCGACGAAAGGTAGTCGTGGCCGTAGACGTCACCGTGGCCGTGGCCGTGGCCGGACATCTTGGACGCTCGGGCCATTGGAAATCAGCCAGCGGCCAGCGGCTGGCAGACCAGGGGCATAGGAGCGCCTAGTGAGCTGCAGGAAGAGATGATGTCCGCGTTCAGGTCGCGTACGTGTTGCGCAGGCGGGCCCGGCCAAGCGCGGGGGGCAACTACGAGCGCGCGGCGATGTGCACGTCCTTGATGGCCTCGCGGAAGCGCAGCTCCACCTCCTTGACTTGCAGATCGACCTCGATGAGCCGCTTCGCCACCACGTCGAGTCGGGCCGACGCCTTGGCCAGACGGGTGGTCAGGGTCTTGCGCAGATCCTCGGCGGCCTTGTTCTTCTCGATGGCCTTGATGTTGTCGCGGGTTTCCTCGGTGGAGCGTTCCAAGTCCTCCTGCTCGGTGCGCAGGCGGCTGGTTTCGTCGCTGAGCTTCTTCCAATCGTTGCGCAGGCCGAACGCCGTCTTGAGGGCCGCGGCGCTGGACTTGTCCGAATCCGGTGCGTTCAAGTAGCCCTTGACCGCTTCTTCGGCGAGCGGCGACAGCCAATCCACCGCGGTCTGCTGCCCTTGCCGTTCGTCGAGGACGAGCGTGGCGGTGGCCTGCGGCGCCAGCTGAACGGGCACGAGCGCGCTGCCGGTGCCGAGATTGTCCTCGGTGTCCTTGGGCGGGTTGAGCAACTTGCTGCCGGCCTGGCGCGGGTGCTTGATCCACAGCTTGGCGACGCGGGAGCTCCCGCTCTTGACGGTGTAGCGCGTGCGCGGCCCGACTTGGCGCTTGACGATAAGCTGGCCCATCTCGATCTGATAGAGGGTCGAGCCTTCCTGGATGTACTCGGTGCTGCGCTCCACCGCGAGGCTTTGTTCGAGCGCAAACGGCACGGTGGCGCTGGCGCCCGCGGGAAGGCTGTCGATCACACCCTGGCCAAGGAAGCCGCCCTCGCCGAAGAATGCCAGTGGTCCGCGTTCGAGCAGGCCGCCGGTCTGGTTGGTGAAGCGGGCCACGCGGAAGGGGTGCGCGGCCGACTCAGGGACGCCGGGGTCGGGCGCGAAGAGAAAAGAGGACTCGCCCGCCACTTCCTTGTCGAGCAGAAGGAGCATGGTGGCGCTGCCGTTCGGTACGGTCACGGGGTCGGGCAGCTCGTAGCGGGTTGCGCCGCCGGTGACCGCCACGGCGGCGAGGGCGGCCAGGTTACGCGCGCGCGAGGGCGCGGCTGCCGGCCGGGCTGCCGCCATGTCGTTGCCGAAAAGGTTGGCCATGGAACCACCCTCCGCACCGAGAAGCTTCTTCATTCCCGCCTTGCCGCTCTCCTTCTTGGCTTTGTGTGCGGACGCAAGCCCCCCGAGCCCGCCTGCAGACTGCTTGGCTTCTTCCATTTCCATGGGCTGCGCGGCGACCGGTGCGGGCGGCGGTGGGGGCGCTTCGGCCAGGCTGGTCTCCGACTGCGGCACCACGGCCATCACCTCGTTGCCTTCGACCAGAACCGGGCGATCGGGAATGACAGGCTTCTCCAATTGCGTCTGCAGGGCCAGCGGCGCGTCGGCGATGACGGTCAGACGCGTGTTCCGCCAGTCCTCGCCCGACAGGTTCTGCACGATGCCCCACACCTGCAGGTGCACCTTCTCCTTGTTGCAAGACCAGGCGGTACGACGGACGCCACACCGGAGCCTCGGCGATGTAGCCCACGGTCAGATCGTGCTCGCCGCCGTCGAGCTCCATGACCACCTTTTCCAGGCGTTTCTTGGGATCCTTGGGCAGGGTATTTTTCTTCGCATCGTCGGGCGCCGGCAGGGCATCTTCCTCTCGGTGCAACGGAAAGGACGCAGCCCGCACCGAGCTGCCGCCCTTTTCCATGACCGCGAAGCTGGCCAAGAAGTCGCCGACCTCGTCGCCGCGCACGCGGAAGCTGACCCGGTTGCCGGAAACCCGACCCTCGCGCTCGAAATAAGCCACGCCGTTGCGGTAAATCACCACGCGCTTGAGAGCCAGGGCATCGACCTCGACCGGCGGCGAGGTGGCGCAAGACTGGGCAAGCAGCGAAGCAAGGCAAACGGCGAGCAGGGCGTGGTTTCTCATGGCCGCGGATCATCGGTTAGTTTGCGAAGCGGCGCAAGCGAGGGCGCAAGCGTACGTGGAAGCCAAGCTGCACGCGCCAAGACATGCGCTAGACTGCCATGCCGAAGTGCCTCTGATGAACGTAGCCTATCTGATCAACCAGTACCCCCGCGTAAGCCACAGCTTCATTCGCCGCGAGATCGTCGCCCTCGAACAGGGCGGGGTGGTCGTGCATCGCTTTTCCATTCGCCCATGCCGGGACGAGCTGGCCGATGCCCGGGATCGCGAGGAGATCCCCAAGACCACCGCCATTCTCGACGGCCAGGCGCGTGTGCTGGCCGCCACGGTCTTGGTCGGGCTGCGCGCGCCTTTGCGCTTCCTGCGCGCCCTGCGCGAAACCCTGCGTCTCAGCGCGCGCTCCGATCGCGGCTGGGTGGCGCATCTGGCCTACCTGGCCGAGGCCTGCGTCCTGCTGAAGGATCTTCGACGGCGGAAGGTCCAGCATTTGCACGCCCACTTCGGGACCAACCCCGCCGCCGTCGCGCTGCTTTGTCGGTTGCTCGGGGGTCCGGAATACAGCTTCACCGTGCACGGCCCAGAGGAATTCGACAAGGCGCCCTTGCTCGCTCTCGACCGCAAGATCGCGCAGGCGAAATTCGTCGTCGCAATCAGTGAATTCGGCAGAAGCCAATTGTTGCGGTTGGTGCGGCCGGCGCACTTCTCGAAGGTGCTGGTGGTGCGTTGCGGGCTCGATGCGGATCTGTTGAATGCGGTCGACGAACCCATCGCCAGCGGCGCCGGCCTGGTGTGCGTCGGGCGGCTCAGCGAGCAAAAGGGCCACTTCGTCCTGCTCGAGGCGCTGGCCCTGCTCGCCAAGGAGGGTAGGAAGCTCAAGGTGGTCTTGGTGGGCGGTGGGGAATTGCGGGCGGTCATCGAACAGCGAATGCGCGAGCTCGGTATCGAATCGAGTGTGAGCATCACGGGGTTCGTCAGCCAGGAGCGCGTGGTCGAGGAACTTCGCGCGGCTCGGGCCTTGGTGCTGCCGAGCTTGGGCGAGGGGTTGCCCGTCGTGATCATGGAGGCATACGCCCTCGGCCGCCCGGTCGTCAGTACCTTCATCGCGGGAATTCCCGAATTGGTGACGCCCGGCCAGAGCGGTTGGCTCGTTCCTGCCGGATCCGTGGACGCCCTCGTGTCGGCGCTCAGGGACGTCCTGTCCCGCCCCGTGGAATCCCTGGCGGCGATGGCGGAGCTGGGTAGGCAAGCTGTTCGCCAGCGCCATGACGTGCAGGCCAGCGCGCGGCGTTTGGCTCAGCTTTTCGGAAGCACATGATGGCGATTCTAAGCGCGCTGCTGCTGACGGGGTCGGTTTGCTTGGCCGTTCCCACGGCCGTTCTCTGCGCCGAGTGTCTGCTGGGGTTGCTACCTCGACGGCCGCGGCGAGACGACGGCAGCGAGCGACGACCCCAGATCGCCGTGGTCGTTCCTGCGCACAACGAAAGCAGCGTCATTGGCCCCACCGTCGCGCACCTGCGCCAGCAGGTGGGCGCAGGCGACGTGCTGCTGGTGGTGGCCGATAACTGCGAAGACGAAACGGCGCGGCTGGCGCGCGAGGCCGGCGCGACCGTCATCGAGCGCACCGATCCCGAGCACCGCGGGAAGGGCTACGCGCTCTCTTTCGCCACGGCATCCCTCAAGGAACGCGCGGCCCCCGAGGCCGTGGTCATCATCGACGCCGACTGCCGCATTTCGGACGGCGGCGTCGGCGAGCTCGCGGCGCTGGCCGTGACCTCGCACAGACCCGTGCAGGCCGACTATACCCTCAGCCCGCCGCCTTCCGCCGGACCCGGCGCGCGCATGTCCGCCTTTGCCTTCAGGGTACGCAATCGTATCCGTCCGCTCGGCTTGAGCCGCCTTGGCGGCTCGGTTCACCTTGCCGGCACCGGCATGGCTTTTCCCTGGGACGTTTTCGTCGACGCGCCCGCGATGAAGGACCACTTGACCGAGGATCTGGCCCTCGGGATCGAGCTCACGCTGAGCGGGCGCGGCCCTCTGCCTTGTGCGGACGTTTACGTGACCAGCGCTCTTGCTCCCAGCCAAGCCGGTCAGGCCGGGCAACGGCGGCGCTGGGAATCGGGGCATTTGCAGACCTTGGCAAGGTACGTACCCAAGCTACTTGTTCGGGCGCTCTCGCAGGGCAAGCCGAGGTTGCTGCTTTCGGCGGCGGATTTGGCCATTCCCCCCTTGGCCATGCACGCGACCCTACTGGCCTTGGCGTGCGCGCTGAGTCTCGCAGGTTGGCTGCTGGGAACGTCCGAGCTGCCCTTCGCCTTGTTCGCGGCCGAGGTCATGGGCGTGGCCGGGAGCATCGGTCTCGTGTGGCTCGTGGCGGGTCGAGATGTCATCCGTCTCGGGGATTGGCTGAGCCTTCCCATGTATGTCGCGGCGAAGATTCCGGGTTACATGCGCCTGGTGGGCCGCAAACGGCACCTGGACTGGAAGAAGACCGAGCGCGATCCGTAGCGGTCGGGAGGACACGGTGAAAGGCAGGTCGCTCGCAGGTGTTCTGGCTTCGCTGCTGCTGCTCTTCGCTTGCCACGCCCTCGCCGATCCCATCACGGTGCGTATCCTGCCCGGGGAAATCCGTCAGACCATCGACGGCTTCGGCACTTGCATTCACGATCAGGACGCCGACGATGTGTGGTTTCGCAGGCTCTTCTTCGACGACTTGGAATGTTCCATCCTGCGCATCGACCTCACCCCTCGCTTCAAGTCGCCCTACGCCGACTTCGCGTACAACTCGCCGTGGATGCACGGCTCGCCGGCGTTGCCCGGGCCCGACGGAAACAATGTGCGAACCTACACCGGGCCAGGCGACTATGTCCGCATGTTCGGCGGCCACCGGGCGGTCATCGCCGTCATGGGACCTGACATCGAGCAGAACCTGCGCTATTTCGATTTCGAACATCCGGGCTGGAAGAGCGCCGGACAGCTGGCGAAGCTGGGGGAGGAGAAGAAGGACCAGCTGGGCGGCTTCAAGCTCGTCGGTTCCATCATGTCTCCCGCCCCTTGGCTCAAGCTCTCGTCGGGCAAGACCATCCAGACGCAAAGAGGGACCATCTTTCCCCGCCAAGGAACGCCTTGGCCCTTCATCTGGGCGGGGAATTTCGCGGGCGGCCGTCTCGACACCTCCGGCGTTCCGCGTCCCGAGTTCGACGATTCGGCGCTGGGCGGCCATGGGCCCACGAGTGCGCTCGTGCAATTGGCGCGTGGAGTGGCGGCCGAGCTGCGTGGACTTCAGCGGACCTATCAAGTCCGTTTTTACGCCATCAGCCTGCAAAACGAGCTCAACTTCGAGGAGTTCTACAACAGCTGCTCCTACCCGCGGGCTCGCGACTATGTCGTCGCGCTCAAGGCCGTCCGCCAGGAGCTCGATCGCTATCCCGACCTGAAGGACATTCGGATCATGGGACCGGAGGATCTGCTCGGCGATGTCTACGGCCTGTGGCAGGTCGGAGCCGGGGCGAACGTCACGGACAAGAATCTCCAGTATCTCCAGGCGGTGGCTGCCGACCCCAAGGCGGCGAGGGCGCTCGCGTTCTTCGCCATCCACGGCTATGCCTCGGATGGGATGACTGCGGTCGGCGCACAGCCCGACCAGTGGCGATACTGGAGCCAAGGCTGGGCCGAGCCTCCAGCCCGCGGCCTGCCTGGTTCGGTGGCCGGTTTTGAAAGCTATGGCCGCAAGTCCTGGATGACGGAGAAGCTCGGGTGAGGCGTCGGCTTGGCTCGCTCCCGAGGGTGGATTCCCGAGCCAAGGCGCCCTGGGTATCGCGCTCAAGATCCACCAGGCACTAACCGCCGGCAACGAGAGCGCCTGGCTCTACTGGCAGCTGTCGAAGGGAGACGAAACCACGCCTGAATCGCTGACCGACTCTCGTTTGCGAGAACATTCCCCGAAATACGTCGCCGCCAAGCACTTCTTCCGCGCCATTCGGCCCGGCGCGCGGCGCCTGGAGACGGAGGTCGGTGACAGCGCTCGCCTGCTCGCCAGCGCCTACCTGCATCCGAGCTCGGCCCAGCTGACCGTGGTGCTCATCAATCCGACGTCACAGCCTCAAACCGTGGCGCTGCAGTCGCTGCCCGTCGGTCAAGACCTCCGTCGTCTCGATGACTGGACCTCCAGGCAAGACGCCTACTGGCAGGCCAGCACGGTCCCGGTGCAAGGCCGCGAGGCCTTGGTGCCCGTACCGAGCAACGGCATCGTCACGCTGATTGGCGCAGGCCGGGTCGACGCGTCATTGGCCATGGCAACTCCAGGTGGGCGCACCAAGCGAGGCGCGCCAGCCGGAACCGGTGGCCGTGAAGGGCACGGCGGCCACGGGTCCAGGTGGAGAGCGGCCTTCGCGGGCATCATTCTGGCCGCCCTCGGCGGTCTTGTCTGGCGCCACCGCCGACGCGCAAAGGGTGGTAAGAAGAAACGACCTCGGTAGACGCCGTGACCAGCACCTTCGCCGAAATAGTATTGGCCGTCTCGATTCCGCTGATGGTGGGTGTCTTCTTCGTGATGCGTCCCGTACCCGCCGCGCTGGTGGTCGCTCTCGGAGCCGAGATGTTCCTGCCGGTAGGTCCCAACTTCAAACCCCCGTTCATGCCTCACTTCGACAAGCACACGCTTCCCTATGTGTGCATCTTGGTAGCATGCCTTCTACGCTACCCTGGCCGCGTTACCAAGCCTCCCAAGGAGAAATGGATTCTCCTGCTTGCGCTCCTCACCGTCGCCGGTGGCGTGCTCACCAGCGTAACCAACACCGACCCCCTTCTCTTCGGGAGGGATGGCCAGGTGTTCTTGCCCGGCCTGAATATCAAGGACGGCTTCTATATGGGCATTTCCAGCTTCGTGGGGTACTTCCTGCCCTTCTACCTGGGTTACGCGCTCTTCCGCAAAAGCAAGGATCTGGAAACGCTGGCATCCGGGTTGGCCATTGCAGGGTTGGTCTACATCCCCTTTGCCCTGGTCGAGCTTCGCCTGAGTCCACAATGGCATCATTGGATCTACGGATACGCGCAACACAGCTTCAACCAGACCATTCGTGCCGGCGGCGGCTATCGCCCCATGGTCTTCATGTCGCACGGGTTGGCCTTGGCGCAATTCTTCATGGTCGCAACATTTTGTTTGGTCATCCTGGCGAAATGTCGGCGAAGGTTGGCCGGGCTGCCGGCTCACTTCTTGGCTTGGACCCAATTCATCGTCCTCGTGGCGTGCAAAAGCTACGGCGCCATCATCTTTGCCCTTGCGGGCGCCCCCCTCCTTGCGTTGGCAAAGCCCAAACGTCAATTGCTGGTTGCCGTCATCCTTGCCTGGATTACCCTGTGCTATCCGCTCCTGCGTCTGTCCGGCATTTTCCCCGTCGCGAGCATTCTTGGGGCGGCGGGCGACATCCAAGAGCAGCGAGCCGAGTCGTTGGCCTTTCGCTTTATGAACGAGGATGAGTTGCTGGCCAGGGCGCGCAAGCGCATCTTCTTCGGCTGGGGGCTGTACGACCGCAACCTTGTCCACAACCAGGATGGAAGGGTTGTCTCGGTCTTGGACGGCCATTGGATTATCTGCGTCAGCGTCAACGGCCTTCTCGGATTCATCACCGCCTTCGCGCCTTTGTTGATTCCCGTCTTCCTGTCACGACGGCATCTCGCACTGTTGACCGAGGACGAGAGCAGGTTGGTCGTGGCAGGACTTGCGTTTACCTTGACCATTTTGACATTGGATTTGATTCCCAACGGACTTTGGGCGGGCTATCCGTTCTTGATCGCCGGGGCACTCTCGCGCCGATTCCGAGAGGCAAAGACCGAGGCGCAAGAAGGCGAAGCACTCGTGCCAGTGTTCGGATAAGGGCCAACCAGTCGAGATGGGGTGCCCTCGGCGTCCCGTGGAAATGGCCACAGACGAGCCTTGAACAACCCGATGCCGGATGCAAGACTACACCGGCGAGATGGCTGACGAGAGCGCGGACGCCCGTTCGAACGACTTGAAGACTGACTTCATGAACAAGCGGCGATCCGTTCGCATGCGGCAATTCTGCCAACGAATGCAACCGACTCCCGGCATGCGCATCCTCGATCTCGGCGGTGCGGCAGGCATCTGGAATCACGTCGAGGTTCCTCTCGACTTGACCATCCTCAACATCGATGCCGCCCAGCTCACCCGGCAGGGGAAGTCGCGGCACGAGATCACCTTTGTGCAAGGGGATGCCTGCGGTGTGCGCCAATACCAGGACGGCCAATTCGACTTGGTCTTTTCGAACAGCGTCATCGAACATGTCGGCCCGGAATCGAAGCAGGCCGCATTCGCCCAAGAAGCGAGAAGACTTGGACAAGACTATTGGATTCAGACCCCGAGCCGCTGGTTCCCGATAGAGGCCCACTGTGGAATGCCGTTTTGGTGGTTTTATCCGGAAGCTGCCCGGCGATGGTTCATCAACCGTTGGCGGCCCAGGCTCCCAGCGTACACGGACATGGTTGAAGGAACACGTGTGCTTCGACTTGGAGATTTTCGGCGCCTGTTTCCCGACGGCGAGCTCTATTTGGAATTCGCCTATGGCCTTCCCAAGTCGTACACCCTCTATCGAACGTCTAGACCGCTACCACGTCGGTGAATCGGCGCGCCGGCCTCGTAGATAGATCCAGGCCCAACCGATGCTCACGGTCGACGCAATACAAAGTCCTTCCAGGAATACCCCGACTTTGACCGGACGAAGCCGAATCGATTCCACCACCGGCGTCACCAGGTGCGCAGTGAGCAGGCCGATCGCGGAGGTCGCCACGGTCAAAGTCGTAAGTCGAAAATCCTGGCCCAGGCACGCCACTTTGTGTCTACGCGACCCCAAGACAGAAACACTGTAGCGGAGAATCTCCGAGCTTGCGAAACCCGCGACCGCTCCCGGGAAGCCGTAGCGAGAAAAGCCGATCGGAATGAGGATGACCATTCCGACCAGCTTGGCCGCGTTCCCCGCCGCCACCCACTTTGGCTGGCCCAGCGCCAGCAGGGCAATGCCGTTGGAGGTTTCGAGAACCAGAAGCCAAGTCCCCGCGGCCAAGATCTGGATAACCCACCCCGCGCTCGTGGCGCGGGAATCGTAGAGCAAATGGATCAGCGTGGGGCCGCCCGCGATGAGCCCAGCCGAGGCCCATCCGCCCAGAATGGCCCATGGCCTTCGGGCCTTGAGATAGGCGGCGGAGAAGTCCGTGCCGGATTGGTGAAGCCGGCTGAGGAGCGGGAAAAGCACGGAGCCTAGAACACCGCCCACCACCGCAATCGGCAGGGTGGCCCAGGCCACGGCGACGCTGTAGACGCCGAGGAGCCCGATGGGAATCAACTTGCCGAAGACAAGACGGTCGGATTGCATGACCGTGAAGGTGAGCAGGGTGCTGAGGAATATCCATCGGCCGAAATGCAAGAGAGCACGGACGCAGTCTCGATCCCATTGCAGACGATTTCGAATGCCGGGCAGATACTTGTGGCTGAGAAGTAAACGGACCAAATTCGAGGCAAAGCCACCGATGACGAGCGCCCAAACGCTGCGATGAAACCAGGCCCAAGTGATAGTGACCACCAGGGACACGACCTGCGACAGAACGTCCACCACGGTCAGCTTGCCGAGGTGGATCCTTCGCGTCTGCGTGAACAGGCTGGTGGAATTGAAGCCGGCAATCACGGCACCCAGGGCCGCTACGGGAATGAGGCTCACGAGCTGGGACTCTTTGTAGAAAGTCGCAATGGGCCAGGCAAGCAGGCAGGCGGCCAGAAACAGGGCGCATCCGCGCAGAATCTGGATGGTCCAGGCCGTGTTCAGATAGCGGGGATCTTCTCCACGGGAGCTTTGGACGATGCTCGGGCCGATGCCGATGTCGGAAAACATGATCAGTCCCTGCATGAAGACGTTGACCAACGCCATGAGGCCAAAGGCCTCGGAGTAGAGAAGCCGCCAGAGAATCAGATTGCTGAGAAGGCGAAGGGCCTGGCCGCTTCCGTAGCCCACCAGGGTCCACGTCGAACCACGGGCAACGATCGAGCCGAGCGTGGGTTCGGGTTTCGCCTCCGAGCCAGATAGGTCCGGCGCATGCGCCGAAACTGGCGCGTTGGCATCGCTGACAGGATCGGTAGGCTGCTGCAAGTGACTCGAATTTCTGGTTGGCGGGTGCGACGTATCGGATGCTATCGACACCACGAGTGGCGCAGTCCTAGCTACGACGCTTACCCAAGTCAAGGTCGATCGAGAATCGCAGCGCAGCGCTCGGTGGCAAATGGGGAACAGCGGTCGCTGCGATTTGCCCAGGGCCGCGCCGTCGGCTAAGCTTCGCCCCCGCCGCATGCGGATCACGATGGTACTGCCAGAGGCAAACATGAGCGGCGGCATTCGAGTGGCCGCGGCCTACGCGGAGCGTTTGAACCGGCGCGGCCACCACGTATTCGTCGTCTATCCCGAACCCTACCAGCAGAAGCTCACGCGCAAGGTTGGTTCGTGGCTCCGGGGATATGGCTGGCCCAAGGACGTCGGCGAAGGGCCATCCCATCTAGACATCGGCGACTTCGAACGCAAAGTACTGCGTCCCTGGCAGCCCGTGACCGACGCCCACGTACCCGACGCCGACATCGTCATCGCGACGTGGTGGCAGACGGCCGAATGGGTCGCCGCCTTGTCGCCGCGAAAGGGGATCAAAGTCTACTTCATTCAAGGCTACGAGACCTCGACGGGTATGGATGCCATGCACGTCGCACGGCTAAAAGTTACCTGGAGCTTGCCCATGCACAAGATCGTCGTTTCGTCGTGGCTGCAAGAAGTGGCAAGGTCCGAATTCGGCGATTCTCGCGTTTCCGTGGTTCCCAATTCCGTCGACTTGAATCAGTTCAACGCTCCGCCTCGCTCCAAACGATCCCTTCCTACGGTCGGAATGCTCTACTCCGTGGAGGGCCACCGGGGGTGCGACATCTCGCTCAAGGCCTACGCCCTGGCGGCCCAGGCCAGGCCCAAGCTGCAACTGCTTGCCTTCGGGCAATCCCCGCCTACTCCGGCGTTACCGCTGCCCGACGGCGCGCAATTCACACATAGACCCTCACCGACGGACCTGGCGAGGCTGTACGCATCTTGCGACGTTTGGCTCTTCGGCAGCAGACAGGAGGGTTTCGGACTACCTATTCTCGAGGCCATGGCCTGTCGCACTCCCGTCATCGCGACTCCCGCCGGCGCAGCGCCCGAGCTGCTCAAGCCGGGCGGAGGGGTGCTGGTGCGGCCAGAGGATCCGGTCGACATGAGTCGTGGGATCGTGAACGTCTGCGACGCCTCGGATGCGGAGTGGACGGCGATGTCTGAACGGGCGTACGCCACTGCCTGCTCGTACAGTTGGGACGATGCCACGGATGGCTTTCTCGCTGCGCTCGATCTGGCGATCGAACGCCACAAACGTGGCGAATTCGAGTCGAGCGCGCGGCTAACTCCGGCCAAGAATTTCGGCTAGCCGGGGCCGCGCCCACCGGCCGATGGGTTCGTCGCATCTGCGCCATGAAGAAGGCCGCTCAAAGATTCGTGCCCACGTCGCCGATGGAAAGACTGGGACCGAAAATGAGGGACCAGTGGGTCGCGTTGCGGGTAACGGTGGGTACATTCGGATCGGGCGCGTACGCGTATTCTTGCCGGAATTCATAGGCGCCCCACATGTGTACGCCCACGGCCGCGCCCTTGCCGATGTCGACGCGCAGGCCGAGGCCCATCAGGGTATCCAGGGTGCGTGGAAAGGCCGCGCTGCCGCTGTCCTGCTGAGGGATGATGCTTGCGCCGAGGACGCCGACTTCGAGCCCGAGCAGACCTTCCTTGCCACTGCGATCGAGCCAAGTGAGTCGGCCGAGCACGCCGAAATTCAGGGTCATGGAGGCCACAGGGTCGTTCATGCGATACAGGCCGGCCGGGATGGTCAGGCTGACGAAAAGGCGTGCCCAGCCACCTTCTAACGTGGCGGACCACTGGACCGAGGGCGGTCCTTGCTTCGACAGGGCGCTGAGCACATAACGGGCCTCGTCCGCCACATGGGAAATGCGAACCGTGATCTGGTCGAACTGCTCCGTGACGTCCTTGAGGTAGAAGGTGCGTGCTTCGCCACCCGGGTGCAGGACCATGCGTTCGTTGATGCTGGCATCGCTTCTCTTGGATCCGCTCGCCTTGGTGACCTCGACTTCGAGGACGATTTCCTGCTGTCCGTCTTCGGGGCGAAGGTGCTGTTGCTCGATGACGACGTGACAGGTGTCGCGGGCCGAAAAGGGAATGCGCACGGGATGGCCGGGGGGAATGGCGTGGGGCACGCCGGCGGCATCGGCGCAAATGAATTCCGCCAGCGGCTCCTTGCGCTCGGCGGTCGCCGTGAACGGCACCGGAACGCTGGCTTCGCGCAGGGGCCTCTGCACGGACTCGGTGATGATCGCCAGGTTCACATCGGCGAATCCCTTGGGTAGGTCGATTCGGCGATAGCCGTAGCGCAGGCTGACGAAGCCGCCACCATTCTTGTCTCCGCGCACGTAGGTTGTTCCATTCTGGATGCGCACGGTGTAGACGCCGGGCAGGTCGAGAGGCACGAGGCGCGCGTGGGGAACACCGGCCACGGACCAGACGGCCTCGCGATTGGTGGGGATGAAATTGATCGGGCCGCGGCCAGGGAGCTCCAGGGTGGATTGGGGGCGGATCGCGGCGGCGGTGGGCGTGATCACGGTGCCAATCACCGACCCGAGGGAATCCGCACGCGAGACGGTGATGGGAAGGTCCCCGCCCGGGAGTTGGCCCGTGCGTAGCAGAACGTAGTCCCCGTCCGCATCGTGGAGCTCGCGCATCACTTCGGCGGGTTCAAGTCCTACCGTCCAGCGCAGCCTGCTCGTGCCCCGACAGCGCGCCTCCATTTTCACGATAATCTTGGGTTCATCGCCTTCGCGCACGGGAGGTCCCGATACCACCGACAGCGGGCAATGCAAGAGCGCAAAGCTGGCGCTGGCGCTGTTCTCGTTCTTCCCGCCGCGCGCGACGCTGAAGCGAGGGGCGAGGTGGGCGGTGATGGTGATCTGTTTGGCGAACGAAGGGACGCTGCGCACGATGATGCCGGCCTCCCCGAGCTCACAACGGGCGAGCCCGCAATCGACGCTCGAGAGGCAGCCCGGGTGCGGGATGGGCACTGTTCCCGTCCCTTGCGACACGTCCAAGGTGTCTGTCGCGGGGAAGACTTGTCCGAGCACGATGCTCGCCGGTCGCAGGATGAAGGAAGCGGTGTCCACGCGCTCGCCGTGAATGTCGTAGCTGAGTACGTCGTTGCTCGTGCTTGCGCCCGCGGGCAACAAGCGCAAGACGGCGTCGGCGGCCAGGTTGCGAGCGGTGGGCACGGCACATGTCTCGGTCTTCCCGGCCAGGGAGGGTGCGAGGCAGCTCTCCTGCCCGCTGAGCTTGTCCGATTGCCAGACGACCTGGCTTTGTTCGAGTTGGTGGCCCTTGTATTCGATGCGTCCTTCGTCTGGGTAAAAGACGACGCTCGCGGGATCGATCTCGGGCCAGGCGGCGGTCGCGATCACCGTGAGCAGGGGCGCGGCATGCGCACACGCGGCCGTGTCTTCCGCGATGGACACCTCGACGCGTCGGCCGAACGCGTCGACACTGGCGGGCGGGCGAATCGTCCTGCGGGCAGGGTCGGTCGCCCATCCTTCCGGCGGGGTTCCGCACAATACGCGATCCCGTCCGAGGGGCACGGCCGCGCCACCCTCGGGCACTTGGATGGTCTCCGCCCAGGCCTGACCGCCGGCCAAGGCCGAAAACAGAAGAGCACAGATCAGCGAAATCTTCTTCAAGCACAAGCAGCCTGTCAGGATCTCGGAGTCGTGTCGAGTGCTACGGACGATTGGCTGCGGGCCGCCCTTCCGCTATTCCGGCGTCACGGGCGATCTCGCGCGGCCCGGTTCGCGAAGTGGACGCACAGGGCCGCCAGTACTTGTTGACCTTCGAAGTGGGGTCATAGGGTAAAAAGACGTCCTGTCCATGTTCTCCGCCAGTCCTCGAGAGGCACCGCAACTATTGACGAGTCGGTCCGCGGCCGGTGCTCGCAGCTTGGCGCTTTGCCGCCTAACCGTGGTTACCTTGGCGCTCCTGGGCGGCGAGATTTTGGCCCGCTTCGTGTTCGACATGGACAACCTTCCCCACGGTAGGTGGTTGGCGCTCGACTCGTTGGCGCGGCTCGGACGATTGACGGTGCTGGCCGCGTTTGCTTGGTTGGCGTTCGCCACGTTGTCCCTTTTCTCGATGCGCAGCGCCGCCCTCCGTCGAGCCATCGGTGCGGCCGCATGGTCGCGCGATCATCTGTGCGCCACAGCGCCGGCGGTCCGCATGTCGGCGCTGTTCGCGGTCGCAACCATCGCGCTGACCCCGCTGTCAGCGCGGCGATACCAGCTCGCCTGGCGGGCGGCTGCGGTGTTCGCCTGCGCCGCGGTGGCCTTGGGCATGGCCGCAGAGCTTGCCGTGGCGGCTCGACGGGCGGCAAGACGTCGCGCTCGTCCAGACCAGGAGACCGCGGGCCAGCCGTTCTCCGACCCCCTCGCTTCGTGGCCGCATCCGAGGCGGATGGGTTGCTTGCTCTGGAGCGCGCAGCTCGCGTTTCTGGGCTACCTGGTATTCCCGCGCATCGCCGGCTTCCAGTTGGCCATCGCCGGTGTTGCATTGCTGTTGGTCACCGTGGCGCCTGCCCCGCGCCTGCCCCGCGCTCTGATCGTGGCCCTCGGCGCGGCCGCGCTGCTGGGAATGGCCGTCGACGTGCGAATGCCGTCGCTGCGTCGGTTTGCTTCGATCCACGCGCCGTTTTCCGCGCTCGGACTCGCGCTGATGCGCAGGCTGACGGATTTCGATGGCGACGGCAGCTCTGGGCTGTTCGGCCTCGACTGCGATGATCTCGATCCAGCGCGCAGTCCGAAGGCCGAGGATTGGCCCGGCAACGGGATTGACGAAGATTGCTCGGGTGCGGATGCCAGAATCATCGCACCTCCTCGCACGTCTGCACCTTCCCCACGGCGGGAGCTCCGGCCAGATATCTTCTTGGTGACCATCGACGCCTTGCGGGCCGACGCGCTGGCGTGGATGCCGCGGACCAGCCGCTGGGCTGAGCACTGTCTGCGCTTCGATCAAGCGCGCACACCGTGCAACTTCACCTCGCTTGCCATCTCCGCGTTGCTCACTGGCACCGAAGCGCGCTACCTGCGCAGCGACTATCGCATCGCCCTTCTGCCTCCGCCCAAAGGGTTGGAGGGGATCCCGCAGTCTCAACCCCCGACCCTGGCCACGATCCTTCGCCGAGCGGGCTACTTCGGCAGCGCGGTCGTACCCTTTCAACCGCCCCTTCTCTTCTTCTTCTACGGCTTCGAGGATGTTCGCATCCCTCCTGGCCACCGTGTGACCACGCCGGCCAGCGAGGTTCTGCCCCAGGCGAGGGCGGCGCTCGCGCGCAAGCCACCGGGACGGCCCTTCCTACTGTGGACGCACTTGCTCGACACCCATGCACCCTATCTTGGCGGCACCGAGCTCGCGGACTACCGGCGCGCTGCCGCCACCCTCGATGGACCACTGGCCGATTTCCTCGAACAACTGCCTAGCAAGGCGCTGGTGATTCTAACCGCCGACCACGGCGAGGCCTTCGGCGAGCACGGAAGTTTCACCCACGAAAATACTCTCTTCGACGAAGAGCTACGCGTGCCGTTGGTCCTTTGTGCCCCCGAGGCCGCGGGTCTGGGGCCGCCCAGGCGGATTTCGGCGTTGGTCAGCACTCTCGATGTGACGCCAACCCTGGTCGACCTGGCCGATGCCGGCCAATTCGAGGCGCTGGGTGGCCGCAGCTTGGCTCCATTCCTACGCAACGACGCCCCCGCGCCCCACGCCTTTGTTCGCTTCGAAGGCTGGCTGCCCGATCATCACACGCAGGGCGTGGTCAAGGGGTGTTACAAGTGGATGCGCGACCTCGACGCCGAGTGGGAAGCACTTTTCGATTTGTGTGCCGATCCAAGCGAGCGAAATGATGTCGCCGGCAGCCACCCGGACATCGTTCATTCCATGCGCGGCCTGGTATTCGAAAGTGCCGATGTCGTTCCCTCGTGGCTCTTGCAAGCGCGGGCCCTGGAGGCCGAGAAGCGATCAAGCTCGAAATAGAGCCTGAGGTCGATGCCCACTCGGAAATGGTAAAGGCGCCCCTGGTCAGCGTTATCGACGCCGAGGTTAGCCTCCTTGCGCCGGCGGACAAATCCCTCGCGCGCCTGGACGGCCCCGCGGAGCGGTTTGGGCACCCTACCCGTCTTCGCTGGTCGTCGGTCCGCCGTCCTCGTGCTCCTGCAGGCAGGCGGCCACGGCCGCGACCAAGCTGCGGCGGTGCCGGCTCTTGGGCAGAAACACATTGGCGCCTGCAGCCAGAGCGCGCTCGCGCACGCCTTGCGAGGTGCGCGACGAGAGCACGATAATGGGCAGACCACGCAGCGTGGCTTCGCGGCGGATGCGGGCGATGAGCTGAAAGCCGTCGAGGCGTGGCATCTCGAGCGCGGTGACCACGGCGTCGAAGCGGCGCTCGCTCAGAACCTCCCAGGCTTCCCATCCGTCTTCGGCAGCCACCGATTGGTAGCCGGCGGCAGAGAGCAGGCGCACCCCGGCCTCGCGGGATAGGCGGGAATCGTCGACCACCAGGACGCGGGGCTGGCCGCGGCGTGGACCGGCGGGGGTGGGCACCTCGGCGGCATAGGCCACGTCGGCCAGGGCGCCGAGATCGAAGACAAGCTGGGCCTTGCCCGCGCCCGAGGCCGTGACGCCGGAATAGAAGGGAATGAGCCCGATAAGCGGTCCTGGCGGCCGGACCACGATGGTGCGCGGACCAATCACCTTGTCGCAGGTGATGAGGAAGTTGCGGCCGGCGTAGCGCACGTGCAAGGCGGCAGCGCGGCGGCCGGGCGGCAACTCCAGACCGAGCAAGGCGTGCAGTCTGAGGATGGGCACGCTGACGCCGCCGATGGCCGGCAACTCGCCGCTGGAGCTCGCGGCGGGCGGGGTCGTGCTGGCAAGGACATTGTGTCCGATGGGTAGCACCTCGATGACGTGGGCCGCGGGCACGGCGTACACCTGCCCGCCGATCTTGAAGAGCAGCCCCTGCGTGATGGTGCCGGCGAGGGGCAAGGTCAGCTTGAAGCGCGTGAAGGCCCCCGCCTGCGACTCGACTTTGATCTCGCCGCCCATGCGTACCACCGCGCGCTTGACGATGTTCATGCCCATCCCGCGCCCGGCCAGCGCGTCCGACTGCGCCCGTGTCGAGAAACCTGCCTCGAAGATGGCATTCACCAGGTCCTCGTCGCTGCCATCGCCACTGTTGCCGAGCTGTTCCGAGGACTGCAGGGCGCGACGGATGGCCGCACGATCGAGGCCGCCTCCGTCGTCCTCGAAGGTGAGGTACACGAAGTCCGCTTCCTGGGCCGCACGGATGGTGATGCGGCCGTGCGCCGGCTTGCCTCGCTCGGCGCGAACGGAAGGGTTTTCGATTCCATGGGCCATGGAATTGCGCAGAAGATGCAACAGCGGATCCACGAGCTGGTCCACGATCGCCTTGTCGAGCTCGACTTCCCCGCCTTGCACCGTCAGGTCGGCTTGACGGTGGCAACTGCGTTCCAGCTCGCGCAGGGCCGAACCCAGTCGGGAGAACGCCCATTCGAGGGGGACGAGCCGTGCCCGGCGGATCTGCTCCTCGATATACTCCGAGGTGGCGCGCATGGAGTCGGCGTCTTCCGCCAGCCGGCGCGCGGTGCGGTCGAGAAACGACAGCGCGTCGGTGAACTCCACGTCGATCTCGCCCAGTCGATCGAGCAGGCGGGCGAGCTCCTCCAGCCGCGCGGGCCCGGGCAAATCGGTGGCCAGGACACCCTGGGCCGCGCGCAGGCCGTGCCGGGTCGAGCCCAAATCGCGAAGCACGCTGCGCATTTCGTGCACGCGACGGTCGAGACGCGTACGCAGGATTACCAGATCGCCGACACTTTCGAGCAGGGCATCCAGACGCTCGACCTCGACACGCAGCACGCCTTCACCGCCCGTGCGCCGATCCGCCACCGCACGGCGGTCCATGGTGCGGCGGCGCTCGGTCATCTCGCGCGGCACGGTCGCGGTCTCGGGTGGGCTGCTCGGCCGAGGCGGGGGCACGGCCAAGCGCGCGCTGCTCAGCAAGGCGCGGATCTCGGCCACGCCTTCGTCGATGCGTTCGAGGATGCCGAAGGTAGGCGCGAGCTGGCCGCGCCTGATCTCGATGCACAGCTCCTCCAGCTCGTGGGCCGCGCGGGCCACGGCGTCGAAGCCGACCGAGCCGGCCGAGCCTTTGAGCGTGTGCAGGTGGCGGAACAGCACATCCACCACCTCGGGCGAAATATCGAGCGTGGCCGAGGACGCGCGCGCCAGCGATTTTTGCGCTTCGGTGATGCGGCCCAGGTGCTTTTCGGCCTCTTCCAGAAAGAGGCTGCGCAGCATCTCGGTTTCGCCCGAGTTCCACTC
This sequence comes from uncultured delta proteobacterium, assembly GCA_963824555.1. Lineage (GTDB taxonomy): Bacteria > Myxococcota_A > Polyangia > Fen-1088 > Fen-1088 > Fen-1118. The sequence continues at coordinate 58,810 of CAWGPW010000012.1, read as the reverse complement.
GGGCAGCGCCGCATGCTCGCCGCTGCCCTCGCCATTATCGGATTTCACCGCCATGGCGGAAGGCTCCTACGCCTTCGTCCCGGCCGGTTTCTCACCCAGGGCGGTCAGGATGTTTCGCAACGACTCGCCGAGCGGCGAGCGCGTGCTGACTAGCAGGGGCGCGAAAGGCGCGAGCGCTCGCGCGAGCTCACCGCGCCGCTCGTGCAAGATGCGGGTGATCTCCGCTTCGCCCTGCGCGGCGAAGCGAAACTGCGAGAGGGCGTCGGTGAGCATGCCGCGCATCTCCGCGCGCGCGCCGGCCTCGCTGCTGGCACGCGCGGTGAGTGCGGCGAGGTGATCCGCGTTGGTGCGCACGCTCTCGATGGCCCGGGTAGCATCGCCGGTGGCGGTGGCGATGGTTTCGAGATAGGCGCCGATGTCCTTGGTGGCCGTGGCCGCGCGCTCGGCCATCTTGCGCACCTCCTCGGCCACCAGGCCGAAGCCCTTGCCTTGCGCACCCGCGCGCGACGCTTCGATGGCCGCGTTGAGCGACAGGATGTTGGTTTCCGAGGTGACGTCGTCGAGCATCTCGACGATCTGACCGACCTCTTCCGAACGCGCCTCGAGCGACTTCAGCTTGCGTGCGATCTCCGCCACGGCCCCCTGTTGCCTGGACATGCCGTCGGAGATTTCGGGCAAGGCGCTGCCCGCGGCTTCCGCCGCCAGCATGATCGAGGTCGACGCGAACGAGATCTGCATGGCCCGCGCTTCCAGGCTGGCCAGAAGACCGTTGATCGCTTGCGCGACTTCACCAAGCGATCCCGCGCCCGTCTTGGTTCGGACGGTGAGGTCGCCTTGCTCCGCCGCTCGCAGGGTTGCGAGCAATTCCTTGAGTTCTTCTGTTTCGTTCATGATCCAATGACCGCGCTGATGGCATCGCGCACGTAATCGATGGTGCGCTCGACGTCGAGCAGGAGTGCCGGGCCGCTGGCGTCAAGCACGGTGGCCGACAGGAAGGATGGGCGCGGCGGCGGTACGCGGCTGTGCTGCTCATCCACGGTGCCGATGCTCACCACACGCTCGACGGCGAGGGCTACGCGCACGGCTTCCCGCCCCGCGTCCGGCGCGGTTTCGACCAGCAGCAGTTTGTCCTTGGGAAAGCGATAGGCCGATCCTTCGGCCATTTCGTCGCCGGCGGGCTGAAAGCACACGGCGAGATCCAGCACGGGCATGATGAACCCCTGCACCGGGGCAATCCCGCGCACCACCGCCGGGGCAAGTGGCACGGGGGTCACGCCCCGCATGGGCAGCACCTTGCGCACGACCCCCAGCGGGAGCGCGCAGCGCAGGCCGCGAAGCTCGAAAAAGACCACGTCGAGGGGGGCGGCCATCGGCATCGGGTCACACGACCATGGGCGCTACCCGACGCCGAATGAGCTTGCTGCGCAGCAGGCGGAACAGCACCTGGGTGACATCGTAGGATCCCAACTTCGAAATCTGGATGACGTCGCGGACGGTGTTGCGACCGTTGACCAGGTCGGCGATGGCGGCTTCCTCACGCAGCAGTTGCCCGCGGCCGAAGCTCGCCAGCTTGTCTTCGTTGCGGACGAAGGTCATGTCGAAGTCGCCGATCTCTTGTTCGATGACCCGCCATTCCTCCACGCGGCGCAAGCCCTCCAGAATCAGGCCATCGACCGGCAGCGACAGGGCGGCTTCGCGCGCTTGCGCGGGTAGCTCGGTCAAGGGGCGGAAGGCGAAACGGCCGCTGCCCCAGCGCAGGCTTTCGAAGACCAGGGCCGCGGTCTGTTTGGCCATGGCCTTGTGCAAGCCCGTGGACGCGAGCAGCCCACGCGAGCACAGGTAGGCACCCAGGAGCTCCGTGTTGCCGTCGCGCCGCCTGTCCTCGATGACCTGGGCCAGCGTCTCCTGCCCCAAATGCCCGCCGCTGACCAGGAAACGACCGAGCAAGAATTCCTCGGCGACGCCCTGGGCGCCGGCGAAGTCCACGCGGCCTTGGCCGAGGTAGATGTCCATGCGGGCACGACCGTGCGATAGATTCACGCTGCCGGTGTAACCGCGGTCTTGCAGCAGCAGGAGCACGTCGGCGACGGACACGATGGCGAGATCGCCGGCCAAGGCGGCCGCGAAATCCGGTTGCGCGCGCGGCGGGCTCTCGTCCTTGGCTTCGCCCGGTATGAGCGTGGCAAGATCGATGCGGCTGTCCGAACCGGTCTCGACCTCGGACGAATCCGGCTTCTTGACGACCTTCTCCAGGGTGTGGCCGACCACCGCCAGCAGTGCCTCGGGCGAAAAAGGCTTCGAGATGATGTTCTTGACGTTGGTCATGACCGCGAAGCACTCGCCGATGTCCTCGCCTTTCGCGCTCATCACGACCACGGGTATCTTTTCCAGGATCATGTCGGCTGAAATGGCGCGGCACACGTCGTCGCCTTTCAAGTCGGGTAGCAAGAAATCCAGCAAGATAAGGTCCGGTGGGTGCGCCTGCGCGGCCTCGATACCGCCTTCCCCGGTGCGGGCCGTTTCTACGCGGAAGCCGGCCTTGGTCAGCGACAGCTCCACGAGCTTGCAGATGGTCGGGCTGTCGTCGACGACAAGTATGGTCTCTCCTGACATCGGCCGTGGCTCCCTTTCACCGGAGTGGCGCGGAAGTCTACAACGGGCCATGGCTGCAGGACAACGCATGCGAGGGAAAACCTACGCCACCTTGCCAGCGTGGGCCTGCGTCAGATGGCCGCACACGCCGTGCCGACGCGGACTCAACTTTTCCGCCCGGGCTGCCGATGAACAGTTGCGTGGGGAGTTGCCGAGCAATGCTCGGCGCGAAGCCTCACATGGAAGACTCGGAGATTTTCCCGGATTCATAGATGAATCGCGTTGGCTACGTCGGGCTTTGCCCGGCGTAGCCAGAGCGCGGGAGGGTTTGGGAACCCTCCCAGGGTTCCCATAACAATAGGAGATTTCGGCATGGATGCCGCGACGTGGTTGCGCCAGGTTGGCGGTGAATCCGCACAGGCGGAGAAGCGCACGCAGCTATCCGGGCTGTGCAACGCACTGGCCGTGCTGGACTCGCTCGATGGTCTGCTCTTCGAGGGCATGGAGCGCGTGGCGACCTTCTTCGCCGCGGAGCGTGCGGCGGTCTTCATTCCCGATCTCGACAATCACCTCCGGGCGGTGGCGTGGGTCGCCGACTCCGTGCGCGAGCTGCGCCTGCCACGCGATCCCGCAAACCTCGTGGGTTGGGCCGCGGCTGCGCGTTCGCCTGCCAGCATCCGCAACGTGTGGGACCTGGCCGAGCTGGTGCGATTGCATCCCCGCCTGCGTCCGGATGATCGCCTGGACCAGTGGCTGGGTTTGCGCCTGCGCTCGGTGATTGTGGCGCCGCTTTTCGATCGCGAGCGCGAGGTGGGCGTGCTTCTGGTGGCCAATCGCACCGACGAGTCGAGCGTCTTTCCGGCGGGGGACGTGGCCTATGCCGGCGAGGTGGCCAAGGTCGTCGCGGGAAGCCTGGCCGCACAACTTGGTCTGCGCACGTCGGTCGAGTCCGCACCCGCTTCGGTCGCTGCCAGGATCCCTCCCTCGCCGGTCAAGCGCCCGTCCACGTCGCAGGAGTCCGTTCCCACGTTGCCGACCCCGATGTCGAGTCGGCCAGCCACGCCGCCCGTCCTGTCGGGGCCGCGTACGGCGACGCCTGGCCCTGCCGCCGGTCGCGATGTCGCGAAGGCGCGGCAGTCGCCGCGGCCCACGAGCAAGTGGGACTATCTGGTCCAGGCCGGCATCATGCAGCCCGAGCAGCTCGCCAAGTCGCTGGCCTCGGCCGAGTCGTCGGCCACCGATCCAAGCCGCTTCCTCATCGAAAAGGTCGGCATCGCCCGCGCCGACGTGGAAAAGGCCATTTCCACCTACTATGGCGTGCCCTTTTATCGCTTCACCGCCCAGCAGTCGATTCCGGAGGATCTCCGCCAGCGCCTGCGCGTGGAATTCCTGCGCCGCATCGGCGCCGTGCCCATCGAGCGTCGCGGGCCGCGGCTCATCGTCGTCATCGACAATCCGCACGACATTCAGCGCGCCGATGCCCTGCGCTCGGTAGAGACCGACCGCGAGGTCGCCGTTCACGTCGGTTTCCGCGACGAGATCATGGCCTGTATCGAGCATTCCTACGGGCTCAAGTCCGACGTCAACGTCCTGATCAAGGAACTGTCCGCCGACGAGAGCACGGGCGCCGTGGAGGAGGCCAGCGACGACGACGATGCCGGTGAAGAAGAGGAATCCGACAGCGCCATCATCAAGCTCGCCAACCAGGTCATCATCGATGCCTTCCAGCGCGGCGCCTCCGATATTCACATCGAGCCCTATGGCAAGGAAGAGAACACGCGCATCCGCTTCCGCATCGACGGCGATTGCATCGCCTACCAGGAAATTCCCGCGATCTTCCGCAATCCGCTCGTGGCCCGGTTCAAGATCATGGCCCGGCTCGATATCTCGGAAAAGCGCAAGCCCCAGGACGGCAAGATCAAGTTTCGTATGCGCGACCGGACCATCGAGCTGCGTGTCGCCACCTTGCCCACCGTGAACGGCAACGAGGATGTGGTCATGCGCATCCTGGCCGCGTCCAAGCCCATTCCCCTTGACGAAATGGGCATGAGCGAACGCAATTTGCGCGAGATGCGCGCCCTCATCGCCAAGCCCTACGGTCTGGTTCTTTGCGTGGGACCGACCGGGTCGGGCAAGACCACGACGCTGCACTCGGCGCTGGGCTCCATCAACACCACCGACATGAAGATCTGGACGGCCGAGGATCCCGTCGAAATCACGCAACCCGGCCTGCGCCAGGTGCAGGTGCAGCCCAAGATCGGATTCGATTTCGCGGCGGCCATGCGTTCCTTCCTGCGCGCCGATCCCGACGTCATCATGGTCGGCGAAATGCGCGACAAGGAGACCGCCAACACGGGCGTGGAGGCGTCGCTGACAGGCCACCTGGTGTTTTCGACCTTGCACACCAACAGCGCGCCCGAGACTATCACGCGCATGGTGGACATGGGGCTGGACCCATTCACCTTCGCCGACGCCTTGCTGGGCGTGCTGGCACAGCGCTTGGCGCGGGGGCTTTGCCAGAAGTGTCGCGAACAGGTCGTGGCGGACAAGGACGAGGTCGTCGAGATTGTCCAGGCCTTGGGCGAAGAAGCCGCAGCCGCTCGCGGGATCGATAGGGGTGATTTCAAGTTGTGGCGTGCGCCTGGTTGCGAGATGTGCAGCAAGACCGGCTACAAGGGACGAATTGCGCTGCACGAGCTGCTCGTCGCCGATGAGCCCATCAAGCGCGCCGTGGCCAAGCGGGCTTCCGTCGAGGAGATCCGCAGGCTGGCCGTGACCAGCGGCATGACGACCCTGCTTCAAGACGGCATCGAAAAGGCCATCGCGGGCAAGACCGACCTCAAGCAGGTGCTGGCCGTGTGTTTGCGGTAGACGGGTACTGCCAGAACGCACACCTGGCGAAGGCCGCGAAGGCCATGCCGAGTGGATTCTGTACCATGCGGTAGAGCTTCTCGGACCTCGGCGAACTGGCCCGGGCCGAGAGCGCGCGTCCGTGGGATTTTCCGGTGGAACGGTTACCCGCCATCGTGCATCCCTTCTAAAGGTGGCACAGCCGTGGACCTCACGCCATGGGAGGTGGGCAAGAAAGGAGTCATGTCATTGTGGATGGTAAGCGTGCTTCCGAGAAGCGGCTTTGTGACCTTTCATGGTTTCGAAGCATCCTTCCGGATACCACGAGGCTGGCGTCCCATATTTCAAGAAGCACCTGGGATTGTCGCCTCGATTCGAGACAAGAGATTCAGCAAGTAGCTCGCTGACATTGTTGAACCTGCACGGTGCGAATGCAGACCCATAGGGTTGGTTGAGCGATCTGCGTGTAACACAATCCCCGGAAAAAGACGATGAATCCAAATCTTCTCTTCCTTGCTTGGTTGCTGCCCCACCCGCAGCCTGCTGCCCAGGCCGTCGACTTCGGAAAAGCCGGCCATGATGCAGTCACCGCCGTGCTGGTTTGCACGGTGCAAAACGCTATCCGCTGGCGCGAAGGCGCGTGGTCAAAAGCCACTTGCGAACGTCTGGCGGCCGCATTCAACCACGCGCCGAATCCACTCCTCACGATGGCTATCGCCATCAATGAATCCGATCTTCGACCCAGGGTGATTTCAGCCGAGGCCCGGCCTGGGAAACGGCCGGGAAGGAATGTCCACGGCAAATCACGTTCCACGCGTGTCTATCGCGCATGGCCCGAAAGCGCACGAGCGTACGATATCGGTCTAATGGGCATTCGCTGCATAACCTCCGACCGGTGCAAGTGCCTCAATGGACATGCACGCGGATTCACGGTCGCACGACTGCAGGAACCAACGACGAATATCGCAGTGGGCACGGCGATCCTTGCCACCAAGAGGAGCCTTCAACGCTACAACGGAGGAACGCATGAGCATGGTTACGCTGCCCGCATCGGCGCGATCATGGCTGCTTTGCAGGGGGTAGAGGTCAAGGTCAAGGGGAAGCGTATACGCAACCTTGTTGCGAAGATCGCGGAGGCCGTTGCACGAGAAATCATGATCGACACCCAAGCACGCGCCATGCCGATTGGATGATTGTGGATCTTGCTCGCGGGCGGGCTACCGTCTCTTGCTTTCCAGGACGTGGATGTGGTGGCGGGCGGAGCCGGCGTCGGGGCCGCTGGGCAGGAGCTCGACGTAGTGGCGGTAGGCTTGCAGCGCGAGGGCGGTCTGGCCGGCTTCGCGATGGGCTTCGGCCAATCCGAAGAGCGCGGTGCCGTTGTTCGGGTTGCCGGCTAGTGCCCGCTTGAACAGCGCAATGGCGCGTGAAGGCTGTCGGTGCTCCAAGGCCACGTAGCCTTGGGCAGCCAGGGTTGGTGGCGCATTGGGCTTGCCCGCGTTTGCTGGGCCTCTGTGGGGCCGCTCCGTCGCTGCGGACGGCGCTTTCATCCTGCGTGCGGAGGCCGTCCGAATCGCAGCAGGGTGCCGCGTACCCTTGCCCAAGAGCGGGACTTTTGCGATCGCACCTTCACGAACAATGGGTTCGACCACCGGGCCACGCGCATTGGCGCCGCTTTCCTCGGATTCCTCTGCGGCCTCGTTGTGTGCCGCCGCGGACGTTGGAACGGGTACCACCACGGCGGGTGCCTGAGGAGTCCCCGCGCTTTCGCTGGTCGCCGAAGAAGGTATCGTCGCCCCGCCGAGGCGATGGCGCTGCCAAAGGATGCCGGCGCTTGCCACCGCGGCTGCCACCAACACCATGATGCCCAACCCCAAGAAGCCACGCTTCTTGGCGGGTTCCAGGCGTACGATCATGGTTTCGTCCGCATCCGCATCGTATAGGGAGGAGGGCATCGCCGCGGTCACCACGCGGGTCTGGGCTTTGGTGGAGGCCAACGGATGCGCCGAAGCCGCGCGCGCGCCGGTCGGCTCGAACGGGCTCGGCCTGGGCAGAGATGGCTGGGGCAGTGGCGCAGGTGGCTCCAGCGCGGGGACCGAAAGCGGCGCAAGCAGAGGGGCCGGCATGGGCGTGTCCGCGGTGCGCGCCCGCTCGGCGCTGTCCACGATGTCGAAGAAAACGGCCAATTCGCCCATGTCGCCCAAGCGTTGCCAAGGAGCGCCGTCGCGTGAAAGACGGTCTTCGCGCCCCACGCGACGCTCGATGATCCACTTGTGCAGTGCGGTCAGGTCGCGCAAACGTAGCGACCGGCCATTCGCCGTCTCGATGACCCACGTGCCCGAACCTTCGCCCTCGGGTTCGCCGCCAGCGTGGACAGAGCCTGCCGCGCTGCCCGGTCGCTTGACCACGAATAGATGGCCGCAGTCGCTGCACTGCACTTCGGTGCCGCGGTCGCTGACTTTCGCGTCCTCGACTTCGTATTCGGACTGGCAGCGTTCGCAGCGAACATCCATCGCAATTAGCCTAAGGATTTATTCTTAGCACTCCCTGCCGGAGCGCAAGACGACTGTACCTGAAATCCGCACACCTACGCCAGGCGAAGGCAAATCAAGAAGAGTGCCAATCCGATCAGAAATCCTGCGCTTGCAAGCATGGCAGGTATCCGCTTGAGCGCAAGATTCGCATCCACGCCCTTGCGAAAGAACGTCACCGCCGAGGCCACCCACAGAGAGAGACCAAGCAAGGCGAGCAAAACCATGGAGGTTTTGGGCCGCGGGCGCTCGGCGAGTCGCTCGGCGTGCCACTTGGCGCGCTCCTCGAAGGTTGCCATCGATGCGTGGTCTTCCGCCGCCGCCAACAGACGCGATAGCCGACGTTCGAGATTGGGCAGGCGTTCGGCGTAGGGGGTGTAGAACGAGCGCGTGCCGAGCAGGGCGGCGCGTTCTGCCTCGAAGGCCGCGCGCGCGATGGCGTAGTCGCCCTTGGTGACCTGGGAAACTCCGATGGCGTCCAGTCGGTCGAGCGCGTTGCGGGTAAAGGGGCTGCCAGGCACATAGAGGCGACCCGCCTCGAGGTAGAAGCGGATGGCCTCGCTGATTTCGCCGCGCTCTTCCGCCGCGACGCCGTTGCGATAGGCGCTTCGGGCGTCGACGAGTAGGCGCCCGACAATCACGGCCAAGGCCGCTGCGAGGCCCAGGAGGACGATGACCACCTGGCGCCGAAGCCCTCGCATCACACGAAGTCCCGCTTGCGGAAGATCAGCATGGCCAGCACGAGCACGACCAGCGAGTAGGCGAATCCGTAGCCCGTGGCCGAGAGGATGTAGTCGGCGCCCACGAATTGGCGATGAACGGAGAGCTCCTCGGCGCCGACGATGGCGCCGGACGGATAGAATAGATGCAGATTCGGCACCAGGTTGCAGAAGAGATCCAGGGTGGTTTTGGCGCCCGGTCCCATCTTCTCGCCGAGAGCGCGGATGTCGGGCACGGAGCGGCCCACGACGAAACAGCCGAGGGCGAAGAACCCGGACAGGAACGGGCTGGAGAAGGCCGAAAAGAACACGGCAATGGAGGTAACCAGCATCACGTTGACGAAGAGCAACCACACCGCCTTGACCATGGGCACATCGAAGTGCGCGTCCTGGCTGGCCAGGACCAGGGCCAGCACTGCGCCCATCACCGCCATTTGCACGGCCAAGGTCAGCAGCATGCCCAGCCACTTGCCGAGCACGAATTCCCAGCGCCACAGCGGCTTGGGCAGGATGGTGTACACGGTCTTGAGGTCGAGCTCCTTGTAGAGCAGGTTCACGCCTACGAAGATGGCGATGATGACGCCGAAGATGTCGATGCCGAACAGTCCGACGTCGCGGATGGTGCGCACCTCTTCGTGCAGGGTGAGGTTGCCGATGGCCAGCGCCGACAGGATGATCAGCACGGCGAAGAAGAGCAGGCTGTAGAGGATCTTGTTGCGCACGGCCTCGCGAAAGGTGTTCCAGGCAATGGCGGTGACGCGATTCATGCCGCCCCCTTGTCCGATGTGCCCGTGGATCCCGCCTGGCCGGCCTCGCGCACGAAGAGATCCTCCAGCGACTCGCGCCGTGGCGTGACGGTGATGATGCTGGCCTTGGCCTCGAGGGCTGCGCGCAAGAAGGCGTCCACATCTGCGCCCTCGGGCAGATCCACCAACATGCCGTCCGGGGTGTGGCGAACCTTGGCGCCTTCGGGCAGGGAAGGGATCTGGCCCACGTCGTGGCGCAGGCAGACCTCCGTGGAGAGCAGGCGCGCAGTGAGCAGCTCGGAAAGCGGCCCCACGTTGCGGATGCGTCCCGCAAAGATCATGGCGACCCTGTCGCAGGTCATCTCCACGTCAGGCAAAATGTGCGTCGAGTACAGCACGGTGCGGCCCTCGCGCTTGAGCTCGAGCATGAGGTCGCGGATCTCCTTGCGCCCGATGGGATCGAGCCCGGTCATGGGCTCGTCGAGAACCACCAGCTCGGGGTCGCCCATCAGGGCCTGCGCGATGCCGATGCGCTGGAGCATGCCCTTGGAGAACTTGCGCAGGGGCCGGCCGCGCGCGTGGTCGAGTCCCACGCGGGTGATGAGCCGGCGGGCGCGCGCTCGCCGCTCGGCGCGGGGCACGTCGAAGAGGGAGCCCACCAGGTCGAGAAATTCCTCGGGCGAAAGGTATTCGTAGAAATAGGGGCTCTCGGGCAGGTAGCCGAGGCGGCGCTTGGCGCTGCGATTCGGCACCGGATGGCCTAGCACCTCGGCGTGCCCGCGCGTGGGGAAGACCAACCCCATCAACATTTTCAGCGTGGTGGTCTTTCCCGAGCCATTGGGACCGAGGTAGCCAAACACCTCGCCACGACGAACGTCGAAGCTGGCGTGCTTCACCGCCTCGACGCGCTTGCGGAAGAAACCCAGATGGAACGTCTTGGCCAGCTCGTCGGCGCGAAGGACGATCTCGCTCATGTTCCCATCCTAGTCCGCCTGGTGCCTACGGTACCAGTAGATGGTCCGTAGAAGGCCTTCTTCCAGATCGACCTTGGGCGCGTAGTGCAGAAGCTCCCTGGCCTTGTCGATGTTGGGAATGCGCAGCTCGACGTCGGCCTGGTTCCACGGCACGTGCTCGATGTGCGACGAGCTCGAGGCCAAGCGGATGATCTCCTTGGCCAGGGTGTAGATGGTGAGCGTGGAGCGCGGGTTGCCGATGTTGAAGGCGTGGCCGACCGCCTCCTCGCGTGCCAGCGCAAGCGCGATACCGTCCACGATGTCGTCCACGTAGCACCAGGCGCGGATTTGCGACCCGTCGTTGTGCACGGAAAGCGGCTGGCCGCGCAGGGCGCGCACGATGAAGTGGTGAACCGCGCCCTCTCCGACCTGGCGCGGGCCATAGATATTGAAGGGCCGAACGGAAACCGTGGGTAGCTTGTGCTGCTTCCAGTAGTTCATGGCCAGGTGTTCGGTCGCCAGCTTGGCCACGGCGTAGGTCCAGCGCGCCTCGCCGACGGCGCCCAGGGTGGTGGCGTCCCACTCGGTCACGTTGTAGGCGTAGCGTCCGAAGACCTCGCTGGTGGAAAAATCGATCACGCGCTTCATGCCACCCACGGCCAGCGCGGCTTCGAGCACGTTCATGGTACCGAGCAACGACACGCGCATGGTCAGCACCGGGTTGCCGAGCACCGTGTCCACTCCCGCGATGGACGCCAGGTGGATGACCACATCGCAGCCTTCCATGGCGGACTTGACCGCAGCGGCGTCGAGCACGTCGCCTTGGATGGTGCGAACGTGGGCGTGCTTGTCGAGTCCGGCCGGACCCAAGGCATTGCGCCGAAAGGTATCGAGCACGACGATCTCGTTGTCCGGGGCGAAGCGCTCGACCAGGTGCGAGCCGATGAATCCGGCGCCGCCGGTGAGGAGGATCCGCCGTCCGGAAATCGCTGCATTCGTAAAAGAAGTGTCGCTCATGGGTGACAAGACGCCGTATCATAACCGAACTGGTATTCGATGCCTGATAAGAACAGGCCAAGACCGCGACGGCGACGCGCCGGCGTGCTGATCCCGCTGTTTTCGGTGCGCACGAAGGCGGGATGGGGGCTGGGCGAGATCCCCGATGTCGTGGCCATGGCCAAGTGGGCGGCGCGGGCCGGGATTCGCGTGGTCCAGATGCTGCCGGTGTGCGCGGTCAGCGGCGGCGAGACCAGCCCGTACTCGGCCTCGACGGCCTTCGCCATCGACCCTGTCTACCTGGGCCTGGACGTCTGTGAGGATTTCGTGGCCGCGGGCGGACGCGCGGCGTTGTCGGACGCGGATCGCAAGCTGCTCGGGGAAGTTTCCCCTGCTGCCAGCGTGCCGTGGAACCGGTTGCGGCCGCTCAAGGAACGCGGGATGCGGTTGGCGTTCGCCCGGTTTCGCAACCACGAATGGCGGCGGCGCAGCAAGCGTGCCCGGCAGCTCGCCCAGTTTTGCGAGGAGAACCGCGACTGGATCGAGGATTACGCCTTGTTCGCGGTCTTGCATGGCCAGTTCGACAAGCACTGGCGGGAATGGCCTGACGGCCTCGCGGATCGCCGCCCGGCGGCCCTGGCTCGGGCCGTGAAAGAGCACGCCGAGGAGATCCTTTTCGTCACCTGGCAGCAGTGGCAGCTCGACGAACAGTGGCGGGCGGCGCGTGCGGCGGCGGCCGTGCTGGGGGTGGATCTGATGGGCGATCTGCCCTTCGTCGTTGCCGAGGATTCCGCCGACGTGTGGAAAGAGCGCAGGCTGTTTCGCCTGGGGCTGCACGTGGGCGCGCCGCCGGACGCCCTGTGCGCCGAGGGCCAGGATTGGGGCCTGCCGCTGTTCGACTGGCGCGCCATGGAGCGGACCAATTTCGAATGGATGCGACGTCGGGCCGAGCGTAACGGCTGCCTGTTTGGCCTGTACCGCGTGGATCACGTCATCGGCATGTACCGCACGTACTATCGATCGGCCGATGGCAAGAAGTCCGGATTCTCGCCCTCCGACGAGGAGGCGCAGATTCGCCTGGGCGAAACCCTGCTTGCCATCATGGACGAATACGGCGAGGTCATCGCCGAGGACCTCGGCATGGTGCCGGAATTCCTGCGTCCCTCGCTGGCGCGTCTGCGCTTGCCCGGCTATCGGGTTTTGCGCTGGGAAAAGGACGACCTGTGGCGCGACGGACGTATGCAACAGTTTTTTCGCGATCCCGCCAAGTGGCCGGAGATCTCCGTGGCCACCTCGGGCACCCACGACACCGAGACGCAGGCGGCGTGGTACGACGGACTCTCGCGCGAGCATCGCGGCTACCTGGCGCGCATTCCGGGCCTCGAACGTCTCGACGTGAACCGTGGTTTCGACGATGGCGTTCGTGATGCGCTTCTGCGCGTGCTCTATGGGGCGGCTTCGGATCTGTGCCTGGTGCCGCTCCAGGATTTGCTCGGCAGCCGCGAGCAGGTCAACGTGCCCGGCTCGGTGAACGAGCACAACTGGACCTACCGCATGGCGATGGATGTGGACGCGCTTTGCGCGGACCAGGCGACCAGCGAGCGCCTGGCCCGCCTGTCGGTGGAATCGCGGAGATTGGGGACTGCCTCGGGGGACAACGAGTAGCCCTGCGACGTCGCGACGTGCTGCTCCTCGCTTCGTCGCGTCTAGGGAACCGGCAAGCAGCGTGCGGGAAATCCGCCACAGCTTCCCATGCAGCAGTCCGCCGGGCCCGTGCACGGCGCGCCGGCGGGGGCGCATGAATCGCGGCAGGCCAGCTTCCCCGTGAGACTGGGCGCGCACACGCCAGAGCAACAATCGGCGGGCAGGGAGCACGGCCGCTCTCCGACTCGACAGACGCCGGTCCCCTGGCAGCGGCCGTCGGCGTTGCATGAGGCCGCGGGGTCGCAGCACTCGGTGGAATTCTTGCACGCCACGCCGGTGGCCTTGCACCCTGGTACGTCCGCGCAGCGGAGGACGCCCTCGGGGACCGTGCGGCAGGTGCCCGAACAGCAGTCGTCGTTGGATTGGCAGCGCTCGTCCTTTGGAAAGCATCCGCCCGCACCTTGGCATTGCCCGTCCGCTCCACACACCCCCGAACAACAATCCTTGGCCGTCGCGCAGAGCTCGGAGATGATCTTGCATCCAGGAAGGGCCTTGCAGTTGGCCGCGCCATCGGGGCCCACCTGGCACGATCCCGAGCAACAATCGGTGGAGTTGCCGCAGCTCTCGCCAGCCACCCGACAGCCGGTCCGGAGAAGACATCCGGTGACGCCCTCGAGAACCAGGCCGCACTCGCCGCCGCAACATTCATCCCCGCTCGCACAAATCTCGCCCGCCACGTGGCAGCCCGGCCCAGGGGCCGCGCACTTGCCCGCGTCGCAGCGTCCGCCACAGCAATCGCTGGCCACGGCGCAGGCAGCGCCGCCTTGGGCGCAGATCGTTCCGCCACAAATGCCCGTACCGGCACAGCCGAGGTCACAGCACGCCGCCGCCCGACCGCACGGCATGGCCGAGCTGGCGCAGCCTAGGTCCGAGGCGCAGGAAAGCTGGCCGCTACTGTCCTGCAGGCAGAGGTACGAGCAGCAGTCCTCGGGGCGCTGGCAGGCCGTGCCCTCGCCGAGGCAAAGCGAATGAGCGCAGGTCCCGGCCGTACAGGTGCCCGAGCAGCACAGGCCGTCGCTTGCACAGGCCTCACCGTCCCCGGCGCAATGGGCGAGCACGGGCGCGCTGGCCAGCTCCACGTCGCGAACGCAGCCCATGGGGGCCAGGAGGGTGGCCAGCAACGCGAAGATTGTCGCGGCGCGCGCGCCGTAATGGACGACTCGAAAAGAAGAGGGGAAGGACATCAGCGGGGCCGAGCAGATTGCGTACCCGACAGGATACGCCGAGCCCGGGCCGCCGAGATCCCTTGCGGAAAGCGAGCCAGGTATCGCTCGGCGGCTGCCCGCGCGCCCGCGCCCGCGCCCGTGTCCTGCTGCACATCCAAGAGCCCGGCCAAGGCCTCCTCGGAAAGCGCGCCTTCAGGATAGGCGGTGTAGGCGCGTTCCAGGCTTTGTCGCGCGTCCTCGTTCCGGCCGAGCTTGCGCTCCAACTGGGCCGCGGCGTAGAGCGCGTTCTGTCGCATGGCTCGCGTCGCCCCGGCGCGATTGAGCGATTTGTAGGCCGCGATCGCGCCGTCCAGGCGGCCGGCCTGGCGCAAGGCCTCGGCGCGCAGATAGCCAAGCTCGTCGAGACAGCGCGACGCGGGCGAGCAGTCTTCGAGCTTGGCCAGCGTCTCATCCACGATGTTGACCGCGCGCAAGGGATTGCCAGCGCGCATGGCCTTGCGCGCGCGCGCGCCCTCCTCGGCGCAGGCCGACCCAGCGCATGCCCGCGGTTCGGGCACCGGCTCCACGGCGGGCAGCGGGTTCGCCGCCGGCGGTGTTTCGGCTTTGAGCGAGAAGGTCGAGCCGGATCCAACTGGCCATGGCTCGGGCTCGCCCTGCCGGTAGGCCAGCACCTTGCCTTCGTCCACGTGGACGTAGGAGCCTTGCGCGTCGTACCCCACCACGAAGCGCGTGCCGGTCACCTCCACACGGCCATCCGCGGTGGTCACGTAAAAACTCTCCTCCGGTTGCCGATGGGCCACTTGCACGAAGATGCGACCGCTGTCGAGACGAAGCCGAGGAGCCTTGGCCGTGCCGTCGAAGGCCACGCGCCCAGGTCCCATCAGGCGCGCTTCCGCGCCCCGGCCGACGAGGAAGTCGGCCTCGCCCTCGGCGGCGATTTCGAGCACGCCACCCGGTCCCACGGCCGCGCCCTTGCTCATGGCCACACCCGAAAGCGTGACCCTGCCCCACAAGGTCTGAATGCGCGCGAACGGTTGCGGGAGCGCGGGGCGGATCGCCAGCAGCCCGGCAACGATGGCCAGCATCGAAGCGGCAGCCAGCGCGAAGACCAAGGTGCGGCGCGAACGGGGGCGGACGCTGCCGTGCACATCGCGCAAGATCTCGCTCTCCATGCGGCGCAGGCTGACGGCGGAGATCTCGTCCGCGTCCAGGCTACGCAAACGCGGCAGCGCAGAGGTCCACGCGGCGAAGGTCTGCTTGCAGTGGGGGCAGAGCGCCAGGTGGGCATCCATCTCGGCGCGCACGTCCGCCGCAAGCCGCCCGTCGGCCTTCTCGAACAACAGGGACTGCGTCTTCCTACACGCATTCATGGTTTGGTCTCCCATTGCAGGTAGCGCGCCAGGTAGGGATCGTTCCTTGCCTGGCGTTCGATTTCCACGCGTGCGTCGTGCACGCGGACCTTGATGGCACCGACCTTGGCGTCGAGCAGTGCGGCCACTTCTTCCAGGCTGTGCCCTTGCAGAACGTGCAGCACGAAAGCGGCGCGCCGCTTTTCCGAGAGCTTGGCGAGAATGGCGTCGAGTCGAGCCAAGGCGCGCCGAGCGTCGGAGGCACCCTCCGGCGAAATCCCCACGGCGGCATCCTGTCCGTCATCGACCGGCAAGGGACGGTAGCGGGATTGTTTGGATAGGCGAAGGGTGATGCGAATGGCGATGCGCCCAAGCCAGGTGAAAAAAGAGGAGTCGCCCCGAAAGCCTGGCAGCGCCGCGAAAGCCTCGACGAAGATGGTTTGCACCAGATCCTCCACGTCGCAGCCCGGACCGGCCAAGCGGCCCACCAGACGATGCAACCGTCGCACGTGCAGGCGAAAGAGTTGTCGGTAGCCCTCCGCATCCCCGGCCTGCGCCCGGCGCACGGAGGCGGCGCTTTGGTCATCCTCGCCTCCTGCGGCGTGAAGGTCGATCCCGGGCTCCACACACGATAAGGTGGACAGCTCCGTCGCAAAGGTTAGGTCTCCCGGCAAGAAACCGGTCCTTCGCGGCACTAGTGCCCTCCGTATTGAAGTCCCAGCTCGACCAGCACGAGGGCGCGTGCGACTGGCCACACCACCTGGCCATCGACGTGGTAGCGCGCATCGGACAGCACCGCCAGCGCCGATGCCCGCGCGTGGACGCGCAAATCCGGCGCGATGGCGACTGCGGCGCCCAAGGCCGCTCCCACCCTAGGTACCACGGTGGTGTCGGAGGTGGAGACGATTCCCGCGGCGTCGGCCGAAAACCTGCGAATCGCAGCGTGCCCCACTGTCTCCAGCCAGCCCTGCCAGGCACCGTCGTGCCAGGCGTAACCAAGCGACAAGCACACGGGCATCTCCCATGAGGTCACGTGGATTCCTTGGGCATCGGACGACTGCCGCGGCTCCAAGTAGGTGCCGAGATCCAGGCGCCAGCGTTCGCCGAGCTGAAGACCGGTCCCGAGGCGCAGGCCTTCGCGTGACGGGCCGTTGCTGGGTGCCAGCATGGCGAGATCCACATCGAGCAGAAGACTATCCCGGCCCGGTAAAGGAAGAGGCTCGGCTCGCGCGTCGAGCGTACCTGTCGTCGTTGCGCGAGGCATGGCCGCAGTCCGCCGTTGCAAGATCGCCTGCACCTTCAACGCAGCCGCCCGATAGAGATCCTCGGTGCGAAGCGCGCCTGGCAAACGTGCGACGATGGTCTCTTCGCCGTCGACCAGCACCACCTCGGCGTCTTCCCCGACCCCAGGACTTCGTCGCAACGTGATGAGCACCGCGGCGGACTCGGGTGGCCCCGCGCTTGTGCCATCCGTGGCACCCGACTGTGGTTCGATCTTCACCTCCGCGCCATCGAGATAGCTGCGCAAAGCATCGCCCAAGCGCTCTGCCGAAAGCGGCGGCTCGGCCGAGACTCGCAAGGATGCCCCTTGTGCCAAGCCGGCAAGCGCGCACAAGATGGCGACCCAACCCAAACGAAGCAGCATCGAAGGTTCCATGCTACTCCGATTCGCGCTAACTCGTCGTGGCAAGATGGCTATGAGGGGTGGTATCCAGGTCGGGACCCTTGGAAGCCTCGGCGGTGACCAAGGAGGAACCTGGATCGTTAGCGCTTAACGCCTGTGGGGAATCCTCCCCGCTACTCTATCCCGACAATGGCCTTGATATACTGGCCGCGCTCGTAAGACCAAGCGTCGCTGTCCTTGCTGCCGGCCAGTTTGCCACGGAAGGCCGCCAGGTCGGCGAAATTGTGCACGGTCATCCAAGCGTCGAGCTCGCTCAGGATCTTCTGCACGACCGCGCCGTGGTTTTTGAGTAGCGCGCTCACCGCTTGCACGGAATTGGCACCGGCCAGAATGAGGCGCGCGACGTCCTTGCCGCTGCTTACGCCGGTGCTGCCCACCAGGTCGGCTTTGCTCCGCCGGGCTAGCAGGCCGATCCAGCGCAGGGCCACCAGCGAATCGTGCGATTCGCTGGGGTGGAAACCCGCCGTCTTGGAGACAGCCTCGACGTCGATATCGGGCTCGAACAGGCGATTGAAAAGAATCAGCGCGCTGGCGCCGGCCTTTTCGAATCGGGCCGCGACGTTCATCAGGCTGGTGTAGTAGGGGTGCAGCTTGACCGCGATGGGTAGCTTGACCGCGGTTCGCACCTGCGCCACCACGTCCGCCTCCATCTTCTCGATGTCGCCCGACAATACATCCGGGCTCAGGGCGGGCGAGTAGAAGTTCAGCTCGAGGCCGCTCACGCCGGTGTCGGCAAGCTGCTTGGCGTACTCGACCCACGAGCCGCTATTGATGCAGTTCAAGCTGGCGAAGAGCGGGAACTTCACCGCCTTGCGCGCTTCCTTCACCCAGAAGACATGCTCCTTGGGACCGCCATGGCGGAGCTGAGGGAAGAACGACTGCGCTTCCGAGTCGGTGTGGTCGTGCTCGCCGAGCTTGCGCTCGAAGTTCTCTTCTTCGATCTGGATCTGCTCCTCGAACAGGGACTTGATGACAAGCCCTCCGGCCCCGGCAGCCTCGAGTGCCCTGATGCTGTCGACACTCTTCGACAGCGAGCACGCGCCGACCACCAGAGGATTGGCGAGCGGAATTCCCATATACGTCGTCTTCAAGTCAGCCATGGTGTCCCTTTCTTTGCAGCGCGAACCTGCCTCTGTCAGGCGGAGAGCCTACGCCGGGTCGAACGCGAGTCATCGTCTGTCCGTATAGATGCCGCCAACCAGGCATCGGTTAGCTCGCGGCCGGCCAAGTTTGGCGATAGTCTGTGGGCGTGGTGGTGAATTGAC
Organism: uncultured delta proteobacterium; assembly: GCA_963824555.1. Classification (GTDB taxonomy): domain Bacteria; phylum Myxococcota_A; class Polyangia; order Fen-1088; family Fen-1088; genus Fen-1118. The sequence continues at coordinate 40,258 of CAWGPW010000012.1, read as the reverse complement.
CATGTCTCTCGAAAAACCGCGCTTTCGCCGCGATCTCGAAGCCGTCCCCATGGAGGCCAACGGCGAGCGCTACGTGGAGGTTCGCGACCCGCGCACGGTTGGGACCTTCGTCTTCTACGATTTCGAGTACCGCGTGGCACTGGCCTTCGATGGATTGCCCCTGGACAAGGTGGCCCCTTGGGTGAAGCTCTCGACCGGGATGGAGCTGAGCATGGAGCAGCTGCAGGCCTTCGCGGCGCGCTTGGAAGAAATGGGGTTTCTCGAAGGCGAAGGGGGATCGGCGGCCGAGGGTGCTGCGAATGCGCCGGACCTGAAGCCGCCGGTGGCCGAGAGGCCGGAAGGCGTCGAAGAGGCGGAAGCCTTCGTGGCAGCAGAACCTTTCGAGGAGGTGGAAGCCGTCGAGGTTGCGGGGCCGCCCGCGCCGCCGAGCGCGCCGTCTGCCGAGCCGAGTCCCCAGACATTGGCTGCTCAGGATGAGATCATCGAGGTCGTGGCCACGGAGATCGAGGACGGCGCCGCGCCGGAAACGGGCTCGTCCTCGACCGTCGTGCCGGACTCGACCGCCTTCCCCGTTCTGCCCGCGCCCGCCTCGCGGGTGCCCGTGACCGAGGCGGCGCCGCCGAGACTCCCACCGCCGTGGGCGACTCCGAGGCCGCTGATGACGCCCGTGCCGGTCACCTTCGGACCGATCGTGGAACGGCCGTCGACGCGCAGACGGTTGCGCCGTTCGCTGATACTTTTCGGTTCCCTCGGCGTTCTCGCGGCCGCGGCCATTCTTGCTCTGGTCCTGCCGTTTCTCTTCTCCCGGCCGGAGCTGCCCCAGCCCAAAGTGCGAACGCTGACGGCGACGCCTTCAACCGTCCTGCGCTACTTCGACGGCGCGGGCGCCGTCGAGCTCGTGCCCGGTTCGACCTTGAAGTTTCCAGCCGCGGGCAAGGTCACACGCATGGCGGGCGTGGACAGCGCCCTCGCCACCGGCGATGTGGCGGCGGCAGTGGCCACCGCCAAGCCCTTGCAGGACCAACTTGCACGCCAGCGCGAGCGCCTGGCCTACTACCAGCAGATGGCCGAGGCCATGCACCAGGTCGGCAACTCCAAGGAAGAAGAACAGCAAGCCGCCAAGGCCGAGATCCGCAGTGCCGGCATCGCCAAGACCTTGCGCGCCTTGGCCGACGTGGCGGTGGTCATGAACGCGCCCGGCGTGGTGGACGAGACCTTCGCGCGCGAGGGAGACACCGTCCAGGCGGGCAGCCCGGCCTTGCGCCTGCGCTCCACGGGGTTCCGTGCCGCATTCGAGCTCTCGCGCCAGGAGATAGCGCAGGCACGCAGGCTCGGGTTCTGTCAGGTCGAATCGGGCGGCTATGTTTTCGACTGCTCGCGCATCCAAGACGGTGGCGACGCGACCCACCTGAGCGTGGACCTGGCCTCGCTTCCCCACTCGCTGCTTGGCAAGGCCGCGCACCTGGCCCGCGCCCGGTTCGAGGGCGTGTACCTGGTCCCCTTGACAGCCGTGGTGCGCACCGGGAGCAGGGACGAAGTTCTCCTGGTGTCGGGGCGCTCACGCGTCGAGACGCGCCCTGTGACCATCGCGGAGCGCGACGCCACGGAGGCTGTCGTGGTTCAGGGCCTGGATGCGGGTGACCAGGTCATCGTCGAGGCCACGCCCAGCCTGCGCGCCGGCGCGCAGGTTTCGCTGGTGCCATAGGGACAAGGACGAGGACAGGGCAATCCACAGGACAGGGATGGGCAAGGCATGGGATCATCATCACAGCGCGTTGGCGCTCGCCGTGCGGGCGGTTTGACAGAATCGCCCATGGTGCGCACACTCGAAGCGCAGGCCATCTCGCCCAAGGTGAATCATGCGTTTTCTAGCCTTTCTCTTCGTGACCGGATCTCTTGCAGTCGTCGGTTGTGGTGACACCAGCGCACTCATGTCGGTGTGGAATGATAGTGGTGCCGGAGGCGGACTGCCGTCCGGGGGTGACGGTGGCCAGGGCGGACAGGGATTGGGCGGCCAGGTCGTCGCCAATGGAGGCTCAGGTGGTAGCGTCACCCTTCCCTTGGGCGGTTCGGGCGGTTCGATCGTCGGCGGAACCGTCCGTGTCACCGGAGGAACGCGCGATCTCGCGACCGCCCAGTGTACCTCGACCAGCGGTGGCGCCTGCCCGGTTTCGGGCAGCTACCTGGCCTGTCTCGAAGGCAACTGCCCGACAAATCTTGCCAAATGCTACTACTCCGACGGAATTTCCAAGGCCGCAGGCGGCGACTGTCAGTCCTATGCCACCTGCATGCTTTCCTGCCCCTGCGACGCGGGCAAGTCCGCGTGCGAGGATGCTTGCCTGAGCTACGCCACGTCCGATCCTTGCGCGACCTGCTTTCTCAACCTCTACGCCTGCGTGAGCAGGTTCAACTGCCCGCCGCAAACGGCTTGCTCGTCCTCGACGAGCGAGTAGCGCTTCTCCACAGTCCCGAACGACGGCCACGCGGAGTGACCTGACTACTCGATTCCGGCCAGCGGGCCGCCCTGGGCGAACAGAGCATCGACGCGCGATTTGATCGACGGATCTTCAATCAGCGGCGGGGCGTGATGGCTCTTTTGCCGGGCATCGACGACCAGCGATCCCGTACAGCCCCAGTGCTTGTGCAGGGTGGACGCGCCGATGCCACCGATGTCCAGCGCCGGGTTCGAGCGGGTGAAGGTCACCCACAGAAAATTGTCCAGAGCTCGCGCGGCGAATTCGCTGTCGTCGACGAGCACGACGAGGGGAAAGGCGTTGATGGCGTTCGTGGCGGAAAAGCCGGCGCAGAAAGCCCCTAGATCCGCCGCGACGCCGTCGCTGCCCGTCGCGTGGGCAGGCGCGCGCACGGCCAGCACCCCGGGAAGCACGACCCGCGGCTCGGAAAAACCACCGGGCAAGTGAAGATCGGCGGGTACTGTCGTGGGCAGCGCGCGCCGCTTTCCACCCACCGCTGCCACCACGACCTTCGAACCTCGGTGCAGCCCCGATCCCGAGTAATCGAGCGTGTCGATGGTGGTGCGGGTGTGAAAATGCAGATCGCGCTGCCAGTCTATCCGTTCGAGCAGGTGGCGGAAGAACGCCGGGATGTCGGCCGCGCGCAGCGCGGGGTCGTCGTTCTCGGCGACGATGAAGAGATACTTGGCCAGTGAGAGTTGCCCCTGCCCCAGAAGCGCGCTGGCCTGGGTGAGCAGCTCTTGCGGCTCGCTATGCTCGGCGAAAGGAACGTAGCGCTCGCTGCCGACGGCGAGCAGGAGCGGGTGAACGCCGGCGGCGTCCACGGCGTGGACCTCGCGCACGCCGGGAAGCAGCGCCGGGATCAGCGGCCCGGTGAGCTCGTGCACGAGCTGGCCGAAGACGCTGTCCTCCTGGGGCGGCCGGCCGACCACGGTGAAGGGCCAGACGGCATCGCTGCGATGGTAGATGCGGCGGACGTGCAACACCGGGAAATCGTGCTTGAGGCTGTAGTAGCCAAGGTGGTCGCCGAACGGTCCTTCGGGCTTGAGCTCGCCAGGATGGAGCTCGCCCAGGACACAGAAGTCCGCGTCGGGACAGATGGGTAGCGGCCAACCTTTTTGCTCGGCGAGGCGCACGCGCCGCCCGCCCAGGGCGCCGGCGAAGGCCAGCTCGGGCATGCCCTCGGGCAAGGGCATCATGGCCGCGATGGCGAGAGCGGGCGGCCCACCCACGTAGATGTTCACGGGCAGCGGTTGTCCGCGTGCGAGCGCGGCGGCGTGGTGGATGCCGATGCCGCGATGGAGCTGGTAGTGCAGCCCGACCTCGCGATCCTTTTCGTAGCTGCCACCCGTAAGCTGCACCCGGTACATGCCAAGATTCGAGCAGCGGTGTCCGGGGTGATTCGGATCCTCGGTGTAGACCTCGGGCAAAGTGATGAAGGCGCCTCCGTCGTCGGGCCAGCACTTGAGCTGGGGCAGCTCGCCGACCGAGATCTGGTTGGCGAAGAGCGGTCCCCCCGCGACCTTGCGCGGACGCGTGTGCAGCAACGTCCACGGCACGGACGCGTAGCGCAGAGGGTGTTTCCACAGCGCCGAAGGATCCACGCGCAGCTCGATGAGCCGGCGGACCTTTTCCAGCGAGGCGCGAAAAATGAAGCGGGCGCGTTCGAGGGTGCCGAAGAGGTTGCTCGCCATGGGGAAGCGGCAGCCACGCACCTTGGCGAAATACAGCGCCGGTCCACCCGCACGAAAGACGCGACGGTGGATTTCGGCCATTTCGAGATTCGGGTCGACCTCGCTTTCGACGCGAAGCAGATGGCCGGCCCGTGCGAGATCGAGGACGCACTCGCGCGTGGAGGTGGTGGCCATCGTTATCTTCCGACTTGGGCCTTCCGGCTGGTCTTCCGGCGGGTCTGGGCTAGTTTATTCCGCAACCGCCGCGGTTGCTGCACGAGCCGCACGGGCCCGGCGGCAGGTCGGGCTGGCCCTTGCCCACGGCCACCACCGACATCACCCGCTCGAGATCCTTCGATTGGCAGGCGGGGCAAGAAGGCTTGGCGTCTCCGAAGATCAGCTCCTCGAATTGACGCGAACACTTGCGACACACATATTCGTAAAGCGGCACGGGTTGGCTCCTTTGAAGTCCATAGGTTAGCAGCACTTGGGCCGCCGCCCGAAGAATCTGCGGCGATGCTGCAAGACGGAAACATCGCGGAAATACTTCCTTTGGCATAATCTTTCCCCACCACCCCGTCGGCGTGGCGAGCCACCGAATGAGCGAAGCCAAAGCGACCACCCCTGCCGGCGCGCCCGCTGAGATGCGGGACAGTGGCAGGACGGGAGCGAAGCACAGCTCGGACACCGCCAAGCTGGCACTTGGCGCTCTCGGCGTGGTGTACGGCGACATCGGGACCTCGCCCCTCTACGCGCTCAAGGAATGCGTGACGCTTCCGCACGGCGTGGCGCCCCTGGCGGAGAACATCTTCGGACTGCTCTCCCTGATTTTCTGGTCCATCACGCTCGTGGTCTCGGTGAAGTACATTCTGTACGTCATGCGCGCCGACAACAACGGCGAGGGCGGCGTGCTCGCGCTCATGGCCCTGGCGGCGCGCGTGGGCCAGCCGAAGGACTCCACCGCGGGCGAGCAAGGGAAGAGAATCAAGCACGCAAATTGGCACGAGATCAAGCGCGCGAAATACGTGCTCATCATGCTTGGGCTTTTCGGCTCCGCGCTCCTGTACGGCGACGGCGTCATCACGCCGGCCATTTCGGTGCTATCCGCGGTGGAAGGTCTGGAGGTGGCGACCCACGCGTTCACGCCCGTGGTCGCGCCCTTGACCTGCATCATTCTGGTTGCCCTGTTTTGGGTGCAAAAGCGTGGCACGGGCGGCATCGGCAGCGTGTTCGGGCCGGTGACGCTGTGCTGGTTCATTGCCATCGGTGCCACTGGCCTGCCTTGGGTGATTCACCACCCCGCGATCCTGGACGCCATCAATCCCATTCACGCCGTGCGATTCTTCGCCGCCCACGGCAAGCACGGCTTTCTCGTTCTCGGTTCGGTCGTTCTGTGCATCACCGGGGGTGAGGCGCTCTATGCGGACATGGGCCACTTCGGCACGCGCGCCATCAGGCTCGCCTGGTACGCCTGCGTGTTTCCCGCGCTCTTGCTCAACTACTTCGGGCAGGGCGCGCTTCTTCTCGAACGCCCCGCCGCGGTCAGCAATCCCTTCTACGCCATGGTGCCATCGGGGTGGCTTTATCCCATGGTCGGGCTGGCGACCGCGGCCACGGTGGTGGCGTCGCAAGCCCTCATTTCAGGCGCCTTTTCGCTGACCCGCCAGGCGGTTCAGCTCGGCTACCTCCCTCGCGTCACCGTGGTGCACACCTCGGGCAAGACCGAAGGCCAAATCTACATTCCCGAGGTCAATCGCATGCTCATGGTGGTGTGCGTGGCCCTGGTGCTGAATTTCCGCGCTTCGAGCAACCTGGCCTCCGCTTACGGTATCGCGGTCACCGGCACCATGGCCATCACGACCATCCTGTCCTACTGGGTGGCCCGCGATCGCTGGGGATGGAGCATGTTGCGCGCCGGCGGGGTCTTGCTGTTCTTCCTCTGCATCGACCTGTCCTTTTTCGCCGCCTGCTCGGTCAAGATCGCCGACGGTGGTTGGTTTCCCCTGGCCCTGGCAGGCGGCATGTTCAGCGTGATGGTGACTTGGAACCGCGGCCGCACCTTGCTCGGCGAGAAGATCGCGGCCGACACCTTGCCGCTGTCGGTCTTCGTGGCCGACGTCGGGGCGACACAGCCCCATCGCGTGCCCGGCACGGCGGTCTTCCTGGCCTCCACCCGCCGCGGAACCCCGAGCGTGCTTCTGCACCACTTCAAGCACAACAAGGTGTTGCACAAGCAGGTCGTCATTCTCTCGGTCACGACCGACGCAGTTCCCGAGGTTCCCGACCAGCAGAAGATCAGGCTCAAACGCTTCGAGCTTGGCTTCTGGGCAGTGACCGCGCACTACGGGTTCATGGAAAGCCCGGACGTCACGGACATCCTGCGCCGGTGCCGCACCCGAGGGTTGGAGGCCGATGTCGCCGACACCAGTTTCTACCTGGGGCGCGAGACCTTGATCCTCAAGCACAGCGGGAATGGCATGGCGGACTGGCGCAAGTTCCTGTTCCGCTTTTTGTCGCGCAACGCTCGCTCGGCCACGGACTTTTTCGCCATTCCGCCCAACCGCGTGGTCGAGATAGGCGCGCAGATCGAATTCTGAACGGGCGCCGAAGCTAGCTTTTGCGCCCCCGTCGTGCGCGGAGCGCAAGCAAGGCCCCGAATAGGCCCAGCATGACGGCCGAGCCGCGGGACGGATTGCCCGCTCCCAGGGAGCACCCGCCGCCGCCACCCGTCGCCGCGGCGGTGGCCTTGGTGTCGGTCGAGGTGGTGCCACCACCAGGCGTTGCGGTGGTGGGCGGCATGGTCGCGCCCTTGGTCGTGGCGCCGGCATCGGGAGTCGAAGGGGCCGTGTCGGTGGTTTGCGAGGTTCCCGTTCCACCCTCGGTGACGCCCGCTGTGCGCGGAGGATACGATGTGGGGGATTGGCAAGTGCTGACCGACGTGGCTGTCGAGGTCTCGGTGGCCGTCGCGATTGCCGTGATGGTTGGGGTTTGAGCGGACACAACGCCACCGTCGACTGGCATCGGGGCGCTGGTCGCGGTATTCGGGATCATGGTCGGCACGGTCGTCACGCACTTCCAAGTGGACGGGCAGTCCGAATCCGCGTTGCAGGTGGTCACCTTCGACCAGCAGGAACCCGGATAGGAGGTCACGGTCGTACACACGGTCGTGGTTCCGCCGTCCGCCGCCGGAGTGGGGGGGGGCGAAGGAAGCTCACCCGAGCCGGTTTCGCCCCCGGTCCCCGACGACGAGGACGCCGAGCCGCCCGAGACGGCGCCCGAGCCCGAGCCCGAGCACATGCCCATTGTCGACGGCTGGCACACGAAGCCGTCGCCGCAGTCAGCGTCGGCGTTGCAGGGCAAGCTCCACTTGTAGACACATTGCGAGGTCGTGGTATCGGTGCAGACGGGGGGCACGGTGGGGGTCGCGGGGTCACACACCGTGTTGGGATCGCACTTGACGGCGACGGTCGTTCCGCCGCTACACACGCTGCTGGTTTGGCTGTGGCAGACCATCCCTTGGCCGCAGGTGGTGTCCGCCTGGCAAGGAGCCGGCTGGCAACTCATGGACGGCGAAGTGGGCACGTCGGTCGGAAAGCAGTCGGCCTCGGGCGGGCACGCGGGCGTCGGCGCGACGGCGTTGGCCTGGCAGGTCAGGCCCTGGGCGCAGTCGCTATCGCTGACACAAGTCTGCGCGGCGGTGAGCCCCGGAAGGGCGAGGATCGTGACCAGAGCGGCAATCCCCAGAAGTGGCTTCGCAAATGGCTTCGCAAACATCATGACGTGTTCCTTTGACTCGGGTTGGTGTTTTCCCCACTCAAGCACAGCATCTCGCGTGCCAGCCGTTCGTCGCCACCCCAGGGGCCGATCCTCTTGGTATTGCGGCTCGAACGGGGTGTGTGGCTTCAGAATTCTGATGAGCCATTCCTCGAAAAGTCCAGGTCTGCCACCCCGAATTTGACAAACTCCCCAGGCGAAACAAGCTGCTGACCTTGCCATGACCCCGCTGGCCCAAAAGAAATCATGGTCGTGAGCGCGCTCGGGATAGGTGTACTGCTCATCCTGGCCAGCGATCCGCATGCGGCCGACGCGCCCCAGGCTGCCCGTACGACCCCTTCGTCCTTTCGCGTCACGCAAGGCCCCGTTCCCGCATCACTTGCCGGGCGCATGCGACAGCATTCGTGGCGACCGGAGTGCCCTACGCCCATCACCGATTTGGTCTACGTCCGCCTCTCTCATTATGGCTACGACGGTGCCGTCCACGAGGGCGAGCTCGTCGTGCACAAGGATGTGGTCGGCGACGTCTTGGCTATCTTCAAGATGCTCTTCGCCTGGCGATTTCCCATCGAGAAGATGAAGGTCATCGACGACTACCGAGGCGACGACGATGCCTCCATGGCCGACAACAACACGTCGGCCTTCAATTGCCGATTCGTGGCGGGAAGGCCCGGCGTCTTCTCCAAACACAGCTTCGGCCACGCCATCGACATCAATCCACGCACCAATCCCATGGTGATGGGCGGTCAGGTCTTCCCCCCTGCCGGATCGGCATTCTTGAATAGGGAGAAGAAAGCGCCTGGAATCCTGCGCGCTGGCGACCGCGCGGTGCGCGAGTTCGTCCGTCGCGGCTGGCTCTGGGGCGGGACCTGGGCTGTGATGAAGGACTACCAACACTTCGAGAAGTAGAGCGGTTCCAGCAAGTCCATCGAGCGACATCCCCAGCGTTGGCCGTGGACAGGTTCAGGCTAGAGAGAGAGGATGGGCAGCGATGAAAGCTCCGCTTCGCCCAGGCCGAGGCCATGGCGCGCGTATTCTGGCCACCATGACACTGGCCGTGACGGGCGCGTGCAAGCCGCCGATCTCGCAGGCTCCCGTCCCAGCCAAGAACGCGGCGTCGCCGGTGGCCGAATACGTGGCGGCGAAGTTGCGGGCAGACTCGGCCTGCCAGGCCGCGAATTCCGTCGCTGTCGTCTTTCGTGAGGACGGGCCGTCGGCGGTACCGCAGCCCGAGCCGAAGGATCGAGACTGGAAACCCAAGGCCTACGATCCGCTCGCGCCCAGCCGCGCCGACGGCAAACCCACCTTCAGCACCACCTGGTTCACCAACAACATCCGCGTTTGGCAGAAGGTACTGGCCCCTCGTGCCGGGAAACCCAACCTGCGCTATCTCGAGGTGGGCGTGTTCGAGGGGCGGTCCCTCGTCTGGGCTTTCGAGCACGTCCTGACCCACCCCTCCTCGAGCGCGGTGGCCATCGACCTCTTCGCGTTCCCGGGGCTCGAAGAGCGTTTTCGCGAAAACCTCAAAAGGGCAGGGGTGGACCGGCGTACCCAAGTGCTGGTCGGGCACTCGAACGAGGAGCTGCGTGGGCTCGCACCTGACAGCTTCGACATCATCTACATCGACGGGTCGCACCTGGCCAAGGATACCCTGCGCGACGGTGTGCTGGCCTGGGACCTGCTCAAAGTCGGCGGCATTCTGATCTTCGACGACTACCTCTACGATCTGCACCTACCCCTCGAGCTCCGACCGCAGGTCGCCATCAAGACCATCATCTCCGCCTTCCACAACCAGATCCGCATCCTCGATCTCGGGCTCCAGGCCGTGCTGCAAAAGGTCGATGATCCGTGTCCTGGGCTGTGCACGCGTGTCGGTCCCTACGAGCTTCGCTGGAACGACGATCCGGCAGCGGGCGTGCTCTACGATCCCCGCACCAAGGCGCGGGTTCCGCTCACGGCCTCCGAGCTCAAGCTCCTCCAGAACGTGCTGGCCGGGCGAGTCTTCGGCAGGCTCGGAATACAAGCCGACGAGGCTCTGGTGAAAGCACCGGAGCTCGCCGAGCTACGTTCGAAGCTTGGAATCTAGTGCGGGTGGCGTTCCCTCGAACATGGCTGTTCGATGAAGAGCTACCCAATACCTCCAGAAGTAACCACGCGCGGCAACGGGCGCGTCGGCCTGGGCCGATTTTCGTGTCGAGAGGCTTGTTCTTCGGCCCGATGGGTAGGATCATGGCCTGTCATTCCCTTCCCGAGGAGGTTTGCCGCCGTGATACGTGGAAAGAAAGTGGTCGTCGTCATGCCTGCCTACAACGCCGGCAAGACCCTGCGAACCACGTGCGCAGAAGTGCCCATGGACATCGTGGACGAGATCATCCTGGTCGATGACGCCAGCCGCGACGAGACCGTGGCGGTGGCCAAGGAGCTGGGTCTCAAGACCATCGTGCACCCGCGCAACCGTGGCTACGGCGGCAATCAGAAATCCTGCTACAAGACGGCGCTCGAAGCCGGCGCTGATATCGTCATCATGCTTCACCCCGACTACCAGTACACGCCCAAGCTGGTCTCGGCCATGGCCTACATCCTGGAATCGGGGCTTTACGACGTCGTGCTGGGTTCGCGCATCCTGGGCGGGCAGGCGCTCAAGGGCGGCATGCCGCTTTACAAGTACATCAGCAACCGCTTTCTCACCATGGCCCAGAACATTTTGATGGGCGCCAAGCTCTCCGAGTACCACACCGGCTATCGCGCCTTCACGCGCAAGGTGCTCGAGACCGTGCCCATCGACCGCAACTCGGACGACTTCGTGTTCGACAATCAGATGCTGTCGCAGATCCACTACTTCGGCTTCAACATCGCCGAGGTCACCTGCCCCGCGAAGTATTTCGAAGAGGCGTCATCGATCAACTTCGTCCGAAGCATGCGCTACGGCCTTGGCTGCCTATGGACGGCCCTACAATTCCGCTTGAGTAAGATGGGCGTTCTTCAGGCCAGCCTGTTCAAGAGCTGAGCTGACTTAGAAAAGTGGCTCGGCGCACGCATTTTTTTGCGGGCAATGCGTTGCATCCTACATTACAGCTATTTCTTGCTTGTACGGCCAAGCCACTGGCATCAGAATGATGGGCGGCCTCGTCTTCTCCACGGCCGGGGACACCGTTCGACGAGGGGATTCGGAGAGCGCCGACGGCCGTGGCAGTTACCGGGAGCACAATGCGCACGACAGCAGGATGGTTTTCCTTGGCAGCAGCACTTTTGTGCCCTCTCGCCTGCCAATTGGACAAGTCCGGACTGGGGGTCGCAAGTCCCGCTGGAACCGGGAGTACAATCGTTGTTTCCGAGGGCGTGGGGGGCGCGAGCTTTGGGATGGACGTAGGGGCCGGCGGGACGGCTGGCTCGCTCGGCGCTGCCGGCGCTGCGGCGGCGCCATCGGGAGCGGCGGTGGTTTGGCAACCAGCGGCCTTGCACGGACCGGTGGCACCGTGGGGGCGGGAGGACTGCCCGACACGGGTGGACTGCCCGGCATGGGTGGGCCGCCCGGCACGGGTGGCGCAGGTCCAGTGGACGCCGGCCCCCGTGATTCAGAGCCGGAGGTGACCCCAGCTTCGATTTGCGAAGATCGCGGCGGGCAGTACGGGACGACAGGATGCGTGTTCGATTGCAGCGTTTCGGGTACGTGTCTGACGGTGGTAACTTGTCCCGATAACCAGGCTTGCCAGGTGATCTGCGGGCCCTCCGGTTGCCCGCTCGGCGTCGACTGCTCTCAAGGCAAGACCTGCGATATCACCTGCGGCCAGGCTGCTTCTTGTGCCGGTGCGATCCTTTGCGGCGGCAAGGAGTGTCAGGTCACTTGCGCCGACAGCGCCGCCTGCCTGGGGGGCGTCTCCAGCGATGCAGCCACCTCGCATGTCACATGCAGCGGCCAGAACAGCTGCGCTGCAGGGGTCACTTGTTCGGGCAACCAGTGCAACATCGACTGCTCGGGCAATCGTTCGTGCGCCGGGGGCGTCTCGACCTACGCGGCCGCCAATGTCGTGACCTGTTCGGGCAGGAGCTCGTGCGCGCGGCCGGTGAGCTGCAGCGGCACCAGCTGCCAGGTTTCCTGCTCGGGCGCGGGATCCTGCGATGTCGGAACGTCGTGCAACGCCAGTGCTCGCACTTGTCCTTGACCCGGCGGCAAGCGGCGAACCAGGCGGAATCCCGCACCTTCTGGGCTGTCCCGGAGAACAGATCGGTGTATGGTTCGGCCTCCACGCGGGCCAGACCTCTAGGAATCTTGCGCGCGTTCCCGTAAGATCAAACAAGCAGCACGCTGTTACATGGAAGGCTTTCCGCGACGCTTCGGTGGGTATGTCCTGGTCAAGCCCCTGGCGCGCGGGGGCATGGGGGCACTCTATCTCGCGCTCCACGGCCAACGCGGCATGGAAAAACTGTGCGTGGTCAAGACCGCCTTGCCGCACTTGATCGAGAAGGGATACCTGCAGCGCTTCAAAGACGAGGCCAAGGTCGTGGTTCGCCTCTCGCACGGCAACCTGGTCGGTGTTTTCGACGCGGGTCAGGTCAAGGGCGAAATCTTCCTGGGCATGGAGTTCGTCGAGGGCAAGGATCTGCGCGCGGTGTGGAACCGCTGCGCCCAGAAGGGCATCGCGTTTCCGCTGCCGGTCGCGGTTCACATCGTCAAGGAGCTTTTGCGCGGCCTCGGCTATGCGCACACGTTCGAGGGCCTGAAGCTCGTTCATCGCGACGTCTCGCCGCCCAACGTGCTTCTGTCCTATTCGGGCGAGGTCAAGCTGACCGACTTCGGCCTGGCCACCTCGACGCTCAAACTGGAGAAGACCGCGCCCGGCGTGGTCTACGGCAAGGTCAGCTACATGGCGCCCGAGCAGGCGCGCGGCGAGGTCTTGGACGGTCGTACCGATCTCTACGCGGCCGCGATCATCCTGTGGGAATTACTCACCGGGCGGCAGCTCTTTGCCGCCACCACCTCCACCCGCGCTCCGGGCGAAGATCCGCAGGACGATCTCCTGGAACGCGTCCGCCATCCGCAATTCCTTCCGCCCTCCCAAAAGGCCAGCCGGGTGCCGCGTGAGCTCGACGTCATCCTGGCCAAGGCGCTGGCCGAGAAACCGGCGGAGCGCTTTCAAAGCAGCGAGGAGTTTCGCATCGAGCTGGCGGCCTTCTTGGCCAAGAATGCCCCCGCCATGGACGGGCACCAAGTCGCGCGTTTTCTGCGCGACCTCTTCAGCGACGTCATGATCAAAGAGCGCGCCGAACGCGAAGAGATGATTCGCGACGGGGTCGCGCTTCTCGATGGTTTGAGTGGAACGCGTACGCCGCCGTCCTCGCCGTTGGCCAGGGGCGACCACGTCGAAACCGCTCCGCTCGGGCGCGAGAAGGCGGCGCCGTCGACCACGCCCAAGCCGCTCGAAGAAGGGTCGCGCATGGTCGGAGCGCTGCTCTCCGGCCGCTACCAAATCAAGCGCATGTGTGGCGAAGGTGGCATGGGGCGCGTGTACGAAGCCGAGCACGTGGAAATCGGCAAGCGTGTGGCCATCAAGGTTCTGCACCCAGCTTATTCGCGCACGCCCGATCTGGTCGAGCGTTTTCGTCGCGAAGCGCGGGCCGCATCCCGCATCGAGCATCCCAACGTCGTCAACGTCACCGACTTCGGCACCACCGAGGACGGCTCGCTGTTCTTCGTGATGGAATACATCGAGGGCATCGAGCTCGGGCTGCTCATCCACCGCGAGGGGCCCCTGCCGTCGGTACGCGCCTTGCGCATCGCCGAGCAGATGTGCGAAGCGCTGCAAGCCGCGCACGACGTGGGCGTCATCCACCGCGATCTCAAGCCCGAGAACATTCTCCTGCTCGGCCTGGGCAAGGACAACCGCAGTCCTCCGAGCAACCAGTCGAACCCAGGCATGGAGGCGCGCGAGCCCAGCGACTTCGTCAAGGTGCTCGACTTTGGCATCGCCAAGAGCGCCGAGATCGACGAGGGCACGTCGTCGCGCAGGGGCAAGCGCCTGACCCGGCCCGGCGTTGCCATGGGAACGCCCGAGTACATGGCGCCCGAGCAAGCTGCCGGTCATCCCGCCGACCCGCGCTCGGACATCTACGCCGTGGGCTCCATCATGTACGAAATGCTGTGCGGGTCGCCGCCTTACGAGGGCGACAACGTGATGGAGGTCCTGCACAAGAAGGCCAACGAAGCGCCGCTGTTGTTGGCCGAGCTGCGTCCCAACCTTCCCGCCGCCGTTGTGTCCCTGGTCGAGCGCGCGATGGCGCGCTTGCCGGAAAACCGGCCGAGCAGCATGGCCGACCTGGCCTACGAGATTCACACCATCGAGACGGCCTTGGTCACGACCCCGGCGCCGGTCGTTCTGCAGGCACCGGGTACCTCGTCGCGTGACGATGCCCAGGGAGGCCTCCAAGCGGTCTTCGGCGAGGCGTCCGAGACGCGCATCGTACGCCCCTTCGCCACCCGGCGGCGTTACACCATCGCGGCCGGTTCCGTCGCCGCCCTGCTCGCGGCGTTTGGCATGTTCCGTCTCGGCCGGTCGCTGCGCTCGAATCCCGCCCAGCCGCCCAAAGCCGTCTCGACCGCGATGATGCCGCCCTCCGCGCAACCCGTTCCGACTTCGCCGCCCTTACCTGGGCCTTCTTTGGCGCTGGACAGCGGTGGCGAGACGGAGGCCGCCGCGCCAGAACCGGTCAAGGAGCCCGAACCGTCGGCGGAGGCGGGCGAAGCCGCCAAGCGCGAGCCCATCTCGCGCGGGCATTCGCCCGTCGCACCGAGCAAACAGAACGAGGAGGCGCTGCGGGACGCGCAGCAACTCCTGCATGCCCAGCGCTACGACGATGCCCGCGCGGCCTTTACCAAACTTCTCGGCACCAGGCAGACCAAGGGCGCCGCGTCGGCCGGGCTGGCCAACATCGCCTTCCAAGAGAAGAACTACAAGGAGGCGGTCGCTCGGGCCAAGGACAGCGCCCGTGCGGGGGGCGGCGCCGAGGCCCGGGCCTTGCTGGGTGACGCCTACTTCAAGCTGCAGAAGTTCGAGGACGCCAAGAAGGCGTACAAGGAAGCTCTCAGGCTCGACCCGAACAACCGGGTGGCTGGCCAGGGTTTGCGTCTGGTCGAAGGCCAATAACGCAACGGCTGACTGTCCGCGTCCGCCTGGCGCTGATAAGCTACGCTCACGTGAGCGCCGGTGGGCTTTGCCCGGTGGCGCTTGGGAGAATCGATGGCTGTCAGCTACCCACGACAGTTCGGCAAGTATGTCCTGCTCAAACCGCTGGCCAAGGGCGGAATGGGTGAGATCTACGTCGCGGCCCTGGGCCAGATCGACGGCTTCGACAAGCTGTGCGTGATCAAGAAGGTCATTCCGGAAAAGTCCGACGAGGGCAAAGCCAAGCGCTTTCTCGACGAGGCCAAGGTCGTATTGCGGCTCGCACACTCCGGGTTGGTCAACACCTTCGACGCCGGGCAGGTCGAGCGCGAATTCTACATCGCCATGGAAATGGTCGAGGGCAAGGATCTGCGCGAGGTGTGGAATCGCTGCGTGCGCGTCCGCCACCGCATTCCCATCGAGGTCGCCCTGCACGTCGCGCGCGAGGTGGCGAGGACGCTCTACTACGTGCACACCTACGGCGAGCTCAACCTGGTCCATCGCGACGTGGCCCCGCCCAACATCATGCTGGCCTACAACGGCGACGTGAAACTGACCGATTTCGGTCTGGCCCGCAGCGCCCTCAAACAAGAGCACACGCAGCCGGGTGTGGTGTTCGGCCGCGCGGCGTACCTGGCCCCGGAGCAGGCGCGCGGCGAGGTCGCCGATCCCGGCACCGACGTGTACTCGCTGGCGGTGGTGCTATGGGAGCTTCTCACCGGGCACCAGTATCTGCAGATCGCGGGTCTCGACCCCGCTGCGGCGCTGGCCATGGTTCGCCACCCCAAACCCACGCCGCCGTCGGCGCGCGCGCCGTGGGTGACCCTGGCCCTCGACGAGGTGCTCATGCGCGCCCTGGCCCCGGATCGCGCCAAGCGCTTCGCCAGTGCCGAGGAATTTCGCTTCGCGCTCTCCGACGCCATCGCCGAGGCGGCGCCCCGCACCGACGCCGCGCGCGTGTCCGAGCTCATGCACGCCATCTACGGCAAGGCCATGGCCGAGGAGGCCGCCGAGCGTGAACGTTTCCTCAAGGAGGTGTTGCCGTCGTTCCGCGCGGCCACCACGCCGGCGCCGGTACGCACCCCGCCACCCGTGCCGCTCTCACGTCGACGAGGAGATGGGGGCGCTCGGCGCTCCAGCGCCGAAATGCCCAGGATGGCCGCTCCGCCCACCCCTCCCGGTGGGCACGTGCCCAACATGAAAGACCCGGAGTCGCGCAAGCGGGCCAAGCGTGAGGCGGCGCTGCACGTGCTGGCCGAGCTGGTGGCTGCGGACGCGCCCCCGGATTCGCGCAAGTAGGCCGGCATTGACTGCGAGCTCGATTGATCTTCCTCCGCGCGTGGCCGTGGTAACGGTCCTCTACCGCTGCGAGAAATTCATGCGTGGGCTCGTGGAAAGCGTGGCGCTTGTGGACTATCCGCGCGATCGGCTCGAATTTCACTTGGTCGACAATGGCGCGGGCGACGGTACCTTGGCAGCCGCGAAGAGCGAGATCGAGCGCCTGGGCGCGAACCTGCCCGAGGTGGTGATCCACGAACCGGGCGCCAACGTGGGGTTCGCAGCGGGCAACAACATCGCCTTGCGCGCGGCCCTGGAACGCGGCGTGGACTATTGCTTCCTCCTCAATCCCGACGCGACCTTCGAACCCTCGGCTTTGGAGGAAGTCGTGCGCGTGGCCGAAAGCGCGCAGGAGGCGGGGTCGGTGCAGTCGTTGCTGGTGCTGGGCGATGAGCCCGAGGTGGTGAACACCAGCGGCAACCACATTCACTTTCTCGGCTTCGGCTACGTGGGCGGCTACCGTCGCGCCCGCGCCGAGGTCGCGAGCGAGCCGCACGAGATCGCCTTTTCCTCCGGGGCGTGCGTGCTGCTGCCGGCTCGAGTCCTGCGAAAGGTCGGGTTGCTCGACGAAACCCTATGGCTCTATCACGAGGATCTGGATCTGGGCTGGCGTATCCGCCTGGCCGGGTTTCGCAATTGGATTGCCCCGAAGAGCGTCTGCCGGCACTTCTACGAATTCTCGCGAGCCCGGTCCAAGTGGTACTGGATGGAACGCAATCGCTGGCTCGTGGTGCTGAAGAACTACCGCCTGGCCACCCTGCTGCTGCTGCTGCCAGCCATGCTGGTGGCCGACTGCGGGCTTCTGCTGATGGCGGCCAAGGCGGGTTGGTTCGGCGCCAAGGTCCGTTCGCTCGCGTGGTTCCTGCGCCCGTCGTCTTGGCGCTACCTGTGGCGAGGCAGGCACGACATCGCGCGCCTGCGCCGGGTTCCCGACCGCGAGATCCTGCGCCACTTCACCGCGGTCATCGACTTTCCCGACTTTCGCAGCCCGGTGATCACCAAAGTCATCGAGCCCGTGTGGAAGGCGATGTTGGCGATCTTGCGCGCGCTTGTGCGGTGGTAGGGAACAGAGCCTCAGTTCGCCGTGACGTTTGCCACCGGGAAGTCAATCGTTCCGGCGCTCGCCACCCACTTCGACACTGATATGAACCATGGTCAGGCTCCCCCAGGTCAATTCCATATCCCCTCGCGTTCGTTGCAGCCCAGGCCCTCGGACGTGCTGGCTCGACGGAATGTTCCGCATTAGTGCGATGCCTGCAGACGAGTTCGCCTTGCGCTCGACCTTCATTTGCCTCAGCTGTGTCCTGCTTCCTGCGGGTCGTCGGCCTCCTCGCGTGGTCCCGGCTCGTTCGTTGTGTGGTCCATCGTAGTATGGTAGCCCCATCGATCGTGGCGGAGACACTGCCCCGTCCGCCCATACCATTGAACGAATCCTCGTTGGATGTACCATTCGATACACGGACTGTTCATTCCATCCGTACATTCCAATAGACGACCACGGAGGATTGCTGGTCACTTTCTTGACCTCGCGAGAAATCGACTAGACGCCGTCGGCGTGTCGGAGGCATCCCCAATCGCACCACGGTCTGCGCCACGCTCATCCTGGAGCGACGGCCCAATCAACGCGCCATCCAAATGCCGACGGGCCAGGTGGTCAGCTGACCGCCGGCCTACGGCATTTCGACACGGTATCGTGATGAAAACGGTGTGACGTTGCGAGGCGCGGCGCGACAAGACCCTGATGGTCTTCACCGCGACCACTATTGCAACAACCAGAACGCGTCATCTGCTTCGCCGGCTCGAACGACTGGGGCGGCCACAATCGTTCCGTAGGCGGTGGAATGCCTTGGCGGGTCTGAAATCCAGGGCCGAGGTGGCTGCCAGAAAGTCAGCGCTGCTGCTGGTCCAAGATGCGGAAATATGCTTGAGCATGGTAAAGTAGGTGATGCTACCCCCGCTTCTTCGCTCTCCGACAGATGCCATAACCGCTAGGCCGTCCGGCCGTGCCATTGCAATTACCTCCCACTGCACGTCTGACCGCCGCTTGGCATGGTGGTCGAGCAACTTCCGCCGTCCGTCGCGGCGGCACCGTCGGTTCCTGAGGCGCCGCCGCTTCCGGCGCCACCTCATCCCTCCGGCGTTGCCACCCGAGCCGGTGAAGCCACCGGCGCCGGTGGTTCCACCTTTCCCGGCGCCGCCGCTGCCAGGGACGCCGCCGCTGCCAGGGACGCCGCCGCTGCCAGGAGTGCCGCCGCTGCCAGGAGTGCCGCCGCTGCCAGGAGTGCCGCCAGAGCTGGTGACTCCACCCGAGGATGTGACGCCGCCGCTGCCGGTGGTTCCTCCTTTTGCGGTGGTTCCGCCAGCGCCGGTAGTCCCTCCGGAGGGGGTTGCGCCGCCGGTGCCGCTAGCCCCGCCATGCGTGGAGGAGCCACCGCTGCCCGTGGCACCGCCGGCAGCGGTGCCACCAGCGCCGTTGGTGGTCCCTCCCCCACTCGAGCAACCCGCTGCGAGCAGGAGCGCCAGAGCTGGCCCGAGAATGGAGGTCGACGAGGATACTCTGCGGTCAAGAGACGACGATGTCATGAGCGCTCCTTCGAACAACAGGTAAACCTAACGTGGCCGATTCTTGGCAGACCGGGTGGCTAATGAATATACCATTCCCAGCGTTGGCTGTCACCATGGCGCTGTGGCGCCATGCCATTCCCGATCAGCCCCGGCGTAGATCGCGGATGAAATCGCCGACTGCGGCGACGCCCTTCTCGTCGATGAGGCGGAGGGTGGCTGAGCCCACCACGGCGATGTCGACCTTGCCGCGCAGGAAGTCCACATCGGCCGCGTCTTGCACGCCGAAGCCGACGGCCAGGGGCAGCCGGGTGGCGGCCCGACAGCGCGCGAGGTAAGCGTCGAGCTCGGCCGAAAACGCCGTGTGCGATCCGGTGACGCCTTTGCGGGCCACGCAGTAGATGAAGCCGCGGCCTTGGCTGGCGATGAGGCGCATTCGCTCGTCGCTGGTGCTGGGCGAGTAGATGAAGACGGGGGCGAGCCCCCCACGCTCCATGGCGGGCAAGTAGGCGCCCGCCTCCTCGGGCGGCAGGTCGGGCACGATGGCGCCACAAAGCCCGGCGGCTTTCATGCGATCGACGAAGCTCGCGACGCCGGCGTGGAAGAGCACGTTGTAGTAGCTCATGAAGAGAAACGGAATGCCGTGGCGCCGGGTGACCGTGCTCGCGAAATCGAAACAACGCCCGACCGTCGAGCCCAACGCGAGCGCCTTCTGGTTGGCGGCCAGAATGACCGGGCCGTCGGCCATGGGCTCGGAAAACGGGATCTGAAGCTCCATCAGATCCACGCCCGCCTCCACCATGGCGTCCACGATTTGCAGCGACGCCTCGAAGCTCGGATAGCCCACCACGATGTGGGTCATGAGCAGGACATCTTTCTTGGCGCGTGCGTCGCGGATTCGGGCTTCGAGCATGGTGGTTAGCGTGTGTACTTTTGGGCCTTGCGGCAAATGAAATCCTCCCAGGCCGGATCGTCGAACGCCTCGGCCACCGTGAAGATGTCCTTGTCGCCGCGGCCGGATTGGTTGATCACGATGACGTCGTCGGCCCCGAGCGAGGGGGCCTCCTTGAAGGCCTGTACGAAGGCGTGCGCCGATTCGAGCGCGGGGATGAGGCCTTCGCTGCGCACGGTGAGGGCCAGGGCCTCGACCACCTCTTTGTCCGTGGCGGCCTCGAAGCGCACCCGGCCCACGTCGCGCAGGTGGGCCAGGATGGGCGAGACGCCGATGTAGTCCAGGCCGGCGGCGACGGAGTGGGTGTCGAGCATTTGCCCGTCGGCATTTTGCAGGAAATAGGTGCGGTAGCCCTGCGCCACGCCCACGCTTGCGTCCGCCGAGGCCAGGCGCGCGGCGTGCAGGTGGGTTTCAAGCCCGTGGCCGCCGGCCTCGACGCCCACGAGCTCGACCGCCGAATCGTCGAGAAAAGCGCCGAACACGCCGAGCGCGTTCGAGCCGCCGCCCACGCAGGCGTAGATCCGCTGCGGCAGCCGGCCCGCGCGCCGTAAGACCTGGCCGCGCAGCTCCTTGCCGATGATGGACTGGAAATACGCCACCATGGTGGGAAATGGGTGCGGCCCGCACGCCGTGCCGAGCACGTAATGGGTCGTTTCCATATTGGCGGCCCAGTCGCGGAAGGCCTCGTTGATGGCGTCCTTGAGCGTGCGTGCGCCGTCCTTCACCGCCACGACCTTGGTGCCGAGTCGCTCCATCCAGAACACGTTGGGGCGCTGGCGTTCCACGTCGACCTCGCCCATGTAGACGGTGCAGTCGAAGCCGAACTTCGCCGCCATGGTCGCGGTGGCCACGCCGTGCTGGCCGGCGCCAGTTTCCGCGATCACGCGCTTCTTGCCCATGCGGCGAACCAGCAAGCCTTGCCCCATGACGTTGTTGGCCTTGTGGGCGCCGGTGTGGTTCAGATCCTCGCGCTTGACGAAGATCTTCGCGCCGCCGAAGTGGCGGGTCAGATTCTCGGCGAAGGTAAGCGGTGTCGGCCGGCACGAGTATTCGCCCATGAGGGTTTCGTATTCGCGCCAGAAGGCCGGGTCGGCCTGCGCCTGGGCGAAGACCGCCTCGAGGTCGCGGAAGGTCGCCACCAGGATCTCGGGCAGGTAGGCACCGCCGAAATCGCCGAAGTAGCCGCGCGCCTTGCTGGGAGACAGCGACGTGGACATCACAGAAGATCGTCGCAGGGCGTGCCCAGGCGCTGGCCGGTGTACACACCGAGGTCGGTGTAGATCATGACTCGGTTGTCATCGAGCGGCAGGTTGATGAGCTCAGTCTCGGTCTTGCCCTGAAACCAGCTCGGTTTCTTGCGATCGAGAACCAAACGCAGCTCGCCCTTCTTGGTGGTGAAGATGTCGCCCTGGGAATCGCTGACCACGTTGGTCATCTTGAGCAGTTTCAGATTGCCGCGCGTTCCGGCGTAGAGGCGGAAGCTCTTGCTGTTCTCGGGCTCGCGTAGCCGATCCACGAAGTAGTAGTTGCCCTTGTTGTCGCGCGCGAGCGAGTAGGGTTGGTGCAACCACAGCGGCTTGAAGAACGACGCGGACTCGAGGATCTTGGCGCGCTCTTCGGCGTCGAGGGGCGAAAACTCGGTGGTCCGGTCTCCACACTGCACCTTGTACTGGTCCTTGGCGAAAGTGATACCGGCCTTCCAGCGCTCGGCGACCCTGGGCTCCCAGAAGACCCGATCCCACGATTCCTTGCCGTTGGCGCCGCCGCCGGTCACCCGCTGCGCATAGAAGCGCTTGCCGTCGCCGTAGTAGAAGTGGGTGTAGAAGTCGCCGAACGGGATCACCACGATGAGGTGCTGCTTGCCGTCGGAGAGCACGACCAGATCCTTCTTGGCCTCGCCGATGTCGACGGCATCGGGCTGCTTTTCACCGGGGCTATCCGCGCCGGCGGCCTTCTTCCTTCCGCCAGCCGATACGGGCGGTGAAACCACCGTCGCCGAAACCAATGTTGCGAAGACAAGCAGGATAGGGAGAATGCGAAACATGGGCGGAGTATGATACCTCCGCGCGCCGCTCACAACCAGGTAAGTCCCATGATCTCGCCCATCGCCGTCGGTTCCATCGTCGCCGAAACCTACAAGATCACCTCGCAGCTTGGGGTGGGCGGCATGGGCTCGGTGTGGGCAGCCGAACACCTGCGCTTGCCGGGCAAGCACGTCGCGGTCAAGGTCCTGCACGCGGCCCTGGCCTCGGGCGAGATTCTGTTGCGCTTCCGGCGCGAGGCCGAGATCGCCTCGCGCATCGGTCATCCCAACATCGTGGAGGTGCTCGACTTCAACACCCTGCCCGGGGGCGAGCCTTTTCTGGTCATGGAGCTTCTCGACGGGGAAAGCCTGGCCGCGCGTTTGCGTCGGGGGCGGCTGGCGGAGAAGGCCGCGCTCGACATCGCCCGCCAGATCGGCTCGGCGCTTTTCGCCGCCCACCAGATGAATGTGGTCCATCGCGATCTCAAGCCCGACAACATCTTCTTGTGTCCGCGCGACGTGGACGGCGAGCTTCGCGATCACGCCAAGGTGCTCGATTTCGGCATCTCCAAAATTCGCAATTCGCAGACCGTGGTCACGCAGGACGCGGCCATCATGGGCACGCCCTACTACATGTCTCCCGAGCAAGCCACCGGCAAGAACCAGGAGATCGACGGGCGCACCGACATCTTCGCCTTGGGCGCCATCGTGTTCGAGATGCTGTCCGGGAACACCGCTTTCCCCGGCGAGAGTTTGCCCCAGGTCATCTACCGGGTCGTGTTCGAACCCCACCCCTCGCTGGCGCAGATCGTGCCGTCGACGAATCCCAGGATTCTCTCGGCGGTCGATCGCGCCCTGGCCAAGAGGGCGGACGATCGCTTTGCCGACATGGCGGTCTTCATCGAGGCACTCACCGGCCGGCCATTGATGACCATGACCGGTCGGCGGGCAATCGCGGCGGCCGGGGGAGCCACGGATGCAACGGTCGTTCCCGCCACGGCTCCCGCGGCCGGTGCTGCCGTGTCGGCGACGTCTCTTGCTTCCACGGGGCGGAGCGCGGCGCCCATCTCCGGCGCCTCGCTCGCTCCGGCGTCACCTGGAACCCTCGCGGCACCTGTCGTGGCCAAGGGCCGTCGAGGCCTATGGATTTTTCTCGCCAGCGTGGCGGTGCTCGCCGCCGCGGTCGCGGCCTTCGCCTTGCGCCCACCGCGTTCCTCCGATCCGCGCCCGGCGGCGGTGCAGCGAGAAAGCGCGATCAAGCCAGCCGTCACACGCGAGGAACCCACTCGCGCGGTCAACGTCGACGCGGGGCAGGCCGCGGCCGTGCTGGTGGCGCCCGAGCAGGCCGAGGAAAAGCGTCTCGATAGAATCGCGCGCAACAGAAGCGCCTCGCACGAAGAGGTGCTGCCGGCGTCCGTCGCCGCCGAGCTCACCGCCGCCGAGAATGCCCTGGCGGCCAAGGATCCGGGCGAGGCCATCCGTCGTGCGCGCCACAGCCAGTACGAGAAAAAGACCTCGCGCGCATCTTCGATTCTGACCCGCGCCTACTGCCTGCAAGGCGACCTGGGCGCGGCCAAAGCCGAGCTTGGCCATGTCGCTGCGTACGAGCGCGCCCGCGTGCTCAAGTCCTGCCGGGTGGCGGGACTCGAGCTGTAGCTGCATCCACCAGGCGAACCAGGCGAACGGGAGACGCTGCTGGTTCGACGGGAACGAGCAGCGGGTGGGACTGCACCTGGTGCTCACGCCGCAGCGGCGGTCGTTGATTTCCAGATCCTCGACAATCGCCCTTTCTGCGATGCCCTCGCTGACTCGTACGAGTCTGCACCAAGGTCGACAAGCAGGATCTCGGACTCTTCAGAGGCCGTAAGCGAGACCGCGCGTTCGGCCATGACGCCAGCTCCATCGCCGGCAGTCAGAACGAAGTCGGCAAGGGTAACCTCGCCCTTGACGACATGCAGCCACGCGCTTCGCCCTTGAGGCAGCTCGCGGACGACGTGCTGCCCAGGGTCGAGCAAGGCCGAGTAGACAAGGGCGTCCTGGTGAACACGCAGCGACCCTCTGCGAGCGTCGGGCGAGGCGATGGCGCACAACCCGCCCCTACGCTGAGCCGCGGTAAAGCGCTTTTGCTCACAGCCGGGCTCGAGACCGACCGCGGATGGGCGCAACCAGATCTGGAAGAAATGCGCCCAGTCGGACCGCGACGCATTGGTCTGGCTGTGGCGAAGGCGCTGGCCGGCGGTCACGCGCTGGAACTCGCCCGTTTGTACGATGCCCGAACCGCCGAGCGAATTCTCGTAGGCGAGCGCGCCTTCTAGAACATAGGTCAAGATCTCGACGTCTTGACCTGTGGTGCGAGGAACGCCGGCGCCGGGTGCGAGACGGGACTCCTTGAGGATCTCGATGTTTTCCAAGCCATCGACAAGTCGACTCGCTCGATCCTGCGGGTCGAACGTGAGCCAGGTTTCCAGTTTCCGACTCTTGTCGTGGTGGCGCTCCGCCGCCCTGCGAAGGGTGATCATCGATCCGCCTACATCCCCATCCCGCCCATGTCGCCGTGTGAGCCGTTGCCCGCGGTGTCCTCGTCACCCTTGCTTCGCTCGGCAATCAGCACTTCCGTGGTCAGCATGAGCGCAGCCACCGACGCGGCATTTTGCAGTGCCACGCGCACGACCTTCGTCGGATCGATGACCCCCGCAAGGACGAGATCCTCGTACTTGCCCGTGGCGACGTTGTAGCCGAAGGCACCCTTGCCTTCGCGGACCTTGTTCACGACCACGGCGCCCTCGTCGCCGCCGTTCTGCGCGATCTGGCGCAGCGGCTCTTCGAGAGCGCGACGGATGATGTTCAGCCCGAAGACTTGATCGCCGTTCAGCTTGAGTGCCGCTAAAGCGGGCAGGGTGCGTAGCAGGGCCACACCGCCACCCGGAACGATGCCTTCCTCGACAGCCGCGCGGGTCGCATGAAGGGCGTCCTCGACGCGGGCTTTCTTCTCCTTCATCTCGGTTTCGGTGGCCGCGCCAACCTTGATCACCGCGACGCCGCCGACGATCTTCGCCAGCCGCTCTTGCAGTTTCTCGCGGTCGTACTCGGAGGTCGTATCGTCGATTTGGGTGCGAATTTGCTTCACCCGCGCCTGGATGTCTTCCTTCTTGCCGCCACCGTCGATGACGGTCGTGGTATCCTTGTCGACGGTGATCGTCTTGGCTCGGCCAAGATCTTTCAGGGTCAGGTTCTCCAGCTTGAGCCCGAGATCCTCCGTGACCGCTTGGCCACCGGTGAGAACAGCAATGTCGGTCAGCATGGCCTTGCGTGGCTCGCCGAACCCCGGGGCCTTGACCGCGCAGACGTGGAGCGTTCCGCGCAGCTTGTTGACGACCAGGGTTGCCAGGGCTTCGCCGTCTATTTCTTCGGCAACGATAAGCAGCGGTTTGCCGGTCTTCGCAACCAGCTCGAGCACCGGCAAAAGATCCTTCATGGCCGAGATCTTCTTCTCGCAAATGAGGATGTAGGCATCGGCAAGAACGGCCTCCATGCGCTCGGCGTCGGTGACGAAGTAGGGTGACAGATAGCCGCGATCGAACTGCATGCCTTCGACGACATCGAGGGTCGTGTCCATCGACTTGGCTTCCTCGATGGTGATGACACCCTCTTTGCCGACCTTCTCCATGGCCTCGGCGATGAGGTTGCCGATGGTTTCGTCACCGTTCGCGCTGATGATGCCAACCTGGGCAATCTCACCCCTTCCCTTGGTGGGTTTGGACTGCTTCTTCAGCTCGGTGACGACGGCTTCGACGGCTGCGTCGATGCCGCGCTTGATGTCCATGGGATTGGCGCCCGCGGTGACCAGCTTGACGCCCTCGACGTAGATCGCCTGGGCAAGCACGGTGGCGGTGGTGGTGCCGTCGCCGGCTATGTCGGAGGTTTTCGACGCGACCTCCTTGACCATTTGCGCGCCCATGTTCGCGAAGCGGTTTTCGAGCTCGACCTCCTTGGCGACCGTGACACCGTCCTTGGTGACTGTCGGCGCGCCCCACGACCGTTCGAAGACGACGTTGCGGCCACGCGGCCCCAAGGTCACCTTCACTGTGTTGGCGAGAGCATCGAGCCCGATGGCGATCTGCTTGCGCGCTTCGTTGCCGAAAAGAACCGTCTTTGCTGCCATGTTTTTGCTCCCTACTTGTCGAGAATCGCGAGGATATCGTCCTCGCGCAAAATGATGTGGTCTTCGCCGTCGAGCTTCACTTCGGAGCCCGTGTATTTGCCGATAAGCACCTTGTCGCCAACGTGGACCGAGAGCGCTTGCACCTTGCCATTGTCGAGAATCTTGCCGTCGCCGACGGCGATGACCCGCGCTTCGAGCGGCTTCTCCTTGGCCGTGTCGGGTATGAACAGGCCGCCGGCCGTCTTGTCTTCCTCGGCCAGTCGTTTGGCCAAAATGCGGTCATGGATGGGTCGGATCTTCATGTGATGCTCCTTCGGGGCGTTCCCAAGCCTCTGGCTACAGCAGCTTTCGTGCCATGTGCGAGAAACGCATGGATGCACCGCCTTTGAGAGCGAGCAGCTCCAGAACATGACTTTCCTCCATCAGGATGAAGTACCATTTCATTCAATCCGAAGCAGGGCGAGCGGTGGTCCCCACATCTACCCACCCCGCACTGACGGCTCGCGGGCGCCGGGCGACTTGCCGCCGCGGGAGCGCTCGGCCACGCTCGCCGAGTCTGCCGCGCCAGCGGGCATGGCGCTCGGGCGCTCGTCGGAAGGTGGTGGAGCTTGATTGGGGGTACGCGCGCCGCTCTCTTTCCCATCCGGCGAGGCGTCCTCGATAACGGCGTTGATCTCTCCGCCCATGAGAAGGATGAATCCGGTGATGTAGAACCAGGTCAGAAGCACGATGACGCCTCCGATGGAGCCGTAGGTGATGTCGTAGCTGCCGAAGTGGGACACGTAGATGCCGAAGCTCCAACTTGCCAGGAACCAGACCAGAGTCCCAATCACCGAGCCGGGCGTGATGAACTTGAACTTTTGCTTCACGTCGGGCAGCACATAGTAGGAGAGCGCGGCGGCGAGCATGATTGCGGCGGTGGTGACGGGCCAACGGAGCCACCTGAGAACGGTCACATACGCGTCGGCGATGGAAAGATGACGGGCGACCCACTGACCGACACTGCCGCCCGACACCAGCGCGGCGATTCCAACCAGTAGGAGC
This sequence comes from uncultured delta proteobacterium, assembly GCA_963824555.1. Classification (GTDB taxonomy): domain Bacteria; phylum Myxococcota_A; class Polyangia; order Fen-1088; family Fen-1088; genus Fen-1118. Next base: position 13,096 of record CAWGPW010000012.1, on the reverse strand, counting down.
AGGCCTCCGCCAACGGTCATGCCGAAAGCAAGCAGCTCGGTCTTCCAAAGCGGGCGGGACTCCTTGACGTCGTAGGCGCGGTTTAGGGCCGTGCGCACACTGTTTATTCCGCGCGAGGCCGAGTAGACCGCCGCGGCGAGTCCCAGGGTAAGCAGGTGCGGTCTGGAGCTGGCCACCAGCCCACGCAGGTGAGGCTCGATGATTCCCATGGCATCGGCGGGCAGAAAGGTGCGGGCGCTTTCCAGCAACGTGTCCACGGAGGCGCGCACATGAGGAATGAACGCGGTCAACGTCGCGAGAAAGAAGAGAAATGGAAACAACGCAAAGGCGAAATAGTAACCGAGGGTGGCCGCGCTATCGGCTACCGCATGGTCTTCGTACCGCTTGTAGAGGCGTTTGAGCCCCTTCCACCAGTTCAAGTGCAAGCGCGAGTGTCCATTTCTATGCCAAGCACAGCAGCTTTCGGGCCAAGAATATGACGCGAGTTGGATTCGGAGTGGCTAAACAAACAGCCCCGACAACCAGCCGACAAAGTCATAATGAATGGCGACGTCAGTCAATTTGAAGAAGCGGAGATGCAATGCGTGACCATCTTCGCCCATCTTCCCGCGCGTTGGACTTGGCGCATTCGTTGCAAGCGGCTTCATTCCTTGCAGAAAGAAACAGCCACATGCGCGGCGCTCAATTCCGCCTCGCCGGTTTGAGCGTGGTCCTTGTGGCCGCTTTGCATTCTTCTGTCGAGGCTCGGCTTGTGGTCGATCGCGTTGTCGTCCGTGGAACGAGCAATGTCACAACGCGATTATTGACGGCTCGCATGCACCTCTACTCGGGCGATGCCGTGGATTATGCGGTGCTCAGTGCGGCGCAGCAGCGTTTGATTGAAAGCGACCTGTTCAGCAAGGTGCGCGTGTTCATCGAGCTTCTCCACATCCGAGGCGGTGCGGCGCATGTATCTTGATGACACCGACTACCCGATCGAAGTCGTGGTGGAGGCCACCGGCAAACAACCTTGGTTCATCTTTCCCACCGCCAGTTTCGGCAGTGGAGACTGGGCCAGTGGCGTCGCCTATGCGAACCAGAATTTGCTCGGTCGTGATGTGCAGCTCATCAGTGCCGGGCAGATCGGCCAGTCTTGTAGCTACGCCTTCGTGGGGTACCGCGACCCGCTTGTCGTGGGCGCCCCGCTTACCTACGCGGTGAGCGCACTCTACCGGCGAGAGCAGATCCGCTTGTTCGCAAACCACGCCATGGTCATGCAGGTACCGACCGTCGTAGCTGGGGGCGACGGTCAAATTGGTTGGGTGCTCACGCCACACACCCGCGCGTCTCTAGGCGTGTCTGCCCGCTACCAGACCGTGAAACCCGCCCAAGGTCTTGCGCCTGATGCGATACCACTGCCTTACAATTCCCGGGGCGGTCGCATCTTCCTTCTGCAGTTCCAGTTTCAATACGACAACACGCGCGCCGAGGAGGGACTGCGGCAGGGGATTCTTCTCTTTCTCAAGAACGAGGTCTCCGACCGCTACTGGCTTTCGGATTTCGACTATTCCAAGTTCGAGACGCGGGCAGAGCTGTACGGCCACTACTGGTGGAACTACCCGTCGCTTATCTTGAAGATGGTCCTCGACTACCCCACCTCGGACCACGGGGTTCCCGTCACGGAAGAGCTCCGCATCGGCGGGCCCGATTTGCGTGGCTATCTCATCAACGAGTTCCATGGCGACACGCTCTTCAGCGCGCAAATCGAGGACCAGGCGGTTCTCCTGCGATTGCGGGTTCCCTGGACGCGAACGCGGTTCAATGTCGCGGCGGCGATCTTCGTCGATGCGGCGACTCTTCTTGATCGTCACCCAGGCGGCACCACGGTTCCACCGCCCGACAGCTCGCCTTCCCCGGTACGCTCCAAGCTCGACGACATCCACGCGAGCGTCGGCGGTGGCGTGCGGTTCATTCTACCTGGCGTGGTGGTCCCGGCGGTCAAGATCGATGTCGGTTACGGCATCGACGTCCGTGACGTGGCCGTAACGGTCTCGATCGCGGGCGGCGGGATCATGTAGGCGCCGAGCGAGTTGGGACCCATCACGCCTGCCGGGCAACCGTGTCGCCGGTGTCGGCCGCCCCCGCCCCACTTGCATCGGGGCTCTTGCCATTGCGGTGTAACTTCACGCGTAGATCATGGCGGAGCTCACTCCCGACCTTCGGCGCCAAGAGCAACGCCACTCCGGCCCCGACCAGCAGACCGATGCCGAAGGTGCCGAGCGTCCCGAGCAACTGATTGGTGAAGGATCGCTTGGTTTCGAGGCCAAGGATGCCTAGATAGTCGTCCTTGTCCATGTTCCTGATGTCTTGCAATTTCATTGGTCGTTCTCCTGGTTGGGTTTCAACTTCGATCCGGTGAGAGTCTGCGCCATCTCTCTTTGAAGGATTGGCAGCGCCGCCATCAGGCCAATGCGCAACCCGGTCCCTAGAATCTTCCCCGTGAGCCGGGTGAAAAGCCCGCCGCCGAGCACGAAGCCTATGCTCATCGCCCCTGCCACCATCGCGTATGGGTTGCGCTGCAATCGGCCGTGAACATCGAAGGTCTCGCGCAGAAGGCCGCGCGCATGGTCGAAGACCGTTTTGGCCTCGACCTCGGCCTGCATCATGGCGTTCACCGCTGGTTCCGTGCGATTCGCGCCACGACATACCCCAGGGCAATGGCCCCAACTAGGCAGACGGCGGGGTGGTCTTGGATAAAGCCCGTGATTCGCCCATTGGCGCGGCCGAGCCTTTGCTTCAATTCGTCGATCTTGGGGCGAACCCGACCGCTCAAGTCGTTTACGCTCTCCTTGAAACTCGTCGTATCCATGCTTCGTCTCCTTGTGTTCGGGGTGGTCGTGCTCAGGTCTCAGGTTCTGCGTCCAAGAAGGAACCCGAGGCCAAAGGCAAGGGCAATCGCCACGCCAGGCTTGCGCCGTACCCATTGTCTCCAGTCGAGGCTGCGCGTGACTTCCGCCTCCAGCGCGCCCATCGAAACAACAAACTGCTCGCGCGAATGCTCGAGTTGCACGCTCGCGCGCGCGAGCGCGGAATCCACTTCCGTCGCGGCGTCAGTGGGCACGGGAAGCTCTCCGGGGACAGCGAGACGTCGGGAGCGGTCGCTTTGTCCAGTGCGGCCAAGCTGCTGTTCATAGCGGCGGTGGAGCTGTCCATGAGGCGCCCGCCGCGCGGGCGGAGCGGTGAGAAAAGAAGGCCCACGCCGGCCCCCGCGATGTGGACGAGCCCGATGACCACGAGAGGAAGCCCGACGGTGGGGTGACCGCCAATCAGCACCGCCAACCCGGCCATTGCCAATCCGTATCCAAGAGCGACGAGCGTCGCCAGCACCGCGATAAGGCCTGCGCGTCGGCCCATCCCGTGCATTTCCGCTTTGAGCTCGAGCTGGGCGACCTTCACGTGTTGCCCGAGTAGGTGGCCAAGGCCCAGCACAGCCTCCTTGGCCAGCACCGACACGCCTGGGGTCGAGGTCGTCTTCATGTGCGGGTGACTCCCGGCGAGCTCGACGCCTCCGAGGCATGCTTTTGGCCGTGGAGCACGGCATCGATTGCGACCTCGCTGCCGGTCTCGGCCGCCTTGGCCAACGCCTTGTGGTCCATGAGGACGCGGTCTGACAGATATCCCCGCAGCCAGTGGCGCTCGACGATGGGGTAGGCGGCCACCAGCGGCAGCACCAAGACGGCCCCGATGATTCCTTGCAGCCGACCCCCGACAAGGAGGGCAAGAAGGACCGACAGGCTGGAGATCTTGAGCTTGTTGCCGTAGATGCGTGGTAACAGGAAGTAGGTCTCGAAGAGGTGATAGGCGACGTATGCGGCCAGCACTGCTACCGCGGCACCCGGCGATACCGCGAGCGCCAACAAAATGGCCGGAACCGTGGCCAGCAGAATGCCTAGCACCGGGATGATGTCGCAGAATCCGGCAATCACGGCCAAGGGCGCTGCGGCCGGGACCCGGAGAATGGTCAAGAGAACGGCCGTGAAGATGGCAAAGAGCAGCGCGGCGAGGAGCTGGCCGCTGACATAGGCGTGGACCACGTCGGAGACTTCGTGCATGGTGGTGGCCAACTTCTCGCGATAGGTACGCGGTATGAAGGCGAGCATCCAAGCGTAGAGACTCCTGCCGTGTAGCAGCAGATAGAGCGTGAGGACGAGAACCACCACGGTCACGACAACACCCGAGGCGGCGCTTTGGCCCCAGGCAAACCATCGGCCGAGCGCGCCCGCGGCCATCGACGATGACGCCGATTCGAACAGCTCGCGAACGATCTTGTGGATCCCTGGATAGCGCGCGGGGATTCTACTCAAGACGCGCACGCGGAATTCAGGCAGGTTTTCCAGCAGGTGGGTCAACTGAGCGGTAAGCGGTGGCATGACGAAAATCACGAAGACCGCCAAAAGCGCAATGGCCAAGGCCGCAATAATGGCGACGCTCAATCCTCGATGGAGCCGTTTTCCCTCCATCCACCGAACCGCCGGAGAGAGCGTCACCGCAAAAAGAACCGAGATGAGAAAAAGTAGGAACTCGGGCCACAACAGGTAGGTCGCCCACAGACCAAGGCCGCTTCCAATGATCTTGAAGATCGTGGACATCGGGACGTGGATATCTCGCCGGCGTCGAGTCCGAGGTGCCTTGACGATCTCGGTCGTCGTGCTCCATTCACCTTGCACGTCTGCTCCAATGCCTCGTGGCGAATGCCAATGGACCAACCCTCGCCGAAAGCGACTTGGAGGCCAGGTGTGTGGGAGCACCCCCGACCTCCACGAGTCCTAGGCTAGATAGGTTAGGCAAACCGAGCTCCTCAGCGCACGCTCAGGTGCGAAGGCTGAATGATGATTTCGACGCGGCGGTTGTTGGCTCGGTTCTCGGCGTTACTATTGTCGACGAGTGGATGGCTCGATCCCATTCCGACGGCGCTAATCTTGGCGCTGTCCACGCCACGCGATACCAGGTAGTTCCTCACGGCGTCCGCCCGGTTCAGCGAGAGCGGTTGATTGATCCTGTCCGAACCCTGGCTGTCGGTGTAACCCTCGACGATCATCCGCTTGTCGGAATTCTGTGCCTTAAGTGCCTCGGCCACTTGATCGAGCTTGGTCATCGCGGTGTCGAGCAGGGCATACTTGTTCGAAGCGAAGAGAATGCTGCCGGAAAGGGTGATGACCAGCCCTCGGGAGTCTTCCTTGATCGCGGCAATGGCGGCCAGGTCCTTCATCGCGCCAGCCAGCCTGTTTTCGGCCGTCACACGCGCTTGCGTCTCGGCTGCCAATTGCTCGGCCGTCTTATCAATCTCCACCGTCTTCGCGTTGCTGTCCCGCTGCTCTTCCTTGAGCTGTTCGCGGGTCGAGGACAGCGCCGCTCGGGTACTCTTCACTTCGTTGTCACGAACCACCACGCCGGCCTTCACCGCCTCGGCGATCTTCTGACGATCGAGCTCCGTACGAGCCTTCACGTCTGCCAGTTCTACCTTGTTCTGCGCGATGTACGCGTAGTCACGACACATAGTGGTGTCGCCGTGCTCGTCAAACTCCTTGTTCGCCTTGACCAGGACTATCCAGGCGTCATGCAACTCGGTGGGGGTCAGCTTTGCCGCCAATCCGTTGTTGGATGCGGTAAACGAAGTACGCGCCTGAACCAACTCGGGGGGAGCAGCGGTGGCACATCCACCAATCAATCCTGCGAGGGCGACGCTAGCCAACAAACTACAGTTCTTGGTTTTCATGGTGAGATCCTTTATAGAGAGTGGTTGGTGGAGAATCAGTTGCTGCCACGTTCGCGAACTGCCTTCAGATCTTCACTGGCCCTAAGGGCGTCCTGGTGTACCGAGACTTCGCGGGCAAGCCCGATGGCCAGCTGGGCATCCGAATCGGCACGGGCAAGCACGAGTACGGCCCGCTGTTCTCCTGCGGCAGCCATCTTCTTGGCCGTGTCGGTCTGGTCCTTCGCCAGCTGCAGATGCAGTTTGGCGGCGGGCACGCCGCTCGCGCCGACTTCTTCGGCGCCGCGGATGCTCGCCTCCGAATTGGAGAGCTGATCGGCAGGAAGCTGCACCGAGGCACAACTTGCCAGTCCTAGAACCGCTAGCGACATCATCAATTCTTTCATCATGGACAGTTCCTTTGCGAAGAGGTTGTTGGGTTACGAGAGAATCTGGAGCCGGCTACAATGGACACCCATTGCCCGGCACGGAAACCACGTTCGAGTCGAACACGAAGGCCCCGGCACCCCCTACCCACGCCCCAGCCATCGAGCGGCCGCACGCCGTAGACCCGGTCTTCATCGTGATATCGAAGCCCGCGAGCACGTTGCCTTGGAACTCGGTGTACGAGCCGAGTGTTGCCGAGCTCGCCACTTGCCACCAGACATTGGACGCCTTGGTTCCGTTGGTCAGCAAAATGCGAGCATGGGCTCCTGGGCTGGGGGCGCCGTCAACGGTCGTAAGGGAGCTGGCCGACTGGAAGACGAAGACGGCGTTTGCGTCGCCTTGGCCATCGAGCGTGACATCTCCGGCGAGCAAGAGTGACGTGGTCGAGGTGTAGACGCCAGGTGTGAACCAGTTGTCACCGAGCACGAGGGGACTTCCAGCCACGTTCCCCAAGGTCGTGGGAGCTGCGATGGGCGTACCCCCACCCAAGGAACCAACTGCCGGTGGTCCGGCCAAGGGTGTGATGGCGAGAAACGCCGCGTTCAGGTCGGCCTTGATGGCGCTTGCCGTGGTGGTGTCCGGATAGGTGTTGGTAATGACCGTTCCGCTGATTGTCGGAGGCATACCACCGCAGAGGCCGAAGCCGCCGGCGTTGTCAACCGTCACGGCGTTGCACGTTTGATCCGGCGTGAGCACCACGTCACCATTGATGTGGGTGATCGGCGACGTGATGGTGTTGGTAATACCCGCCGTGGCCGCAATCGCAAACGGCTCGGCCTTTCCAAGGTTTACGACGATGGCAGGCCCTGACCCGGAGCCATCGATGTTCTCGAGATCCGTGGCCTCCGCATCGATGATGGCCGCGTCGAGCTTCTCGGTATCGAGGCCGGGCACGTCGGCGGCATGGGTGTCCAGGATTGGAACATTGTTCTCGGGAACGTCGAGGACCGAAACGTCGGGGACAAGGGCATCGCCGATAGGCGCGTCGGAGGTAGCGACGTCGAAGCCGCCGGTGTCGGGAGTGCCGGTTTCTGCGATGGGTGTATCGGCCGTGCCGCTGTCGACCTTCGCCGCGTCGGCGACTTCCGTTTTGAATTCCACGGTGTCGGCATTTGCACCATCCGCGTTTGCGCTGTCGGGGTTCGCCAGGTCGAGATTTCCGCCGTCGGGGATCGCCTTATCGCCGCTGACGGCATCGGCCTTCCCGGAGTCTGGCTGGGCCGCATCGGTCGGAGGAAACTCGACGAGCTGTCCTCCGCAGGCGGGCAAAAGGATCAAGGACAAAAACAGCGCGTGGTGTTGGAGGGTCTTCATATTACTTGCTCCCGTCATTGAGGATCGTGAAGTAGACGACGAACTCGACGCGGCGGTTGTTTTCCCGGCCGGCGATGGTTTCGTTGGTATCGATCGGAACGGATGAGCCGAAGCCTTTCGAGGCCAGGCGTTCCTTGTCGATACCGTGCGATACCAGATAGTTCAGCACCGCCTCGGCCCGCTGCTCGGAAAGGGTTTGATTACGCTCGTCCCCACCTTCCGACGAGGAATGCCCCTCGACCTGAACGCGAAAACCCTTGTTGTCATTCAAAGCCTGCACGACTTCATCCAGAACCGGGAACGAGACTTCCTGAAGAACGGCCTGGTTCCAGGCGAAGTAGAGCTTCTCGTTCAGCTCGAGCTTGTCCCTCTTGATGACGAGCTTCTTGTACGTGGGGCAGCCCCAGTTGTCCATCGGCCCAACCACGTCGGGACAGTGGTCCACATTATCGGGGATGCCATCGTGGTCCCGGTCGGGGCAAACGAAAATCTCCTTCTCGACACTTCGAACTTCAGGGAGGCCTGCAATAGGGGCTCGACGTTCCGAGCCCATGGCAACCTCGAGGCTTACGCCCAGGCTCAAGAGCTTGGCGTCGTTGTTGTCGTACCCGCGACGCTCTTGCTGCATGATTTGAAAGTAGCGCGCGAACGGACCGATCCAGAAGAGACGCGACCTGCCGATCGGTACCGATAAACCGACAGCGGCCGCGAAACCTGGCCGGTTGAGGTGCCCGGTGCGAACGTAGAGAAGGTCCGCGTCCGCCCAGGGCAAAACCCCGAGAAACAGATCGCTCGCGGTTCGCGGAGGGCGGACACGTAGGCTCCCGCCGAAGGTCCATGCCGTTCCGCCTTCTGCACCGGCTGTTTCGTTGGGCAGCGCCAGAAAGGTCGCGCTGGGCCCGATGTCCACGAGCTGGTTGATGACCCACAGAGCCTTGATGGTTTCGCCGCCGCCGGTCTTGAAGATGCGAGACTGGGGGTTCGTGAGCGGCAAAGCAACACCAGGCTCGAGCTTCAAGGCAAAGTCCCCGACACGGGCCGGCACGGGGGCCTCGCCGGAGGTATTGCCTTCGTCCGCCTGGGCGAAGTGGGTGGACAGCAGTAGGGCAGCAGCCGCGAGTGCTGTCTTCGTCCAGTGCGCGTGTGGGACTCTCGTGAGCATTGGCGTCTCCATGTTGATCGTTGCTGGCGGCTAAAGCAGCAATCGGGCCACTGCCCTGACGCTCATGACTTCAGGTACTTGCAGCGAGGCGAGCTGCGAAGAGGAAGGCCATCCCAATCAAGATGACGTGGACCATCGGTCAAATTGAGCCGGCAAAGGATTGCGGCCAGCAGAGTGGCCTTGGCCTCAAACAGCTCCGAGCCGGACATACGGGTCAGCAGGCGTTCTGACGCTTCTTGGCGCCAAAGATGGTTAGGAAGATGATCTTCAGGTCGAGAAGTAGATTCCAGTTGCGGATGTACTCCATGTCGTGCCGAACCCGTTCTTCCATCTTCTCCAGCTCGGCGGTTTCGCCCCGCCATCCGTTCACCTGCGCCCAGCCTGTAATTCCCGGTTTGACCATGTGGCGAAGCATGTAGCCGTGAATGATGGCCCGGTATCGCTCATTGTGCGCGACCGCATGCGGCCGTGGTCCCACGAGAGAAAGCTCGCCGGTCAGCACCTGTAGGAACTGCGGAAATTCGTCGAGGGACGTGCGTCGCAGGAACTTGCCCAGCTTCGTGACGCGCGCGTCGTCCTTGGTGGCCTGAACCACGTTCGGCCCATCCTCGCTGACCGTCATGGTTCGGAACTTGAGTATGCGAATCCGCTTACCGCACAGACCATAGCGCCACTGCCGGAAGAAGATAGGCCCAGGAGACTTGAGCTTGATGGCAAGCGCGATGAAGAGCATCGGGATGGACGTGAGACCGACGATAAGACTGCCAAGCGCCAGATCCTCGATGCGTTTGATCCAGCCCACGATGCCTTGGAATGGAGAATCGTGCAGGCTGACAATAGGGATGCCACCCACCTGGCCCCATTGTGCACGCAGGAGGGAGAAATAGAGCATGTCGGCCACAAGGTACACGGTGACGGTCGTATCGGCCAGAGCCGCCAAAATCATCGCGGTGCGCTCTTCTGCGTGCAGTGGAAGCGCAACGTAGACTGCGTCGAGCTTACCTTGATGGCATGCCTGGACAAGATCCTCGGATTTGCCGACCACGGAACAATGCGGGTGACAGCTGACATGTCGCCTCTCCTTCGACCGGTCGTCATAAACGCCCAACAGTTTGAGCCCTAGCCAGGGCATGGCCTCGAAGGATTCAGCCAAGCGCTCGGCATCCTTCGTACAGCCCAAAATGGCTACCCTGTGAATGTTTCGGCCTTGAAGTCGCACGACACGCAGGACAATACGAACACCCAGCCGCACGGTGCAGAGGGTGAGCGGGGCAAAGATGAACCATGCGAACGATGCAACACGGGAGTAATGCGAGGCGGTTTTGGTGAAGAACCAGAAGGCAAATAGGACCGTTGGTACCGCAAGCCAAGCGAGTAGGGCGTCCTTGGACTCGCGCAGGATGGTTCCCGTGCGCCAGGGCCGGTAGAGGCCACTCATTTCCGCAGTCAAGCCGAATACCAGCAGGGCGATCACGGTGATGGTCGTGGTCTGGTCGCTCCAGGGCTCGGGGTAGATGGCGTGGGCCAGGATCTGCGCGCCAACGATGACCAGAAGGTCCACGAGTCGCTGAAGCATACATACCCAGGATTCATTTCTGCGTAGAGGCCCATTTGTTTCAGTCATGGTTGGCTCGTGACTACAGCAGCATTCGAGCCATGCGACGGAATCAGGTGAGTTCAGGTGCTTGGCGCAAGGAAGAGTCTCTGGAATGGCTTCGGCTCAATCAAAATGGAGAGAAACTCTCATCATATTGAGGGAAAGGCCCTCGACCACCGCGACGAGCCTGCTTGACGCCTACTGCGACTTTGCTACGTGAAGCGCGGCCAGCTGATGCTGGATCTTCGCCCAGGTGTCTTTGTGAACTGACCTCCTGAGCAGTACGCGACCCATGGGTGGGGTCGTCCCGAGCGCACTCCGAACGCCTTGTTCGAGATCCTCCAAGTCGATATACTCCTCGCCATCGAGCGGACGAACCGCTGTTTCGGCGGTGCTTACGGCGGCGACCTCGCTGTCGGACAGCAGCATCAAGATGCTCTCGCGGGTTACCTGCTCTGCTCTTGCATCGGTGTTCATGTTGTTCTCCAATCAGGTCAATCAATCGTGTGTTCAGAATCCCGGTCACGTCTCGATGAGCACCTTGAGCGCTTTCGTGTGGGCGGCGTTTGCAAATGTGTCGTAGGCCGATGACGCTCGGTCCAACGCTTTCGACGACACCGATGCCCTCATGGCCGAGGATGCGACCAGCATGACAACTGGGAATGTCACCCTTGAGGATGTGAAGATCGGATCCGCAAATGGTTGTCTTGGACATCCTGACGATGGCGTCCGAGGGTGCCACGAGTCCAGGCCTTGGGCGGTCGTCCAAGGCCAACTCTCCCGGGCCAAGGTAGACGAGCGCTCTCATCTTCAACGACCCACGGCTCAAGCAGCGTGTGTCGCCAGCAAGGAAGCACCGGTCGTCCCTAGAACGACGTGTGCGTGCTCGATCATCTCGGCGCTACCGCGCGCGAGCACGAGGAATTTCCCGGCCTTCACGTCGAGCTCATACTTCACGATGCTGTCCTTGGGGATCCCGATGCTTGTCAGCGCGGCAGCGAAGACCCCGGCCGCGCCACCGACAGCGGCGCCCTCCAGCGCACCGACGATCCAACCCACCAGCGGGCCCATCACGACCAGCGGGCCGAAGACGGGGATAAAGAAGAAGGCACCACCGAATAGGAGTCCCCAGAGGCTTCCCCAAAACGCCCCACGGACGCCCCAAAACTTCATGCGGTCGCCCGAGGTGTAGAAACCGAGGGCATGTTCCTCCGTGTGATAGTCCTGGCCGATGATCGACAGTCGCTTCATGTCGAGCCCCGCTTTCTGAAGATCCCTCAAGGCGGCTTCGGCGCCGGTGTGCGAGTCATAGATCGCGACGATCGAGTGTTCCTGTGTGCTTGGAGTCATGGTGTTTGTTTTCCTTCTTCGAATGACCTACCTCTGCCAAAGCATCCATCCCGCCCCCGGGTCCTGTGCCAGGGCGTCGTGCTTCGCCATGATGCGCGCCGTATAGTCTGTTGCCGGACGTGCGGAAGAGACTGTGGCACGGTAGTCGTACCCGTCCGAAGCGTTCCCTTCTCGCCGTGTGCCTGTCATTGTTCTCTTCACGGCGTCGCCGGCCTGGTCGCCGTCGGCATAGAGCTCGACGCGAACCGCGTCCGGACTGACATCGTTCAGGAACACCTCGACCGCGATGTGGTGCTCGCCCCCTTGGGTCAGGACGGTGACGGCGCCAAAACGGATGGCGGTCAGTTTCTGCGCCAGCGTGTTTTGGCCGTCGAGGAGCTTCCGAGCAGAGGCACCTTTGTCCGCCACCTGGCTGTGATAGGCCGCTGCTGCAGGAAGATAGTGTTGCTCGGTGTATTCGCGCACCGCGCGGCTGGCGGAAAACCTGGGCGTCAGGCGCGCCATGCTTTCCCGCATGCGTGCGATCCACGCCCTGGGAATTCCCTTGTCGGTGCGTGCGAAGAATTCCGGAATCACCTCTTGTTCGAGCATCTCGTAAAGCGTCCCGGCCTCGGACGCGTCCCAGGCCGGATCGTCGCCATGCTCGTTACCGTCTCCCAAGGCCCAGCCGAGCACCGGCTCATAGGCCTCAGCCCACCAGCCGTCGAGCTCGGAGATGTTGACACCGCCATTGACCAACACCTTCATACCGCTCGTGCCGCTGGCTTCCCACGGTCGCCGAGGCGTGTTGATCCACACGTCGACTCCTTGCACCATGCGTTCGGCCAATAACATGTCGTAGTCGGCCAAGAAGAACACCGGCACGCTTCCATCGCCACGACCGATGAATTGCGTCCATTCCTGAATCAGGGCCTGGCCGGCTTGGTCAGCCGGATGTGCCTTGCCCGCGAGAATGAGCTGGATGGGACGTTCCGGGTGATTGAGGATGCCGAGCAGTCGGTTGATGTCGTGGAGAAGAAGATTGGGCCTCTTGTAGGTCGCGAATCGTCGTGCGAAACCCAGGGTCATGACCTCGGGATCCAGCCGCGCTTGGCTTCGGGCAATGGCCGCAGGCAGGGCTCCGACAGCGGCCATCTGGCGACCGATGCCTTCGCGGGCATATTCCACGAGCAGCCTTCGACTCGTGTTGCGCATGGCCCACAACTTCTCGTCCGAAACCAGGCGGAGATCCGCCTCGAGGGTAGTCGACGTACCCATCCAGCGACTCTTGCCACAGGCGTCGGTCCAAACTTCGTCGGCCGCCGCCGAATCCCATGTCGGCATGTGCACGCCGTTGGTTACGTGACCGACCGGAACCTCGCTCTCCGGCCAGCGAGGGAAGAGCGGCGCGAAGATATGCCGGCTCACCCGACCGTGCAACCGGCTGACGGCATTGACGCCCGCACATCCACGCATCGCAAGGTAGGCCATGTTGAAAGGCTCGCCCGCGTCCGAT
>CAWGPW010000011.1:0-64688 GCA_963824555.1 uncultured delta proteobacterium | reverse complement strand
GTCACCGTCACCGTGGTCGACAGCGGCCAGGCGCAGCCGGCGCCGCCGCAGCGACAACTTCCGCACGGCGTCCCCGGTTTTCCGGGCGCCAACTTCTTCTTCCCGGATCTCGAACCCCAACCCGAGCCCGAGCCCGAGCCCCTGCCCGAACCCGCCAGACCGGCCGGCCGGCGCAATTTCCTGCGCGTGGTACCGAGCAAGACCAAGGCATTCGTCGGCGAACAGATCACGGTGGAGTGGCAGCTTTACCTGACCGAGCGCCAGAACAACTACGCCCCCACCAAGGAGCCGCGCGCAGACGGTTTCTGGGTCGAGGATTCTGGAGGTGCCCCAGAACCGCGGCGGGCTCAGTCTGTCCGAGCAAGTCCTGGAAGGCCGTGTGTACCTCTCCGCGCCGCTTCTGCGCAAGGCCCTGTTCGGCCTCAAGCCCGGCAAGTACACCATCACCCCGCTCGAGGCCGACATCTCGCGCGTAGACTTCTTCGGCGCCACCGTGAAGAGCGAGCACCTCAAGGCGGATCCCGTCACCCTCGAGATCGTGCCGCTGCCCGCGGGCGCGCCCGTGGGGTTCGATCCATCGGCGGTCGGACGCTTCTCGATTGCCGCCGAGGTCGACCGCGACCACGTCCAAGTCGGCGACGCCATCACGCTCAAGCTACGCATCGATGGCCAGGGTAACTTGCGCAAGATTGGCCTGCCCGCCATGCCCCGACTCGACGGCTGGAAAATCTACGAGCCCAAGGTGAGCGTGCAAATGAACGGCGGTGACGTCGTCGGCGGAAGCAAGACCGCCGAGTACCTGCTCCTGCCCGAAAAGCCGGGCGAGACCACCCTGCCCGCTTTCTCGTTCAGCTATTTCGACACGCACAAGGCCGCCTATGCCACGGTGAAGACCGAGCCCATTCATCTCGTGGTCACGGGCGAGGCCGCTTTCGCCCAAGTGGCAAAAACGCAAACGGCGGTGACCGCGCCGGCGGCCTCGGGCAGCGAGAACCTGCTGGCCATCGATGTGCGCCCCTTGCGCAGCCGCCCCTCCCTGCGCCGCGACCTCGGGTCCGCACTCTACCACTCGCCGGCCCTGCTCGGCGTGGCCGTCGCGCCCCCACTGCTGTTCGGCCTGGTCAGCTTGTTTGGCGTGGCGCGTGCTCGCCTGGGACAGGAGACCGAGGGCAAGCGACGGCGCAAATTGCGGCGCTCGGCCAATCGCCGCCTGCGCACCGCCACCGTCCATCTGCACGAAGGCCGCCTGGCCCCGGCGCTGGGCGAGATCGAACGCGTGCTCAGCGAGTTCCTCACGGGAAAGATTGGCCGGCCGATGGCGGGCATGTCGCGCGAAGAGCTGCGTAAGGCTTTGGCCGGCCTCGGCGCTGCCCAGGGCCTGACGGAGACCGCGGTTTCGGTGCTCGACACCTGCGACCGCGCCCGCTTCGCGCCCGGAAGTCTCAATCCCGAAGAGGCCAGCCGGACCATCGACCGCGCCAGCGAGATCATCGAGGCCTTCGAGAAGCTGCAATCGAGCGCGAGAGGGTCGGCATGAGCTTGCGCCGTGCCGCCAGCACCGCCCTGATCTGCGCCGTGCTTGTCGCGTTTACGCCGCATGCCCGCGCCGACTTTCTCGACCAGGCCTGGAAGCGCGGCAACGAGGCCCACCTGCGCGGCGACTACGCGGCGGCGGCGGCGGCCTACGAGCAGCTCGACAAGCAGCACGTGGTTTCGGCGGATCTCTACTACAACCTGGGGGTGACCTATTTTCGCCTGGGCCGGCTGGGTCACGCCATCTGGGCCTTCGAGCGCGCGTTGGTGGTCGCGCCCGACGACGAAGACGCACGCTTCAACCTGACCCAGGCGCGCAAGCTGGCCGACCAGCGCGCCCACGACAAGCTGGAGGGCGCCGAGCGCGAGCCCTTGTGGACCCGCATCGTGACCTTCCTCAGCCCGTCGACGGAGGTCTGGCTCTTCTGCGGCCTTTACCTCGGATGCTTCGCCTTGCTCTTCATCCGTCGGCGCATGGCCGAGGATTCGCGGCTGGCGGTCAGCACCGCCGCTGCGGTCCTGGGCACGGCGTCGCTGCTTGCTGGCGCGCTTCTGCTCGGCCGCATGAACCTCGACCGTATCCCCTTCGCCATCGTCCTGCCCGACACGGTAGCCGTGAAGGAGGGCGCAGACAGCACCTTCCGCACCAGCTTCGAGATGCACGGCGGGCTTCGCGTGCGCGTGCTCGAGCGCGATCAGGACTGGGTGCGCGTGCGGCTGGCCAACGGGCTCGAGGGATTCGTGCACGCCGAGGATCTGGGCCTGCTGTGAACCCCCCGGTGAGATTCTCGCGGCGGCTCGCGTGGAGCGCGCCGGAAAACCGGCTGGCCCGCGCCGAGGGCGAGCGCCGGACGAGCGGCCTTCCCTTCCTCGACTTGACCCTTTCCAATCCCACCCAGGCCGAGCTGCCCTACCCGGCCGCGGCCATCGCGCAAGCCCTGGCGGATCCGGCTGCCGCGCTCTACCAGCCCTCGCCGCGCGGAGGCTTGCAGGCGCGCGCCGCCGTGGCCGCCGACTACGCCCGTCGCGGCGCCATTATCGATGTCGACCAGGTTCTGCTCACCGCCAGCTCGAGCGAATCCTACGCCCTGCTCTTCAAGCTGCTCGGCAACCCCGGGCAGGTCGTGCTGGTCCCCGAGCCCAGCTACCCGCTGTTCGACTATCTGGCCAACCTGGAAGGACTTTCGTCGCGACCGTACCGTTTGGCCTTCGATGGACGATGGCACATCGACTTCCCAAGCCTGGATTTCACCGACGTGGCCGCCGTGGTCGTGGTCAGCCCCAACAATCCGACCGGGTCCTATCTTGGCGCCTCCGACTGCGATCGGCTGTGCGCGCTGGCGGCCGAGCACGGCCTGGCGGTGATCGCCGACGAGGTCTTCGCCGACTTCCCCCTTGCGCCGCCGGCCGACGCAGTGCGAGCACTGGCCAGCCGGCCCAGCCCGGCGCTGAGCTTCTCACTCGGCGGACTGTCCAAGGCGAGCGGGCTGCCGCAGATGAAGCTGGGCTGGATCGCGGCCACCGGCCCGCGCGACCTGGTCGAGCCCGCGCTGGCCAACCTGGAGCTGGTGGCCGACACGTATCTATCGGTGGGCACCCCCGTGCAACTGGCGCTGCCGCGCTTGCTGGAGCTCGGCGCGGAGATCCGACGCGCCATCCACGAGCGCCTGCTGCGCAATCGCCGCGCCCTGGTGGATCGGATCGGGGCGGACTCGCCCTGCACGCTACTACCCACCGAAGCGGGCTGGTCCGTCATCTTGCGCGTGCCGGAGATCATGAGCGACGAAGAGTGGGCGCTCCACCTCCTGCGCGAGCACGGCGTGCTGGTTCAGCCAGGCTATTTCTTCGATCTGCGTCCGGGCGCCACGCTGGTGCTCAGCCTGCTGACCCCGCCCGCGACCTTCGATCGCGGCCTCGCTTGTGTGCTGGCGGCGGCCGGCTGAGCGCGCAGCCACCGATACCCTGTAACCCTGCGTTCCGTTCGGCGTCGAAAGCATCGAACGCGCTCGAGGCGCGGTTGGGAGGATAAGTCATGGCAAACGAGAACAACGGTCGATTCGTCTGGTACGAGCACTTCACCAAGGATCCCAAGGCGGCGATCGCCTTCTACGGGGACGTCATCGGCTGGCAGACCCAGCCCTTCGGAGAGGGCAGCGAATACACCATGTGGGTCGGCGGTCAGGGCCCGCTCGGCGGCGTGATGGAGCTACCCGCGGAGGCAGCCAAAATGGGCGCGCCGCCGCATTGGATGGGACACGTCCAGGTCGAGAAGGTCGACGCCACGGTGGCCGTGGCCAAGGAGCTGGGGGGCAAGGTCCTGCATGGGCCCGAGGACATTCCCACGGTGGGTCGCTTCGCGGTGATCGCCGATCCGCAAAGCGCGCTTCTATCAATCTTCCAGCCATCCGGCGACGGGATGACGCTGCACGATCCGAGCAAGCCGGGCGAATTCTGTTGGAGCGAGCTCGTGACCAGCGACAGCGCCGCCGCCTTCGCGTTCTACACGAAGCTTTTCGGGTGGAAGGTCTTGGAAGACATGAACATGGGCGACATGGGTACCTACCGGGTCTTCGGCTTGGGCGACATTCGCGTCGGCGGCATGATGACCGTGCCCAAGGGCTCGAAGATGCCGCCCGCGTGGGGCTACTACACACAGGTTTCGAACCTCGAGGACGCCATCGCGCGCGCGACCAAGCGCGGCGCCAAGGTCATGAACGGCCCGATGGAGGTGCCAGGAGGCGCGCGCATCGCGCAGCTACTGGATCCGCAGGGCGCGGTCTTCGCCCTGCACTATTTGCCCGCCCAGTGAGGCCTCTCGGCGCCTGCCTTCGGTCCCTGTTCAGAGGCACCTGCTTGAGTTGCGCGAAGAGCCCTTCTGCGCGTACGATGATGGTGTGGTAAGGCCGTTCGCGCGAATCCCGAGCATTGTACTGGTTGTCCTCGTTACGGTCGGCACCGCGTCCGCGAGCCTGGCGGCGGGCGATTCGGCGAAGGAGAGCGCGGGGGAGGCCCGGGCTCACTTCAAGCAAGGGCGCACGCACTATCAGCTTGGCGAGTACCGGAAAGCGCTCGATGAATTCAAGGCGGCCTACCTGCTGAAGCAGGACGCGTCGTTCTTGTACAACATCGCGCAATGCCACCGCCAACTTGGCGAGCTGTCCGACGCGGTCAAAATGTACGCGAGCTACCTGCGCGAAGCACCCGAGGCCGCCAATCGCACCGAGGTCGAGCGGCAGATCCGCGAGCTCAAGGCGGCGATCGAACAGCAGCGACAGCAGGAGGCACAGGCAGCGGCTGCAGCTCCGTCGCCCACGGCCGTCCCGACAGGTGAAGCGTCCGCAACCCTGCCCACGGCTGTGCCAGCCCCGCCCGTGCCGGTTCCGACTGTCGTGCCCGCTCCGCCGGTCGAAGTACCCAAGGACGCGGAGCTGGAGGTGATCGCCAGACCGCCCGAGGCGAACATTCTCGTCAACCACATCTCCGTCGGCATGCACGGCCCGGTCAAGCTGCGGCTACCGCCGGGGCTCTATTCGGTGTCGCTGGAACGCGAGGGGTTCCGCGGCGCCGAAGGCGCGGTCACGCTGATTGCGGGCGACCATACCGCCGTGGCGGGTGACCTGACCCGCGTCAAGACGCACGGCTGGCGCAGCCTGGGAACAACCTTCGTGGTGCTGGGCGCGCTGGCCGAAACCGGCGGCATCGTCGGCCACATCCTGGCCAACCGTAGATTCGCTGGCACCGATGATTTCAACCGCTTCGCCACGCTCGAGAAGATCGGTCAAGGGGTGGCCATCGGGTCGGCGACGCTCGCTATCACGTGCTACGTGCTCGACTGGGCACTCAACCGCGGCAACGTCAATCCAGGGCCACCCAGCCTGCTTCTTCCCGCATCCAGGGAGACACCGTGAGCCGCCTGCTGTCAGTCCTCGTGCTGTCTGCCGGTCTGGGCTGTGCCAAGGGCATTCCCCTTCCGGACGCCACCCCAAGTGTGCGGATCCCCGCCGGCAGTTACATGGTCGGCGGAACGACCGATGCGTGCAATTCCGCGCAGACCAAACCTTGCGGAATGGCCGAGCCCGCCCACCCCATCGTGCTCAGCCAGCCGTTCCAGATCGACGTTCACGAGGTGACGGTCAAGCAGTACGCGGCCTGCGCGGCCCTGGGCAAGTGCTGCGACGAAGACTCCGGAGACTACGTCAACCAGGGCGACCTTCCGGCCCAGGTCACGGTCGAAGAGGCGCGCCAGTACTGCCGGTATCGCACGCTGCGTTTGCCGACCGAGGCCGAGTGGGAAGTTGCCGCACGGGTGAAGGACAGCCAGGGCAACATGCAGGTCTATCCCTGGGGCGATGGCCCGCGCGTGTGTGGGGACGTCCCCTCGCAGGACTGCGGTACCGGCAGCAAGTCCCTACAGCCGGTGGCCAGCAACCCCATCGACTGCACGCCGCTCGGCGTTTGCGACATGGCCGGCAGCCTGCCCGAGTGGGTCGAGGACGACTTCGTCTTTTCCACGGGCTGCCGGTACCAGACGCCCGTGGCTTCCCTGTGCGAGAACGACGGCAGTTGCATGACCAGCCAGTGCGCGGGCAGCAACGCCTGTCAGAGCGAGTGCATCGGAACAAGCAACACCCTGTACCAGTGTCCGGTGGACTCCTCGAATCCTCCGGCCTGCATTCCGGCCCCCGCCTCCGAGGCGGTCACCGATCCCCTCCACGTCACCTACGACCACTCCGCACAGGACCAGGGTACCGACTGTGGCGGCTCAAGCGTGGGAACGGGTGGAGTCTCGGCACGCAATCCGCTGCTCAAGGGCGGTGGCGTGTTCGAAAACCAGTGTCGGCAGAATCCGGCGGGGCGCTACCTGGCGCTCGACAACAACATGTCCGGCAATTCTTCCGGCGATTCGCAGACCCGCGGCGGCTTTCGCTGCGCGAGCGGCACCACCCCGCAAGCCACGCTGACCGCTCGATTGCAGCTTGGCGGCTCCGTGCAGCCGAATTGCGGCGTTCTGTCGGTCTCTCTCGCCGGCGCTACGCCCCCCGCAGGATGGGGCTCGCGCATCCAGGTCTTGTTGGCCTCGAGCTATGGCGTGGCGACGGCGACCTTCGACGCGGCCAACTCGCGCTACACCATCGACCTGGCGGATCCCCAGGTTCTGCCCGCAACCCCTTGCGTTTCGTCGTCGCAGTTCCCCGTGTATGGTGGCGCGGGCTTGATCCTCACCAATCTGCCGGTCGGGCGTTTCAATCTGCAGATCCAGTATCCCGGCCAGTCTCCCAGCCAGTATTTCGGCCCCGATGCCGGTAGCACCTGCACCGTCAGCTACACCCAGACGGTCGATCTGTCGAGCGGAGAGACCCCCTGCACGACGACCTTCACCGGCTCCAGCGGCAATCCGCAGTGCTTGTAATCGACGAGAAAGCCATCGTTGCAAGGATGGCGCGGCAAGGATGGCGCGCGACCAGCACGCGGTGCGCGGTAAGGCAATGTTGCCCCGCGCACCCCTACGAGCCGGAGGCGAGTGCCTGGATCTCCTGGGGCGAAAGCGCACGGTCGTAGACGCGGAACTCGTCGATGGCGCCATCCAGGTACGCATCCACGGAAAACTGCGAGCGACCGATGTAGTTGTTGGGGGTGCTACCGAGGTCGGCCGGGCGTAACGCGATCGATGCGTCCGCGCTGGCCGGCTGGCCATCAACGTAGAGAACCACGCCTGAAGGCCCCATGACCACCGCGAGGTGGTGCCATTCGTCGATGGGTAAGGCAGCCTGGCCATCGAGCCCAAACTCGTGGCTGCCGTTGCCAGCGACGCTGATCCCAAACCTCGGCATCTGGATGGCATCGCTGGTCGTCAGGTACATATACACGGTCGAGTCCCAGCCAAAGTCCCAGACTCTCTGGTAATTGACCTGCGTCTTGATGTTGACCCACGCGGCGATGGTGGCCTCGCATGCATCGGCGAGAATACCCGCTGGCAACGCCGCATACCCATCATTCGCGGCGGTCAATACCAATGCGTTGCCAACCTTCCCGGTCGCGAAGCTGGCCCCACCCAGGCCACCGGTGCCCGTGACCAGGGTGGCATTGTTGTTGTCGCCCGATAGATCCGGCAAGGTCGCGCCGGTGGCCTGATCGCAGGAGTAGTAGGCGACGAGGCCCTGGAACAAACCCACGTCCGTGCCGGCGTCGATACCGAGATGCCCGGTGCAGACGCTCCCCGCGTCGCTCGTCGTGCTCCCTCCGCTGCCACCGGTTCCCTCGCCTCCGTCCCCAGAGCCGCCGTAGAACGAGGCCACCGTATCAGGGGCGACGTGGCAGGCACCAAGGCCAACCGCCAATCCACACGCAGCGACGAAGGGCCGCAAATCACCGTTCATGGACTTGCCGACGGAGCGAGGCCGATTGGATGCTGGTGGGGTAGTCGCGCAAGAAGGTGGCGCTTTCCGCATTCGCCTCGCCGTCCCGGCCAACCGCCCGTAACGCCCGGATCCTCCCGTAGCGAGCCTCGCGCTCGAGCGTGCCGCCCACGCGCAAGTAGGCGCTAAAGGCTTCGAGTGCGGCCACCGGGTGTTTTCGCTTGCCGAGCTCGAGCTCGCCGAGGGAAATCATGGATACCTTCGACTCCTCGCTGCTGGGAAACTCGAACCACAGCCGGCGATAAACTTGCGCGCACGCGTCGTATGCGCCGCGCGCACGCAACGCCTGGGCCATGGCCAGGAGACGGCTGGGCGACGGCGAAGGTGCGCCACGATGAGCGCGCGTTGGCCTGTCGGGTGGTTCTGCCGACGCCGCCAGCGGGGTCAGCACAAAACTCCGTTCGATCGTTCCACCATCTGCCGCCGAAATCCACTCGCTCACGGGGACGTAGCCCACCATGGCCAGTCGCATGTGCACGTCGGCAGCCAGGACAGTCGATACGGGCGTCCTGCCCATCGCCACGTTGTCGAACGATACGTCAGCTCCGGCCGGCATGCTTGTGACGTGCGCGATCGTTCGGATTTCCTCGCGCGACAGCGTCGACAAATCGGACAACAGGTCGTCGTCATGGCTTGCCGTCTCGGACATGGACGCTACGTGGATGTCGTCGCCCACCCGCGCCTGCACTGGGGCTGCCAGAACACTCGCCACGCGGTTTGCTGCGCGCACGGTGACCTTGCCTTCGTGCAAACGCACCTGGGTCTTGCCGTCATCCGAGGTGCCCACGGAAAAACGCGTTCCAACCGCTTGCACCTCGGCCTGGGCAGTGCGTACCAGGAACGTGTGCCCCGCCAGCTGGTGATCCAGGCGGGCCAGCAGGCGTCCCTTCTCCAGATACACGATCGCCTGCTTCGGGTCGGCGAGCGCGACGGTGGCCGCGCTCATCGTGTCCAGGCAGACGGTGATCGATCCCGCGATCGCCATGCAGGCCAAGCCGTCGCCCGTATCAAAGCGCTCGCCGTGCTTCACGAGTTGCCCGGCCTGGGCTGGCGCATCCCCGAGGCGGGCGCTGCCGGATGCGAAAAGCAAGCGCGCGGGGAGCGGCGGCTCATGCACTGCTGCGGGAGTGAAAGCGCGGCCGCCGTGGTTGCGAGCAAGTCCCGCGACGATGGCTATCGAGGCAGCCAGCGCCATGGCAGCGAACACGGCGATCCGCACGGGCGAGCGACGGGCGAGCGGGCGAGCGGCGGGTGACGGCACGACCAGAATTTCGGGCCGCCCGACCGCATCGCGCAACGATGCGTAGAAGGCGGCCTCGCGCCCGCAGTCGCCGCAAGCGCGGGCATGCTGGACAAGCCATGCTTGGTCCCGGTCGGACACGGCTTCCCCGATCGCCACCTGGTCGGCAAGCACCACCCAGCGTTCGCAGTCGGTGGAGATCATGCGTTCCCCCTGGATTGGTCGATCATGCGGTCGCGCCGGATGAGCCGCCGCAGCTGCTCACGTGCATGTAGCAGCCGGTCTTTGACCGTGTTAGGCGAGACTTCGGTCAGCGCGGCGATTTCATCGATCGAATAGTCCAGCATGTGCCGCAGCACGAGCGCCTCACGCCTAGCCTCGGGCAAGTGGGCCAGGTAGTCGCGAAGGTCACGCGCATGATCGACGTCAGCATTCGCAGCATCGCTCGACCAGTTCAGGTCATCCAGATTCTCGGTCGCTTCGAAGCGCAGTCCATGGATGCGGCGCTGGCGTGCGTGCCGAATGGCGGTGCGCACGGCGATGCGATCACTCCACCCGGTCAGGCTTTCACCACGGAACGAGCCAATCGACTTGAGAATCTCCATCAAGATGACCTGGGTGGTGTCTTCGGCATCGAGGGCATTGCCCAGGATGGACAAGGCGATGCTTTGCACCCGTCGATGCAGCCGCTCCACCAGTCGACGCTGGGCATTTCTGTCGCCGGCGACCGCCTGGGCGGCCAATGCGAGGGCATCATTGTCGTCGGCTATATCCATGCGAGACTCTGAAAGAGTAGTGGCTTGGAAGGTGACAGTGGGGCGGAAAAAAGCGTCACCCATTCAAAACGCCAAGATGTTGACGCCCACCTCGCCGCTGACGCAAATTGGCGAAAGGCGGGCTGCGATCGTGCCGGTCGTTCCGCGCATGACCTGGAAATCATGCGGGTTAAGCGGCGTCGCGATTCCGAGCGCCAGGTGCATGGTCAGGTTGCGAAGGATGCGCACCTCGGCGCGCCCGCGCAGACCGGCGCCCACGACGAAACGGCGGTCGTCCGGCTGGGCCAACAAGGGCGGCGCGGCGAACGAAGTGTGGCGCGACACCGAATCGCCCGATAGGAAGACCTCGGCCGCGAAGTGCAACCGGCGGTGCTCGCGCGAGAGATAGCCCGCGTCGAGGTCGAATGGGTGCCGGTGGATCGTCAAGGTGACGTCCTCTGCGTGCACGTCTTGACTTGACAGAAACGCGTAGTGGGCGCCCACGTACAGGCTAGACCAGCGGTGCGCAAGATCTAGCCCGATGCCCTGCTGCACGCCCTGGTCGCGCAAGAAGGTCCCGGCGACGTACGACGCTCCCAATGCCCAGCGGGGATCCGGCCGCGAGGCGGGTGGGGCTGGCGGTGTGGGTGGGGCCGGCGGAGGCGGTGGTTCGTTTAGATAAGCAAGCAGCTCGGCATGCAGGATGAGTGCCAAAGTCTCCGCGTTGGCCGTGGCCGACGCGCCGGCCTCGACGGTGCGTGTGCGCAGTTGGTTTTTCGAGGGGTCGAACAAGTGAATCTTGCGGGTCCCCTTCTCGCGCAAGATCCAGGCGACCAGGAAGGGTTTGGTTTCTTGTCGAGCCTGGGCCAGCAGGGTGTCGCGTACCGCCTCGAAGCTCGGAACCTTTTGGGTGCTGACGCCGATCCCGATCTCGGCGGCGAGCACCCGCACGCTGGAGAAGAAAGCCGCGTCCTCGGCATCCTCGCTGCCCTCCTCGGTCAGGATGACGAGGGGCTTGTTCATCGCCCGCGTGCCGGCAGCCCGCGCGGGGTAAGCCAACGCTAGCGCCAAAACGAGTGTGGTCGGCAGACGGCACTTCTCCACCCGGCAAGAGTAACCGGAGTCAGGCCGCAGACCAAGCCACGCCCGGCCGGAACTCGCCAAACGCACGAATCCGAGGAAAACGGAACAATCCTGGGGACGCCTCTTCCGGATGCCCGACGAACGGAAATCTCAAAAAAAAGAATCCGCCCGCTTCACCTCCGAATTGACACTACCAGAGCATGAAGAGCACGCGCGCGGTCACTTCCGCTCTGAACGCTGTGGTCACTGGCGCCACTTTCGACACTTGCTCCTGGGGTTGCCGACCTGCCTCCGGAGCCATGACCCGAAGAACCCGAGGGCGCGGCCGTTCCCAGTTTGTCGTCGCATCCCTGGCAGTTTCGCTGTCGATTGCGACACTCGCTTGCTCGACATCCACTTCTTCCAAGAGTCCCGGGATGGGAGGCAGCAAAGGCTCTGGCGGCACGACTGGCTCGGGAGGACAGCCAGGAACGGGCGGAAGCTCCAGCACGGGGGCAGCCGTGGGCACGGGCGGGAGTACCGCGAGCAGCGGCGCCGGCGGAAATGGCTCGATCACGACGCTGAGCGGCGGCAAGCCCCTCGGTTCGCTGACGCCGTCGGAGGCAACCCAGCTCTGCAACGACACCTATGCCTATTACGAAAAAGCGATCAGCCAGGCGACCTTGTGCAAGTCCGCGGGGTTGACATACGGAGTGTCGAGTAGTCCTCCCACGGATTCTCAGTTGCAGCAAAACTGCGCGAGCCAGCAGAGTGCATGCCTGAAAGCCAATCCCGCCATTGCCAGTTGCAGCGCCATCCCCGCGACCTGCACAGCGACGGTCGCGCAGTACTCTACCTGTATCACCGACGAGGCCTCCGCCTTCAACGACGGGGTAAATGGGCTCGCCGGTTGCGCCGCGGTCACGCTCGCCGATCTCGCCGCGATTTGGACCTTCGTGACCGGGAATCCCCCCGCGAGCTGCACGACCGTCACCGACATTTGCGCGCCCCTCGACATCGCGACACCGCATGCGGGAACCAGCAGCTCGGGTGGCTCCGGAGGCGGTGGCGGCAATGCGGGGGCAGGCGGTTCGGGCGCGGGCGGAAGCGGTAGTGGCGGCACTGGGGCCGGCGGTTCGGGTGGCTCCGCGGGTGGCGCTGGCGGAACCGCGCAGACAGGTGGCGCGGGTGGTTCCACGGGCGGTGGCAGCGGCACGCTGTGGACGGGTGGCGCGGGTGGTTCCACGGGCGGTAGCGGCGGCAGCACGGCCACAGGCGGCTTGGGTGGTTCCGCGGGCGGTAGCGGCGGCAGCACGGCCACAGGCGGCTCCGGTGGCTCCACCGGCACGAGCACTCTTCCCGGCGACGTGGCGAAGGCAGCGGGCACGCCCTTCGTTGCGGCCCACGCCATGACGCGCACCCTGTTCGCATCCTATACGGGTCCGCTTTTCCAAGCCCTACGCGTCTCCGACAAGCAGGTGAAAGACATCGGCATCGTCGCGTCGACCGGGCTCGCGGACCTTGCCACCCTCAGCACGTTCTGTTCGGGCACGTCGTGCAAGGTGACGACGCTGTACGACCAGTCAGGGAACGGCAACGACATGTGGCGGGCAGACGACCCGAACACGAATCAGCCCGGCACCAATAAGCCCTGCGACCTGATGGACATTCAGTACTGGCAGATGTCGGACGGTACGAATGTGCCCATCGCGGTTGAGACCGGTGCCATGTGGAAGAGCCCGGCGCAATGTCTCAGAAACCGGGACAAGACCAAGAACATGCCCACGGGTGCGAAGCCTCAAACCGAATATGCTATCTTCCACGCCAAATACCTGAACAACAATTGTTGCTTCAACTACGGCAATACCAACAACGCGATCGCATACTCCGGCCCCGGCACGTTGACCGCGCTAAACCTTTCGCAGATGACGTTTTGGTCCAAGGGCACGGGAAATGGGCCATGGCCCATGGTCGACTTCGAAACCGGTGTCTATGCCGGCAACACCGCAAAGTGCGGCTCGGGCGTGCCGACCACCGTTGATTGCACGTCGACCGGGGAGAACGCCAACCCGTCCGTTACGTTCGACATCGTCACCACGCTTTTTAAGCACAACGGCGTCGACCACTGGGCGCTCAAGACCGGAAATGCCAAGTCGGGAACGCTCTCGGTGAATATCGACCTTGCCGCGCTGCCCACGGGATACTCGCCTCTCAAACAGCTGGGTGGGCTGGGGCTGGGCGAAGGGGGGGCGGGCGACTCCAACGGTACCGGCGGCTTCTCCGAAGGCGCCGTCATGTCTGGCGAAACGACCAACGCGACCGACGACGCGATTCAGAGGAGCATCGTGAACGTCTACGGCAAATAGCGAGCCAAGTCCAATCGATGAGACGGGATTCCCCTGCTCTTTCCACTGCACGTACTGAGGAGTGTTTTCGATGAAAAGAAGAAATTTTCTGAATGACGTCTTGCCGGTCGCGATCTTCGGCATTTGCTCCTGGAGCTGCACAATCACCTCGGGTGGCGGAGGCTTGAGTGGGGGCTCTGCCAGTGGCGGTGATACGGGTAGCGGTGGTGTGACGGGAAGCGGTGGCGTGAGTGACTCGGGCGGGCAGCCGGGTGGCGGTGGTGCGAGCTCTACAGGTGGCCGCAGCGGCTCTGGCGGCGCCACGGCCTCAGGTGGTGCGACAGGTAGTGGTGGTGCGTCGGCTGGCGGCGGTGTGTCTGGCAAAGGCGGCCAGACAGGGGGTGCGACCGGCTCGGGCGGTGCCACGGGCTCGGGTGGTGCCACGGCTTCGGGCGGTGCCACGGCTTCGGGCGGTGCCACGGCTTCGGGCGGTGCAACGGCTTCGGGCGGTGCAACGGCTTCGGGCGGTGCCACGGCTTCGGGTGGCGCAACGGGTTCGGGCGGCGCAACGAGCTCGGGCGGTTCGACGACGATCAAAGGGCCTTGCGATATCTACCAACAGATAGACGGCCAACCATGTGTAGCGGCTCACAGCACCGTTCGGCTGCTCTTGAGCACCTACACCGGCCCCCTCTATCAGGTCAGGAAAGGAGGCTCGGCGAGTGGCACGGGCGGCACGACCACGGATATCGGGTTCACCGCGGATGGCTACGCCGACGGGGCCGCCCAGGACACGGCCTGCGGCAGCTCTGCATGCACCATCTCGAAGATCTATGACCAGTCTGGCAAGGGTAACCATCTCACCTTCGCTCCCGCGGGTGGTGCCAAGACGACGCCCGACAACGAAGCGGACGCGAAAGCTCGCCCGATCACGATCAATGGTCATAAGGTCTACGGGGAAGACGGCAAGACTGGTGTTGGGTATCGAAACAACAAGCCCAATGGCACCGCAACCGGCGACAACGCGGAGACAGAGTACGCGATCTTCGACGCCACCGTCTACAACGGCGGGTGCTGCTTCGATTACGGGAACATGGAGACCAACAGTAGGGACAACGGCGAGGGCACGATGGAGGCAGTGTACTGGGGAAATTGCACCATTTGGGGCAAGGGTGCTGGCAACGGTCCTTGGGTCATGGCGGACCTTGAAAACGGTCTCTGGGCCGGAAGTACGACCCCCTACAACGGCAACACATCGATAACCGGCATGAAGTACGTCACGGCTATGATCAAGGGCGACGCGGCCGGAAAGAACCACTGGGCCATCAAAGCCGGCAATGCTCAATCCGGCACTCTGAGCAAGATGTTCGACGGAGCGCGCCCCAGCTCGCGATACAATCCCATGAGGAAGGAAGGCGCCATAGGCCTCGATACAGGCGGGGACAACAGCAACGGCGCCACCGGGGTTTTCTTCGAAGGGATCATGACCGCCCACTTCTCTTCGGATGCGGCCGACGACGCTGTGCAGGCCAACATCGTCGCTGCAGGGTATGGTCTGTAGTCCATAATTCGACTTGAACCGTCGCACACAGCGCCAAGAACGGCCGGGGGAAGCCTGCTTCATTTAGGAAAACGGAACCGCGAGACGCACGAAGACTCGCCGTAGCGGACCGTAGGCGCTGCCGACGTAGCCGGTACCGATGCGATAGGCATAGACTTGGTTGAACAAGTTGAAGACGTCGATGGCTATCTCGGGGTGCAGGTGCGAGAGAATGTCGAAACGGTGGCGAAGCGTGAGGTCGACGACCACATGCGACGGCACCGTCTCGTTGCTGTCGGGGCCGGTACGCAGTCCGCTGCCGTAGTTCAGCAGGGCTGACACGTGCGTGCTCGCGGGGGCGTCGTGAAGATCGACCCCGACGTTGGCTGTCCATGTCTGCACGTGATCGAGCATCACCCAGCTCTTGTCAGCGACCTCTTCCTGAGAAAACAAGAATCGTTCGGAGCTGATGCCCGAGCCCTGCGCGAGCTGCCATCCCAAGTTCGCGAAACCGTCGACGTTGTCGCCGCCGCTGAGCCTGCACGAGGCTTCGGCCCCGGCGGCACGCCCGCGTTCGAAATTGTAGCTGGCGACGAGGTTGGTGGTGCCCACGTTCACGCGGTCGAGCTGATCGCTGGCGATGCGGCCCCAACCAGTGAGGTCCAAGGTCAACCCGCGCAGCAGACGCTCGGTGATGCCCAGCTCCGCAGACCAATCCTTTTCTGCCTTGATATCGACGGGAAGAGTCTGCCCGGCCAGGGAAGGAACGAGGATCCGACCTGCAACGGGCGCGTCGATCGTGCTCGGCGGTTGCCACAAGTATCCGGCGAATCCGTGCAGCGTGAGGTTGGTCGTGACGGCGTAGCTAAGTCCCAGCCGGGCGCTTGGCCCGAGGAGAAACAACGACGGCTCGTCGCTGTGAAGGAAGGACGCACTCTCGATGTCGAGCCTGGCACCGGCAAGGATTGTCACCTTCCCAAGCAGGATTTGGTCTTGCAGAAAAGCCCCCGCGCCAAGCACGTTGGTACGATCACTGCCTGACAGTGTCTGCGCCGGATCTGCACCGCCGGAAGGGGCGACATCGTCGCGGAAGTAGGCCGTGTAATCCACATTGCTGCGGGCCGCATCGACCAGCAGGCCTGTCTTCCAGATGTGCCGCAGGCCTTGTGCCCACGTGAGCGAGGCCAGCCCGCCTCCGTGAAGGACATCCCTGCGAACATCGCCGCAGGCAGAGCCAGGATCCGCGGTCGGACCGAGCGATCCGGCAGGATCGCAGGTGAGCTTTCCGTACGCTTCGCGGAAGAAGGGGGCAACCTGCAAGGTGCCCGCTGCGCCGACATGCTTGTAGGAAACCGCCGCGAAGACATTGCGTTCGGTCTCGACCGGGTCTGCATCGTAAGGCACGAAGGGAGGAGGATCGTTACCGTAGGCGTCGGCCCCCCGGACCGCTCCTGCCGGGGCTTGGGAAAGAGGCAGCAAGGTCGGGTCGATCGGGATCTGAAACCGACTCTGATTGAAGGTCGTGACGAGCTCGATGTGGTCGCTCTCGCGAAGTTGGTAGTCCAGGCGCAGAAAGCCGCTGCCCGAGGTCATGCCGTCGTGAAGGATGGGGGTCACCGATGGTGGGTCGAACCCGCGGTTGGTGTTCTGGAAATCGCCCGCCATGAAGAGGCTGAGCTTTCCGATCTCCTGGGAATAGTTGAAGGCGTAATGGGTCGTGCCATAGGATCCGTACGCGGCTTCCGCTTCCCCAGATGGGCCACCGAGAGCGTGGCGCGTGGTTATGTCGATCACGGCACCAAGCCCAGAACCAAATTCTGCCGGAAAACCGCCCGTCAGAACGCGAACGTTCTGCACCAACCTGGTCGGGATAAAGCCCATCGTGGCGCCAAATTCCCCGAGCGGGGCGGCCAAAAGAGGAATGCCATCGACCACGTAGAGCAAGCCGCCATCGGCGCCGCGCACGTGGAGCCCGAAACCGAACGTGTCGGCGACGAACCCGGGCTGAGTCGCCAGCGCGTAGGCAAGCGGTTGCGTGTCACCTCCGGGCAGGGATGCAATCGTCTGTCGCGATAGGACGGACTCACTCGTTCCGGTCGTCCGTTCCCTCTGGCCAAGCACCGTGACGTCGGGGGCCGGCTCCGGCGAAACAGCCAGCTCCGGCGCAACAGCCGTCGGCGCTGGCGGCGAGGCGGCTTCCTTCGTGGCCACGGGGCTCACCGGCTCTTGCGCGACATTTGGAGCTGGCGGTAAGTCGGGAGTGCCGCCGTCCGGGCTTGCCGCCAACGGTTGCGGGGCAGGTTCTTGCCCTCCGTCGAGCGGTTCTTGGGCTGCGGCTGGGCGAGGCCAGCAGGCGGCCAAGCACAATCCGACAGTCACTTCGAATCGCACTCCAAATCGCACCTGCGCACTCATGACGCCCCTTCGGTGGCCGCGTCTGGGGCGTCGTCCGTGGTTGCTGCATCCGTGCTCGCTTCTTGCGGGCAACCGCCGTCCATGTTCGGGTCGCCTCCCGCAGGACACACCCACGGCCACCGCTGTCCCGGGACCGGCTCGCCCAGGTCGTCATAGCTGCCAAGACCGCAGCCAACACCCCATCCGATCGAGACGAGCCCTACCAGAACTGCCACCTTCCACCCTCTTGTTGATGATTGCTTCTTAGGTCGACGGATCGGAAAGGTTTGCATCGCGCGCACAGTAGCCATGCAATGCGGGTCTGATTTGCGACTTCTTAGCGACAGTTCCGCAACGGAATCTGTTTCGTAGTCTTCTTGACCCGCTCGGTCTCGGCGGAGCAACGACGCTGACAACCCTGGCCAAGAGCGCGAGCGCGCCTATGTTTCTTGGTGGCGCGTCGGTGGCCCCCGCAGGGGATCAGCTCAAACGGTCCTTGACAAATACTGCTTGTAGCAGTAGCTTCGCAGCAGTGACCAAGCTCTTCTGGGGGCGCCGGGCAAAGATCGGTGCGGTTGAACAGAGCCTACCGAGCGATCTACGTGGAGCATGAGACCGGCGGGGTCGAGCTGATCGAGGTCTTGGAGGTAAACAAGCATGAGTACAGATAGGCAAAAGACCTTCGGGTCGAAGGATTTGGAGAGACGGATGGGCAAGCTCACCGTGGGTGAGTTTCTTCACGCCTGGCGGGTCTCCGAGGAGATCAGTCTGGCGGATTTCGGCAAGCTCGTCGGCATGTCAGTCGCTAACCTGTGCGACATAGAGAAGGGGCGCAAGGGCGTAAGTCCAGAAAAGGCCGAGCACATCGCCAAGGCCATTGGTGTACCTCAGGAGCTCCTCATCCGCTTGTCAATCGAGGAGAGTCTACGGGCAGCGGGGCTCAAATACAGGGTCCAGATCAAGCCGGCGGCATAGATTCTTAAGTGCTGAATGTCTGCGCACGCAGCGGCGTGCCGATGGCGGCCGAGGCGGCGATGGTGATTTTCCGGGGCTCGATGAGCGCGGCGAGGAGGCGCAGCAACGATGTCCCAGCGGATGTATGCCCAGCAACGGATTCATGGCCGAGTCACCGTTGCGTGGCTTCCGATGCTTCGACGACCGTACCCGACGTGCGTTCCCTGGTTGGCTGACGCCAGGCAAGTACTAGGAGGACAGACTGGACGTTCAGCGGGCGTGCATGGGCGTATACTTGGACGTGCTCCATGGCTCCGTGACCGACAAGGCTCGCCGTGGGCCATTCCTTACAGGCGCAAGGGGAAAGCGGCATGAATGCACGCAATCGAGAAACCATGCAACCGGCTCTATCGACGACCGGCAGATGGCATCTCTTGCTTGCGGTTGCTGTCACCCTGGTAGCCTGCGGCGGGAAAGGCGGGCTGCGTTTGACCGGCGGGAATAGTGGTCAGGGCGGAGGTGTCGTATCGAGCGGAGGTGCTGGTGGTGAAACGACGAGCGGACTCGGTGGCTCAGGCGGCGGCAGCACGGAAGAAGTGGGCGGCAGCACCAGCACAGGGGCAATGGCAAACACCACCGGAGGTGCAACATCCCAAGGTGGCGGTGCGGGTACGGATCAAGATGGGGCAGGAAACGACAGCGCGGTGGTGGAATCGCCTGATTCCTCGGGCGACGATTCAGTCGTCGTCATCGACGCAGGCACTGGCTGTCCACCCGCGCCGCCCATTTCCCCACGATACCCGAGCCAGCTTCTGACTGATCCCGCGACTGGCTGTGTTGTCTCCGTCTTTTACACCAACTCCGACGCCGGCGTGAACTGCCCGCCGTTGAACCTTCCCCCCACATTATGCATCTCTTCACTCTTGCCCCTGACTGATCCAATAACCGGGTGTGCCACAGGCTTCGAATGCGCCTTTCCGTCTGACTGCGTACTGGGTGCTGGCTGCCCGATAACCGATGGTGGAGTTGCCTGTCCGCCCGTGGTCTTTCCGACCCAATTTTGCATTGTGCTTCTCACCGTAGTTGACCCCACCACGGGCTGTGTCGTGGGCTTCACGTGCAAGTGGCCTGGGGCGATATAGCGCGGTCGCGTGCCTGACGGGACAGCCGCTGAAGAAAATGCTGGATGCGCTTGCTGACCCTGCCCACGAGAGACTCGATGCCGTAGTCGCGTACATGAACGGCGTCGTGACCACTGCGGCGAAGTCCGTCGGCGACGAACTGGAGTTTCAGGTCGATGTCGCGACCAACGATCGCGGTCAGCGCGGTCGTTGCACGGAGCTTTTGCGTGATCGTTTACAATCAGCGATCCACCCATGCGGCTGGGTCGCGGCTGTGGTGGGCGACGGCCAGAATCTCGACGACGTCGGAGGCGAAGCGGTAGGCGATGGTAAAGGGAAAGCGACGGAGAACGTACCGCCGCAGCCCGTTCTTCGCGGGCCAGCGTTCGGGCCCGCTCGAAATCAGGTCTGCGGCGGCGCGCACAGAACGCGCGAATTCGTCGCCCAGGCCAGGGCTTTTTTCCTCGTACCACAGGACGGCGTCTCGGAATTCGGTCTTGGCCGCGGCCGAGAAACGAATCGGTGCCTTGTCACCGAGCACGACGCGCCTGCAGTTCGGCTTCGACCTCTTCGAAGACGCGTTCGGCAGGTATCCATTCAGTCCGGCCGGCTTCAACTTCGCGCAGGCGACGCTGGATCTCGTCCTCCCACGCGGGACTTAGTTGCCCATACGCACTGTCCGCCAGACTCTCGATGATTTCACTGGCAATCGCGGCGCGCTCCATTGGATCGAGCTTGAGCGCGGCTTCCAGGATCTCTCGCGGCTGGGTCATGCCTTCATTCTAGCGCGACGGTTGCCGCCAGTCGACCCGGCCCGAACATCCTCGGTCGCCACCAGTCGACTCGGTCCGTACCATCGGGCTGCTGGCTTGCCGAGTCTAGCCGGGCTTTTCCAGTGTCTCGCTGAGGAGGATGATTTCGGCCCGCCGCGGGGCGAGGTGGTTTCAGGTCAGGGTTTCCATATCAACGTCTTGTCCACCGAATCGCCGCGCGTGGCCTGAGCTCCTCGGAACCGGCCTGCGCGAAATCATCGAAAGGACGTTGCCGGGTCGTCTATCGAATCCAAGCGAGAGCAGGCGCGGGGCGCTCGGGCGGCCGTCGCGCCAGGTTAGTCGGTCTCGCCGGGATGGCCAGTGCTTGCCTTCGTGATGAACACGACGTGGAGAGTATCATCCGGGCAGTACCAGATTCTTCCAGCGCCGGTGACCTCGTATTGCCACTGCTCGAGCACCTTGCCCTTGATGGTTCGGATGCCCAGGTCGCTACGCAACCTATGCTGCCTGTCGGGGTTGGTCCTGCCGCGAGGATCTCGGGACAGAACATCCCAGGCTTCACGAAGGGGGCCTGGTGCCTGACGGCACAGCTCTTCCCACCCGGCTGCCGCTTCGGATTCACCAAACCGCAGTTCCCATTCGCCCCTTCGCGGAGGCGGGGCCACGCGTTCGCCACGCTTGGCCATCAGGGACGTGGAACCTTGGCCCGGGTACCGAGAAGGGAACGGCTCAGGTCCGCCGCCAGCTTGGGGTCTGCATAGATCGCAGCCGTGGATTTCCAGGCGTGAACGACCTCGTTCAGTGCGGCGCTGTTTCCAACGGCGGCACACGCCTGCACGGTCTCGATGAACTCGTACACGAACGCCTGCTTGGCGTCCTTGGATAGAAACTTCATCCAAGGGAAGCGGGCTGCCAGGAGGATGCCCAGGGAATCCGGAACCTGAGGAACATTCACCAGGTCCGCAAGCAGACTGGCCGCAATCTCAGTGCCTGCAGAAGATGCGGAGGATCGTGTGTCCAAGGATAGACGGAGGGCCACAGCCCCACGCCGGTGCAGGACAACATCCTCCCTGGCCAGCTTCTTCAGGATAGGCTTCGGCTGGCGGAGAAAGTCGGTCAGGGTTTCGGCGTGAGCGCTCATGCCAATGAGCATATCAGATAAACAGCAGATGTCGATCGCCAGCTCACAGCCACAGGAGGCTCAAGTCGAAGCCCCGCTCGAGGACCCAGATGAATCCCAGCAGGCCGATGGCGGCCGAGGCGGCGATGGTGATCTTCCGGGGCGCGATGAGCGCAGCGAGGAGGCGCAGCAATGGGAGCAGGGTGGCGAAGATCATGAGCTGCCCGAGCTCCACGCCGACGTTGAACGAGACCACCGAGCTGACGAGATTCGCCCTCCCGACGATCAGGTTCTGCAGGACGCTCGCGAAGCCGAAGCCGTGGACGAGCCCGAAGCAGAAAGTCACGACCCACCGGTGCGTGATCTTCTTGCGAAACAGGTTCTCGACGGCGACGTAGCAGATGGAGACAGCGATGGCCGACTCGACCAGCCTAGAATCAAGCCTGACCACGCCCAGGGCCGCGAGCAGCAGAGTGATGCTGTGGGCTGCCGTGAAGGCAGTGATGATGGGCAGGACGGCTCTGAACGACGGCGCGACGAGCACGAGCGCCAGGAGGAACGCGATGTGGTCGTACCCGGTCAGGATGTGCTCGATGCCGAGCAGCACGAAGCGGCCGACATTGGCGAGGGCTTCCCGCCACGTCGAGAGGGGTGACGCAGGCGCCTGTGCGGCTCGCGTCGCGGTCGGCGGCACGCTCGCCTTCGCTCCGGGCAGCGTGACGCTGGGCCGACCTCGCGCCGCGATGGCAGCGCTCGCAACCTTCGCCCCTGTCTTGGCAGTGCCCGGCGGGATCACCGTCCAGGCGTGGGCCGAGGACTCGAACGTGTACTGCATCGCGGGTGGTGAGAAGTCGAACACCGACTTCAGAGCGTCTCCGGTGGCTTCGGACACGTATCCGTAGGCGAGGTTCAGGTGCGCGTTCTGGGTCTCGTCGAAGAGCAGCTTGTAATCGATGGTGACGGGCCGCCCCAGGTCGAGCGGGATCCGCTCGACCGAGATCCAGATCGTGTAGACGTTCCCGCTATTCACCAGCCTATCGACCTTCACCGGGTACGCCTTGCCGTCCTCGGTGACCGACAGCTTCTCATCGAGATACGGCTGGAGGATTTCGATCGCCACTTGGTGCATCTGCTCGTCCGACAGGCTGCCGACTGGATAGCGCCCCTCCTGGATGCCCTTGATCGACTGCAGCAGCGAGGGGCCGAGGTCGATGTTGGCGACGATCCGGTTCCGACCGAAGGACCAGCGCGATCCTCCCATCGGCAAATCGTGTGCGAATGCTGGCGCGCCTCCCGTCAGCGCTACCGCAGCCAGAAAGGCCGCAACCAGTCGTCTGCGCATGCTCACGATCCCACGCTGCGCTCGCTCATCGTCACCGCGAACGGACACTCGGGATCGGGAGCGAAGGCATCGCCAGCGACGAAGGCGGCCACCGCGCGGCAGCCCCCCTTGCAGATATCCAAGTAGTCGCAGGAGCGACACGGCTCCGGCGCGCGCTCGATGAAGCCACGCAGGCGGCCGAGGTGCTTCGAGGTCCGCCAAAGCTCCGGCAAGTCGAAGATGGATTCCTCGCCCGACAGAAAGGAGCACCCGGCAAACCTGCCGTCAGAACGCACCCCGACGAGGACATTGCCGGCCTCGCACCCGTAGACCGAGAACTTTTCCATGAGGCTCTTGTCCGGTCGGTGCCAGCAGAACATCGGAACGAACGAACAGTCGATCTTCACCGGGAAGCCGCCGTGCTTCAAGGACAGGTCCCGGATGAACGGGAAGAAATTCTCGTTCTGAGCCCGGGTCAGTCGCTGCTCGAAGTAGTCCTTTTTCCCGCGGCCCGAGGGCTTGAGCCGGAGGAGCTCCACGTCGACAAGCCCTCGCTCCTTCGCGAACGCGATGAGGTTCGCCAGGCCATCGAGGCCTTCTCGGGTCACGACGCAATTGATCCCGACGCGGATCCCAGCTTCCCGCAGAAGGTCCACCGCGCGGAGCCGCGCGGCCTGCGCGCCCCCATCGAGGGAATCGAGGGAGTCGATGCTGACGTTGACCTGACCAAAGATACGGCATCGCTCGGCGGTCTCCCGGGTCAGAAGGGCTCCATTGGTGGTCAAATTGGGGACCATGCCGCGGTCGCGCGCGTGCGCGGCGAGCTCGAAGAAGTCGGGCCGCTCCAGGGCCTCTCCACCGCCGAGCGCAACGTGGAACACCCCCATGTCCGCGAGTACGTCGATAGCTCGCCGCAGCTCCGCCGACGACAGCTCGCCGGCGTCGCTTGGCCCCGAGTCCATGTAGCAGTGGCCGCACCGCTGCGAGCAGGCGTTCGTCACCGAGAGGTGAACTTCGAGCGGTGCGCTGAGGAGCCCTGTCTCCGACTCTTCCCAGGCCGAGCAGGCAGAATGTCCCAGGCTGCGCATGAAGTCGCGGTCTACGTGCACGAGCATCGGCGGCTCTTCCAGGGCCAGGATTCCGCCGAAGGACTCGAAGCGATGTCGCATCGCGATCACGCCGTCCTCCCCTCCGCCGTCGCTTCCGGCGTGCCTTCCGTCGTCTTTTGCTCGGTCGTGTCCGGTCGCTCGCGTTGCTTTTGGATGCCATCGATGAAGGTCGCGATGACGTTGAAGAGCACCGTCATCCCCGCACCAATGGTGAGGAAGCCGACCATGTCGACCCCGATGCTGCTCGAGTTCGGGTTGTAGCCGGTCTTCACTTTCAGGATGTTTCCCGTCATAGGCCGCCTTTCTTGGCAAGGGCTGGATTGGCAACGGACGGGTTGGTCAGTGGCCCGCCCATGGCTGGCTTTTCGTGCGCTTCGGCGCTGGGCACCGCCGGACCGTCAGGACGCCTGAGAATCCTCGGCCCAACGGTGATACACCATACCGAAGACGTCGAAGAGCTGCGGCCCGTTCGGCTGCTGGATCACGATCAGATAGAGAACGGCCGAGGTCATCACGATGACGAGCACCGGGCTCGCGACGAGGCGCACGGCCCTCGACCAGCGCTGCCAGAACCCCGCACGCCGGAGCAGGAAGAGCCACACGATCACGGTCAGGTTGAGACCGGCGCCCGTGTAGATCACGGTGTCGGGAATGACGATCGGATAACCCGTCGTCTCGAGCGAATAGAAGGACGGCATGCGAACCGCGCTCAGCGCCACCCAGGCCAGAGCAATGATGAGGAGCTTCCAGAGCGAGCGTCGGGTGATCCGCCTCCACGGCTTCCCCCAGAGCACCACGCCCCACAGTGCCAGCACGACGACCAACACGACGAAGCCCCAGCGCGAGGTTTCGTTCCAGTGTAGGGCGGCCGCCTGGTAAGCCTTCATGTGCTCGGCGGACATTGGCTTGCCGCTGCTCTGCGACAGCGCCTTGAACGCGAGATAACTCTGCTTGTACTTGTCCATGCTCGCGTAGGCGTAGCCTAGCTCAGCCTGGATCTTGTCTTTCAGGACGAAATCGGGATGCTCCTTCAGCAGGGCCTCGAGCTGCTTCACGAGCACCTCGTCGCCCTGGTTGGCGAAGCGAATCTTCTGGTAGGCTGCGAAGATGTCCTTCTGCGGAAGCAGCTTCTCGAGCGCAGCGATCTTCTGTCGGTAAAAAGGTACCTGCCGCACATCGGCGTAGCTCGCCAGGAACTCCTGGTTCCACCGGATGGCGGCGCTGACGTCGACGACATTGTCTTCGTACAGCGTCCCCAGCATCTGCACCGCGTAGTGGCGCGCCGGGCTCTCAGGGCGTTGCGCGATTTCGAGGTCGAGAGCGATCGCCTCGGCGAACCGCTTTTCGATATAGGCCTGCTGCGCCTTCTGCTCCAGAGCGGTCACGGCCGGGTCGTCCCCTGCAGCACGCGCAGCGCGGGGCGCTGGCAACAGCACGCAGAGGCTTAATAGGAGGATGAAGAAGATGCGCATGGCCACTTTCGGGAAACGGCTGATGGCAGCCCGAAGGCCCCCGTCGTCTCGCTATCGCCGCTATTCGATGGGACTCCGAGCGGGAGCCATTGCACTAGAGAGAATCTGCGGCGATCGAGCAACATGATGATCTCCTTCACTGGTCGGCCGTGACCTTACAGAAGTTCTCGTGACCGGATCGTCAACGCTCGGCGACGGTTCTGTTACGGAAGTTCCTCAAACCATCGATGGAGTGCCAGAATGGCTTATTCCCCAATAAGGAAACGGGGGCCCGAAGGCCCCCGTCGTCTCGTCATCCGACCTACTTACTCCTTCAGTACCACGGGGGTGAAGAAGCTGGTGGCGTTCGGATCGATGCCACCGGTGCCCATGTCGAGCTCCAGCGGAACGACGATCTGGCCGCCGGCCAGGACGCCGCTGCTGGTGGCCGAGACCATCGGCTCGCCGTTGTTCGAGCCGGTCTGATTGACCACCGTGACGGTGGTCGCCAAACCGGTGTTCTGGGCGATCTTCGAAGCAAGCGGCGGGCTCACCGTGCTGTACTCGTTGTCTGCATTGCCGATCCCGGCGAGGTTCAGGATGCCGTCCAGCACGACGTCAACGGTTCCGGCAACATCCGTACCATTGTTGGTGAGGGTCAGGTTGCCCATGTAGTGGCCGGTCACCGGATCCTTCACGAACGTGCTCGTCGTCGCGGTGAACTGCGGCGTGACGTTGCTGAAATGATTGAGGACGATCGTCTCGATCTTCGAGAGGGTGAGCGCGGCCGGCGTCATGATGGCCGTCAAGCTCACGTTGTTGACCTGGTAGGCGGTCATGGTGAGCGTGGTGGGCTTCACGTCGAAGGTCACGAACTCGAAGGCAGGCCACGCCGTGATGACGTGCGGGTATTTGCTGTGGGTGTTGGTCATGTCGGGCTGATAGACCGGCGCGCCGCCACCGCCGCTGGTGATGTGCGGGACGTTGAGGGCAATGTGGTCGCCCTGGGCCTGGGTGAGGTTATAGGCGCCGGTGCGAGCGTAGTTGTGACTGTGACCGGCGAAGACGAGGTCCACGTTATACTGCGTGATGAGGGGCTCGAGGTACGTTTGGGCGCTGGTGTTGTCGCCGTCCGAGCCCGCGGAGTACGCTGGCTCGTGGTAGACGAGGAGCTTCCAAGGCTTCGCGGTGGTGGCGAGGTCGTTGACGAGCCAAGCGTACTGCGCCGAGCCGGTCGAGAAGTCCGAGTACTCGTCGACGAACGTGATGTGGACCGGACCGTAGTCGATAGACCAGTAGAGGTTGTTGTAGGTGGCGGGGTTGCTGGTCCCGGGCCCGGTCCCAGCCTTGAGCGTCGCGTTCGTGTACGGAAAGGGGAAGTACTTCGGGAAGGTGGTGCTGTAGCCCGAGGCGTTGTCGTGGTTGCCCTTGACGCCGTCGATGGGCGTATTGGCCGTGTACGCGACGATGTCCTTCTTGGTGGGATCGAACCACTGGCTCGTCCAGTAGCTCTCGCCGTCGGTGCTCACCCAGTCGCCGTTGTGGATGGCGAAGCGCTGGTAGTCTGCGTTCCCGGGCTGGGAGGTGAACTGGGTGAGCGCCTGCATCAGGTTGTCGAGGGCGAAGGGCTGGCTGCGAGAGTCGCCCTGGCCGATGAAGCGGATGGACGTCGCGTCGGCCGGCGGCGCGGTGATGAACGAGCCCTGGCCGTAGACGCAGGCTGGGACGGACGTGTCGGTCACCTGGTAGTAGTATTTCGTGTCCGGCTGCAGCCCCGTGATGGTGTACGCGTGCTGCTTGTCGCCGAACTCGGGCGCGACCGCGCTCCCCATGCCGTAGCTCGTGTCGGTGCCCCAGCGAACGCTATTCGACTCGCCGGCGTTGTTGTCCTGCCAGAGCACTTCCATGGTCGAATTCTGGCCGGGATAGATGAGGTAGGGGCTCTTCAGTGCGGTCGCGCAAGCCGTGACCGCGAAGTCGAGCTCGACGCTCATGCCGAGGGCGTCGGTCGCCACGGCGGATACCGTGGAGCTCGACGAGGCGCCGGCCGGGGCAGTCCAGGTGATCTGCGACGAATTGGCGCTGTTGGTCTGGCCCGAGACGGTGCCCGTAAGAGCAATCCAGGTGAAGGTGAGAGCGCTCGATTGCGGATCCGAGGCGGTGACCTGGAAGGTCACGCTCATGCCAGGGGTCACGACGTTGGGCGACTGCGAGCTGCCCGTGAAGACCGGAGAGCTGACCGCAGTAGGAGCGCCGACGGGCAGTGTGGCCTGACCGGTGGTCGAGCCACCACGGCCGTCGCTGACGGCGACGCTGAACGAGCAGCTGGTGTCGGGGTCGCCAGCGGGCAAGGTGAAGGTGGTGACGGGGGCCATGGCGGCGCTGAACGTGCCGGCGGCGCAGGTGCTGGTCCAGGCGTAGGTCAGCGGGTCGCCGTCCGCATCGCTGGCAACCGCGGTCAGTTTGGTCGGCTGGCCAAGGACGAGGTAGCTCGGGGCCGCGACCATGTTGGTCACCACCGGCCAGGTGTTGAGGTTGACGGAGAGGGAGGCTTGGCCCACGCCGTTGCTGGTCGAGACGTTCACCGCGACCGAGGCCGAGGCGGTCGCGCCGTGGTTATCGGTGACGGCGATGGTGAGGGTGTACGCGCCCGCCGTGGTGGGTGCGGTCCAGTTGGTGGTCGCGGCGGTCGGGGCCGAGAAGACACCACTCTTGCTGGGACTGACCGTCCAGGCGTAGGTGAGGGTGTCGCCAACGTCCGGATCGTGGGCCGTCACCGTGGCGGTGACGGTGGCGCCCGGAGCGATGTTGCCCGACGAGAGGACGAACGCGTCGATCACGGGGACCGAGTTCTGGAAAGGCGTCGGGGCCGTGGCCTGCTGGGCTGTGATGACAACACTGGTCACCACGTTCTGGACGATGGTGACGTTGGAGGCGACGCCGGAGTACTGCGCGACGCTGTTCACGTCGGTGGCGCTGACGTTGAAGACGTAGCCGGTGCCGGCTGGGAGCGCGCCGATGAGAGCGCCCCAGGTCCCGGTGGTGCTCGCAGAAAGCGCGACGGAGCGGGGCGTAGAGAGGGCGGGGCCGGAAATCGTGGCGGTTACGGCGGTGACGTTCGCGGCGCTGAGCAGCGTCTTGACGGTCAAGTCCGCGCCGCCGGAGCTGGCCGGGTCTTCGTGCTGGCCACAGCCGGCCAAGACGCCAGAGACGGCAAGGGTTGCGAGGGCTCCGAGCGGGAGCAATTTCAATAGAGGGAATCTGCGATGATCGAACAACATGGGAACCTCCTTCGTGGTCGGCGGTGACCATACGGAAGTTCTCGTGAGCGGATCGTCACTGCTCAGCGACGGTTTCGTTACGGGAATCACGATAATGGACAATGTGGTGCTGAAATTGCTTATTGCCCGCCGTCCGACCGATGATGTGGTGATGCGGCCAGCCCGCGTGGTTTGGCATAGGGAAGTGGTCATCGCCCCGACCTCGGAACCTCCGATAGAGGGGTTGACCTTGGCCATTTCATCGGACATCCTCCCGCGCGCTGCGGGCCGCGAAAGACCGTGTCCTGCCGCGCCGAGGCCGTGTCGACGGACTCGGTCGCCGAAAGAAACACCCAAGCACAGGACGAGACATGAAGCGAGAAGACTGCATTTGTTACAGTGGCGCGGCCAACGGCGCGGAGGCGGAGTTCGGCGCGGCGGCGGAGAGCTATGGCATCGACGAGGTGAACTTCACCTTCGAGGGACACGCCAACGCCCGCCAACGCGGCCTGCGTGTTCTCACCAGAGCGGAGCTGCGCCATGGCGACGTCAGTCTCGGCTACCTGAGCAAGCTCATGCACCGCAAGTATCCGGACACGCCCATGTTCCGCAAGGTGCTGCAGACGATCTGGCATCAGGTCGACAACGGTCAGGAGATCTTCGTGATCGGAAAGATCAACCCGGACGACACCGTCACCGGCGGCACCGGCATCGCCGCCGAGTACGCGCGCTTGTTCAATCGCCCGGTCTACGTGTTCGATCAGGTTCGCTCGGCGTGGTTCCGTTGGAATGGCCAGACCTGGGAAGGCGCGGGCGAGCCGCTTATCCGCCAGCCGCTCTTCTGCGGCACCGGGACGCGCTTCCTCGAAGCGAACGGGCGCGCGGCCATCGCGGCCCTGTTTGCCCGCAGCTTCGGCTGAACGAGCGCTTGCAAGAGGCCCGCGCCGCCGAGCTCTGCGCTCGGGTCACTATTGATTTCGGCCGAGTGCTTTCAGCAACTGCGCGCGCGCCGTGTAGAGCTGGTACTGGGCCTGGACCTTTTGTGCAGCCGCGGTGGTAAGGGCGAGCTGCGCGTCGCCGAGCTCGATAATGCTGCCCGCGCCGGCCTGGTAGCGTCCCTCGGCGAGGCGCAAACGATCGCGCGAGTTGCTGAAGGCGTCCTCGGCAGTGGCAATGGCCGCCTTGGCGCCGCGAATGCCGATACGCGCCTGCTCGACATCGAGCCGGACTTGCAGGCTTTGGGTTCCGATTTGTGCCTTGGCCTGCACGAGTTGCCCTTCGGCTTGGCGAATCTGCGCGTTGATGGCGCCCCCCTGAATGAGCGGAATACCCAGGGTCAGCAGGCCGGTGAAGTTCCAGGTCGTACGGTCGATGGCAGGGCCGCTGTCATTGATGCTTCCGCTCAGCCCCAGGCTCGGCCAGATCATGTCATGGGCCGTTCGCAGGCTCAGCTCCTGGCTCTGCCGGTTGAGTCGCAGATTCAGCATCTCGGGACGCTTGCGCTTGGCTTCATCGACCAGGGTTTCGACCCCGCCGTCCTCGCCTTCGATCGATGGAAATTCCTCATCCGACAGATCGTAGTCGATCGAACGCTCGACCCCCATAGCCTGCACGAGCGTTGCCCTGGCCACGGCGTAGGTTCCTTCGGCATTGATGAGCTGAAGCTCCGCGTTGGCCCGGTCGGCGCGCGCCTGTGTTAGATCGATCTCGGGATGCGTGCCGGCTTCGACGAAGCCTTTGACCTGGCCGAGGTGCTTCTCTTGATTGGCCAGAGCATCGCGGGCGACACCGACCAGATCTTTGGCCGTGCGTGCAGCGAAGAACGCGATGCGGGTGTTGTAGACAATCTGAGCCTCGGTGATGTGAACACTCTCGACCTGGGCGTCGGCACTGACCCGCGCGGCTTTCCAACGGTTGAT
Source organism: uncultured delta proteobacterium (assembly GCA_963824555.1). Lineage (GTDB taxonomy): Bacteria > Myxococcota_A > Polyangia > Fen-1088 > Fen-1088 > Fen-1118. Next base: position 34,375 of record CAWGPW010000011.1, on the reverse strand, counting down.
GCTCTCTCCAAAATCGTAAATGAGCTGGCTCGCGCTCAATCCGACCCTCCAGAGCGGGTCGGTCGCGAACGATGTGCTTCCCTGCTGGGCGACGGGTGTCTGTCCTCCGGGTTGCGGAACGAAATTGGAAGTGGCGCGCGTGTAGGAGGCATTTCCGTTGAGCTGAGGCAAGAGGGCCGCCCTGGACTGTTCCGCCTGTCCCACCGCGGTCACCAGGTTGCCTCGCGCCATCTCCAGCGCAGGTTGGTGCGTGCGCGCTGCCTGCACTGCCTCGGCAAGAGTCAGAGCGTGTTTCGAGACGACTGGGTCCGAGGCACCGGCAACTGGATCATCGGCCCGTGCAGGTGCCGCAGCCAAGAGTCCAGCGATGACCAGCAGCAGTCGCTTCATTCGAACCTCAAGGCATCAATGGGATCGAGGCGCGCAGCTTTCTGGGCCGGGTAGAGCCCGAAGATCACGCCGACCAGACCCGAGAACCCTACCGCGATGACGATGATGTCGGGGCGCACGAGGATGGGCCAGCCGAAGTTGGTGGCCAGCCGGTTGGCGGCAAAGAGTCCCAGCAGCACGCCGATGACACCGCCGAAAAACGACAGCGTCAGGGCCTCGACCAGGAACTGAGCCATGACATCACGCGGGCGCGCACCCACCGCCATGCGAATGCCGATCTCGCGCGTCCGCTCGGTCACGCTGACCAGCATGATGTTCATGATGCCGATGCCGCCCACCAGCAGCGACACGGCCGCGATGCTGGCCAGCAAGGTGGTCAGGGTGCTGATGCCTTCTTCCTGGGCGCTGGCCATTTCCGTGAGGTTGTGCACCGAAAAGTCGTCTTCGCCGCCAAGGGGGATGTGGTGTCGATCGCGCAGCAGGTTTTCAATCTGTTTTTCGGCGCGTTCGGTATCTTCGCTGCTCGTGGCACCGATCATGATGGATCCCGAAATGAATTTCTGCAGACCGCCCTGAATCTTGGCCAGGAAGGTGGTGTAGGGAATGAAGACGCCATCGTCGTAGTCTTGGCCCATGGGCGATTGGCCCTTGCGCGCGAGCACGCCGACCACCTGGAAGGGAAAGTTCTTGATTCGAACGGTCTGGCCCACCGGATCGGCGCTGGGCCCGAACAGCTTGTCGACCACGGTCTGTCCCAGCACCACGACCTTGGTGCCGCCCTCGATGTCCGACTGGTTGAGGGTGGTGCCCATCGCGATGGCCCAGTCGCGAATGTGGAAATACTCGGGCGACACCCCGTTGACGGCGGTGCCCCAGTTCTGGTCCTCGCAGATCACCGACGAGGTGGTGCGCAACTGTGGGCTCGCATAGCGGACCGCGCTGGCATCGCTGCGAATCATCTTGAGATCTTCCCAGGTCAACGTCGGCATGCTGCCAAATCCGCCGCGCGCGCCACCGGCGGTCGTGCTTCCCGAAAGAACGATCAGAATATTGGAGCCCATCGAAGAAAATGCGGCCGCCACGCGTGCCTTGGCCCCCTCGCCGATGGCCACCATCGCGATGACCGCCGACACGCCGATGATCACGCCCAGGGTGGTCAGGAACGAACGCATCTTGTTGCGCAAAAGTGCCCGGATGGCGACGCGCAAGACTTGCAGCGGATTCATCGGATCCCCGCCGCCGCTGCCTCGGCCGCCGCCGCCGCCACATCGGCCACCAAGGGCGGCTGGCGCCTATCGGTCTGCACCAGCCCGTCGCGCATGACCACCACCCGCGAGGCATAGCGTGCGATGTCCGGCTCGTGCGTCACGAGCAGAAGGGTGATGCCGCTGTGACCGAGCTCCTGAAACAAGGCCATGATCTCGACGCTGGTGCGCGAGTCGAGGTTCCCGGTGGGCTCGTCGGCGACGATCAGGCGCGGTCGGGTGACGAGAGCGCGCGCCACCGCCACCCGCTGTTGCTGCCCACCGGACATTTGATTGGGGTGGTGGTGCAGGCGATCGGCAAGCCCCACGCGCTCGAGCGCTTCGCGGGCACGTTTGTGGCGCTCACGTCCAGAGATGCCCGCGTAGAGCAGCGGCAGCTCCACATTTTCGAGCGCACTCGTTCGCGACAGCAGGTTGAAGCTCTGAAACACGAATCCGAGAGTGCGATTGCGCAGCTTGGCCAGGGCATTGCGGTCGAGCTTCGAGACCTCTTCCTGGGCCAGGTGATACGCGCCCGCCGTGGGCCGATCCAAACAGCCCAAAATATTCATGAGCGTGGATTTTCCGGAGCCGGATGGTCCCATCACCGCGACCGATTCGCCCTCGAGGATGGTGAGGGTGACGTCGCGCAAGGCGTGCACTTCGACATCCCCCATCCGATAGACCTTGGAGACGTGCTCGACTTCGATGAGAGATGCGGCGCCCATCGTCCGTCCTAAAACGGCCGCCCACCATGAGGCCGTGGGGCGCCAGGCAGCAGTCCAGCACTGGGTTTCGCGTCTGCCGAGAGCGTGGCATCGGTCAGAACCAAATCGCCCTCGGCGAGAGGCCCCTCGATCACCTCGGTCTTGGTGCCGTCGCTGGTGCCGATTTTGACGGACGCCTGGCTCGGTGTGCCACCCTTCAAAACCCAAACCGTCTTGCGATCGGGCGGATTGGCGGCACGGACCAACGAGGTGCTGCCGGCGCCTGGACGCTGTCGCCCCCCGTTGCCCCTCGCTGCTTTCGAACCGGGAGCGCCGGAGCTCGCCATCGCCACCCCTGCCGGCTGCGCGTCGACCTCATTCGCGGCGCGCTGGCCAGTCTCGCGTTCCAGAACGGCCAGGACCTCGGCGCCTGGCCGAAAACGCAGGGCGGTGTTGGGGACACGCAAGACATTCTCTCGATTGGCGAACACGAAATTCACGTTGGCGGTCATGCCAGGTCGCAGCTTGAGCTCCGAATTGTCCACGTCGATGACGGCGTCGTAGGTCACCACGTTCTGAACCGTCTGCGCCGCGTTTCGGATCTGCCGCACCTTGCCTTTGAATTTTTCGCCGGGGTAGGCGTCGACCATGAAGCTCGCGTCCATGCCGGCGGTCAGCTTGCCCACGTCGGCTTCGGCCACGCTGGTATCGACTTGCATCTTGCGCAGGTCCTCGGCAATGACGAAAATGATGGGCGCGGAAAGCGATGCCGCCACGGTTTGTCCCACGTCCACGTTGCGCGAGATCACGACCCCGTCGGTGGGCGACACGATATTGGTGAGCGCCAGATTCACCTCCGCCTGGTGGAGAATGGCGCGCGCCTGCTGCACGTTGGCCTTGTCCGCCTCCACCTGGGCCAACGCCGTTCCCGCGGCGGATTCCGCCGTGTCGAAGTCGGCAGGCGCGATGAGCTTGTCCTTGACCAAGGCGCCCTGGCGCTTGGACTGCCGTTCGTTGAAACGGGCCTGGACCTCATCCTTCATCAGGGTTGCTTTGGCCTGCGCGTAGTTCGCGCGCGCGTTCTCCAGCGAGGCTTGGAACAGGCGCGGATCGATCTTCGCGATGAGCTGTCCCTTCTTCACCGGTGAGTTGAAATCCGCGTAGAGCTTCTGGACCGAGCCCGAGACTTGGCTGCCGACCTGCACGGTAACAAGCGCGGAGAGGATCCCGGTGGCCGTCACGCGGGCAACGATGCGACCTCGGTCCACCATTGCGGTCTCCCATTGAACCGGCGGCCTGGCCGCCCGGCGCTTGAGCACGACTTTCGTGGCGCTGGCGGCCGTAGCGGCCAGAGCAACCATTGCCCAAAACGTCTTCGATCTTAGCCATTTCATCTTTTGTTCCGGTAGCTATCACCCGACTGCATTTTCGCCAACCCATTCCGGCCACGATTGGACGACGGGGTAGCGCGACGGAACCATGACATAGCAAGCCACGTGCCGGGAAAACCAGCCCACAATCGGTCGCATGCGACATCGGGGGCTGCGGATTCGGCAGCGGCGGGTGCGAGATCCGCTACCAACGCTCCTTGTGCAGCAGATCCTCGATCCGCTTACGGGCGAAGGGCCTGGGCTCCGCGTTCGCGTAACCGAGAGGCGTCATGGCCAGCACGCGAATTTCCGAGGGCACGCCAAGGATCTCCTTGGTCTTCGCTTCGTCGAAGTTGCACACCCAACAGGTGGCCAACCCCTCCTCGGTGGCGGCCAAGATGATGTGGTCCATGACGATGCCCATGTCGAGCTCGGCAGCGTTGAACCCGTCGGCGCGCTGCCAGGCTTTGCCAGGCTCCACGCAGCCGACGAGGATCACGGGCGCGCTGCAGAACCAATCGCGCGCATAGACCGTTTTCAGGCGGGCGCGAATGTCCGCATCGGTCACGATGATCAAATGAAAGGGTTGCATGTTGGCCGCCGTGGGCGCGATGCGACCGGCCCCGAGCACACGATACAGAACGTCCTCGGCGATCGAATCCGACTTGTACCCGCGCAGACTGCGGCGCACGCGAATCAGCTCCTGGAAGTCCATGGCCAGACTTTCCTCGCTTGTCCCGTGGGAAGCAAGCGAAGAGGAATCGAAGGATCTTCGAGTTGCTAATGCGGACCGGCACCGCTTTGAATGGCCGCTTGCAAGCCCGACGTCGAATCCGGCGTGAAGGAATAGGGCGGGGTCGTGAACGGCGTGCCGCCCCCGCCCGTGGCCTCGGTGCCGCTGGTGCCGGAATAGAGGTTGCCGCTGGACGTGATGTACGCCGTGCCCTGGTCGGACGTGCTGTTGAACTCCTGGGGATCCTTCACGCCGACGAAGGCGTTGTTCTCCACGAGGATCTGGGCCTGGATGCCGGCGCGCACGCAATAGTTGCTGCTGGTCGAGGTGTAGAGGTTGTTGACGACGTGGTTCTTGCCGAAGCGCACGCGCGGCTGCCGTTCGACCACGTTGTCCGCCCACCAATTGTGGTGCCAGGTGATGTTCAGCTTGCCCGCGTCGCTGGTCGTGCTGTCGCTGCCGCCCACCAGGTTGCTGAAGCGGTGGCCGCTCGCGCCCGTCGAATCGCTGCCATCGTTGTCGGTTCGCGGGGTGTAGTGGAACTTGGTCCACGACACGGTCACGAAGTCGGCGCCGTTGGTGATGTCGAGGTTGCCGTCGGTGCCGTCCGAGATATCGCAGTGGTCGAACCACACGTTGTGCGCGTTCTTCTGCAGCGAGATGGCGTCCTGACCGGACGAGCAGCCGACCGACGAGTCGTATTTCGGATCGAGCGAGCAGTCGCCCACCCCGTAGCCCACGATCTTGATATTGCGAATGATGACATTGACCGAGCCACTCATCTCGACGTGGCCGTGGATCTCGGCGCCGCAGATTCCGGCGATGGTCTTGTTCGAGCCCACCGTCAGCGCGCCAGCCCCCAGCACGCCCTTCACATAGATCACCGCGGCCGTGGAGCCGCTGGCCGCCGATTGCAGCTCCGCCAGGGTCGTGACCGTGGTCGGAGTCGCGCTGCCGCCGCCCGTGGTGCTGCCCGATTGCGAGGCCCAGCCGAGCAGCGGGCTCGGGTCAGGCGGCGCCGTGCAGTTGCCGGTGCTGGAGCCGCCCGTTCCCGGGCTTCCGCCCGTCGCGGCACCGCCCGTGCCCACGCCACCCATGCCTGTTCCGCCCGAGCCGGTACCGCCGGTTCGCGTGCCGCCTGTGCCTGCACCATCGCTGTCCATCCCACCATCGGTCGCCGAGCCGGCCGCACCGCCCGTCCCGGTTTTGCCGCCGGTCCCAGCGCCGCCCGCGCCCATCATGCCACCCGTCGCCGAACCGCCCGACCCGACCGTTCTGCCGCCGGTCCCTCCCGACGTGCCTCCCATGGTGCTTGCACCGCCGGTGCCCACCCCTCCGCCACCACTTGTGCCTCCCGAGATGCCGCCGGATCCACCGGCCGTTCCACCCGTGGGGCTCGTGGCACCACCCGCACCCACCGCGCCTCCACTGCCCGCGGCCCCGCCGCTTCCCTTCGCGCCTCCCGAGCCGGTGGCGGGCCCATCGGGGCCGGAAATGGAACCGTCTTGGTTGTGGCCCGGCGGTGAAGAGGTAGCCCCGTTGCAAGCGGCGAGAGCACAAAGACACATGGCAAGCGCTGAGAATCTGGACATCACGACTCCTTTGTCCTTTTCCGCGGCAGTGCCCATTCCGGGGACAAATGGCTCAGACGATTCGCGGTCACACGATCTCGACAGCCGCGCGAGCGATCAGGACAGGAGAGAGAGGAAGACGCGTCACGCTGTCACTGTGGAGCACCGTTGTCCGCCCACTTTTGCAGCATGGCGCGACCGTTCGGTCCCACGCCGTCGCCGCTCTTGGCGCCCGGAGGCATCTTGTTGATGCTCACGTCGAACGCGGCCGTAGGAGCTTCGTCCATCGCCCCTATCACGTGCGTGGTATTGTCTGTGTCGTAGATGTCGAGGCGGAAGGTGCTCGGCGCGCCTCGATCGGGCGGTGAGCTGTGACAAAGCAGACAGTGATCTCGAAAGAGCGGGTAGATGTCGCGATCATAGGTTGGATTATCGGGCACGCCGCTGATATCGGCGACGCCGTAGCTGCAGGATCCGAAAAGCGCGACCATCAGGACGACGGCGGGGAAGAGCCTCATCGCATGCACTCCACTTCGAGACGGAAATTCACGAGTCGAATTCGTTCCAACCAAAGTCTGACATGAATCGGGTCGTGACACGTACTACGATGTTGGTCGAATCGAGATGGTTTCTTCCTGCCTTGTTGAAACCTTCTCGGGGGACCAACTATCAAAGAGACTGCGCGAAATGGTGTACAAAGCAAATAGGCCTTTCGGGTCCGAATTCATTGCTTCCACCCCAACCCTTCGAGAATTCATGAAGCTGCTGCCCGTTCTGGCGTTCATTCTCGTGTTCCTTGGCGCCTCCAATGAAGCGCTGGCCAAGAAGAAGAAGCACCACAAGAAGGCGCCACGGGCAAATAACACGTCGCAGACGGTTTCCAGCGACAAGGCCGAAGTCAAGGCCGAGGAGGAGAAGCCCGCGGAGGCCAACCCCGCAGAGAGCAACCCGGCGGAGGAGAAGCCCGCAGAGGGCAAAAAGGCCCTCGATTTCGATTTCTTCGGCGGCAAATCGGCGGGGGCAGCCTCCGCCGTGGCCGCCGGTGAGACCTCCGACGCACAGGCCGCCGACCTCGAACAAGCCGCCCACACCCGACGCTGGATGCTGAAGACCCACCAGACCCTGGGTATTGCCACCTGGGTACTCATGGCGGCGACGGTGACCGTCGGACAGCTCAACTACAACCAGCTGTATGGCGGAGGCGGCGGCAGCAACAAGTGGCAGACGCCGCACGAAATTCTGGTGCTGTCCACCAGCGCGGCCTTCGCCGCCACCGCGGCCTTCGCCATCTTCGCGCCCACGCCTTACAAGAAGCCGCTGCATTTCGACACCGGCCTCATCCACCGCATCGCCGTCATTGGCGCCACCTTGGGCATGTTGACCGAAGGCGTGCTCGGCTGGTGGACCACCCACCAGGCCAACGCCGGAAACCCCAACAACCTGGGTACCATGATCCGTACCCACCAGATTGTCGGGTACACCACCTTCGGCTTCATGACCCTTGCGGGCACGGTCTGGCTGTTTTGACGGCACCCAAAGCCATGGACACGGCTCTACTTGACGTAGATGCGTCGCCATTCACGTCCGCCACCGCCATGCTGTGGGGCCCCTTGCCCGGCGAGTTGGGTGGCTGCATCGCCCTCGGCGCTGTCCACGCTCCAAATCTTCGCCAGCTGTCCGCAGGGTCCCGGTCGAGCTTCCGCACGCAATCGGTGATCGCCTTCGATGGCGCGCGCCACGTGGGTACTGGCCTTGTCGAGATCGCGCTTCACGGTGGCCAGCGAGAGCTCGAGATGGGCGGCGATCTCGGCCAGCTCCAGTCCTTCCAGTCGGCGCAGGACGAACACGGCACGATGTCGCGCATTCATCTCGTCGAGCACCGCCTGCACGCGTGAAAGCAGCTCGCGCGACTCGAAGTCCACGTGAGGCACCGAGGGCTCGACCACCGGGCGAAGGAAGATCGCGCCCAACCTGGAACGAATGCGGTGTCGGCGAATCTCCTCGTTGACTACGCGAACGGCGAATGAATAGATGAAGCTGCGCAGAGACCCCGGGTTCGCCAGCGTGGACAGTCGGCCGAAGACGCGCAGAAGGACCTCCTGCAGCAGGTCCTCCGGATCGTGGCGCGCGCCGAGGGATCGTCGCAGCAGGGCGAACACCATGGGCGCGAATCGGTACCAAATCTCGCGTTGCGCCCAGGCCTGGCCGGCAAGCCCCGCGCGCGCCAACGTAGCGTCGTCCACGTCCTTGGCGGCGAGGGTCTCCCCTTGACGCGGCAAAGCATCCCGGGTTTGCCCACGAACCTGCAGCAGCCGTGGTCCGTCACCGCACCTGGCCGTGGACCGGAAAGACACGACTGCAATCTTACGCGAATGTGGTTCGCAAGTCCCCATGCTCGCGCAATTCGTAGGCGCCTCTCCTGACTCGCTCGTCCCGGCCAGCCCTAGGACGCCACGCATCGCCAGGGAGTCCTGGGCGTCGCTCCGCGGGCGAATATGGATCATGGCTTGCGACATGGCGCTCACGTGCAGTGCTGTAGAGTCAGAGAACAGCGCATCGCCAAGGGCCACCGTTCTGACGCGATAGGCGTTCGCCCCGCCGACGGTTCGCCGACCGGCGAGGTTCTGGTGGCTTGCCGACTTGATGGTAAGGTCTTGTCCCGAACGCGATCAGCCATGCGCGAAATACTCTGGGCCTCCTTCATTCTCAGTGCCATCGGCTACCTGGCCGCCTGCCTGCTCTTCCTGGAGCAGGCACGCCGGCACGCCACCGTTCACCTCGGGCCCAAGTGGGCGCCGCGCGTGCTGGAGATGGGGGCAATTCTCCAGTTCGTCTACTTGATTCTCTTCTCCATCGTGAACCAGCGCTGTCCGGTCTATTCCCTGCATTCGGCCCTGGGCATCGTTTCGCTCGTCGGGGTCGGCAGCTACGCCGTGCTCAGCCGCGGCCGCCACCTCGAAGCGCTGGGCGGATTCGTGGCAGCCACCGCGGCGGTCTTTCTCGTCACCGCGCGCTCCCTCGCCGCAAGCACGCCCGCTCCCAACCAGCACTGGCTCATCGCCGTCCACATCACCTCCAACCTCCTCGGCGGCGGCATCCTGCTCGTCGCGGGTTGCGCCAGCGCCTTCTACCTGGTGAACGAGCGCCGCCTGAAATCCCGGCGCGTGCTTGGCCAGGGTCCCAAGCTGCCGCCTCTCGAATCCCTCGACACCGTCGGGCACCGCTTGCTGTGGATTGGCTTGCCCTTGCTCACCATCGGCCTGCTCACCGGCCGCATGGTCATCAAGTACGCCGAGGTGATCACCGCGGGCGACAAATTCCGCGCCGGCCTGTCGGGGGCGAGTTGGCTGGTGCTCATGGCCGTGCTGGTCCTGCGCCAAGTCGCAAGCTGGCGTGGACGGCGGCCGGCGTACGCCACCCTGGGCGGCGCGCTCGGGATCTTCGTCGTCATCGCCCTCTATGTCGCGCGCGCCCTGATGGGAGACGGTCTGTGATCGTCGTCGTCGGGCTTTCGCACCGGAGCGCGCCGGTCGAGGTACGCGAGCGCCTGGCGGTCGCGCCGGCCGAGCTGGCGCAGCGCCTGACCGTTCTCAAACAGCAAACCGGCGCGGGCGAGATGGTCATGCTGTGCACCTGCAACCGCGTGGAGGTGATGGCCGCGACCCAGCCGGGCAGCGCGCAGACGCCGGGGGAGCTCGGCGCGAGCATCGTGGACGCGCTGGAAGCGGCCGCCCCCAAGGTCCGCCCCCACCTCTACGTGCGCGACGATCGCGCGGGGATCGAGCACCTCTTTCGCGTGGCCAGCTCGCTCGACTCGCTGGTCGTGGGCGAACCGCAGATCCTCGGCCAGCTCAAGGACGCCTTTTCCTGCGCGCGCGGCGTGCACGCGGTGGGGCCGTGGCTTAACCGTGCCTTCGAGCACGCCTTCCGCGTGGCCAAGCGCGTGCGTAGCGAGACCGCTCTCGGCGCCGGCCAGGTCAGCATCCCGACCGTGGCCGTGGATCTGGCGCGCGAAATCTTCAGCAAGCTCGGCGGCCACAAAGTCGTGCTGGTCGGCACGGGCGAGATGGCAACCCTGGTCGCGACTCTGCTCGGCAAGGCCGGCGCGCAGGTCTTCGTGGTCGGACGCACCCTCGAGCGCGCGCGCGAGGTGGCGCAGAAGCTCGGCGCCGAGCCCAAGTCCTGGGAAGAATTTCCGAGTCTTTTGGCCCTGGCCGATATCGTGGTCAGCAGCACCAGCGCGCCCGGTTACGTGGTCACGCTGGAGCAGCTCGCGCAGACCCGACGCCAGCGCCACGGACGCAACCTGTTCCTGGTCGACCTCGCGGTTCCCCGCGACGTGGATCCGCGTATCGCCGATCTGGATGGCGTGTTTCTCTACAACGTGGACGATCTGTCGCGGGTCGCGGACACGGCCCTGGCCGACCGCAAGCACGAGGCGGAAAAGGCCATCGCCATCGTCGGCGAAGAGACCGAAAGCTTCCTGCGCCGGACCCATGCCGAGCGCATCACCCCCACGCTGGTGGCGCTGCGCGAGCGCTTCCGCACCACGCTCGAAGCCGAGCTCGAACGCAGTTTGCGCGGGCAGCGCCCGGCCCTCGAAGCCGCGCAAAGAGAGAGCTTGCAGCGGGCGCTGGCCGCGGCGGTGGAAAAGGTGCTGCACGCGCCGACCGAACGCCTGCGCGAGTGGGCCAAAGACGACAACTTCGGCGACTGGCACACCGACCTCCTGGTCAGCGCCATCGAGGAGCTGTTCCAGCTGCGCGAACAGTCGGAGGCCAAGCCGGTGGAAAGCGAGCGAGCCAAGCAATGAGTGGAGCCGATGAAAAGGGCGATGTCCGGCGCGACATCAGGCGCTACGTCGCCAATTGGCAGGCCGAGGTCGACAGCACCGAGCAGTACCTGGCCATGGCCGCACACGAGCCCGACCCGGGGACCGCTCGCGTGTACCAGAACCTGGCCGAAATCGAAAGGAAGCACGTCGAGTTCTGGGAGACACGCCTGCGCGCCGCCGGTCACGAGCCGGGACCGCGCAAACCTAGCTGGCGCGCGCGCGTGCTCGTCTTCAGCGCTCGGCGCTGGGGCGCCAAGTCGGTGCTGGAGACCGTGGCTTCGAACGAGTACGAAAGCCGCAACGACTACCTTCCCCAGTCGGAAACCGCAGCCACCACCATGACCAGCGAGGAGCACGCCCACGCCCGCGTGCTGCGCGCGATCCTGGCCCAAACCGGCCTCGGCGCGGCCAGTTTCGTGCGCACCGAGAAGGGCCACCGTCGCCTGGGCGGCAACGCCCTGCGCGCGGCCGTGCTCGGCTCCAATGACGGCCTGTCGTCGAACCTCAGCCTGGTGATGGGCGTGGCCGGCGCCAGCGTGGACACGCGCACCATTTTGCTCACCGGCGTGGCCGGCCTGCTCGCGGGCGCGTGCTCGATGGCCATGGGCGAGTGGCTCTCCGTCACCAGCTCGCGCGAGCTGGCCGAGCGCGAGATGCGCACCGAACGCGACGAGCTCGAGGTCAATCCCGAGGAAGAACGACAGGAGCTCCAGCTCATCTACGAGGCCAAGGGACTTTCGCCCGAAGAAGCAGCCGCATTTTCGGCCAAGCTCCTGACCGATCCCAAAGCGGCCATCGACGTGCTTACACGCGAGGAGCTGGGCATCGATCCGGCCGAGCTGGGCGGCTCGCCCTGGGTCGCCGCGGGCACCTCGATGCTGCTGTTCGCCCTCGGCGCCCTGATCCCGGTCCTGCCCTTCATGTTTCTTTCCGGCACCACGGCCGTCGTGGCCAGCATCGCCGCGGGCAGCGCGGGGCTTTGCCTGATGGGCACGGCCATCGCCGTCTTCACCGGCCGTTCTGCGCTGTACTCGGCCGGCCGCCAATGGCTCCTCGGCCTGCTCGCAGCGGGCGCGACCTTCGGCATCGGCCGCCTAATCGGTGTAGCCATCGCCGGGTAGAGCAGCGAACGGTTTGATTTTCTCGAAGAATCCGACTGCGAAGTCTCTCTCGGGGCTCTCCACGCGAAGAGCACAACGTAGAGGGTTTTCACCACAGAGAGCACAGAGACCGGAAGAGAAGGGGTTCGGATCCCAGATCAGGATCCTCTTCCTTTCTTTCATCTCTGTGTTCTCTGCGCGCCCTCTGTGGTGAAAAATTCGGGAGACACTCGGTTTTCAAACCGTTCGGTGCTCTACGCGGATTTCTCCGCCGCATGCCTGCTGCGACTCGGCTGCCGGTACTATAAAAAAATTGGGGACCGCTTGAATCCCCATTTGCCGAATTCGCAGTTGGGGAATTCCCGGCGGCGTGGCTAATCTTCTTTTGCTAGGGTTTACCATCCAGGAGCCGCCCATTCTCTTCTCCATGTTGTGGCCGTTTCGTTCCGGAGCACGCACGTCGAGACATCTCGGACGGAGGATGCTGTGTGCGTTCGTCTGGATGGGCCTTCTCACGATCTCGCCGGTTCATGCGCAAACCCCGGTCGCGGAAAACACGATCCCCAAAAACACGTTCGATACCGAGCTCGTGCTGGCCTCGCCGGCCGAGCTTTCGACGGGGATGAGCGCAGGCGTGGGAACGGACTTTTCTCGCCGAATCACGGCCGGAGGCGCGCTGGCTTGGGGGGCGCGCGCGTCGTGGTCGACCGCGACGGAGTACACGCTCATCGATACGGTTCGCAACGACGACATCCGCTTGCGCCTCTATGGCCTCGTCCAGCACTACGCCGGCCGCGGCTCGTTCGGCCTGCGCCTGGGCGCCGGCGCGACCGCGGTCTACGAGGGGCGAACACGGGCGCAGGGCGCTCGTGCCGACCTTTCGGGCAACGACCTCAAGACCACGGCCTGGTACTTGCTGCCCGCGGCCGACTTGGAGGTCGTGGTCGTCCTTCGCGTTTGGAGATCTTGGGGCATGAGCCTGAACGGCGGTCCGACCTTGCACCTTGTGGACGGCAGCGCCCGCGTTGGCTGGAGCAGCGGATTGGGGGTGTCATGGCAACCCTGAGGGATTGGGTCGGGTACATCGCCGTTGCAGCCAGCCTGCTGCCGCTAGGATGTAGCAAGCCGATCGGGCTGGGGGGTGCTGTCACGCCGCTCGTCCAAATCCAGGTTCAGGCGACGGATCCGACCTCTGTCGTGCCGACGGATGCCCATCTTCGCGTGGCCCTGGTGTGGGGCCTGCAGTGGCAACCCGAGCCTTTCTGCTTCCTGCCGCCCGAATCGCCCGAGGCCGCGGCCGTGATCGCCGCCGGTTGTCCAGACAGTCTCGGATTCGTGCCCAACCTGGTAGGTGCCGACACCCCGCTTGAGCCCGGTGCTCCCGCGACCATCGCTCTCGACACCTTGCCCGATGCGGCGGTGATGGTCGGGGATCCGAGCGCGCGCATCGCCTACGCCAGCCTGATCGTCTACGACGACCGCAACCTCGACGGGACGCTCGATTTGCGCCACCCCCAAAGGCAGCAACATCGGGGCGAGCCCATCAACGACGCCCCTGGGCTGGCCGACATGGTGTACGGCGCCAGCTTCATTTCGATGACCCAGCCCGACCAGCGGGTGGCCTATCGCGAGGGCGGCTTCGACGAGACCGTCGCGTTCTACCCACGACGGAACTGCCCCGATCCGCCCGTGAGCTTCTCGATTCTTTCCGCCGGCGGATTCTCGGCGGCCGAGGCGATGGCACTGGCCGAGCAGGTCCCCCCGCAACTTCCCCCGGAAGATCCATCGACCTGCGCCACGGCCAGCCCGGCCGACACGGTGGTGACGATCGCGCTGCAGTCCCCGGACGGCCTCTCCCAGCTCGCCTGCACCGCGAACGACAACGGCGGCGTGACCTACTACCGGGAGGCGCCGAGCAGCTCGCCCGACCTGACGGCCCAGCGCGGACAGGCGTGGGCCTGCGCAAGCTTTCCCCGACTCGGCGGAGACCCGGCGGGCGTCCCCCCAGGACAGCAACTCGTGGTGTCCGGCACCCCCCCTCCCTACGAGCCTTGCCTCTACACCCTGCACTACACCCTTCGCGGGTGCGACAGCGACCCATCCTGCCCGGTACCGAGCTGGGATATCACTTCAACCCCACCCGACTGGTGGCCTTGCTCCACCTCGCCATGAATCCACGCCGCATGCACGTCGCCCTCCGCGGCGTCATCATCCTTCTCGCGCTTTCGCGTGACCATGGGACGTGGGCAGCAAGTGGAACGCCCGTCACTCCCCTTGGCCTCGATGCGCCGGGCGTCGGATTGCCCGTCAGCGCAACGCCCACGCCGATCTTCGACGAGGACGCCCCGCCTCGCCTTTCGCTGCCAACCGAAAGCGACCGCGCGCTGTGGAGAAAAACCGGCTTCCGCATGGGACTTGGTCTCGTCTACGGCCGCTTCTACGGCGTGGGCGGGCCGCCCGATGCCCACCTCATCGGGCCGACCATCCGCATGGGTCTGCGTCTCGACGAGGATTGGTCGCTCATGGGGTCGCTCCAGTATCTCTACGCCAGCGGCGGGATGCGGGGCCTGCGCTTCGCCGGCACCATCGAGCCTACCTGGCACGCCACGCAGCACCTCTCGCTCGCCATTGGCATCGGGTTCGGCGGCATCCTCGAAACTGGGAGCTCGCGACCGGATCCCGAACCTCTGTCCAACCACCTCACGTCGTCCTACACCTTTCCGAACGCGAGCACACCCATACCGAATTGCAACGGCGTGGGCGTGGCGGGGCTTGCGCGGGCCGAGTGGTTGGTGGTCATGGGGCCACGCTCGGCGACGGGTTTGGCCTTCGAGATGGATGGCCAATGGACCGGCTGCGTGGATGACAGCGGCAGGGTCGAACCTGACACCGCCACGCCCATCGTCAGGCGACAATGGTGGCCGCACCTTGGCGGCTCGCTGATCTGGGGGATCCTGTGGCGCTGATGACACGAGCCGGGCTGGCACTCGCAGGTTGCGCCTTGCTGGTGGCGTGGCCGGCGCGCGCCGGGGCGCTCGATGCGGGTGCGCCTTGGGACGCGGGCACAACTGCGGATGCAGGCGCGACTTCGGACGTGGCCTCTGCGTCGGATGCCCGCGTGGATTCGTTGCCGGCAGCCGACGCGGAGGCCACGCTGGAGCCGCCGCAGCCCTTGCGTCCGGCCACCGTCCCCTATCCTGCCCATGCTCCGCCCCAAGACCAACCCGTCGTCGTACGCATCAAGATAGCCGTCGGCGTGGACGGCGCGGTCCACAAGGTCGAGCTGCTCACCCACTCGCTGCCCGTCTTCGACGATGCGGTGGTGGCAGCGGCAAAAGACTTCCTCTTCAAGCCCGCGCGCTACGGCGGCAAGCCCGTGCCGGTGGAAATCACCTTCACCCACACCTTCGAGCCGCCGCCCCCGCCACCGCCACCCGTCGAGCAGGGCCCGCCGCTGGTGTCGGCCTTGCGCGGCCGTCTCGTCGAGATGGGCACGCGGCTCCCGGTGGCGCGGGCCACGTTGGTCGCGCAGATCGGCGGTCGTCGCTACACGGTCGATTCCGATGCCAAGGGCCATTTCCGTTTGCCCTTGCCGGCTGGCGACGCCCGCATCAACGTCTACGCCCCGAACTGCAACGCCTTCCTGCAACAGGAGCACCTGGTGCCGCGGCAGGAATTGGCGGTGACCTACTACATCGAGCGCGAGCGCTACGACCCCTACGAAATGGTCATCGTCGGCGACAAGCGGCGCGAAGAAGTCTCGCGCATCACCCTGCGAGGGCCCGAGATCCAGCAGGTCCCCGGCACCTTCGGCGATCCCTTCCGCGTGATCCAGACCCTCCCCGGCACGGCCTCCGTCATCTCCCTGCTCCCCTATCCCGTGATCCGCGGCGCCAGCCCCAGCTCGACCGGCTACTTGCTCGACGGCACGCGCATCCCCCTGCTCTACCACCTGCTCGTCGGCGCCAGCGTGATCCACCCCGAGTTCATCGACGAGATTCAGTTCTATCCCGGCGGTGCGCCGGTGATCTACGGCGGCTACACCGGCGGCATCGTCGACGGCCGCACCAAGCGGGCGCGTCCCGACGAGCATCTCGTCGATCTCGATGCCAACCTGACCCAAGCCGGTGGTTTCGTGCGCGAACCCATCCCCGGTCTCGGCGTCACGGTGACCGCGGCCGCGCGCTACGGCTATCCCGGCCTCATCCTCAGTCTGGCCACCAACCGACTGTCGCTTTCCTATTGGGATTACCAGTTCCGCCTCGACGGCGGCAACCCACGCAACGGCTGGACCGCGATGTTCTTCGGCGCCAAGGACGAGCTCGACACGCCTTCGTCCAGTGCTCCGCCGGGCGACCCCAACCCGCCCCTCACGCCGGCGCTGATTCTCGACTTCCACCGCGCTGACCTGCGCGCCTACCACGGCAGCGGTAATTTCGACGGACTCTACCGACTGGTGCTGGGCTACGACCACACCGACAGCTCGGGGAGCAACGTGGCCACCTGGGTCCTCGAGCCGAGCCTGCGCTGGAACTGGCATCCTAGCGAAAAGCTGACCTTGGTCTGGGGCCTGGAGGGCAGCTTCCACGATTTCAACCAGGGCCAGGCTTCTTCCACCGTGGGCGCGAACAACTTCAGCTTGAGCACCTTCACGCAGGACCTACGCGCGCTCTATCTCGGCACGGCCCTGGTCGAGGCGCTGTGGCGACCGACCTCGCGCTGGCTCATCCGGCCGGGCGTGCGCGAAGACGTCTACTACGACCTCGACACCACCAAGTCCTCCACCGATCCGCGCCTGACCGTGCGCTACAAGCTGGCCGAGCGACAGTTGCCCGACATTGCGGCGGGCAGCGACGACAGCGCCATCTGGCTCAAGGGAGCGGCTGGCATCTACCACCAGCCGCCGCGTTTCGTGCTGCCGCTGCCCGGCTTCGACACCATGCCCCTGCGCTACGGATTGGAGGAATCGATTCAAACCAGCCTGGGCGTCGAGGCGCCGCTGCGCGAGCACTTCAGCCTGAGCCTCGAGAGCTACTTCGCCTACATGAATCCGACCCTCTTCGATCTCACCGTCAATTCGCAGGACCTCAACACGACCGGCAACACGACCCTGTATCCCACAACGACGGCTGCGGGCACTACCACGGCCCAGGACATCTTGAATCGTCTGGCGACGCCCCACACCGGCCGCGCCTACGGAATCGAAGTACTGATTCGCCGTGAGGCCAAGAGCGGGCTGTTCGGGTGGTTGTCCTATTCTCTTTCACGCTCCGAACGCTTCCGCGACGGCTCCTGGGTGGCCTACGATTTCGACCGCACCCATCTCGTGAACCTGGTCGCCGGGTTGCGCCTTCCGCGCAACTGGGATCTCGGCTTGCGCTTTCAATACCAAAGTGGCCTCCCCGCAACCACGACCTCCGGATACAACACCGCCCGAGCCGACGGCTACACGCGGGTGGACTTGCGCATCGACAAGCGCGCGATCTGGAATCGATGGATGCTCGACTTCTACATCGACATCCTCAACGCCGCGCTCTTGCCCGAAGAGGTCACGCCCGGAACCTATATTCGCTACGTCCTGCCCACCGCAGGCATTCGCGCCCGATTGTAAGGAGACCCCATGAACCATTCCATCGACGCCCAAGCCCTCGATCTCATGTTGCGCGCCGGCTCACGCTGGGTGCTGTGGTTGCTCATCGGGCTCAGCATCGCGGCCATCGCCGTCGTGCTCGAGCGCCTGTGGTTCTTCGCGCGCTCGCGCAGGCAGCGGCAGCATGTCGCCAACATGCTCTTGGCCCTGCGCAAATCCGGACCCGAGGCGGCAGGCAAAGCACTGGGCGAGGCGCACTCCATGGAAGCCACGGTGGCGCGCGCGTGTCTCGACCATATCAACGACGGAGCCCAGGCCATCGAGGAGTACATCGCCGCGGTCGTCGAGACCGATCGGCTGCAGTACGAGCGCGGCCTCGCCTTTCTTGGAACCCTGGGCAGCAACGCGCCCTTCGTTGGCCTGTTCGGCACGGTGCTGGGCATCGTGCGCGCGTTTCACGATCTGTCCACCAGTGCGGCCATGGGTTCGCAGGCCGTGATGGCGGGCATCGCCGAGGCGCTGGTCGCCACCGCCATCGGTCTTCTGGTCGCGCTCCCCGCGGTGGCCACCTACAACGCGCTCATGCGCCACGTGGAAACCGCCATGACGGCTGCCAATGCCGTGGGACACCAGATCCTCGCTTACGTCAAGACCCGCGAACCTCATGCCGCGACTTCATCGGGCGCGCGCGAGGAGAAGTGATGGCTGCGGCAAGACGGCGCGGGCTCATCACCGACATCAACGTGACACCCCTGGTGGACATCATGTTGGTGTTGCTCATCATCTTCATGCTCACCGCGCACCTCATCGCCAAGCAAGCGATCGAGGTGCAGTTGCCCAAGGCGACGCAGTCCACCGCCGTGCAGGCGACAACCTTGGCAGTGACCCTTACCCGAGAAGGGCGCATGTATTTGAATGGAACCGCAACCACGCCCGCGGAATTGCGTGCAGCCGTGCAGTCCGCCGTGGCCAAGGATCCCAAGACCCAGACCATCATCGCGGGCGACAAAAACGTTTCGCACGGTCGCGTGGTGTGGGTGCTCGACCTGGTCAAATCGCTGGGTGTCACCTCGTTCGCGATCCAGATCGATCCGGCGGGGATGACTCCGCCGCTGGGAACGGAATGACCTACGCCAAACGCCTCGGGATCTGCGCGCTGGCTTCCATCGCCGGCCACGTACTCTTGGCGCGAGGGACCTCGCACTTGCCTGCGCGCGTGGAGGCCGCGCAGCCCGTGATTTTGCGCGTAAGCGTGCTCCAGCCCCCTCCGGAACCCGAGCCCGAACCGGTCAAACCCGAGGGCGCCGAACCCAGCAAACAACCGGTGCACGAGGCACCTGTCCGCCGCGCCCGTCGAGCCGCAGGGGAGCCGAAACCGGCCGCGCCAACCAAGAACGTCGTGCCGACCGAGCGGCCGGCGAATTCGGACAACGCCAGCGACACGCCGGTGTTCGGCATCTCGATGGAATCCACATCGTCCGCCGGTACCGGGCCGGGCTTCCGCGTCGGCAACACCTTGCGGACGAGACCGGGCGGATCCGCCGCCGAAGCCGAAGGCGGAGCCGCCAAGCCGCTCATGGCCCCGGTCCCGGTCTACGAAGTGACCAAGATGCCGCTGCCCAAAGGCGATTGCACCGGCCACTACACCGATGAGGCACGCGAGGCCGGCCTGGAAGGCGTGGTGACCTTGACCTTCGTGGTCGACGAGCACGGCCGAGTGCGCGACATCAAGGTGTTGCAAGGGCTTGGCGGTGGGCTCACCGAAGCCGCCAAGCGAGCGATGCAAGGATGCTCTTTCTCCCCCGGAGAACGGAACGGCAAACCCGTGCCTACCCGCGTGCCATCCTTCAAGATTCGTTTCAGCCTCAGAGAGAACGAATAGTCGTCTCGCGAGAGAGGACCCGAGGTCGGACCGTTCCTGCTATTTCACGCCCTTCCCGGCGAAGAACAGCTTGTAGGCCATGTCCTGCTTGAGAATGTGGTTGGTCAGCCAATCCCGGAGAAAGTCCAGGACCGGCGCACTGATCACGGTCTTGCCCGCCTTGAGATCCGCCTGCAACGCCAGCGCCTTCTGGGTCAGGGCTTCGTGCTCCTTCTTGTGCAGGGCGGCCTGCGGATAGGTGTGGGTACGGAAAAGCGTTTCTTCAGTGGCGAAATGGGTCTTGGTGTAGACGATCAACTTGTCGAGCACGACGCCCAAGGCGTCCTTGCTCTTGCCTGCCAGCATCTCGCTGTGAAGCAGGTTGATGAGATCGATGAGCCCCTGGTGCTCCTTGTCGATCTTCGCCACGCCCACGCTCATGTTGTCGGACCAGGTAATGAGTGCCATGGACGACACCATCGGCGGAGAGGCAAGAAAATTGAGTCGCTACCGGCGGCTCAAACGGGTCAGGAGCGCGTTCGGAAACAAGCGCAGGGCGAAGGGCAAGTCCTCGAGCAGGTAGCGTTTGGCGAGCCGGCGGGGATCTTGCAGCAGGCGGTGAATCCATTCGATGCCCGACTTGCGCATCCACACCGGTGCCCGCTTCACCTCTCCGGCGATGAAGCTGAAGCTGCCCCCGACGCCGATCATCCAGGTGGTGGGCAGGTGCTCGCGCAAAGCGTGAATCACTTGCTCCTGTTTGGGCGAGCCAAGACCAACCAGGAGAATGTCCGGACGCTGTCCCGCGAGCTCGGCCAAGATGGTCGCGATGTCTCCGGCAGAAGGCGGGCTCCCCACGACGGGGCTCGATCCTCCGCATGGTTTGAGATCGGGATACTTCTGCGCAAGGATCTTGCGGGCGCCTTCGTTGGCGCCCGGCGTACCTCCCAGCAGATAAAGCGATCGCCCTTCGCGCGCCGCACGTTCGGCCAAGAGCCAAACCAGCGACGAGCCGGGCACGCGCTCGGGCAGCGGCCGCCCCTGGAGTCGGCAAGCCCACACGAGAGGCATGCCGTCGGCCACGCGGATCTCCGCCGCGTCGTAGAGCTCGCGCACCGCCGGATCGCGAACGTAGCGACGCAAGAAGTCCAGATTCGCGGTGACCAGCCAGCCGCCCTTCCCCGCCTGCATGGACGAGAACACATGGTCGAGAAGCGCGTGCCGATCGACGCAGGCCAGGCGAAGCCCCATGAGCGACACCGGGGCGCGCGGGGGACTGCCGAGTTCCGTCGCTGGGTCGCTGGGCGAGCTCATGCGACGAACCATATCCCAGAAGGGTGGTGTCGGAAGTGTTGGACGGCGCAAGACTTCGAACGACGTTGGGCTAGCGCAACCAGCCAAGCCCATAGCGCGTTACGACGCATATGGCAACCATGGCAACCATTCCCAGGTGTTGCACAGCCGTAGCCGGACAATCGTACGAAGGTATGCAACGATGTCGTCGCCTTGGCATCTAGTAGCCAGTGCGCTCTGACAACCTGGGTTCGTCGGGTTTTTGAATCCTCGCCTCATCGGTGCGCTGCGCCTACTGTGAGGTCCTGTCAATGAATATCCTCAGTCAGTACAATAACTTCAGTCACTACGCGAACTTACTGTTGCAAATAGAATCGTGTGGAGGACTACACTTGACTTCCTCTCCCCGTCTACGTACAAGGAACCTCGCCGCTTCAATCATTGGGCGTGGGGACTAAGATGGCAACTTCGACTGGGGGCACGTTACGCAGGCACGAAGCTTGGGTTAGCTCGTTGCAGCGTTTGGCTGACGGTGCAGTCATCGTTCTTGCGCAAATACTGGCGCGAAAGCTCTACCACGAGCACTGGGGCGAACAGGCCATGACGGTTACGGCCCTCGGGCTTCTCGCCTACGGGTTCGCAGCCGAGGTAGGTGGGCTCTACCGTCCCTATCGGATGGAGAGCATCGTTCGCGAGATCCGGGACACCCTGGTTGCCTGGTTGCCGGTCCCGCTCACCCTGCTTGCCTTCTGGTTCTTCACCAAGACATCGACGCACTACTCCCGCGTGGCCGCGTCCCTGTGGTTCGCCATGGCGCCGGTCATGCTTTGTACCTTGCGCGTCGGCATTCGCATCGGCCTGCGCATCCTGCGCGCGCAGGGCCACAACACGCGGCGGGTGGCGATTCTCGGATGCACCAAGGACGCCGAACGATTGGCGGCGGCTCTCGACGACTTGCCATGGCTCGGCCTCGACCTTCAGGGGTTGTATGACGACCGTTCCGAGAAACGACGTCACATCTCCAAGCACCCCAAATGCCAGGTTCTCGGCAACTCCACCGATCTGGTTCAACGATGCCGTCAGGGCGCCATCGACGTCGTCTATGTTGCGCTTCCTCTGCGTGCCGAATTGCGCACCGCCAGTATCCTTTCGGAGCTGGCCGACACGACGGTGACGGTCTACATGGTGGCCGACTTCCTCTACTACAGCCTGCTGCGTGCCCATTGGAGCCAGGTGGGCGGCATCCCCGTGGTCAGTGTCCACAATTCGCCCTTCGAGGGCGTCGTGGCCTGGGTCAAGCGCTTGGAGGACTTGGTCATCGGCAGCTTGATCGTCGCGCTGACCTTGATCCCCATGGTTTGCGTCGCCATCGCCATCAAGATCAGCTCGCCGGGACCGGTGTTCTTCCGCCAATGGCGCTATGGCTTGTGCGGCAAGAAGATCCGAATCCTCAAGTTCCGCACCATGACCGTCTGCGAGGACGGACCCAACGTAAAGCAAGTTTCCAGGAACGACTCGCGTGTGACCAGAATTGGCCGCTTCTTGCGGCGAACGTCCTTGGACGAGTTCCCGCAGTTCCTGCAGGTCCTGACCGGCGAAATGTCGCTGGTCGGTCCTCGGCCGCACGCCGTCGCGCACAACGAGCAGTACCGTTCGCTCATCCACGGCTATATGCTTCGCCACATGGTCAAGCCCGGCATCACGGGTTGGGCTCAAGTCAACGGCTGGCGTGGCGAGACCGCCGAGCTTGACAAGATGGAACAGCGGGTACAGCACGACCTGGAATACATTCGCAATTGGAATCTCCTCCTCGACCTCAAGATCATCTTCCTGACCATCTTCGGCGGCAAGAAGGGGCGCAACGCCTACTGAAACACGCACCCGGGCCAGAACACGCAATTGCCTTGATGACGCGCCGCAGATTGGCCGCTCTCTTCGAGTCCCCCTCCGTGGTGACCTGGGAGTCCCCCCTACGCGGCTCGCAAGGCCCGATCTATCCGGAAGAGGCCGCGGTCATGGCTGGTTGGGTGGACAAGCGGCGTCTGGAGTTCGCGGTTGCGCGCAGGGGAGCACGCGAGGCCCTGGCCGCGCTCGGTATCAACGGTTTTCCGCTGCTGCCGGGGCGGGATCGCGCCCCCATCTGGCCATCCAACGTCGTCGGGACCATCACGCACACCGACGGCTGTCCGGGCGGGTACTGCGGGGTTGCAGTCGCTGACCGCGGCGTCTTCCACGGCGTGGGCATCGACGCGGAGCCGAGACTGCCGCTTCCCGCGGAGCTGTGGTCCCAGGTTCTCGATGACCGGGAACAACACGACGCCAGAGCCGCTGCCGAGCCTGGAATCCAGGCAAGGCTGGTTTTTTCGGCGAAGGAGACAACCTACAAGGCGCTCTATCCAAGTTTCAAGCAGTTCCTCGAGTTCTCGGACGTCCATATCGAGACGCGCTCCGAGGAGGGCGTCTTCCTGGCGAGCTTGGTTGGGACAGTCATGCGCATGTCCCCTTCGCACCAAAGTCTGCTGGGGAGACTGCTCATCGATGAGGAGTTGATCGTCACTGCCATGGCGCTGCCATCCCAAGGCTTCCCGCTTGTTCAGGAAGGGTTGTCGCCGCACCATTTTCCTTGCTAGGACAAGAGGAAGCAGGACACAAGCCATGGGCCGGGAAGGCGACAACGACGAAGGATCCACACACGAGACGCTCAGCTTTGCCGAGTTCGCCATGCGTGGCAGTGTGCCGGCTGGCTCGGAGCGCGCGGTCCTGGTCGTCGCGGAAACAGGTGGGGAACAACAAGTCTTTCCCTTGAATCGCAACCCCACGGTCATCGGACGCTCGGCCAACGCCGACTTGGTTCTGACCGACCCGAACATCTCCGACTTTCATGCCCGGGTCTTCAAACACAGCTTCGGTTTCACCGTGGAGGACATGGGCTCGGCCGAAGGCACCTTTCTTGGTGAAAAGCGAGTCAACCATGCGCGTCTGATCAGCGGGGACACCCTCCGACTGGGTGCCACGGTCCTGACCTTTCTGGACGAGCGGGCCAACACGTCCAAGGATAAGACCTCGCTTATGCTCGCGCGATCCACCGCCCAGAGCCTCTCGCCGCGTGCCACCGCGCTTCGCGATCCGCATGCCTCACTGCCGAGAGAGCATCTGCCGGAGATCCAGAGCGCGCAACCGGCGCGCAGGAGAAGGCCGGGCGAGAGCGACGAGGCCGCGCCTTCCTTCGACGACCTTCTGCTCAAGATCTTACGCACCTGGCGTTACCTCAGACGCCACGCCTGGCTCGTCTTCTCTCTCTCGGCCCTTGGGCTCGCCGTCGGGGCCGCCAGCTTCAAAGTTTACCCTCCCGTGCGCGCAGCCTACAGCGTAGTCACGCTGCATCCTGCGCCCAGGGCCAATCCCATCGAACCAGATATGCGGCCGGCCCAGGACAACACGCAGTTCTTCGCCGGGGCCGAGCGCGCCTTCAAGAGCGACGAAAGCATCATGGCCGCGCTCAAACGCATCGGCGTCCCCAATCCCGATGAGCCTTTCGCAGAGAGCATCGCCAAGCGCATGAGCTTCGAGAGCGTCGGCAACGAAACCTACGTCGCAACATTCACGCCGTCCTTCTTCGGCAGTCGCACCGACTGGCACGTCCGGTTCCTCGACGCTCACCTCAAGAACTACATCGAGACCGAGATTCGAGAAGATCCTCAAAGTCTTCGTGGTCGAGGTCGATTTCCTGCGTTCCCAGACCGCGGCATCCGACAAACGCTTGAGCGAAATCATGCAGGAGCTCGTCAAATTCCGCGAAGCCAACTCGGATCAAATCCTCGCGCAAGGCACGCTGGCCGGGGGATCCCAGGAGGACCTGGACACGAGGAAGATCGAAGTGTCCGCCCGGATCGAACGTCTGACGGGCGAGCTCGAAGGCGTTCGCAGCCAACTCGCGCGCGGCAGCGTGCTCAGCCAGGCCAAGGCGCAGTCGGCGCAGGCCGACCGCGACGCCCTGGACAACGTGAATCGCAAGCTCGGCGAGCTACGGGCGCAAGGCTTCGCGGACGGACATCCCGACGTGCAGCGGTTGCTCGCCGAACAGCGGGATCTGCAAAGGACCGTCGACGAGCACCTTCACTCCAATGTAACCCAGTTCGAGAAGCGCTCGAACGTCGCTTATGACAGCCTGCGAAGTCAGGCCGATCAACTGGAGGCGCAACTCAAGGCCGCGCGCGCGGAACGAGGCACCGTCGCAAGCAGCCTGCAGTCGCTTCGCACGGTCAGCAGCCTGTCGCCCAAGGTCAATGCACGCCTGGAGGAGCTCGTGCGCATGAAGGAAGAAGTCGAACGTCAGCATGCATTGCTTTTCGATCGCTTGAAGAAGGCGGAGGTTCAGCTTCAACTTGAACGCGTGTCCACGACCTCGCGCTACGAGATCGTCATTCCCGCTCGCTTGGACGCGCCTCCGGGGCGGAAGGCCTTCGCCCTGCGCATGGCCGAGGGCCTGGGCGTGGGGCTGCTGCTCGTGGCGATCGTCCTCGGCATCGCGGAGCTGCGCACGCGCTTCGCCCGCGTCGCGGAGAAGGGCGCTTTGGCGAGCCTGCTCGTCCTCCTCATGCTCTTGCCGCTCGGCTGCGCGCACGAGGAACGCTTCACCTGGGCCGCGGACATCCCGGCCAAGGACGGAGCGGCCGAGCCGGCGGTCCACGCGCGCGACACCATCCTCGTCGAGGTCGAGAAGCAGCCGACCCTCTCGGGCGAGTTTGTGGTGCGCGAGGACGGGCACTTCACCGAACCCATGGTGGGCAGCATCCGCGTGGCGGGGTTGACCCCCAGCCAGGTTGCGGCCCAGGTTGCCGTCGCGCTCAAGGACATCGTGATTTCTCCCGTGGTTTCGGTCTGGATCACCAAAACACCCCCCATTCACGTCAGCGTGGTGGGCGAGGTGAAGACGCCTGGGATCTACGAGATGACCCGCGATCGCGGCCTGCTAACGGTGCTGGCCGAGGCCGGCTGGCTGACCGAATTCGCCCACAGCGACCGCGTCTTCGTGATCCGCGCCGCATCCAAGGACAGGATCCGCTTCCACGTCCGCGACATCACCAACGCCGAACCCTTCGCGGCCCAGTTCGTGCTCGCCGACGCGGATGTGGTGGTCGTGGAGTAGCCAGGATGTTCGCCGGCGGACCCATCGTTCTGTCCGCGTTGTGTCTGATCCAGGCCGAGTCGCAATTCGAAGCCGGCGGACGAATGGAGACCCGGGTTGGCCAAGCTCCCTCGATCGTCCCCGCGAATACCGCGAGCACCAATATTCTTGGCGATCGTGGTCAGGTTCTCATCATCGCGACACCCATGCTCAGCCTGCACTTGCTGGATGAAGTCGACGACCTGCGCGCAAGCTCCGCCACCAGGATCCTTTGGCGCCCGATACCGCTGTACTCGTCCCGGCCGCTCTTTTTGGAAACGCTCGGCGCCACCCACACCAAGCGGGTAGGCAGGCGAAGCCTCTTTCAGGCCACGCTGAGCGGAAGCTATGGGGAGGAGGACTACACCTCGCTGCAGCAGTTGCTCCCCACCCAGCCCGCCCTGCCCGTGACGACGACGGCCCTGTCGGTCCAGGGGTCTGCTAATGCTTCGTGGCGCGCGTCCCGGCGCACGACGCTGTTGCTGCAGACAGGGCTCGTGCATCGCCGCACCATCGATGGACAAGCTGGTGGTCTGGTGATTCCCACGCAAACATCGCTCACGGCCGTGCCCGGATTGACCTTCGCCCTGGCGCGGCGGTCGAGCCTGGAAGTCTCCGCGCCGGTCAGCGATACCGATGTGCAGGGGTTCTCCATCGGAACGACACGGATGAACGCCTTGAACGTGCTGATGCTTCAACCCCAAGTCGGAATTCGCGACCAGCTCACGCGCCGCCACCGCTTGCACCTGGCCGCGGGATTCGCCTATGCCACGGCCCTGCGTCAGACGAACACAGGCCCGTCCTGGTATCCCAAACCACTCCTCCAGATCGATCTCGATTCGATTTTGCAACAGACTCGCACGGTGGTGGTGCGCTCTGGACTTAGCGCATCCACGACGTCGATCGTCGACCCCATCCTCGGGGTGGTGGTCTGGCGCGGCATCACCGCGGCTCGACTGGATGCCGATCTGGGGCGCCGCTGGACCGTCGGCGCGCGCGCGGCCTTCTCCACCGATATCGGCAAGCCCCTGCAAGCCATCAATGGTTACGCACCCGACGAAACGGTCATTTCGGCCGACACCCCCGTTCGTTACCACTGGTCGAATCAATGGATGATGGAATTCGGTGGACGATACATCGAGCGCGGGCCCTACCTGTTCGCGTCGAGCTTCGGTTGGCACGGCCAGGAGCGGGAGCTGTGGCTGTACCTGACCCTCGTCGCAACCTCGAGCCGGCTTTCCACGCACTCCTAGCCCCACCCCAAAGGCCAATGCCCCCAACGCCATGAACATCGCAGGAATCGTCGTCAACTACCGCACTCCCGAGCTGGCCATCCAGGTGGTCGATGCCTTGCGGGTGGAAATGCAGTCGCTCGCTCCTTGTCGCATTTACCTGGTGGACAACGCCTCGGAGGACCATTCCGTTGCGCTCTTCAAGGAGGCGGCGAAGATGCGCGCATGGCAGGATGACGTCGAGCTGGTCGAGGCTCGCCGCAACGGCGGTTTTGGCTATGGCATCAACCAGGCAGTCCGCCGAGTGCTCGCCTTGCCCGCGCCACCCACCTACCTTTACGTGCTCAATTCCGACGCTTTCGCGGATCCGGGTTCGCTGGCCCGGCTCGTCGCCTTCATGGATGCCCATCCCGACGCCGGACTGGCCGGCAGCCACATCCACGGACCCGATGGCAAGACGCAAGTCGCGGGATTCCGCTTCCCGACCGTATGGAGCGAGCTCGAAGACGCCGCCGGGTTCGGCCTTCTGACCGGACTTCTGCGACGCTACGTGGTCAGCCTTCCCCTGCCCGATGCGGATCGCGAAGTGGATTGGATCTCAGGCAGCAGCATGCTCATTCGGCGATCGGCCTTCGAAAAATCGGGGCTCTTCGACGAGGGCTACTTCCTCTATTTCGAGGAAGTCGACTTCTGTCACTCGGCGAGAAAAGCCGGCTTCAAGTCCTACTTCGTCGCCGACGCACCCATCACCCACATCGGCGCGGTATCCACCGGCTTCAACGACGAAACGCGCCGCATGCCGTCCTACTGGTTCGACTCGCGTTCCCGCTATTTTCGCAAGCACCATGGCCTGGCCTACGCCACGGCCTGCGATGTCGCCCGATTCCTGGGGCTGCTCGTGTTTCAGGTGAAGGAGCGGGCGCTCGGACGTCCAGCCAAGACACGGCCGCGCCTCATGCGCGACTTCCTCGAGGCAAGTTGGAAGAACCTCTTCAGTGCTGGCCGCCGGGCTTGAGCTCGTCCTTCGCCTGCCTCTCGTCCGAAGCGACGTGCAATGCCGGCGGGCGAATGTGCGATGAACGGAAGACGAGGTAGCGGCTGGCCACGAAGTTGAACACCGTGGCCGCGGCGATACCGACCAGAGCGGCAAGCTGCGGTCGCAGCGCGAGACGGCCGCCCATGAAAAGGAGCGTGACCGCGTAGTTGATGAGTGCCCCGACCGAACACGCCGTCATGAAACCGACGAACTGCCTGACCCAACTGTCCTTGCGGGATTCCCCGAAGCTGAAGCGCCGGTTGAGCACGAAGTTGAAACACATGGACAGCACGATGGCCGTTGCCACGGCGACCTTGGGCGTGGCGCCGAGATGAAGAATCGCGGTGAGCAACACGAGGTTGACCACGGTGCCAAGCCCGCCGACGGTCAAGAACTGAACCAGTTGCGACCAGGCCCCGAACTTGTGGGTGTACAGGCGCCGCAGGTGCTTGACGTAGAGCAGTTGCTGCCGCATGGTCAATTTACTCTTGCCGAGTTGCCGATCCTCGAAGTGGATGGGCACCTCGACCACGCGCTCGCAGCCGCACTTGACGATGAATTCGAGACCGATCTTGTAGCCGACGGGATTGAACACGTGGCCCGCCTGGAAGGTCGATCGGCGAAAGGCGAAGAAACCCGCCATGGGGTCGCGGGCGCTGGTCAGCGGTCGCGCCAGCAGGGTCGCGACGCGGCTGTTGATCCAACGCAGGAACCCCCAGTCGTCGGACGTCGAGCCGCCCTTCACGTAGCGCGAGCCGATGACGAAGTCCGCCCCCTCTTCCAGTTTGCGCAGCATGGGCGGAATTGCTTCCGGGGGATGGCTGAGGTCGGCGTCCATGCACACGAGAACGTCGCCTTGGGCGCGCTTCATGCCGTCGAGTACCGAGGGGCTAAGCCCGCGGTCGGCGGTGCGAACCACCATCCGGACCCACGGCTCGGGACGCGCGGCCACGAGCTCTGCCGATCCGTCGCGACTATCGTCATCCATGATGAGCACGTCGAGGTCCAGACCGGCTTCCTGCCGAACCTTGGCCAGCCGCCCGATCAAGTGGGGGAGGTTCTCGACCTCCTTGTAGGTCGGCACCACGACGGTGACCCGTGAAAAACGGGTAGTTTCCGACGGGCCGGTGGTTTGTGGGTTTTCCAAGTAATTCTCCAAAGATTGTGCTCAGAACGGGGTTTGCACCGTGGAGAGCGCGGAGCGGATGGAGCTCACAGAGATTGGAAAGCTTTTACCAGAGTTTGCGCAGAACCGTTCCGGGATAGTAGTGGAGCAGGATCTCGCGGTAGCTCTTACCCGCCTCGGCCATGCCGATGGCACCGGTCTGGCACATACCCACGCCATGGCCGAATCCGGCGCCACGGAAGATCGCCGAGCCGGCCTGCACGTCCACGACGAAGAGCGAGCTGCGCAGGTTGCCGAAGGTTTGACGGATGCGCAGCTCCCCGCGAATGACCTCGGACCGCGCACTGCCCACCACGCGCACCGAACGGGCGCGCCCGGACACCCCGCGTTCGAGGACCTCGATGGTCTTGATCGTGCCGAGACGGTACTTGGCCAAGAGTTTGCCGAGCTCGTCCTTCGTGCGCGTGACGGTCCAGCGAAAGCGATCGCCGGCGCCGAGCTTGGACTGGCCGCAGTACGCGGGCGGCGGATGGTCGATGAAGGCAGCCACGTTTTCGGTGGTCACGCCGTGGGCATACGCGTCCCCCTTTTCCGGCGCGGCATCGCGATGGCCGCGCAGCGAAGGCAGCGCCGCCATCTCGGGCCAGACATTCTCGTTGTTCTCGGTGTGCCCCCCGCAGTTGGCGGAATACACCGGGTCGGCCAACTCCACCCCACCCTTCTCGAAGAGTACCTCGCCGCGCGTCGCCTCCACCGCGGCGGTGGTGCGCGGAGTCTCATGCCCCGTCCCCGTGTAGACCTGACAGTGGGTCTGCGAGCACACCCGGAAGGGATCGCCGATGTGGCGCAGGCCGATCTTGGACAGAAGCTCGCCGCGTGCCGCCACCGCCTGGGCCTTGAGCGCTTCCTCGGGCGCGCTCGGGAAGATCTCGGACGGGATGAGGCCGGCCAGCAACTTGTTCTCGGAGACTGCGTTGACCACCGCCATGGTGCCCAGCCGATCGATGGTGACGTAGACACGGCCCGCGTACGAGGCCGCGACCTTGATCTTCTCTTTGCCACGCTCGCCGTTGGCCTCCACGCGCAAGGGGGCATCCCCCACGGGCACAAACCACAGCACCCCCTCGTTGCGCACCCTGATGCCCGTCTTGCCGCCCACCGCCTCGAGCTGCCCGTGCGGACGATCCACAAGCTCGGTGAAAACTCCGGGATGGACAAGGGGCGACTTGGCCGACAAGCGCTCGAGGGCGTGCTCGGCCTCCTCGGGTGAAGCCGCCGGCCCCACACCCACGATGGCCTCGCGCCGGTCAAGCACCTCGCCGCCGACGCCGAAGAGCGTGCCTTGCTCGAACCGTCGCGCGCTCTCGCCACGTGCCTTCCAGCGCGCGATCTGGTCGTCGGCCTCCTCGCCTTTCGCCACGGGACCGCGCCAGACCACGGCCCAGTAGCGCAGAACCGCCGCCGAGGTGGCGAACGCGCGGATTTGCCAGGAATCATCGGCGCGAATCTCGGCGCCACCGTCGCCCTCGGGCAGAAGCCGCAGTCCCCCGGACGTGGCGGAGAGGGTCACGCTCGAAAGCCCCTCCGCGATGGCGACCGGCACGACCGGCAGCCCGTCCTTGGTGAAACGAAATTCGGCCGAGTAGATTGCGCGCAGCTTGTCGGCCCCGGAAAACTCATCGGCGCCGAGCCCGTTGCCCGGGATCGCCACGATGGTGAACGCTGCCAATAACCAACGGATCATTTGAGGTCCGTCCTGGCAAGATATCGCAGGTTGAGCGCGTTGACTGTGAAATGCGCCACCACGGGGCCGCTGAGATCCCCCGCCCATAGAAAGAGCTCTCCGAACACGACCCCCGCGACGAACGACGACACGGTCCAGGGCAGAAACCTCGCCTTGGGGCCGATGTGCAGCAGGGCGAAGATGGCGCTCGCTCCCCAAAGGCCGACGGCCGGCTGAAGCGCCCCGCGAAAGAAGATCTCCTCGCCGATGGCCGAGGCCACGGCCAATACCAAAATTTCGGTCCCGTGCAGGGGCCCAAGCAAGGCGCGCAGGTCGCGGTGCAAGGCCCGCCCCCACTCGAATCGGTGCGTGGCGAAGCGCGATGCGAAGACGAACCCCAATCCGATCAGCAACCCGGCCGCGATACCGAGCAGGATCTGCGGGTCCTCCCGGCCCCCGACACGCCAAACACTTGCGTCACCACGCAAGGTCGACCAGGCGATCCCGGCACAAGCCAAGGCCAAATACAGGATGAGAACGAGGGCCGACCGCGACCAACTCCGACTGGCATCGGGCATCGTCTGCACCATAGCAGCAAAGCAGGCAAGTCACTCCGAGTGCGAAAAAGGCACCCAGTTTGACGCGTCTAGCGCGATGAGACCATGTCTCGTATGACATTGATATTACATGGCTTTTGTTAGGGTATCAGGATGCCACAAAATTCCAACAAGGCCGCGGGTTTGTTGCCTGTAGCGCGCCGCGCTCATGGTAGATGTGGGGTCGTCATGCCGCTTGCAGCGCTCCGGTCCAGGCGAAGCGTCCAGAAGCCTGCCACCGAGGATTCGGTCGCGCGCGAGGTAGGTTTGCAAAAGCTGCTGTCCAGCCGAATCTGCGACCTGACCCTGAAGGTCGAAGACGTGCTCTTCGACTGCCTGGCCGAGGTCACCAGCGAGCTGCGAGCCAGGGGCATCACCTTCATCCCGGCCTATTACCTGGGCGACGATGACTTCTGGACCGCCGATCGAGCCACCAGCGTCAACGTGCCATGGTACCTGGCCAACGCCCTGCTCTGGCAGCTGGTCAATGACCATCTGAATGAATACTCGCGCGACGAGGTGCTGATGTACCTGCGCCACGAGACCGGCCACGCCATCAACTACGCCTTCGAGCTTTGGAAGCGCGAGGATTGGGCGCAGACCTTTGGCGAGTTCCGCCGCCCGTATCGGGACGTGTACAACCCGAATCCGTGGAGCCGCGACTACGTTCGCTACCTTCACCGTGCGGGGATGTACCACTACGCGCAGAAACACCCCGACGAGGATTTCGCCGAGACCTTCGCGGTATGGCTCGATTCTTCGTCGCGCTGGCGACGGCGTTACAAGGACTGGCAGGTCGCGCTGGCCAAGCTGGAATACATCGACCGCATCGTCGATGTCGAGGGCGCGTGCCGGGGCGCACCGCCCAACCAGCGGCACGGGCAACGTGTGGGCTACGATACCATCAAAGAAACCGTCGCGGACTACTTCGACATCAACCACGCCGTGGATCATGACCTGGCCGAGTACCGCCGCGACCTGCTCGAAATCTTCCCCCGGCGCTCCGAGCCG
This sequence comes from uncultured delta proteobacterium, assembly GCA_963824555.1. Taxonomy (GTDB): domain Bacteria; phylum Myxococcota_A; class Polyangia; order Fen-1088; family Fen-1088; genus Fen-1118. The sequence continues at coordinate 1,791 of CAWGPW010000011.1, read as the reverse complement.
GCGCGTCGGAGTCAGAGCGCCCTGTCGGCTGCCCGATTCATCCAGCAACACCAGCGCATGCTGGTCGAAAAGATGGGTGGATGGATCGGAAAGTCGGACCGCCGGGTGATCAGCCGCTTTCTTCGCCAGCTGCAGGCGCTGTGTACCTACGAGCACTTGGTGGTGCCTGAAAACCAGCGCAACGACAAACTGGTCGACCTGACCATCGTGGCCACGTGGCACGTGCTTGACGGTATTCACCGGCTGAGCGGCGAGTAGCTCGCCGCCCGGTGAGCAGGGAATCGGACCGAATCAGTCCAGTGTCAATCCGACCTGGATGATCTTGCGAAGGACATCCGCGCCGATGCGCGGAGTTTTCTTTTCCTCCTCGAAGATGATTTGGGCCAAGGTCTGCGCGGTGAGATCCGCGCTGGTGACGTAGTCGGTGACTTGTACATCATCACCCTTGCGAACGAAGCCGGCGACGTCAGCCAAGGTGACGTAGTGGCGTTCGGTGGTGTCGTAGAGTTTTCGGTTTGAATAGCGCTTGATGGTACGCATGGTGAACCCAAGAATGACACGTATGGACGACTTGACAAGTCCATCGTGCAGGGTAAACCGCAAATGGCAAGCGCGGCGAAGCGTCGAAAAGCTAAACCCAATGGCCGCCCGTCATCATCCTAGGGATGGACCCTCAGGCCCCAACACTTTCATGGAGGACTCCTAAAGTCCTGTTTTCGGAGCGGCTCTCATGGCGCAAGCATCCATCGACCTTCACGACTCACCCAGCGTGAGTACCCCTACGGTTTCACCACCGATCTCGACAGCGATGCCGCGCCCAAAGGGCTCAGCGAGGACGTCATTCGCCTCATCTCGGCCAAGAAGCAGGAGCCGGCCTTCCTGCTCGATTGGCGGCTGCGTGCCTACCGCCACTGGCTGACCATGACCGAGCCACGCTGGCAGAGCGTGCACTACGATCCCATCGACTACCAAGCGATCGTGTACTACTCGGCGCCCAAGCCCAAGACCGCCGGACCGAAAAGTCTCGACGAGGTCGATCCGGACGTGCGCGCCATGTTCGACAAGCTGGGCATTTCGCTGGCCGAGCAAGAGCGGCTCTCGGGCGTGGCGCTCGACGCGGTGGTGGACAGCGTCTCGGTGGCGACCAGCTTCAAGGCCAAGCTGGGCGAGCTGGGTATCATCTTCTGCTCGTTTTCCGAGGCGGCGCGCAACCACCCCGAGCTCGTACGCAAGTACCTCGGCTCGGTGGTTCCCTCTTCCGACAACTACTTCGCGGCGCTCAACTCGGCCGTGTTCTCCGACGGAAGTTTTTGCTACATCCCCAAGGGCGTGCGTTGCCCCATGGAGCTGTCGACCTACTTTCGCATCAACGCCGCCGACACCGGGCAATTCGAGCGCACGCTCATCATCGCCGAGCCCGACAGCTACGTCAGCTACCTCGAAGGCTGCACCGCGCCCCGGCGCGACAACAACCAGCTTCACGCGGCGGTGGTGGAGCTGGTGGCCCACGACGGTGCGGAGATCAAGTACTCCACGGTGCAGAACTGGTATCCCGGCGACAAGGACGGCAAGGGCGGCATCTACAATTTCGTCACCAAGCGCGGCAAGGCCGCGGGTCGCAATTCGAAGATCTCGTGGACGCAGGTTGAAACCGGGTCGGCCATCACCTGGAAATATCCCAGCGTGATGCTCATCGGCGACGGTTCGGTGGGCGAGTTCTACTCGGTCGCGGTCACCAACCACTTTCAGCAGGCGGATACCGGCACCAAGATGATCCACATCGGGAAGAAC
>CAWGPW010000010.1:0-79183 GCA_963824555.1 uncultured delta proteobacterium | reverse complement strand
TGCGCGCCAGGAAGGATCTAGGGTTTCGGACCATGGATTCTGGGCCTTCTATCCCATCGCCCTGATGGTGAAGACGCCACTGCCGACCCTACTGCTGCTCGCGCCGTGCTTGCCCTTGCTCGCGTCCGTTGCCGGTGCGCTGGCGAGCGACCGCGTGGTGTCCGCAAAGCTGTCGTTGAAATTCTGCCACGAATTCGCGGATATTCGCAGCTTGAAACTGCATGCCTGAACGGCCAAAGCCGCGACCAATGCTTCCGCCACAGGTCGATGATGCCTACTCCAACGACAGCCGCATCACATCCCGGATTCCGACCTGAACGCTGACCACAGGGTCGACCTCGTCGTGGCCAGCGACGTTGCAAAGACGGTGAGCGTGTTGCTCAACACTTGCAGGTGAGGCTCGTGGCGCGAACCAGTTGCCGGAATTGGTCGCGATGAGGGCTTGCGGCATGAAGGGGACCGAGCTGGACCCGGAAATTCCCGAGCCACGCTGGGGCAGCTAGGCCACTTTAGGATCATGAACATGCGTCATCCATGGCTCTTCGCGCGCGCTGCTTCCCCCATTCGCACGGCACTCTTGGCCACGGCATGGGCCTTGTCTGTTGCGGCTTGTTCCTCGGGAACGGGTGGAGCCAGCAAGACGGGCGGCAGCAGCGGCCAGGCCAACGGCGGCGGCACGACTGGAAATGGCGGAGCGAGCGTCTCGGGCACGGGCGGGAGCGGTGGCGCGAGCGGGACGGGGGGCACCAGCGCGACGACGAGCGTGGTTGGCAAGGGCAGCGCCTTGGGCAGCGGCGGCAGCTTGGCCACCGGCGGCGCGTCGGGCATGGGCGGAACGACTGGGACCGGCGGCATCAAGGCCACTGGTGGCAGTGCGGCTAGTGACGGCAGCGTCGCCAGCGACGGCAGCACTGCCACCGGTGGCACCTCGACCCCTGATGGAAGTAGCGGAACCGGCGGCATCAAGGCGACCGGTGGTAGCGCAGCCACCGGAGGAACCACGGAGACGGGTGGGACGCAGTCCCCAGGGACGCCGCTTGCGTTTCCAGGGGCACTGGGTTTTGGCAAGAAAGCGACGGGGGGGCGCGGTAATGCCGTCTACAACGTCACCAATTTGAACGATTCCGGAGCCGGATCGTTCCGCGACGCCGTCAGCCAGGGGAAACGCATCGTGGTCTTCGTCGTGGGTGGCTACGTCAACCTGCAAAGTGCCGTGTCGGTCAAGAGCGACTTGACCATCGCGGGACAAACCGCGCCGGGGACGGCATCGGCTTCATGGGGCGCGAGGTCTCGTTCAACGCCGCTTCCAATGTCATCGTTCGCTACGTGCGCTTCCGCCAGGGACTCCTCGACCCCGACGCCAAGAAGAGCGGAATCAACCTGCTCAATGCCAGCAACTTGATTCTCGACCACGTCTCCATCGAGTTCGCCCAATACGACAATATGGACGCGGTTGGGGCGACCAATATCACGGTTCAATACTCGATCAACGCGGACCCAACCGGGCAGCAATTCGGGGCACACACCGAGATGACCGGTGGATTCTTCACCTGGTACGGCAACCTCTGGGCCAACGCCCATGGTCGCCAGCCTCTGGCCAAGACCAACACCCAGTTCGTCAACAACGTGGTCTACAACTACGGATACGCCTACTGTGCCGGCGACACCAGCGGGATCTTCTGGCACGACATCATCAACAATTACTTCATCGCAGGGCCATCGACAAGCCAAGCCAGCGATGATTTCTACCAGATGAACGCCGGGCAAACCGTCTACGTCAAAGGCAATCTCCTCGATAGCAACAAGGACGGCTCGCTCAACGGGACGGACGCGGGCTTTCCGGGGAGTACGACCCACGCGACGTCGGCGAGTTCCGCGGACACCGCCAGCTTGCCCACCACGAGCGCGGCAGACACGTACACCACCGTCCTGGCCGGCGCCGGTGCGTCCCTGCATCGCGATCAGGTGGATTCCCTGGTGGTAGCAGACGTGAAGTCGCTGGGGAAAGCGGGCGCGCTTTGGAAGGATCAAAGCAACACCGGCCTTGAAAACAGCGGCTACGGAACGTTGGCAGCTGGAACCGCGCCCGTCGATACCGACAAGGACGGCATGCCGGATGCCTGGGAGGCCAAGTACGGCTTGAATCCGAATAGCGCCACCGACGCTACCGGCGACTTCGACCACACCGGCTACACCAACATCGAGAAGTACATCAACAGCATCGCCGACGGGCTGTATCCGTAGCCCGCATTCGCCGCGTTCCGGATGGTAGAGTCGGGCGCATGTACCACACGCGGCTTCGGACCATCGCTTTCCTGGCTACGACGCTGCCCTGGCTCGTGCCGGGGAGCGCCCGGGCGGACGCGATTGCCATCCAGCTCGCCACCTCGGTTCACCTCGGCCAGCAGCCGCGCCTCACCATCACGGCCAATCAGACCATCGACCAGGTCGAGGTTTCCCTCGACCGCGACGACGGTAAGCACGTCGAGGAGACCTTCGGCCCGCTTGCGGTCGGTGCCAGCCACGACGTGCTTTTCGATGCGACACCCGGCAAGCGACACTACCGCGGGCGCATCATGTGCGCCGCGGGCAAGCGCAGCTGGTCGTCGCAGGTGTCGTTCGACACCGTGGTGGCCGATGTGCTGCGCGTGTCGCTCGACAGATCCCACGTGGATTTGGCCCACGGCCATCTCGACGTGATGGTGTCGATCCCGGCCGGCAAGATCGAGCTTAAGATCGTGTCGGCCGCCGATGGCGCGCCCCTGCTCGATCGCACGCAGACGTTTGCCGATCACGACAGCAACGCGCCCTTATCGGTGCGATGGGAGCCCCCCTCCAAGGACGGGTCCGGAAAGCCTGTCGAAATCGGCCGCATCGACGTGCGCGTGGTCGATCCCGCCGGCGCATTTCACCTGACCTCGCTCTATCCGTGGTCCATCACCATCCCTCACCAGGAGGTCCATTTTGCGACCGACTCGGCGGCCATCGCACCCGGCGAGGCCCCCAAGCTGCAGGCGAGCCTGGCCAAGATCGGCGAGGTGCTCGCCAAGCACTTGGATTTCGGTCCCATCAAGCTCTTCATCGTCGGTCACACCGACACGGTGGGTTCGGCCAAGCACAACCTCGAGCTTTCGCTCCGGCGCGCGCAGGCCATCGCGGGCTGGTTCCGCAAGAGTGGGCTGACGCTGCCCATCCTGTACGAAGGCTTCGGCGAGCAGGCCCTCCTCGTCGCCACGCCCGACAACACCGATGAACCGCGCAATCGCCGCGTCGACTACATCCTGTCCGTCGAGGATCCGGTGTTGCCCGCCAGCGACTTCCGGCCGAGCTGGAAGTCGCTCGAGTAGCACCATGAGCTTGGCATAGATGGCCGCCGCTGGTTTTCTACGCGGCCGTCGTACTGGGGATGATTGCTTCCAGTCGCCGTGCCCGGGCAGCCTACTGATAGATTTCCGCGCTCGCCAGGTCCCCGTTGTTGCCTGCTCCGCCGGCAACCAGCACCGTTCCATCTTCCAACAAGGTCGCCGTGGGCGCGGCCCTTGCCGTGGTCATGCTGCCGGTCCAGGTGAACCCTCCAGCCGACACGTCGAACAGTTCAGCGCTGCTAACGGGTTGGTCGCAATTGTTGAGGCCGCCGGCGATGAGTACCTTCCCACTCGGCAGCAACGTGGCCGTGAGCTCAGTCCTTCCCACCAGCAGGTTGCCGGTGGCCGCAAAGGTCCCGTCTGCCGGATCGTATGATTCTGCCGGTGCCAAGCCAGGATAGCCGCCGGTGACCAGTACTTTCCCGTTGTTGAGCAGCGTCGCCGCGAACCGAAAGCGCTGCAGGGCCATGCTACCTGTGGCGGAGAACGTCCCTGTCACCGAATCGTACAGCTCCGCGCTTGCGTTGTTGGTGCCACTGTTGTTGTAGCCGCCGGCAACCAGAACCTTCCCGTTCTCGAGCAGCGTCGCCGTATGCTCCCCCCTTTCCACGGACATCCTACCTGTGGCGACAAAGGTGCCTGACGATGGGTCGAGACTCAGCGCTCGAGACGGGATTCGCCCCTCCCCCGGCGATGAGGACCTTTCCGTTCGGCAATGCCGTCGCTGTGTGGCCCATCCTTGCCACCGTCATGTTGCCTGTCGCCGTGAATGTTCCAGATGTGGGGTCGTACAACTCCGCGCTCGCAAGCTTGTTTTCGCCCCCATCCATCCCACCAGCGATGAGCACCTTGGCGTTCTGCAACAGGGTCGCGGTGTGTCCGATTCGCATGACCGCAGGCTGACCGGTCGTCACGAATCTTCCCGATGCCGGGTCGTACAGCTCCGCGCCGGCCAAGCCCGACCCGAGTCCACCGAAGATAAGAACCTTTCCATTGGCCAATTGGGTCGCGGTGTGCCTCTCCCTGGCAGATGCCATGTCGCCCGTGGCTTTGAAGAATCCTTGCTCCCCATTCACGCTGCCTTCAGCGCCGGAAGTCCCTTGGCAGGCGCTCGGGCTGCTCCATGTGGCCGGAATGCTTTGCCCTCCCGTGCCTCCTCTGCCCGAGCCGGGCATGATCTGACCGCCACCACCGTCGACCACAATTTCACCTCCACCGCCCGCAATTCCGCCGCCGCCAGCAGGGATGAGCACGTTCGTTCCCCCCTGGCCTGGATCGCCAGCGCCAGCATTGAGACCGGACTGGTCGCCGCAGGCCAGCCCAAACAGGCCGGTCGCAACGAGCGATAGAATGCCGAGTGCCCAACGCAACCAGCGGATTTGTCGGTCGAGACAAGATCGGGTCATAGGAGGCACCTCGTGGATGATTCGGCAACAAAGATAGCAAGAATAGCGCCCATTGAGGAACGGGAGAACCGTGATAGTCGCTCCAACTGTGCGCCCGCTCTCTGCGTTATTGGATGCCGCATTATGCAGCGGATCCCTCCCCTGTAATTACAAGCAAATACAAGATCTACATCGTAAGGTTAAGCATCCTCGACGATCGTCCTCCAGGTATCGCCCGGGCAGGTTACACTGCACGGTAATGAGAGTAGTCTCGGGGCTCATCGCGCTCGCGCTCCTGGGCTGCGGGGGACGCTCGCGGCTCGAATCTCGACCGGCTTGCACCCTCGGGGAGCGGCGGCCAGAAGTCGGCGAGCGGCGGGCAAACCTCCCCCAACCTTGAGTCGGACGGCTCCGTTGATCACGCCCCGCCCAGCTCCGTCGGCCTCGATGTAGGGGCGCTCGCGGCCACGCGGTGCGCCGGTTTCCCGGCGGCGCCCGAGCTGGCGTTCGTGACCGAAGCAGAAGGCTTTCCGCAGTTCGGTGCCTGCGGGCACCTCACGATGCTCACGAGCAAACCGACCCCCATTTGGAGTCCCGACCTCAGTGTGCTCGTCGCTTCGGCACGAATGGTTTCGTTCAGCCCCGAGGGGACACGCGCCATCTTCGTGCCGGCGGCTCCCGAAGACGATCGCGTGCGCCGGCTCGACCTCTTGACCATGCAGACGTTCGACACACCCGTCGAGACCGTTAACGGTCTCGACACGGACGCGCTCAACTTTGGACTCTTCGTCGACGCTCAGGGCGACGTCGAAAGCTGGGTGTGCAGCGGCGGAGACCTGCGCATCTTCGCCGATCGAACCGCGGACGAAAGTCCGCTCTTCGAAGGAAGCGTGCCGTCGTGCTCGCCCGTGCAGAACGACGCCACGTTGGTTTGGCAGGTCGATGCCGGCTTCCAAACCGTTGATTTGCGCGGTCATCGCCGGTTCGAGCAGGCGCTGCCGCCGTACGCAGGCAGCGTCTCCGGTGGTCTCTGGCCCGCACTCGACGGCTATGCCGGAGGCCGGTTTACGGCTGGCGTGTTTACGAACGGGCCGCTCTACTCGCTGCGCGACGGCAGCCTGCTCGCGAATACCTGGGAGCAGGTGCCCTTCTCGGGGTCCAGCAACAATGCCGCCAATCGGCTCGATTCCGACCTGGCCTTGCTCGTCGACGATGGCGACCACGTCATCAGCGTGCCGGGCCTGCGCGGGGTCTACGTGTTCCGCGATAAGCGACGCGCCTTCGGCTTCCAAGCCAAGGACAACGGCGCGGCCGAGCTCGTGTACGCCAACCTCGTGAGTGGCGAGACGACACCCATCGCGGAGTATTCGAATCACGTGCTCGACCCTTCTCACGACATTGCCCCGACCTTCGGCGTTTCGCCCTCCGAGCGAGTCGCGTATTTTCCCCTCGACCCGGTCGCCGACCCGTCGGCGCCAAACGCCGTGAGCTCCGGCGTCGTGGCCTGGATCGACGGTAACAGCTATACCCTTGGCGACACCGTACCCGCCCCGGCCATGGGGCCCGCCGTCGCCAACGACGGCACGGCCGTGTTCATGGGGACGTCCACATCGATGTGCTTTCGGCCTGGAGGGAAGACGCTCACGTTCTCGCGGATGGTTGGATTGGACTTGAGCCGTGACGGTGAGGTGGATCTGGTCACTGCCCCAATGCCGAATCAGTCTCTTTCCCAATTGGTCGCAACCAATCTCGACGACGGCACGTCAAGCATCCTTTTGTCCAATCTCTCCACGTTCACCGAAGCGACGGATTTCTTCCATGGGCGCTTCGCCCTCCTATTCGGTGCGAACGCGGACAGTACGCCCCACGAGCTCTGGGCTGGGCGTTTTCCGGCGCCGTCGCAATAGCGGCCCAGCGCGCCACCGCCAGCCGGGCCCGGTCTTCAAGCCCTTCATCGATGCCGCCGCCATCGACTCGAAGACGCTGCTCGCCTGCTAGGGCGACGCGGGGGTAGCCTGCGAGCAGTAGCTCAGGTGGTGGTCGTGGCCCGCAGCTCGGCCAGGTCGAAGAGATGCTGGTCCGCACGGAGCTCTTGCGGCGAACAACCGCCACGGCCACGATGTTTTGCGGCTGCTGCGGGCTTCCTGCTTGACTCGTAACCCTGACAGTCTGGTGCTGTCCTGATATCCTGCTTCCGTGGCGTGCCTGTATTGCGGCGGATCGCACCCGTCGGAAAACGGAAGCTGTCCGGCCCTGGGTCCGTGGGCCGGGCTGCAGCCGTTGCCCTCGCTGGCGCCGGGGCAGATCCTGGAGGGCAAGTACCGGATCGTTCGCGAGCTAGGCCGGGGCGGCATGGGCGTGGTTCACGAGGCGCTGCATGTGACCTTGGGCCGCCGGATCGCCGTGAAGACCCTGCTGGCCGAAGCGGGCCAGGACCCTGACCTGGCGGCTCGGTTCGAACGCGAAGCGCGTGCCGCCAGTGCCATCGGGCATCCCCATATCGTCGACGTCTTCGATCTCGGCCGCACGCCCGAGGGCCTGCTCTTCATGGCCATGGAGCTCCTGGATGGCAGACCGCTCGCGGCTCTGCTCGAGGAGACGCCGTCCCTTCCGATTTCGCTCGCGCTGGATCTGGCCAGCCAGATGCTGTCCGGGCTGGCCGCTGCGCACCGGAACGGCATCGTTCACCGCGATCTCAAACCCGAGAACATCTTCATCCTCAATACGCAAGACCGGCCGAGCTTCGTCAAGATCGTGGACTTTGGCATTTCGAAGATCCTCGTCCATGCGGCGCACGGGCAGCGCGCGGCTGGGCAAGGCTCCGGAACCGCGGTGGGAACGATCCTCGGGACTCCTCTTTACATGTCCCCCGAACAAATCCTCGGCCAGGTGGCCCGAATCGACCATCGCACGGACATCTACTCGGCCGGCGTAGTGCTGTACGAGATGCTGTGCGGCCGCACGCCCTTCGAGGGCGAGAGCCAAGCCAAGATCTTCGCCAGCATTCTCGACGGCTGGTATCCCCTGCCGCACGATCTGCGCCGCGATATTCCGGCGAACGTCGATGCCGCCATCGTGCGCGCGCTCGATCGCGACATGGAGAAGCGCTTTGCCAGCGCCGCCGACATGCGCGAAGCCGTGACGGGCCGGAGCGCGGATGTGACGCCATCTCCAGAATTGCTTTCCGGTCCGCTTGCAACCCAACCTACCACCCTTCGTCAGCCGAGCAGCGTGCAGCGCGGGGATCCCTTCGCACCACTTCCCGACCAGGCCTCCATTCCTCTTCTGCCACGCGATCTCGAATACCCGCTGGCCGATGCCGTCCCCCAGGCCAGTCCGCCCCTCGAGCTGGCCAGGCCCGTGCGGACCAGCGCATCGGCCATGCCCCGCCGCCAGTTGTCGCAAGCGTCCGCGCGCCCTCCGCGAATGGGGGCACGCGTTGGCCTCGCGCTGGGGCTGGTCGCGCTGATCGTCGGCGCGCGCGTCGCCCATACTTACCTTCGCTCGTCCGGTGGAAAGAACGCGCCGGTCGCGGCGCAAGCGCAACACAAGGTGACGCTTGCGCTGGATCCCTCGGACGCCACGGTGCAGATCGACCACCTACCGGCCGTGACAGACGACCTCTTTCTCGACGCAAGCAAGTCCCACGTTCTTCAGGCAACGGCGCCCGGACGCATCTCCCGCAGCTTCGCCTTCGAGGCCAAATCGGGACTGGAGCTCTCGGTTCATCTCGGCCGCGCCCTCGCACTTCCTTTACCTGCCGACCCTGGACCCTCGCCCGGTGAATTGGCGGCGCACAGCCCTGCGAATCCGGCGTCCCGCGACGACTCAACCACGCCTTCGCGAAGCTGGAACGCTATGACGGATGCCTGATGCTGTTGGGCTACGCGGACAGACAAGCACGAAATGCCGGCACTTCGGCCGGCCCGAGCAACAGCGACATGAGCGGCTGCGTCCAGCTTCTCGACGAGGCGAGCACCTTGGCGCCCGTGATGTCCCAGCTGCATGCCACGGGCGTGGCCTATGTACGAGGCGTGCAAAGCGCACAGAGTCCGGCGGCTCTGCACAAGCTGCTCGCATCGTTTCGCGGGGAATTTCTCGCCGAGCGAGCTCGCTGGCAGATGGAAGAGCTTTCGCGCCAGGAGAAGGACGAAGGTCGGACGGCGGGGTGGCACATGCGCCAGCTGGCCCTGGCCGCGCAAGCCTGGTTGCGCCAGGGCAAGGCCGCTTCACTGTCCACGCGAGGAATCAAAGAGATGCGGGCCAAGCTCGACCAGGCTCACCAAGCCTTGCTGTCATTTGCCCAGCGTTCTCCCAAGGAGCTGGCACGGGTAGCGGGCGCGGCTGCATTCGTGAAGGCCGCCGAGGACGTGGTCGCGCTGGCACAAGGCGAATCCGAGAAGCGGCGAGGAGCCGCGCTTGCAGCCTGCGCGCGGCTCCTCGCGGCGTTCAACGTGCTCGTCGTCGACTAGGACGAACAAAGATACGTGGCGCCGGCGGGTTGGGCGCCCTGGCGGGTGAGCGGCGTCGTGGTTCCACCCACGGTCAGGGTGGCAGGGCCAGGCGCAAAACCGCCGTCGGCGGAGACGACGGGAAAGCTCGCCACTGCCGAAGTGCCGTCGAGGTCGAAGGTGATGGTGGTCGAGCCACCATCCAGGGCTCTGACGACGCTGCTTACCTTGCGCTCGGCCACTGCGCCCATCGGGCCGAGGAACAGACGGAAGTCCGTGTAGGCCCAGTCGTCGCGCGGACGCGTGACCACCATGACGTCCCCATCAGCCAATGCGGCGGCGTATTCGACCACGACGTCGCCGGGCAGATTGCGCACGGGCATGCTCGCGATGGCTCCGGCGGGCAGCACGGTCAGCTCTTCGCCCTGCTGGCCGATGATAAAGGTCTTGCTGTCCGTCAGCGTCCCGTTGAAAACGCCCATGCGCATGGTGCCGCCGGCGGGGATGTCGATCTGAAGCACGAAGGCCGGATCGTAGTCGCTTATGTCGAACACGTAGAAGTCCGATCCCGAACCGCTACCGGCAATGCGCTGGCGAACCAAGGTCCCGCTTGCGTCGGAGACGAAAACCCGCTGGCCGCTATCGACTTGGTCCACGGCGTAGATGACACCGGCCGAATTCTGTCCGGCCGCGATGATGGTTCCGAGGGCGATGGGCAGGGGCTTGGCCGCAAACGGATCGCAACCAGCCAGCACGACAGAACCGGCCACGTCGACTCCGGCATCGGGTGAAGCATTCGAGCCACCATCTTCCTGCCCAGACGGAGTGTCGGAGCCGCCGCAGGCCAAACCGGCGAGGATAGGGAGTAGACATAGTCCGTGGATTCGCATGATTGAATCCTACACCCAGGAGCCAGCCCACGGAGCATCGGACCGCGAAGTCGTGTGGCGAGGCTCACGCGTCGGGGGTGCCCTCGTGGATACGGCGGAGCCAGCGACCTCCCGAAAGCGACGCGTGGTCAAACGTCGAGCGCAGCCAGCGGGTCTCGACCATCCTCGTCGCCGCGCTCGTGCCCCAGGGGCAGTCGCTACACGACCCTACCGACCTTGACTGGCGATGGTCGCCTTACCCAAGCGCAAACACATGGTGGAGAGGGCCGCCATGCTGCGCAGACGACGCGTGACAGCGGCACGGGACATGTCGACGCCCTTGCTCGTAATGCCGCGCTCTTCGAGCAGGCGAGCAACAGTTCGCAAGCGCGCACTGACGGCGCCACGGCTCATGTCAACCACGATGAACCTCTTGCAACCGCTGCACATCCACCAGGTCCTGCGGTCATCCTGCGGCCAGTTTGAGCGCGATGAGGCTTTCGCGCGAAACCACGCGCACGCGCCCACCCTCTATTTCGGCGCTCTGTCGCCCTTCCCATGCGCGATCGAGGGGACCCGCGACCAGCAGTGCGTCGAGCATGAGTGGGTGGTCATCAATGAGCTTGGTGAATCGCTGGATGGTGATGCCGCTCGCAAAGTCCATGGGAAAGGATTCGAGGACGAAGCCACACGTGCGAGCCACCTCCCGAAGGCGCGACAGATCTTCCGGACGAACCAGGAGATCGATGTCCTGGGTCGCGCGCGGCACTCCGTGGATAGCCAGGGCCACGCCGCCGCACAAGGCATAGTCCACCTCACCCGCGTCGAGGGCGACGGTGAGATCCTTCAGCTCCTGAAAGAAATCCACGGCTGGGCTCAAGTATGCGCCCGACTCGACCCCCAATCTACCGGCAAGACGCCCGGCAAGAGTGATCGGGCCAGGACGCCCGCCGCGCAAGACCTCAGAAGCTCAGGCGCCAAGAACCGACAGGGGCTCCCGCACGCTGCCTGGCTCCAGACCACGAAGACGGGTCAAGATGGCCTCCGTTACCTCGTGGCCACGAGGAACCAACAGGGAGCCCGTCGTCGACATAACGTCCTGGACTAGAAGCATTCCCGCGCGAAGGGCCTCCAGCTTGATCTCGCCCACGCCCGGGGCGGCCTTGCTCTTGACACGACCGAGGACGACGAGCAGTTTCGGATCGTGCTTGCCCTTGCGGGCTTGCAGCGTGCTGATGGCCACGCCGGGTGACGACCCGCCCGCTTCGAGAAAATCATAGTCGCTCACCAGCTTGAGCACCCGCGCTCCCAAGGGAATGGACTCGCCCTTGGGCGCACCGGGCGGCGAGCCCTGGCCATCGAAGTTGTATTCCTGCGCATCCAGAATGGCGCAGACCAACTCGAGCCGAGGGATGCTTTCCAACAACTGGAGCGAGATCTTCGACACGCACTGGGTCGACTCGGTTTCCACGGGACTGAGGGGTCTGCCGTAATACAACTTCTCGTTGTTCGCGGGGGTAAGGACAATGCAGCCGATTTGGGACAGCATGACCGCCACCTCGAGCTGCCAGGAAAACGGCACGCCCAGTCCCGCCAACAATTCGGAGGCGTGCTGTTTGAGTCGCGTCGCCCGCCCGAAGATGAGCGGATTGGCGAGAGACAGAATCTCGGTGAGAGCCTTGATGCTTCCCCGCAGCGTCTTCTCCAGCAGCTCCCTTTCGGCCGTGATGAGACGATGTTGGGCGACCGCGGCCTCGATGGCCGTGAGGAAGGTTGGGGGAGCGCAGGGTTTGGTCAGGAAGCGAAAAACTTGCCCGTGGTTGACCGCCGCAATCGCCGATTCGAGGTCGGCCTGTCCGGTCAGCAAGAGGCGGACGGTATCCGGCGAGCGCTCCTTGACCTGGCTCAAGAAGGCCGCTCCATCCATCTCGGGCATGCGCATGTCCGAGACCACCACGGCCGGCGGATCGTTTCCGTCGACAATCACCAGTCCGCCTTGTCCATTGTTCGCCGTCGAGACCCGATAGTGTCGCCGCAGATTGAGAACCAGTCCTTCCAGCACTTTGGGTTCGTCGTCGACGCACAGAATGTGGGGTTGCTCAGTCATGTCCAATCCTCTCCGCTTCGCTCGTTGTCATCTGATCCGAATCTGCGATGGGGCGGTGCGTGGTCTTTTCCGCCATTACGCGCATGGCTGCCACCTGGGGTTCGTCGATGCCGAGGCCGGCGAGGTAGTCGAGAATCCAGCCTCCGCGCATCGGATCCGCCGCCTTGCGATTCGGTCGCGAGGTGGTCGGCGACGTAGATGATGTCCACCAAGTCGAACGTGGAGTGGGCGACCACGTGGGGCTTCTTGTGGTAGGCGACGGCTTCCATGATGGCGTGGGGCAAGCCCCAAAGTCCAAGTAGATAGGCACCCAGCAGCTCACGCTCGACCGGCAGGTCGGGCTCCTGCTTTACGTTCAACAAGCTTCCGACCTCGTGAAGCACCCCGGCCAGAAATGCGCCCTCCACCTTCTTCGCCACGTTCGCCTGGATTTGCTGGGCAATCTGTCCGGTAAGAAGCGAGTGATCTTGAAGCGCCATCAGCTGTGCCTCCGAGAGGCCGGAGGTGTTGGCGGCGGTCGAAAAGGTCTCGAGCGCCAACGCGAGGTTCTTGATGGTCGCGAATCCAAGGTAGGTGACGGTGTCGCCCAGGGAGCAGATTCTCTTGGGCAGGCCGAAGAAGGCCGAATTCACGAGCTGAAGAAGCTTGGCGCTCAGGCCAATGTCGCGTTCGATGATTTGGACGATGCTGGCAACGCTACAGGTCGGCACGGCCAAGGCCCCATTGAGCGCAACGTAGGTCTTGGGCGCGGTAGGCAGCATTTGAACCTTGCCCGCCGTTGCGCGAAGCTCGTCGCTGCGCAGGATGGAGCTCAAGCGGCACGCCCGATCCACCACGCTTTGCAGCAGAGCCGGGTCGCAAGGCTTGGAAAGGAACGTGTGGGCGACGAAGACCGACTTCATCGCGCTTTCGAGCTCGGTCTGCCCCGAAAGAATCATGCGCACCGCCCACGGCTGCATCTCCTTGACCTTGGCAAGCAGGGTCGCTCCATCCATGCGAGGCATGCGCATGTCGCTCACCACGACATCGAACGAGCTCTTGGAAAGATTGGCCAGCGCTTCCTCGGGGCCGATGGCGAACACCATGTCCCACTCATGGCGCTTCGTCCGCAGCACGTTGCGAAGGCCGGTCAGGACGTTGGCATCGTCGTCCACGAACAGGATTCGCTTCAACGCTTTCGCTGTCTCCGGCATGACCTATCCAGGCCCCTCGCGCTTGACGAGCCGCCCGTCCGATTGCCTGTCCCGGTTTGCCTTCGACGTTCGGCCATGCGGAAGGTATCGGCAGAGCGGCGCCAGACTTGACTTTCTCTATTCCGATAAGGCCGCTCCACTTTTCGCCGGCCACTGCCGAAATAGGCATGGGGGCTAGGCAATGAACAAACCGAGAGAGAGCCAGGAGGTTGTGCCTTGAGCGGAAGGAACCAGCGATGAGCGACGGGTTGGCTGTACCGGCGATGGACGAAACGCCCGTAGCCCGTTCCCCGCGGGAGAGCGAGAGACTCTATCGTTCCCTGTTCGAAAACATGCTCAACGGCTTCGCCTACTGCCGCATGCTGTTCGACAACGGAAACCCGCACGACTTCGTTTATCTCGCCGTCAATGCCGCCTTCGAGTCGCAGACCGGGCTGAAGAACGTGGTCGGCAGGAAGGTCACCGAGGTCATTCCAGGGATCCGCGAGGCCGACCCACAGCTCTTCGAGCGCTACGGCCGCGTCGCCATGACCGGCCGACCCGAACAATTCGAGACCTTCGTCGAAGCCTTGCAGATGTGGTTCGCCATTTCCGTGTACTGCCCGGCGCCCGAACACTTCGTGGCCGTATTCGACGTCATCACCGAGCGCATGCGCGCCGAAATGGCTCTGGCATCGGGGAAAGCCTTCCTCGACAGCTCCATCAATGCCATCGCGGACCCCATCTTCATCAAGGACGAAAATGGGCGTTTCGTATTGGTCAACGACGCCATGTGCACCATCGTCGGTCGGTCCCAAGAGGCGCTCCTCGGCCAGAACGACGACATTTTTCCCGAGGAACAGGCCGCGATCTTCCGGAGGATTGACACCAAGGTCCTCGCAACCGGCGAGGAGAACGTGAACGAGGAGGCCCTCAGCAACTTGTCCAGTGGACAGGTGCGCGTGATCGTCACGCGCAAAACCCGCTACGTCGATCCCGCCGGCCGGCGCTTTCTCGTCGGCGTGATTCGCGACATCACTGAGAGCAAGAGGCTCGAAGCCGAGCTGGGGCACGCGCGCAAGCTCGAGGCGGTCGGTCAGCTTGCGTCGGGTATTGCCCACGAGATCAATACCCCCACCCAGTTCGTGGGTGACGGGGTTCACTTCTTGAAGGAGGCCTTCGCGGGCTACCAGCAATTGGTCGGCCAATACCAGCGTGCAGTGAAAACTCTCGAAGCAACCGGCGGGCATGAGGCACTCGTCAGCGAGATCCGGGCCACGGAAGAAAGTATCGATCTTCCCTACCTCCAGGCGAACGCGCCTGCCAGCTTCGAGAGCTGCCAGGAGGGCATTTCCCGCATCTCGACCATCGTGCGCGCGATGAAGGAGTTCGCGCACCCCGATCAGAAGGACAAGGTCCTCGCCAATCTGAACCAGGCCTTGCAGACCACGCTCGCCATTGCCAGGAACGAATACAAGTACGTGGCGGAGGTCGTCACGGATCTCGGCGACTTGCCACCTGTCCTGTGCCACGTGGGCGACCTGAACCAGGTCTTCTTGAATCTCATCGTCAACGCGGCCCACGCCATCGGAGACGTGGTGGGGCAAAGCGGCAGCAAGGGCGCGATTCGCATCCGGACCTCGCGGGAGGAAAGCCTGGCCCGCATCGATATCGCCGACTCGGGAGCGGGCATTCCAGAAGCGATCCGCCAGCGAATCTTCGACCCCTTCTTCACGACCAAGGAGGTCGGCAAGGGGACGGGTCAGGGCCTGGCCATCGCTCGCTCGGTCATCGTGACCAAGCACGGCGGCACCTTGACTTTCGACAGCGAGGTCGGCAAAGGCACGACCTTCACGATCCGGCTGCCGATCGCTGGCGAATGAAGGCCGAGTCCTTCGACTACGACGGGCTGCGCTCGCTGCTGGCTCGCCCACGGTAAAGGATTGGCCCGGCCCGCCGATACTCTCCCAGGGAGTAGCGATGCGAATCGAGACGATTCACTATGACTCCGGTCGCGGCTGGTCCTTGCCCAGCTTTCCGGAGATGGACTCGGATAGAACCTTGGTGCTGGTTTTCGGGAGTGCCAAGGAAATCGAAGGCAACCGTCCCCTGGAGGCGCTGTGCGCGGCCTATCCACGCGCGCACATTTTGGGTTGTTCCACGGCTGGTGAGATCCTTGGCACCACCATCTCCGACGATTCTCTTGCCGTGGCCGTGTGCCGCTTCGGCCATACACCGCTTCGCTCGGTTTGCGCACCCATCGCAACCGCCGCGGATTCCTTCTCAGTCGGGGCACGGATCGCGCAAGAGCTGGCGGCTGCGGATCTCAAGGGCCTGCTGGTGCTTTCGGATGGAACCAACGTCAACGGAAGTGAGCTGGTCCGCGGACTGAACAGCGTCTTGCCCGCGAACGTGGTTGCAACGGGTGGGCTCGCGGGCGACGGAGATCGATTCCAGAAGACCTGGGTGCTCGACCACGGAAAAGTCGCGAGCGGCCGGGTGTCCGCTGTCGGGTTTTACGGCGACCGTGTCGCTATCGGCCACGGCTCGAAGGGGGGATGGGACATCTTCGGTCCCGAACGTCTCGTCACGCGCTCGCTCGGCAACGTCCTCTTCGAGATCGACGGCCACCCGGCCCTGGACCTGTACAAGCGCTACCTCGGCGATCTGGCGACTGGCTTGCCGGCGAATGCACTGCTCTTTCCCTTGAGTCTTCGCCGCGGAAGGGAAGAGACCGCACGGCTCGTGCGGACCATCTTGTCGATCGACGAGAAGGCCGGCTCGATGACCTTTGCCGGAGATATTCCTCAAGGCAGCTTGATCCAATTCATGCGGGCGAACTTCGACCGCCTGGTGGATGGGGCCATGGAGGCGGCACAACTGGCGAAGAAGAGCCACGCGCACGATGGCCACACCCTGGCCATCGCCATCAGCTGCGTCGGCCGACGCTTGGTGCTGGCCGACAGAGCCGAGGACGAGGTCGAAGCGGTAGCCGAGGTCTTGCCCGTGAACACCCACGTGGTCGGCTTCTATTCCTACGGAGAAGCTCTCACCCTATGCCAATGGCCGTTGCGAGCTGCACAACCAGACCATGACGCTGACGACGCTATCCGAGAGCTAGCGATGGTCCATCGCCACCTGGCACGACAACTACGCCGGCTCTTTCTCGAACGTGAAACTCCGCCGTCTCTGGAAGCGTGGCGGGAGATCATCGACTGGATCAGCGACAGCTATGCCGCCTTCGACCGCGAGCGCTACCTGAACGAACACTCGATCCAACTGGCCTCCAGCGAAATGCAGGAGCTCAACGCCAAGCTTTCGGAGGAGCGCGACAAGCTCAACAACATCTTTCGCAGCGCCCCCGTGGCCATGGGTACGCTCGATCCCGAAGGACGAATTGTCGATATCAATTGTGCTCTCGAGGAGCTCTTCGGCTTCTCGAGAGAAGAATTGCTGGGCAAGAGCTATTTGAGCTTCCTGTCATCCGAGGACGTTGCGGAGAGCCGGGCAGCCTATGTCGACATTGTCGAAGGAACCCAGCGCAGCAATCGAACCCAGAGGCGGATGGTGGCCAAGGATGGCCGTTCGCTTCTCGTCAACGTCGGGCTGACGTCCGTGCGGGGCCGTGATGGGAAGGCCCAGATGGTCATCGTCACGGTGGAGGACGTCACCGAGAGGACGCGTTTGGAAATCGAGCTGCGCCATTCGCAAAAGCTGGAGTCGGTCGGCCGTCTGGCCGCGGGCATCGCCCACGAGATCAACACACCGATTCAGTTCGTTGGGGACAATGTCAATTTCCTTTCGAGCGCATTCGAGCAACTGCTCTCTCTCAGTGCCTGCTACCAGGACGTGTGCAAGCGATCCCCTGGCGGCAGGGTATCCACCGAGGACATTGCCCGGATCAAGCATGAGGAGGATCTCGCCGATCTCGAATACCTCCGGGCGAACATCCCCACTTCCATTGTGGCAACCTTGGATGGGGTTGGACGCGTCGCCAAGATCGTTCAGTCGATGAAGGCCTTCGCGCACCCCGACCGGGACGAGAAAGAGCCCGCCGATCTCAATCTGGCCTTACGCAACACCTTGACCGTGGCCAGCAACGAGCTCAAGTACGTAGCGACGGTAGAGACCGAATTCGGCGACCTTCCGCTGGTTCCCTGTTTTCTGAGCGATCTCAACCAAGTCTTCCTGAATCTTCTCGTCAATGCCGCACACGCGATCGGCGACGTGGTCGGCAACGGGGGGCAACGCGGGGTCATCGGCGTGCGGACGTATCGCGAGCAGAATCACGCGGTGGTCGCCATCAGCGATACCGGGACCGGCATCCCGGCGGATCTGCACAGCAAAATCTTCGAACCCTTCTTCACGACGAAGGAGGTCGGAAAAGGAACCGGGCAGGGACTGGCGCTGGCGCGGTCGGTGATCGTCGATGAGCACGAAGGCACCCTGACGTTCAAGACCGAAATGGGGAAGGGCACGACCTTCTTCATCCACATCCCCATTTGATCGGCGCCCCTCGGTCCGTCGAAGCTCGCTCGCATTGTTGTGCCAGGAGGCTCCGCTGGCCGCGGCGAGCAACTTTGATGTATGGTGGCATCCTGGGACCAGGATGATTGCGCCTCACACGCCACCTAGCTAGGCCGACCGCATGATGCTCGCCTCTCTCTTCGGCGCAGTACTCGTCGCCGCACTCCCGGTGCAGGTCGAGTCCGCGGCCTGTCCGTCGGGCCATGACGTCGAACAGGCGCTGGCCTCGATGCTGCCATCGATTTCCGAAACGGTCCGGCCGGACACGGCGCACGTCTTCAGACGAGGCAACCTGCTGCAAGTCGTGCTGGTCGGCACCGACGCAGCCGTGATCGCCGAGCGCTGGATCGACGACACGGGCGCGTGCGCCGAGTTGGCCGAGCTCATCGCCGTGGTCATTGCAAGCTGGGAGAGCGATGTCCACCCCGAGTTCACGCGCCCCCAGGCGGAGCCCATGTCTGCCGCTCGGACGGAGAATACGACCGCCACGCTATCGCCACCGGCGCCCAAAGTCCCCGCCTTCTACGAGGGCGCGGCGGGTCTCTCCTTGTCGTGGTCCGGCTCTCCCGCGCTGGCGGGCAACCTGGCCATGGGCTGGTTTCCGCGTGGCGCGGGTCCCGGCCTGTGTCTTTCGGCGACCGTCGAATCGGCGCGCACGCTCGACCTGGCCACCAGCGCCCAGCCAGGACAAGCGATTTGGCGGCGCTGGGCCGGCAGCGCAGAATTCGACTGGCGGCTTCCGCGCGGCGCGTGGGCACTGGATCTCCACGGCGGACTGACGCTCGGCTGGCTGGCGGCGAGTGGCTCCGGATTTGTCCAAAACCACTCGGATTATTCATTCTCTCCGGGTGGAGCAGCAGGTGCGCGTCTGTCCAGAAAGATAACGCGCCACATTTCCGTCTGGGTGGGGTTGTCGACCAGCTATTGGCCTCGCAGGCAGGTTGTGTATGGCCAACCCAACATGCCACAGCAAGAAATCCCGCACTATCAGGGACTTGCGAGCATCGGTCTGGCCTTCGGAGGATTTCCTTCGGAAAGGTAAGGTTGGCGTGGGGTCGCCGCACATAAAGGGTGTCGTGTCTCGAGTCAGCCTCGCCACCCCCGATGCATCCCCAACCGAAATGTCGGAGACCAAGGTAGGCTTCGCACGGCCATCGTTCGAATCGGTGTACCGCGCGCACGCCAGAACCGTCGCTCGCTGGGCCAGTCGGCTGCTCGGCCCCAGGGCGGACTTCGAAGACGTGGTCCAGGACGTCTTCTTGGTCGTTCGGCGCCGCTTGCCGGAATTTCGAGGGGAAGCCGAGATCACGACGTGGCTGTATGGAATCACCGTACGAGTCGTCCAGCGCTGTCGCATGCGCGCGCGCTGGTGGTCATGGGCGACGGGGCGCGGACAGAGTCCCGGCCGCGGGCGCGAGCACAAGTCGATGCTCGCCACGGCCGAATCGCCGAGCGATCCGCATGCACTTCTGGAAGCTCGTGAACGGACGCATATCTTCTACCAGCTGCTCGACGAGCTCAGCGAGGCACAGCGCACAACCTTCATTCTGTTCGAGATCGAGGGACTCTCGGGTGCGCAGATCGCCGAGGTCACCGGCACCCAAGTCAACGCCGTGTGGGTTCGCCTGAGTCGCGCGCGGCGCAAGTTCATGGAGCGAATGCGCGCATGGGAAGAGAGGGAGAAGTCATGAAGCAAGACGGACGGGACAGACTGTCGCGCCTCCGCGACCGCCCGCCCGGCGGAACGGCTCCCGAGGACCGTGCCGCCGGGTTCATTCGCGAATTGGGTGCCTGCGCTGAACCCGACGAATCGCAGTTGGCGCGCATCGAGCGGGCCATTTGGGCACGTGCTTCTCATCGCTCGCGCCCCTCCCTCGCGCTGCGTGTGGCCCTGGCAGCCCTCTCCCTTTTCTTGGCCGCAGCAACGGTGAAGGCCTATGAGCTGGCCCGACGTGCGGGCTGGTTCGACCGGATCTACGGTGCGGCGCTTCCGCCCCAAGCGCCCTCCCCGTCCCGATCGGCGAGGCGGCTTGGTCGGTCAGCGGCGGTTGCCCCTGCGCGCCCGCCCATGCTCATCGACCAAAACACGGTCGCGAACCAGCCGGCCACCTTGGGGCCCAAGCGTGCCCCGGAGCCTGAAGCCGTGCCGAGCGAGCCGCGTCGCAGGCAGGCAGGATCTTCGCGCCGCGCGTCCTCGGTCGAGGTACCGGCCTTTGCCCCGCCCCCCACGACTCCGAAACACGATCCGTTCGAGCCGGCGCCGATCGTTCCCCCGACCGACCGGCCCGCCGTGGGGGGGACCGCCAGTGCATCGCCGCCCGCGCCCTCACAAGAGATCCATGCCCTCGATCGCGCCATCGCGATGTTGCGCCGGGATCACGACGCCGCGGCAGCGCTTGCGGCGCTCGACACCTATCTCGACCGCTACCCGCACGGCGTTCTTCACCGGGAGGCGCGCTTGGCGAGCGTGGATGCCCTCCTCCTCCTCCGGCGCACGGACGAGGCACTGGCCGCGCTCGAGACACTGCCACTCGACAGCGGTCGCCGCTCGACGGAGCTGCAGGTGGTCCGCGCCGAGCTGCGTGCCCGGACAGACTGTACACGGGCCGACGAGGATTTCAGCTTGGCGCTCTCGCATAGCCCGGACGCCGCGCTCCTGGAAAGAATTCTCTATGGACGTGGCGCGTGCCGGGCAAAATCGGGAAAGACATCCGGCGCCACCGAGGACTTGCAGCGCTACCTCAATCGATTCCCGAGTGGCGCTCACGCCGCGTGGGCGCGGCAGTGGCTCGAGACAATCGGCAAGTCGCCGGTGAAGGGCGGTTAGGTTTGTTCTCGGTCGTTGCACCAATGACCAGACTGCGACGACGGAAATCAGTTGAACGGCGACGGTTGCTCCTCGACGTGCAGGCTGGAAGCCGGTTTCATTTGCTCAACGGTGACGGCCCAGGCATCTTCACCTTGTCAGTCGGGCGCGGGGCAGTGCCTCGAATTGTCGGTTATCTACCGCGACTTCCAGCCCGAGAACGTCGCCTCTGGCGGCCATCCGGATTTCTTCTTCCTCGGCACAAAGGCGGGCAATTCCACGTCGCCCACGACCATTTGCGTTCCAGACTCGGCCGGGCCTTCCCACGGCAACGACTCGACTGCGCGCTGCTGGGGCATCGTGGCCGACACCCTCGCCTACGGCAAACCCCAGCCGGGCGCCACCAAGACCTGCGCATGCCAGTTCAGCGATTGGAACATCGGCAATTCGGGCCGCATCCCTGGTGGCTACACCGAGGCCAACAACGACAGTCCTCTCTCCGACGGAAACGGCGGCTACCTCGGCAATTCCCCCGGCACGGTCGTCAACGTGAAGGGCAACGCTGGTGTGTTGTCCGGCACCTTGACTGGGTTCACAACGGGCTCACCGGGTGGCCCGATCTGGAAAGGGACAGTGCCTGCCTACAAAGACGCGAGCAGCTTCAAGCAATGGTTCAACGACGATCCCTCGGTGAACACGACCTTCACCGGGGTGCTCGAAATGAAATCCATCGGTACGAACATCTACCAGTACGCCAGCACGTCGCACCTTGCCCAGGGCGGCTTCTTCCCCCTCGATGCCCTGAATCCCGGCCAAGCCACCTTGTGCGACCTCTCGCCCTACTGGAACCACGGCGACGGCACTCCCATCTGGAGCACCTGCCAAGGCGACCAATACCTCTTCCCACCGCGCATTGTCGCAGGGGATTGCGGGAGCGGAGCGACCCTCGACAACGGCTGCTGGGTCGCCAACGTGACGGGCGTCAAGCACGATTCGTACTTCACCGATGAAGCGCGTTCCTACTTCGTCTACGACGGGGCCGCCGGCACTTCGGTCAGCTTCTACGGCGATGACGATCTCTTCATTTTCATCAACGGCATTCTGGTCCTCGATCTCGGCGGCGTTCACCAGCAATTGCCTGGCAAGCTCACGATCTCCGGCTCGCCCGGCGACGCCACGGTCACGGAAGGCGGCTGTCTCGATGCAGCCGGGAACATCACCGGGGCGAGCGCGGGATCGAGCGCATGCTCGCCGACCAACGCGACGGGCCCGACCGCCGCGAGCCCCGACGACTTCCGGGTTCGCACCGTCAAGCTCGGACTGGTCACCGGCAAGGTGTACGAGATTGCCATCTTCGGCGCCGACCGCCACCCGCCCGAGTCGAACTACCAGCTCACCCTGAATGGCTACACGACCAAGAGGTCCGACTGCTCGCCCCGCTGCGGCGACGGCATCGTGTCAGGGGCTGAGGAATGCGATTGCGGCGATGGCTCGACCGCGCTATCCGCCGAATGCGTGGGGCCGAACAACGACACCACCTATGGCGGCTGCACCACCGCGTGCGAGTTCGGGGCTTTTTGCGGCGACGGCATCGTGAACGGCCCCGAGGAGTGCGACAATGGCCCAAGCAACGGTGCAAGCGACGGCCAAGATGGATGCACGCTCGGCTGCACGAAGCCGCACTTCTGCGGCGATGGCATCGTCGATTCCTCCTTGGGTGAGGAGTACGACCTCGGCAGCAACAACGGGCAGCCTGGACAGTTTTGTACGAGCACGTGCACGTACGTGCTGTAGTAGCTAGGAGCCCCGAACCGACGCGACCATGCCGCGGACCGCCTGGCTGTCAAAGGCGCGGTCGTCTATGGCGACGGAGAATGAGCTCGAGCGCGGCTAGCAAGAGTGTCGCCACCTGAGAAGCGGAGCGCGCGGCATGGCCGCCAACGGCGCAGCTGCACCCATTGGCAGAGCTGCTACCCATAGAGGAACCGCCGGAGGCGGAAGCTCCACCTTGTCCGCCAGAAACAACGCTGCTCTGCGTCCCACCGGAGTTCTCGCCACCACTGCCGCCCCTAGCGCCGGTGCCGCCACTGCCCGAGCTACCAGCCCCGACCGCGCCACCACTCCCCTGCGCGCCGCCACTGCCCAAGCCGCCACCAACCGCCTGCATACCTCCGCTTCCCGGAATCCCCCCGTCTGCTCCTCCATCTCTTGCATCCGGACCACCGTCCCTCGCACCGCCGCTGCCAGAAGCCCCCCCGCTGCCCAAGAACCCCCCACTGCCAGAAGCCCCCCCGCTACCAGATGAACCGCCGGCGCCAGATGAACCGCCGCTGCCAGATGAACCGCCGCTGCCAGATGAACCGCCGGCGCCGGTGATGGTGCCCGTACCGTGCACGGTGGTGACACTCGACCCATCCAAGGAAAGCGTTACCGTACCATTCGAAGCAGTGACCTTGCCGTCGCTGGCCAGATTCTTGCTGCTCGATGTGGTGAACTTGTCGTAGGAAGAGATCGTCGAGCCATTGATCGAGACTGTGATCGACTGCGTCGACGAGCTCGTATTGACGGCGACAAGAACAACATCCGTATCGCTCTTGTATGCAGAAAGGGACACCCCGGACGTCGGAGAGGCCGTCGCGTCCACTCGGTAGAAGCCAGGTCGGACGAATCTCGACCAGTGTGCCATGCACCAGCCGCGCTTGGTGACCGCACCATTGTTGATCGGACCATAACTCCGCTTGATGTACCACCAGGTGTACGCGTTGAACTGGCCGGTCACCATGGCGTTGTGTATTTCTGTCGCAACGCCCAAGGCGTTGGGCCACGCATTCGCGTCGCTCGTGCTGTCCGTATAGTGCTCGGTCATCCAACGCTCTTTTCCGGCCCCCTTTGAATCGAAGAGCGGATAGGCGTAGCTGCTCACGGACGTACCGTAAAGGTGAGTACCCAAAACGCCCATCTTCGCCACCGCGGCGGAGTCGTTGAGGATCGGATCGTAGAGGCTCTTGGCATAGTTGAACGACTCGCAGGTGATGAGCTTTGTCCCAACCTGGTCGCCATAGTTCAGCATAAAGTCATGGCATTGAGCTGCGGTCCATACCTTCCAGCCACCTTGCGACCCATAATCGGGTTCGTTTTGGGTGCCGATGGCGAATAGACCAACGCCTTGGGCTTTCATCGTGGAGGCGAAGCTACTCAGATGATTCGCATAGGTCGCGAAGTCGGAGGAGTTCATCGACCCACTGCTGTTCCATGGCGTCGCGTAGACGATGCCACCGTTCGCAATCGCCACCTTGGCGGTAGCCACGTAGCTCGTGTCACTGGTGTTGCTGTCGGGCACAGCAATTCGCAGAACGGTAAGGCCGAGTTGCCCATCAGCAGTCCCGAAGGCGAGGGTTCGCTCAGCGGCGGTTAGGTCTCCGGCCCAAGGGATATGGACCATGCCGCCGAAACCACGGATATACTGCTTCTGGCTACTGAGCGTGACCGTCGCGGTCTGCGCCAAGGCCTGACTGATCGAAAGGAGTGGCAGGGCAATACCCAGGGCCGTTGCAATGTGTTTCCTCATAACATCCTTTATTGGAACGTGATACCCGAGACGTAGGCGTTGATGTCCCAGCTCGCATTCGAGTCGGTTTGGCTGGTGATGGTCTTGCCCTGGATCGTGAGGTTCTTGAAGTGAACGCCCGTGATGTTCACGGACGACGACTCTCCATGGAGGCTGATGACCTTCTTAACGTCCGAGCTCACGTTGGTGAAGTACGTATCCTTGTAGACGCCCGTATCGGCGGCGGTCCGCCAGGTCGGCGGTGAATCCAGCGCCAGATTGATGAGCATGCTGTCCGCAGCTTCGACGCGGACGTCCTCGAAGGTCGCGTTACTCACCACAGCCGTATCATAGGCCTCGATGGTCATGGCTCGCCCGGCCTTTACAACATCGATGTCCTTGAAGACGATGCTGTCCATCGACTGGCCCAGGCTGTTCGTGCCGATCTTGCAGCCCACGGAATTGTTGTAGACCACGATGTGTTGGTGCGTGAGGTTCTTGGTGTTGTTAGTATCCTCGTTCTTCGGAGCCATACCGTCATCGCCAGTATAGAGGAAGGCGTTGTATAGGGTGCAATTCGTGGAGTCAACGAAATCGACGCCGTCGGTGTTGTTGTAGCCGGAATTGGGCCGGCAATTGATGACCTTGTAATTCTGAATGGTGACCTGATCGCTTTTATAGCTCAGCGTATTCCAGTAGCTCGAATCTCTCACCACAACCCCATCCACAGTAATATTGGAGCTCTGGTCGATCTTCAGCAGGCTGGCATTGAGACCTGCGGCGCGGATTGCGAGTCCATTGGCGTCGAGAACCCCTCGACCCAAGAGCTTCGTATTCGTGACCTGATACATCCGGATCAACGAGTGCTGCATCCCTTCGATGTTGATCCCGCCGCTGCCGGTGTTGAAGTCGCCGGTGGAGCTAGAGCCATAGAGAATGGCGCCGCAAGCGAGATACATCGTCATGTTGCTCTTGAGCCACAATTCGCCAACCTTGTACTTTCCCGGGGGTACATAGAGGATGTTCTGGGTGGCACCCGAAGCGGCGTCTATTGCCGACTGGATCTTCGAAGTCATCAGCGACGCGCCGGTGTTGTCGACCGTGTAGTCCGCGAGGCTTTTCACATTGGAGTCGCCGACCTTCGGTGGATTGGCTTCCTCGGCATCGAGCAAGATGAACAGCAGCTCCTTCGAGTCGAACTGAAGGATCAGGTAGTTGGGGCCGGTGTTGAACGTGATCGTGTTTCCGCTCTTCGTGACGGAGAGATTTCGGCTCTTGGGGCTTACCGTGAACGAGTTGAAGCTCTCGCTCACCGTCACCGCGACCGTCGCAGTGCCGGTCCCCGAAAGTGAACCGGAAGCGTAGTGTACCTGCATCTCCGGGGAGAACTTGGTCAGCTTCTCCACGAATAGGGGAGTGCCACCAACGGTCACCGAATAGAGCGGACTCTTCGTCGCACCTGGCAGATCAGGACAGGCGACCAGCGTCGCGGCACTGGGGGTTCCCGTGGTGCCACCAGTCCCGGTGGCCCCTCCGGCAGCGGCGCCGCCCGAGCCCGTGCTTCCGCCTGTCGCGGAGGTCACGCCGCCTGCGCTCCCTGCGGTCGTCGCGCCTCCGCTCCCTGTCATCGTGCCACCTGTGGCCCCCCCGAGGGTCGTGCCGCCTGTCGCGATGGCTCCGCCGGTCAGCATCGCGCCGCCGCTGCCGCCGGTAGACACGCCGCCGCTGGACGTGGCACCGCTGCCACCACCTGTTCCACCGCTGGATGTGCCACCGCTGCCACCACTCGTTCCGCCCACGGACATTCCGCCCACGCCTGCCGATCCATCGCCGTGCCCGCCCGAGCCAGGGGTCGTGGTGGCTCCACCCGAGCCCGAGCCACTGCTGGTCGTCCCCCCCGTGCTTGGCGCCCCCCCCAAGCCATTGGTCCCGCCGCTGGCGAGGAGCCCGCCGGTTCCGCTCTTTCCTCCGGTTCCAGGTCGACCTGTCCCTGCCGTCGATGAGCAGCCGGCCAGGCCAACCGCCAGGATGGCGAGGGACGAGGTGTAGATGGCAAGCGGACGCATCTTCATGAGTATTTCCTTGGGGTCAGGGCATGGTTATAGGTAGGCGCAAGTGGCATTAGTCCTAAATCTCCGGATCTTCGATTTTTGATCTCGGCCGAGCTCTGTTTGTGTGTAAATCCGCACAAAGTCTCGTATCGCTGGGTTCGCGTTAGTCGTTCCGACTCTCTTTGGGTCCTTGGGATCAAAATGTGCGTGGCCGGAGACGAGCAGGAACACGACTTGCTCGTCTTCCACACCGGTGGCAGTAAACCCTCCGGTTGCTCTTGCCGCGCGGCATCGCTCGCGGGTCGACCAGAATGTTGCCGATTGTCGGACTGCTCGTAGCCAGCGCCGGCCTTCGCAGAAGAGGACGGCCGGGCTCCGGCGGGTGACGTACCTAGCAGCCCGTGGCGAAAGTCTCCGCGTCGCCGTTCGGGCGGATTCTGGGCCGTCTGCGGCGTCGCCGCTCGCTTGAATACCTCTAGTATTCGGCGCTTCGCTGCTCCTTGCATCCGGCCCGAATCCGCTCCGAACGGCTCGGTCCGACTTCCACCACGGGCTGCTAGCGCCGCTGGGTCGACTTGTGTCAACTTAGGGTTGTGCTCCTGGCCAGTATGCTTTCTGTCGTCGCGGCCGTCGCCAGTCTGGCGGCGGCGCCCGATCCAGCGTCCGAGATCAAGCCGGTGCAGGTGGAAGTCGATGCCCCTGCGGGGTGTGCGAATGCCAACGATTTCTTCAGCAGCCTGAGCTCTCGCACCCATCTCGTTCGGCAGGCCACGGGAGACGAGCCACGCACCACCCTTCAGGTGCGACTGATCGAGATGCGCCGTTACGTGCTGGGTGAGCTTCGCATGGTGGATGATCGCGGGGGAACCGACACGCGCAGGGTGCAAGGGTCGAGCTGCGACGACGTGGTGCAAGCCCTGTCGCTTGCCGCGGCCGTGGCGCTGGATCCCAGCGTTCTAATCCCTGCCACGGTGACCATCCCGGCTCCGGCGACGACTGCCCCCGCAAGTCCCGCGCCGACGATCGCTCCGGCCGCGGTGAAGCCGGTGGACGTCCGAAAGCCGGCGGAGTCGCCTCCTTCGACCGCTCCCCGAAGCAATCCCCGTTTCGAGCTCGGCGCGGCGTCGGTCGGCTCGGTCTTCCTGTCTTCAGGCGCGAGCCCGGGCGTGGCGGTATTTGGGCGCTGGACGCCAACTGGCCGTGGAAGGTTCCGACCGACGGTGGGGATGGCCGCCACCTACCTCCGCAACGATGTTCTGGGATCTCCGGGTGCCGCCCAAGCAAGCCTGGCCGGGCTCGTCGTGACCGTCTGTGAGATGGGCTGGGGTGCCGGCATCATAACGGTGAAGGCATGTGGCTTGGTGATGGCTGGCTTGCTTTCCGTAAGTGGGCACCAGGTCGCACGCACGACCTCGGTCGAATCTCCTTTGGCTCAGCGCAGGAGCCATCATGCGAATGGCGGTCTACCTCGGACACGGCTTTTCGCTCGACCTGGAAGCTGGAGTCAGCGTGCCCTTCCTCCGGAGAGAATTCTACACGACGCTGCCGAGCCATGTAGTGGAGAAAACCCCAACCCTTTCGCCGGTGGCCGGTCTTGGACTCGCCTATGGCTTCTAGATCGGGGCTGGCCCGGCCCAAGGCCGCCTTGTTCGCACCTGGACTTGTTGGTACCCTTGCGAAGGTGGTAGGTCCCAAGACGACGAAATCGCGCCTGAGCCAGTTGGTCGATGGCCATATCGACTTCGTGGCGCGGATTCTGCGCAATGCCGGGACTGCCGAGGCCGAGATCGACGATGAGGTGCAGCGGGTGTTCATCGTCCTGTCCAACCGTCTTGAGGACGTGCAGATCGGCTCCGAAAAGAGCTTTCTCCTGCAAACCGCACTCCACATCGCCGCGCGCTCCCGCCGCACCGTCGCCCGGCGGCGCGAGGTTCTGACCGACCAGTTACCCCAGATCGCCGATCCCGTCTCGACACCCGAGGAATTGGTGGACCGCTGGCAAATGCGACAAACCGTCGATCAGATTCTGGGCCAGATGGACCGTGACCTTCGCATCGTGTTCTTGCTCTACGAGGTTGAACAGATGACGGCTGCGGAAATCGGCACCGCGCTCAAGATACCCAACGGAACGGTAGCTTCCCGCCTGCGAAGGGCCCGAGCCGATTTCCGCGATCGCGTTTCCACGCTCGAGAATGGCTTGCGCTCCCAGGTGGGGTAATGGACGATCCACAACGCTTATTGGACGGTACCGGCACCGCACTCGAACAGACGTTGCTGCAGGAGCTCAGGTCCTACCGTGGCCCCAACAACATGCGGGCCCATACCTTGGCCGCGCTCGGGGTCACCGGATCGACCGGACTCGCGGCGGGCGGCGCTCTGGCCTGGTTCTGGGGAAAAACCTGGGGCACCAAGCTGCTCCTGACGGTTTCAGCAGCATCCGTCCTGGTGGGCGTTCCCGCTGGCTACTTCATCCTGAGGCGAGGTGCGACGCCGATGGCGTCGCCTGCGCCACCCACCGTCGCAGCGATGCCGCCTGTGCAGCGGTTGCCCGCGCCAGCACCCGCGACGACCCCGCCGGTTCTTGACATCCCCGCCAGCCCGAGGTTCCTCCCGGTTGCCAGGGTTTCGAGAAGAGGCGTGGCGACCAACGCGGATCTGCACGAAGAGCTCGAAGCCCTCGATACGGTTCGCTCCACCTTGGCACACGGCGACTTCCCCCGGGCACGATCCTTGCTGGACGCCTACTTCCAGAATTTTCATCACGGCCGACTTCATCTGGAGGCCGAGGTCCTGCGCATCGACGCCTTGGCCAGATGTGGCCAGGCAGATGCTGCACGGTCGTACGCCAAGGAATTTCTGCGGCGCCACCCGAAGAGCGTCCACGCGGCGCGGTTGCAATCCATCGCAGGACAGTGATGCCCACCCACCGAGCGATCCCCAGGTTGGCCAAGGTGGGGCTTGCGCTTGCACTGCTTCCTTCGTGCAATACCACGCTCCACTCCATCGGTTGCGGTGAGACTGGCTACACCCTGGATGATGGCGCCGCCCTAGGGGCACTCCGCGCCCCAGGCTTCTATCCGAATGCCTTCCGCGACGTGCTTGGCGAAAGCGACGCCGACATCGCCGCCAAAATCGCCACCACCTTCGACCAACTATTCCATGGCGATCCAGCGAGCCAGGCCATCTACTTCACTACCGGAACCGACCAAGCGTACATCCTCGACGTCTTTCACAACGATATTCGCAGCGAGGGCATGGGAGTCGGCATGATGATCGCGGTCGAGCTCGACAAACGCGACGAGTTCGATCGGCTGTGGCGTTACGCCAAGGCCAGCCAGTATGCGAGCGGCCCCAGCCAAGGCTATTTCCCTTCGTTCTGCGACAACGGAAGTACCGCCGTCGCATGCGACGATCCCTTTGGTCTTCAGCAGATTGCCACCGCACTACTCTTGGCGCGTGGACGCTGGAAAGACGTGCCTGGAACCATCGATTACGGCCAGGAGGCGCAGAGCCTCCTCGATATCATTCGCTACAAGCAGGCGTACAATTGCGGAATCGTCGATGGCGTTACCGGCACGTTCGATCCGAATAGCAAGCTGGTCTACGACACGCCCAGCGTCGACTCCGCGAACACCTCGCGGCCTTCCATCGCCATGCCCGCCTACTACGAGTTGTGGCAGCAAGCAACGGGCGATGCTTTCTGGTCCGAGGCGGCAACCGCCAGCCGAAATTACTGGCAGGCCTCGGCGAACGCGACCACCGGACTAATGCCGTCGCGGGCGACGTTCGATGGAACGCCGGTCCCAGGTTCGGACACCTTCATGCCCGATTGCTACCGCACCTTGATCAGCATCGCGCTCGACTACATCTGGGCAGGCAGCCAGCCGTGGGAGAAGGACGAGAGCAACCGACTGTTGCAGTTCTTTGCCGGACAAGGCATCGATACCTACGCAGGGGCATACTCCTTGGACGGGAACACCGTCATCGACCCGACCCACCAAAACTCCCTGGTCGCCGCAAGCGGTGCCCTCGCGCTCATCGCCACTGTTGACCAGCGCACGGAGTTCATCAATGCGGCGTGGAATCTGGTTCCCTCGACCGGAACGCCTCGCTATTACTCCGGAGTCATGATCATGCTGGCGATGCTGATCTTGAGCGGGCAGATGGCCGTCTACTAGCTTGCTCCCGGCCGTTGCCCTTCCAGACGGTCCTTGAGGCAAAGTGCCGTCCTCGCCTGCCTACAAAAGGTCGCTCAGCTCCCGCAAACAATCGGCCGCGGGTACGACCCGGATCTTGCCTTCCCGGTAGGCGCGATCACCGCCGTAGACCACATACGCTTCGGCCATGGGGTAGTCGTGGAGGAACAGGTCAATCGCGTCGAGATCCCCGGAACGGAGGCGCGAGCCGCGCTTGATCTCGAACGCCTTGAGCCCTCGCTCCCCGTAGAGCACGAAGTCGACCTCCTGGCCGGTTCGGGTGAATCGCTTTCTGGACTTAGAAGTTCCTTTTTGATCAGGCGGTCGATGCAGGCCGTGCCGGGTTTCCCTTCCGCATGGGCTGTGGGTCAGCACGCCGCGGCGATCGCGAATGTCGCCTCACGCCGCATGTTGCATGGCCAGTGCCGGTCAGGCCCCGTTTCCCTGTCAACCGATCCTGCTAGTCCGCCTCCAGCCCACCTTCTTTGGCTTGACCAGGCTCGATCCGTGCTCACTCTGAGTATCGGAGGATTTGGTTATGAAGGCAGAAGGGCAAGAGTTGAAGGCACGGGCCACTCTTGACTTGTCGGTGAGCAATCGAGAGTCGATGGTGGCGGACGCGAACACGACGATGTCGCGTGCCGCGGAGTGTGCAGTTCGTCTCGACGTGGATCTCGACGGTTTCATGCAGGCGGCACACACCGCGTACCTGCAGGCCAATCCAGCCGCGCGCGAGCGCTTCGAGGCGATGCACTTGCTGGCCTATGTCGACGATCTGCGCCGCCGAGGGGTTCTCGCCAAGGCCTGAACCGGCTCCTCGCGAAGTGCGTGCGCGGACACGCGTTGCGGGCCAGACTTGCCTGAAGTCGAGGCAAGGGAGGTCGCCATGACGCTGCTAGATTCGCTGAAGAAACACACCGTGGTCGTCGCCGACACCGGAGACATCGAAGCCATCGCCGAGCACAAGCCGCAGGACGCGACGACCAATCCGTCGCTCCTGCTCAAGGTCGCGCCGCTGCCCCGATACCGTGCGCTGGTAGAGGAGGCGGTCCGCTACGCCGGGACGCAACCCGGCGACGAATCGCGCCGAAGGTCGGCCTTCATGGAGAAGTTGGCGGTCAATTTCGGCCGCGAGATCCTGAAGATCGTCCCCGGCCGCGTTTCGACCGAGGTTGACGCGTCCTTCTCGTTCGACACCGAAGGCACCCTCGCCAAGGCCCGCAACTTCATCGAGCTCTACCGCAAGGCGGGCGTTGCCAAGGAGCGCATCCTCATCAAGGTCGGCACGACCTGGGAAGGGATTCGCGCCGCCGAGCAGCTGGAGAAGGAAGGCATCCACTGCAACATGACCCTGCTGTTCTCGTTCGCGCAGGCGGTGGCAGCGGCGGAGGCGAAGGTGACGCTCATCTCTCCCTTCGTGGGACGCATCTACGATTACTATCTCAAGGAGCGCGGCGTGCACGACATCCCGCCCGAACAGGATCCGGGTGTGGCTTCCGTCGTACGCATCTACAACCACTACAAGAAATTCGACTACAAGACCCAGGTGATGGGCGCAAGCTTCCGCAAGACCGAACAGGTGATGGCGCTCGCCGGGTGCGATCTGCTCACCATCAGCCCCGATATCCTCGCCGATCTCGAGAAGCGCGAAGGCGAGTTGCCGCGCCGTCTGTCGGTGGCCTCGGCCATGGCCAGCGATGCGACACCCCTTCATTTGGACGAGAAGAGCTACCGGTTCTTGCACAACCAAGACGCCATGGCCGTGGACAAGCTCTCCGAGGGAATCCGCCACTTCTACGCCGACGCGCGCAAGCTGGAGACGTGGGCCGCGGAATTCCTCGCCAAGGCCGCGTAGCCGCGGGCAGCGCTCGGCTGTTGCCGTCCACTCGATCCGTCACCGCGCAAGTGACAATCGCCGGGTAGCCCTCGTTTTCTGGTCAACGACACTTGCCTTCGTGGTGTTGTCATGATTGACACACGAACGGAGCTATCCATGCGCTATTCCATTCAACCTCTCTTGACATTGATCGCTTGCCTATCGCTCACGTCGCTGGCGGGCGCCCAGACCACGACCACCGGACAGCCACCGCTCTCGCAGTCTCCCGCTGCCGGCGCTGGCAGCGAGAATCCACCTCCAACCGCTGCGCCCTTGCCGCCGCCGGACATCCAGACAGGGATAGCTTCACCCGCACCGCCAGGGCCGGCTGCTCCCGTGGCGCCCGCCGCGTTCGAGGCGGTATCGGCGGCGGCTCCGCCCTCGACGCAGAACCCGCCGACGCCGCCAGCCGCCGAGGTGCCACGGTCGCGCACGCATGATTGCTCACGAAATTGGATTCGAGACGGTTTCTACATGCGGATCGGCAGCGGGTTGGGCGACGTGCACATAGCCGGCAACGGTCCCAAGGGAGCGGCGTCCTTGCACGGCTTGGGTTCCAATGAATTGATCGCCATTGGCGGGAGCATTGTACGCGGCTTGGTCTTGGCCGGAGCAATTCAAGGCTCCAGCACTACCACGACCTTCGAAGGAGGTCCCTTTGTGGACGAAAAGGTGACCTCCAATGGAGGGTCGGCGGCTGCTTCGTCCCGGGCCGATGCCAGCTTCTCCGCGCTCGGCTTGCTGGTTGATTGGTACCCCAATCCTTCGGACGGCTGGCATGTCGGTCTTTCCGCGGGCTTCGGCTTCACCAGCGTCAAGAACCGTGCGGATGACAGCACGATGACCGGCACCAGCGCGGCTGGCAACGTCTTTGCCGGTTACGACTGGGCAATTGGTCCAGCGTGGTCCATCGGGCTCTCGCTCGTGGGGGGTGGCGCCCTTTCCGCCTCGATGAAAGATTCATCGGATCAACCCGACACCGGCTATCGCCTGAGGTCATATTCCCTGGGAATTTCGGCATCCTTCCTCTACTTCTGAGCCGGGATTCCGTCCTGCGGGTTCGTTGGCGGCGTACACCCGTCCCATCGCCTCAACCTGTCGCTGACACGTTCGAGGTACCCGTCGCCGCGCACGACCTCTTCGTAATCTGGAACCGTTCCAACCCACGTGCCCAGCCGGACGTTCGCCGCATCCGTGAGGTACATCGTTGGAAGGCCCATCAGCGCGGGGCCATCCATGCCCGCGGTGGTGACCCCGAGCTGGCCGACCAGAGCGTGCTCCCCCTTCAGATCCTCGAAGAGCTGGAGCTGCGCGCGCCGCATGTCGGAGCCTTGGAAGAGGGGCTCCTTCCAAAAAAGCGTCATGTCGACGGCCCCCAATGGAAGTCCCCCGTCATGGACAGCGTCGCCAACCAGGACAGGCACGAGATTGGCGGCCAGTGCTCGTCGGGCAAGATCGACCAGCTCGGGGTACGTCGTGTTTCGCGTGGGATGGTGCGCACCGTAGCGGACCCAGAGCAGAACCTTCCTTCTCGCCGAGACACCGGCGAGTCTCCGAGCGGCCCAATCGAGGATCGTCCGCGGGATCGGTGCATCGCCGAGGAACGCGGCCCGGAGCTTTCGCTGCGCGGAAAGAGGGCCTTCGCGAAAGACGCGCGCGACGATCTCGGGTAGGTGCTTGTTCGCGCGCGGGCGCGAGCGATACGGCACAAGCTTGGAACCGAGGCCGGCGTCGCGAAGGAACCGTTCCGCCTGCGCCGTCTGCGCCTTGCCCGGCTCGATCTGAATCGCGACGCCGGCAAGGACGGCCGCCGCCGCGAGGTACCAGCCTTCACCGAACGAGAAGCCCGGGGCGGCATGGAACGTGTAAGCGTGGTTTCGTTCGTCGACGATCCGGCGTGCATCGTGTGCCGCGTCCTCCGCCGCCCGAGCTGCCTTCCACGTAGTCTTGTTGTCCATCTCGGCGGCCACGCCCGCCGCCGCCAACGCCGACGCCTCCGCAACAGCGACAATCTCCTCGACCCGCCGCCAGCCGTCGTCGCAGTCTTCGCACGTCGGGGCGCGCTGGGCGCCGAGCGAGAGTTGCCCCGCTCCGTGGCGGGCGTCTCGCGCACGGGCAGCGTGCGCCTTCACCAACGTGGAACGGGCACCCGCGATGGTCTTCGCGCTCCCTCCCGCACCCTCGGCCGCGACGAGAACGCGGCTTGCGAGCTCGATCGCTTGCTCGAGCCGACGACGATGGCGCTCGCGCCCGCCGGGCAGGTGCAGCGTGGCCGTCTGAGCGAGCTCGTCGGCGAGAATGACCGCGGCCGCACGCTCGAGGGCGCGCGCATCGAGAGACGTCGCGAGGTCAGGCATTGCCACGGGCTCTCTCTACCGTCCCCGCGCCGCGCGGTCGAGCGGGGAATCACCGAGGCCAGAAGGCAACTGGGAAAGACGCTGCGTCCGTGGAAGACTAGCCGACAAGGGGAAAGTCACCGAACCGTGAAAGCATCGCATCCTCCAAGTCGGCTTTGGGAGCGCGCCCGGGCCGCCCGAGCCGCCGGCCAAACCAAGGAGGCCGAGACCCTCTATCGCCAGCTTCTCACGCGCAGCCCGCAGGACTCGGACGCCCTCTTCGAGCTGAGCGTGCTGCTGTTCGAATCGGGGCGCTTCCAGGAGTCGAGCCGCACCCTCGAGCGCCTGCTGGCGATTCGGCCGGACGATCCGGCGCTTCTTCCCGTGCTGCTCACGAATCTCGGCGAAGCTTATCGCCGGCAGGGCGACCTCGAACGGGCCGCCGCTGCTTTCGAACGCATCCTCGTCTTGGACCCCGCGTTTCCGGAGGCCCATCAGAACCTCGGCATCACACTCATGAATCGTGGAAGGCCCGACGAGGCGCTGCCGCACCTCGAACGGGCCGTGGCGCTCCGTCCGGAGAGCGCGCCTTTTCATGTCAGTCTGGCCTGGGTGCTGTTGCAGCTCGGCCGCGTGGAAGAGTCGCTCGCGTGCTGCCGGCGCGCCGTCGAGCTCGACCCGAACCATGCCCCGGCCCACCATCACTTGGGAAACGCGCTGGTCGAGTTGGGCGACCGGGGGAGCGCCATCCTGAGCTACCGGCGCGCCTTCAAGCTCGACCCAGGCGACCACGACGCCCACAGCAACCTGATTCTCGTGGCGCTCACCGCTCCCGGGTACGACGCCCGGGCCCTGCTCGCCGAGGGCCGACGCTGGGCGCGCCTGCATGCCGAGCCGCTGCAGCCCTACCAGCGGCCTCACGCGAGCGACAAGAACCCCGATCGCCCGCTGCGACTCGGCTACGTCTCCCCCGATTTCCGCGCCCACCCCATGCGCCAATTTCTGACGCCGCTCTTCGCACACCACGATCGGTCGTCGTTCGAGATCTACCTCTATTCCTCCGTCGACCAGCCCGACTTCGCGACTGAGCAGTACCGGACTTGGGCAGGCACCCGTTTTCGGGACATCCGCTACCTCGACGACGTCGCCGCCGCCGAGCTCGTGCGCAAAGACCGCATCGACATCCTCGTGGATCTCGCCCTCCACAGCGCCGGGGGTCGCCTGCGCCTGTTCGCGTGCAAGCCTGCGCCCGTGCAAATCACCTGGCTCGGCTACGCGGGCACCACGGGGCTCGATGCCATCGACTACCGGATCACGGATCCCTACGTCGATCCGCCGGGAACCGATCTCGGCCTCTATTCCGAGGCCTGCCTGCACCTGCCCGAAACGTCGTGGTGCTACGCCTCGCTCGAGCCTGATTTACCGGTGGGTCCCCTGCCCGCCCTCACCGCCGGTGTCGTCACGTTCGGCTGCCAAAACAGTTACCGCAAAGTGCACCCAGGGGTTCTCTCCCTTTGGGCGCGCGTCCTGCGCAAAATCCCGGGCTCTCGGCTGCTTCTCTACGCGGAGGAGCCAGGCCAGAAAGACACCTTGCGGAGACTGGCTGCGGATGGCGTGGAACCAAACCGCGTGGAATTCGGTAAGCGCGTCTCGCGGCGCGAATACCTCGAGCGCTATCGGCGCATCGACATCGGGCTCGACACCTTCCCGTTCACGGGCGCAACCACCAGCCTCGATGCGTTGTGGATGGGCGTTCCGGTCGTGACCTTGACAGGCAGCACGTCCCTGCACCGGGCTGGAACGTGCCTCGCCATGAACCTCGGGCTTCCCGACCTCGTCGCCAGCTCCGAGGACGAGCTCCTTGCCGAGGCGGTCGCGCTCGCGTACGACCTTCCCCGCCTTACCCAGTTGCGGGCCGAGCTTCGTCCCCGCCTTGAAGCCTCGCCTCTCGGAGATGCGCCGCGCTTCGCGCGCCATCTCGAGGCAGCGTTTCGCACGGCTTGGCGACGGTACTGCACGGGCGATTGAGCCCACGAGACCGGGTCCCCCCCCCCCCGCCCATGACCCGTCGCCCTCCCCGTCGAAGCGCTCGGCACCGGCGGAACGATTCGCCTGCAACCTGCGCACTGCGAGCCATCTCTAACAAGAGAAGGAACCCGCCCCGCCATGCCAAGCTCAAGGAGAGTCGCTCCTCGCACCTCGGAAACTACGACGCAATCGAAGCTCGTGCTCGTCGGCATGCGCGCCGTTGCTCTGGTCGCTCCCGCCATTCTTCTCTTGCCCATCGCCTGCTCGCGTAGCACACCTGGCCACGAGGAGGGCGCGGACGGGAGTGTGCCAGTGAGGAGCGACGCCACCGCTACTGGCGCGTTGGACGGAACCGGCGGTCTCGCCGGAATGGATGGCCAACCCGGGGACGACCTGCTCTTCGTGCCCGAGGGACTTTCCAATATCAGCGGCGATGGAATGGACCAGGGACTGACGCTGGTGGCGTTCACGCTGATGCAGGAAGCAACCGGTCCCAAGCTCTACGCTGCGGTCCGAAACGAGTCGGATACGCCATCCTGCGAGGCCGGCATGACGACCGATTTCATCGACAAGGCTGGTGACGTCGTGACCAGCTCGGGCAGTGTATTGCTGAGCGGAAAGCTCTATCAGTTGACCGACGGAACGATCATTTCGTGCATCGACCCGGGCCAGGTCGCCATGACTGCCTCGACCGACCTACCGAGCTCGATGACCATCGACGAGCTGGGGTACCTCAGGCACTTGTTCCCCGCCTTCACGGTACCCGGTGTTGTTCCAATTCCCGGACTTTCGGTGAGCGATGTGCAAACCGTCGCGACCGACGCCGGAAATGCGTACACAGGCAAAGTCACCAATGGACTCGGCTTGACCGTCAGCGCTCCCTCGGTAACCATCTTCCCGGTGAATCGAGTCGGCCGGCCCCTCGGCGCGGCGATCAGCAGCGCGCCTTCCGACCTTCCACCCGGCGGCACCTGGGGCTTCACGACCAGCGCCGTCGACGATCTCGGCGTTGGCTACGTCGCATACCCGGCCGCCTCGCTCCCGCAGTAGAGAACCCTCTCAGGGTTCCCATTTCACTGCTGTCGTGCCCCGTTTTCGATCCAACTACTCGGCACCAACAGCGGTCAGCTACTCGCTTTCAGCTCCGTGTACTCTCCCGGGCTCTTGATTTGGGCAGGTTGTGTGCCCCCTCCAGTGAAGAGGCTGCTGTCGTCGTACTTGCCGTACTTGGTCACCGGTTGCGTGCCACCCTTTACCGGAAACCCCGTACTGTCGGCCATGACGCCGATGGCGTTCATCAAGTTGCAGAAGTACTTGTTGATGGGCTTCGAGGCCACTGTCGACGGCATGGTGCCGGCGTTGTCCAGGTTGGGAAGCGTCGAGCCGTTCTGACAGTCGCCGTCGCTGTTCCCGACGCTCATATTGGTCGCGGCGCCGTCGACGTTGATAGCCCAGCCGGTCTTGAAGTAGCCGCCGCAGTTCCCGGCCTGGAGGATCGGCAGGTTGTTGAGGTTGTGGCTGTCGCCGTCCGACATTTCGTTGAACCAGACGGTGGCGGTGTTGTCGAGCAGAGTCCCGTTGCCTTCCGAGAAGCTGTCGAGCTTCCCGACCAGGTACGCGAACTGCTGTGCGTACCACACGTCGATCGAGTGCAGCATATCCATGACACCGTTCACGCACGCGCCGCCCATGTTGGCGCTGCCGATACGATGGGACAGGCCGTGGGATTCGGACGTCAAATTCAGGAATTTGAAGACGTAGTTCGGGGGCATCTTCATGAAGATCACGCGGTTGGCATCGCAGATGGCTGTAAGCACCGCCAGATCCATCATGATGGGTCCGACCTGTGAGATGTCCGCCGAGAGGCCGCCGCTCCCCTGGACAGATGAGCTCGTCAAACCGAGCTGCGTCGCAGTGTCCGAGCTGCACTGGGACGATACCGCCTGCGTCGTTTGGTGGAGAAGCTGAGCCCATGCATCCAGTTTCTGCTGGTCTGCAGAGCTCATCGGAACCCTTTTCAGATTGGCCAGGTCGTCGCTTACGATGTCGATGATGCTATTGCCGCGGGCAACCTTGTAAGTATCCGAGCTCACCGGGCCCTTGCCGAAGAGGTTGGTAAGGCTGCTATAGATTTGCTGAGGCGACCCATAGCCAGGATTGATCGTGTTGGCCGCGCTGTACGATATGACCGCCTGGGTGTTGCTCGCGCTGCCGGCCACGCCACCGATCTGCATGAAAAGCGGCGCGCCCCCACTCGGATTGACCTGTTCGGCGCATACGAAATCGAGCGAGCGGTCACTGGGCGTGGCGTTGAACTTACCACTGTCAGGCGTCACCGGCTGACAGGTAAAGTACGATCCACAGACCTGCGTGTGCGGATCGGTCGTCTGCCCCAGGGTCCCTTGGAAGCTCCACTCGTTCATGGCTCGGATGCCACGAACCATCAGGAGCTTGCTCGCATAGGGCGCCATGGCCGAGAGCGTCTGATTGTTCGTATAGTCGTCTGAGCTCAGCTGGCCATGGGATAGCGCCGGGAACCATCGATCCGTCAGGCAGCCATAGTGCGTGAAATACACAATCAGCCGCTTGGGCGGACCTGCGGTGGTCGACTGGGCCCTCGCGAAGCGCTCCGCAACCGAGCTGAGGAAGGGTGCGGCGACAATCGCTCCTCCGAGGCCGCGGAGGACTTGTCTTCGACTCATCAGATTCCTACTCATGTTCGCTTCTCCCCTCTTAGTTGCCGACGGTGCGCAGATGGAACGAGTCCGCTTGGGTGTAGTCAGCGACGACGCTCAGGACGGGATAATTGGCCTGGGCCATGTTGGTATTCAGCTGATTCACGATGCAGGCGTCGTTCTGGTTGGGCACCCTCCCCGTGGCAAAGGACACCCACTGTTCGGCGTAGTAGTACTTGGCCTCCGGAAGATTGCCGATCTCGGTCATCAACCCGACAGGATTGGTGATCGTTTTCGTGTCCGTGGCACTGAAGCGAACGTCGGCAGTCCCGTCGATCGCTCCACCAAGCGGATCCGTGTCCTGCCAGCTACCGACGGAGTTGTAGTGCTCGAGCACGAACCCGGCCGGGTTGATGTTGACGCCGTGACACCCCTGGCACGGCTGATTGGCGGTCAGCGCTTCGATGGCCTGGCGCTGAGTCGTGTAGTTGCCGGGCGGAGGTGACATACTCGTGAAGGCGGGATCCGGGGTTCCAGGATTGATGCCAAGCACCCTGCCGCTGATGAACGCACCGCGAAGGATCGGGCTCGTGACGTCGTATTTCGAGAAGGTGCTCAAGAACCCAACCCGGGTCAGGAACCCAGGCCGTTGGTTCGCGTCCAGTGCCACCTTCGTCGCCTGCGTGCCGTAGCTCGAAGGGTCCAGGCCGTAGAGCGGAGCAGTGTCCTTGGTGACGAACGCATTGCTGCCAAGGAAGAGATCTTTGAACATGCCGCCGCCGAGCACCACGTCCTGGAAGAAGGCATCCAGCTCGGCCATGGCCGGGGCATAGGCAGCGTCGGTCCAATTGGAATACTTGCTCGAATCGTGACTATTGTTGTTGATCCAGTGCGATCCCGTTTCGATGCCCGCGTAATAGTGGAGGAAGCTCGTCACAACCGCCTTCGCCTTGTCGCTCTTCAGCATCCGCTGCGCTTGCGCGGCGATTTGGCTATTCGTCGTGAGCTGGCCCGAATCGGCCGCCGAGCTCAACGTGTCATCAGGA
The DNA here is from genome assembly GCA_963824555.1 of uncultured delta proteobacterium. GTDB lineage: Bacteria > Myxococcota_A > Polyangia > Fen-1088 > Fen-1088 > Fen-1118. The sequence goes on along the minus strand of CAWGPW010000010.1, from coordinate 38,746 downwards.
ACCGTGCCCCAGAGAAGGAACGAGAGCCGCGCCGCCACTTCGTAGCTGTTGAGCTTGATGTTGCCATTGCTGTCTTTGTCCTGCGCCAGCTCAGGGAGCATGATGAACGAGGGTGAAGCGAGGAAGGCATATAGAATCGCCTCCGCGACCTCGAGGGGCTGCCCCGCCGGAGTCAGGCTGTTCAGGCGCATGAAGCTCGTCACCTCTGTGTCCGTGAGTGGCCGTCGAAACGCCTTGCGCCCAAACGACTTGACGGTATTCGTCAGGCAAGAAGTGTCCGTGGTCGGGTCGCAACTCAGGAAATTGGACTTGTTGGAGCCAGCCATGACTTCGGCAGCAATCTCTTGCGCCGCCGAGAGGTAGCCGTTCCAACCGATGTCCGTGAGCGCACCATCGGAATCCGGAGCGAGGAGCGAAGATGGCGGTTGGTTCCCGTTGCTCGACAGACCTGTCAGCCCGAGCAGATCCCGCACCACGTTGTCATAGGCCGCATCCTTCATGCGCGGGATCTGGGACGTCGGCGGGACGCCGGAAACGCAGGAAAGCTCGACGGTGGTACTGCCGCCGCTCCCAGACGCGCCGCCGCCGGCGGACGTACCTCCTCCAGCGCCCGAGACGGTACCGGTGGACGCACTTCCGCTTCCACCTCCGGCACCGGATGCCATGCCCCCGCTCCCTGCGCCGTTGTTCTGGTTCGTGCTGCCGCCCGAGCCACTCGAGGGGTGGTCTGGGACGACCTGGGGTGGTGAGCAACCAAACATCAGTACGGACGCGACGGCGATGACACTTTGAACAGGACGCATGGCTCCTCCGTTCTCATAGTGCTAGGATCACGGGTATCGTCGTAATTCAAGGCAACGACGGCCAAAGGTCCGGTGCGGCTAAACCTGCGGCGTCCGGGACGTCAATGCCCTACGATGCATGGACTGGCCACTTCGTTACAGGAAAGTCGCGAATTGCGCACACCGCATCGCGATCCAGATAATCGGCCCTTTGCGCTCCGCATTTGCGACCGACGGGGGTTCCCGCGCGGCCAGGCAACCGCGCAGCATTATTGAAGCGACAACCTCGTGGCGCAAACAATTGAGCAATACGAGCATTCTCGTCCATGTTGCAGTCCAATTGCTGGCAAATGGGCCATTTCGTGCTCTATTCGGTGATAAACAGGCTCCTTCTCGCGCGTAGAATGGTCGTGATAGACAACACCTGGTCTGCAAAACACAAGATACACGCATCGGAGGCTTCATGACTATTTGCTGTCGTTCCGGGGTGGTCCTGATTGCGTTGAGCCTGTTCTGGGGTGGGATGACCGCCGGGTGCCATCAGGAAAGGAAGAAGACCGAGCGGCTTCTGACCGAGACTGTCAAATCGTACGATCAGCTCCAGCCAAGGCTCACCGAGCTCGAGGCCACGCTGGGGGGGATGCGCAAGGATGTCGAAGCCATCGCTGCCAAGGTCCCGGGCGGGGCCGAGTTGCGAGCGAAGTACTTCAACGCCGATGAAGTCACGGGCGTGCTTGACGCCAGGATGAAGTGGCTGTCCGGTAAGATTGAGTCTGCAAAGCGTAACCTGAAGAAGGCCGAGGTAGACAGCTTGCAGGATACGGTCGCGAAGACCAGAGATGACATGGGGCAGGTGAGCAACGTCCTGATCGAGCTGACGCACGAACGGGCACGCATGGAGCGGGTCGCCGCGCTTTTCAAAGCCCCCTACGAACACCAGCTGTCCACGGGCTACCTGGTCAAGGCCGCGGCGAACGGCATGGAATCACACCTCATCGCTTTCCTTGAAGACGCCAACAAGAAGGTCGACAAGACGAATTGGTTCGACTTCGATCGGTTGCAGTTTGAGGGCGATAGCGCGGATCTCGACTTCCGAGGCTCGCTATCTCAGCTCGAAAACGTTGCGTACATTCTCGCGGCCTATCCCGCCGTGCGGTTGAAAATTGGTGGTTTTGCGGACAATAGAAGACCGGCCGCTGCAAACAAGAAACTGTCGGCACAGCGAGCGGAGTCGGTAAGGAAGGCGCTCGTTCAGTCAGGGGTGAATCCGGAGCGCCTCGAAGCTCACGGTGCCCAACTTTCGTTATGTCCCGCCAATGACTCGGATGTTTGCAGGGCGCGTAACCAACGCATCGCCGCACTCGTGACTGCGAAGTAACCCAGGTCACCAAGGTGTGGAGCTGATGCCAGGGTAGAGCTATCAATATTGGCGGCCAGATGGGCGCGAAATTGTGGGAAGCTGTACTTACCTCCTCAGGAGGGTCAAATACTGGCAGACTTCCTCGCGTGTCACGCCAATCTCCAGCGCAGTGTCCCGGTAGCTCCCCATCCCGCCCGCTGTTGCCGCTTCGTATTTGCGCGCCTCCAGGGAGCGCTTGCTTGGTAAGCGTGACCGAGCTCGACGATGCGATACAAACGCAGATCTTCAATCTCTCCGAGGCAGCCTATCCGTCAGAGGCCTGTGGCGTGCTCTTGGGTCTGGGCGATGGAGAACAGGTGCCATGGAGCGTCACGCGGTTGATTGCGGCCCGCAATGAGCACGGCCATGATCGGCGCTGCCGCTACCTCGTCACACCGGAATTTCAGCTATCTGCTGAACGCCAGGCCCAGGACGCCGGTGAAGAGGTGGTGGGTTACTATCACAGCCATCCCGATTGTGAAGCCATGCCGTCCGACTGCGACCGTGAGCAAGCGTGGCCGGGCTACCTCTATGTCATCTGCTCCGTCGTGAAGGCACGCGCGGTAGGCTTGGGCCTGTTCGCGCTGGCCGGCCGAGGCGGGCCTTTCTGCCGGGTTCGCGTGGAGCCCGGTCGACCTTTCAACCACCCTACCATGGAGGTCCGGTAATGCCCGTCACCATCCTTATCCCCACGCCTCTCCGTCGTTTCATGGGCGGCAGCAAGAGTGTCGAAGTCTCCGCGGATGACGTGCAGGAAGCGCTCGCAGCGCTGGGCGACCGAAGCGACGACCTACGCCGTCAACTGTTCGACGACGAGGGGCGTCTTCGCGGTTTCGTCAACGTCTTTCTGGGCAGCGAAGACGTCCGCACCCTGGGACCCAGTCATCGAGCGGTGGCCGTGCGCGACGGCGACGTGCTCACCCTGATCCTGGCCATTGCGGGTGGCGCGCTCCCCGAAAATGGGCACTCGCCATAGCAGGTCCGGCCCAGCAAGATGTGGCCGATTTTTTGCTTGCTGGGCGCCACACCAGCGACGACAATGCCCGCCATGGCGATGGCCGCGGGGATGTATTTTGGCCCATACGCCGTGGAAGAGACCATCGGGTCCGGCGCGATGGGGATCGTCTATCGAGCTCGCCACACCGTCACCCGCGAGACGGTGGCGATCAAAGCCCTACGCACCCGAGCGCAGGGACTGATCACATCGTTCCGTCGCGAGGTTCACATTCTAGCCGGACTGCGCCATCCGAACATCGTACGCATTCTAGATCAAGGTTTGAGCGACGGTTCGCCGTGGTTCGCCATGGAGATCGTCGAGGGTACGAACCTTCGTTCGGTGCTCTGGCCCAAGCGAGCAGATACGCAATCGCAGCGCGCCGCGGAAGACACCCTGGGCACCGACTGTGGCGCGGCCAGGATGCGCGCGGAGCCCTCCGAGCCGCCAGCGGTCGTCCGGCTATCGATCGCCGAGCTGGTTCGCTTGGCGGTGCCGATCTGCCGAGGCCTTTCCTTCCTGCATGGGTGCGGCGTCGTGCATCGCGATCTGAAACCCGAGAACATCCTGATTCGCGCCGACGGAACGCCCGTGCTCGCTGACTTCGGTCTGGTGCTTCCCTTTGGCGGCATGGGCAGGGAAACGCTTGACCTTGCGGATGCCGGCTCGGGGACGCTCGCGTACATGGCCCCCGAGCAGCGCTTCGGGAGATTCGTGGACGCACGCGCCGACCTGTTCTCGCTGGGCTGCATCCTGTACGAGTCTCTGACCGGCGTGCTGCCCTTCGGACCGGCAGGATTCCAGGAGCTTTCACCCGATCCGCCACCGCCTTCCTCGGCGGTTGCCGGCCTCCCGCGCGCGCTCGACGTGATGGTCATGCGTCTCCTGACGCGCAACCCGCAGGACCGCATCGGCTATGCGGACGACGTTGCAGCGCTTCTACAATCGACGGGCGGACTGGGCGCGTGGTTGCCGTCGACAAAGCGCACGACGTATCTGTACCGTTCCGAGCTCGTAGGCCGACAGACCGTGTTTGCGGAGCTCGCAGGAGCCATCGACCGCGCACTCGGAGGACGAGGGAGCAAAGTCTTCGTCACCGCCGCGAGCGGGGCGGGCAAGACACGCCTCGTGCTGGAAGCTGCGGCCCTGGCTTCGGAAAAGGGGATGGCCGTGATCACGGGCGAATGCCTGCCCCTCGGCACGGCCGAAGGTGGCGATCGGGCCTTGAGCGCTCCACTCCACCCGGTTCGGCGCCTACTCACCGGGGTTGCCGACTACAGTCGTGCCGCGGACCGCGTGGTTGCCAAGAAGCTACTTCGAGGTCGTGCTCGCTTGCTCGCGCCATACGAACGTATGTTGGACGAGCTCGCTCAGCAGCTGCGCGAAACGGAGCCTCTGCCGCTTCCCCACGACGCCGCCCGCGCGCGGATGCTCAACGCCCTGGCGACCCTGGTATTGGACTACGCCCGCGAACGTCCTCTCCTCTTCATCATCGACGATCTGCAGTGGGCCGACGAGCTTTCGCTGGACCTGCTGTCATCGATTGGCGCGCCCGAGTGTGCAAGGGCCCCGCTGCTGCTGCTTGGGACATGTCGGGCCGAGGAGACGACGCCGCGCTTGGAGCGGCTCTTTCACGAGCCTGGCGCCCTCCACGCCGAGCTTGACCGGTTCGGCAGGGAAGAGGTGGGCCAGATGGTGGGCGGGATGCTCGCGCTACGCACGCCGCCACCGGAGCTCATCGAGTTCCTGCACGGCGTGTCCGGAGGAAATCCATTCTTTCTCGCCGAGTACCTGCGCACGGCGATTGCCGAGAGTCGGCTCGAGCGCGATGCCGGGGGTCGGTGGGTGCTCAGCGATCCGCACCTGGCCAGCGTCGCCACGCCGACCGCGATTTCCGAGTTGATCCGCAGGCGTCTCGACGGTCTAGATCCGAAGATCAGGCGGATCATCGGGGCGGCCGCGGTCTTGGGCCGTGGCTTCGACACCGACCTTCTGGCCCGGACCGCGGAGCTCGACCCGTCGGACATCCTCGACGCCTACGGGACACTTCGACAACGCCAGATCTTCGAGGAAGACCAGTCAGGCGTCCTCCGTTTCGTGCACGATCAACTCCGGGACGCCGCCTACTCGGCGATGGCCGCGGCCGAGCATACCTACTGGCACCAGCGAGCGGCTACCTCGATCGAGGAGCGCTACTCGGGTCGCGAGCTCGAGCCGTTCCTTGGTGCACTCGGTTTTCACCTGGCGAAAGCGGGAGCACCGGACCGCGCCGCAGGCTATTTCGAGCGCGCGGCTGACCTCGCCCGCCGGACCTATGCGAACGGCGACGCGGTCAAGCTGTATCGGCTGGCCATCGGTCAGGTTGACGCCGTTTCGCGCCGTACGGCCGAGCGCTCGATGGGTCGTGCCGCTCTCCACGAGGCCATCGGCGATTTGCTGCTCATCACGGGAAACGCGCAGGAAGCGCGGGACGCCTTCGCAGCCGCGCTGGCCGACTCTCCCGACGAGCCATCGGTCGCGCGCGGTCGACGTCTCCGAAAGTGCGCGCGTACCTGGGAACGCCAACACCAACATGGGCAGGCTCTGCAGGAATTCGCGATGGCGGAGGAGCAGCTCGGCGACACCGCACTGGCAGAGAGGCATGCGGACGAGTGGTGGCACGAATGGGTGCAGGTTCAGGTCGACAAGACTTGGGATCTGTACTGGCTTGCCCGGGTGGACGAGCTGACCGAGCTCGTCGAGCGAGTCCGGCCGGTGGTCGAGCAGCACGGCATCGCGGCTCAGCGCGCGCAATTCTTCCAGGCGCTCGTTCATACGGCCCTGCGACGCGAAAGGTACGCCCGCCTCGACCAGGCGATCGAGTATGGTCGCAAGTCGCTGGCGGCGGCGGAGCAGTGCGACGACCCTCGCGAGCTGGCCCTGGCTCGCTTCTTCCTGGCCTTCCCGCTGCTTTGTGCAGGACAGCTGGAGGAGGCGGAGCCGCTGTTCCAGGCCGCGGTCGCCAGCGCCGACCGAATCGGCGATGCCACCCTCCAGGCGCGCTTCCTTTCGTACTACGCCGTTCTCCACCGACGGGTCGGGCGTGTCGCCGAGTCGCGCACGACAGCCGAACGGGCTGCCACGATCGCCGAAGCGGGAGGCATGCTGGATTACATTGGGGTTTCCCATGCTTGCCTTGCCTGGGCGGCATGGAAGGACGGCGGAAAGGCCGAGCTCGAGCGTCACGCGAGGATCTGTCTTGACGCCTGGGCCAAGCTTCTTCCCGCATACGAGTACCCCCTCCACTGGCTGGTGAGAATGCCGTTGGCAGCCCAACTCGCTGCTGACGGAGACCTCGGCGAAGCCGTCCAACATTGGAGAGCCCTGCTTGCGCCGACGCAACATCTTCTCCCGGCATCACTTCGATCCGCCATGGAGCAGGCGATCGAGGGCTTAGCGCCGGCAACAGAGGCTGCCGCGATGCCATCCCCAGCAGGTATCGTTGACCTCGCGACCGAGCTCGGGTACCTGTGATGGGATTCGGTTCTCCGATTCCGATCGCACTCGGTCTGAAATCGCTGGATCTTCGCGTATTCGCGTCGTATCCATAGGGTCCAGCTCTTGCAGGGTGGGTTCATACAGCCCAGATCGCCTTGAAGGCAAGGAGGAGGCAATGGCAGGCGACAAGCCGACAATTTACCTGCGGAACGTGTTTCACTTGAAGTGGGATGCGGACAAGACCTATCTGAGGATGTTCCTCGAAGGGAAAAGGAAGTTCATCGAGACCACGAGAGAGAAGGGTTGGAAGCTCGTTGCAGCCTTTGCCGAGTGGCCCCTACTCAACGACAAGCACGTCGTCGAGCCCGAGCTCGAGATGGTTCAGATCTGGCAACTGGACGATTGGTCCAGGCTTTACAACACGATGGTCGGTCTGTCAGAAACCGGCTGGTATCGAGCGCTCGGACACGCGCTGGCATCCGAGGACCAGGAGCTGCTCATCAATGCGGTGGCGCGCGAACCGGAACGCGAGATCAAGTGGGTGGGAGACGACCAACCCGGTTACACGTATGTCTACGAGGTGTCTCGGCCGCAGGAGGGGTGCAATCACAGCTACCTCCGCGAGGTCAACTGGTTCGACGCCCAAATGTGTGCAAAGCATGGTTGGGAATTGGTCTGGTTGGCATCCCAAGTCACCGCCCAACCCGCGCAGATCTCGGTCCTATGGCGGGTGCCGGACCCCGGTCGCTTCAACGCAAGCAGCATTCCCCAGGCACTCGTCGATATTGCGCAGATCCCCCGCTACAACGAGCGGATGCTGAGCTCCGTGCAAACGCTGCGACGGCGAATCTACTACCCTATCTATACGGAACGCCTTGCTGAGCTCGTCGCGGGCCAGAACCCTTGACAAGTGAGGAACAACCATGAGTGACCAGGAAAACGACATTAGCGTCGACGACTTGATCCTGTTCTTCCGCCGCGTCGGACCGGACGGGAAAGAGACCATCGTCAATCGTCTGATCCCCCACGAGACCTATACCGCCAAGGAGCTGGAAGTTCCACCGGCGCAGGTCGTCCCGGCATGGAAGGACGCCGTGGTGTCGGAGCCGGGCATCCAGGGGCATGAGGACCAGCGCTACTACGTCGCCAATCTCGCCCGGCTCATCCAGCCGGATTCGCCCGCCGGGGAGCGAAAGCACAACGCCGTCAAGCTTCCCGCGAACGCCGGACGTTCGACTCTGGCATCGGAAGACCTGGTTGTCTTTCCACCCGAGGGGACGGACTCGTGCTTCCGCGTGCCGAGAGAGGTGTACGAGGCCTGTCCCGAGCTGCCAGCTAGCGACATCCCGGATCTCGAATTCATGGCGAGCGACGAGGGCGTCGTGCTGGCGAACGTACCGAAGATCACGCCGCAAGGGTGTACGTGTATCCTGCTGAGCCTGGTCAGCCTGCGATTGGGGATGCTGGGGAACAAGAAGCACACCAAGAGCGAGCACGCCAAGCGCATGCCCGAAGCCTTTCACCTCGGGCGTACGCAGCGCAAGCGCTAGAGATGCATCAGACCAGCGAGACATTCAAAAGGCACACGCTGGGCACTCACCGGACCGTTGCGCCGGAGGAGACGCTACGGCGGATTCAGCCACTCTTGCAGCGGGTGGGCATCACAAGGGTCGCGAACGTGACCGGTCTCGACGTGGTCGGCGTGCCGGTGGTCGCAGTCATGAGGCCAAATTCGCGGTCCATCGCGGTCGCGCAAGGCAAAGGGTTGGATCTGGTCGCCGCGAAGGTGTCGGGGATCATGGAATCGCTCGAGAACTACCACGCGGAGCGGGTGCGCCTGCCCCTTGTACTGGCCTCGTGGGAGGAAATGCGAGAGCGAGGCCGAACGCTCGACTTGACCGCGTTGCCTCGGCTCGATGGCAGCATGTTGGATCCGCGTTTGCCGTTCCTCTGGGTGCAGGGCCATGAAATCCTCGATCGCACGTCCATCTGGCTACCGTTCGAGCTCGTGCACACGGCGTACACCTTGCCCCTGCCCAGCGCCAGTGGCGCATTTCAGATGAACGACAGCGGGGTGGCGTCGGGGAACCATCCGCTCGAGGCGACCAGCCATGCCGTGTGCGAACTGGCCGAGCGCGACGCGGTCACCCTGTGGGAATACAGCCCAAGGGATCAGCAGCAAGCCCGCAAGGTGGATGTGCGGACGATCGACGACGTCGCGTGCCTATCGGTCCTGCAGAAGTTCGCAGCCGCGGGCATTCGAACCGGCGTGTGGGACGTCACCACCGACACCGGCATACCGGTGTTCGTCTGCATGATCGCGGACGATCCCTCGAACAGCCAAATGCGTCCCCTTGCCTCGGCGACCGGCTCGGGATGCCATCCTTCTCGGGGCATCGCGCTTCTGCGAGCGCTGACGGAAGCCGCGCAAACACGCCTGACCGTCATCGCGGGTAGCCGGGATGATCTTAGCATCGCCACCTACCGACGCGGACACGATCCGACGATCGCCGCGGAAGCGGCCGACATGATCACCGCCGCCGGAGCAGGCCGAAGCTTCGGCGACGGCCCGAGCCATGCCGCAACGACTTTTCACGAGGACATGGCGTGGGAGCTCGAGCGCCTCCGTTCGAGCGGCATCGCGGAGATCGCGGTTGTCGATTTGACCCTACCGGAGCTGCAAATCCCGGTGGTCCGTGTCGTCATTCCCGGCCTCGAAGGCATCGCGGGGTCGAGCGGGTTCACACCGGGCAAGCGGCTGCTTGGGCGTTTGTCGTGAGCATCCTGGTCTTCGCCGGGCCGACGCTCGCGGTTCAGGCAATCCGAGAAATCGTCGACGCCGACGTGTCTGGGCCGGCCAGGTTTGGGGACGTGTACCGCGCCGTCATGCAGGGGCGAGATGCGATCGCCATCATCGACGGGTACTTCGAGCGCGTGCCGGCCGTTTGGCACAAGGAAATTCTTTGGGCCATGAGCGAGGGCATCCATGTCTTCGGGGCGAGTAGCATGGGCGCGCTTCGCGCCGCAGAGCTTGAGGCATTCGGCATGGTTGGCGTTGGCGCCATCTACGAAGCGTACCGCGATGGCACGCTCGAGGACGACGACGAGGTGGCCGTCGCGCACGCTCCGGCGGAGAGCGAGTTTCGGCTACTTTCAGATGCCTTGGTCAACATCCGTGCAACCCTTCGCGCGGCCACGAAGGCGAAGGTGATCTCGCGAGCCACCGAGACCGCCTTGCTCGAGGTGGCGAAGGGCCAGTTCTATGCGGAACGGAGCTATGCAAGCTTGCTTGGGCAAGCGGCAGCGAGGGGAGTGGATGCTGGCGAGGTTGGCGCGCTCGGCGACTGGCTTCCCATCGGCAAGGTGGACCAAAAGCGAGAGGACGCGATCGCCCTAGTCACCCATCTGCGCAAATGGGCTGCCGTCCACCCGCCACGCAAGCAGGTCAGCTTCCGCTTCGAGCCCACCGATTCGTGGCACGAGGCCACGCGGATGGCCTTGGCGGAAGGAGCGTCCGACCTCGGACCAACACCCGCGGAGGATGCCCGGCTCGAAGAAGAGCTCAAGCTCGCTGGAGCCTACGAAGGCGCGGTCGACGGGGCGGCCGCTCGCGGGTTGGCCCTCGAATTGGCGATGAGGGCGGGAGCCCATCCGGATGCCGCCGTCGTGCAGCGCGCTTGTTCCGAGTTCAGGTTCCGCCATGGCCTGCGGGGGCGTGACGATTTCGAACGCTGGCGCACGTCACAGCATCTGGAAGACGACGAGTCCCGACGCTTCTTCGAGACAGAGGCTCGGCTAAGCTGGGCCCGACCCATCACAGAGGGCATCGCCCGCAATCACCTGGTGGACTACTTGCGTGCAACCGGGCAGTACGGCCGCTGGCGGCAAAAGATGGACCACAAGGCCGAAAAACTACGCGATGCCGGTCTCGTCACGCCCTCCCTTGCCGACATCGACATGTCGGAAGCCGAGCTTTGGCAGTGGTACTTTGCAGCCTGCCGGGATTGCCCGATACCCGCCGACCTGGAAGGTTTCGCCGTGAGCTGCGGCTTTCGCGAGGGAAAGGACCAGCTGCGAGCGGCGGTGATGCGAGAAGCTTACGTCTGCAGACGGTGTGGCGCACACGGGCCAGAGTCATCTGGCCACGGCCTTGGCACAAGAAGACCGGGCTGATTGTCGATTCCGCGCGAGCTGAGCTACGATGCCCCCCAAGGAGGCACCGCCCGTGACGCGACTGACCGTTCTTGCACCCGAGGGACATGTGGAATACGCGGCCGATCTCGATCCGGCACGGGCGTTCCTTTTGGGGCGGAACCCAGATACGCATGTGCCGGGGATCCCGGACGGCGACCGGTTGCCGCCGATCGATTCGGTCCGCATCCTGTCCCCGAGCGTGTCGGCCAACCATGTCCTCGTGTCCAAACGCGACGGGCAGGCTCAGGTTCGGGATCTCGGAAGCCGGAATGGCACGTGGCTCTTGCTTCCCAAGAACCATCCCATCAACGCCGGCGATTCGGATGTGGTGCTGCAGTTGGGGAAGGCCAGGGCCAACCTCTTGCGCGCGGACGACCCCGAGCCGCCGGTCTGGCACGGTCGTCACGAGTTCGGCCCGGCTGTCGCGCGATCCATCGAGGACTGGCTGTCTGCCCGCGAGGTAGATGCTCGGGTGATGATTCAAGACGACCCCGCAGAGAACCACTCTCCGAGTCAGATCCCACTCGCCGATGGCGCCGCGCTCGACATCGTCGCTCTCGCGACAGCCGACGCGACCTGGCCAGGGTTGGTAGAGCATGTGTGGCGCTGGGTCGGCCGCCAGAACTCGCTTTTCGAGTCGGAGGAGAATACTCGCAATGAGGGGATGATCCTGGCCTCGCGGGCGATTCGAAAGGCCCATCGCGAGGTGGTCGAAGCCGCGCAACGGGATGCGAAGACTCTGCTCTTGATGGGACCCTCGGGGGCTGGGAAGGAGGTGCTTGCGGAGGTTTTCCACCGGGTGTCGGGTCGAAGCGGCCCCCTGATCACGACGAACTGCTCAACCTTCAGCAAGGAGCTGCTTCGCTCGGAGCTGTTCGGGGCCGAGCCAGGATCGTTCACAGGCGCCACGCGGCGGATCGTCGGGGCCGTCGAGCGGGCGCAGGGCGGCACGCTGTTCCTGGACGAGATTGGAGATCTGCCGATCGACGTGCAGGCCATGGTCCTGCGTTTTCTCGACCGCAGGGAGTACGAGCATGTCGGCGAATCGGGGCGCGCACGTAGCGCCGACGTCCGCGTCGTGGCCGCGACGAACCGAGATCTGCGCGCGGCCACCCGGGCGGGCCATTTCCGGGTCGATCTCTGGTACCGACTGTCGGTCTACGTCGTCGAGGTGCCATCGTTGAGGTCACGCTGGGAAGACGTGCTCGCTTGCTTGGAGAACACCCGGCTCAACGCAGGTACCTCTGCGCTCGACGCGCTCACCCCGGATGCGCTCAAGGTGCTGCAGAATCATCCCTGGGAGGGAAATTTCCGCGAGCTCATGAACTTCGGGCTGCGGCTGCCGCGCGACGCGACCCATGGATCGATCGATCCTGTCAGGTGCAGGCTGGCTCTGCAGGCGGGCGCTTTCCGGGCACCATCCACGCCGGCAACCGCGGACCGTGACGATTCGACTGGCCCCAAGTGGTCCGAGCTCGCCGTCAAGGCCGTGGAGGCCTTCTTCGAAGATCACGGGCACGAGCCAAGGAGCTGGGACGACCAGAAGGAGTGGAATGAAAAGTACCTCAAACCGCTGCTCTTCTTCCATCTCGGCCATTCGGGCAGCGATTCGAAGCCCATGAACGAGGAGGCGCTGTCGTCCTTCGCTTCGCAAACCGCGTCGCGACTACAAGCCGACCGCGGGACTGCCGTCAAACAGCTCGCTCGCTACTTCGAGCGCTTCGTTCGCTGAGCTACCCTCTCCTTGCGGGTCCTTGCGGGCAAGGGTCAACTCAGGCCTTGAGGAGCTTGAACGCGTGGTTCCACTGATTCGAGCGCAGACCGGGAATGCACCAGAGCTGACACAGGGACTCGATGGCGCGCGCACTTTCAGCCCCTCCCATGTCCTCGGCGTCCCAGCCGAAGACCTGCAAAATGTCGGCGACTTGGCGTTTGCCGTCCTGGTCATTGCCGCAGATGAACATGGTGGGCTTTCCCGCGGCGAAGTGCGGGCCGTCCATGTGGGCGCTCCCCACGGAGTTCCACGCCTTGACGAAGCGAGCGCTTGGGGCGGCTAGCTGGAGCTGTTCCAGCAGCGATTCGTTGTGGCCCGTGAAGAACTGGAGCACGCCATTGACGGGCGGGGCATCGGCGATCGGGTTGGTGGTGTCGATGACCACCTTGCCTGCAAGCGCATCGCCATGGATGCCGGAGATCGCGTCCTTGGCCGCAGTCCCCTTGACCGCCAGGACGATGACCTCTGCAAAGGCGGCCGCTTCTTTGAAGGTCCCGGTCACCAGCTGATGACCGATGCTGCTCCGTAGCGCCGCGAGCTTGTCGGCGCTGCGTGATCCGATCATCACCTGGTGGCCGTGCCGAAGGAACCCTCGGGCCAGAGCTTTTCCGACATCCCCGGTTCCGATGATTCCAATCTTCTGCTTCATCTGACGCTCCCGGATAGACTCATACCGCATCCCTGCTCGCGGTCAAGCCCGAGTCACGGCGCCGTATCGATTTCGCGGGGCACCAAAGTCGCCTCGCGGCCCAACTTCCCGAACGCGCAAGCGCTTCCGTGATTGCGATCGCATTCGCACCCGGTGGCGGACCACGCTGGCACTTGGCGGGCGAATTTCCGCGACTACGGGCCGGGCATTCACTTTGCACAGGCACGAGCTCCATATGAGCTGACTAGCCTGTACGGCCGATGGGCGAACGGTCAGACCTGGCCCTCGGCCGATGGACGGAGGGGGACCCCGATGGGCCTAACCGCCTATCGGGGTCAGGGGTTCAGCGCTCGACGCCGATGGCTCAGGCGATTCCCACACATGTTGCCCACATCAATATCAAGCGGTTGCGAGCCGCCAAGACGATGCCTGCGCCGGCTGCTCCCCATGCCCGCGGAGACGGACACTCCAGCGGTGGCTATCCTGGGTGCCGACGCTACGGACGCGGATCCCCTTCTCGGCCAAACCATCAACGATACCTATCGCGTTAACCGACTTCTCGGGCAGGGCGGAATGGGCAACGTCTACGAGGCCGCCGATCTCCGTTTCAACAAACGCGTTGCTCTCAAGGCCATGCATCGAGAGCTCGTAAGAGACAAGAGGGCCGTCGCGCTTTTCCGCCGGGAGGCTGAAGTGACGAGCCGGCTGGCTCATCCGCACATTGTCCAGGCCTTCGACTTCGGCGTCATGCATACCGGGCAGCTCTACCTGGTGATGGAATTCCTTCAGGGAGAAGACCTCGATAAACGCCTGCGCCGCGCGGGGAGACTCTCCTCGACGATCGCGCTACGCGTGATCAAGCAAACGGCTGCGGCGCTCGCCGCAACTCACGCCAAGGGCATCATCCACCGGGACATCAAGCCCGCAAACATCTTCTTGTGCGACGCTCCCGGCGAAGCAGATTACGTGAAGGTGATTGACTTCGGCGTCAACAAGGCCTGCCGTGCAAGCGAGCTTCAAACACAGCCCGACCCCGTCCTAGGTACACCCCACTACATGTCGCCCGAACAGGCGCTTGGCCAGGTCGACACCATCGACGAACGTACCGACCAGTGGGCATTGGCCTGCATTGCCTGGGAGGCCTTGTCGGGCCGCACGCCATTTGTCGCAAAGACGATCCAATCCCTTCTCCTTCAGGTCGTCTACGAAGCGCCCCCTGCCCTTCGCTTAGCGTGCGGCCTCGCTCCGAGGCTCGAGAGAGTGCTTCTGCGGGCACTCTGCAAGAGGAAGGAAGAACGCTTCGAGAGCGTGCTCGCATTCGCCGAAGCACTGGAGGATGCGGTGAATACCCGAGAACACCCCTGGACCTTGGCTGCGGAAGAAACGGTGACACCGTGTCCGATGCCGCTGGTACGAACGGCGCCGACCGTCGGAGATTGGCCGTTGGTACGGACCAACTGAATGAGGGACGCACGCGGAAGCAGCTCAAACGGGCCAGCAACGCACCGCTCAGGACGTGCCCATAAATGGACCCGTCTTGAACATTCTAGCTTCCCACCCTCAACAGCGACTGCGATTCACCCAGCTTCTTGCCCTGGGAATCCACGACCGACAGCTTGTAGCTTCCCGCCGTCGTGGGAACCGCGATCGACGTTGCGTTTCCCACAGCCTTCGTCATCGTGGCCCCCTCGGCAAAAGTCGTCGTACCGGCAGGCGCGAACCACACCGTGTTCGCGGCGTTGCCGCTGTTCCGGATGGTGAGCGTGGCGGTCCCCTTCGGCGCAGCGCAACTGGCCGGAAAGACAAAGTCCGGTGTCGAAACCAGGCTGCTCGGTACGATGCTGCTGTACGCGTCCTCGACCCCTGAGGCCGCGGCATACCCATACTGGGTCACGGGCCACACGGCGTCGGCGACCACGATGGGTGTGTCGATGGTGCTATTGGGAGGGTTGGCTCCCATCTTGTTGACCGTGGCGTAGGTCCTGAGAATCGTCAGGTCGTGCTTCGCTCCGTAGTCCTCGCAGTTGATGGTGTACGTGACCCCTGGGTCGATATCGAGGACGCTGTCGTTTTCCGTAATGTACGCGCTCCCCTCGTCGTTGTGCAGACCATACGTGGGCCCTGACGAGTTGTTCGGAATCCCTTTGACGTAGTTCTGGTTGATGACCGTTCCCGGATTCTGCCCAATGGTGTAGACCGCCCCGCTGTCGTGCAATCGGGTCATCATGTTCGTGAACCGGTTGTTGCTGCAGGTGTTGTTCTTGGCCGTGTTGGAGGGGTTGCCTGGGAATTCCGAGCTGCTGTCGCCGTTGAAGTTTCGCCATCCCCATCCCAAGTTGATGCCGTTGTAGGCACATGTGTGGATGTGGTTGTGAGTGAATGTAAGCGTATCCGTGAAGAAAGCCGTGACTCCCGCGTGCCCGCCGAACCCGCGCAGCGTGGCTATGTTGTACACGAGGTTGTTGCTGACCGTGATCTTGGTGCAAATACCCTTCACCCCGGCGGGGTATTTCTCGTGAGGCCCATTGCTTGTCAGATAGACATGCGTCGGATGGCCGATAGTTATTCCGCTTCCCGCAATGTCGGTGATGTAGTTGCCGATGATGTTGGAATTGATGACGTCGTTGATCATCGAGATTCCGTCATCACCACTGTGCTTGACCACGTTGCTCACGATGTCGATCGAATCGGCACTGTTCACGTTGATCATCGCGGGCAACGTGTCGATGATTTCGTACTGCCAGTCGTGGTAATTACCCGTACCATAAGCGATGTAGACCGTATCTCCCTGAACGCTCGACTTTCCGTAGGAGCTTGCGACCTTGTAGAGGTTGTAGTCCGTGTTTGCGAAGGTGATGCCTTGGAAGGTGAGGTTCTTGACCCTGCTTGTATTCGAGGTACCGGCGATGTCGATCAGCTCCTCTGCCACCGGCGCCTCCACATCCGCGGTGCTCATATCCTCGCCCGAGCGGGGATAGTAGTAGAGCGTCCCAGCAGTCTTGTCGAAGTAGAAGTGTCCCGGCGACGTCAGCCAGGCCTGTACGTTGAAGATCTCGTGCGAGCCCGTGGCAACGAAGGCGGCGCCCCAGCCGGGCAACTGGGCGATGGCTCCGTAGGGCTGCTGCAGCATCAAGGCTCTATTGCCGTCGGAAGCGGTGACCACGTCTCGGGTGCAAACGATGTTTTCGTTCCACGTGCTTTGATTGACGATCTCTAGGTCGTCCTTGTTGCTGGTGATGGCCGGCACATCCGAGCTGCTGTACTCGACCCCGTCGAAGCCACTGCCGCTGGCCCACGCCCAGTCGGCTTGACCCTTGGTAACGGAGTAGGTCCCGTTCGCCCCCTTGGCAGAGACGACCTTGCTGGTCATGTTGGCTCGCGTGTCGTTCACGTAGAGGTTGCGCAGCTTCGTGGTGCGGGCGAGCGTGGCTTTGTAGACGCCGCCGCTGCCCGCGGTCCACCCCGTGACCTTCGTCGCACCGTTGATGACGGGCGTTTCGCCGGGGTAGGCTTGATAGTAGATGCGGTGGTTACCCGTGCCTGAATCCTTGACTGCAAAGGTGATGGGGCTGGTGATCCGGTAGTCGCCGCCTCGCAGATAGACGTAGATGTCGCCGGTCATGTTGGCATTGACGGTGCTAACCACATCCCGGGCTTTGCCGATCGTCAGGAAAGGTCCGGTCACGGACCCGTCATTGGTGTCGCTGCCCGATGGCGAAACGTAGTAGCAGGCTTGGGCCTGCGACTTGGGACACACATCGGTCGAGCCACCGGCGCCGCTGGAGCCGGCGCTGCCGCCCAGACCGCCGCTCGAACCGCCGCTCGCGCCGCCGCTCGCGCCGCCGCCGGAACCGCCGCGTGAACTTCCGCCCGTGCCGGGGCTCGTGGTGCCACCTGCGCCAGCCGTCGACCCTCCGCCCGTACCGGCGCGTGTTCCGCCGGTCGCGCTCCCCCCTGAGCCACTGATGGAGCTTCCGCCCACACCGCCGGTCGCGCCCCCTGTCGCGCCTCCGCCCGAGCCGCCGCGCGAGTCGCCGCCTGAAGCACTGGAGAGGCTGCCGCCCGAGCCGCCCCCTGCGCCGCCCTGCGCCGTCCCGGCCGAACCGCCACTGCTGGCAACGCTCGTGCCACCCGAACCTCCGTTGTGCTGAGTGGTCGTGTTTGTCGAGCTGCAGGCCGCCATAAGAGCTGCGAGTCCAAGGGTGGTGATTGATCTTCCTGTTCTATTCATCGGACATACCTCGGTTGGAATCTCTGTCTTGCATGGTTGACTTGTGAGACTGGACGACCTTCGCCATCGTGCTGTGCCTGTCGTCGTAGGACCGAGCCAGGTACTCGGTTAACGAAGCGGCCTCTTGGCGCGCGCGAACCCAGTCCCGTCGGTAGTATCGTCATCCCTTATGCAGTGGAGCGAGGCTCGGCTTTCCGTCCGACAGATCGCTCGAAGCATGACGGCGCCAGCCACTGGAGGGGCGAAGTTCTCGAATTTACCTGTCATAACTGCGAGAAGCAGCTTCCGGGACTCTGCCGGTACCCAGGTGGTCGAGGTCCCGCCCGGCGAAGCGTATGCGGCCCAACGAAGATGAGCAAACGATTGGGTTGAACGATGGCGTTTGCATCACGTTTCTTCAGGAAAGAGTCGCGCCTGACCGGCCGGCGTTCGCGTCACGCCGATGCGTGGCGGTTCGAAAGGCAGGGTGAGTGGCAGTGGCAGGTCGAGCGGTGAGCCGCTATTTGAGATGGCAGACGCTGCCGGCCCTTCGACGCCTACGGGTGAAAGCCGCGAACGCCAAACCCAGGGCGACTGCCGTTTCCAGGACGCCGTGTCGGCCGTCCTGCGTCGCGCCGAGAGCGCAGGTGCATCCGCTTGAGCCAGCGTTTCCTGCTACCGCCGAGCCGCCGCTACCCGCCCCAGCCGTTCCACCCGAACCGGCGCCTCCGCTTCCTCCGACGGTAGAGTTTCCCCCGGTCCCGGCGTGTCCGCCCGTTCCGAGCGCCCCACCGCTGCTGCCTTGACTGCCTCCGCTCCCCTGCGCCCCGCCGCTTCCGCTGCTTCCGCCCGAGCCATTGCTTCCGCCACTCCTCTCCCCGCCGCTGCCAGTGCTCCCGCCGTTGCCGGTGCTCCCGCCGCTGCCGGTGCTCCCGCCGTTGCCGGTGCTCCCGCCGCTGCCGGTGCTCCCGCCGCTGCCGACCGTGCTCCCGCCAGCACCCGTGTCCCTGCCATTCAGCCCGCCGTCCCTTGGTCCGGTGGTGCCTCCTGCTCCTCCAGCCCCACCTACGCCGCCGTCGGTGCCAGAGATCCCACCCGCCCCGCCGTCGCCGCTGCCGCATTGTGCTATTTCGGGATCGACCGCTACATTGACAGCGGTCTGGCTGTCGAGACCAAAGAAGGGCAGGACATACTTCCCGACGAACAAGGCGTCAGACGGGCCGTGATCGCCGTTGATCGAGTCGAAAGCGTCGAGCACCAGATACCCGCATGCGTTGTTCCACTGCTGCTCCGACGCTTGATGTGTCCCCAAGGTCAATCCCGTATTCGTCTTCGTCGGATTGCTGCTGAGGTTCTGTAAATTGATGTACTGATCGCACGACTCCGCCATGTTCGCAAAGTTGATGGTCGGATCTGCGGAGCCATGGAAGAGCTGCAGCCGTGGCCGATGCCCGGTGTAGCCGGGATCCATGGCGCGCACCAGGTCTCCCCACTGCTGGGCGGTATAGTTGACCGTGCCGCCTGCGCACGTACCGTTATAGCCCGTGGCGTTGCTTGAGTTGTCGTTCGGCCCGTGGCATCCGGCCGGCATGCCAGCGAACGACGAGCCCGCCTTGAAGATGTCGGGGTAGAGTCCCAACAGGAAGCTCCGTCATCATCGCACCCGACGAACAGCCGGTCACATAGACGCGATCTGCGTTGGCCTGGTACTTCGAGAGCGCGTACACGACCATTTGCTTGATGGCGTTGCTATCGCCACCCTTGTCGCGCGTCCACACCTGGGTGGAATCGGTCGTCCAGCATCTCGAGCTGCTGGGGTTGCTCTGCGGGGCCACGATGATGAAGCCATATTTGTCGGCCGCACTCTTCAGGTCCGGTGCCTGACCAAGGACAACGCTGGCGTTGCTGCCGCAGGAGTGGATCAGGGTCAGGAGCGGCGGATTGGTGGCCACCTTGTCCGGCACGTAGACGTACATGAGCACGTCCGAGGGCAGGTTAGCCACCCCGCCCGACCAGTTGCTGACCTGCTGCAACGACGCCGCCTCGACCGGCGCGGCCAGCAGAGCGCAGGAAGTGGCAGCTATGAGAGTGGGAACCAGGACAGAGCAGGACCTTACGCCGTGGAACTTCATCGTTTATGTAGTGGCGCGAACGTCCCGATTCCGTCACGGCGATTCAGCGGGTGCGCCCGCCGAGCAAAACCCAGCCCCGCCGGCCAAGTCCTGCGCATCTTCACCGACACCGTAGCGTCCAACTATCGCAAGCGCCTGGCAGATCGGGGCAATGCCGACGGCGAGTGCGGCGCCGTCACGGTCATCCAGCGCGCCAACAGCGACCTGCGTCTCTCCCCGCATTTTCACGTTCTCCAGCTCGATGGAGCGTACGCCCCTGGGCGCGACAGCGGTTCCCCCATCTTCCACCCGGCGCCGGGACTTACCCCACAGGACGTCCTTGCCATCGTCGAGCGCGAGTAAGCGCATCCTAGTCTAGGCTTCCTCCAACGGCGCGGGGTCATCACACTCGCGACCGCGCCCGGCGACGGTGAGGTCAGTTTTCACGTCAGCGTAAGATCAACACCCCCAGCTATCCGCGCTGCGAGCCATATCGAACCGGACCGTCACTGTCAATTTCGGTGCCACCGGCGATGAAGGGCGCAAGCGCAGCGTGTCGATGGCGTGGCCGTGGAGGTGTCTAGCATCGCCAAAGCTTGGAGTATCTACCAGATCGTGATAGGCGTCGTGGTGTCGACAATCGTGAAGCAGGTGGCGGCTGGCTGTGCCCAATGGATCATGTTGTACCAGAACTGGGCGGTCTGATATAGATCCTGCGGCAAAGAGCCTTTGCACGATGGGTCGTTCAAATACTGACCGTCCTGGCCATCCCATTGGTCCGTGTAGGTAATCCATTCGTCGGCATACGCGAGCACCCGCCCGTTTTCGGTGATCTTCCCGACTAGCCAATTTCTGACGCTCGTAGCGTCCGTTGTCATAGCCGCGACGTGAGCATCCGCAGGTGCACTAATAGGTCGCCCCCCATCAATTCCTATCATGGTGACGCCGAGGCTTAGGTTGGCGATCACGAGATCGGTTCGGTTCCATTCGGTAATCTGGTATGGATTACCGCACTGATAGGGGCACATTGCGATGGCACATGGCGGCGAGTTACACGATTGATTGTAGGAGATCCCGGAGAACGCCAGGAGGGCATTTTTGGCGACTATCTCGTTGTTGTCGTTTGAATAACCACTCAACGAGATGACGCCGCCACCCTTGTTCTCGATCCAATCTTGAAAAGCTGCCACTTCAGATGCGCCGAATGTCCACCAAGGCCCGCTGTTGGAGTTGTCTCCAAGGCCCCCGAGAATGATGAGGTTGTACCCAGCCAAAAAGTCCGCGGTGAACGTTGGCTTAGCCGGGTAGTCGTCGACCTTCGCCGTCCCGGCGCTGCTCGAGTTGAGCCAATCCTGAAAGGCCGTGTCACTGCTATCACCCCACACACCCGGCGTTCCCACGAAGGCGACGTTCAACGTCGGGCAGACACAGCCGTCGCCGCCGTCGCAGCCCACAACCTGGCTCGTGACCTCGGCGTCCACGCTCGAC
Organism: uncultured delta proteobacterium; assembly: GCA_963824555.1. Taxonomy (GTDB): domain Bacteria; phylum Myxococcota_A; class Polyangia; order Fen-1088; family Fen-1088; genus Fen-1118. The sequence continues at coordinate 17,668 of CAWGPW010000010.1, read as the reverse complement.
GGCATAACCGTCGTGGTCGTGTCGAGGGTGAGTTGGATGGTGCCGCCAGCACCCGAAGTGCTTCGTTCGGCGACCCCGCCCGTCGTACCGCCATTGGCGCTTCCCCCGGTGCCGACCTCCGCATTTGCACAGCCAGCGAGTCCGGTGCCGGACAGAGCGAGGAGCGCAAAGACGACGGCGGGCAGGAAACCGCGGGCAATCGCGCACGCGCGAACTTGGCGGTAGTCCAGCGAGGCATGGGACGCGAAGAAGAAATGGCCACTCATCGAGTATCAGTCTACCCCATCGGAAGTACGGTTGTCATATGCCGGTTTTCATCCGAGGTCGAAGGTGGATCCGGTCTAGTGTCAAAACAAGATCGTCGAAAAGCGAAGGGACTCCGGAAGGTTGGAGGATGTGCCGAGGAGCTTGCAGAGGGCGGGGAACGTGTAAAAGGCAGCCCGTGAGCCGAAAAAAAGCCGAGCCGCTCGGTTCGATGCTGCCGTTGCCGCTGCAGTTCTTGCAGCGTGGCTGGCCGGGTGGTTTGCGCGCGCTCTGCAGCAGCAGGTCGACTACTTGATGGCCGAGAACAGGGTCCTCAAGGAACAGCTCGGCGATCGCAAACTGCAGCTCACGAATGCCGACCGGCGGCGACTGGCGATTCTCGGAAGGAACTGGGCCTCAAGGTGCTGGGCAAGATAGCCACGATCGTGGCGGCGGAAACGATCCTACGTTGGTACCGAGAACTGGTGGCGAAGAAGTACGATGGGAGCGAGCGACGTGGCCCCGGACGACCTCGGAAAGCCGAAGACATCGTGGAGTTGGTGCTCACGGTGGCTCGTGACAACGAGGGGTGGGGCTATACCTGGGTGCTGGTGATGGCAAGAAGGAGACCCGCCTTGGCCTTCCCTTACGGGAGACGATTTGCATCGAGGGTGAAGCCGGAAGCACGAAGCAAGGCGAGCAAGAGGCGAACTGAATTCGAATGGGGGATGCCTTACTGAAGCTCAATTGCCGACCACCAACAAAGTGATGCTGTTTGCGGCGATCGACAACCCATTGATCGCATCGCCCGAGACCGAGGCGTTTGCAGCGGCTACGGGCGCAGCGCCGTTCACGCTTTGATACACTTTCGCGCTTGCACCGGCAGTGAAGTGGTTGAGCGTGAGCGTCATGTTGGACTGGGTGGATGTTCCCGTGTTGACCAGCATGATCCAAAGAGTCGTCGGATTGTTTACCGAATCCGTCGCCGCATATGCGTGAACACCGGAATACGAGCTCGCAGCACCCACGGACACATTGCCGAACTTGCCGCCTGCGCCGTCGTAGTTTCGGAACATCGCGAATGCGTTATAGGCGTAACTGTGAACGTGGTTGTTGTTGGAGTCCTTGGACGTAAGTGACGTCCAGTACGACGCGGCGCGAATGCCCATTACGCCAAATGTGCCAAGGTAGTCGGCTTGTTTCGCGGTTGCTGCTGGGTCGGAAGTGTCGTTGGCGACATTGTACTCGCTCACGCATATGCCGGTGCCCGGATAGGTCGAATTGATCCAACCGCGAAAATGCGAGACCGTGTTGGTCCACATTTCCTGTGCACTGCCGGGATAGTGCGTGTCCAAGCAATCGAAGATCCTTTGGTGGTGGGCGGTTTCGTATTGCTTTCCCTTCGCCATCATCGCCATCGCGTAGGAATTGTCGATAGTGTATGGGACAGTCATTGTACCGCTCCAAGAGCCCACGCCGCACTCGGTTTGCATCAAGTTGATCGTGTCGTCCGGATTCATAACCGACAAGAACAGCACCTGCGCACCCGGGTCCGCGTTCTTGATCGCCGCCGCGTAGGCCACCGAGCGATTGATGATGTCGTCGTTCGGCGATACTCCAGCCTCATTGCCCGAAGTAATCTTCACTGTATAGTCCATACAATTCGTGCCTGGCGGGTACAACGATGGATAAATGTCCTGTCGAAGGCCTTGCCAGTTGTCGGGTTCGTTGTCGAGTTGATAGTACTTGATGCCGCCGGCAGCTGCACTTCCAAAGGTCGAAACGAAATGCGATAGCCAGTTGGCCATGAAGCTCGTATCGAGATTATTCGACCCCTTGTCGACCAAGATCGATTCCTGCGCACCGATCGCTTTGCAACAATCGCTCCCCGAAGGAGTAGAGGTCGCCGGGCTATTGCAGTAGCTCAAGTTGTAACCGATCGCGGCACTATAAGTGCTGTCCGATGAGGTGGCGACATTGGCGAGCCAACCCGCGATTGGAATCGTCATGAGCGTATTGAGACCCCATCCCTTGTTCGTTTGCACGAACGTGTCAGCATCGTGTCCGCTACCCACGTAGTTCGCGCAATACCAGTCTCCCCCCGAATTGTGCATGTCCTTTTGCCAATTGTAGCTCTCTTCAGCGTCGCCTCCCCATCGGTCGAGTGTGGCGACGTTGTGTGAATCGTCACCAGTATCCGTAGAAAAGGCGACGCCGTAGATATCGGGCGAAATTGGTGTAAGCTGTGAGCTTACATCGACCGAGATGCCCGTACCGCTCTTCGCCTGACACGTCCCGTTCGTGCCACACATCTGCGACGGTAGACAACCGCCGCACACACCGTCGCAGCCGTCACTTCCGCAGGTCTTGTTGGTGCACGAGGGCGTGCAAGCCGCACCAGTTGCGCCGCCTGAGCCAGTTGCGCCGCCTGTACCTGCTGCGCCGCCGGAAGCTGCTTGACCACCGTTGCCTGTCGAGCCTCCAGAACCGTTTCGGCCTCCGCTACTCATCACGCCACCCGAGCTCATCACGCCACCCGAGCCCATCGCACCCCCTGCAGTATTCGTACCACCAGAAGCGGCCATGCCCCCAGAGCCGGTCGCCCCCCCACGACCAGTTGTGCCTCCTGTGCCGGTTGCGCCTCCTGACGTAGACGTCCCTCCCGACCCCGTCCCGCCACCGCTCCCACTCCGACCGCCCGAGTTGGTGGCGCCACCGCCCGCGCCCCCCGTGCTTGCGGAACCGCCTCCGCTGCTTGTGCCCCCAGCACCGACCGCGCCACCGGCCTGTGCGCCGCCCGCTCCAGCCTGCGGCGCAGACGAGCTGGAACAGGACAGGGAGACTGCCGTAAGACCTAGGGCAGCGATGAGTGCCATAGATAGGGGCGTGTGAGAGGGAAGCATTTGCATTTATGGATTTGACCTCAGGTCAGGGGTTTCTCGGTCAGAAATCGACATGTTCTGGTTTCTACTTGATATCAGAAGGCGGGTGTGCATGTATGCGTCAGCAGGCAGCCCGCTGCTGCAGAATCACCGGGACGGGTTTCTGGACACCACGCGCGTACGGCGGTACGGCGCGCATGGCGGCCACCAGCGACATTTTATTGGCGATTATCGATGGACCGCTACAGACGGCGATGGATTTCGGGACAGCAAGGCCGCAGTTGCAAATTGTTTGTGCGGAGTGCCCAGACTCACTTCCCATAGCCAGCTGCAACGATGTTGGCTTGAACCTGGTTCATGATGGCGTCGGTTGCCGCTCCCGCTGTCATCACGCCTTCGAAAAAATACCCCTGACCATGGTCGCTGTTGTCGCCGCCCGTGCCCAACACGATGGCCCCTTGCTTCTTCATCTGGGTATAGCCGCTTGGCCGTGCTCCATCGTACATGGTCGTAAGATTACCGCTTTGTGCATTTCCTGCCCTGAGGCTGTACGTTCCGCCAGATCTGCCGATCAGCACTGCCGTGACATAGGGATAGGGCACTGACGTATTGCCAGAGTAGGTCGATGTTGATCCAGGGAAGATGCCGTTTTCCATGTCAGCCATGACCCACGGCCCGTTGCCACCTCCGTGGCCCCAACCAGCACCGCCTCCGAAATAGACCGCCTCCATGGTCGCAGCCCCGTCATCCATGTCGTTGGTCTCTACATTGCCGTAGTCGAAGCAACAGCCGCTGTTCTGGTAACTCTGGTAGTCGCCGCTGGTCACGATATATTCGGTTTCGGGTTGATCGCCGATTGCGACGCCCGTTGTCTTATCCAGCCGATATCCGGTACCTTCGCCTCCTGTCGGCGGTGTGCAGGCGCCATTATTATCCGAAACAACCTTGATTCCATAAACCTGATGACCGCCGAGCGTCAGCGGTAACACGCTTGCGACCGCTTCGAGATCTTGGTGCTGGCACACCTGGGCACCTCCCTGGGATCTCTTGAGATGATTCCCCTTGCCGGATTGGTCATAGATGATCGAAATAGTGCAAGTCGTACCAGTGCAGAAAGTGTCCTGTGAAGCGGCGTCAGCCACGCCAATCTGCGCCAGGAACGCAATGTCCTGAGTCTTGCTGTCGGACGCGCGCCGAACCTGGTAAAGTGGCCCGCTGTAGGTACTAAGCAGAAGGCGCACAGTGCTGTGCGCGGCAACGCATGGCGCGTTGCCAGTCGCGAAGATATCACAAGGTCCGTTTGAACCCGAGCCCCCCGCCCCGCTGGCAGCATCAGTGACTGAGCCGTCCGCAGCCGCGCCGCCAGTAGACGGTGCGCCACCGCTTTGATTCGAACCGCCCGCTCTCGTAGTCCCTCCAGTTGCGGTGGTTCCACCGGTGGAAATCATTCCGCCGGTCTCGTTGGTGCCACCCGTGGCTGCCGCACTCCCACCTGTCGACTTGGCTCCTCCAGTGCTTGGACTGTCCCCGCTACCAGCACCGCCATTCACGACACCGCCGCTCCCGGATCCACCATTCCCGCCACCATGCGATCCACCGTTGGCGGATCCGCCAGCGCCACTTCCGACTTGTCCCCCCGTGCTGTTACCGCCAGCATCACTGCGCTCGACTCCGCCCAATCCGAAAACGCCTCCGGTAGCGGCTGCAAAAGCTCCTCCAGAAGCTCCACTGGTTCCCGGGCCTGACTCGGAACACCCGAGGAACCCAAGAAAGAGTGGGAGAGCAACGGCATTGAATCGTGCTAGGCGCATGCAAACCTCCAGGGTGAAGCCATCGTCCTCTGCATGAAGTTCTCTGGGCGCTTTTCCTCGGATACTGGCGCCGACGCCTGCGCACCAAACCTACTCATGGCTACTCTGCAAAACGATTTCATCGCTCGTGCAGTGTCGCCAGCGTCGAGATTCCGTCTAGCGCAACAGGTGGATGGCATGGCTTCGCTCTCGAGCCGTAAAGCACGACCCGGTACAAGTCGGCAATCCTCATCGGGATACGGGGCACTATCCTTCACAAATACGCCGATGTTGCAGTTGCGCGCACAATCTGGAGCTCTTCCTTCCATCCCTGCTGCGGCTCAGTGCCCGTAGCCCGCAGCCACGACGTTGGCCTGCACCTCGTTGTCGGCCGAATCCGACGGAGCCCCGATGGTCATGGCTCCTTCGAACCACGTGCCGGCACCACTGGATAATCCGTCGCCTCCCGTTCCCAGGATGATGCCGCCTGTCTTCTTCATCGGAGTGTATCCGGGCGGGCGCGCCCCGTAGCCGCCTGTGGTGGCGTCAAACTTGACTGCAAGGGCGCCGGACTGTGCATTGCCGGCCTTGAGCTCGAAGCATCCCGAGGAGGTGAGGCCCGAGGGGCACTGGCTCGCCGAAAGCCCCTTCAGCATTGCCGTGACATACGGGAAGTTTACGGGGGTGTTCGTCGAAACCTTTGGCGAACCGTTTGCATACCCGAAGGACAGCCCGTTCTCAATGTCTGCCCCGACCCACGGGCCGCTGCCGCCGCCGGATTCTCCGAACTGGGTATCGGCTCCCCAGTAGAGTGCTTCCATCGTGGCTGCGCCGTCGTCAACGCCGTTTATCTCGGCGTTCCCGTAGTCGAAACAGCAGCCCGCGTTGTAGGTCGTTCCGTCGAGCACCGCATAGATGGCCTCCGGATCGTCTCCAGTTGCGACCCCCTGAGTACCTTCATTCCAGGCTGTGGTCGCGGCATTGGAGGGGCCATTGTACTTGGCTGTCAGGGTTGCGGTCGTCGATGCCGTCGTCGCGGCTGCTTCGGAGTAATAGGGGCAGTTGTATGTCGTGCAGCTTGACAGCTCCGCGACGAACATGAGGGGCGTTCCCTTGGCGAGGGTTTGCGGGCTCGAAAATGTGATGGTCGACGATCCGTTCGCGACCGAAGCAGTCCCCGACAGCGGAGCACCCGTTCGATAGGCAATATCGGACCCAGACGTGACCTTGATCCCGTAGACGGTATGACCGCCCACCGTGATCTTGGCGGCGGTGGCAGCGGCTGGTTTGCCTCCCTTCGGTAGCCAATTCGCAAACCACGTAACTCGAAGGTGGTTACCATTCGGGGACTGGTCATAGATGATCGGGATGGTGCAGGTCGTGCCGGAGCAGAACGAATCTTGAACCGATGAGTCGGCGAAGCCTCCTGCAGTGAGGGTGGGGATTTCCTTGGAGGTGTTGTCCGACGCGCGACTGACCTGGTAGAGGGCACCGCTGAACGCCCCGTAGAGTGCGCGAACCGTGCTATGGGCCGCCGCACACGGTGTGCCGGCGGCTTGGTAGATATCGCAGGGGCCGGTGGGGCCTGCCCCGCTGGAGCCGGCGGTTCCTCCATTACCCATCGTCCCGCCCGAGCCAGAGGTTCCTCCTGTGCCGATCCAACCACCCGAGCCAATGGTCCCGCCGGTGCCAGTGTTTCCGCCGAAATCTCCGGAGCCGCCCCTGCTAGCGCCGTCTCCACGGTTCGCCGCAGTGCCACCTGCGTCATTGCCGCCTGTAATCCCGCCGGAGCTATCGGCGCTTCCACCCGAGCCGCCGCTTCCGCCCTTGGCCGGAGTGCCTGTGTCGCCGCCAGCCGAGCCGCCGCTATGGCTGCTGCCTCCCAGGCCGGGTGAGCTGCTGCCTCCCAGGCCGGGTGAGCTGCTGCCACCGGAGCCGCCTCTGGGGCTCCCACCGCTGCCACCCAACCCCTGGCTGCTGCCCGTGCTCGTATTTCCACCGGTCGACGAAGCTTCGCCCGAACCACTCGACTTGCTGCAGCCCATCATGGCCGACGTCGCGGTCGCCGCAAGACTTAGAAGCGTAACGGCGAACAAAGCGTTCCTCATTGATGATGCTCCCTTCACGAATAGTCAAATGGTCATCTGAAACCGTAATAATCAGCAGTGTCATCGACACACAGAATCCGTCTTGGCTCAACTCTCCGTGCAGCGAGCCTACGGATCCCTGCTCAACCCCCATTCCTTCGTCATCGATTGTTCCTTTGGCTGTTTTCGTGGCGTATGCGGCTCATTACCTTCATAGACCAGGCCCCGTGGCACTCCGGTTCACCAATCGTAACGAGCTCCTGTCTTCTTCCTGGGCCAGATGCGATGGCTTGAATTGCCGCAAACCTGAGTCAGGTGTCAGGCACCTGACGAGCGCGCGCACCTGACGAGCGCGCGCGGCGAGGCTGTGCCGTTGACGCATGGAGGATGTCATTGCAGGGTGAAAGATTCATCCGTCTCCTGGAAGACGGTTGTGCCACTTTTCTGGGCTTGAAGAACCAGGTAGAATTTCGTGCCGGACGTCGGCGCCGTGAAAGTGATGGATTGTGTCCCCATCGTCGCTAGCGGCACATCAATGGTAAACGTGCCCGAATCGCCCTTGGTCCCCGTCGGACTATCGGAATGGATCTCCCAGGTTACGTCGATGCTCGTTCCCGAGAACGTATCGTTAAAGATCAGAAGTGTCGTCGGGCGGGTTGCGCCTTTCGCAATCGCCGGTACCGAGGATGGCCAGTCCCCATTGGTGTTGGACATCTTGTTGGACTCCCAGTAGTCCTTGTCCGCGACCAGAACCGGACTGAAGCCGTTCTGGATGCGCCGGATGCTCTGGCTCGACCAAGGATCCGGCAAATTGTCCTCGCCGAATACGGGAGGTCCACCTTGCTCGATGGTCATTTGCGTTCGCTTGACGCCCGGTATGAAGCTGGCCCAGCCCGACAACAGTGTGTAGGGCCGGATGTCGACACCGTCTTGTCTCCGCATCGCCATGGCCGATGTTCCAAACCACGTCAATCCCTGGCGGGTGTTGTCGCTCGACCAAATATACTCGCCCTGACCGGTAGGATTGTCTTTGCTGGCGTTCACCTCTTCCGAGTACTTGCCGAGGCCGCTGCTGTAGTGTTGGCTAACCGCGAAATCCGGAACCGGCAAGCCGTAGTCTCCACAACTGAACCAGCAGTCAACGCTGATGGGGCGAGTACCATCCAGCTTGGTCATGGCGTTGAACAGGTCGGCCTCGAACTGATTTGAATCGCCGTTCTGATAGCACCCGTTCGGCTCGTTCGCCTGGCTCCACCGAATGATAGCCGGGTGGTTGCGATCGCGAAGGACCATCGCCTGGACGTGGCTGACCATGGTGTCGTGCGCGGCGACGAAGTCGACGTTCTGGTTGCTGCAGCGAATGGCCGACTCACCCATAAGCATGAGCCCAAGCTCATCCGCGGTGTCGAGCATGTAGGGTGACGCGAGCTCCTGATGGATGCGGATGAAGTTGTAGTTCAGCTCTTGGTAGTTTCGAACGGCTTGGGGCCACCCGGGGTTTCCCGTCGAGGGAGACAGGAAGCCCGGAAAGGTATCGTACGCGTCGCCCTTGCCGCCGGTGTCGATGCTGTCGTAGTCCGCGCCTTGGATATTGTCGCCTCGCAGGTTCACGCGGATGCCGTTGAGGTAGTAGTAGATGTGGTTGGCATCGGCGCGCTTTCTTTCGCTCTGACGGAAACCGAAACGAACGACTTTACTGTGGGCGATCTTGCCACCCCGGCTCATCTGCAGGCTCAAATTGTGGAGGCGAGCCGTGTAGTCCGCCTGGTATGGAACGTTCGGCCACCAGTAGGACTTCATGTCGAGCCCCCACTTGATTGGGCCGATGGTCGTCGTGGTGGTGCTGTTGGGCGCCGCCGTGACAGTCTTGTCGGCAATCGTGGGATACGTGAAAGCGTCGCAGTTCCACGAGCTGAGCGCGCTCGACAGCGTGACGTCTTGGCTGGTGCTGCCGGTATTGGTGATGAGCACGTCGTAGGTCAGGGTGCCGTCCGTGACGTTCGTCCGCACGAAGGCATCGCTGATGTAGACATCGGGCAGCACGCGCAACATGGCCGAGCGGAAGATACCTTGCGCGACGTTGGGGGACCAATCTGACGCCATGGGAATCAGCCACTTGCCGCTGCTGTCCTTCATCGCCTGACCGCCCTTGATGAGCACCGAGATCGCATGCTGCTTGCCGGGGGTCACGAACTTGGTGACGTCGAAAACAGAGGGAGTGAAGGAGGTCGTGTTCGTCGCCACTACTTTGCCGTCAACCGACAGGGTTGCTTGGAAATTGACGGCTCCGAATTCAATCAATGTGGTCTGCGTTGCGCCAGAATCTGGAACCGTGATTTGCGTTGCGTACGTACCACTGGCGGCATTGACGCCTTGCTTAAACCACCCGCCGCCGGGAACCTGAAGCGTGCGCTTTGCCCCGCCTGCGGGCGTGAAGTCCCAGGCACCAGCTATCGATGTAGAAAATGGCTCGGCTACGGTCGACGGCCCGCACTGTCCACCGGCAGAAGCATCGACAGGTCCAACTGACCCGCCTGAGCCCGTGCGACCACCAGAGCCGGTCACGCCGCCAGCATTGGAGCCGCCCAAGCCTGTCTGCCCTCCCGAACCGGTCGCACCGCCGCCGGCCGCGCCGCCCGAGCCACTCTTGCCAGCCGTGTTGCTTGCACCACCCGAGCCCTGGCTGCCGGTGCTACCGCCCGAGCCTGTCTGCCCACCCAAACCGGTCGCACCGCCGCCGGCAACGCCGCCCGAACCACCCTCGCCAGCCGTGTTGCTTGCACCACCCGAGCCCTGGCCTCCGGTGCTCGCGCTACCGCCAGATCCACCGGCCCCTCCCCTGGCCGTCGTGCTCCCGCTCGAACCACCAATAGCCCCACCGGGGGTATTGGACGAACAAGCGATGCCAAGCGCCATGGTGGCGATCGTGAATGTCCTCAGAATGCGAGGGAAGCTCATGGGTACCTCCGGGCTGGCCATAGTACGTTGACTCTCCGTTATCCGGTTTTCTTTTGGATGCGATTGGGTGAAGGAAAGGGGGGCGTTTGAACTCACTATCCACGGAAGCTCGCGGTCTGAGGCGCCCCGTCCGCGGGCCCCACCGCAGACAATCAACGAGTGATTGTAACGGTGGTGTTCTGCTGGTTTCGGTAAATCCCAAGCGTCACTTTCTGGCTGGCCGTGATAGCGTTGTACAGACGATTGAGGTCATCCAGCGAAGTAACGCTCTGACCGCCGAGTTGCAGAATGACGTCGAGAGCCTGCAAGCCGTCGGTCGCAGCCTGACTCGCGGCAGGGACGTTGAGCATGAAGACACCTACGGGGTAGCCGAGACCGACTATCGAGAGCTCGCCCGGACAGAGGTTCTCGATGGTTGCTCCGCGCCAGGTCGTCTGCGTCGTGCAGTCACGTGTCCCTGCGTCCGTATTGACGGGCTTCAGACCGACATTGCCGAATGGCGGCGTGGCCGCCTGCGCACGCAGCTGCGGGAGGGTCACGCCGTATTGTTCAGTCGTCGGCGCCGGCAGGCTCACGATGCCGAGCGCGGTGGCGGGAGAGGTCGCTCCAAGTTGGAAGTTGCCGTTCGCCGGGTCGATGAAGTTGGGATTGCCAGATGCCGAGTGCGCGTCCGTGTGGTAGGTGCCCTGGGCGGCCGAAAGCTCCGCCGCGCTTTGGTACAGGTTGTAGTCGATCTCCTTGCCGTAGGCGTCGGGGCTGTCGGGCGCGAGGCCCCAGAAAATATTGTGAATGAACACGTCGCTGCTGCCCTTGGGCCAGACGTGGATGCTCAAGCAGCCGGACACATCGCTAACCGCGGCGTTCGGCGCGCACGGTGTGGTGTTCTGCTGCACGAGCACGTTGTTTTCGCCATCGCGGTAGTAGCCCTCGCGCCACTTGAGGCCGCCCGACAGGAAGACGTTGTTCGTGATCACGTAGTTGGTCGAGCCGTCATCGAGGTCGACGTCCCAGCCCTGGTCGCAACGCCATCGGTTGTGCGTCAGCGTGATCGGGTGGACGACGTCGAGTGTCGGTAGACTGTTCGGTGGATTGCCAACCCGAGACTCGATTGAGCCGGTACTGGTGTCCCAGTAGCGGTCGCGTCCCCAGCTGTTGTACGCGCCGTGATCCCCGGTGAAGAGCACGGTGGCGAATACGTCATTGTACGAGATCATATGGCCGCCCCAACATCCATCCCCGACGTTGATTCCGGCGCGCGGCATGTTGTAGATGCTGTTGTGGCTGACGGTGATGTTGGCGGCCATGTCGATGCCGACGCCTGCTACCTGCAGCTCGGGATCGCCGATGTCGTGAATCAGATTCTCGGTGGCGCTGCAATTGCTCGGGTAATCGTTCGTCTGCGGGCCGGGTGTCATATCCAACTGGTTGACGGCAACCCCGCTGCCGTAGCCGAACACCGGGTTGCGGACCGCCTTGTTGTTTCCCATGAACAGAATGGCGCTAGACCCCGTGCCGATGAAGAGGTTGCCAGTGATAGAGACGCTGTCGTTGTAGCCGTTGACGAAGACACCGGCCCCGCCGACCTGGTCGAAGAAGCTGTTCGAGATGGTCACGTGCTCGCCGCCCGTGACGAAAATGCTACCCCCTCGATAGATTCGCCAATCGGAACGCAGGATCTGCTCGTTGCAGCTCGGAAAGGTCCTCAGCGTGTCGGTGTAGTGGAATCCGTCGAGAGTGACCCACTCCACGGGAGGCGTCGACGCGCACGTACTGGTCGTCGAATAGGACGGCAAACCCACTCCCCCATCGGGAAGCGTGCGAGTGGCTCCCGAGCCGCAGCCACCGTCGAGCTCGAAGATGCGCTCGATCGCGGCCATCTCGAGGGTATACGAGCCCGCCTTCGTGAGATCGACCCCGGCCGGTGGGTAGAAGTAAAGAGTGCCCGCCGTGCCGGCAATGCCGGTGCGGTCGTAATACCACTCGCCCGCAGCGTCGAGCTCGTCAAAGCCGTTCTCGACAAACTGGGTGCCGTTCAGCCCCTGGGGACGGCCGTTGCAGAGCGGCCCGTTCTGCTGGCTCTTGCTCGTGACGACGTAATCCTCGCTTCCCCAGAGCTGGCTGTGCACGCCGTGTAAGTAGGCTGGCTGGGAGGACGTAGGCGCGTGCGCCCAGCTGCCTGGCCGCGACCCCGCGTCGCTCGCGTTACCCCCGTACGCCTGGGTGGGATCCTTGTAGTTGGGGTAGCGTGCCATGTGCTGGCGCTGCCCATTGAGGAAAAGGACGCTGGAGAAGCCGTACGTGGTGCCACTCGACCCAGGGTCGGACTTGTTCACAGTCGGCGCGGCCTTGCCGTCGTCGAACGAATAATTGGCGAAGGTGCTGGCCGGCAGCGCGGCTTGCATGATTCCGTTCTTGTACGTGGTCCACGTCAGACTGCCGAGCGAGACACCACCGCTTAGCGTGGCGCTGCCGCCGCCCCGGTACGTAACAGGTGCTGCCTGCGTTCCCGAGTCGGCCGATGTAAATACGATGGTCGTGCCGACGTAGTACGTTCCTGGCAGGACCGCCACGACAAGAGGGGACTTGCGGAAGTTGGGATGGGCCCTGACGGCTGACTGGGCGGCTGCGATCGTCTTGAGCGGCTTGTCCTGAGTCCCAGGATCCTCTTCAGCACGGGATGCCTGGGTGCGGGGATGCTGGTGCGTCCTTTGGGTCGGCCCGGGCCTGCCCGGGAGGGTTTTGGCGGGCTGGCCGGCGTGCCCGCGAGGGCGGCCAGGCGGCCAAAATCGCGGCGGACGCGTCCGGGGGTGAGCGTCCCGGGCTTACGGCGGCGTTCCCAGCGCTGCCGGTGATCCTTGGCTATAGGGCGGGCCAGGCGCAGCTGGGTGAGGCCGCAAAGGATCAGCCAGGTCCAGCGGCTCACCTGATCCGGCTCGCGGAGCGTGGCTTTGTCCCAGCCCAGGGCGGTCTTGGCGAACCGGTAGCCGTGCTCGACGTCGAACCGGTGCAGGCAGGCGCGCCAGATCAGGTCCAGGTCCGGCATGCCCGGGTGGGCCCACCACAGCCACAGCGGCCCGGGGACCTTTCGCCCGTTCGGCAGGCGTTCTACGGTGACGCGGATGAGATGGCACTTGATGACGGGCGGCCCGGCGAAGCCGGCATTACGCCGACCTGCCCGTACCGCTCGTCGTGCCGGGACAGTTCCTGGTCCGGGTCACCCCAGGTGGCCGGGTTCTGCACATTCGAACCGGCCGCTGCCGTGCTTGCGGTGCCTGCCCCGGACGGCCCGGCACCCGGGGTGGCGGGTCCCGGTACATGACCCGGTTGTTCCGCAGCCGGACCAGCACCTGCACCCGGTTCAGGTGTGCTTGTGCAGACCCCAGGTCAAAGGGGCCTCGCTCATACCCCGCGTCGTGCACGTACAGCGGGATCCGCCTCTCCCCGGCCGCGCGCAGCCGCGCCGAGTGCGCGATGATCTGCTGCGCGGCCTTGCGGGTGGCGTCGTCCCCGGCCCCGGCCCGGACCTGGTCCAGCGGCGCGGTCCACGACCCGCCATCGAAGCACAGCTGGGACAGCCACTGGAACGACCACCCGGCCACCACCGCACCGTCGTCGCTGCCCTGGCAGGAATGATGATGCCATCCGCGGCCCGGGCTGGTGGCCGCTGCCGGCCGCGGATAGGTAGAGGCATCGACCGCGAACACCAGCGGCCACTCCCGCGGCCGCCACGCCACCAGCAGGTCCCGCAGCGCCTCCTCATCGATCCCGCCCTCGGCCAGCCCCTGGTAAACCATGCCGTGGCCGCGGCGGAACACCGGCTCCAGGCTCAGATACGGCAGCGAGACCACCGGCCCGGCAGTCAGCACCGCGTCCGCCAGCTCAAACAGCGCATCCGGACGCCGCCACAGGCACCTCCGCATCTCCCGCCGGAACCCAGCCAGATCCGCCAGCGCATTCCCGCCCGCCAGCTGACACGACGGCTGCTGCCACCCCATACTGAATGCCACGGCCGCCGCCTTCTCCGGTAGATCTTTTCCCTGACCTGCGGGAAGGCGGCGGCGGCACCGTTGTTCCCGATTGCCCTGGCAACACCGCAGCAAACACCGGCACCCCCGCTACATCACGGTACGGACGCAAATACCCGCTATTCGACCCCGTGCGTAACTCTGGTTAAAACGCAAGCGGCAGGGCCTCGGCGAAAATCTGCCCGGCGGTGGCCTGCAGTGCGCTGCGGAGCAGGTCGGCCGGCCGGCCGCCTCGAATCCCAGCGACCACCAGGCCTGGCCGCCGGCGCGGATCTCGGTAAGTTCCACCGCGCATCCCGGCTCGCCGGTGACCCGGGCTTCTTCCGGATTACCGTCCACCCGGCCGGCTCGCCGGCGCCCAGGCCGGGCGGCCTGAGCGGGAATGACCACTTCTGCCAGGACGGGATGCGGCCGCGGGCGCGCCCTGGCATATCAAGGATTCCCGGGCTGCCGTGGTGCACCTTCACCTCCAGGGCCGCCCCCGCGCGGACCTTCACGGACAGCCCCCCAGCTCCGGGTTCAGAAGGTAGGCGTCCTGGCGTGCAGCCATCTCGGCCGGGAACCGCCCGAACCACCTGGCCACCGCGGGATCCAGCGGGCCGGGCAGGATCCAGCGCACCTCTAGGCTGTGCAGCCCTTCGGCGACCTGGAGCACGGGCGGCCCGGCCGTCATGGCCTGTTGCCCGGACACGCATGGCGGCCGGGCAGAGCTGGTGCCGCACCGTGACGGTGACCGGTTCGATTGTCAGACCCCCCTCGACCGCCTCCAGGCGCCCCACCGGACCGCCTTGACGAACTCGGCGTAGTCGTGCTCGTTCTGGTCGGCGTAGCGTTCGGAAAAGTCAGTGATGGACCGGCCGAACGCGGCGCCGCTGCCGAGGTACTCGGCCATGACGACCGGGTCGCCGGACCGGGCATGCGCCCGCGCCAGCGTCCACCCGCACATGTGCGCGTAAAAGGTGAGCGCCACCGGCGGCATCGTGCCGACCAGCGCCGAGCCGGCATGCTGTCGCGGGTGTGCGCCTTCTCGGCATTCTTCTGCGCTCGCCTGGCCGGGGCCCTGGCACTCCTCTTCCTTCTCGTCCCGTTGCTCCTTCTTCTCCTTCGCCTTCTTCGCCTTGTTCTCCTCCTTGGCTATCCCGGCGACGGCACCCTCGATCCCCTTGGTGAGCTGGTCCTCGTCCATGTGGGCGTACCAGATGTCCATCGTCGGCA
The DNA here is from genome assembly GCA_963824555.1 of uncultured delta proteobacterium. GTDB lineage: Bacteria > Myxococcota_A > Polyangia > Fen-1088 > Fen-1088 > Fen-1118. The sequence goes on along the minus strand of CAWGPW010000010.1, from coordinate 2,468 downwards.
TCTGCGCCAACCCGGCCATGGCCTCCCAGTAGGCGGTCACCGGCGCAAGCGCCGCGGCGCGGACGTCGGCCTTGGAGAACCCGTTGTTCCGGCCGCAGATCACGAAGCTGGCCGCCATCCGCTTCACGTCGTACTCGAACGGCCCTGGGCAGGGTCTCGTCGAAGTCGTTCAGGTCGAACAGCAGCCGCCGTTCGGGGGAGGCGAACGCGCCGAAGTTGGACAGGTGCGCGTCCCGCACAGCTGGACGCCAAGCCCGGCGACCGGCGTGTCTTTCAGGTCCGCCGCCATGATTGTGGCCGCGCCCCGGTAGAAGGTGAACGGCGAGACGCATCCGGCCGTGCCGGACCGGCACCAGGTCCGCTTGCGGGTCGTATCCTGCTCTTCCAGCAGCGCCACCGGGTCCGGCCGGGCCGCGGCCGGGCGCCACCGTGAGTGGCCCGACGGGGGCACACGGTCCCGTGCCTCCCGGCCCTTGGCGCGGCGTTCCTCCAGGCTCGGGTGCGCGACTTGTCCTGCCGCTTTCGCGGCCTGTTTACGGCCATACGGGGCCGCCTCCTGTCCGGATTGTGCAGGGCCTGGTGCTGCTGCCGCTTCGCCGGCCATCCCGGCGTCAGCCATGCAGATGGCCAGTCTCACAGCTCGGAGGATCTTGTTCCTGCTTGCACAGCATCGCCCCGCTTCGATCTGCGGAGCGGGGGGTCATGCTGTCTCCTGGTGGGGTGCGGCCGGGGTGGGGGTGTCCTGCATGGGCAGGGCGCCGCCCTGGGCGGCCTCCCGCTCCTGCTTGTCCGGCAGGCCGCGGACCGCGCCGATGATCGCCACCGCGATGAGGGCGCCGACCACCGGGCCGAGGATGTAGATCCACCAGCCGGTGTAGTCGCTGGCCACGACGTCCGGGGCCCAGGGTGCGGGCCGGGTTCATCGACGCGCCGGAGATCGGGCTGGCGAACAGGCCCAGCAGCGCCACCGTCGCCCCGACGGCGATCGCAGCGTTGTGCCCGATGCTGCGGTGCCCGGTCGCTGTGTTCAAGATGACGGACACCAAGATCGCGGTCAGCACCATCTCCATCACCAGCGACCGCCAGTCCCCGCCCGGCGTGCTGATCGGGTAGTTCCCGCCCGCACTGACGTCTCCGAACATGGCCTGCAGGAACAGCGCGGCGCAGATGGCCCCGGCGAACTGGGCCACCCAGTACGGCACCACCCAGCCTGCCTGGAACTCTCGCGGGCGGCGAACGCGGTGGTGACCGCCGGGTTGACGTGCAGCCCGGACAGCGGGCCCCAGGCGTAGATCATGGCCATCACGACCGCGCCGGGCGCGATCACCGCGGCGGTCCGGCTGGATCGGCCCGCCGCCCACATAATGGTTGATCACCCCGATCCGGCCGCCACCGTGACCAGCACGAAGGTACCCAGGAACTCGATGATCAGCCGGATCCACAACGGCCGCGGGGGCAGCATGTCCTCTTCGAACCGGATCAGGTACCGGCGTCGCAGCGATGCCGCGTGCTCGGCATCCATGTCCTCGGTAGCAGTTGTCATAGCGCAGCTCCCGTCTCTGCCGTCTCATGGTTTCGCTAACCAGGCCGCGGTCGCCCGCAGTGAGCCGTCCAGGTGGGTGAGCGGCTGCGATCACGCCGCGCGGCCTGACTGGTGGCCGCCCGCCGCCGGTGGTGCCGCGAGACGTGCCTGTCATACGCCGCGATGCCCGCCGCGAACGGGTAGGGCCCGCGGATCTGCCGAAGCTCGGCTGAGACCTCGCGGTAGTCCAGGTCGGGATGATCCCCTCGCTCCGAGCAAACCAGCTTTTATGCGTCGGTGTAGCCGCCTTCCACCCGGCCCTGCACGATCCGCACCGGCTGGCGGCGCAGCACGACCGTCCAGCCGAGCCCGGCCTGATCCTGGTCATTCATGGCCGGGCTCGCCGGCCACCCGCTGGCACTAGTTCCACCACGGTGCCTGTCGCGTCAATGACCGTGGCGCCGGCGGCAGCCAGGACCGCCCGGACGCCAGGTAGTGGTGGCCGCACAGCAGCAGGTCAACCGGACGCGGGTGAGCGGGGCCAGGCGGGATGACGACCATGACTACCGGCCTGGCCAGGCAGCAGCAGCTGCGATCGGCCAGGCGAGGCGGCCCGGACCAGCCAGCAGGGCCATCTGCGGCCCCCGCCGGAAGCGCCGGCCCTGCGGCGCGGCAACCTCATCATCTCCTCACCAGCCTCAGATAGCGGCCCGCTGACAGCATGGACCCGGCATGCCAGGCGGCGGCCAGGTTCTGGCGGCTGCCGTAGGCGCACAGCCCCCACAGCGCCACCACGTCCAGGGCGATGATGGTCAGCGGCCAGAACGGGTAGCCGGGGGTGAAGAACATCTGGTCGATGGCGTTGAGCCCGAGCACGGCCACCGCGAACCAGCGGGCCAGCTGGCTCCCCGCCATCACCCCGGCCGCGGCCAGCAGCGGCAGGACG
>CAWGPW010000009.1:0-31249 GCA_963824555.1 uncultured delta proteobacterium | reverse complement strand
CCCTCTATCGAAAAATGCGAAGGTGCCCTTGGCGTAGCTCATCGTGCCCACCAAAGAAAATGCATCCGCTACTGGTTGTGGATGGTCCCCGCGTCGGTGTCGTGCGGTCCGATTCGGGTTGAAGATGTTTCTCTCGCTAATGATCTGGAAATTGGAAAGGTCCGTCTGATTCGTATGGTTCGTCTGCTGGGCGCGGACGGACATATTCCCCGCCATCACCAATGCGGCGATCGCCACAGCTTTCCGCACGCCGAGCACGATTCGAATGTTTGTGAATTTCCCGGTTCATTGGGTTTGGGGTGTCGAATCCCAAGGCCGCTAACTTCCAACGCCAGGGTCAACTGTTGACCGAGGGTGTCGTGTGAACTCAACTCCGCCGATACCACCTTCAAGGCCATCGGCCCTTTTTCGACGGCGTACAGGAACTGCGCCAACGTCCCGATGTCACCCGTAGCATCCACGGCATTCCAAGGTCATGTAATCGTCCTCATCGTGTTTCCATTGTGGCGTGATGGACGTGATGCTCACACGGCTTTGCTCCGACCACGAATCAAACGCTTTGAGCATTTGTTGTTCAGCCAACGAAGGGTTGTTCGGCAGCGTGTTCGATCGCATATCGTCCCAGCGGTGCCGAATGAACCGTTCCCGCTGCAGCAACGACGATCCCTGGGCAATTTCCTGCCCGGAGTTCGGCGATTCTCTTGCGGAGGCGCGCCTGCCAGAGATGCGCCAGCGGCGTGAATACAAAACCGTCGAGCGATCAGGAGCCCGAGGACCGGAAATGGCCACGATGGCAAGGAATCGTTGGCGATTGTCAATTTTCATGGCTGCCTCCTTCATGCCACTGGAAATCGAACGTGAACTGCATCGGCGATTTGCCGCGGCAATATGGTCCACTTTCGGGCCGGTTACCCGCTGGTGGCGCGAACTGGGTCAACGTCTTCAATAGCACGGCGTTGTCCCGCGCGAGTGCCCGAACAGGTCACGGTATTGGCGTCGCGGATCTCCACGGTCTTGGCCGAAACGATCCCGTCCTCAGGAAATGCCATCGTCAGTTCCCGTAACACGCTCAAACTGGGGAATGACCGATCAAACCAGGAGCGGTATTCCAGTTTGTTGTTGCATGCCGTCGAGTTCCCCCTACCTTTTGCGACATCGCTCCCCAGCGCGACCGCAACCGGGCGAGTTGCCATTGTTGAATCAAAAACAGTCCCGCCACCAGGAGCGCAACAGCGCCCGCAGTGGCTCCCGCCATGCGAAGACGGCTGGAAGAATAACGCGCCGCCAATTGCTGCCACCAGCGTAATCTTCGGCGCCAAAAACTCAAAGGGCGCTCCCTGGCGCGCCAGATACCGCGCCGCTCCCAGCCGATCATGGATAGGAAAGCCTACCCGCATGAGCGGCACACCAAGGGCGCGCGCCACGCGATAGCCTTTACTGCTACCGATCAGCAGCTCGGGCTCGAGACGCTGGCAGGCCGCCTCGATGGCGCCGTAGTCCGTGTCTTCCAGCAATTCCTCGACGGCGCCTGCGGGCAGGTCTTCCACAGCGGCTCGCAATGCCCGATTGCGCGCTCCGGTAGCACACAGCACGGGCCGGGCGCCGATCTCGGCGAGAAATCGCGCCAGTCCGGCCACCAGCTCCGGATCGCCGTACAGCGCGACCCGCTTTCCGAACACGTATTTGTGACCATCGGCATACGCATCGAGCAGGCGTCCCCTTTCCTTGTGCAGCCATTCGGGGGTCTCCAGCCCCGAGATCTCAGCCAGGGCATCGCAAAAGGCATCGCAAGCGCGCACGCCGATGGGCAGGCCCAGCGTTCTCGCCTCGCAGCCCCGCTCGGCCAGCACCGCGCTGGCCCGCGGGGCCTTGCCGGTCAGGGTCAGGTCCAGGGTCGCCAGCGCCCGCGGCATGGCGGCGATCTCCTCGATGCACGTACCGCCCTCCGGCAGCGGACAATAGTGATCGAGGATGACCCCGTCGAGCGTGTCGGAATAGTCCGGCAACAGGGTCGGCGACAGGCCGTAGGCCTCCGCGATCTCGCGCAAGTGGCGCAAGTCCGCGGGCGAGAGAATGGGCGGCAGGAGATTCACCGTCCGCGTCTTCGGGCCACCCTGTATGGCCAGCGCCTCCACCAGCGCTCGCACCATGGCGTGAAAGCCCTCCACGTGCCCATCTTTGAAGCTGGGGGTAGAGGCCGAGACCACCGGCAGATGTGGGTGGGGCCTTTCATCGTAACTGCGGAGGAGCCGTCCGATGTCTTCGCCGATGGTCTCGGCCAAACAGGTTGTTGCCACGGTGACGAGCTTGGGCTGGTACTGCCGGGCCACATTGTCGAGAGCGCGGTGCAAATTCGATTCGCCGCCAAAAACCGTCTGCGACTCGCCGAAGCTGGACGACGCCACGTCCATGGGCTCCCGAAAATGGCTGATGAGATAGCGGCGGATGTAGGTCGCACAACCTTGCGCGCCGTGGAGCAACGGCACGGTGTCGCGCACGCCCGCGCTGGCCAGGGCTGCCCCGAGCGGCGCGCACAGGGTGCAGGGATTCACGGTGGCTCCGCCAGACGTCGAGTGGGTGGTTTCCTCCTGCTCGACGACGCAACTCATGGCGCCACCGCCTTGCTCTTCACTGCCCGAGCCGCTTTGCGCGGCATCAGAGACCAGATGGGGCTCGTGGCGGTGGCGTGGATCTCGCGCGCGAAGGAAACCGCACCCTCGAACCCGGCCAGTGGAATCTTGCGCTCGTGGTTGTGGTCGCAGAACCCCAGGCCGAGCTTGTAGGCGATGGGGCGCTCCTTGACCCCGCCGATGAACACGTCGATGTCCTGCTCGACGAGGAAATTCGCCAGCTCGAGCGCGTTGGTGTCGTCGACGATGATGGTGTTCTCGTCGCACACCGCCTGCAGCTCCTCGTATTCCTCGTGGCTGCCGGTCTGCGTGCCCGCCAGCGCCACGGTGACGCCGAGCTGGCGCAAGGCCCGCACCAGCGAAAAAGCCTTGAAGGCGCCGCCCACGTACAGGCCGGCGCGCTTGCCCTGCAGAGCCTTCTTGAATTCCTTGAGGGCCGGCAACACCTTGCCGAGCTCGGTGCGCACCAGCTCTTGCGCCCGCTTCAACACAGCCGCGTCGCCGAGTTTTTCCGCCACCTCGTAAAGCGCATGCGCCGTGTCCTCGATGCCGAAGAAGGACACGCGAATGAATGGGATGCCGTACTTCTCCTCCATCGCCTTCGCCAGCGGCGTCATCGAGCCCGCGCACTGGACCACGTTCAAACGCGCGCCGTGGGCCCGGCGGATCTCGTCCACACGGCCGTCGCCCGTCAGCACCGACACGACCTCCACACCCATGCGCGCGAAGTACTCTTTGATGATCCAGCTCTCGCCGGCCACGTTGAAGTCGCCCATCAGATTGATCGACAGCGGCCCGACCTTGTCGACGTCCCCCGTTCCGATGAGCTCCAGCAAAGCGCGCGTGGCCGCGCTGTAGCCGTCGCGCTTGGTACCGCGAAAGCCTTCCGCCATCACGGGGATGACCGGAATTCCAACCTCGGCCGCCACCCGCTTGCACACGGCGGCGACATCGTCGCCGATGACCCCGACCACGCAGGTCGCATAGACGAAGGCCGCCTTGGGCGAATAGCGCGCGACAAGAGCGCGCAAGGATTCCTCCAGGCGCTTCTCGCCGCCCAGCACGATTTCGCGCTCGCGCAGGTCCGTGGAACAGCTGATGCGATGAAGCTCCGGGCCCGAGGACAAGGCGCCGCGAATGTCCCAGGTGTAGGCGGCGCAGCCAACTGGCCCATGCACCAAGTGCAAAGCGTCGGCAATGGGATACAGCACCACGCGCGAGCCGCAAAAGGTACAGGCGCGCTGGCTGACCGAACCGGCCGCGCTGGCCTTGTTGCAAGTCACCTCGACGGCGGCGAGCTTGCTCGTGCGGATGACTTGGCCCGCCCTGTCGTCCAGCACCTTGAAGCTCATGACTTCCCTTTCCGATCCCTTTCAGGTTACTTCCGCCCGTGGGCCTACCCGCCGCAAGCGGTCCACCGCGACCACATCCTGGGGAAGGCGCATTCGAACCATGGGATCGACCTCGCTGCTGCCGCGCACGTAGAGCGCGTGGGTTCGTTCGAGGGCGGCGGCGTAGAGGGAAAGACGACCGTCTTCGGAGAGAGGCGGATTGCCCCGCTCCAGAGCCTCCACCTCCCGACCGAAGCGCTTGAGCATGGCGATGCGATGCACGGCAAGCAGCGCCGGATTGAAGGCCACATCGAGCAGCGCGAAGAGATCTTCGGCAGCCTCGATGCGCCCAATCGCCTGGTGAAGGTCCATCGCCATCACGAGACCATCGGCTCGAAGCTGAAGGCCTTCTTGTTGCAAGTACGGCCGCAGGCTTCGCAGCCGATGCAGCTTTCGGGGTTGACCACCGACGCAAACATCTTGGCCGATTCCTCTTCGTCCACTTCCTTGGGGGCCAAGACCCCATGGGCGCAGATCTTCATGCAACGGCCGCAGCCGATGCACTTGTTGTCATCCACGGCTTTGACGTATTTCGGCGTCCACTCTTGACGACCTCTCGTAAGTCCAGTGACGTATGCCATGCTTCCATGCTTCCTTTCTCGTCTCGCTGCCGATTGTGATGGGGAAACCCCTCCCGCGACGCTTCGCTCCCGGCATAGCCGGGAAGCTCCACACGCGGACTACTCCTCGTCGATTTGTTCGATGTGTTTGCGGCGGGGAGCCTCGCCCAGGGTCTTCGCCAACCACGGCGGCATATCGCCGCGTAGCACGTACTGCAGTTTGCCGACCATCTCTGAAACGGGCGTCTCGACCTGTGTCTTCATGGGGTGGATGTGACGAGCGACCAGCTTGGCTGCCGCTGGCCCACCAATCTGGAGCGTGCACACGATCGAGCAACCTTCCAGTGCTGTAGCACGCGCAGTGATCCGGTCCTCCCCCGCCTTGCCATCCTCACGCTCTTCGGGCCACTCCACCTTGCCCACACACTCGGCGCGATTCGGTTCTATGTCCCAGAGGAAGAACGACGTCGAGCTCCCGAAGTGCTCGTTGATTCGTTCCCCATCACTGCTGGTGAATGCGACTTTCATGATTTGAGCCTCCTTTCCCTGGGTCTTTCCATCAGCGCATGATTTCGAAGTGCCGGTCGTCGCAAGTCTCGTCCACGATATCGATGAGCTTGTTGCAGATCTCGGTCAGCATGTTGAGGGTGCCCTGGTAGCCGATGATTGGCCGCCTGTGCAGGTTGACCCGGTCGAAGATGGGAAAGCCGAAGCGAAAGAGCGGAATCTTGGCATCACGGGCAATTTGCTTGCCGTGCGTGTCGCCGATGATTCCATCCACCATGTCGGTCATGATCAGGGAACGCAGGTGCCACAAATCCTTGTTCATGTAGACTTTGCTCGTCTTGCCGAATGGGGAGGCATCGAGTAACGCTTGTAGCTCGCGTTCGAGCTTCTTCGAGCCCTTGGAGCAAAGAATGTGCTGCGGCGTAGCCCCCATCTCGAGCAGGAACGAGACATAGCCGAGCAGATAGTCGGAATCCCCGTAAACCGCGAACTTCTTGCCGTGCATGTACTGGTGGGCGTCCGTCATGGCATCCACCGCGCGTCCACGCTCGGCCTTGAGCTCCGGCGGCACGGGCTTGCCGAAAAGCTCCGAGAGCTTCATCAGGAAGGCATCGGTCTTGGCGATGCCCATGGGCATGGGCATGGAAACGTTCTCGCCCGTGTATTGCTCCTTGAGCCACACAAAGGTCTTGGAGGTGGCAAAGGGTGCCACGGTGAGGGTGGCCTTTCCGTTGATGGAATCCGCGGCCTCTTGCAGGGAGGTTCCCCCCGGATAGGGGCGGTAGATGCCATCGTTGGGCGAGTCGAAGGTGTCGGAGATGTCGGCAAGGAAGGTGTAGGGGATTCCGAAGCTCTCGAAGATCTTCTTGTACTCGCGGTAGTTGCCGGTGTTGGCATCGAAGCCCGCGATGAAGTTGAGCTTGCCGGTGCAGCGCCCCTCGACGGCCTTGTCCTCGGTGAGGGTTTGCAGGATGCTCATCAGCATGACGTCGTAGCCATGCACGTGGCATCCGCTGAAAGACGGCGTGTTGGCAAAGGGCAAAAGAAAGTCCTTGGGAATGCAGCCCTTCTGCCGGGCATTCCCGATGAAGGACCTGAGGTCATCGCCGATGACCTCGGGCATGCACGAGGTGAAAACCGCGATCATCTTCGGTTTGTAGAGGGTGTAGGCGTTCTCCAGACCCTCGTGCAGGTTGTTCTGGCCGCCGAACACCGCGCCGTCCTCGGTCATGGAGCTGGAAACCGCGGGCGATGGCTCACGAAAATGCCGGTTGAAGGTCGAACGGTAATACGAGGTGCACCCCTGAGCGCCGTGCACGAAGGGCAAGGTTCCCTCGAAGCCGGCGGCCGCGAGATACGCGCCCAGCGGCTGGCAGGCGTGGGCGGGATTGACCACCAGGGCCGTGCGCGCAAAGTTTTTCTGCTTGTAATCCTCGGTGCCGAGCCATTCGAAAACACGTTTCTCATCTTCGTGAGATATCTCGGTCACGGGCTTGACGGGCAGGTCTAGATCGTTGGACATGATCAGCTCCGCAAATTCGGCAAATTCGGTTAGAAGGGCGCCTTGACGAGTTTCCAGGTGGGGCTATTGACAGCCATGTCGATGTCCCGGGCAAAGGTGGGAAAGCCCTTGTAGGCGTGGTAGGGACCCGAATAGTCCCAACTGTGCATCTGTCGAAAAGGAATTCCCATTTTCTGCAACAGGTACTTTTCCTTGATACCGCTGCCCACCAGGTCGGGTTTCAGGGTGTGGACGAATTGCTCCAGCTCGTATTCGCTGACGTCGTCGTAGATCACGGTCGCTTCCGGCATTTCCGGGGCCGTCCGTTCATAGTCGTCGTTGTGCGCGAACTCATAGCCCGATCCCACGACATGCATGCCCAGATCCTCGTAGGCGCTCACGGTGTGCCGCGGACGCAGGCCGCCGACGTAAAGCATCACCTTCTTGCCTTCAAGGCGTGGCCGATACTCCTCGATCACCTTCTGCATCTCGGGATCGTACTTGGCGATGGCGGCCTCGACCTTTTCCTTGATATTGTCGTCGAAGCGCTCGGCAAGCTTGCGGAGGCTTGCTTTGATCTTGGTAGGACCGAAGAAGTTCAGCTCCAACCATGGGATATGGTACTTCTCCTCCATCACGCGGGCCATGTAGTTCATGGAGCGGTAGCAGTGGATGACGTTCAGCTTCACCATGTGGGTGGCTGCGATGTGCTCGATCTGACCGTCGCCAGTCCAGACAGCCTTGACGTTGAAGCCGCACTCTTCCAGCAGCGGCTTGACCGACCATGCATCACCGCCGATGTTGTACTCACCGATGAGCGCGATGTCGTAGGGACCAACCGGCTCCGTAAACTCGCGCGTCCCGATGACATAGTCGCGAATCGTGTCGTTCGAGATGTGGTGGCCGAGGGACTGGCTTACCCCGCGAAAGCCCTCGCAATTGCACGGGATGATCGGGAGGTCCAGTTCCTTCGACATCGTGCGCGCCACCGAGTTGATGTCGTCACCAATGAGCCCGACCGGGCATTCCGATAAAACGGAGATTGCCTTGGCGAGGGGGAAGAGCTCTTTGGTTTCCCGCAACAGTTGCGCAAGTTTCTTATCACCCCCGTAGACGATGTCCTTCTCCTGAAAGTCGGAGGTCAATTGCATGGCGAAGTTGGAGACGCCATTCACGCCGGACACGAGGTTTCGGCGCGTGCCCCAGGAGTACCATCCGCAGCCCACGGGACCGTGCGAGATGTGGGCCATGTCGCCAATAGGTCCCCACACCACGCCCTTGGCGCCGGCATAGGCGCAACCGCGTGCGCTCATCACACCGGGGATGGTCTTCCGATTGGATTTTACACACGCCGATGTGGCTTCGGGATCATTGGGCGCCAGGTGGGGTTCCCGCTTTTTGCGAGCCTTCTCGGGATAGACCTCAAGCGCCTTGTCGATCATGGCCTGGGTCGACTCGCGGGTGATGCCTTCCACGGTTTTCTTCACATCGGCGGACATGGTTACTTCTCCTTCGTAGGAACAACTAGGCGGGGACAGCGGCGGCGGGAACGCCCACAGCGGGCACGTCATCTTCGATGATGCCGAACTCCATGAGCAGCTCCTCCAGCTCTTCCATGGCCAGTGGCTTGGGTATGACCAGCATCTTATTCTCCGAGATCTTGCGCGCTAGCTGTCGGTACTCCTCGGCCTGCTCGTGCTCGGGGGAGTACTCGATGACCGTCATCCGGCGCAGTTCGGCCCGTTGCACCTGATTGTGGCGCGGAACGAAGTGAATCATCTGGGTGCCGAGTCGCTTGGCCAAGGCCTCGATGAGCTCGGCTTCCTTGTCGGTATTGCGCGAGTTGCAGATGAGACCTCCCAGGCGGACTTTGCCCGAGGTCGCGTACTTGAGGATGCCTTTGGAAATGTTGTTGGCGGCGTACATGGCCATCATCTCGCCCGAAACCACGATGTAGATTTCCTCGGCCTTTCCTTCGCGGATGGGCATGGCGAAGCCGCCGCACACCACGTCTCCAAGGACGTCGTAGAACACGAAGTCGAGATCGGGCGTGTAGGCGCCTTCGGCTTCGAGGAAGTTGATGGCCGTGATGACGCCGCGGCCGGCGCAACCCACGCCCGGCTCGGGGCCGCCCGACTCAACGCACTTGACGCCGCCGTAGCCGATCTTGAGCACATCCGACAGTTCCAGATCTTCCACCGTGCCACGCTCGCGAATCAGATCCATGACCGTGTTCTGCGCCTTCGAGTGCAACATCAAGCGCGTGGAGTCGGCCTTGGGGTCGCAGCCTACAATGATGACCTTCTTACCGAGCGAGACGAGTCCCGCCACGGTATTCTGGGTTGTGGTCGACTTGCCGATGCCACCTTTGCCGTAAATTGCAATTTGCCTCATGATGTCCTTCCTGTTTCGTCCGTTGCTTCCGGTCTGTAGCTAATCTCTTCAGCCCGGGACTACTGCAACAGGGATGCCAGCTTCGAAATGGCGATATCTCGCCGGTCTGTCCCGGCGCCGCTCGACAAGATCCGCGAATGTCGACGTGATTCCGACGAGATTGTCGATGATTGTAGGGGCGGGTTTGAAACCCGCCCCTCCGAAGTCCCTTCACACCATTCCTTCGCTGCCTCCGGCCGCGCCCCTGCGCCGCGGGCCAGGTCAGCGCACTGTGGTGCGCGTTCGCCGGGTGGGCGCGATGAGCGCCATCTCGATGCCGAACTTGCGGATCTTGTAGCGCACGATGCGTTCTCCCACGCCCAGCTCCCGCCCTGCCGCACTCACGTTGCCGCCCGCGCGCTTGAGCGCATCGACCAGCATGTCCCGTTCGAGCTGGGCCACGTTCGAGCGTAGGGTTCCGTCGCTGTTGGGACGCAGCGCCGCCGGCATCTGCAAGGTCGGCGGCAGATCTCGACCGTGGATGACTCCGTCCCGCGAGAGCAGCACCGCATGCTCGACACAGTTTTCGAGCTCGCGAATATTGCCGGGCCAGTGGTACGCCATCAGCATGTTGATGGCGCTGGTGGTGATGCGCCGAATGGGCTTGCGCATTTTCTCCGAGAACTTCGCGCTGAAATGGTTGGCCAGCGCCAGGACATCGTCCTTGCGCTCGCGCAGCGGTGGCAGGAACACGGGGAATACGTTGATTCGATAGAACAGATCGGCGCGAAAGCGGCCCTCCTTCATCAAAGCCTCGAGGTCGCGGTTGGTCGCGGCCACGATGCGCACGTCCACGTGCACGGTCTTGTTGCTGCCCACGCGTTCGAATTCCCGCTCCTGGATCGTACGCAGCAGCTTCACCTGCACGGTGGGCGAGAAGTCGCCGATCTCGTCGAGAAACAGCGTGCCTCCGTTGGCCTCCTCGATCCGCCCCGCGCGCGCGTGCAGCGCCGAGGTGAACGCGCCCTTCTCATGTCCGAACAGCTCACTTTCGAGCAAGCCCTCGCTCAGCGCCGAGCAGTTGACTTTCACGAAGGGCGCGCCCGAGCGACCGCTGAGGTAATGAATCGCGGCGGCCACCAGTTCCTTGCCCGTGCCAGATTCGCCGCGGATGAGCACGGTCGTGTCCGCCTCGGCGACTTGCCGGATCCGCTCGTAGACCAGGCGCATGGGCGCGGAGTCGCCAACCATGTTTTCCGGACGCGACGACAATTGCAATTCAGAGAGCAACCGCTTGCGTTGGTCTTCGAGCGCGGCGGTTTCGGCACGTATTTCTCGACGGCGCTTGATGTCGTTGGCGATCAAACCCGCCACGATGCTGAGCACCTTTTCCGCGTCTTGCAACAGATCGATGTCCTGCCTAGGTAGGTCGACGGACAGCGTCCCGACGTTCTCCTGTCCAATGGTGACCGGCAGGGCAACGAAGCTCCAACCCTTGGCGTCGAGGTTGGCGTCCTTGCGTTGGTGCACCCGGTCCTGAAATCGCGGCTCCTCTTCGATGCTGGGAATGATGAGCGACTTCCCTGTTTCGATTACCCGCCCGAGAATCCCCTCGCCGCGCCGATACCGCGCATGGTCGCTGGGATGGGTCTCCGAGGACCGCAGCGCCTCGACGAAGAGCTCGGTCCCGTCGGGCGACAGCAGCATGACGGTGGCGCGCCGCATATCCAGGCGCTCCTCCAGTACGCGCAGGATTTCGCGCAGGATGTCCTCTTGCGAACCGGTTCGAGCCAGCGTGCGCGCAACTTCGGCCAGCGCGTTCAGCGACTGCACGTGCCTCCGCGAGCCCGCACGGCAGATGTGGCAGGGGTCGCTCGAAAGGCGGAGCAAGTCCTCCGAGAGAAGGGTCATGCCAACGACAGTGCGAGTGCTCGCGACCCGGTTGACTCGAAGCAGGCTTCACGCATGGGATCGACTGTATCCGGAAGCTTGTAAGCGGACTGTTTCCTTTGCGTGAATGGTTCGCGCCAGTGACCAGTACATACGCTTTCGCAGCCCGCTGCTACTGGATCACCTTCGCCAGGCGAAGGAGATCGCTGCTGAATCGTGCGCCTTCTTCTCGGGACGCGGGCAGGTTGACCTCGACCACGAGTCTTCCGTTGGTGGAAAACACGCCAAGGGTGAGACCGGCCATGACTTGGTCCTCGCGACTGGCGATCGTTCTCACCTTGAGCTTCCGACTGATACGCTTGATGTTCCCAATCTGATCTTCCATCCCGGGACAAATGTAGAGTGCTACGATGCCTTGACCGCCAACGGCCTCCCCCAAACCCCGGGCGTCGGTGAAAGGAAGCTTCACCGAATGAAACGGCAGACCAAGGATGCTGTAGCTCTCCAGCTTGGCGAACCGGATGAACGATTCCGTCGCTTCCTCTTCGGAAACGGGATTTCCGGGTTTGTACAGCACGGCCAACACCACGGTTCCACCAGCTCGGCTCGGGAGATTCTCGTCATAGGCCAAAGCCCTGGCGATGGTCTTGACTTGACGCTCCCGCACGAGCGGCTCGCCCGGACTCTCCGCCGATACCTGGGAGCAGAAGAGCCCGCCCAGAATAGGAATACACCAGAGCGCACTGCTCCGTTCAAGGTGACTGTTGCGCCACCGATGGCGTTTCACGGCAGGTGCATCGCGGTTGTTTCAGGAAGAGTCGGCAGGTTCCACGCCGGGGTTGAATTCCCCGTTTCGTGACAACTCCCCCGGCCTACCGACCGGCTGCCTCAACTTTGAGGCCAGAGCCGCCGATGCATGGAGGAACCCCACGGCCGTGATTCGACAGCACCGATGGCAAATGCGTTGATGTTCCAAAGAACCGGAGTCCTTGTTTGCGCCCTGGCTCTTGGCGTTCTCACTCTGGGTTCCCGGGACGCTCGGGCGCAAATCCAGGAGGAGGAGGAACTTTCGCCTCCGACGCCGATGGAGATCACGGATCTGGACCTGGGTGATCTGCTGAGGACACCCGTGGTCGAGTCCGCGACCCGACGGAAACAGTCCCTCTACGAGGCGCCCGGAGCCATGGACGTCTTCGAGGGTGACGAGCTCGTCAATTCTGGACTGACCTCGATTGCCGAGATCCTCAGGCGGGTCCCCGGAGCCTATGTGATGCAGGTCAGCGCCGGTCGGTTCAACGTAGGACTGCGCGGGGTGAATGGCCTCGCCAACAACCGTGTCTTGGTCTTGGTCAATGGCCGGCGGCTCAGCGAGCTCGACCACGGCTCGCCATCTTGGCAGAACTTCCCAATACATGTCGGGGAGATCGAACGCATCGAAGTGCTACGCGGTCCCGGAACGACCCTCTATGGTTCCGATGGAATCAACGGGGTCATCAACATCACGACCAAACGCCCACTCGACCATCCTGGAATCGAAGGGCTCTTCGCGGCCGGAGAGACATGGCTTCCCGACCAGCCGAACGACCTGCGGGGCGCACGGGTGGAGAATCTCGGCAACGGCTATGCCACCTACGGACTCACAAGCAAGTCCGGCAAGCTCGGGCTTGGCCTCGTTGCCGGCTGGAATCACACGCCCGATTGGGTCAGCAGCGATGAAAACGCCATCCAGCTGCACGGCGATTTTGGCTACCACGTGGGGGCAAACCTCGATTGGCGCCCGCAGCCCAATACGAGCCTCTTCGTGGATTTCAGGCATGTCGAATCGGAGGGATTGCGGGGCGTGGATGACATGCTGACCACCCAGCACATCTTCGACTACAGCACCGAGCAAGCCCTGACCGTGACGTATCGGAAGGGCGAGCTGCTCCCCAACGTCTCGCTATCGATCAACGGCGATGCGCGACGTTCCGTGGAGGCTACGAAGCTCTACGCGCAACCTTCTGCCTTCGGCTTGGCGGGCGCCTCGCCGCCGCAGACCATCGTGGTCGCCGAAGATCCAGAAAACTATCGCGCCCATCTCGTGACCCAGGCCGATGCCACGCTTTGGGGAAACCGTGAGGTTCTCTCGCTGGCGGCGGAATCTTCGTATCAACAGACGTTGAGACTCTTTGGTGGCACGGCCTCGGAGCTCTATTACGCCGGCGTTCTGCAAAGCGAGACGGTGCTTCTCACCCATCCGCGCTTGCTCTTGAACCTCGGCCTGCGTGCCGAGCAGGTCGATTTGGATCTCGCCGGCAAGGGCCAAGTCCGATATGGCAACTACAGTCCGCGCGCCTCCTTGATCGCGCGTTTGCGCAATACCCACACCCTGCGGGTGACCTGGGCAACAGCCTACCGAACCCCGTCGATCTGGGAGGTCAGCGACCTTGAATCGAACGTAAACAATTATCCGCCCCCCGTTCCCCCCAACTACATGATGGTCAGCAATCTCTCTCTCAAACCCGAGGAGGTACAATCCTTCGAAGTTGGCTACCGCGGGCGTCCGTTGCGTTGGCTGCGCTTGGATGTCGCCGCTTATTACCAAGAGCTCAAACATTCCATCGAGTACCTCCAAGCCAGGTTGCCACTCATCTACGAGAACGGTCCAACGCGGCACCAGACCGGCGTGGAGCTGGGACTGATGGTTCGTCCCCTGTCCACGCTGGGTGCTCACGCGTCGTATTCGGTCATACGGACCACCGAAGCCGGCAGCAGCACCGTCTTGCACGACTACCCGACACATATCGCGCAAATCGGCGGGGAATGGAGCAAGTGGGGCGGCCATTTCACGCTGGATTTCAACTATGTCTCGAGTACCGAGGTATCGCTGATGCAGTCCGACGCAAGCGGCATCGTCAGCAATACCCTGCACGAGACTGCGCAGACCATCCTGAACCTGCGCGTGGGCAAGGATATTCTCGACGGCGCCGCCGAGATCTTCGTGTCGGGCACCAACACCCTTGCCTTCTTTCGGCAGCGGCAGGACTTGGTCCAGTTTCCATCGGCCGGCGCGGATCCCATTGGTGCGGTCATTCTGGCCGGTATCCGAGTGCGACGGGCCGCGGGAGGTACGCCGTGCAGCTCTCGATGGAAACCACTTTGGGCGGCGTTCTTCGCGCTTTGCCTTTGCAGCTGCACGGACATCCCTCCCCCAACGGAGGGCGGCCGCATTCTGGGCAAAATCTCCTATCAGGGAGCGGCCCACCTGACCATGAAACGCCCCGCGATCAGGGTGATGGTCGTGGTGGATTTTCCTCCCAGCTCCGGCCCGCTTGGATTCCAGATCATCGAGCAGGGCGAACAACCGGACTTCCCCGCACAGGTCTCCTATGAGCTGAAGGGCATTGTCCCCTACCAATACAAGGTCGTGGCCCAGCTCATCGACTTGGGCGAACCCGATGCCGCCGCGACCCAGCTGCCCCTTGGGGGCTACCCCAATTTTTGCGCGTTGCTCGCCCCGGATCAGGGCTGGATCGTGGTCAGCAAGGATGCACCTGTCACCGGGGTTGATTTCTCCCTATACGACAACGCCGGGACGGCCGATCCTTGCAACACATCGACCAGCGTTTGTCCAACGGCCGGCAAGGCCGCAATGAACCTGGTCGTGCAGTCCTCCCTGACCCCCTTAAGTGCCGACCGACTCATCACCGCGTTGTTCGCGACCTTTCCCTCCACCACCGCGACCAGCACCAGCGTCGTGCCGGGCGACCAACTTGTCTTTCCCCAAACCATCCTCGACAATTCCATCCCGCCCGGTGATTACGCGGCACTTTACGTCTGCTTCGATGTAGGGGGAAACAGTGGTACAGGATTGTGTACCGACGAGGATGCCTACGTCCTGGACGTGCCGCCATCGCACATCGTGTTTCCGGCCGACAAGATTGTGAACCTGGTTGTCGACCTGGACGCTCGCTCGGTGACCGTCCAAGGCGTCGACGACCCGGCTGCGCGGGGATGCCAGTAGCCCAAGGCCGCAATGGCGTCAGGGCGTCGTCAGTACGCAAATCGCCGAACCGAGACGTTCATCACCAGGCCAAGCGCCAGCATCACGGTGAGCGCGCTCGATCCGCCGTAACTGATAAGCGGTAGGGTGACGCCGACCACGGGCAGCACGCCGGTCACCATGCCGATGTTGACCGCCACCTGCCAGAAGAGCATCGATGCCACGCCTACGCACACGGTGATGCCGAATCGATCGCGCGCCTCGCGGCCGATCTTGAGCACCCACAGCACGAGCAGTGCATAGGCGAGCAGAACCGCGGTGCAGCCGATGAAACCCCACTCCTCGGCCCACACGGCGAAGGGAAAGTCCGTCCACAAGGCGGGCAGCGAGCGCAGGCGAATCTGCGTTCCCTGCAAGAATCCCTTGCCGATGAACCGCCCCGAGCCTACGGCGTTCATGGCCTGGCGCGGTTGCCAGGCCGTGGCGGGATCGAGCGCGGGATTGATGAAGGCCAGCACGCGGTTGCGCTGGTAGTCGTGAAGCGCGTATTCCCAAAGAGGCGCGATGGCCAGTGCGCCCGCCACCACGATGCCAGCCAGGGTCTTCATGCGCAGGCGCGCAATGACGACCACCGTCGCCGAAATGAGCCCGATGATCAGCGCGGTACCGAGGTCGGGCTGGGCCGCGACGAGCAACACGGGCAATCCGGCCAAGAACAGCGGTACCAGGATGTGGCGCAGGGTGCGGCCGTCGAGCGAAGGCGTGTCGTGAATGTACTTGGCGAGGGCGATGATGGTCATGACCTTCATCAGCTCCGAGGGCTGCAAGTGGAATGCGCCCAGGTCGAACCAGCGACGGGAGCCGCTGACCACCTTGCCGTGCACGAGCACCGCCACGAGTAGCACGATGCCGAAGCCGTAAAGGATGTAGCCGATGCGCGAAATAATCCGGTAGTCGAAACTGGCCACCGCGAGGAAAAGGAGAATGCCGCCGGCCAGCCACGAGAGCTGCTGGGCGAAGAGATTGAACTGCCGCTCGCGAACGGCACTCCACAGATTGAGCAGGCCGAGACAGAAACACGCGGTCAGCGCAAAAGTCAGGGTCCAGTCGAAGCGGAAGCGAAGTTTTCGCCAGGAGACGGATTTCGGCATCACTCGCCTCCGCCGGACGTTGTCGAGGAAGGCAGCTCGTTGCCGCCGGCGCGGACGGGCGCGGGCCTGGCGACCACGCGCGCCTCGGCCACGGGACTCTCCGCGGTGGCGCTCAGGCGACGCTCGCCGCGGTGAGAAACGCGCGGCGGGTTGCGCTCGTCCGGCGGCACCACCGTCTCGAAGTAGTTCTCGACGATCTCCGCGGCGACAGGCGCCGCGACCGAGCCGCCGTGCCCGCCGTGCTCGACCAGAACCGCGAAGGCGATGCGCGGTTTGGCCGCGGGCGCGAAGCCGGCGAACCAGGCATGGTCCACGCGCTCGTAAGGAAGGGGCGGTTCATCGCCGCCGCGCCGCCCCCCTTGGAACACCTGTGCCGTGCCGGTCTTGCCCGCGATCTCGATGCGCTTGGGCCGCGTCTTGTAGGCCGTGCCCTTCGAGTCGAAGACGACGCCGTAGAGCGCCCGACGCAGAAAAGCCAACGATTCCGGCGACGCCGAGACCTCGCGCCGCACGCGCGGTGGAAACTCCTCGATGATTCGGCCCGAGGGCGATTCCACCCGCTCGACGATCTGGGGCAGCCACAGTTTCCCGTCGGCAGCAATGGCGGCGTAGAGCAAGGCCATCTGCAACACGGTGACGCGCACCGCCCCCTCCCCGATGGCCGTGTTGAGCGCGTGCCCGATCACGAAACCCTCGTTCTTCTTGTCGGCCAAGGCGCGAGCGCGGTGCCACTCCTCGGTGGGGATGAATCCGGCCTGCTCGCCGTTGAGCCCGAGTCCCGTCGGGGCACCCAGTCCGAAGTCGACGGCGTACTTGGCCATGCGGTCCATCATGCCGGGCCTGCCCCCCAGGTCGTAGAAGAACACGTTGCAGCTTTGCACGATAGCGTCGTACAGATTCACCGTCTTGTGCGCCTTGGTGCAATGGAAGCGCCGACGGCCGACCTGGATGTAGCCCCCGCACTTGACCTTGTCCTCGGGTACGATGACCTTTTCTTCCAGTCCCGCCAAGGCGGTGATGGCCTTGAAGGTCGAGCCAGGGTTGAAGGTATCGGAGAGCGACTTGTCGAGGAACGGGTGCAAGCGATCGCTGAGCACGCGGGCAATGTTTTCCGTCGAAGCCCCGCCCGACATCATGTTGAGGTCGAACGTGGGTTTTGAAGCGATGGCCAAAATCCGCCCGGTTCCGACGTCGATGACGACCACCGCGGCCGAGCGCACCGAGCGCAAAGCCCGTTCGACGATGCGCTGGAGGTCAAGATTGAGGGTCAGAATCACGTTGTTGCCGGGCGACGGTGACTGGCTGATCGGGCCATCCGTGACCAAGTCGGAGATACGCACGTCGGTGCGGCGCAGACCACGCCGGTTGACCACGACCTTCTCGAATCCCTTCTGTCCACGCAGGTAAGGCTCCCACTGCCGCTCGATGCCGGTACGGCCAATGAGATCGCCGGCCTGGTAACCTTCGTCCTTGCGGGTCTTGAGCTCTTCCCCAGAGATTTCGTTGAGGTAGCCGATGGCGTGCGCGGCGAGGCTGGCATAGGGGTAGTGACGGCGCTGAACCGCCGCCACGTGGATGCCAGGCTTGTCGAGCGAGGTTTCGAGTTGGGCCATCACGTCGCGGCTCACGTTCTCGGCCACCACCAAGGTGCGGTCCTTGCCTTTGGTGGCTTCATCCTCGATGGCTTCCCAGGTCAGCATCCGCTCCACGTCCGGCCCCAGCAGGGCGCGCAAGTGATCGTAGGACTCGCGCGTGATTTGCGAGGGTAGTACCTCGATGTCGTAAGACGGAACCATGGTGGCGAGCACCCGGCCCTTGCGGTCGCGGATCTGGCCTCGCGTCGCCGGCAAGGCGATGGTGCGGATGATGTTCTCCGCCGTCATGCGGTAAAAGTTGTCGCCCTCGACGACCTGCAGATAGAACAGGCGCACGCCGAGGGCCAAGAAAACACCGGTCACGATCAGCGACAGCACCTGGCTGCGATGCCGTATCTCGGGAAGCTCTGCGTCCTGCCCTGCGATGTCCATCGGCGATAGAACCAGTGAGGGTCAGCGATGGGGCATTCCTTGGCCGAGGGCACGCGCGCGACGGCGGGCAAGCCCGACCCGCAGCAAGGCAGGATCGAGCCGTCCATCGAGCCTGGCCAAGAGCCACAACACCGGGGGGCCGGCCACGGCGGTCAGCAAGGCCTCGAGCGGCGCTTGGGTGAGGCCGCCGTAGCCGCTTTCGGGGCTGATCTGGGCACGCACGACGACGATGAGAACGGCTGCGATGATGCTGGCCACGAACGACGTGGCGGCCTTGAGCACGACCCCGCGCACGGCCAGGCGCCAGGCCAGCACGCGCGCGATGAGCGCCAAGGTCACGAACACGAAAGCGTGCACGCCACGGGGCGCACCCGAGACGAGATCGAAAAGGTAACCCATGCAGAACCCGACGACGACCGCCGAACCGGGCGACCACTTGAGCGGAGCCATGCCGACATAGAGCACGACCAGAAGCCCAAGGCTTGGCGTCACCAGGTGCATGGGCGCGAATTCCATGACGGTGGACTGCAAGAGCAGAAGCAGGAGCCCGACGGCCAGCGTAGCCACGGAACGCATCAGCGGTAGACCGCCAGCCCGTGCGCGGGCGCCAGGGGTTTCTTGGAACCGGCGTCCGGATCGGTGGGCGGCGCGGGTGCCACCACCACCAGGACTTCGGACAACCGGGCGAAGTCCACGTCGGGCGTGATTTCGATGTCTTGGGTGAGACCCGCCGCGTTTCTCACGATCTTGCTGACCTTGCCGACGGGCAAATCGCGCGGAAAGCCGCCCAGCCCGCTGGTGACGGCAACGTCGCCTTCCTTGGCTTGCTCGCCTTGCATCAGGTACTCGATGGCGCAACGGTAGCCATTTTCGCCAGGCTTGCCCTTGAGGATGCCGCGTCCTCCGGTGCGCGGCAGCACCACGTCGATGGCCGAGCGCGGATCCACGGACAGCATGATGTCCGAGGTTTCACCCGACGCCCGATTGATCCGCCCGACCACGCCCTCGGGCGTAATCACGGGCATCCCACGCTGAACCAAGCCCTCGCCGCGATCGAGCTGAATGCGGGCCACGCGAAAATACGGCGAGACGTCGATGGCAATCACCCGCGCCACCAGGGTCTCGGCGGCAACCGCATTGCGTAGGCCGAGCAGGCGCTGAAAGCGCACGCTCTCAGCCGCGCCGCGCTTGGCTTCCAGCAGCTCGGCACGCAGGTGCGCGTTGTCGTTGCGCAGCTTTTCGTTTTCGGCACGAACGTGCACCAAATCCACGTAGCGGCCAGCCGCGTGTCCGATGCTGCGTGCGAGGGTGGCGAAGGTCGATTGCACAGGAGAAACCAGGGTCAGGATGCCGCGGTCGAGCGGCGACAGGTATTCGGGCGAGTGCACGCTTTCCCGAAGCAGGAAAAGCGACAACACGAAGGCCGTCGTGACAATCACGACCTCGCGGACTTTTTGCCTGTGGCCGGTGGAAAACATCCTTCGTGAGTGGCGAATCTACGGCCCGCAAAGCGGGCGATCCACTGGAAACACCGCTATTGCAGGGCGACTTCCTTGAGCAAGGCAAGCTCGTCGAGAGCGCGCCCGGTGCCCAGCACCACCGCACACTCGGGCGAGTCGGAAACCATGACCGGTAGCCCCGTCTCCTCGCGCAGAAGCACGTCGAGGTTGCGCAAGAGCGCGCCGCCGCCGGTGAGCACGATGCCGCGGTCGACGATGTCGGCGGCCAGCTCGGGCGGGGTACGTTCGAGCACCGACTTCACGGCCTCGACGATGGCGCCCACCGGCTCGGCCAGGGCTTCGCGGATCTCGTCGCTGGTGACCACGATGGTCTTGGGCACGCCGGCGATGAGGTCGCGTCCCTTGATCTCCATGGACTCGACCTCGTCGAGCTTGTAGGCGTTGCCAATCTGCTTCTTCACGAGCTCGGCTGTCCGCTCGCCGATGAGCAGAGAGTACTTGCGCCGGATGTACGCCACCACCGCCTCATCCAGCTTGTCGCCCGCCATGCGAATCGAACGCGCGGCCACGATGCCCGACAAAGAGATGACCGCCACCTCGGTGGTGCCGCCGCCGATGTCGACGATCATGTTGCCCGAAGGCTCGGTCACAGGCAGGCCGGCGCCGATAGCCGCGGCCATGGGCTCCTCGATCAAATAGACCTCGCGCGCGCCGGCGGCCAGGGCCGAGTCGCGCACGGCGCGTTTCTCGACCTCGGTGATGCCCGAGGGAACGCCGATGATGATGCGGGGCTTAACCAAGGTCTGGCGGTTGTGAACGCGCGTGATGAAGTAGCGCAGCATCGCCTCGGTGACCTCGAAGTCGGCGATGACTCCGTCCTTCATCGGGCGAACCGCAGCGATGTTTCCCGGCGTGCGGCCCAGCATCTCCTTGGCCTGCTTGCCGACCGCCAGCACCTTCTTGGTGCCGTTGCCCGAGCGCTGCACCGCCACCACCGAGGGCTCGTTCGAGACGATGCCCTTGCCGCGGACAAAGGTCAGCGTCGTCGCCGTTCCGAGATCGATGGCGAGATCATTTGAAAATAGGCCGTAGACCCAATCGAGCAGCATGCATTGCACCAGGCAGAAGACATGC
This sequence comes from uncultured delta proteobacterium, assembly GCA_963824555.1. GTDB lineage: Bacteria > Myxococcota_A > Polyangia > Fen-1088 > Fen-1088 > Fen-1118. The sequence goes on along the minus strand of CAWGPW010000009.1, from coordinate 10,643 downwards.
GTCACGCCTTCCGCTTTAGGCAGGCCCCCTATTAGCACACCCTGGCCGGAATCGCTACGTCCCTATCTGTACCCCATAAATGAACCTTCCGCCTCGGCCGTTCGGATGAGTCCTGACCCCTACCATGGTAGGGGGGAGCCACATGAATTGACCGCATCGGGCTTCCCGACTCTAGCGGGCGTGCTCATTCCATCGGCCAGAGGCGGCTCCCAGTTCAATGCTTGTAGGGAAAAGAAACTTCGTCCGGGTCTCGAACCGCGCAGAAGGTCCAAGGAAAAGCATGAACCCGGCAGCCGAATCGGTCAAGGCCATCATGCGCGTGCGGAGCCCGCCGGGCTTGGCCGGCAGCGAAGCATCGCGGGAGGGTCGACCTAGCCCGCCGCTCTTTGCCAAAAAGCCACTCGGACTGCTCTCGAAAGCTCGTCGGAGACCAAAGCTTGGTAAATAATGCGGGCTAGATGCAAACGCGCATGCAAGCGAGTAGTCGCCTGGAAATCCGCCTGGCTGAGCTGGTTGCATTCGATACGCGCAATCCCGGCGGCGACGAGCGCGCCATGGCCGAGTACCTCGCGCGCCGCTTGACCGCGCTCGGCGCGCGTACCACCGAGGTCTTCTCCAGCACAGGCCACTACTCGACGTTCGCGCGCTTTGGCACGCGGGCGCCTTCGCTCATCCTCAACGCGCACCTCGACACCGTGCCAGCCAACGCCGGCTACAGCGCCGATCCGCTGGCGCTCGTCCGACGCGGCGGCAGGCTGCACGGCCTGGGCAGCGCGGATACCAAGGGCGCCATCGCGGCCATCCTCGAGGCACTCGACCAAACGAAGGCATCGGGAGGGGAGCCGAGTGGGCTGGCCATCCTGTTTTCCGGCGACGAAGAGCTCGGCGGCCTATGCATCCGCGACTTCCTGGCCAGCGAGCGCAGCCAGGGTCTTGCCCGCGCCATCGTGTGCGAGCCCACCGGCTGCCGCGTCGGGATCAGACATCGCGGCGTGTATGCAGCACGCATTGGCGCCACCTCGCCGGGCGGGCACTCCTCACTGTCCGATAGCGTTCCCAACCCCCTCACCGCGCTCGCCCGCGCCGCCATCGCGCTCGACGATCTGGGGGTGCGCTGCCGCGAGCTCGGCCCCGAGGGCTTGCGCGGCGTGTGCATGAACATCGCCGCGCTCGACGGAGGCATGGCCTTCAACATCATTCCCGCGCGCACCACGCTGACCTTCTCCATGCGCCCGTCCCCCGGCGTCGTGCTCGAGAGTATCCTCGACGAAGCGCGGGAGGCGGTCCGCATCGCCGCAGCGCCGCTCGCGACCGAATGGGCGTTGGTGGCGAGCAATCCCGCGTTCGAGACACGCGACGTGGCGGGATTCGTGCCGCTCTTGGGCGACCGGGCGCGCAGCCCGGTGGACCTGCCGTTCGGCACCGAGGCCGGTCAATTCGTGGAAAAGGGCATCGACGCCGTGGTGCTGGGGCCTGGCCGTGTCGAGCAGGCTCACAAGGCGGACGAGTACGTCGATCTCGACGAACTGGAGGAAGCTGTGCGAATCTTTCTTCAGGTCATTCGCTGATGGACCCGGATATCATTCACCGCTTTCTCGAAAGCGTCGGTCAAAAGGCCGACGTCGATCTCTACCTCAAGCTCTTTCGCTCGCAGCGCAAAGAAAGCTTCGCCATCATCGCGGCCGACGCGCAGATCGTTCGCGCCGCGCTCGATCCTTTCCACTTCGACCTGCGCATCCTGGCGGGCCTGGGACTTTACCCCGTGGTCCTGGTCGGGCTGCTCGACGCGCGCGATGCCGACAAGCAATCGCAGCGAATTCTCGAATGGCTGCTCGAAGATGAAGTTCCGGCCAAGGTCATCGGCTCGGGAATGGATCTGCCGCAGGAAATCCAGACCAGCGTGCGGCAGACCCTGGAAGAAAACACGATTCCCATCGTGTCGCTCGACGCCGCCAAGGAGCTGGCCATCGACGACCGCTTTCGCTTGCTCCGCACCCTGGCCGCGGGTCTCGAAACCCGCAAGATCATCTTTCTCTCCACCAGCTCGGGCATCGAGCGCGAAGGAGCGCCGCGCATCTCCCTGGTCAACCTGTCGGCCGACTACGAGCGCCTGCTCGCCACCGGCGATCTTCCGCGCCGCCACGAATCGCTGCTTCGCCACGTCAAGACCCTGCTCGATCAGCTCCCCCAGCGCATGAGCGTCGCCGTGGCGAATCCCCTGCACCTCCTGCGCGAGCTGTTCACGGTCAGCGGTGCCGGCACCATGATCCGCAAGGGATCGCGCATCGAGAAATACAACGGCCTCGCCGCCGTCGATCGCGGCCGCTTGACCGAGCTGCTCGAGTCCGCCTTCGGTCGCGCGCTCGTTCCCGGGGCCATGGAGGACGGCGGTCTGGTGGTCACGCAGTCCGAACACGTGTACCTGGAAGAGAACTACCTGGGCGCCGCACTCTTCGGCAACACCGACATTGCGCCCTATCTCAGCAAGTTCGCCGTGAGAAGACAGGCCCAAGGCGAGGGCATCGGCGGCGAGCTCTGGTCGATGCTCACGCGCGACTTTCCGGTGTTCTTCTGGCGTGCGGTCCCGACCAACCCCATCGTTCCCTTCTACGCCAAGCAGTGCGATGGGTTGGTGCGTTTCCCCGACTGGCACGTCTACTGGCGCGGGCTTGCGCCGGACAAGATTCGGCCCGCCATCGAATACGCCCTGGCCCTGCCGCGCGCCTTCGTTACTTAGAACGCGCCCGCCGTCTGCGCGCCAGCCAAAGCCCGGCGACGACCGCGAAGAAACCAAGCCAACCCTGCCCGCCTCTCGGCGCCGCGCTCGCCAGCGAACAACTGCATGCGAAGGCGCCGCTGCCCTTGCTCTGCGTCTCCGCCACGACCCCGGAAACGACTGGAATTGCGCAATCGGCCGAGCCGTCGTCGCCCACCACGCAGACCTGACCTTGACCACAATGGACCAGCTCGCAAGGATTGTTCGCGCACAGCCCGGTCGTGTTCAAGCAAACCCTGCCGGCCGGACAGGCAACCGCAGAGCAGGACGTGGGACGGCAGTTGCCGGTTGTGACATCGCAGAACGAATCGCGATCGCAGGTCTGCGAGCACGGCGACTTGACGCAGGTGCCGTGCGAGCACACCTGTCCCGTGCCACACGACACGCCGGCGCAACTAGGCGCGCAAGCACCCGCGTTGCAGAGCTGGCCGGCCGTGCAGGTCTTGCCGGCGCACGGATCCACGATGCACTGCCGGCCGATACAGGATAGTCCGGCCGGACAACCCCTAGAGTAGCAGTCGACGCAGACGCCGTTCACGCAACTGGCACCGGACAGGCAGTTGACGCCCGCACAGGGATCCACGCAGGTGCCATCGTCTCGGCAAATCATGCCAGTCGCGCAAGGCTTTTGCGCGCAGGCCTTGACGATACACGCCCCGGCCTGGCAGATGCGATCGGCCGAGCACGGGTACTGCTCGCCGCCCACGACGCAGGTCGGAACGCACTGACCGCCTACGCAGGTGTAGCCAGCCGCGCAGCTTGCGTTGTTGTCGATCTGCCCGTCACAGTCGTTGTCCTTGCCGTCGCAAATCTCGGGGACCGGTCCGATCCCGCCGCGGCACTTCCAACCGTCGCTGCCGCCGCAAACGAAGGTGCCCGGCCGGCACTCGCCGGCCATGGGTTGACCGGGCGCCATGCCCGCCGGATTGCAACTATCGCCGGGCACGACCAGGCCGTCGTCGATGCTGCCGTTGCAGTCGTTGTCCTTGCCGTCGCAAATCTCGGGGGTCGGTCCGACCGAGCTACACACGATCTTGCCGCCCGTGCAGACGGAGGTGCCCGTCTTGCATTCGCCGACATTGCTGCCACACACCACGCCGACACCGGGCATGGCGGGCTCGCCCGGTCCGGGTGGTTCGTCCACGAGCCCGTCGCAGTCGTTGTCGCGGCCGTCGCACACCTCGGGCGAGGGGCCGGTGGCGGTCACGGTGCACTCGACATCCGTCCCCGCCGCGTTGCACACGACTTGTCCCGCGCCCTGGCAAGACTGCTCGTTGCAGGGCTGGCCCAGGGTCGGGAAATCCTCGTCGATTTGGCCGTCGCAGTCGTCGTCCTTGCCGTTGCACGATTCGGCGATGGGAACCCGCGCGCCGGCGCAGGTCAGACCCATCTTGTTGCCGGCACAGGCCTCGTGTCCGAAGGCGCACTGCCCGACGCACTTGCCGCTGGCCACGTCGCAACCAACGGTGCCGGCGGGGTAGCAGACGTCCGTGGAAAGCGGATTGTTCTCGTCGACTTGGCCGTCGCAGTTGTTGTCGAGCCCGTCGCACGCGATTTCGGCCACCGGCGTGACCGCGCCGACGCAGGGCTGCCACGCGCCGGCGGAGCAGACCTGCATGCCCGTCGCGCAGGCCCCGACACAAGCCCAGGCCTTGCTGGCGTCATCGTAGGTGCAGCCAGCGGCACCCGGCGGATAGCAGGACCGTGCGAACTCATCGACGATGCCGTCGCAGTCGTTGTCGATCCCGTCGCAAACCTCCGCCGTTGGGCCCACCGCGCCTTGGCAAGTCACCTGTTGGCCCCCTGCCCCGTCCGACACGCACGCCGTGAGGCCAGGCTTGCACGCCCCGAGATCGAGTCCGCAAGGGATCGGGACGATGTCGTCCACGATGCCATTGCAGTTGTCGTCGAGACCATTGCACACCTCCGGTTTGGAGGTGCACGAACACGACAAACCCTCGTCGATGCTGCCGTCGCAGTTCTCGTCGGCGCAGTCGGCGGCGGTAGGGGCCAGACAGCCAGCCAGGGTTCCACACTGCTCGGGCACGGGCGTTCCCGCCACCAAGGGTGTGGCGCCACAGGTGGCGGCGGTCGCGCACATGACCCCGTCGCCGGCGGAATTGCAGGCGTACACACCCTGCCGCTTGCAACGGCCGATGCCCACCGAGCAGGGCTGCCCCTTGAGCGGAAATGCAGCAGCCTCGTCGTAGCAGGTGGCATCGCAGTTGCACTTGGGCTTGGGAATGGCGTTGAGCAGGATGTCGCCGAGGTTGGCGGTCAGATCCGCTCGGTTCGACGGGAAGTAGGCCGCCCGGGTCTGCCCCGACCCGGCCATCGCCATATTGTTCAAAGCGGTGGAGAAGCCGGTGCCAAAGCCCACGACGTACACGCCGATACGCGCGTCGTAGGCGGCGCCTGCGGCGGTCACCGGATCGCTGGTCGAGTTGGGACTGCACGTGTCCTCACCGTCGGTGATCAAGATGATGCTATACGGTCGGCAAGCGGCGCGCGGATCACGAGCGGCGGCGTTGGTCGAAAGCAGCCCAGCGTTCGCGCCGATGTTGGTCTCGCTGGCGTCAGTCAGCCAGGCGCGCACGGAATCGAGGGCCGAAGCAAGCGGCGTCATGGTGACCGCGCGGATCTCGCGATTCGACGTGGCCGAGAAAGGCGGCAAGTCTTCCACGCCATCGATCCAGTGGTAGATGTCGAGAAGGTTCGAGGTGCCCGCCGCGGGAAAGCCGACGATGACCTGACCGCCGATGCAGCCCTGGGCGAAGCTACACTTGGTGTAAAGACAATCGAAGGCTCCCCAGTCGAACACCAGATCGTTGGTGTCCGATGGGTTGGCGCAGCTCACGCAGCCCGTCCCAGACGCACACTCCATGTAGCTGTCGCCGCCATGGTAAGCGCAGTATTTCTGCGTGGTGCTGTCGCCGGGCACGTCGACGCAGACTGCGCCCGCCACCAGGGACGTACAATCCGAGCTCGCGCTGCAGGCTTGTCCAAGTTGCGTGCGGCTGTAGGTGGCCAGGGCGAAGTCCGCGCCCCCGAACGCCGAGATCGTGTCGATGACCGCAGCCTTGGCTAGGTAGAGCTTGCTGTCGTCGTAGGCCCAACCCGCCGTGGACTTGCCATCGATGTTGCAGCCCGGTTGGGCTTCCGAGCCATCGCCATGCGTCTGCGTCCCTGCCAGGTTTTGCGTCATCGAAGTCGAGTTGTCGAGCAGGATGACGAAGCGAGGTTTGTCGGCTTGTGCCCACCCTCGCCCGGCCGCGAAAAACGTCGCAAGCGCCACGAGTGCCGCACTCTTCCCAGGTCTACATGCCACTGTTGGATATCTCCGGCGGCGACCGGCCGCAGGTCATTTTACTCCCATCCACCGGTCTCCGCGAGATTCGACAAGACACCGCAATCCCGCGATAGCCGCAGAAGGTCGTGGTCGTGGTCGTGCTCGTGGTCGTGCTCGTGGTCGTGCTCGTGGCCGGTTGTCATTGCCGTCGGCCACGGTCACGGCCACGGTAAGCCGTCTACGTCCACGACCACCCGTCATCGTTTCGATTGGGTGCGAGCACCCACCGTGGAAAGGTGTCTCTCTCTGGTACTTTCCGCGCTGTCGCTCTTCTTGTCGCGGGATTGCGGCCCCCAGCGCCAGCCTGCGCCAGCCGGGAAAAGGACAGGGTGAGGCGCTATCGAGATAGCCGGCTTGATGGGGAGAAAGGTGACACCACCCTCGCACTACGACGCGGCCTTGCCAAACCCTTGCGGCCGAGTAGCCGAGGCGAGCCCTGGACACATCTTCAACGCGCTCGCGACCGAGAGGCATGTCGTCGCCTCCACCCGAAGTCAAGCGCATGTCGCCCTGCGCGTCAAGGACTTCGACCTCGGAAGACAGCAACCCATCGTTCGCACGAGAGAGAGGCAAGGTCGAACGGCAGCGCCGGCGGCGAGTTGCCCGGCGCCACGTGCGAATGGACCTGGCAATGGCTATTCCCCGCCACCCGCGCTACGTCGACGCCACCACCAGCGAGCACCGGCGCCACCGCCCGCACCAAATCATCCTCCAGTGTGCAGCCTGAAAAGGCACGACCGCCGCCGGCATCCACAAGCGCGTGAGCCCGCACGCCCTACGCCATCGTGCCGGGCTCGCCATGACCAGCATTCGTTCGCGCCTCACCTCCTTCCACCTCCTTGAGGATGGCTACGACCCGCGCACTATCCAAGCTTTGCTCGGCCATCTCGACGCGATTGCGGCCAAGCTCTTCACCCACGCCATCAACCGCGGCTCTTGCGTGGTTCGCAGCCCGCTCGACCAGTCCCCCCACGCAAGCGAACCGTGCTTACATTACGAAGCGCCCCCGCGCGGACGGAATCCTGCTTACGAAGCGGCCACGAGAGCCCAAGGCGCCAAGCGCGACCGCCAACCACGCGAAATCGCAGGGATTCGCCCCCCCGGACCCGCCCGAAAACCCCACCCTCCGCCGCTGCGCTAATGTTATTCTTCGCAGGCTAATAGGTAGTTATGCGGACAGAACCGCCACTGCAAAGAGAGGGAAGCCAATGCCGACGATAGGAAGTCAACGTCTCCTCCAAATCGCCGTCAATTCACGCCCCGAATTGATGCGCTCGGCTTTGCGTCGTGCGGGCGCGATTGGCAAAGGAGAACTAGTCGAGTGGGTCTCGCCACTCGACTCCGAGGGGCATCGAGAATACCGAGACCGAGCGGCCCTCCATCGACTCCGGCTCTATTCGAAACTGCACCAGCCGCTTTCGTCGTTTTGGCCTTCCCGTGGAGCCGTGTGGGACGGGTTGGCAGTCATAGCGAAGGAGACGCCACTTCTCGTCGAGGCCAAGGCGCACATTCCAGAGGCCGCGTCGCCAGCATCGAAGGCCACTCCGGCATCGCGGAAACTCATCGATGCAAGCCTCGCAGCCGCACGCCACCATCTCGCCCCGCGGAGCAAGGCAATCTGGGGCGAACTCTTTTACCAGTACGCGAACCGTCTGGCATTCCAGTTCTTCTTGCGGCGGAACAACAGGATCGACAGCCATCTGGTGTTCCTCGATTTCACCAATGCTACCGACGTGAACGGACCCGCCAGCGAAGAGGAATGGCACGGGGCAATTCGACGAATCCATGCCGTTCTCGGTCTGCCTCCTGATCTCACCTCGTTCGGCGTCTACAAAGCGTTCATCGACGCGAGGCTTCTGGCAGATGCCGCATAACATGCCGTTGCAGCGGACGGTCGCCTGCGGCGCCCGCCGCTGAACGGCCAACCGTTAGCCGGACCGGCAGGACTCTTCATGCGGAGGGAGCAAGAATCAAGACCCAAGGTGCCAAGCGAAATTCGCTTAGGACGCGCGCGGAAATAAAGAGCGTGTCCGGTGGCATTCTCGTTTAATTCGCACTGCAAACGTCAATCTCCACCCGTGTTTTTGGGAAATGACTGGGACTACACAGTCATGCTTCCAATTGATTGATGCGATCAGTTATTTTCGCGCGAGCCCTTAGCACTACGGCGAGAGTCACGGTTTGGTTGCTGTCGATGTGGTTTACCGATTCTACTACCACCACATAATCCCGTGGGAGATCGAGCAACATTTTCGCGTTCAGGACATGATGGTGCTCTGCCCAGGCTGCCACGACATGGCGACCAAAGGGGCGCTCTCGGTCGAAAGGCAGCGCAAGTTCAAGTCGCTCCCGCACAACGTGAAGAAGGGCTATGCCTCTGGCCTTCTCCATGTATTGCACCCCTATCCTGCTTTTGCATTTGGCAGCAATGTCGTGATCACAGAAGGACCCATCCTCAGCGTCCGCGGCGCTCCCGTCTTGGTCGGCCATTGAGGACGGCGAGCTTCTGCTTTCGCTTCAACTAAATGGTCAAGACGGGAATTCTCTCGCGACGATCGAACGCAACGAATGGGTTGGGGGTGATGCCGCGACCTGGGACATGGAGTCGAGCTATCAGTGGCCAAACATTCGCGAGCGCAAGCAGAAGATTCTCCTCGAGATTGATACCAAGGCTTGGCCCATTTACGTTCGAGGAAGCCTCTGGATAGGGGGCAGGCGAATCGCGATTTCCCCCAGAGCCTTGAGCATGGGCGGGAATATCCTCCGATACCACTATGAAAATCTCGTGCTGATCGCGCACACTTTCGACGTCTTCGGTGAGGGCGACGACCGACCCGAGAACATGGGAATCAGTGTTGGCAGGTCCCCCGGGTACAAGAATGCTTCTGATTGCTGGTGTGAACAGCGAAGCAATTGAGAACGGCCTGCGCAGGTTCGTCGAGCTGAAGGCAGAGGCTCAGGCTGATGGCCGAGCGAGAGCGTCGAGCACGGAGGCCGGCTAACATGCCGTTGCAGCGGATCTGGTCGCCGCAGAGGCATCGGTGTAGAATGGCAGCGCAGGCTCGGCGGCGCCCAGACCGCTGAACGGCAAGGCGTTGGGCGGACGTTGTTGCTGCCTGCGCCTATAGTGGCATCATGCCAGAGTAGCGGCAACGAAACCCAAAACACTTATGGCTCTCCTGACATCTTCGTAAAGGGAGATCTCGTAGGTGCGACGCACGTCGCCGACGGAGATGTGGGGGCATGAGGTTCGGGTGAGGTGGAGACGAAGTGTGCACGGGCACCTGGGGTATCGTGTGGCTTGTCTAGAACCCACAAGCCCAGGAGCCCATGCGCGCGACCACCCTATTCCGAAACCTACTCCAATTTCCACATACCCGTGTCCTGGCGGTCGAATTCGATTTGCTTGGCATATTGGTGCACGTGGCGCCAACGACGACCGTTCCCTACTGCTCAGGCTGCGGATGTCGGGTCCATGACGTGTTCGATGCTCGGGCTCGGAACTCGGCGGCATCTGGACGCGTGCGGGATGGAGGTTCTTCTGCGCTACACCCTGCGCAGGGTTGACTGTCCTCGGTGCGGCGTGGTCATCGAGATGGTCCCTTGGGCCGAGCCGAAGGTCGGCTTCACGCGTGACTTCGAGGACCATGTGGCCGATCCGGCCCAACAAGCAAGCCAGACGATGGTGGCCGAAACCATGCGCATCGCGTGGCGCACCGTCGGCGCCATCATCCAGCGGGTGGTGCCGCGGCACCGAGATGAAGCCTTCTCCTCGAGGACCTCGAACACATCGGCGTCGACGAGTTGTCGTACCGGCGGCACCATGAGTACGTCACCGTCGTTGTCGACCACGTCTCGCAGCGGGTCGTCTGGGCACACGAGGGCAAGAACGCTGCGACGCTCGGCTGCTTCTTCGACGCTCTCGGCCCGGAAACGAACCAGCAAGCTCAAGACCGTCACCATCGACATGTCCGCGGCCTACATCGACGCGGTCACCTCGCGAGCGCCACAAGCGCAGATCGTCTTTGACCGCTTCCACGTTCAAGAGACTCGTGCAGGAAGCACTCGACGTCCTTCGGCGTGCGGAGGTCCGACTCCTGGAGGACACCGACGAACGCGGGCAACTGAAGAAGACCAAGTACCTTCTGCTCAAGAATCCGTGGAACCTATCCAGGGCCGAGTCTGAGAGGCTGTCGACCCTCCCGAAGACCAATGCCCGAGACCCTGATCGCGGCTACCTGCTCAAGATCGCCATCTGCGACATCCTCGGTCGTCGCCAGTCTACGTCGTCAAACAGAAGCTCGAAGAATGGATTAGTTGGGCCAGGCGATCCAGACTACCTTCCTTCAAGAAGGTCGCCGCGACCATCAAGAAATACCCTGGACGGCATCGTGGCCATTGTCGCCACAGGGCTCAATAACGGAAGAACCGAGGGCCTTAATGGCAAGATCAGGGTCATCACCCGCAGGGCCTATGGCTTCCACAACGCTCAAGCCCTCATTGGCTTCATCTTCCTCT
>CAWGPW010000008.1:0-80698 GCA_963824555.1 uncultured delta proteobacterium | reverse complement strand
AGCGCTTCAACGGCTTGTTAGCCAGGCTCATGTCACTCCAATGCTTCGCAGTCTCGCTAGGAAACCTACAAAATTGCGGAGAATGTCGAGATCTTCTGGTGGAATGCCATCGGGATCGAAGTGCATCACATCATTCCGGATCTCGCGAACCTTGTTGAGATCCCCGACGAACGACTTCCTGTCTAGCCGAACATCGAGATTCTTCCATCGATCTGGGTTGTCGATGAGTCGGACATATTCGCCGAATGTCATGTCGTAGACAGACTCGATTGTCCGCGACGTATCGGCCGGATCCTTCGCAGCTTGGAAGCTCAGGTTGCTCGTACTTCGCCTGGATGATTCGCCGAAGATCATTTTCGATTTCTGAGAGCAGCAGAAACGGCTCGGTCAGCGCCTGGAACTGCGCGCTGAGGTCGCTGGATGTAACAATTCCGACGATCCGCTTGTCGGAGCCGCGAACCAGAACATACTGGTGCTGGACCACCAACGACACGGCCTCAAGTAGCGATGAAGTCGCATCAATGACTTCGACCTTGTCCGCAAAGTCCCTGGCGCAGTTTCCAGCTTTCCCTGTCGCTAATCGCGACGCAATTGACCGCCACGAGACCGCACCACGAACTTCACGTTCGCCCTGCATGATCGGAAGCTGGGAGTAGTCATGGGTCAGCATCTTTGTGACCGCCTCTTCAAGGGGCGCATCTGGCACTACCGATAGCGGAGTTCTATTGGCCGCCGCCAGTTTGCTCAATCGGAAGCTAGGGTCGGTGGAGGGCGAGGGCTGAGCTGTCACGACAACGATGTCGACAGCCTCGCCGACTGCCACGTCTTCCGCCACGCCGACATGGCAGGTTCCCGCCGCTGTGGCGGGAGCACTCACCGCTGCCCCAACGCCAACGCTGGTCGCCGGCTTCTTTCGAAACGAGACGACCGAATCGATGTAGGCGGACTCGAAGTCTGGCTCCGTCGTGAGCCCGACACCGCCAAGGACGTCGCGAATCGTGGAGACCACCCAGACGCCGCGCCGCTGTGCTCCGAACCAGGACAGGATCGTACGCACGGTCTCCTGATGTGACTCGCCCCGCCCGACCGCCTTGGAAATGCTGGTCAGCTTTTCTAACGATGCCATGTCTGCCCCTTGCTTGAGATCATGCTCTGGCTAACGGTTTGGCGTTAACCCGCGGGCGGCCGTCCGCGGCCTACAGCGCTTCAACGGCATGTTAGCCAGGCTCCTGGGAATGCGAGAAGAAACCGATGACCTCAATCTCCGTTTCAGTCTGGGGCTCCACGACCCCGTGAGCTTGCATGTACGTAGAGTAGTCCTCGAATTCGGGCGACCGGGGCTTCATGTCAGGCCAGAGAGCATCGCATTCGGGGCATAGTACAGCGACCCGGTCGAGCCGCACCAAACGGATTCTTCGCAGCCAATCTTGGCCGCATCGCGGACATGCAACTCTCCCTTCTTCACTCACGTTCATCCCCAGCTCTGGCTAACGGCGCGCCGATAAGCTGCGAGCCGGCCGCCGAGTTGGTGTCTCGATTCTACACCAATGCCCCTGCGGCCGGTCGTCAGTCAGCTAAAGGTAGTTGAGGAAAAAGGACGGGGATGCCCCGAAGATGTCGAAGTCGCAAAACCCGACGAAGGAGGTCATCCCCATCATGAAGAAGCGTATCTATCGCAGAATGCCCGTCAACGATTTTCAACCCGAGACTGTTTCGCACGCCGACCTGGGCGGCAAGCTGGTCTTCGCCATCGATGTCGCCAAGGTCGACATGGTCGCGGCCCTGGCCGCTGCCGGCGGGCACGTGCTGCACACCATCTGCTGGAAGGCACCTGAACAGAATCCCACCGTGCTTGCCATCCTGCGTGGTTTCCGTGCCGCTGGCGTCACCGTCGAAGCCGTCATGGAGCCCTCTGGCACCTACGGTGATGTGCTTCGCCACCAGCTCGAGCAAGACGGCTTTCCGATCTTCATGGTCAGCGGCAAGCGCACCCACGATGCCAAGGAAATCTTCGACGGTGTGCCCAGTCTTCACGACGCCAAGGCAGCCGCCATCATCGCGAGGCTTCACGCCGACGGCCTTTCCACCCGCCTGGCCGATGAGGTCCCAGAACGCCGCCAGCTCAAGGCAGCATTGGCCATCATGGATCTTTACCAAGAGCGCTACCTGCAGCTCGTGCATCGCCTGGAAAGCTGGCTCGCTCGCCACTGGCCGGAGTTGCCCACACTGCTTGAACTGACTTCGTCATCTCTCATGGCATTGCTCGCGCGCATCGGCGGTCCAGCCGACGTTGCCGCTCAACCGGACCAGGCGACGAAGCTCCTTCGTGGTATCAGCCACAGGCTTCTGGACGACGACAAGATCGCCGCCATCATCACCTCGGCCAACACTTCCGTCGGCGTTCCGCTGGTTGGGCTTGAACGCGACGCCTTGATGGCCATCGCTGCCGAGGCCTATCACGCCCACCGCGCCTTCGCGACGGCCAAGACCAAGGTCGCCCAGCTCGCCGCTACCACGCCCGCCGCCGCGCTTGCTCCAGTTGTCGGCCCCACCACCGCGGCTGCCATCTATGCCGAGGTCGGTGATGCAAAGTCGTACCACTGCACACGCGCATTTCTCAAGGCCATGGGCCTCAATCTCAAAGAGAAAAGCAGCGGCACCGTGCAGGGCCAAATCAAGATCACTAAGCGCGGCCCGTCTCGCGTGCGCCAGCTTCTCTGGCTTGCGATCTTCCGTTGGATTCAGGACGACCCGATCGCCAACGCTTGGTACCAGCGCAAAAAGCAGCGTGACGGTGGACGTGCGTCGCGGGCCGCGGTCGCGCTGATGCGCAAGCTGGCCAAGGGGCTGTATCACGTCGGTCGCGGTGGCACCTTTGACAGCAGCAAACTTTTCGACACTCGCCGCTTGCAGATGGAGAGTGCAGGATTTCCGAAGGGTGACCTTCCGTTGAATCGTCTCTCTGCCCCGTGCAAGAGCGCCGTCAGTCTTGAGGCACCCTGCGGAACTATGTTCTGACCATTTCCATGTTGGACAAAGCCGAATGAATGAAAGGAGCAATCCATAACAGTCAACGATTCTTTGAACGTTGAGATATCCGACGGGTGACCTTCTGTTGTGGCTCATCTCTGCCTTGTGCAAGAGCGCCGTCTGTTCTGAGGCGCCCTGAGGATCTTCGACCTGACTCAATCTCCGTTGCCAGCTGAATCGATGCCGGCCCTCGCGGACATCCTACTGGAGCGTTTCGTTTACCCAGGCCGATCGCCTCCCGATCTCTCGCCCGCTCAATCCCCCTCGCGCACCGGATCCTTCCACCGCATCTTCCTGACTGCGGAACGGATCTCGTGTGCCCAGACAACCCTGATCGATCCCTGTTCTTTTTACTTGCACTGCCTACGAGGGGTTCAACGGCATGTTAGCCAGGCTCCTGGGAATGCGAGAAGAAACCGATGACCTCAATCTCCGTTTCAGTCTGGGGCTCCACGACCCCGTGAGCTTGCATGTACGTAGAGTAGTCCTCGAATTCGGGCGACCGGGGCTTCATGTCAGGCCAGAGAGCATCGCATTCGGGGCATAGTACAGCGACCCGGTCGAGCCGCACCAAACGGATTCTTCGCAGCCAATCTTGGCCGCATCGCGGACATGCAACTCTCCCTTCTTCACTCACGTTCATCCCCAGCTCTGGCTAACGGCGCGCCGATAAGCTGCGAGCCGGCCGCCGAGTTGGTGTCTCGATTCTACACCAATGCCCCTGCGGCCGGGTCGACAGCTTCATCGGCTTGTTCGGCAGCTTCGCGGAACCAGCGTACAAACGCAGTCCCTTCTGTGTCCGCGATGGTCCCGGGATATGCTACGGTCCGGACGGAAGAACAGCGATGACACAACCAACCGCGCTTGATGATCGACTCGCAATCATGGACCTGATCAGCCGATACTTCGCGGCAGTTGACGACAAACGCCTGACCGATCGCGCGATCGTCGATGCGACGTTTGCTCCTGACGGCCGAATCGTGTCTCCTAATGGATCTGCGCTTGTTGGCAGCGATGAGATCCTCGCCGGGCAGAGCAAGAGCTTCGCTCGGTTCCGGGCGACCCATCACGTGACCTCTGACTACGTGATCGACTTTGGCGAAGATACCGCGCGAATACGCGCGAACGTGACCGCCATGCACCTCTGGAAGACAGAACAGAGTGACCCTCATGCACTCCAATCCCACTTCGTCGCTGGCGGAGTCCTCCGCGCCATCGCCGTTCGAACTGGGACAGGCTGGCGTCTGACCGAGTTGTCTAACGACATCCGTTGGCGAACCGGAGACGGACTAGCAACGATGATGGCAACTGTCCTGGCAGGTAGGTAACCTCGGCGGCGGCACAAAGAGTCTGCCGAACTACCTATTAGCCTGCGAAGAATAACATTAGCGCAGCGGCGGAGGGTGGGGTTTTCGGGCGGGTCGGGGCTTCGAATCTCTGCGATTTCGCGCTGTTGGCGGTCGCGGGTTGGTGCTTGGGGGCCCTTGGCCGCTTCGTAAGCAGGATTTCGTCCGCGCGCGGGCGCTGCGTTTTAGCGGTCGAGTGGGCTGCGTACGCCAAGGCCGCCGCGGTTGGTTTCAGCTCAGGATTCCCATTACCGCGTAGGCGGAGGCGAGCTTGCTCGCCGGAGCCAGAGCGCGCGAGGCCGAGCGAAGCGAGCGGGGTGGAGGGTGGCGGGCAGGGGCCGAGGGTTAGGCGGGGCCGCGCGAAGCGCGGGGGTGGGAGGGTGGGTTGGAGGTGCCGAGTGCACGGCAGAACCCTCCCAGTACCGCCGCCGGGCCGATGGCCCGGATCCTTCAGGCGTGAAACGGGCAGCCCCTCACCCGCCTCGCTGCGCTCGGCGACCTCTCCGCCCGTTGGGCGCTTCGGGACCTGCACGCCCTACCCCTGCCCCCGCGGCTTCGCCGCGCCCTCGCCCGCTTCGCTCCGCTACGCGGGGCGAGGTGTTTCAGGTCAGGGCTCCCATCAATCGCGTAGGCGGAGCCGGGCTTTGCCCGGCGGAGCCAGAGCGCGGGAGGGTTTGGGAACCCTCCCAGGGTTCCCATCAATCGCGTAGGCGGAGCCGGGCTTTGCCCGGCGGAGCCAGAGCGCGGGAGGGTTTGGGAACCCTCCCAGGGTTCCCATCAATCGCGTAGGCGGAGCCGGGCTTTGCCCGGCGGAGCCAGAGCGCGGGAGGGTTTGGGAACCCTCCCAGGGTTCCCATCAATCGCGTAGGCGGAGCCGGGCTTTGCCCGGCGGAGCCAGAGCGCGGGAGGGTTTGGGAACCCTCCCAGGGTTCCCATCAATCGCGTAGGCGGAGCCGGGCTTTGCCCGGCGGAGCCAGAGCGCGGGAGGGTTTGGGAACCCTCCCAGGGTTCCCATCAATCGCGTAGGCGGAGCCGGGCTTTGCCCGGCGGAGCCAGAGCGCGGGAGGGTTTGGGAACCCTCCCAGGGTTCCCATTCTTACGACTCCGGCTTCAAGCGGTCGATGCGGCGGCGAAGCTCGTCCATTTCGCTGTTCAACCTGCCGAGGCGGCGGCTGGTGATGAAGACGTAGCTGAACACGGCCAGCCAGATGAATCCGTAGGCAAGCGCGACCATTTTCATGACTTCTTCTCCTCTGCCTGGTCGAGTTGGGTCTCCAGGTCGACAAGCCTTGCGTAGGCGTTTTCCGTCGCCAATCGGGCCGAGAAAAGCACGCACCACAGGGCCGAGAAGGCGAGCAGGGACAGCCAGAAGGCGCCGCGCATGCCCGGGCCAAGCGTCGACACCACCGTGCTTTGGGGGTGAATGCTGCGGAAGAAGCGCACGCTGAAGTAGACCAGGGGAATGTCGATGGCGGCGAAGAGCGCCAGGGCCGCGGCCAGTCGACGGGCCGCAGCGCCGCCATAGCGCCGGGCCAGGATGTAGGCCACCAGCATCAGCCACAACAGCAGCGAGGAGGTCAGGCGTGCCTCCCACTGCCAGTACACGCCCCACGCCGCCTTGGCCCACAGCGGGCCGGACACCAGCACGCAGAGGCCGAACAGCACGCCAAGCTCGGAGGCCGCCACGGCCACGCGGTCGCCCCGCTCGGAACCGCCGAACAGGTAGGCGATGCTGCCGCCCGCGCACACCAGCGTCGAGAGCATGAGCAGCCAGGCGCAGGGCACGTGGAAGTAGAAGATCTTCTGCACCAAGCCCATGACGATTTCGCGTGGGGCATCGGCGATGGCATTGCACGCGACCACGAACAGGACCGCGGTGATGGCGCAGGCGATCAGAAATCGTATCGATGAGGGGCGCGTCTCGGTGGGCGTGGTGGTCATGGTGGGATGTGGGATGTGGGATGTGGGATGTTATCGCAGTTCTTGGCTGGTTCACTCGCCGCTGACCACGGGCTCGAAGACCCACAGGCCCAGCGATATATAGATGACGTCGGTGGCCAAAAGGAAACGCGTCCAAAAGGCCACGGGTTCGAGATCAGGAGAAAGCGGGTCGAAAAGGCACGCCGTGGCGCGGCTGGCGGCAAGCAGCACCGGAATCACGATGGGGAAGAGCAGGGCGCCGAGCAGGGCTTCGCGGCTGCGCGAGCGCAAGAGCGCGGCCGAAAAGACGACGCCGGTGGAGGCAAAGCCAAGCGTGCCGAGCACGAGGACCAGGGCCAGCCAGCCAAGGTGGGTGAAGACCCCGGCCGAAAAGAGCACGCCGACGAGCACGGTCAGCAGAATTTCGACCGCCAACATGAGCACCGAGGTCGCGATGAGCTTGCCGGCATAGATCGCCGCGCGTGGAGCGGGGGAGAGCAGCAGGGATCGGATGGATTCGTTTTCGCGCTCGCGGTCGAGCACGCGCGCCAGGGCCACGGTGCCGGTGAAGAGCGTGGCGGCCCATAGCACACCGGCCGCGGTGATGGGACCTTGCGCCGGGTCGGTGGCGCTGGCCAGGGCGAAGGAGAAAACCAGCACCACCAGGGCGGCCGAAAACCCCATGGTGTAGAGCACCTCGCGGCTGCGCCCCTCGATGCGCAGATCCTTGACCGCGATGAGCGCGGTGTAGCGCCAGAAGCTGCTAGCCACGCAGGGCCTCCTCGTACAGAGCGCGCACTTGTGTAGGGGTGAATCCTGAGGGGTCGGCGCGGTCGATCGCCACGCGTCCGCGCCGGATGACCACCAGGTGGCCCGCGACCTGGGCCGCCGCATCCAGGTCGTGGGTGACCAGGATGACCAGTCGTCCGGCATCGCGTTCGCGCAGAAGCTCTTCCGAAAGCCAGCGCACGCCGACGGGATCGAGGGCCGACGAGGGCTCATCGAAAAGCAGGATCTCGGGACCGTGCAGAAGGGCGCGCGCCAGGGCCAGGCGCTGGAGCATGCCGCGCGAATAGGCCCGCGCCGGCAGATCGTGGCGCACGTCCGCCAGATCGACCCGCTCGAGCATGGAGGTGATGCGCGTCTCGGCGTCGGCGAGGGCGTACAGAGAGGCGAAGATGCGCAGGTTCTGCCGGGCCGAGAGATCGGGGTACACGCCCGGCTCGTGCCCCACGTAGCCGATGATCTGCCGCGCGGCCGGGTTGCGGGTGATGGGCTCGTCGGCGAGAAAGATCTCGCCGCTGGTGGGCCTCGACAGCGTGGACAGGATACCGAGCAGGGTGGTCTTGCCCGCGCCGTTGGGACCGACGATGGCCGCCACCCGCCCGGGCGCGAAGGTCAGCGACACGTCGACGAGCGCGCGCTGCCGGCCATAGCGCTTGCAAACCTTCGCCACGCGAAGGTGGCGTTCGCTCATGGGATCACCCGGCCTTGCCCCCGAGGGCCTTGCGCGGGCGGCGCGCCATCACGAATCCAGCCGCGACGATCAGTCCGGCCAGGATGCCGGCGATCCACTTGCCGGCCTGGTGGCGTGTGGGCAACCCGAGCACGGTCATGTGCAAGGCCTGCCCCGGCGGCACGGCATCGAGCTCGAACATGTGCAGCTCGTTGCCATTGTCATCGCGCTCGGGAGGCCGCGCGCGCAGGCCAGGGGCCGCCACGCTGATGGCGTACTCGCTCGGGATAAGAACCAGCGCGCCTTCCAGGCCGAGCGGCATGGGCTGAACAATCTCGAATGTCGGTGTTTCGTGGGTGGTGAGCACGTAGCCCACGCGTACCGAGGCGATCGTGCCCGGAGATTGCGCGGGCGGCAGCATGGCATGAAGATAGGCGCCCGAGCCCTCCTTGATTTCCAGGTCGACCCCACCCGCCAGCTTTTCCGCGCCGGCAAATCCATCCGGCAGTGGAATGTAGAGCCCGCGCGGGCCCGGATCGAAGATCTTGTCCGAGGTGTTTTCCACGAGGAGATTCTGCAAGACCCCGATCGCATCCTCCCGCAGCTCGATCATCATGCGCGACGAGGAAGAGATGCGCAGCGCCGACAGATCGCTGGTCCTGCCTGGCATGCGGATCTCGCCGACGGCGCCGCGCTTGGCATCCAACATGAACGCCGGCGTGCCCACCCGGATGCCGTCGCGTTCGATGACGGCGGCGTAGGCCGCGCCGTCCCCCGATTTGAGGTCGGTAAAATGGGCCACCCCCGACGCGTCGCTGACCGCATGAACGAAATCCACGCCGCCGCCGCCGTGCTGGGTGCGTCCCAGGTCGACGCCGATTCCCGGGATGGGCTTGCCCCCGACGGCCAGGACGGTGACATCCAAGGTGCCGGCCTTTGCGCCGTCACGCGCTTCGACCTTGCCGGAGCGCACGCCGAGCGGCTTGGGTTGGGCGGGCTTGCCCGTCGCGGCCCCGCCGGTCATGTCGTTCATGGCTTCGGCGGCCTGGGCGCCCACGATCACGAGCAGGCGCGTGCCGCCCTGGTCGGGCACGGTGAACAGCTGGGTGGCGAGATTTTCGCCTTCGACGGTGGCCTTCGCCCCGAAGGTGCTGCCCGCGGGGATGCCCGCGAAGACAGCCCGTCCGTCTTCGCCCGTCTTGACGGTGGCGGACTTGGACTGGCCGTCCTTGGTCGTCCACGATCCCACGACCTCCACGTTGGCGATGGAATCGGTCATGGACGGGCGCGAGAGGCGTACCGAGACCGTCCCCACCGGCAGATCCTCGACGAAGAGCGGGGCGCTGGTGGCGCTGTGATCGGGCGGGGGCATCTGCGCCATGGCGGGGCTGGCCGCGAGCGCGAGCGCGAGCCCCAGAGCGGCTTGGCTGAGAACGGTTGTCTTTCGTGTCACGAGGCGAGGAACCATAGCACGCCAGCCCCATTGCGCACCCGGATAGACCCATTTGCGGAGGAAATCCGTCCGCATTGGGCGACGGCTCTATCCCAGTAGGATTTCGTTCCAATCCTTGATGGCGTATTTGCCCACCAGGCCTTCGAGCACGAACGGGTCTTCTTTGACGAAGGCCTCGGCCGCTTCGCGGGTCTTGAACACGCCCATCGAGCCTTCCTTTCCGCCGGCGAAGGTACCGATGGCCAGCACCTCGCCGCGGGCGGCGTAGGCGTCCACCAACACCTTGTGGCGGGGATAGACGGCCATGATGGCGTCCATGGAAGCACTCCCGGGTTCGTAGAAGACGACGGCTTTCATTTAGTGTCCAAGGGGAAGCAGCTCGCCTTTGAGATGCTCGGGCAGCTCGAAGGTAGGCGAGTCAGGGCGCGCGGCGGCCTTGCGCGGGTTTCGGACCGGCCCCGTCGCAGGCTTGGCGGCGGAATGGGGTGTTGCATGCGGTTGCGGGCCCGGCTGGCCGGCGGGCGGCACGGCAGCAGTGGGAGCTCCAAGCAACTGTGGCTTCTCGGGGGGTATTGGCGCCGGAGGCGGGGCTTGGGCAGGCACGACTGGGGTCGGGGCGACCGCCTTGGGGAGCTGCGACGCGGCCGGGGGCTCCGCCACTTGTGCTTCGGGGACGGATGGCGCCACTGCGTAGTGCTGGCGAGCCTTCACGATGGCGAAGGTGATGAGGAAGGTCAGGGCCGCAATCGCCAGAACCAACAGAACATTGCGGCCGGCGATGTCGCGCGGAACATCCAAATCGTCATCGCTGGGGTCGTCCAGGATCGAGCCGTCACCCATGCGGCTGCGCGACTGGAAATGTCCGCCTCGGGTCCAGTGGCCGAGGAAGCGCGCCAACCGGCTTTTCTGCGGCTTGTAGTGCCTTCTCACGGGAACCGATTCCGTGATGACCTCGTTCATGGGCGCTCTCACCGCTGCCTGCGGCAAGCGGGGGTAGGAAATTCTTGACGGCGGGAGCGGGGGCGGCGGAATGTGGCGGCTTGGCTGCTCGAATCCGGACGGCAGCTTGGGCAGATGGATGTCGTGCCCGATGATGGTGCGCGCGGCCCCGGGTTCCCCCGAGCTCGGGGGTTCGTCCCCGTTGCCGAGGAAACCAAATCTGGTCTTGGAACCGGCCATGGCTTGCGTTCAGATTACCAGGACGGGGAAAGGGCGGCTACGCGTTGACGAAGAAGCACTGCCCGAGGGTATTGCGCGTTCGCGTCGGCCGGGCCAATCTCGGGCTGGGGAGCCTCGCCTGTCGCGTGTCCACCCGCCGCCCATGCGCGTCCTTTTCGTCGTCAACAGCCCAAGAAGCGTTCGCCCGACCTACACCACCACCTACCTGGCCGTGGCGGCGCAGAGGCGCGGGCATGAGGTGGCCTTCATTTCCGTCGACGACTTCGCGCACGAGCGTGAGGTTACCGGGCGCGTGGTCACCCCGACGCCAGGCTCGCACGTCGATCCCACGTCCATGCTCGCCTCGCTGCGATCGTCCGACGCACGCCGCGAGGAGGTTCCGCTCTCCGGGTTCGATGTCGTGCTCCTGCGCAACAACCCCCATGTTGGCGACGGTCACTCGGTACGCGTCAACCCAGCCATCGAGCTGGGGCGGCGGCTCAAGGAAGCCGGCGTGATGGTGCTGAACGATCCCGATGGCTTGCGCCGAGCGGGGTCCAAGATGTACCTCGCGGGCTTTCCCACGGCCATTCGACCGAAAACGCTCATCACCTGCTCGGCGAACCGGGTGCGCTCCTTTCTGCGCGAGCTCGACGGCGCCGCGGTCATCAAACCGCTCTACGGATATGGCGGACGCAACGTCTTTTTCGTTGGCCACGGCGAAAGCGCCAACCTGTCGCAGATCATTGCCACCGTGCGCGACAGCGGCTACCTCATCGTGCAGGAGTACGTGACGGCGGCGGTCCGCGGGGACAAGCGCGTGTTGCTGATGGCCGGCGTTCCCCTCGAGGTGGGAGGCCGCGTGGCCGTGTACCGTCGCTTGCACGCCAGCGACGACCGCCGCAACAACATGCACCTGGGCGCCTCGCGCCGCGCTTGCCGGCTGAGCCAGACCGAGCGCGAGCTGTGCGAAACCATCCGTCCCCGCCTCATTGCCGACGGGCTTTACTTCGTCGGACTGGACATCGCGGGGGGCAAGATCCTCGAGATCAACGTCTTCGCGCCCGGTGGTTTGCACAACATGCACGAGCTTTACGGTGTCGATCTGGCCGACGCCGCCATCGCCGATCTGGAGCGCAAGTTCAAGCTGCGCGGCGCCTCCCGACAGCCGGTCCCGCCGCGCATGTTCATGCGCGGGTAGGGAGCCGGGGCGGCCGGCTACTTGCGCGCTCCAGCCGGCGCGGCGGCGAGCTTGACCGGCTTGGAGGTCAAACTGAGCCCGATGTCTTCGACCTGATCCGGCGCTCGGAAGGTGGCGCTCCCGTCAAAGACCGCGCGCAGCCACCGATAGTCGGGCGCGGAAACATTCACCGTCAGTTTCACGTCGGAAGTGGCGCCCGCCTTCATGTGCTGGGGCGACGCCCCCGCCAAGGGTGCGCTGACCTGGTCCCACTCGGGCGGAAGAGGCGTGACGCCTGCCGGGGCCGGCTGGGGATCGGCCGCGGCCTGCAAGAGGAGCAAGGCGGGATTGAAGGATACCTCGGCGCCGTGCTCTCCCGTGGCCGCGACCCGAACCGTTACTGTCTTGGGCGCTCCCGGTTTCGTCGGGCTCGGGGGCTGGACCGCCAGGGAGATGGCCAGAACCGGCTTGTCCTTGCCGGCTTTCTCGTACCGGCCGAGCTCGATCAGGATCTTGTCGACGTTCGGAATCCGAGGTCGGCAGGGGGGCGACCAGGTGGTGCTCCTTGCCATGGACGCGAACCACGAAGGTGGCGACCGGCATCCCCATGACCGCTGGTGGCCCCGCCAAGGTGGCAGGCAGGTTTGCGAGCGCCCCCACCAGGGCATCGTGCTTATCGAGATTCAGCCGATAGACCCCCGCTGGCGCGCCGTCTTCCCCGCGCGGCAGGACAGTGGTCAGAACGTTGCCGCGCAGGTTGAACCTGGCACGGACCGCGCCAGGCCCCTCGGTCAGGGTGACGTCCGCGTCGATGGGCGCCACGACTGGCGCGCCGGCTCCGTGATCGTGCTCGGCCATCGCTTGTCCTTTGCACACGAACAGCGCCGCAGCCACCGCTCCGGCAAGGTGAAACCGCGTCGGCAGGGCTCGCTTCATTCAGCCAACCTCGACCACGGTCTCCGCCGAGAACGCACACCCGCGCAGCAGGTTCTGTCCGGCCACGGTATCGTCGCCGCCGTAGCTCGCGAAGCTGGCGCGCATGAGGTACGAGCCCGTGGCGAGATCGACCGTGGCCGAGAAGGGACGGGATTCGGTCTCGCCGCCGCCGATCCATAGCAGCGGACGTTCGGTGCGCATGGCGGGCGCGAGGGCAATGCACAGAGGCTCGAGCGGGAGCGGCGTGACCCCTGGTTGCTCCACGGCCCGTTCCGCGTACCACAGACGGACGTGCTCGGTCGGCTCGTCCTCCAGGCCCGAGGTCGGGCTGCGAATCCACGCGCCCTCGTCGCCACGGTTCTGGAATGACAGCACGACGGGCAGGGACTGCGGTCCCGGCGACAGCTTGGCCGGAACCTCGAGTTGCAGCTTGAGGGTCGTCTTGGGAGCGGCCCGCGTCTCGGCGGCGGCCTTGTCCAAGGCAACCAGCAGGGGTGTGTAGGGTTCGAGATCGGGCGGGGCGCCGCCCACCACGTGGTCGAGCCTGGAACCGCCTGTCACGATGGAAATCAGCACGCGGACGTCACCGGGGGAGAGGTTGGCCGCTGGTCCGCCCTCCAGGGTGGCCTCGACCGCGCGAACCAGCTCGACAACCCTCGTATCGGAGAGCTTGCTCTCGAACCGGCCGATCTCCTCGCCGCTGGCGTCTCCAAACGAGCGCAGCGTGGTGAGCGCCGACTTGCCCATGCCTTGAATCATCAGCCGCTCGGCCCAGAAGTCGCCCGCCAAAGTCAGCCGTTCGATGCCGAAGCCAACCAGCAACGACGGGACGTGGGCGAGCGCCGCCAGCGCTTCGCGCATCGATGCGATGTCTTCTGCCCTCACTTGTCCACCGCCTTGTAGGTTTCCGTGCGCCCGCTGACGGCCTTGACTAGGCGGCCAGTCATCTCGGCGAATGCTCGGTAGTGACGCTTCTTGGTCTTGGTCATGTTCTGGCCCATGATGGAGTCGGTATCGATTCCGTTGACCGCGCCGTCGCCGGACAACGAGGGATCGACGGCGCCGCCGGTGTATTCGTCGGGATTGTCCATGAGGTGCCCGCTCTCGTGCGCTGCCACGTTGCTGGTGTCGCCCATGAACCACAGGGCGGCGTTGGAACGCAGGTTGCCGGGGGCGAGCAAGATGACGCCGACGGCGTAGGCCGTCACTTGGACGAAGGTCAAGGTGACCTCGACGCGATAGCGGCAGCAGGTCACCGATTTGTCGGACTGGCAACCCTCGCGCTGGATGCAAAACTTGTCGGTCCATTGGTCGTGGGTCTTTTGGCTCCACGTCGCCCGCACGTTGGTGTATTTCGTGCTGCCGAAATCGTAGTCGGCGAAGGCCTCAGGCCAGGAACCGCCCTGGGTGCAGGTGAAGGTCGAGCCCGACTTGTAGAAACCGACCCCTTGGTAATTGGTGGCGCCGGGGGTGAATCCCGCGGGCAGGGGCACCCAGGCGGTGCCGTTGTAGTACTGGGTCGGAACCATGGACATGCCCGAGGTTCGCGCCCAGCGGTAGCCCGCCCACGGGCAGCCGCCAGCGGTTCCCGTAATCCCCGCCGAGCGCAGGTCGACGTAGGTTCCCCCCAGCCCTTGATGACGTTGGGCTTGACGTCGACGAGGTTGGCGAGCTTGTCGATCTTTTGCTGGAAGCGCGAACGGTTGGAAAAGCCGCTCCACGTGCGATCCTCGGAGAAACTCTGTACGGGAGCTGTGCCGACGGCCTCCACGGTCAGAACGGCGACGTTGCAGGCCAGCGTGTTGTCGTCGGTGGTGGCCTCGATGTGTACCTCGTCGAAGGCCTTGGGTGGCGTGTCGGCGGTCAGGTGCTGAACGTCCTTGATCTCCCAATCGAAGCTGAGCTTGCCACCCTTGATCTTCACGGTCGGGGCGGGCAGCTTGGGCGAGGGAAGCTCGCGCGCTTGCAGCTTGAGCTTGAGATCGCCATCGGGCAGATTGGTCTCTCCCGTCAGCTTCACCTTGGCTCCGCAGCTGGCCTTGTCCGCGCTGAAGGCCAGATTCCACACCCCGCGCCCTATGACCAGCTTGACTTGGTGTCGCGCTCCGGTGGTGAATTCCTGGGGCTTCCTCACCTTCTCGGGTACGAAAAGCTCGTCACCGGCGCAAAGCGCGTTGGGGTGCCCGCGCCGCTTGCGGAGATCGGCGTTGGCATCGTGATCGTAGATCAGGTGCCAGTCGAAGAACGCGTAGGCTTTGGCAACGCTGACAAGGCTTTCTCCCGCCTTGAGGACATGGGTTGGCATGGTGTGGAGAATCGGTGTGTCAAATTGGAGCGAACCATCCTACCGCGTCTTCCATTCATTGCTAGGATAGCGCGATGGACTTGGGTTGCGTCGCCTTTGCCTTGTCGCCATCGTGGCGAGACCAGAGGTTGGTCTTGGTGCGGGCCACCGATGCCATTCGCCTGTGCCGAGGCGGCGACTACGAGACCCTGCCGGCCTTGGGGACAATCGCGCAGGTCGAAATGCTCGGCCGGCGCGACATGGATGCCTTGCGCCACTTCGTGGCGCGTGCCCGGCTGGCGCGCTTCCCTCTGTCCTTTCTCGACGACCAGGAACTGCTGGGGCTGCTCAGGCGATTGCTCAAGAGTGGCGAGGTGGTTGCGCTTCGCGAGTCCGAGGGCGGAGACAAGGATGGCGGGGCTTCGGCCACGCAGCGCCGTCTGATACGGGAAATCGAGCGCAAGACACGCGGCGGCCTTGGCCTTGATGGCCGCCGCTACAAGCTGGTGGCCGACGTGGATCTGGGCAAGCTGTCCCATCGAGACAGCTACGAGGTGGTTCGTCACGACGACGCGGTCAAGGTTCTCGACGCCCTGGCCAAGCAGAACGGCGCGGCCGCCGACCTGCTCGCCAAGGCCAAGCAGGGCCTCACGCGCGATTGGCGCCCGCCGCTGGTGCCGGACGGACTGATCTTGTTGCGCAAGACCGTTACCATGCAAGCGGCTGCGCCCGACCTGGCCGCGGCCATCACGCCTTCGCAGATGAAGCAGATGCTGGCCAAGACCGAGTGGATCGAGATCGTGGTCAAGGACGAGCTCGGCCATCCCTACACCGGTCCCTACCGCATTCAGATGCCCGACGGCAGCATCCGCGAGGGTAGCTTCGACGAACAAGGACTGTGGGGCGACTACGACATCGACCCAGGCAAGTGCAAGCTCATCCTGCCCGACGTGCCGGAGCGACCATCGACCTGACGTTTTCCTATCGACACCTTCACCCATTCGAACGTGGGTGGCGCTGACCGGCCGGGCGGGCGTGGCCGTTCCCTGCCTGCGGCCCTAACCGGATTGCAGGCAGTCGAACGCGTCCCGACTATTGCACGGTGACGCCGGTGAGGCAGTAGGAGAAGTCCTCCTCCGACACCGCACTGCTCGGCACCATGATCTCGAGCCTCTCGAAGGTCGTGGTCGGCTTTGCGAAGTCGCCCGTGTTGTTCCAGCACATGGTGTTGAAGTCGGTGATGGGAATCGGCACGTTCAGGGGTCCGCCGTAGCAGAAACGATTGCCGTCCTGGTCGACCAATTGCGCTCGCAGGGATGTGTTCCCGTTGAACGTGCCGGATTTCGTGATGGAGACCGAGAGGCTGTTGGGGACGGTGATGGTCCCAACGGGAACCGCTGCTGCGTCAACACCCGGCCAAATGCGGGCGCCCACATCCTGGTTGAGGTAGAAGCCAATCCCGGCGGTTGAATTGTAGGTCGTATCCGCCGAAATGCCCCCAGTCGTGCACAGGGCTGTCGGCCCCAGAGCGGGCGTGCCGCAGGCGATCACGCTGGCGGCCGAGGTGGGGCCCGGGGTGGCCCAGGCGTCGGCGTACCCGTGCAGCGGGCCCACGGTGACGTAGTCGTCATTGACCGCGAGCTGGCCCTCCGCGGTGGCAATGCCACCATCGCACGATGGACCCGTGGACGGCAGCGGCGCGTGCGTCGGCCTGACGCCGTTGATGGAGACCAAGAAGGTGTTGCTGACGAAGGGCATGCCTCCGGACCGCACCTCCATGCCTGCTTGGATCGCGTACAGGTACCAGGAATCCCCGGCATAGCCCCTGGCGATTGCATCCTTGATGAAGGGCAGCAGGTCGAGGTCGGTCACCGACGTCAGCATCTGGCCCTTGACGATGTAGTCCATGTAGTTCCAGCTGTCGAGCGCTCCGCCGGCGGCCATGGAGGCCGCCCAGACGTCCCAGCTGTAGCCGTCCAGATTCACGGCGCCGAGGTGGTCCTTGTAGCCGTGGGCGTTCTTGTAGTCGAGCCAGATCATCAGCTCCAGCCCGTGGGGGAATCCGCTGGATCCGCAGTTGTTGTCCGGGCAAAACCAGATGTCGTAACCCACGTTCCAGGCATCGCTTCCGCCCTCTGCTGCGGCGAAGCTCCAGGTACTGCTGGCCTGCGAGAGCGCGGTGACTGGCAACGGCAGCATCGTCCCCGGGCTGCAGTTCCCGTACGCGCAGCCGTAGAGCACGTTGGGGAACGAGGCCACGTTGTTGCCACAAGCTGGCGGACCTGGGCTCACCGCGAAATCGCCGTTGACGGTGTTGATCTCGATGCACTGGGTACCCGGGCAGACAGCCTTGTTCCAATAGTTCGACTGCACGACGTAGGAACCGATGGCGGTGGTCGCGAAATCGTCACAGCTGCTGAACGTGATGTCGGGCGACCAGACCGGGGCAAGCGGGGCGTCCGCGGTGGACGCATCCTGGCCGGCCCCGAGGCCGCCACACCCGGCGAGGCTTGCGAGGAGAACGAGGCCAGTCAAAGACGGCCAGGAAGAGGCATTCAGAACTACCGTCGACTCCATGTCTTCTCAATCCTTTCTGAGCTGTGCTTCGGCCTATTCGAGGATAGCGGTCGAGCCAGCGTAGTTTCTAACTCCGGTCGGGGCATCTCCAAAGCCCAAAAGAGCTTTTATTGGCGAAAATCGGGGCGACCGTGGCGACCGATCTCGACGGTCAGTCCTGAAGCTGCCTGAAGCTGCCTGAAGCTGCCTGAAGCTGCCTGAACGCCAGGGTCAGCCGCCAGGCGCCGCATCGGCGATGGACGAACAAGCGAAACCGCATTTGCCACCGACGCATGCAAGGGTTGCCGGCTCATCGCAAAGGATCACGCAAGGGCACATCGTCGCTTGGTCAGCACATGTCCAGATCGGCCGATGTCGGGCCGTCGGAGGTCGACGACCCGCCCCCGCCCGCGGCGTCTCCGCTTGCCGGTGTACCGCCACTGCCCGGCACGCCACCGCTGGCCATGGCCGCGCCTCCATCGCTGCCCAGACGATGCATAGGCGAAAGAAGCGCCGTTTTGCCTTCACCAGCAAAAAACGCCGATAACAGATCTTCTGTAACTACATCCGCCTACATGCTTAGGCTATCCCTATACCCAGGGCTCTAGAATTCCCCTGATTTCCCAACTCCACAAAGGCAGTGCGCAACTGCTTGCCAAGCGGTTCCGCGTCGTCCCTTAGCGCAACATCAACTGGGCCTGATGCAGATTTTCCTGCGCGCGCTCGTTGCTCGGGTCGGCGTCCAGCGCCTTCTGCCAGTTCTCAATCGCCTGCTGCAAGTCGCCCTTTTCCGCGTAGATGATTCCCAGTTGATTGTAGGCGTTGCTGGAGTCGCGTGGTGTGGCCCGCGCAATCGCGCGGTATTGCGCCATTGCCTCCTTGACGCGGCCCGTGTTGAGGTAGAGAGCGGCCAGGTTGTACCGCGCAGCGGAGCTCTCGGGAGCGTCATCGATGGCGCTCTTGGCCTCCGCCTCCATCAGGTCGTACTTGCCCTGCTTCCCGTAGATATACGCTAGGTCATTGTGCGCGGCCGAGTCATCGGGTGCCAACGCAATAGCCCGGCTGAGCGTGGCGATCGCCTCATCGAACCGGTCGTCGTGGAGGTAGAGAAGCCCAAGGTTGTTCAGACTGACGACATCCCGGGGATTGATCTCGAGCGCTCGGCGGAACATCTGGAGGGCGCGTTCGCTCTGCCTTCTCTTGTCGTAGAGCGTGCCCAGGTATGAATGCGCCGGCGCGGAGCTCGGGTTGATGGCGATGGCCTGCTCGAAGCTCCTTTCCGCAGCCCCGAGGTCGTTGGCGGTCATCTGCACATTGCCGAGCCGACAGTAGAGCTCGGATTCGGTCTTGAAGTCGGGCATCCGAGAGTTCTTGATTAGATCCAGGGCCGCCGCGTATTCCGTCAGGGCTTGGCCATAGTTTGCTTGCGTCTCGTAGATGAACCCGAGATTGAGGTGGGGCCGATAGGCGGGGTTCTTTACTACGAAGAAATTCAAATTGGAGACCCCAGCAACACAGACCACGAAGGCGGACGCCGCGATGCCGGAGCGCCAGGCGCGGTCCCGGACGGCATCGGCCACCAAGGTCACGAAGAAACCGGAAAACAATGCCCAGACCGACATCGAAGGCAGTCGATACCGGTCCGTGACGAAGAAGACAAGGCATGGCAAGGCCTGGAGAAGGCAAAAGGCGACGAGAGCCAGGCCCTTCCTTCTGTGGAGGGCCGCTAGCAATCCGGCCAGGCCGGTGGCCAGAATCAACGAAGCGGGAAGGAAGGGGATGTGTCTGTAGATCGAGACCTCTTTCGCGTAGTAGGTATCGGTGTTTCGGTAGATCTCGTAGTCCGCGAAATAAAGAACGAGCTTCTTGAGAATCAGCAGCGCCTCTTGGCCAGGATGCTCGACCATGAATCCGAATGCCTTCTTGGTCCAGTATCGATCTCGGTCCGCGAACGAGTCCGCGCCGGCATTGCGTCTGGGTTCGTCGTAGAGCTCTTCGAAAGCGTAGCCCGGCTGCAGGTAGACAGTCTCGTCGTACTCTGCATTGTTGCCGATGAAGAGGTTGATTCCGCCGTTGGCCGAGATCAGGGTCAGCCGTCTTCCGACGAGCAGGTTGCGTAAGGTGCAAGGAAAGACCGTCACGAAGACAACCGCGGCGAAGAGCAGGACTTTCCCACGGCCCTGCTTCATCCCCCCGTGTCTCCCAAGCAGCACGAGGACGTAAAGCGGCAGGAGCAGGATGTTCGTGGGCAGGGCTAGGAGCGAGAGCCCGAAGACCACCGCGGATCCGACCAGCGCGATAGCCCGAGGGCTCTCGACCAGGAGGTAGAAGGACAGCAGGGTCAGGAAGATGGCGAGGGCCGGAATCTCCATCTCGGTGCTGAAATAGACCGCGGGAAAGTAGCAGGCGTAGATCAGGGCTCCCACGCAGGCGGCGCGCGCGCTGAAGTACTTCTTGCCGATCAGGAAGAGCAACAGGCAACTGAAAGCGGCCATGATGACCTGAAGGAGCATCGGCAAGAAGTTGCTCCTGCCCGCAATGCGATAGGCAAGGGCCAGGAAGTACGGGTACAGCGGCGCCTTGTACAAGACCCCGTGAATCTTGAGGCTGAAGATGTCGCCGCTTAGGATGCGCAGAGCCCAATCTTGGTGATACAGCGCATCCGCAATATGTACCTGAAAGAATGGCGAGCTCGAATAGGCAATCAGATAGACGAATCGAATGAGAAATGCGACGAAGAGGACGATGAGGGGAAGTCTGTTCCGGTTAGCAAATGCAAACACCAGCCAAACTCTATCACCCCCTATGCCCAGGGGAAAACAAGCCAATTTTTCCGGGGAATGCCGCCATGGATATAGCGTATCCCTGGCCCCACTTTCGGGGGAGCTACTCGGGGCAGGGAGGGTCAGCGTGGTCGACTACT
Organism: uncultured delta proteobacterium; assembly: GCA_963824555.1. Taxonomy (GTDB): domain Bacteria; phylum Myxococcota_A; class Polyangia; order Fen-1088; family Fen-1088; genus Fen-1118. The sequence goes on along the minus strand of CAWGPW010000008.1, from coordinate 60,456 downwards.
TGCTTGAGGCGCAAAGCAAGCCGGCCAACGCTGGGCTATTCGTCCTTCGGAAGAAAACGCAACACCACCAGGGCCGGCGCGGCCATGGCCATGGTGGTGGCGAAGAAGACGGGCCAACCCGCCGCGGTGATGAGATAGCCCGAGCCCGCGCCGAGGGTGCGCCCCACCACGGTGGACGCGCTCGACAACAGGGCGAACTGGGTGGCCGAGAACGACTTGTTACAAAGCGACATCAGGAAGGCCATGAAGGCGGTCTCGGCCATGCCGCTGCAGAGGTTGTGGATGCCGATGGCTCCGGCCAAGAGGGCGTGGTTCTTCCCCACCAGCGACAGGGCGAGGTAGCCACTGTTGGTGACCGAGGCGAGAATGCCGAAGAGCAAAAGCGCCCTGCGCACCCCGAGCTTGGTCACCATGCCGCCGCCGAGCAGGACCCCGACGGTCATGGCGGTGAACCCCACCAGCTTGTACCAGGCGGCGATTTCGGTGCCGGAGAATCCCGTCTTGATGAGAAACGGCTGAATCATCCCGGACGCCACGTAGTCGCCGAGCTTGTACAGCATGATGAACGCGATGCCGACCAGGGCGCCTTTGCGCGAGAAGAAATCGAGAAACGGCTTGGTGAACGCATCGGCCACGGTGCGTGGCGGTCGGACGGCCTCGGGCTCGGGAGCGAACCAGGTGATGACGATCATGGGCAGCATCAAGAGGGCCATGATCTTGAACACCGTCGCCCAGGCCAGGTAATCGGACAGGGCCAACGCGCCCGCGCCGGAGATGAGCATGGCGATGCGGTAGCCGAGCACGAAGGTCGAGGTGCCCGAGGCGCGCTCTTCGGCCGGCAGCACGTCAGTGCGGTAGGCGTCACTCACGATGTCCTGGCTGGCCGAAAGGAGCGCGACCACCAGGGCCGCCGCCGCCATGGCCACCGGCGCCGAACGTGGATCCACGGTGCTGGCGGCCCAGATGCCAACCGCCAGTCCGAGCTGGGTCAGCGCGATCCAGCCGCGACGCCGGCCGAGCAGGGGCAAGCTGAAGCGGTCGAGCAGCGGCGCCCACAGGAACTTGAAGGAATAGGGCAGGCTGACCAGCGCGAAGAGACCGATGGTCTTGAGGTTGACCCCGGCCTTGGTCATCCACGTGCCCAGGGTCGAACCGGACATGGCCAGGGGCAGGCCGGACGCGAATCCCATACCGATCATGATGAAGACCCGCTTGCTGCGAAATGCGCCGAGGAACGCCCCCATGTGCTCACCTTCACCTGCTTGCGCGAAAGGCGCCAATTTTCGTAGGGTGCTCGACGGAAGAGGAGGCCTCTAAGGAAGCTAGGAAACCAGGAAGGGGTGGCATGGCCTCTGACCTGAAACCACCTCGCCCCGCGCAGCGGAGCGGAGCGGGGAGAGTCCCGATGGGGCGCGGTGGCCGCACCCCCAAGCATGGAAATGCGCGAACTTACGTCCGCACTTCCATAGCAGGTCGCCGAGCGAAGCGCGTCGGGGCTGTCACGTTTCACGCCTGAAGGATCCGGGCCCTCGGCCCGGCGGCGGTACTGGGAGGCAATGACGCGCTCGATTTCGAGCGTTGGCTTGGCAAGCAGGTCCAGCCGATCGCGATACTGGATCGGCACTGCCAGTTGTTGCTCGAAGCGACTACCCCGCGCCGCAAGCTCGAGGGTGAGGGCTTATTCTATTGGGAGTACTGCTTGTTCTCCTTCTTCCTGCTTTCCTGGCTTCCTGACCTGAAACCACCTCGCCCCGCGCAGCGGAGCGTAGCGGGCGAGGGCGCGGCGAAGCCGCGGGGGCAGGGCGTGCAGGTCCTGAAGCGCCCAACGGGCGGAGAGGTCGCCGAGCGCAGCGAGGCGGGTGAGGGGCTGCCACGTTTCACCTCTGAAGGATCCGGGCCCTCGGCCCGGCGGCGCCCCTTAGACGTTATCGGTCTCGTGCCTTGGCGGCCACTCCACTATCGGGGTGCCGAGACAGCGGCGGAGTGCCATGGTTTCTGGCATGGCTAGCAAGCTCCGCAAGCAAGTCGTGGTCATCGGCGGCGGTTTTGGCGGTCTGGCGGTAACCCGCGCGCTGGCGCGCGAAGCCGTACAGGTCACGCTGGTCGATCGACGGAACCACCATCTGTTTCAGCCGCTGCTTTATCAGGTGGCCATGGCCGGGTTGTCGCCGGCCGAGATCGCCGTCCCCATCCGCAGTGTGCTGCGCAGGCAGAAGAATGCGCGCGTCCTGCTCGCGGAGGCGATGCGCATCGATCTTGCCGCCCACCAGGTGCTCCTGCGCGAGGCGCCGCCCCTTGCGTATGACTATCTCGTCGTGGCCACGGGAGCGCTTACCAGCTACTTCGGCCACGAGGATTGGCGCAAGGTCGCGCCCGGGTTGAAGGACATCGAGGATGCCGTGGAGATCCGCCGGCGCGTTCTGTTGGCCTTCGAGGCTGCCGAGCGCGAGCCCGATCCCGAAGCGCGGCGCCGTCACCTGACCTTCGTGGTCATCGGCGGCGGCCCCACGGGGGTCGAGCTGGCCGGAGCCATTGCCGAGCTCGCGAGCTACGTGCTGGCTCGCGATTTTCGCGCCATCAATCCCGAGAGCACGCGCGTCGTTTTGCTCGAAGCCGGACCGCGCATCTTGAACACCTTCGCGCCCCAGCTTTCCGACCGCGCCTTGCGCAGCCTGGCCGGCATGGGCGTCGAGGTACGCACCAACGCCCCGGTCACCCGGATCGACAGGGAAGGCATCCTGCTCGGCGACGAACGCATCCTGGCCGGGACCGTGTTGTGGGCCGCCGGCGTGGCCGCCGCTCCCTTGCCCAAGGATTTGCCCGCGCCCGTAGATCGCGCGGGCCGAGCCCTGGTCGAACGGGACTGCTCCCTACCGGAGCATCCCGAGATCTTCTGCATCGGCGACGCTGCTGCGTTCGTCCCGGCGATCGGCAAGCCCCCACTTCCTGGCGTGAGCGCGGTGGCCATGCAACAGGGACGCTTCGTGGCCCGGCAGATCGGGCGGCGCCTCGATGGACACCCGGCGGAGACCTTCGGCTATCGCGACAAGGGCTCGATGGCAACCATCGGACGCAGCCGCGCGGTGGCCGAGCTCGGCAGCGTCCGGTTGAGCGGATTTGTCGCCTGGCTCACCTGGCTGCTCGTTCACATCTACTACTTGGTCGATTTCCGCAATCGCACCATCGTCATCATCAATTGGGCCTGGTCCTACCTGACCTACCGCCGTGGCGCGCGCCTGATTACAGGTCGCGAGCCCACCAGCTCCACGCCATTGTAATTGGCAGGGCAGGAGATAGCGACCTTGGCCATGCACATCGACGCGGCCACGCACCGGTTGCTTGAATGTATTCGGCAGTTCGATGCCGAGTGCGGGTGGTACGAACAAGGGGCCGTTTCATGCGCCCATTGGTTGGCCTGGCGAATTGGCCTCGACCAGGCAACCGCGCGCGAGAAGGTCCGCGAGGCCAAAGCGCTTGGCAATCTGCCCGCAATCGATGGCGCCTTGAAGGCAGGCAAGCTCTCCTACGCCAAGGTGCGGGCGCTAACCCGCGTGGCCAAGCCCGAGACCGAGACAAAGCTACTGGAGATGGCAATGTTCGCCACCGGCGCGCAGCTCGAACGGCTGTGTCGCGGCTACCGGGGCGCACTGGCGGCGGACAATGCCCTTCCCCCCGCCGAGCGGGGCGCGCAGCGCCGAGACCTGCCAGGCGGCATGGTGAAACTGGAAATCGTGCTTCTGCCCGACGAGGCGGACTTGGTTCTGCGCGCGATCGAGCGGGCTCGGGAGGGCGAGCACGTGAACGAGGAGGTGGCCGCTTCCGCGGAAACGCTGAAACGTGATGATGGGCACACGGTGGAGACCACGCCCACTTGGCCGTCGCGTGCCGATGGGATGGTCGCGCTGGCCGAAAGCTACCTTGCGGGCAACGTCGCCAGCGGAAACGGCGGAGAACGCTTCCAAGTCATGGTTCACGTCGACAAGGATCCCCTGTCGCCCGACGGTGTGCTGGCAGGAACCCTGGAAGATGGAACACCCGTTTCTGCGGAAACGCTCCGGCGCGTGGCATGCGATTGCGGGCTGCTTGCGCAGGGAGGGCACGGAGATCTTTCGAACCTCACCATTGGCAGGCGCTCGCGCTCGATCCCGCCGGCAATCCTGAGGGCACTGAGGCTGCGCGACCGGGGTTGTTGCTTCCCCGGGTGTACCCGTGGTCGTTTCCTGCACCGCCACCACATCCAGCACTGGCTGCACGGTGGCGAGACCAGCATGACCAACCTCACGTGTTTGTGTTCATTCCATCATCACCTGGTCCACGAGGGCGGCTGGTCGGTCGCAAGGACCCCGGAGGGCGCGCTGGTCTTCGCCGCGCCGGACGGCCGTGAGCTGCTGCCCGTGCCACCCCGCGAAGGCAGCGAGGATTCCTTGCTGTTCTTGCGCGAGTGGGCCGACGAGCAGGGAATCGGCCTTGGCGAGGACGCGAACCTGCCGCTATGGGACGGCACGCGTCCCGACTACGACTGGGCGGTGGGGGCGATGCTGGTGAATTTGGGTGGGTGAGCGGGCGGTTGTCACACACGGGTAAGAACAGAGCCGTTACGTCCTTGGGCGATCTGACGACCAGATACAGCCTTCCGCCGTCGGCTCGGGCGAGCGCGAGTCCATCACGCTTCGCCTTAAGCATCTCCACGAACGTGTCCTTGATGGACTCACTCCGCCTCCCAGCCATTCGCCGTAAGGCGTCACGACGACAGTGCGCCGTTTCAGGCAATGAGGCGTAGGATGAACCGAGAAGGGAGAGCAGATGAGCTCGATTCAAGCTCCGGAAGGCTAAGACCTTGGGCGCGCTTTCGGCGGAAGACGACGGCCTCCTTGAGCAAGCTTTCGTAGATGCCGGCTATGTGGAGGCACTCCTCGACACGGCGGATCCACGATTTCTGATACTTGGACGCACTGGTGCTGGCAAGACAGCGCTTGTTCGTAGAATCGGCCACCAGCCAGACGTCGGTGTCATCGACCCCGTATGACGGGCTGGATCGGGTTATTGCTGTCGTAAAACGGCTGGGGAAGACTTGGCGTTGGGAGCAGTTGTCCGACGATCTGATCTGCGAAATCCTCAACTCGGCCATAACAGAAAAGGAGCCATGGCTCTCCCGTATGGGCGACGCCTACCTTTCCGGAGGAAGTTGCAACGAATTGCGCTCAGAGATTGTCGCCGTTTTGCTGGAAGCCGGCTTTCTGGTCGCGAGGGGATACGTATCCGACCTAGCGCAAGCCACAGATCCGATGTTGGGCACACCCGCACAAATCGAAGGGGGAAGCTTCACAGTACACAGGATGTTTTGGTCCGCGCTGGGCTTTGGCGCAGCGGATTCGGAAGTCATCAGCGATGGTGCCGCCTGAAGTGGGTTCGAAGACCAAGCCAGAGGTCGCATTCCGAAGGATTCAGTTCACCCAGGCAACCTCAAACGGGCGCGTGTTTGTTCACTCCACGGATCCGACGGGACGTTTGAAGTGGGCAGCGTGTCGTGGGTGCTACCACCAAAGCGCCACGGTGACAGATGCCGGTGTGCCCTCCCGCACATACCATTTCGCGCACTCTGGTCTGGCTCCTGCCAACCACGGTACAATACCCACCATCCCATGACCCGCATCGCTCCACCGTCCCGAGCCTCCCACTTCTTCGTCTCCATTTTCACCCTCCTCGCATTGCCCGCGTGCGACCGGGATTCCCTGAGCGCGACCACGGGCGATGACGGTGGACAAGTCGGCGACGGTGGCATCGAGCCGACGAATATGCCGACGACTTCGAGTTGCTCGTTCTTGCCGGCGGAGGCGACGATCGCGCTTCAGATAAGTTGTTCGTCGTTCGTTCCGGCGCTGGCGCCTTATGATGTCGCCTTCGTCGACCGTACGGTCACCGGGACGGCGGGCAATCAGGTCGTCGCGCATCGGTTTCGGGCCACGGCGTCTTGTGGGTTCGATGTGGTCATTTCCCTGCCGAGCTTGCAATTCGCGGCGGACGACCAGCCTTACCAGATGTCGGTCTGGTGGTCGGAGAGCGCAAACACGGGGGCGGTGGGGCTCCTCGCGATGGTGCTCCGTCGTTCGGATTCCTTGGACGCGCTGCTCGCCGTGGCGGCCTCGGGAAACACGGACGTGCTCAACTTCCTGGTTTCGCCGCTTGCCGTGACGATGACCGGGCCGGCTTGCACGGATCCGGCCCAGGCAGGCAACACGAGCCAGATCCTTGAAAGCAACGGCGCCCCGCTTTCCTGCGAGGACGAGGCCGGCGGGCATTCGTTGCGCCTCTGTCACGATGGGGACTTGACGTACCGGATGGTCGCCTACCGGGGCTCGCCAGACTCGACCACGCTCCCGGCCGTGTTCGGTGCCAGCGACCTGCTGGTCCCTATCGACTGACGCGTGGACAGTTTTGTGCGCGGAAACGGGGCGGAATGGCGTCGCAAATGCTCGGGCGTAAGCGAAAGGGGCGGATTCTCGCGCCGTCTTGCCGAGGATTGGCTGGCATGCCGAGTGCAATTGGTCCCTTGCGAGACCCGCAACACGCACAAAGGAGAAGCCGCCATGTTTAAGAACATTCTCGTCATCCTCGGAATCGCCGCCCTCACCAGCAGCTCTGCTTTCGCGGCCACCAAGGCGCCGAAGACCACGCCTGCCGCGCACAAGGTCGCCCGGGCCAGCGAAGCCAAGCCGGCCGGCGCCAAGGTCGCCAAGGCCGACAAGAAGATGAAGAAAGGCACCAAGGCCACCGAGAAAGCGCCCACGGCAGCCGCGCCCGCCGAGACGGCCCCCGCGCCCGCGACGAAGTAAGTCGCCCGCCGCGGAACAGCCAAGACCGCACGGAGGCCAGGAGCCCTGGCCTCCGCGTCGGCTTCGAGCTGCGAAGATGTCTCGCCGAGGGGAGTAGTTGCGCCCGAACAGGCCTACCCTGGGTTCCGGATATGGGACACCTCGGTGCTTGCTCGAACAAGCAACCGGTGCTCTGCTTCTGCTACGCGCATGCACGACCTTCTCCGCGATGGCCGGTGTCTCGGGGCTGCCACAGCCTTGGCACTGCTTTCGGCGTGCGGAGGCAGGACAGCGATATTCTCGCGCCCCGACGCAGACAGCCTCGCCAGCCCAGATTCCACGATGGTTGGCCCCGACGCCCCCTCCTCTGGTTTCTGGGGAACCGCCTCGCACATCAGCGTTGGGGAGAGTTTCGCCTGCGCGCTTCGCCCCAGCGACGAGAGCATCGCCTGCTGGGGCTGCGGCCGTGGCACCGCGGGAACGCCGCCAGCAGGTCCGTTCGTATCGGTGTCCGCGGGCACGCTGAGCGCCTGTGCGCTCGATCGCGACAACGGGATGACGTGCTGGGGGGTGGACAGCGATGTCCTCGGCCATATTCCCCCCGGCGACTTTGTAGAGGTATCGGTCAGCGATTCGCACGCGTGTGGACTGCGCGCCGCCGGCTCTGTCGCGTGCTGGGGCTCATCGGGGATCGTTGCCCAGCCAGGGGTCTTCACTTCGGTCAGTACAGGCTACTTGGGCGCTTGTGGCCTCAGGGTCGATGAGACCGTCGAATGCTGGTCCAATCCCGGTGTCACGATCCCTTTCGTCGTGCCCACCGGCTTCTTCAGTGCGGTCAGCGTGGGCGAATCGCACGCTTGCGCCATCCGCACCAGTGGCGACGTGACCTGTTGGAGCTTCGACGGCACCACCACGCCAACCCCACCGAGCGGGACTTTCATCGCCATCAAGGCGGGGCGAGATGCGACCTGTGGAATTCGGCCCGATGGCTCGGTCGTCTGCTGGGGATCCCCATCCCCGTCGCCGTCACCAGCCGGCGCGTTCAAGGAAGTCGGCGTCGGCTACAACTATGCTTGCGGGCTCGGATTGGACGACACCATCGTCTGCTGGGGTGACAACGGCTGTGGCCATGCCACGCCACCCGTGGACACCTATCGTCAGATCAGTCCCGGCGGGAGCCATGTGTGCGGCTTGCTCCAAGACGGCTCCGTCACCTGCTGGGGATCGAACCTGTTTGGACAGACGGACGCTCCGGCAGGAGAGTTCATCGAAATCAGCGCGGGGATGATTCACACCTGCGGTATCAAGAGCGACGGCAGGGTGGTCTGCTGGGGTGACAACCGTTGGGGGCAAAGTGCGGCGCCCGCGGGCACGTTTACCCACGTGAGCGCGGGGCCGGCGACCGACTTCCAACAGACCTGTGCCTTGCGAACCGACGGTCAGGTGCTGTGCTGGGGCGACAACAGCTTCAACCAGACCGCGGCGCCGGCAGGCCCGTTTCGCGAGGTGAGCACCTCGGGCGATCATGCCTGCGCGCTCCGGCCGGACGGAACGCTCTCATGCTGGGGCAACAACGACTGTGGCCAGAACGTGGTGCCCGTGGGGACCTACCGGCACGTCAGCGCAGGCGAATGTTGGACCTGCGCCGTCCATGATGACGGAAGCCTGGCCTGTTGGGGCAAGCCCAGCCTGGCGCAGACCGAAACCGCGGATGTGCCGGACGGCGCATTTGTCGACGTCGCCTTGGGCGGTGGGGTACAGGGCTACGCGTATGTCTGTGCGTGCGGAATCCACGACGACGGAAGCCTTGCCTGTTGGGGCGACTGTGGCGGCGTCGTGGGCGCGCCGCAACCCCTCGTGCAGGTGAGCGCGGGCGCCGGAACCGTCTGTGCCCTCGACAGCGCGGGACACGCGTGGTGTTGGGGTGCGCTGGCTCGGCAACCCCTGTGAGCTGGAGCGTCCCGAGCTGCGCGGGGTGAAGCTGGCGCTGGCGGGTCGTGAGCCCCGCGCGCCACACGGGGATCCCTGCAAGGGAGATTCCAAGCAACCTTTTCGAGCTTCATGCCGAGAAGCAGGCATGGCACCACGGATCTTCTGTCTGGCATGGATCGTCACGTTGGCTTCGTGCCTGCCCGCGCTTCCGGAAGTATCACCAGAAAGCGGGCAGGCCAGCGGCAACCCGACAACGCAAGGGACAGGCGAGTGCGGCAGCGGATCGTGGCAGCCGGGCTGGCTCGAAATTCATCACATCGATGCCGGCGAAGCGATGTCCACGTTGATCGTCAGCCCCGCGGGGCGAAGCATGCTGATCGATGCGGGCGAGGCCACCTGGGACAGCGACGACGGAGCAACCCTGGTTGGCGCCTATGCGCGCGCGGTGCTTGGCTGCGCTCGACTCGACTATGTCGTCTTGTCGCATTTTCATCTCGACCACGTCGGCTATCCCGGATTCGGGGGAATCTGGCACCTCGTGCACCAACAAGGCTTCACGGTGGGCAAGCTCCTCCATCGCGACCTCTTCCGCTATGGAGGCGCCGGCGGCGACACCTTGCAGACCTGGCGCGCCTATCTACAGAGCAGCGAGGCGGAAGTCTTGAACCCCGAAATCGCGGCCCTGGGAGCGGGACAGGTGCAGCTTGGCGGCGGCGTGCAATTCGCCTTCGTCGCCGTGGATGCCAACGGTGTCCTGCCGGTCGGTGATTTCGCGGCCGACCCGGCGCCGCCGGACGAGAACGACTACTCCATCGCGGCGCTCTTGCGCATGGGAAGGCTCGACTACCTCACCGCGGGCGACCTGTCCGGGCAGATGCTGGTCTCGTTGCAGGGGGGCTATTCCTACCACGACATCGAGACGCGCGTGGCTCCGCTCGTAAAGGACATCGACGTCTACCGCGTGAGCCACCACGGCAGCAGCCACGCCTCGAACGGCACGTTGCTGGCCGAGATGCAGCCTCGGGTGTCCATCATCCAGGTTGCCGACGGAAACTCCTACGGCCATCCCACCCAGAGCACCGTGGACCGTTTGCTGACCACCTCGGCCCTGTATCTGACCGAGCACGGCGATCCCGGCACAGACCTCGGCACCGGCAAAGTGGTGGGCCACGTGGTTTTGCGAACCGCGACCGGCGTCGACTACACTGTCAACGGCGATTTCTACGTGGCCAGCGATCCCGCGCGGGAGGACGGCGATGGCGACGGCTATTTCGTCGAGGCCGATCCCGACGACACGCTGGTCGCAAGCGTCCCTGCGCCGAGCGGGGGCTGCGATGTCAGCTACGAAGTGTGCCCGTGATGGGCCTGCTACAGTCCCTTGAGCACGACACCGTAGCGGTCGAGCACTTCGGCGGTGGCGGCCGCCAGGGCGATCTCGGATTCGTTTTGATCCACGGTGGCGCGCAGAAGGCGCGTCTCGGCGTCCTTGAGCTCCTGCTGGCGGAGCAGCACATCGTTGTTGGTGGCTCGGCCGGCCTGAAAGCGGGCTCGCTCTGCGTCCAGATTCTGCTGGGCGAACTCGACCTCGCGCTGGCCGAGCTTCCACGCGGGCGATGCCGGTACGGATGCTGCAAGCCGTGCGCAGAACGAGATCGCGAAGTTGCGCGGCGAAGTCCTCGGCATTGAGGTGGGCGAGGTTGAGCTCTTCCTCCGCGGCGCGCGTTTGGCCGTGCGCGGCTCGGTTCTCGACGGGAAGCTCGAAGCGGAGGCCGGCGGACCAGGCCAGGGCACCCAGTCCGGCGGTCTGTTTGAACGCCTCCCCCAGGGAAGGTTTGAAACCAGCCGGGCCCACGCTGCCCGTGAAGTCGAGCCTGGGGCGCAAGGTGCTGCGAGCGGTGGCCACGTCAAGCTGGGAAAGTTGCAGCCCGAGCTTGAGCGCGCGTAGCTGCGGATTGGCCTCGAGTGCGCGCCCGATCTCGGTGGACTCGTCCACGCTCGTCGGCTCCGTGGATGGCTTGTCGACAGCGGTGAGCAGCGCAATGTTTGCGTCGGCAGGTACGCCGAATAGGCGCTGCAGATCCAGGCTACGGAAGACGAGAGTTTGTTCGCCTGTGGCCAAGTCCTCCTGGTGTTGTGCGATGGCGCGTTCGACGGACGCTGCATCCGAATCGGCAAGGCGGCCCGCGCCGATCATTGCCATGGTGATGCGCAGCTGATCCTGCGCCAGCGCGAGGGCCGAGCGCTTGATGGCAAGGTCTTGCGTGGCGTAGGCCAATTCCCAGTAGGCGACGACGACATCGCGAATGACATTGCACGCGCGCATCTGACGGCCCAATTGCGCGATGTCGTGCTGGATGCGCGACTTGCGCAGATTGGCCAGGGTCACCTCGGTTCCGAAACCGCGCAGGAGCGGGTGGGAGAAGGTCAGAGCGAGAGTGCTGTTGTAATAGGTTCCGGGGAGCACGCCCGAATCATTGGCAAGGCTGCCGGGAACGTCGGCCGTCGCCTGGCTGACCAGGCCCGACAAACGCAACGTCCCGCCGGTTTCCAAGCTTCGGGCCAGGCCGATCTCCGCCGTGGTCGTGGTGGTCCTGAACAGGGGCAGGTCCTGACAAGACGTGCACGTGAGCGGTGGTACCAGGTCGCGCTTTCTTGCTAGCGCGGCGTCGAGAAGGACATCGAATTGCCCCTCCGCCTGCAACGCGTGGGCGGCGGCTTGTGCGACGGCCACGCGTTCTCGACGCAGGTCGGGGTTGCCGGTCACGGCACGCGCGATGGCCTGCATGACGGAAAGAGGTTGCGTCTGCTCGGCCTGCGCGGGCAGGCAGAATCCGATGACGCCAGCGAGAGCAAGGGCGGCGCATGGACGGGCGATGCGTTTCATCGAATCGTGTCTCCGCTTCGCAGTATGCCCCTGACGAAGGCCGGGCGGAGATAGAACCCGCACTTGCCGATGCGCACGGGCTTGCCATCCGGTCCGAAGGCGGCGCGGTCGTCGTCGGCGTTTCTCGCCTTGGGACGAACCTGCATGACCTGACCAAGATGTCCCGTGATCTCCGCCGAGCGCCCGCTGCGAAAGTAGGTGCGTGCGAACAGCTCGAAGTCGGCGCGCAAGGCGGCCTCCTGCGCCGGCGAAGGCGTCCACAGCGTCACCGCTACCACCCGGCGTTCGCCGACCGAACGCGCGCCTTCCGGAACCTCCAGCGCGACGAAGAGAACCTGGGACAGCTTTCGTCGCGCATAGCTCGTGGCCCAGGATTCACCGGCGATGGCGACGGGATCGATATGGCACACCGCCGTGGACTCCAGTGGGCTCAGGTCGCCGTGGACCGGCACGGTCTTGAGCTCGATGCCAAGGGCGGCGAAATCGGGACCGTGCGTGGCCCCGTCGCCCGCGCCGAGCTCGCGCTCGACGACCTGGCCCGACCAACCCTTGGTCCTCAGGGCGCCCACCGGCACCGGCATGCCGAGTCCGTCTGCCACCTCGGCCAGCGTCGCGCCCAGGAGCGCCCGCGCGTGGCGAAGCAGGGCTTCGCGGTCTGGGCTTGCGAGATCAGTCAGAAGAACGCGCCTAGAATCTGCCCCGTGCGGTCAGGGCGCCGCCACCGCCCGGCAGCAACAGGAATCCGACCGAAGAATCATCGTCCGAAGACGCGCTGTCATTGCTCCGGTGATGAAGATAGATGAGAACCGCGTCCACCCCGGCACCCAGCGCCGCGAGGCTGAGGAGGGCGTACGAGGTATAGGCCAGCGGCTGGGCGGCATCGCATGCGTTGTTGGCCGACTTGTAGGCGCCCTTGGTCCCATCGGCCTGGCAAGTGCTCATCTCGCTGCGCGCGGCGAGGTTCAGGGCAATGCCACCGACCAGGACGGCCGCGCTGGCCCCACCCACGATCCATTCCATCGCGTGGGACGGGGCTTCGGGCTCGGGCTCGGCGGGTTTGGGGGCTTGCACGACTTGGGCCGGCTTGGGCTCGGGAGGCGGCGCCAATTCTTCCTGCGGCGGCTCCGGTGCCGGTGCCGGTGCCGGTGCCTGGGCTCCTTCCTCCGTGCTCGTGCTCTCGGTGGTGCCGCTCGCGCTGGCGGAAGCTATCTTCTCCTCCAAAGCCTTGACCTTGCTCTGCACATCCTCCTTGTCCTGGGCGTCGGGTTTGAGCGTCAGGTAGGCCTTGAACATCTTGAGCGCAAGCTCGTTGTCGCCGCTCCGCTCGGACACGCGCCCCAGGTTGTAGGCGGTGAAGGGGTGGGCCACCATTTTGTACGAACAGGCGTAGTCGCGCGTCGCCTCGGCGTCGTTGCCGCCGTTCTCGGCGGCTTCGGCCAGGCCGAACCATTCCTTGGCCAGCCTTCGGCGCTCCTGAGGATCCTCGGGAGAGGACGCGGGACACTCCGCCGCGCGCGCGGCGCCCGGTGCCAAGAGCAGAAGCGCGAAGCAGGGGGTGACGAGCTGTCGGGAAATTCGTCGTGCGAGGGGCGTGTGCTTCATGGCGTTGCCAAATGGCTAGAAGGGGTTGGGGCGAGGGCTGTGGTTTTTCTTGACCGCGGATTTGTCGGCGAAGGGGTTGGGGCGCTTGTCGGGACCGCCTTCATTCCCATTCTCCTGGCGAAGTATCGCGCGTTTTTCGCCAGACGTACCTCGGATTCTTTTCTTTCCAAGGGACGCTTCATCCGTCGAACTACCGGACTCCTGAGGTCGGGGTGTTTCTCCCCCATGCTGGGGAGCCTTGCCCTTGTTGGTCGCGGGGTGGCCGGCTCCCTCGACGGTCGGCAGGGTTTCGACCATGGGCCGTACGGGGGCCGCGGGGTTGGCTTCCAAGGCGGGCTGCACGGGGGAATTCCTGCTGTTTTGGTAGTAATAGACGGCGCCCCCGACGGCAAGTAGGGCCAGCACGACCGCCATCGGGAGGGCGAGACGGCGCCAGAATTTCGGGCGTAGGTCGGGCACTTCCTGCAGGGGCGCGGGGAGAGTCAGCGGCTGCAAGGCGCGATGGCCCGATTCGGATCCCACCTTGTGCCCCGAGCCGGATCCTTCCAAGCGGCTGGCGCCGGTCCTGGAGTGGCCGGTCCGGTTGGCGGCCAGATTGGGAAACGCCACATCGATGGGCGGATCGGACTCCTGCATGTCGAGGGCCAGGCGGGCCGCCCGCTGCCATTGCAGGTGGTCACTCGGGAACCAAGACTTCATCAAGGTCGAAGAATCGTGGGTGCTGGCGCCCCCTGACGAGAACACCCATCGCTCGAGGGCGATGCGCATCTCTTCGGCGGTCTGGAATCGTTCCTCGACGTTGCGGGCGACCGAACGGCGAACGATGGCGTCCAGCGCGGGATCGACCTCGGTGAACTTGCTGGCGCTGGGGATGGGCTCGTAGACCACTGCGCGCAGCGTGGCCAGCTCGTTTTCGCGCAAGAACAGCCGACGACCAGCGACGCATTCCCACAGCACCACGCCGAGCGAGAAGATGTCCGCCCGTGCATCGACGGGCTCTCCGCGTGCCTGCTCGGGAGCCATGTAGCCAAGCTTTCCCTTGAGCGAGCCCGAGCTGGTATCGCCCAGGCGGCCGAGGGCGCGCGCGATGCCGAAATCGATGACCTTCACCGACCCTTCGAAGGACACCATGATGTTCTGGGGCGAGACGTCGCGGTGGACGAGGCCGAGGAGGTTGCCCGAGGCGTCGGTCAACTGGTGGGCGTGGTGCAAGCCCGCTGCCGCGTTGGCCACCACGAGCGCGCTCAGATTGTGCGGGATCGGTGTCTTGGTCCTTTCCGACTGCTGAAGGATGGACGCCAGTGACTTCCCCTGCACCAGCTCCATGGCCAGGAAGTATTCGCTCTCGGTGCGGCCGACCTCGGTGATGCGCACGACATTGGGGTGGTCGAGCATGGAGGCGATGCGTGCCTCGTCGAGAAACATGGCGATGAAGTCGGGCTTCACGGCCAGGTGGGGCAGAACCTTCTTCACCACCACCAAGGTCTTGAACCCGGACAGCTCGCCCTGTCGTGCCAGGTACACCTCGGCCATGCCGCCGACGGCGAGTCGGGAGAGCAATTGGTAGCGTCCAAGGGTTACGAATTGCTGGATCACCGGCCCGGGCGTGGTCGCGGGCGCGTGCAAGCCCATGCCAGCCAGCGGGGTCGGGGTTCGGTTGACGCCGAATTCCGAGCCCGGGGAATCGATCTTGGCCAGCGGGGGGAGGCCGCTGGCCGGTGTGGCCAAGGGGTGCTTCGTGCCGGTCTTGATTGGCGGCGGACCGCTGGTCGGCGTGGCTGCGGGATGCCTCGTGCCTGTCTTGACTACCGGCAGGCCGCTGGTTGGCGTGGCCGCGGGATGCTTGGTGCCGGTCTTGACCACCCTAGGAGGGCTGCCGGCAGGCGTGGCCGACGAGGTCTGCGTGATGCCTGTTTTGACCACCGGGGAGGGTCCGGCGACGGGCGTGGCGGGCGATGGATTCTGCGTGATGCCGGTCTTGACCACCGGGGGCGGCGGGTCGCTTGCCGACGCGATCGAGGAGCTTCCGGTGAGGCCGGTTTTGACCAGGGACGTGGAAGCGCTGCCAGTTGTCTGGGCGGGGCTCGGTGTAGCGCCGCCTCCAGTGGGGAGCGCGGCGTTCGCTGGTTCCGCTTCGATGCCGGGATTACGCGCCATTTCTCTATCCGGATGGATCATCTCACGGGCGGCTTTGTTGGGCCAGTCCAACGCGCAATCAGGGCCCTCCGGTCACCTTCGAGGCGCTCCATGAACCATAGATGACGTACCCTCCCCCTTGCGCGTCAAACGTGGCCGACCACAATCCGGGACCCGCTGACACGCTGCCCGGTCGTCCCCCTTGCCCCAAAGCATCGGCGACTCCATCCCCATCCAAATCGACGACCGGAGTCGAGCCAGAAAGGAAAAAGTCGAGACCATTGCCGTTCAGGCCGTCGAATGCCTTGGCCAGGACGGCGGCCAACGCCGCAAGCCCGCTCTGGCAAGCGTCGAGTACGCAGAGCCTGGGCAGCCCGAGCTGATCGCAGACCGCGGCATCCAAGGCATCACATCCCGAGAGCACGTCGCCTTGGTCGATCTTCTGCGCCAGGGCGAAGATCGATTTCACCAGGCTACCCGTATCCTGGGTTCCCCTGGATTTGAGGCTGGTGGCCTCGAAGGCGTAGCGCGCGGTGGTGCCGAGCCGCAGGGTGAATCCGTGGCTGGGAATGGATAGCTGGCCGGCCCTGAGCGTCGCCGAGATCCCGGAAACGCTTGAAACCGGCAGGCCCAGGTCTGTCGCCTTGAAGCTGATGGGTGCCAGTGCGTCGGGGAAGGTTACCCCAAGAAGGTCATGCCTTATCGTGTAACTGTTGAGGTCGTCGTCGGTCGTGATCGTCATCGTGGAATCGAGGTGAACGTCATCCAATAGGGCGCCGATCTCGAGCGGAAAGTTGCCCAGGTTGGTCCCTTGGAGCTGGCCGCTTGTCCCGGAAAATAGGTCCGTGACGATGGCGTCGAGGCTGGTGTTGCCATCGCCGTCGGTCCGATCGCGGCAGGGCGCGTCCGACGTTGGGCTGGTTCCAGCCGACGGCGCCACCACCTTGCCTCGGCGGGCGAAGAGCATGTCACCCAAGGCGCCCTCGGCACCGGGCACGGGAACGCAGTCGAGGGGATCCGTGGTCGGATCCGTGGCGAGCGCGTCCAGGGTGCAATCGAGCCACAGGCGAGCCGGGTCCAGGGGGCAACGCGTCCACTGTCCCCAGGCGGACTGAATGGCGCTGAGGCCCGCAGGCGCAGGTGCGAGCTTGAAGTCGGACGCCACCTGGTAGTTCCCCGTCGGCACCGGAAACAGGCGGTCCATGAACAGCGTTGCCCGAATGGTTTCCGACTCGAGCAGGGAAGAACCTGCGATGTCGACGCAGCCACCGATCTGAACGAAGTTGTTGCTGTCGAGCCCAAGCCCGACCACGGCGTGGCTGCCGCTGGCCGCCACGCCCGAAAACACGAAGGAGGTATTGGCCGCCACCGTGCGCGGCGAACGCGGGCGAGCGGGCGCAGCATTCAAGTCGGTGAGGTCCAGATCTCCGCAGGTCGCGTCGTCGAAGAACAGGAGACGGGTGGCGGCGATCGTCGTGGAGCCGAGCAGGACAGCGTCGGGCACGGGCAGGACCTCGACCGAGTAGACATTGGTGGTGACCAGGATGTCCACTTGCGCCGTCCTCGAACCCAGGCAGGTTGCGGTAATGGAGAAGGCCACGGGAGTATTGTCGCTGGCCAGATTGCCGACAATGACCTCCAATTCGGCGCTTCCGTTGCTGTCCGTGAGCCCCTGACTGGACGAAAGTTGAGCGTCTGCGGTTCCGTCACCGCTACCATCGCCGATGATGGCGAAGTCGAGCGGGTAGTTCGCCACCGGCAGGCCCATCCCGTCGCGCAGCAAGAACTCGATGCGTCCACTGCTACCCGGCCGGATGACCAGAGAGAGAGAGTCGGGCACCGTGCTCAGAGTGAGACCGTCGACGCGTGCGGCGTCGGGCAGGGGCATCAGGGCCTGGGCTCGGCACCCAGTCGCAGCCACGCCTGCCAAGAGGCAGCCGGCAAGGTTCACGATGCGCGCAGGACGAATCATGGGGGCCACTGACGCAGCCTACGCTAGCACGATTTGCGCTCGTTGACCTTCGTGCATCTCACGGGTAAACCCCCTAGACATGCCCGGCTTCACGCACCTGCATCTTCACACCCAGTACAGCCTGCTCGACGGCGCCATTCGCCTCGACGAGCTTTTTCCCAAGGCGCTTGGCCTGGGCATGAAACAGGTGGCCATGACCGACCACGGCAACCTCTTCGGCGCCCTCGATTTCTACCTGAAAGCGAAAGCCCACGGGGTCAAGCCCATTCTCGGCTGTGAAACCTACGTCGCCGAGGATCGTTTCGACCGTTCCGAGCGCCGCAGCCACCACCTCGTGCTCCTGGCCAAGAACAACGCCGGCTGGAAGAACCTGTCGTACCTCAACTCGATGGCGTTTCTCGAAGGCTTCTATTACAACCCGCGCATCGATCGGAAGCTTTTGCGCGAGCACTCCGAAGGGTTGGTGGCGCTGTCCGCGTGTCTTGGCGGCGGGGTGTCGCGCGCGATTCTCCACAGCGGCATGGAGAAGGCCGTAGAGGTGGCGCGCGAGTACGACGACATCATGGGCCGGGGGAATTACTTCCTCGAAGTGCAGGCCAACGGCGTGCCCGAGCAGGAGACGGTGAACGCCGGCATCATCGAGATCTCGAAGAAGACCGGTATTCCCATCATCGCCACCAACGACTGCCACTACCTCGAACGGCGGGATGCGCGCGCGCACGAGATCCTGATGTGCGTGGGCATGAAGACCACGGTCAACGATGCCAAGCGCATGCACCACCCGACGGACGCCTACTATTTGCGTTCGCCGCAGGAGATGGAGGTGTTGTTCAAGGACCTGCCCGAGGCGCTGGAAAACGCCGCGCGCATCGGGGACATGTGCAATGTCGAGCTCAAGCTGTACGACACCCACCTGCCGCAGTTCAAGGTTCCCGAGGGCTACGACGCCGGCTCCTATCTGACCGAGCTGGCGCAAAAGGGCTTGTCCGAACGGCTGGCCACGGCTGCGCGCCACGGCCAGAAGCTCGATGAGGATCACTACCGCGCCCGTTTGGAGCTGGAGATGGGGGTCATCAAGAAGATGGACTTCCCAGGCTACTTTCTCATCGTCTGGGATTTCATCAACTGGGCCAAGGATCACGGGATTCCCGTGGGGCCGGGCCGTGGCTCGGGCGCGGGCTCGCTGGTTGCCTACAGCGTGCGCATCACGGACATCGATCCCATCGCCAACAAGTTGCTCTTCGAGCGCTTCCTCAACCCCGAGCGCGTTTCCATGCCCGACTTCGACGTGGATTTCTGCATGAACCGGCGCGAAGAGGTCATCAGCTACGTCACGCGCAAGTACGGCAAGAACAATGTGGGGCAGATCGTGACCATGCACCAGCTCAAGGCGCGCAGCTGCATCCGCGACGTGGCGCGCGCCATGGGTATGACGCCCGCCGATGGCAACAAGGTCGCCACGCTGGTGCCCGAGCCCATTCAGGGCAAGTCGGTGTCGCTGGCCAAGGCCATCGAGGACGAGCCACGGCTCAAGGAGCTGTACAACGGGCAGTACCGGGAGCTGCTCGATATCGCCAAGACGCTGGAGGGGCTGAACCGCCACGCCGGCACGCACGCCGCGGGCGTGGTCATCGGCGAGCAGCCGCTGTGGGAGTACGTGCCGTGTTTCCGCCCGGCCGGCCAGGAAACCGAGACCCTCGCCACCCAATTCAACATGAACGACGTGGAGAAGGTCGGCCTGGTCAAGTTCGACTTCCTCGGGCTCAAGACCCTGACGGTCATCGCGACCGCCGTGGCGCTCATCAACGCCGAAAGGAAGCGCAAGGGCGAGGACCTGCTCGATCCCGCGCTCTTCCCGCTCGACGACGCCAAGGTCTACGCCATGATTTCGCGGGCCGATGTCACGGGCGTGTTTCAGCTCGAATCGTCGGGGTTCCGCGACCTGCTCAAGAAGCTGAAGCCCGACTGCTTCGAGGACATCGTGGCCGCGGGCGCCCTCTACCGGCCGGGCCCCATCGAGGGTGGCATGGTGGACGACTTCGTCGAGCGCAAGCACGGGCGCAAGAAGGTCGAGTATCCCCACCCGTTGCTGGAAAATATCCTGCGCGACACCTACGGGGTCATCGTCTACCAAGAGCAGGTCATGCAGATCTCGTCGGCACTGGCGGGCTACTCGCTTGGTCAGGCGGATCTGCTCCGCCGGGCCATGGGCAAGAAGAAGGCCGAGGTCATGGCCAAGGAAAAGGCGACCTTCATGAAGGGCGCCGAGGCCAAGCAGGTCGATGCGAAGATCGCCGAGGGCGTTTTCGATCTGATGGAGAAATTCGCCGGCTACGGGTTCAACCGCAGCCACTCGGCGGCCTACGGTCTGCTCACTTACCAGACGGCGTACTTGAAGTGCCATTTTCCGGTGGAATTCTTCGCGGGCCTCCTGACCTGCGAAAAGGACAAGACCGAAGAAGTGGTCAAGTGCATCGCCGAGGCGCGCTCGCAAGGCATCCGCGTGTTGCGTCCCGACGTCAACGAATCGGACGCGGACTTCACGGTGGTGCTCGATGCGCCAGTGCCGGACGAAGCACCCAAGCGTGGGCGGCGCAAGAGCGAGGCCAAGGCTGAAGCGGTACCCACGACCCCTGCGCCGGCGGAAAAGGCGATTCGTTTCGGTCTGGCCGCGGTGAAGGGTGTCGGCGAGGGCGCGGTCGAGGTCGTTCGCACCGCGCGCGTGGCGGGCGGACGGTTCCTGTCCCTGGTCGATTTCTGCCAACGCGTGGACACCCGCAAGGTCAACCGCAAAGTCATCGAGGCACTGGTCAAGGCGGGCGCATTCGACGGCATCGCGGAGACGAAGAAGGTCTCCCGAGCCAAGATGTTCCAGGCCATCGGTCCAGCCATCGATACGGCGGCGGCCACCCAGCGCGAGCGGGACAGCGGGCAGACCTCGCTCTTGTCGCTGTTCGGCGGTGGCCCGGCGGGGCAGCCGCCACCACCCGCCGAGGACATCTATCTCGAGGGCGAGGAGTGGACGCCCAAGCAGTTGCTGGCTTTCGAGAAGGAGAGCCTGGGTTTCTACATCAGCGGGCATCCGCTGGATCGCTTCTCCGGCGAATTGCGCCGCTTCGCCAACGCCATCACCGCCAATTGCACCGAACGTGGCGGTCGCGCCGAGGTCATCCTCGGGGGTGTGGTCTCGGACTATCAGGAGCGGCAAATCAAGAGCGGCACGGGCAAGTATGCCTTCTTCAAACTGGAAGACCAACATGGGCAGATCGAGTTTCACGTCGCCTCGTCCAAGTTGGAGGAATACCGGGACGTGCTGACCAAGGGCGATCCCTTGCTGGTCACTGGAACGGTAGACGTACCTTGGGGCGACGCCGAGAATCCGCGCGAACGCCTGCGCTTCGTCGATGCCAAGCTGCTCACGTCTATTCGCGCCGAGCGCAGCACCATGCTGGATGTGCGCCTGAACGCGGATTTGCTGAATGGCGACCAGCTCACGGCCCTGCAGAAGCTGTTGATCCAGTTTCCTGGCACCTGCCGCACGCGTTTGCGCCTGGAGATACCGCAGCGCAGCGAGACGGTGTTCGACTTGGGCGACGACTTCAAGGTCGAGGCGTCGGACGAGCTGTTGTCGAGGTTGGAGCAGGTGTTTGGGGACAGGGTCGCGGTGTTGCGGTAGCCGGGGGGATAAGCACCTCCACGGCGTGCTCTCTGCGATCGTCCGTCAAGGGAACCACGGGATCGGGCTGTTCGACGCCGTCGAGGGTCACCGTCATGCCTTCGTCGACCGCCGAGCGCTTGATTCGGAGGTGGTAGACGGTTTCGCGATGCCGGTAGTGGACCAGGAAGGTCTGCCAGTCCGCCGGAAGGCAGGGGGCAAGGTACAGCTTGTCGACTTCCAGCCTGAGGCCCAACAAGGATTCGACCATGAGGCGGTAGAGCCAGCCGGCCGATCCCGTGTACCACGTCCAGCCGCCACGGCCGACATGCGGAGCAACCGCATAGACGTCGGCCGCCACGACATAGGGCTCCACCTTGTACGTCGCAATCGCCGCGGGAGATTTGCCGTGGTTCACGGGGTTGATCATGGCCAAGAGCTCCCAGGCGCGCTGGGCGTCGCCCTGGGCTGCGAAGGCCATGGCCGCCCAAATGGCGGCGTGCGTATACTGGCCACCATTTTCACGCACGCCCGGGACGTAGCCTTTGACGTAGCCCGGATCCAAGGTCGACTTGTCGAAGGGCGGATCGAGCAATTGGATCAGCGAGTGGTCGCGGCGAACGAGCCGCTTGTCGAGCGCGTCCATGGCCTGGCGAGACCGTGCGGGGGCCCCCGCTCCGGACAGCACCGACCAGCTCTGCGCGATGGAATCGATCTGGCACTCGGGATTGCTTGCCGACCCCAAAGGCGAGCCATCGTCGAAGTAGGCGCGCCGGTACCACGCACCATCCCAGCCGCTTTCTTCAACGTTCCTCCGCACCTTCGCCGCCTCGGTCTGGCAGAGCTCGGCGAAGATCATGTCGCCGCGCCCCCGCGCCAGCTTGGTGAAGCGCTCGAGCACGTCATACAGGAAGAAGCCCAACCATACGCTTTCTCCCCTGCCTTGCGCGCCCACACAATTCATGCCGTCGTTCCAATCGCCAGAGCCCATCAGCGGAAGGCCGTGCTGCCCGAAGCGAAGTCCGTGCAGGATGGCGCGGGTGCAATGCGCATACAGGGTGTCCGTTTCGGCCGAACGCCGTGGCAGGTCGTAGTACGAGTCCTCTTCAGCGCCAACGGGACGGCCGTCGAGAAACGGAACCCTCTCGTCGAGCACGCCGGTATCCCCGGTAGCGACCACATAGCGGCAGGCGGCGAGAGGCAACCAGAGGTAGTCGTCCGAACAGTGGGTGCGCACGCCTCTGCCGAGGGGTGGATGCCACCAGTGTTGGACGTCCCCTTCATGGAACTGATGGGCCGCACACAGGAGCAATTGCTCGCGCAGCAGGCGCGGCTCGCAGTGAATGAGCGCCATCGCGTCTTGCAACTGGTCGCGAAAGCCGAAGGCGCCGCCTGACTGGTAGGATCCGCTGCGCGCCCACAGACGACACGCCAGGGTTTGGTACACCAGCCAGCCATTGACCAGCACGTCGAGGGCGGCGTCGGGCGTTTCCACTTGGACCGCGCCCAGGGTGTGGTTCCAGTACTGCCAAACCGCCTCCAAGGCACTGCGAGCCGCCTGCGTGCCACGGTGGCGGTGCACCAGGTTGGCGGCGTCGTCGATGCCTCTTCCGACGCCGAGTCGGAAGATGAGCTCTCGTTCTTGTCCTGGGTAGAGCTCGAAGGGAACCTGGATGGCGGCGCAGGGATCCAGGGTGGCTCCGAGCTTGCCAGAGAGTCGTTCACGTGTCATGGCCGCCGGACTTTGCATCGTTCCGTTGCGGCCCAAGAACTCGGTTCGGTCGCCGGTCACGGTTCCGGTCCTATCGTCGGTGTCGAGGAACGCGACTCGGTCTGAAAACTCCATGCTGTAGGAGTTACGTGCGAAGAGCGCGCCGGTTCCTGGGTCGGCGTCCGTCACGACGTGAGGCGCGGTCTTTGCTCGATCATCCCCCAGCACCCATTCCACGTAGGCCGTGGCCGACAATTGCCGGAGTCGGCCGGACTCGTTGCGCACCTTGAGTACGGAGAACTTCACTGGCGCATCCACGTCGACGTAAATGCAGAGCTCGGTGTGAATGCCGCCCTGGTCGTGCTCGAAGATACTGTAACCGAAGCCATGACGGGTGGTGGTGGGCTGGTCGGTCGTGCCTTGGCCGGGCAGCGGCGTCGGGGACCAGAACTGACCGCTCTCCTCGTCGCGCAGGTAGAAGGCTTCCCCGCTCGTGTCGCCAACGGGGTCGTTGTTCCAAGGCGTAAGTCGGAACGCGTGCGCATTCTCGGCCCAGGTGTAGGCGGAGCCACTTTCCGAGAGCACGGTTCCGAATCTTGAGTTGGCCAGCACGTTCGCCCAAGGCGCCGGGGTGGCGAGCCCCGGCCCGGTCGTGATGACGTACTCGCGTCCATCTGGCGTGAAGCCGCCTATTCCATTCCACAGGATGAGGTCGGTACGAGGTCGGGCGGTGTGCGCGAGAGCCGCAGCGGGTCTTGCGTGCTGGCCCCGGATCGCGAGCGGCGGCAGGTAAGCTCGGATGCCCTGGCTGCGCTGGCTCAATTGGTCGGCCAGATCCCCGAGCACGTCGGTCAGAACGACTCGTGCCACGGTCTGCAGCAGGATGCGATCCTCGTCGGCGATCTGGTCGGCCGGGCGCACGAAGATTCCGCCCGGTCGATCGATCTCATTGCTTTCTCCACCCTCGGCGATGAGGGCCATGATTTGATCGTTCAGAACTTGCCGGTAGCCAGAGTGATCCTCGTTCCAGATCACGAGATCCACCTTCAAGCCTCGACGGCGCCAATAGGCGTGGGCCTGAACCAACTGGCGAACCAACGCGGTACTTGCCGATTTCCGGATCCTCAGAAGGACAATCGGCAAATCTCCGGAGATCGAATAGCCCCACAGGCCGGACTGGCCACGGCGATTGTTCTTGACCACATTGGGGTCGGCACGAAGCGTGGCATTGGCGTAAAGGATGGCTCCAGCCAGTCTGCCGTACAGTTGCGCATCGGCTTCACTGGCGTTGATCTGTTGCAGCGCCACCCGGCTATGGGTCCACGCCAGATCGAAAACGCGGTCCGCCAGGCGCCGGTCTTGATACTTGTCGACAAGTCCAAGGCAAACCTCGCGGGTCTCGCCTACCCCGGTCACCATGTTGACCGTTACCGACGCGTTCGCTTCCAGCGTGATCCGCTGTCGGATGGCGACGATGGGATCGAGCACCGAGCCCTGGCTGTCCGATAGCTTCGCGCCGCTGCTCATCGCCCGTGGATCCGCGACGGTACGGCCACGTCCAATGAAGCGCGAGCGGTCGGTCTCGTACGAGATCTCGCCCGCTTCGGCCCCGTGCACGGCCATCAGATGGAACATCCACGGTGACGCCTCGCCCGCCGAGCGCGGCCGACGCGTGCATAGGATGGCTTGCCTTTGCCGAAGGATCTCGGTCTGCACGAACAAATTGCTGAACCCGGGATGCTGCGCATCCGCTGCAAGCGAGGTCAGGACGACCTCGGCGTAGCTGGTCAGGTCGATGGTCCTGCGCTTGCGGGCGCGGTTGGTGATGGTGATTCGGCGTAGCTCGATGTCATCCTCGGGCGAAACCGCAATCTCCGTGTGGGTGTCGAGATCGTGCTTGCGACAGCGGACTCCGCACGGGATTCCGAAAAGATCGCCTCGTAGCTGTCGGATCGCTTGAGCGCTGGTTGGTAGGCGGTCGACCAGAACGTCCCGCTGGCGGCGTCGCGTAGGTAACAAAAAGTGCCCCAGTGATCGCGCGTGCTATCTTCGCGCCAGCGCGTGATGGCGCGATCCTTCCATCGGCTGTAGCCACCGCCGGCGTTGGTGAGCATCACGTGGTAGCGGCCATTCGACAAGAGCTGCACTTCGGGCGAGACAGTGTGGGGCGTGTCGAATGCCCGCATGGGCGTCTCGGTGCCGGCGGCAGTGGTCCGCGACTGGGCCAGCTCTGACGTGTGCAGATAAGGAGCAACCGGTTTGGGAATCCGTTCTTGGAGGAGCAACGTCGTGGCTTGAAACGCTCGGTCCGCCTGAAAGTATTTTTGCATCGGTCGGTCCAGCAGAAGATAGGCCAGCGACAGCAAGCTCATACCCTGGTGGTGGACCATGAACGATTGAACCAAGGCGCTGGTGTTCCCGCGCGGCAGACGGGACGGCGTGTAGTCGATGGCCTCGAAAAATCCGTAGCGCCCCTCGCACCCCTCGGACGCAAGACGCCGCAGATTCTCACAGGCTTCCTCGGGCGCGACCATCAGGGCCAGCAACGAGGCGTAGGGCGCCACCACCACATCCTCGGCAAGTCCGCGCTTGAGCCCCAGGCCGGGAACGCCAAATGCGCGGTACTGGTAGTTGAGATGCGCGTCCACGAGATTGTAGCCCGATTCCGACATTCCCCATGGCACGCCACGCTGGGCTCCGTACGCGATCTGCCGCTCCACCGCGGCCCGGCAGGTCTGATCGAGCAGGGTGCCTGCGTAGGTCGGCATCACGAGCATCGGCATCAGGTACTCGAACATCGAGCCGCTCCACGAAAGCAGAATGGGCTTGCCTCCTTCGCTGGTCAGACGGCGTCCCAAAGCAAACCAACTCTCTTGCGGGAGTTGTCCCTGGGCGATCGCCACGAAGGTGGAAAGCCTGGCTTCCGAAGCGAGCAAGTCGTAGTAGCTTGCGTCGCGCCGGCGATCGTCCACGCTGTACCCGATGGCGAGCAGGTGGCGAGTCTGGTCGAAGAGAAAGTCGACCTCCATGCGCGCGAGGTCGCCAGCGGCAAGAGCAAGGCGCTGCACGGCCGCGATTCTCTTTTCCGCGCGCCGACTGCACTCGGCGATCAGGCGCCGCCGTTCTGCCCCCGAGCCGGCGTTGGCCTCGTCTGGGGAAAGTCGCGAAGCGGCCCCGGCCAACTCGCGCAGCGTTGGGAGCCGATCGCGGCCAGGATACCTGTCCGGGAGAACGCTCGCCTCTGGCAACGAAGTCCAGGGGGCGATGAAGGCGAGATCGGCCAGCGCATCCCCGCACTGGCGGACCAGTGCCAACGCCCACACCTTGGCCTGGCTCTCGGGGGCGGCGGCCAGCCGAGTGGCCAGCGATTCGGCAGCTTTCGCGATCGATTCGATGTTGCTGTGCACGGCTCCGAGCGTGCGTGGTGGGGCGTCCATGGCTGAGGTCAAGGCGCTCTCGACCTCGGCCATCTCACCGAGATCCGGGGCTTCCGCCGCGTCGACGACGATGGCGAAGGTGTCCGCCAGTCCAGCGAATAGACGTGGCCCCGCGATCGTCTCGTCCACGAGGGCGAGCAGTCCCTGGCGCAGGGTCAGGAGGTGTCCAGCGAGGTTTCCGCTGTCGACGCTGGAGACGTAGCGAGGCCTCAGGGGCGCAAGCGACTGCGTATCGTACCAGTTGTAGAAATGGCCGCGATGGCGGTCCAGGGTCTTCATGGTGTGCATGGCATTGGCCGTGCGTTCGACGAGTCGCCCGGTCGAGATGAAGCCGAAGTCGTGGGCGGCCAGGTTGGCAAGCAGGGACAGCCCCATGTTGGTCGGCGAGGTGCGATGGGCGATGACCGTCGCCGGGTTCTCTTGCACGTTGTCGGGTGGCAGCCAGTGATCTTTCGGACCGACGAATGTCTCGAAGAAGGCCCAGGTCTTTCGGGCCGTTCTACGCAGAAGATGCCTATCGGCCTCCGTCAACTTGGAAGCGTGACGCGAGAGGGGCCTGCTGAGCCACCAGGCGAGGACCGGACCTGCGAACCAGAGGGCCAGGATGGGGGCCGCGATGGCCAGGGCTTCGGGCCGAACGCGAGCGAGAAGGAGCAACGTCGCCGCGGACACAACCGGCGCGATCCACATGGTACGAAAGGACGATGCGAGACTGGAACCGCGCCGATGTCTTGCGTCGCTTGCGAGATTCCATTCCAAGAGCCGGCGGTGGCTGAGCAAGATTCGGAAGGTGGTGCGTAGGATTGCATCGACGCTGAACAACGCCTCGTACGGTAGGCAAGCCAATGCGAAAGACGCCTGTGCGAAACGCACAGCGGCCGAGCGACCCGCCCCAATCAGGTGCTGTGCAAGCAGCACATCCTTCGGCTTCCGGACGGCGTCCACCAGGGATGCGACCATGGGCAGAGAGAGGAAGACGCCGAGGACCGACAGCGTCCAGAACCCGGGGCGGAGAAGCCACGACCAACCGAGCAGCAACCATAGAATCGCGGCCATCGGCACCAAGCTGCGCCGGAGATTGTCGGCTATCTTCCAGCGTGCGAGCAGGGAGAGCGGGTTCTTTCGCCAACCCTCGTCCGGGACACGAACCCACGGCAAGGTCCAGAAGGCGATTCTGCCAGTCGCCACGAATCCATCGCTGGCGGCGAATGACATCCGTGGCGTAGCGTGCGGGATACTCTTCATAGAGCTGCACATCCGTGAGCAGTCCAGAGCGTGCATAGCAACCCTCGACCAGATCGTGGCTCAGGATCCGATTTTCGGGAAAGCGGCCTGCCAGGGCGCGCTCGAAGGCATCGACCTCGTAGATGCCCTTGCCGATGAACGAGCCCTCTTGGAAGAGATCCTGGTAGACGTCGGAGACCGCACGCGTGTACGGGTCGAATCCCGGTTCACTGCTCCACAGCTGGGCATAGCGTGACCTGACACCGGACAGGCTCTCGGCCATGCGCGGCTGGAGAATGCCGTAACCCGCACGGACGCATTGCGTGCGTTCGTCGAATGTCGCCCGATTCAAGGGGTGGGCTATCGCCCCGACGAGCTCCCTGGCGGCGTCGCGCGGCAACTGTGTGTCGGTGTCCAGGGTGATCACGTATTTGACTTGCGAGAGCTGTGCGGGATTGCCGACAACCAGCGCGAAGTCGCCTTGCTCATTCCCGCGGCGCAGAAATGCGTTGAGCGCCGCGAGCTTGCCGCGCTTGCGCTCGTAGCCCATCCAGATCCGTTCGCGCGGATTGAAACGGCGCGGGCGGTGGAAGAGAAGAAAGGGGCCGCCGCTGCGGCCGCCAGGGCCACCGTACTTGCCGTTCAGCGCATCGATCCCACCCTTGGCCAGCAACACCAGCGCTTCGTCGTCGGGCAGGTTTTCCATGGGGGCATCCAGCAAATCGGTCAGGAGGGCGAAGTGCAGATTTCCGTCCTGGTTGGCGAGGTACCGAACCTCCAGCCCCTCGAGGAGCTCCGCGATGGCGGTGGCACTCCCGAGCATGGTCGGGATCACGACCAGGGTGCGCGAGTCCGGTGGAATTCCGTCCGAGTAGTCCAGGCGGGGCAACCTATGCGGAGTGGCCAGCAAGGTCGCCGTCCAGTCCACCAGTGCCACGGCAAGCTGACTCGTACACACGAGGGAAAGGATTCCCGTCAGCGCGAGAAGCCAGCCGGGGCCTCCGTCGGCGCGGGCTCTGGCCATGAGAACGCCGGTGGCAATGGCCGCCGGCAGGACAATGCCCGCCCCATAGATGAAGAACGGGAATCGTCCGCCCGGCGCGCGCAAGGCCCCCGTCGTCGAGCTCCGCATGTGCGCCGCGCGTTCAAGCTGCGGCAATCCCTGGTCTATCAAATAGAAGCCGACATGGCGCGTGCGTTCGTCGACGGCACCACTGGTCGCGCTCGCCTGAGCAAGCAGGATCGCCTGACGCGCCACTTCGCTTTCCGTAAGCGCGCTGTGCCTCGCGATCGTCTCCACGGTGCGGCGGTAGCGGTCTCGCGTGGCGAACTCCATCCCGCGGTAGGCGTCGGCAGGGTCCTCGCGCAAGGTCTGCTCGACCGCGCTCAGGTTCTCGACGAATTTGCGCCAGTCGGTCGACCCCAGGATGCGTAGGCTGCCGATGCTGTTGCTGATGGAAACTTGATCGGCCGCCTGCTGCTGATTCTCCATGTGGACCATCTGCTCGATGGTCAGATTGGACTCGGAAAGGCGCTGCGCGATCCACGTAAGCGGCAACGTGAGGCTCAGGCCTTGCAGTCGGTGGGCCAGCTCGGCCACGAACGAGCTCGCCATCGGCGGATTGGTGCGCGCCATGTCCGCGGTAACCAGGATGAGGTTCTTCGGATCCTCGAGGGCCACGACCGCCATCTGCTCCGCCCAGGACGCGGCACTGTCGCGCTCGATGCGTGCAGCGGCGACCCGAGCACTCACCCGTCGGAGATTCTCGATGAGCGCCAGGCGGAGCATGATGGGCACGGCCCACAATTCGCCAAGCTTGAGCGCGGTCACCGACTGGTACGCGGCCACGAATCCGTCCAGGCTTTCGGGGTCCACCCGTCCATCACCGTGCGAGATCGCCTCGAGCGCGATGTCGTAGACGCGCGGAAGGCCCGCCGACGGGCCATCGCCCAGGCGGGGCAATTCCCGGCTGTAGCCTTTCGGCAAATGTCGCCTAGCCGTGCGAATCTGTTCTTCGACCAGATAGAAATTGTCGAGCAGCCATTCCCCAGCGGGGACGATTCGACGATCGCCCGCCAGCGCTTCGGTCAAGAGGCGGCAGGCCTCGATCAGGATCTGCTCATTGTCTGCAAGTCGCGAGAGCAAGCGATCGGGGGCCCATCGCAGCGCTAGCTTGTGCGCCGCCGCCAGGGTCCTCCCGTGCTGCTTCATCTGCTCGGCACTGAGTAGCTCGGCGCGTAAGGGTGGTTCATCGGCCAAGTTGACACTGGCCAGGACACCGCCGCGCATCCTCTCCGTCCCCGAGATCAAAGCTTTTCGGGCCCACCTACGCATCGTCTCTACACACACCTACAGCACGTTCCGGGCCATCGACTAGTTGGCAATGAAAACGGCAGCCGGCACAGCTCAAGAGCTACGGTTTGATTGGCAGAGGGGGCGTCGTTGCGAGCTGATCTGCCTCGCCGGAACCAGCGGGAGTGTCGTTGCCGTTACGCTTGAGGGCCTTGAATGCATTCTCGAGATCGTGCCAGGCGGTTTCAACGCCGCCCTTGAAATTGTCCCATTTCTGGCCGTTGGCGGTCCTGAACGCCGTCAGCTTGCTCTGCACCACGGCGTGCTTGTCCTTGATGTGATCGATCTGCTTGCGATAGTCGACCTTGACCTCGGTCCCGGCTTCGTCGGCCTTGGCTACCAATTTGTCGAGCTTGGCGCCCAGCTGTCGGAGCCGTGTTTCGATCTTCCCTACCTCTTGTCCTACTGAATCCATGGGGTCTCCTTGTAACGTTGCCCCAATGGTACTGCAGCATTCGGGCCACACCCCCGAATCCATGACTTCAACCCCTTACAGGCGCGGCGGTCGCGGAAGAGCCATTCCTTCCATCAAGATGATGGTGCGCATCGTTCAATTCGATGGACAGAGCGGGCCGGCGGCGGCTCACGGGTTCATTCATGGACGCGTCTCGAGTCGGCGGCTCTTCGGCGCAGACGCGGTCGCGCGCCGGCTTTCCCTCATCGCGTATGGGGGCCCTGGTTCAATTGTCGCCATCGCATGAGGGAACCCACCAGCACGATGGCGATGCCGCCCAGCTCCAGAATCCAGTTTAGCTTGAAGTTGAGGATGCGTTCCCCTAGCAGCCGGTCGATGTGATGAAACGAGGCGGCCCGAATGAGCACGAAGCCGCCGATGACGACCAGCCCGAGACCGGCAAGCTTGATTGCACCCGCCAGACCCCGGGTGACCCGGAAGAGGACGACCGCGGCGACGGGAAGGGCGACGGCCATGGCTGCGATGAAAGCGACCTGGTAGGTCCTTCGGTGATCGTACCAGCCTTGTCGCCGCGCGCAGATACGGAGGAGCTCGGTCATCGCCGTCTGCAAATCCAGCTGCTTGTTGATGCAAAGGAAAAGTAGGATCGCGGTCATGGTCGCCCAGAACCGCCGCTCTTTCCGTCGCAACCAATCGGCATTCGGGGAGAAGCGGGCGCGCAGGCGATAGCAAACGACGGTCGCAGCGAAGTAGGCCACGACCGTCACCCAACCCAGAACGGTGGGATCCCCGATGCCGGGACTCCACTGGCCAACCCAGCCGCCACCCTCGGCAAGGAAGGGATCGTAGGCGGCGAGCGCTAGAATCGAGTGCACCAGCGACTTCTGGCACAAGATGCCCGAGCAGGATAGTCCGACGCCATAACTCGGTCCATCACCGGCCCCTGGCCTCGATGCGTCCGATGGCGAGAAGGATGCCGAAGATGATGGCTTCGGGGCGTGGCGGACAGCCAGGAATGAAGACGTCCACGGGCAGGACCTCGGCCACGCCACCCGCGCTGGCATAGCTGCGCCCTACGATGCCTCCCGACGTTGCGCACGCTCCGACGGCAATGACGATGCGCGGTTCGGGGATTGCCTCGTAGGTTCGCCGCACGGCTGTTTCCAGATTGCGGGTTACCGGCCCGGTCACGATGACGCCGTCAGCGTGGCGTGGCGAGGCGACGAAATCGATGCCCAGGCGCCGGATGTCGTAAACCGGATTGAGCAGCGCGGTCAGCTCCCAGTCGCAGGCATTGCACGAGCCCGAGTCGAGGTGGCGCAGAGCGAGCGACCGACCAAGGGTACGCCGAATCTGCTCGGCGACCTCGGCGCTGGGCGCTGGCGGAGGCAACGGCACTGCCCGACCGCTTGGATCGCTTTCCACCTCGACGACCAGGCCCTGGCGCTGCCGTGAAGCCAGCTCGACCTGCCGTCCGAGCTCGATGGCGCCGTCGAGCGAGCTTTCGGCGCAGCGCCCACAGAAAATGCAGCGCCCTCTATCGATGCCGTAACGTCCGGATGCATGCGTGATCGCACCTGACGGACAGATCGACGCCGGTGGAAGCCTGTCGAGCGCGCTGCCGGGACGGACCACGGGCGCGCCACGAAAACGCTCGGGCGGATGCGCCGGATCTTCCGGGTAGCGAACCGTCACCACGCCGGTGCGCAGGCTTTTCAGAATGGCCGTCAGCATGATGAGCCCTTCATGCGCATGTTCATCGGTCCGTGCACGAGTAGCAGAGCTCGAAGCTCTTGTTGACCAGGGGGAAGTCGGCGACGATCGAAGTCTGGGCGGCAAGCCCGACCACCGGCCAGTTGGCGTAGCTGGGCGAGCGAAGGTGGTAACGATCGACGCGGCCGCTGCCATCGACGCGCAGCCAATGAACCGCCGCTCCGCGCGGCGACTCGATGGCGGCGATGCCGATCCCCCAGGCCGGCAGGGTTTCAGGCAGGTCGACGCGAGTCGGTCCGGATGGCATGCCTTCCAGCAACGCGCGGATGAGCCGCATGGACTCGCGCGCCTCGGCCACGCGCACGTTCAGGCGGGCGTGAACATCGCCGTCGGATTCGGTCGCCACGGCAACACGCAGATCGCCGGTGTAGCCGGCGTGTGGGTGGTCGCGCCGGGCATCGCGGTCGACGCCGCAGGCACGGGCCGCAGGGCCGGTCACGCCCAGGGCGATTGCGTCCTGCGCCTGCAAAAACCCGGTGGTATCGAGGCGATCGATCAGCGATGGATTGTTCTCGATGCGTTCCATCAGACTGGCGAGCGCCAGGGTGGTGGCGTCCATCGCGGCAGACAGGGCTTGCGCAAGCTCGGCGGTGAGATCGAGGCGAACGCCGCCGGGCACAAGCAGCCCACGCAAGAAGCGGCTGCCGGTGAGCCGCTCTCCGACTTGTTGCAGCGCCTCTTTCATCCGGGCGCCGACCGAGGTGCCGTAGTGGTAGCTCGCTCCGGCGGTGATGTTGCCGATGTCGCCCACGTGGTTGTACAGCCGCTCGAGCTCGAGCGCAAGGGTGCGTAGCGTGCGTGCCCGGGCGGGCGCCGCAATTCCGGCGATTTGCTCGACCGCCTCGCAGAACCCAAGCCCGTGCGCGAGCGAGCACACGCCGCAGATGCGCTCGGCAACGTAGAACGCGTCGCCCATGGGCAACCCCTCCATGCGCTTTTCGAGCCCACGGTGGGTGTAGAACAGGCGGGCTTCGAGGTTCAGCACCGATTCGCCGACCGTGCTGAGGCGAAAGTGGCCAGGTTCGATGATGCCCGCATGGATGGGGCCCACCGGCACTTCGATCACCCCTTCGCCCTCGACCGCGAGGTGGGGAAATTCCTCGGCCGGCTCCCGCGGCGGTCGCATCTGGGCGTCGAAGGTCTTGCGCAACGGGAAGAACCCCTTGGGCCAGCCGTCGTGAACCACCAGGGGCCTCGGATCCGGATGTCCGAGAAAGACGATGCCGAAGAGATCTTGCGCTTCACGCTCGTGCCAGTTGGCCGCGGGAACTTGCGCGGAGATGGACGGCAGCTCCGGCCGGGCTGGATCGAGCGAGGCCACCACGGTGACGAAGGTGTCGGGCAAGGGCCGCGCGGCTCCCGCGGTCGGCTCGAAGACGTAACGGACCTTGAGATCCCTCTCGGCGCTCGCACTCTCATCGGTTGCAACCAAGGTCGCCAATCCCAGATCCAGGGCGCACAGCTCGGCCACGACAGCGGGAACATCCTCGGCGCGCTTCGCCTTGAACGTCAGATCCTGTGGGCGGGGGCCTGGCTCGAAAACGCCCTGTCCGGCCAACCGCGCGCTGAGCTTGTCCTCGAGCGTAGGTGTTGGATCAGCCAAGGATAATCTCCGTCGCGCGCACCAATACCCGGTCGAGATAGAGCGGAGTGGTCACACCCAGCCACACCATGACCAGCGCAAGCAGCAGGGTTCCGAGCAGCGGCGAACGCAGCTCGCGTCCGCGATCCGCCGCCTGGTCCGCCTCGCCAAAGACCATTTGTCCCACATGGTGAATCAGCCCCGCGAAGATGACCACCACCATGGCCAGGAAAATAGCCACTATCGCATAATGACCGGCGCCGAGGCCCGCCCGCAGGATGATGAGCTCGCTGATGAAGATGGAAAAGGGCGGTGTCCCGGCCAGCGAGAAGGCGCCCATGAGCAAGAGGGTCGCGGCCCAAGGCGCGATGTGGAGAAAGCCCCGCATGAGGCGCATGTCGCGGGTGCCGTAGCGGCCGATGGCGTCGCCTGCAATGAGGAAGACCAGGGCTTTGGTGACGCCGTGGTTGATCACGTGCAGCAGGGCTCCGTAGGTGCCGAGTCGGCCGCCGAAGCCGAGACCAAGCGCGATGATGCCCACGTGCTCGACGCTGTGGTAGCCAAGCAGGCGCTTGAGATCGTGCTGGACGATGATGAAGGGCGTGGCCACCACCACCGAGATCAGTCCGAACAGCAGCAGGAGATCCTGGCTGAAGTCGCCGCCGCAGGCAGCACGCGCCAGGGTGTGGAAGCGAATGATGCCAAACAAGGCGCACTTGATGAGCGCTCCGGAAAGCAGCGCCGAGACCGGCGTGGGCGCCTGGCTGTGGGCGTCGGGCAGCCACATGTGAACCGGGGCCAGGCCGGCCTTGGTCCCGTAGCCCACCACCACGAAGATGAAGGCGATGCGGATGATGCCGGGATCGAGCTTGTGGGCGATGGCTGCGATACTGGAATAGTTCATGGCCCCTGCGAACACCCCGCCCTGCGCGTGCACGGCAGCGCCGTACACCAGCACCGTGCCGAACAGACCGAAAGAAATGCCGATGGTGGTGACGATGATGTACTTCCAGGCCGCTTCCAGGCCGTGTTTGTCGCCGTGAAAGCCCACCAGCAAGGCCGAGGTGATGGTGGTGCCTTCCATGGCGATCCATAGGATGCCGAGATTGTCCGCCAGCACCGTGATCAGCATGGTGGCGATGAATCCGTGGACGAGGGCGTAGTAGTAGGGCAGGCGATCGGCACGCATGTGTCCGCGCACGAGCTCTTGCCGCATCCATCCCACCGTCGCGACCGACACGGCCAACGCGAGCAGGCCGATGAGCAGCAGAAACAACACCGCCACCTCGTCGGCGCGGAAGGCTCGAAGCGCGGCCACCGGGCCAGTGGCCGCCACGGAGCGAGCGATGGCCACGACCAGACCCAACACGACCAGCGAGCCACCGACGTCGAGGGCTGCCAGCACCCGCCGATTGCGCACGAGCAGCATGCTGGCCCCGACGAGCAGCGGAATCAGGGGCGTGAGCCATAGCAGATTCGACGTCGGCATCCTCTAACCCTTGAGACTCTCCAAGTCGGCGATGTCGGTATCCACGCTCGAGCGCACGCGCAAGACCAAGATGCCCATGACCAGGGCTCCCAAGACCACGTCGAGAATCACGCCGATCTCGATGATGAGCGGCATGCCCTGGCTGATGGCCATGGCGGTGAAGAAGATGCCGTTCTCCGAGGCGAACAACCCCACCATCTGAACCAGGGCCTTGCGTCGAGAGGCCATCACCAGCACACCGAGCAGGATCAAGGCGATGCCCACCGGCAGGGCATTGCCCGTGATGGCCTGCCTGACCGTTCCCAGGGAGGCGCTGAGGTGAAAGGCCAGCACCACGATGCCGGCGGCAAACAGCAGGGTGACGTTGATGGGGATCACCGGCTCGATCTCGCGCCCGATGTTGATTCGCTTCACCACCCGGATGAGCAGCCAGGGCAGCAGGATGGCCTTCACCACGATGGTGATGCCGGCAATGACCCACAGATCGATGTTGCCGGTCGCAGCGCCGAGAACGCCACCGGCGACGCCCAACAAGACCGCCTGCGCCGCGACGGCGTAGATCGCGCGGTAGAGCTGGCCCGAGGCGAGGATGAGCAACATGGTGAACAGGAGCAGCGCTCCCAGCACGTTGATGAGGCGGACAGCCAGAAAAGCGTTCATAGGATCCTCAACGCCAGCGCCAAAAAGGCGCACACCAGGCCAAGTCCGAGGAACTGCGGCACGCGAAAGAAACGCAGTTTGGCATAGGACGACTCGACCACGGCCAGGAAAGTCGCCAGGGCCAACACCTTGACCGCAAACGCGGCCAGGGCGAAACCGATATCGGCGGGCGCCAGGCCCGGGGCCAGGCCGAGGGGAAAGAACAGCGCCGCTACCAGGGTCAGGATGACGAGCTGCTTGGTGTGCGTGGCCAGCACGATGCACGCCAACCCAGGGCCGGAGTGCTCGAGCAGCATGCCCTCGTGAAGCATGGTCAGCTCGAGGTGCGTGTCCGGATTGTCCACCGGTATGCGGCCGGTCTCGGCCAGGGCCAACACCAGCATGGCGAACAGGGCGAGCAAGTCGGGCGCTTGCCAGGACAGCGCCGGAAGCGTTCCGCGCCGGGCGGCCAGGTCGCCGAGGTCGGTGGTCCCCCCCGCCACCGACACCGAGAACACCGCCATCATCAAGGCCGGCTCGACGAGCAGGCCGACCGTCATCTCGCGAGACGCCCCCATGCCGCCAAACGCCCCGCCGGCATCCAGCGCCCCGATGGCGCAGAGAAAGCGTGCCAGGGCCAGAAAGGCCAGCAGCAAGATGGCATCCCCCAAGGGCAGCGGGACGGGGCCCGTCCCTGCCCACAGCACGGGCAGCATCACGGTCGTCGTCACCGTGGCGGCCAGGACCAGCACCGGAATGGCGCGAAAGAACGGACTGGCGGTGTCGCTTTGCACGCTTCCCTTGCGCAGCAGCTTGGCCAGATCGCGGTAGGGCTGCCACAGGCTCGCCCCTTGCCTACACTGCAAGCGTGCCTTGAGCTTCTGGATGAACCCGGTGACCAGCGGCCCGAGCAGCACCAAGAGCCCCGCCTGGGCGACGATCCTGGCCACTGGCTCGGCGATGTGTGCGGGGGTTGCCATGGCTCAGGCCTTCGCGAACAAGAGCAGTGCCACCACCAGCGTGACCAGCACGAAGGCAATGTAGCCGTGGATGCGCCCCGTGCTGTAGACGCGGATGCCGTGCGCGCCCGAGGTGATCCAGCGCTTGAGGCGCGCGTAGAGCACGGTCTCGGCCAGGTCGACGACTTCGCCGGTATAGGTGATGCGCCGGAGCACGTAGGGCGACGGCCCGGCCTCTCGCACGAGCGCGCGGCGCGGTCGGTAGACGGCCGAGAAGATCAGGCGCAGCGGTTTGGCGAACGCGGTGGCGGTGTAGTCGAAGCGGCTGGTGGGTGTCATTCCGCAGGTCCACGTGGGCGCGCGCCTGCGCCCCGCCTGGCGAGGCCAGCCGCGCAGGATCCAAGCCAACAGGGCGAGCGCAGCGAGCAGCGCTGCGACGGCGGTGACGGAGATGGAGGTCGATTCGAGGCCCGCCGGGGCACCGCTTGCCGAGAGCACCAGCGGACCGCGCGCAGTGACCACGGCGCTGGCCCCGCCGCCGCCCAGCAATTCAGCCGTGGGACGATCGAGCAAGTGCATGCCATAGCCGGGGGCCAACCCAAGTACCACGCACAGCCCTGCGAGCAAGAGCATGCCGGCAATCATGGGCGCCGGAGACTCTGTCGCGTGCTCCGCGTGCGCGGTTCGCGGGCGGCCGAGGAAGGTCACGCCAAAGGCCTTGGCAAAGCAAGCGGCAGCCAGGCCCCCGGTGAGCGCCAACATGGAGGCCGCAACCCCAGCCAGCAGCCCCGAGGCACCGCCCAGCTTGGCCCCGCCGAGCAGCAGGGCCTGGAAGGTCATCCACTCGCTGACGAAGCCATTGAGCGGCGGTAGCGCCGAGATGGCGACCGCCCCGAGCAGAAACAGCCAGGTCGTCCACGGCATGCGTCGAGCGAGCCCGCCCAGCTCTTCCATGTTGCGCACGCCGGTTCCCTTGATCACGCTGCCCGCGCCGAGGAACAGCAGGCCTTTGAAGGCGGCGTGGTTCAAGGTGTGCAGCAGCGAGGCCGCAAGCGCCAGGGTGGCCAGCGGCTGGGCCGCCCGGCCGCCGCCGAGGAGCATGGCCACGCCGGCGCCGATCAAAATGATGCCCACGTTCTCCACACTGTGAAAAGCGAGCAGGCGCTTGAGGTCGTGCTGCTGCAAGGCCAGCAGCACACCCATCACGGCAGACACCGTCCCGAGCAGAAGCACGGTCCAGCCCCAGGAGGCCGGCAGCGGCCCGCTCTCGGGGGCCAGCAGGTCGAAGGCGAAGCGGAAGATGCCGTAGATCGCCACCTTCAACATGACCCCGGACATGAGCGCCGAGGCGTGGCTGGGCGCGGCCGGGTGCGCCTTGGGTAGCCACACGTGCAGCGGAACGACGCCCGCCTTGGCCCCGAACCCAGCCAGGGCGAGCATGAAAAGGGTCGTGCGCGTTCGGCTTTCAAGACCGTGCGCCGCCGCCCTGAGCGCGACGAAGTCGAAGCCCTGCGCGCGCTCCGCCAGGGTCAGAAACACCACCAGCAGCGCCGCGGTTCCGGCGTGCGCCATCACCAAGTAGAGCAAGCCCGCCCGCGCGTTCTCCTCGCTGCGCGTGTCGCACACCACGAGCACGTAGCTGGCCAGGGTCATGCCCTCCCACGCGAGCAGGAAGGTGAGCCCATCGCCCGCGCAACACACGAGGGCCATGCACGCGACGAAGGCGCCGAGCGCAACCGTCTGCACCAGAGGCGCCTTGGCGTGCGTGCTCAGGTACGACGGACCGTAGAGTGCGGCAGCAGCCGTGATCAGCGCGACCACCAAGAGAAAGAACGCCGAAAGGCCATCCACCGAGAGCGACATCTCGGCGAAAGGAAAAAGCTGCGGCAGCGCAGCCTGAAGCGGCACGCCGTCACCCGCCGTCAGCACCCGCAGCGCCAGTGTCGCCGCCGCTGTTGCCCCGGCCAGAATCGACAGATGTCCCAGCCAAACCAAGACCCGAACCAGAGGCTGATGACCCTCCATGGCAGTGGGGCGATGGTACTCCCCTGCCTGAGCGAGTAAAGGCCTTGTTAGGAGACAAGGAGACAAGGAGACATGGGACTCGGGCCCTTGCTGAGGCAAGGTGGTGAAAACATGCTTGCCCGGGCGGCCGGGCTTAGAATGCGCGGGTTGGACTCGCGACTGCCGCAGAAGTTCGGGGCGTACGTCCTGTTGAAGCCACTCGGTGAAGGTGGCATGGGGGCGGTGTATCTGGCCATGTCGGGGCATCGCGAGCTCGAAACTTTGTGTGTGGTCAAACGGCTCCTGCCCGCGCTTGCGTCGCAGCCCGATCATGTGCGCCACTTCAGGCACGAGGCCGATCTGGCGCGCCAGTTGGTGCACAGCAATTTGGCCCACACCCACAATATCGGCGAGGTCGCCGGCGAGGTCTTTCTGGTCCAAGAGTTCGTCGAGGGGCACGACGTTTCGGCCCTGCTCGACAAGATGGCCGCGCAGGGGCGCCTGCTTCCGGTTCCCGTGGCGATCCACATCGTGGGCGAGATCGCGCGCGGGTTGGCCTATGCGCACGACTTCGAGAGCCTGAACCTGGTCCATCGCGACATCAACCCGCCCAACGTGCGCCTGACCTACGCCGGCGAGGTGAAGCTGCTCGACTTCGGCATCGCCTCGTCGGATCTGCACGCGGAAAGCCCGGGTCAGAATCGGGCCGCCGGCAAGCTGTGGCATCTCGCGCCCGAGCAACTTCGCCCGGGAGACAAGCTCGACCGACGGACCGACATCTACGCGCTTGGCGTGCTCCTGTGGCAACTGCTCACGCAGCGGCCGGTGGGCACGATTCGCGACCAGGGCCGCGAGACCAGGCTCGCTGAAACCGAGGGCGAAATCCTGACGTGGATCGCGCGCGGGGAGCACCTGCCGCCGTCGAGGTTCAACGCGGAGGTGCCGCCGGAGCTGGACGCGGTGGTGAAGCAGGCCACCAGCGTGCGGCCCGAAGACCGCTTCGCGAACGCCGACGAGCTTCGCCGCGCGCTCGCGGTCTTCATTCCGCCCGAGGTTCACCCGGAGCTTCTGGCTCTCCCTGGCCATGAAGGAGATCTTCGCGCCCGAGCAGGAAAGGGCGGAGCGACGTCAGTTGGTGGAGTCGGCGCGCCACCTGCTCGATGCCGACGGCCTGCCGGAGAGAAGGCGCGCCAGGAGCGCCAGCCTGCCCAAGGCCGTCGTCGCGCCCGCGGATTCCATACGGCAGAAGCTGCGCTTCGGCGCGCCCATCGCGTTCGGAGGCCTGGTGGGGTTGTGCGCGCTGCTCTGGATGCGCTTGGCCGTGGAGCGCCCCTCACCCGCCTCGTTGCGTTCGGCGGCCTCGCCCAGCCACGCGTCCGCTCCGCGGAGCGAGCAGGTTTCAGGTCCGGCGCCGGCGGTGTCACGTGCGCTGGCGAAGCCATCCCGGCTGGCCGCGGGTTCGCCACCGCCGACTGTTTCGCACCCCGATGCGAAAGTCGATGCCAAGGACGGGCGACTGTTGGCGCAGGTCGAAATGGCGGCGGACGCTCTGGCTCCGCCGGAGAAACCGGATTATCTGACTCTGGCACGAGATGCTTTCAATGCTCGCGACTGGCGGCGCGCTCTGGACGAAGGCAAGCGCGCCGTGACCGCGGGCGGGGGTGCCGAAGCCCACGCGATCGTGGGCAACACGTACTTCAAGATGGGTCGCTACGCGGAGGCGGAGCAGGAATACGCCAAGGCCATCGCGCTCGACCCCGGAGATGCGCTCTTGCGCGATCGCCTGGGTATCGCCCACGCGCGCGTTCAGGAAAGCACGCCAAAGCTCTGATATGGGAAGGCGTGACCAGGGTCGTGGCCGAGCGGATTCGGCAAGGCAAAGACAGGCAAGAACCTTGACGGCACCGCCAGGATCGGAAAACGTCCAGGCATGAGCCTTCGCTTTTCATGCCTTGCCGCGCTCGCGGGGTTGCTCGCGGGCAATTCCGCCCTGGCCGATGCGTCGACGGCGGATGACAGACGTCTCGTGGTCATCGAACCGTCCTCGCCCAGCCAGCTCTCGAGGAACACCAAGGAGCGGCTGCGCAAGGAGATCGCGGAGGTGGTCAAGCGTAACGGCATCACGCTGGTGCCATCCAGCGCCTTGCCCGACCGTCTGCTTCACTGCGAGATTCCGGGGTGCTTGCCGCAGATCGCGGCGGCCTCCGGCGCGAGCCTGGTGCTGCGCGTGGAGGCCCGCTTCGCCAAGGAGAGCTTCAAACTGGCCATCCATTTGTGGAACGCCGACGAAGGCAAGCTGCTGGGCAAGGACGGGCGCGATTGTCCCATCTGCGACGAGCAGGATCTGTGGGGCTCGGCCGCGCTTCTGACCCAAAGCCTGATCGAAAAGGCGCTGCGCCGACCGGCAAGAGTCGCGCCGGAGATTCCTCGATCCGCCGCGCCGCAGGCGGTCCCCCAGTCACCGCCACCGGCGGCCCTGGTGATTGCGCCGGTCGTTCCACAAGCCGAACCCGAGAGATTCGGCATGCTCGCATACTCTGGTATTGCACTGGCGGGTGCCGGCCTCGCGGCCCTGGTGGCCGGCTCGTATTACATCATCGTCGACGGCAAGAGCGCATGCTCCGGGTGCGACCGAGTTCGCGACACTTCCAAGTACGGCTGGCCGACGGCCATCGCGGGAGGCGTGGCCTTGCTCGGTGGTGCGGGACTTCTGACCTGGGGCCTGTGGCCGGCGCACGCCCAGGTCGCCGTCGGCCCCGCCGGCTTGCAACTCGCGGGGCGATTCCGATGAAGGGGCAAAGGGGAGCGACCATGCGGTTTCCAACGCTCTTCGTCCTTGCCTTGGCCACGTCAGGCGCCCTTGGGATGGGCTGCGATGCCACGCGCCGCGATTGGGGAACCTGCTTCACGGAGTCCTGCCACGACGGTTTCACCTGCCTAAGCAACCGCTGCGTGCCCATCACCGATGGCGGCACCTGGGACACGAACCCGTCCGAGGTTCCACAAGAACAAGGC
This sequence comes from uncultured delta proteobacterium, assembly GCA_963824555.1. Taxonomy (GTDB): domain Bacteria; phylum Myxococcota_A; class Polyangia; order Fen-1088; family Fen-1088; genus Fen-1118. The sequence goes on along the minus strand of CAWGPW010000008.1, from coordinate 18,862 downwards.
ATCGATGGTGCGCGCACGACGGCATTCATCGATGGTTCTCCCGTCGACCTGTCCTCCACCGTCGATGCGGGCGGGGACGTCCCGGTCTCGGCGGACTCGGTCGACGACGCGGTGGAGTCGGATGCGGCCAGCGAGGCCGGTCGGACCAGCTCCGTCGAGGTCGGCGCGGTCGATGCCTACCTTCCCGACGCCCCTGGGACCTGCGCCGCCGACAGCGACTGCATCGGCCAGGGTGCTCCCTACTGCGTGCAAGGCCAGTGCGTGGCCTGCAAGACGGGCGATCAGTGCGGCGGTGGCACCCCCGTCTGCTCGTCCAGTCACGCGTGCGTATCGTGCGCCGCGGTCGACGCTGGCTGTCCGGCGGCCACGCCCGCCTGCGAGGCGGTTTCGGGCCGCTGCGTGGAATGCCTGGGCGATGGTGACTGTGTTCGCGACGCGACCAGGTCCTTCTGTCAGGCCGGCCTGTGCGTGGGCTGCGCCGGGGTCGGCGCCTCGGCTTGCGCCGCGCGAAACCTGGCCAATCCCGTGTGCCTGTCCGGCGGCACGTGCGCCGAGTGCGCGACGAGCGACGACTGCAAGTCCGCGACCAAACCCATTTGCGACACGACAGCGAACGCCTGTGCGCTGTGCAACGGCGACGTGCAGTGCTCGGCCAAGGCCGGTGGGCCGGGCGTGTGTATGTTCCAGCTGGACGGCCACTGTGCCACCGATGCCGAAACTGTCTACGTCGGCAAGAGCGCGGCGGGCACTTGCTCGGATTCGGGACCCAGCGCGGGGTCGGCGCAAACGCCCTATTGCACGGCCCAACAGGGCGTCGACACCGCCCTGTCCGCCGGTCAGTCGGTGGTGGTCATCATGGGGCAGGTCCAGAATTTCTCGGTGGACGCCCAAGCGGATTCGCTCACCATCGTCGGCAGGGCGGCGCTGGTCAAGCCCGAGGACAACACCGACGGTATCGGCATCATCAGCGGCGAGATCTACCTGCGCGGTTTGACGGTGGCGGGAAATCCCTCGGGCGTCACCCGCATCGGCATCCATGCTTCGGGAGCGACCGTCTTTCTTCATATGGACGGCTGTACCGTCCGAGACAACCCGGGCGGAGGCATCCTGCTCGCGGGTGCAGCATTCGACATCCGCAATACCCTCGTTACCGGCAACGGGCCAGGCCAGACGTCGGATGGCGTGATTTGGAGCGGGATTCGCGTCGACAGCCTGCCTGCGGCGGGCCCGACGAGTCTCAATCTGCTGACCATCCAGAACAATCCGCCGGTCGGACTTACCTGCTCGGGGCCCATCCAAGGCCAGGGTGTCCTGGCCTCGGGTAACACGCCGCTCGACATCAGTGCGAGCTGCGGCCCCGACCTCGTTTCGTGCGCAACCGCCAGCCCGACCTGCGGCGCGCAGCCATAGTAACAAGCCTGACCCCGTCCGACTCTGCGCTCTCTCCTCCGTCTCCGTGCTCTCTCTTCCTTGACAAGCGGCCGTCGGACATGAAGCCTAGGGTCGAGGACGGACGTACCCCATGAATCGCTCCCTCTCCCTCGCGTTGGCGAGCTTGTTCTTCGCGCTGCTGATTTCGCAGATCCTCCTGGCGGAGGGACTTGCGCCGCCCACGGGTTACAAGCCCGACAAGAAGACCAAGCGCCTCTTCGAGGCCAAGTGCGCGACCTGCCACGGCGACAACGGTCGCGCCAAGACCGAGCTGGGTGATGAAATGGGCATCGCGGACATGACCAAGGCGGCCTATTGGAAGGACTTGACGCTCGAAGGCGCGCGCAAGTCCGTCCTGGAAGGAATCAAGCGAACGGTCAAGGGCAAGGAACAAGAGATGAAGCCGTTCAAGGACCGGCTGAGAGAGGATCAGGTCGACGCGCTCATTCTCTACGCGGCGTCGCTGAAAAAGTAGCCAGCGGCGAAGCCCGATGCCTGATAGAATCCTGTCTCAGGACGTAACAGGAGGCCGCGAAGCAACTCAACATGGCGACTCCAGGGGTAGGCATGGATATCGAGGACATCTGCACGCGCTGCGGGGATACCTGGCACGTGGTGATGGCCAAAATCGGCGATCGCGTCGCCAAAGTCGTGTGCAAGCTCTGCGGTAGCCAGCACAACTACCGGGGCGAGAAGAACGCGCCAGCGCCAAGCGGCGGCGGAGGAGGAAGCTCCTGGGGCCGCCCGCGCCGTCGCAAGGCGGGACGTGCAATCGGCACCCCCGCGCCGCGCCTCGCGGACTTCGATCCCGCGAAGCCGCCGCGCGGTTACTCGCCCAAGGATTCCTACCTGCCCGGAGAGCGCGTGATTCACGCGACCTTCGGTGTGGGCGTGGTGGCGACGACGCCCGGGCCGGGCAAGGTCGATGTGCAGTTCCCCGGCGGCGCGCGTACCTTGGCCTGTGCCAAGACCGCTTCCACGCTGGAGCGCCCCATCGCGGTGACGAATCTTGCCGTTCCGGACAGCCCGGTTGCCAAGGGCGGCTCTGGGCGAGCCTAGCCCGTCACTGTCACCCACCTTCCCCGCCGCACGCACGTGTCAGACCAAGAGCTTCGGCCGGGCGAAGAATTCGAGGTGACGTGCACGGCTCTCGATGAGACCGGTGCGGGCCTGGCGCAGGCCGTGTCCGGGAGCGAAGTCTTGGGCGTACACATCGTGGGCGCGTTGCCCGGCGAGCGGGTGCGGGTCCGCCTCGATCACGTGTCCGTCCACCGCGCCGGATCCGGGCGCGAGGCATGGGCGGGCCTTCGCATCGTGCTGGCGGCTTCCGCGCATCGTGTGGAGGCGTCCTGTCCAGCGCATGGAGCGTGCGGCGGTTGCACCCTCATGCACCTGGCCTACCCGGCCCAGCTCGACTGGAAACGCGGACGCGTTCTAGACCAGCTCGCACGCCACCCCGGCCTGTCCACGTTGTCCGTCGCGCCGTGCGTTCCGTCGTCGCGGGTTCTCGGCTATCGCAACCAGGCCAAGTACGTCTATGGCCGCGCCCATGATTCGAACCGGCCCGTTCTAGGCGCCTTCGCTCCTCGATCGCACGACGTGGTCGATCTCGGTGGCTGCCAGGTGGTCGAACCGGTCCTCGATGAGGTCAGGCAGGCCTTGCTTGCCATCTTGATCGACCACGACGCGGAGCCTTTCGACGAGGTTCTGCGCACGGGTGTGATTCGCTACGCCGTGTTGCGTGCGACCGCCTCGGGACAGGTGATGGCGACCCTGGTGGCGGCCCGACCCGAGTGGGCCGCCGCCGCGACCGTGGCGGCCGTGCTTTGCCAGCGTTGTCCGGTCGTGACCTCCGTGGTGCTCAACGTGAACGCAAGCACGGGCAATGCCTTGTTCGGCGAGCACGAGCGTGTGCTCGTTGGCCAGCGGAGCGTCGAGGACACCCTCGCGGACGTGCGCGTGCGCCTGTCCTCGCGCTCCTTTTTCCAGACCAACCGTGTGGTGGCGTCGCAAATCTACCGCCACATCGCGGCCGCCGCACCCCATGGGATGACGCGGGCCGTGGACGTGTACGCAGGAGCCTGTGGCATCGCGCTGTCGCTTGCAGCAAAGGCGAGCGACGTGGTGGCCATCGAGGAAAACCCCTCCGCCACGCAGGCCGCGAGCGATTTCCTCGCCGAGCAAGGCGAGGATGCGGCCCGCGTTCGCGTGGTGACCGGCGACGCCGCCCGCTGCCTCGCCGATATCGGAGAAGCCGACTTCGTGGTCCTCAATCCCCCGCGCAAGGGGTGCGGCAAAGAAGTGCTCGCCGCGGTCGCGCGTCTGCGCCCGCACATGCTTGCCTACCTGAGCTGCGATCCGCGGACCCTCGCTCGCGATCTCGCCGAGCTGGCCCTTGCGGGTGCGCAGGTCGTGCAAGTGACTCCCTTCGATATGATGCCCCACACGCCGCACGTGGAGACACTGGCGTTGCTGCGGTTTCTCTAGCCGCCCGAAGGGGCGGCCCGCGGTTGGCAAGGGCCACCGGGGTGTCGGTGCTTATCGGTTGCTGCAGCCGAATCGTCGAGCCTGGACAGCAAGGGTCATTCCCGCGTCTGCGGAACCGCGGTGGTCATGACGTCGCTGGAGGTACCGGTCATTTCGCGCAAGAGGGATAGCATGCGCTCGGCCGCTTCGGGCCTGCCCTCCGTGGTGAAGCGGCGAAGCATGAGCGTTGCCGCTTCGCGATCCACCTGGAGGGCTCGCGCCAGGGCATACTTCGCTTCGCGAATTCGACCTTCGTTGTCGTAGCAGACTCCGAGATTGAGCCAGGCTTCCACATAGTCCGGGCGATGCGCGACCACGGATTCAAAGAGAATCCGTGCCTGCTGCATGTGCCCTTCCGCTCCGAGTTGACTGGACTGCGCCAGGAAATGGGGCCAGCGAGTGCGTCCCTCGCGCCGCGCATCGACTGGCTCACTTGCTCGAACACTTACCCGATTCTACCCCAATCAGCTACGGCGCATGCGTGGGCTGGCCCGCTGGCGCCAAACCGGGGGCGCTGCCCTGCATGTAGTCTTCGATCACCTTGCGCACGTTGGCGTCCTTGGGCACGACCGAGATCTCGATGCGGCGGTTCTGTTGGTAGGCCGCCTCGGTCTGCTCGCGGTTGACGGGACGGAACTTCGAATAGGCACTGGCGGCGAAGTAACTGCCGTACGTATCGGCCAGCGTCCTGTTGCTTTGGAAGAGGTAATCGAGCACGGCAGTGGCGCGCTTGGCCGAAAGATCCCAGTTGAAGGTGGCGGACCCCCGCTCGTCGGTGTGGCCCTGGATGACGATGGTGTCGATGTTTTCGCGTACCGTCTCGTCGGCCAGCAGATTGCCGAGCGCCTTGGCCAGCGAATCCAAGAAGGGCTTGGCCTGCTTCTTGATCGCATACGAGTTGTATTCGAACACCAAGCTTTCATTGACCGCGATGTCGCCGTTGTCGCCGATGGTGACGATCTGACCGTTGCTCGCGCTGCCGCGCCCGAGCTGGGCCTCGATGGCGGTCTTCAACTTGTCGAGCACCGAAACGCGCAGGACCGCGATGCTTTGCAGTTGGGCGCGCAGATTGCCGAGCTGGCGATTGCTGTCGGCCACCACCGCCTGCTGATCAAGTAGCCGGCGCTGGGATGCCGCAAGCTCGGCCCGGCCGGCCAGAACCTCGGCCTGCACGGCTCTGAGCTGGCGCTCCGAGGTCGCGATGGCCTGCTGGAAATCGTGCATGCGCTTTTCGCTGATCAGGTTGCGGACGTAGGCCAGCAACACGAGCACGAACATGATGAGCGCCATGGTCGACATGACGTCCGTGAACGCGGGCCAGATCTCACGCGTGCCATCGTGATCGGACATGAGCTGTCGTCGGGAGCGCACAGGACTTCTCCCCTAGAGCTTGCGACCGGAGCCAAAGGTGACGAGCTGAGTCTTCAGCGAATCGCTCATGTCGGCGAAGGTCAGGCTGAGCCGTTGAACATTGTCCTTGAGGTGTGTATTGAAGTCGTGAAAGTCCTTGGTCGTGCTGGCGAAGCTCTGCAAGGCGGCCTCGAAGCGCGCGACCGCGCCGTCGAGCAGCGCGATGGCGGGGCCGAATCCGGCCAGGTCCGCGGCTGCGCTGGCGCCCGGTCGTTGCGCGCGGACGCGGTCGAGGTAGGTCTCAATCTTGACCATCACGGCGGTCCTCCGATCCGAGACGTTCGACAGGATTCCCAGCACGGTGAGCACGACGGCGGACAGGATGCCGACGAGGGAGTTCGAGAAGGCCACCGCCATGCCGGACAGGGCGTTGGTCAGGCCCTGGCTGACTCCTTGGGCCACGTCGGCCGCGCCGGTGGTCTCGGCTCCGACGAGATGGACGATTTTTCCGATCGACAGCGTGAGCCCGTAGAACGTACCAAGCAGACCCAGGATGATGACCAAGCCGGTGGCCGATCGGATGAAGCGTTCGGCGAGCAGCATGGGCCGAAGATCGGATTGGAAGCGCTCATCGATGATGGCCTGGGTATTGACCTCGCGCGAACGACCCGCCGCCTCCACCGTGTCGCGCACGACGTGCCGGAGAACGGCATGTGAAAAGGTTGCCTCGCTATCGGGGGCGTGGCCGAGCTCTTTTTCCAGGGCCGCGTAGCGAGCACGCAGCCAGAGGTTCGTGACGATGCCCAGCACGAGCGTGGTGAGCGTCGTGGCAAGGATGGCTCGACCGGTGGAATCGATGAGCGCCAGCCCACCGAGCATTGTGCTTGTCATTCAGTGTCCTCTTCCGATGTCCTTTGGACGAGAAGCATGGTCGCATTCCCTCGCCATGGGTATGGGAAAACGACTTGCGCTCTTAGGAGGGGGCATCGTCGCCGAGATGGATGTCGACGCAAACTACGTAGGTTTCTCCCGAGGATAGGCTGACGCGATTCGAGATGGTGACGCAGACGTTGCCTGTGGCGACCGAAACGTAGGGCCGGGTCACGTAGTGGCGCTGGTTCTTGCCGAGGTACATGAAATAGTCCTTGGCGCTTTGGTTACCACCCGCTGGCGCGGGTCCGAACAGTGCCGTTCGCTTGCGTTGGTTGCACGAGGGATTGAACACGGTACGCGTGATCTGGCGGCCCGACTCGTGGATGACGTAGGCACATTCGGCGGAGGGGAAACGCTTCAGGGCGTGCTCGAGCATGGTTTCGTAGGCGGTGGGATCGCTCATTTCCACCACGGCCGTGATTCGGCTGGCGATGTCGTTGTAGGTCTTGTACATCGTCTTGCGCTGGGTGAACCTTTGCACCATGTGCTCGGTCAGCACCGAGCGCAGCCGGCTGGCATAGTCGAGCCCGCTCTCCAGGCAGGTTTTCGCCGGAGGCTGTGGGTAGGCGAAGTAGAAGCCTTGCACGAGATCCGCGCCGCGTTCCAGGCACGACAGAGCCTCGGCCTCGGTTTCGATGCCCTCGACGATGACGAAGACGCCGATTCTTTGGGCCAGCTTGATGAAGAAGTCGAAGAGCTCCTGCTTGTGGTACTCGCGGTCTATATTTTGAATGAGCGATCGATCGAGCTTGATGATGTCCGGCTTGATGCTGGGAATACGCTCGAGGTTGGAGTGGCCTGCGCCCATGTCGTCGAGGGCAATGAGAAAGCCACGCCTGCGATGGTTGGCGATGAAGTGCTGCAAGGCGGAGGCGTCGCGGATCTTGGACTCGATGATTTCGATGGCCACGCGCTCCGAAGGAATGCCGTATTCCTCGGTCAACCTGATGAGCGCATTGGACTCGGCAACCGATCGGCCCAGGCTGGACACGTCCACATTGACGAACAGAATGAGGTCGGGATCCAGGCTGGCCAGGGTGGCGAAACCCGAGATCGCGGCTTCGCGGCACATTCGGTCCAGCTGCAGCGACTGTCGGTGTCTGGCCGCGGCGTCGAAAAGGTAGTTGGGGGAAATCGGCTTGCCACTTATCGGGTTGGTTGCCCGGACTAGGGCTTCGAGCCCGATCACCTTCTTCTCACGGATGGAAATGATTGGCTGGAAGTGACTCAACATGCTGCGGGCTTCCAGAACCTCATGAATGTCGAACTCCGCGTCGACGATGCGCGCCCGCTCCGCGCTCGATTCAAGGTCCTCGGACGGGGTCATGGCTCCACCACTCCCGGCACCGAATGCGCCACCGCGTGGGTGCGCGCGCGCGCGCCTCGATGTGGATGAGCCCGAGGAATACGGAATGATTCAATTGCCATGAGTCTCTTCACCCGAAGGCCCCGCAGGAGTTCGTGAAATGGGTTCGAGCCGAGCGATGATACTGCAATCGTTTGACGTTGAACAGTGAGGCTGAACAAGAATTATACAGTTTTCATTTGTTTCAAGCAGGAAATGACCTTGTTGCAGGATTGTTGTTGACGCGCCCAATGAACGCGAATCTTGGCACTAGCAATTCATTGTGACAGTCGGCGGCGTTGTTGTGGCAGTCCCGCGCAATTTGCAGGCTTCTCTTTGTGGGATTTTCTCGTGCAAAGTAGCACCATGTCGTCCATGGGCCTGCATCAAGCAACGGTGTTGCGGTGTCCGTGGTACCCGCTGAAGGATTCCGTGATACCGTGGCATCCCAACTGGCCCTTTGCGTCGCGCGCTGCATATCCATGTTTTTTTCCGGAACTTCGAGATTCAGGCCCATTCGCCATCTGGGCACGGGCGGTATGGGCAGCGTTCACCTGGTTCACGATGAGCAGCTCGGGAGCGAAGTCGCGCTCAAGACTCTCAAGCTGTCGAGTGGCACGGATCTCTATCGTTTCAAGCGCGAGTTCCGCGCCGTGGCCGATATCAGGCACCCGAACCTGGTGACGCTTTATGAGCTCATCTCGGAGGGGACGCTGTGGTTCTTCACCATGGAATACGTGGAGGGAGTACCTTTCGATCGTTTTGTTCTCGGTCCACGAGCCACGTCGGACGCGGGACTCGATGAGCTCCCGACAACCGGCCAGGGCAGGGGGCAAGCAAACTCCGAACGCATTCTGTCGTCGGTTCAACAACTGTGCGTGGGAGTTCACGCCATGCACGAGGCGGGTTGCATCCACCGCGACCTCAAACCATCGAACGTGCTGGTGACCGAACAGGGGCGGGTGGTGATTCTGGATTTCGGATTGGCCAAGCAGACGGGCAGCGATTCGATTTCCTCGGGCGGCCTGTCGGGGACACCGGCCTACATGGCTCCCGAGCAGGCGCTGGAAAAGCCGTGCGTACCCGCGGCCGATTGGTACGCCGTCGGCATCATGATCTACGAGGTGCTCACGGGGCATTGTCCGTTCGAAGGCGCATTGTTCGATGTTTTGCTCAAGAAGCAAACCGAAGATCCCCCACCACCAACGCAGATCGATCCCCAGGCCGACGAGCTGCTCAGCGAGCTGTGCATGCGCCTGATTCACCGCGATCCGCTTCAGCGTCCCTCGGGCGCGGAGATTCTCGTTCGTCTTGGCGCCTTCCACGACACCAGCGCCAAGGCCCGCCCGCGCCGACATACGCCGCTGGCGGTGCCCGCCCAAAGTGTGCTCGGCCGCGAGCAGGAACTGACCGCCCTTGGTCGTGCCTACTCCAAGATGCGCAAGGGCGAGCTGGCGGTGGTGGTGGTCGAAGGGAGCTCCGGCATCGGCAAGACCTGTCTCGTCGAGGCTTTCCTCGATGACCTGCAGAACGGAAGTGGGGGCACTTCGCCGCTCGTGTTGCGCGGGCGATGTCACGAGCGCGAGACGCTGGCCTTCAAGGCACTCGACCATGTGGTCGATGGCCTGAGTTACCGCCTGGCCAACCTGAGCGCGGACGACCAAGCCTATATCCTGCCCGACGGCATTTTGTATCTGAGCGAGATCTTCCCAGTCTTGCGCCAGCTCAAGCTCACCGAGCACAAACGCTACTTTCTGCCCGCGTTGCGTGATGCCAGGGAACTGCGCAACCAGGCTTTCGTCGCCTTTTGCGAGCTTCTCAAGCGCATGGCGCGCACGCAGCCTCTGGTCGTGTTCATCGACGACCTGCAATGGGCCGATCGCGACAGCTTCTCTCTCCTGCGTGCGATCAGCCAGCAACCGGGTGCGCCGGCCTTGCTGCTCATCGCGAGTCTCCGCAAATCCACCGACGGCGCGGAGGTGGATTCGTTGCTGCGTGAGCTCGTCGAACAGCCGGGCGTGGAGACCCTTGCGCTCGCCCCGCTTTCGCCGGACAACACACGCGCCTTGGTGGAACATCTCCTCGACGAGGTGGCCATCGCACCCGTGCTCCGTCGCCGCATCGCGGATGCCGCCGTTCAGGAGGCCGGGGGCAATCCTTTCTTCGTGATCGAGCTCGTGCACCACCTGGGCACACTGACCTCATCCGGGAATGGCGCCGAATCGACTCTCGACGGCAATGCTTTTCGGCTGGACCGCATGATCCTCGACAGGGTGGGCAACCTGCCCTCGGAAAGTCAGCGCCTGTTGCAGGTTGTCGCGCTGGCAGGCGATCCCTTGCCCCAGCGGGCACTGGCCACGGCCGCGGGGCTCGTTCTTGGGTCCGAGGAATGGGAACGGGGAATATCCGCGCTCGTGGAAGAGAGCATGATCAGGCGTCGAGGGCGGCAGGGTTCGGACCTGGTCGAGCCCTACCACGATCGCATTCGCGAGGCGGTGGCGGGCAGTCTCGACCAGGCGACGTCGCGCCAGCTGAACGCGCGACTGGCCGAAGCAGTCGAGCAATGGGACCGCGAACGCACCGACATGCTGGCCCGTTACTGGCTGTCGGCCGACGATCGCGAGCGGGCCAAGCGCTACGTCTGCGATGCCGCTGCCGAGGCCCGAACCAAGCTGGCGTTCGACCGCGCCGCGCAGCTCTACCGGACGGCCGCCGAGCTCGAGACCGACGCTTCCGTGCGCGCCGACTTGTTGCGTTCCGTCGGCGAATGTCAGGCGAGCAACGGATGTGCGATCCTCGCCGCCGAAGCCTACCAAGGCGCGGCGGCGCTCAGCGATCCCGCGCAGGCGTCCCGTCTTCGTCACCTTGCGGCCGAACAGTTGCTGCGCGGGGGGAGATCACGCGCGGGCTCGACGTGCTCGGCGGCGTTCTCGAGGAAGCGGGACTTCGCCTGGCCTCAAGCCCGCGCGGGGCGGCCTTGTCGGTCGGCTGGCGGGTCATGCGGCTGCGTTTGCGCGGCATCGGCTTCGTCGAGCGACCGGCATCGAGCGTCTCCGCCAAGGACAAGCATCTCCTGGACGTTCTTTGGGCCGCCAACATCGGCCTAAGCATGGTGGACACGCTCAGGGCCGACGATTTCTTGCTGCGCTTCCTCATGCTCGCGCTCAAGTCGGGGGACATTCGACGCGTGGCCCAGGGCCTGTCGGCGCTGGCGGGGCAACTGGCCGTGCTCGGTGGGTCGCGCTTCGGTTGGGCCATACGCCTGGCGTCGGAGGCCGAGGTGCTTGCAAGGCGTTCCTCCGATCCCGCGACCATCGGCATGGCCCGGTTGTGCAAGGCCCTGGTCCGCTATTTCGCCGGTGAGTTCGACGCCGCAGCCAACGACCTGATGGCCGTCGAGCAGCATTTCCTTGGCCATTGCCGTGGCGTGAGCTGGGAGCTGGCGACGGCGCGCTCTTTCGCCTGCTTTTCCTTGCGACTGGCGGGGCGGATTCGCGAGCTGTGCGAACGCTTCGATCGCTACACCGCCGATGCCGATCGCACGGGGGACCGCTTTCTCGGGACCAATCTGCGCACCTATCAAACGGTGGTATGGCTGGTTCGGGACGATGCTGCGCGTGCGAGCAAGGAAATCGAAGGGGTCTTGGACGCGTGGCCGAAGGACATGTACCACCTCCAGCACTTCTTTCATCTCTACGCGCGTTGCGAGCAAGCCCTGTATACCGAAAAGCCCGAGGTGGCGTGGCAGGCGATTTCCGACGAGCGCCGCCGACTTCAGGGTTCGGGGTTGTTCCATGTCAGCGGTGTTCGCATCGAGCACGCTTGGATCTCCGGCCGGGCCGCGCTGGCGATGGCCGAGAAGGCGGTCCCCGGGGCGCGAAGGCCCTTCCTGCTGGCGGCCCACAAGTGCGCGCGCCGGCTACGCAAGGCCGAGCACCAGACCGGCGTGGCCATGGGCGCGGCCATCGAGGCCGGCGTGCGCTGGCTTTCGCCGGATGCCGAGCGCAACGATGGACTTTTCGCTCTCGACCGGGCCGTCGCGACCGCCGAGGCGGCGGGGGCGCTGCTTCTGGCCGAGTCCGGGCGCAGGTGGCTGGGCGAGCTCACCGGAGGTCGGCGGGGCGAAGAGCTGCGCGCCCGCTCCAACGGTTGGATGGCGAATCAGGGCGTGCGCAATCCCGCTCGCATCGCCCGTCTTTTCGCGCCCGGCTTCCGAATCGTCATGGTTTGAAGTTGTGTTGCGCGGGCGAGGCCGCCGGTGAAGAATAGCGACTTGGTATCCAAGCATGACCGAGATCGAACGACTTGAATCCATCATTCAGCACGACCTTCAGTCCCTCAAGCGCTGTTCACCGAACATGGACTGCGAGGGATGTACCGAGGAGCTATGCGTAAAGCTGGTCGCCTCGGCGGACTTTCCCACCGACTACGGCAATTTCCGCATTCTCGGATTCGTGAACAACAAGGATGGGAAAGATCACACCATCGTGCTCAAGGGCGAGATCGGAGACGGCGAGAATCTGCTCTGCCGCATCCATTCCGCATGCCTGACCGGGGACGCCTTCGGTAGCCGTCGCTGCGATTGCGGTGACCAACTCCACGCGGCGTTGGCGGCCATCGAACGTGAAGGTCGCGGCTTGATTCTCTATCAGCAGGCCGAAGGTCGCGGCATCGGGCTTACCAACAAGCTGCGCGCCTATGTCCTGCAGGACAGGGGGCTGGACACGTTGGAGGCCAACACCTCCCTGGGCTTTCTCCCCGACGAGCGTGACTACATGGTGCCCGCCGAGATGCTCAAGAAGATCGGCGTGAAGAGCTTGCGCCTATTCACCAACAATCCCGAAAAGGTGGAGAAGATGGCGACGCTTGGGATTCGCATCGTCGAGCGCGTGCCACTGCAGATCCCCAGTCACCAGGACAACGAACGCTACCTCAAGACCAAGAAGGATCGCTTCGGGCACTGGCTGTATTTCTAGCCCAGCGCCCAGATCGTGTTGTGGATGGACGTCAAGCTGCGCCTGCCTTTCCGGAGCGCAGGACGATCTCGGTGATTTCGGCCGGGGCACCGAGGCGCATGGGCGGACCCCAGAAACCGGTTCCACAACTTACGTAGATCTGGGATTCCCCGACCCGGTGCAGGCCGCGAATGAAGGGCTGTTGCAATCGCACCAGCAGGCCCCAGGGCCAAATCTGTCCGCCATGGGTGTGCCCGGAAAGCTGCAAGTCCACGCCCAGGCTCGCCGCCCTGTGAATGGAGATGGGCTGATGCGCCAGCAGCACCACCGCGCGCGAGGGATCGCGTCCCGCCAGCGCGCCCGCGATGTCCTCGGCCGGTCCGTCCTCAGGGAAGCGCGCGGCGCCGTGGTCGGGAACGCCCGCCAGGTCGAATCCCTCCGCCTCGCTACCAATGGCGACGCGCTGGTTGCGCAGCACCCGCAGGCCCATACGATCGATCTCGTCCATCCACGCCCGAGCGCCTGAGCGCGAGTAGTACTCGTGGTTTCCGGTCACGAAGAAGACCCCGTGGCGGGCGCGCAGGTTGGCGAGCGGGGCCAGCGCGGGCCGCAACTGTTCGATCGTGCCATCCACCAGATCGCCGACGACGGCGATGAGGTCGGGGGTGAGGGCATTGGCGGTGCGGACGACGCGCTCGACGAACTGCCGACCAAGCAGGCCGCCGACATGCATGTCGCACATCTGCACAATGCGCGTTCCGTCGAGACTGGGCGGCAAGCGCTGCAAGGCGACTTCGACCCGCTTGACCGCTATCTGTCCGCGCGTCGCGCGTATGGCCGCTGCCGTCACGCCGCCCACGCTGGCAAGCGCAGCGCCGGCCAGCACGCGCGCGGTGAACACGCGGCGAGATCCGTCGAAGGCATTCGCGGCTCCGAGCCGGCTGGCCAGCGTGGCCAGCAGACGTACGAGGTCCGCGCCAAGCAAGGCGACCATCAGGAAGAGCATGGCGCCCATCCAGATGAAGCCGGGCCAGGCAAGCACGCGGCCAAGGCGGGGGATCATTCGCCCCACCGAGACCGTCGCCACCACCAGGAGCGCGAGTCCAACGGCCGTGCCGGTGGCGAGATGGCGCGTCAGCCCCGTCATCTGCGTGTCGCGCACCAAGCGAATCCAAAAGTAGTAGTGGACTCCCGCGATGATGGTGCAGACGACGGCGAAGAGAAGGGCGAATCCGAGGGTGCGGCTCAAGGTGACAGCTCAGACGTGAAAGACGATGCACCAAGCATAGTCGGAAGCGCCAGTCCTGCTAGTGGCGCGGCGCAATTACTTGAAGGTTTGATGATGTTCGAGCCAAGCGGTGGCTACCCCGGCCACCAGGCCGAAGAAGTGGCCTTCGAAGGACGTCCCAGTGCGCGCCGGCTTGATGCCAGCCAACATCGACCCGTAAACCAGCACCACAGCCCCGGCGACGAGGATGTCGGTCACGCCGCGGCCGAGGTAGGCCAGTGCGACGAGATAGCCGAAGAAGCCGAAGATCACGCCGCTGGCGCCCATGTGCGCGGCCTTGCGGCCGAACAACCAAAGCAGCGTTCCCGAGGCTAGAGCGATGAGCAGCGCGGTCTTGAGGAAGAGGTGCTGACCGTGCCTGAGCACGAGCGCGCCGAGGACAACGAAGGGCGGAAGGTTGGCCGCCAGATGGGTGGCGCCTGCGTGCACGAAAGGCGCGGTGAGGATGCCCAGAAGCCCGCCGAACGTGCGCGGCACCACGGCCAGCCGATTGGCCGATTGGCCGAGAATCGCGCGCAAGAGCGTGGCCGTGCACATGGCCAGGGCCGGCCAGGCGAGAAGTGCCCACGGCCTTTCCGTCAGCACCTTGGCTACTTGGTCCACAGGCTGTCGAATTCGTTTTCGCTGGGCACGCTCGCGCCATCGGTCTCGGGCGTGGCCTGCGCGGGGACTTCGGGGGTGGCGCCGGCCTCCTCCGCACCTGGCGCGGCGGGCACCGCGCCGCTATCGATCGCATCCATCGTCTGCGACTTGCGAACCGAGCTGTGCCTCCGCATCGCGGATTGTAGCAAGGAGTCTTCGGGGTGCAGCGCCTCGGCCGCGGCATCGATGATGGCTACCGCGTGCTCGGGCACATTCCTGCGATGGGGAAGGACGAGCGCGCGCAGCATCGATCGATGGTGCATTTGCAGCTGGTCGGATGAAAGCGCGGGCTTTCGCTGCTCGGCACGTGCGCGGTTGACCTCGACGTAGGCGTCCCAGTCGGGAGATTTCCAATTCGGTTCGAGCGCATCCACGACGTGCGCTTCCATTTCGACGCGAAGTTGGGTCAAGTGTTCGAGGAAGATACGAAAGGCGGGGCGCATGGTGGCCGCGACATCGGGCGGCAGCCGGTCGCGCAGACCGCGCACTTGTCCGGCCCAGGCCGCAATCTGGGCACTGCACCGTTCAGGACCCAGGGTGCCGAGGTTGGGTACCGCATCCTGAATTTCCTTTTCCAGTGCATGCAGAACTTCACCCGGCGAGAAGGGGCGCGCGGGTTGGACCGGTGGCGCGACGACGACCGGCGCCGGTGCAGGAGCGATGAGCTCGAGCTCGACCGGCTTAAGCAGCGCGCGAAGGCGCGCGAATTCCTGATCGCGCTTGATCTGTTCGGGGTCGAGCGGGGGCGGCAAGCGTGGATTGGGCTGCACTCGCCGCGTTCGTCGGCGAGCCGGCGCCTCCGAGCCGAGGGCTGACTCGGAGGCTCGCTCGCCGCGGGCAGCCGTCACCGAAGCACGCGCGAGCTCGCGCTCGACTTTGGCGCGCACGCGGGTGCGCTGCCACTCCTCGATCCCGCTCAGGAACTGCCGGGTCAGGGCGATCACGACCTGGTTGCGCCCGCGATCGGCTCGCTTCTTCGCCGCTTTCCCGAGGCCAAGGTTGGCGTCGGACGCGACCGCGGAAAACAACTTGGCGATCATCGCCTCGCCGCGCTCGAAAGACGCCGATTCCATGGCTTCGCTCAGACGATGGATGAAGTCCTGGGTAAGCTCGAGGACGGACAAGGGTGTGCCTCCCGAAGCGTGGAGGGGATTTCTATTCGTGCGAGAGCGCGAGGTCGTCATGCGGCTGCGGCAGGCCTTTCGAAGAGCGGTATCACCGTGGTATGGAGGCGTTCGATTCGGGCCGTTGTTTAACACACGCGCAGTGCGGACGCAGCCATTGCGCGGCTCAAGTTTCGAGTATGGCAGCAAAACCCGCGACGACAATTCGGAATCCGGCGTCACGATGCCAGGCAATCTTTGCCATAGTTCGTATGCGCAAGGTGTAAAGCACGATGACTGCACACAACAAGGCCCGGCCCGGATTGTGCCCCCTGGTACTTCTCGGGATGTTGGTCGCGCCAGCCGCCTCGTTGGCTGCAAAGTCCGCGCCTGAACCAGCGGTGCCCGCGCAAGAGAGGCCGACCGTCGAGCACTTCGCGACTGCCGCGCAAGCGCTCGAGAAGGTGCTTGCGGTCCCCGCGCGGGTCGTGGCCTTCGGCGAGTACCATCAGACCACGGAAACGCGGAAGATACAGTCGTCGCTTTCGCGCTTTACCGGGGAGCTTTTGCCCAGGGTCGCGAAGCTCGCGACGGATCTGGTGGTGGAAACCTGGGTGACCGATGGCGCCTGCGGCAAGCGAGAAACCAAGGTCGTCGACCAGGTCCAAACCACGACCGAGCGCCCACCCGAGACGGAAAACGAAATCGTCACGCTGCTCGAGCGGGCACGGGCAATGGGCGTCGCGCCCCACATCCTTACCCTGTCGTGCAAGGACTACCGCCGGGTCACGGACAAGAACGGCGAAACCGATTTCGCGAAGATGCTGACCCTGACGCGCGAGCGACTGCAAAGTGAGGTGGGCCGCTGGCTCTCGGCGCCCGTTTCTCCCGGCAAGGGCCCGCATGTGGTCGCGGTCTACGGCGGGGCCTTGCACAACGATCTCTATCCCGCGCCGGAGGACAGGCCCTTCGCGTTCGGC
The DNA here is from genome assembly GCA_963824555.1 of uncultured delta proteobacterium. Lineage (GTDB taxonomy): Bacteria > Myxococcota_A > Polyangia > Fen-1088 > Fen-1088 > Fen-1118. The sequence continues at coordinate 2,309 of CAWGPW010000008.1, read as the reverse complement.
CGCGCGCTGTTCGCGAAGGTGGCCGGACAATACCTGGAGGTCGATCTGTTCGTCCCCGAGTACATCCTGGCCGACAAACGCATGGCCGCCGAGCCGTGGTTCGCTGCATTCAAGACCGGCATCAAGGCCGGCGACGCCCTGCTCATCCGCCGTAGCGAACGGTCGTACATCATCGTGTTTCCGGCTGCTAAGCCGTCGCGCCAAACGCGCGATTGACCCACTCGCTGTAGGCGCGTAGCATCAGCAACCGTGAGGCGCAGCGGCTATCTCGCACGACAACAGCGCCTGTTGCGACTCCTCGACGAGAGAAGGGAATTGTCGGTCGAGAAGGCGGCGGCGGAGCTGGGGTGCAGCCGCCGCACGATCTACCGCGATTTCCTTGTCCTCTCGGAGACCGGTGTCCCCATCTATCCCGAGGCGGAGGGCCGGCGTGTACGCTGGCGCTTGGTCGACGGCCCCAAGCGGCGCCTGTCGATCACCCTCAGCTTCTCCGAGATGCTGGCCCTGACCGCGGGCCGGGATCTGCTGGCCGGCCTGACCGGCACGTTCTTCCACGAGGCCGCGATCACCGCCCTGGAGAAAATTCGCGCCGCTTTGCCTGATCCCTTGCTCGCCCGCGCCGACGCCACCGCCGATCTGGTCCTGGCCGACAAGCGCCCCGCCCGCGACTACCGCGGCAGAGGCGAGGCGGTCCGGACGCTCGTGGACGCTATCGACCAGCACGAGACCATCAGCCTCGAATACCGCAAGCTCGGCGAACCCAAGGCCAAGCAGCGCCTAGTCGACCCGTACCACCTGCACATCCACGCTGGCGCCCTGTACCTCATCGGCTGGTGCCATGACCGGCGGGCCGCTCGCACCTTCCTGCTCGACCGCGCGAGTCGCGTCGGCCGCACCTCTCGCAAGTTCCAGCGCCGGGCGGATCTCGCCCTGTCGAGTATCCTGCAAGGCGACCTTGGCCCCTGGTCCGGCGAGCCCGAGAGCATCCGCCTTCGCTTCACGCCCGCCGCCGCCCGCCTGGTCGCCGAGCGCAAGGTCCACCCGAGCCAGGTCACCGAGCCCCGCCTCGACGGCGGCGCCGACGTGACCTTGACCGCGCCCATCACGCCGTGGCTGGAACACTGGCTGACCGGCTGGGCTGCCGACGTTGCCATCCTAGCGCCCGCCCGCCTGCGTTCAGCCGTCCGCCGCCAGCACGAAGCCGCCTTGAAAAAAGATTCGCAACGTGTGACAGCCCCTGTCGCATCGAGGGAGTAGCGTGCTCGCTAAGGACAAAGCCAACATGGAAGCGTCCGACACCTCGCCGCCGCCCGCCCCAGGTCCCCTCGCCCGCGAAGCGGGAGAGGGACAGGGAGAGGGTACCGTCACCTCCGAGTCGCTGTCCCCGCTCTGGTTCGTCCGCTACCGCATCACCCTCGTCCCGCGTTCCTCCCTCGTCCTTCCCCTGCACAGTCGCGGCCCCACCCTCCGCGGCGCCTTCGGCATCACCCTGCGCCGCCTCGTCTGCCACGACCTCGACCTCGCCTGCCGCGCCTGCCCCCTCGAGCCGACCTGCGCCTATCCCCAAGCCTTCGAGCCCCGCCCACCCGCCGACGCCGACCGTCTGTCCAATCTTCAAGACGCCCCTCGCCCCTTCGTCTTTGATATTCCCCTCGACGAAAGCCCCAGCTTCCCCGCCGGTATTCCCGTCACCTTCGGCCTCACCGCCGTCGGCCGCGCCGCCCGCCTCGTGCCCTACTTCGTCAGCGCCTTCCGCACCCTGGCCGACGAGGGACTCGGCCCCCGCCGCGCCAAATTCGACCTCGTGAACATCGCCGCCCTCGACGCCCGCGGCGCCGCCATCACCATCTACGAAAACACCACCCCCCTGGTCCGCCTGACCGCGCCCACCCTGCGCGCCGCCGATCTAATGAAGCCCGGCGACACCACCCGAACCACCCTGACCCTGCGCTTCCCCACGCCTCTCGATCTGAAAGACCGCGGCGTCCCCGTCGGTACCCCCGAATTCGCCCCCCTCATTCGACGCCTGCGCGACCGAGCGAACGCCCTCTCCACCTTCTTCGCCGACGGCCCCCTGTCTCTGGATTTCAAAGGCCTGTCGGCCATCGCCGAAGGAGTGAAGCTGGTGAGAAACGCAACCAGGTTGATCGAAGTGAACCGCACGAGCAGCCGTACCGGGCAAAGGCACGACGTCGGCGGCCTGATCGGCGAGGCGGACTACGAAGGCGAGGGCATCGGCAAGCTGATGGCCCTGGTGCGGGTGGGCGAGGTGGTGCACGCGGGCAAGCACGCGGCGTTCGGGAATGGGG
>CAWGPW010000007.1:0-159034 GCA_963824555.1 uncultured delta proteobacterium | reverse complement strand
CACCCGCGAACGCGAGGGCTACCGCTTCGACCGAACCGGCCACTGGTTGCACCTACGCGACCCGGGCATGAAGAAGCTGGTGGCCGAGGTCCTGCCCGACAAGATGGTGCAGGTGGAGCGCAAGGCGCGCATCTTCTCGCACGGCGCGACCACGCTCTATCCCTTTCAAGCGAATCTCTACGGGCTGCCGCCCGAGGTGGTCAAGGAGTGCCTGCTCGGCGTCATCGAAGCCAAGCTGCCGCCGCCCGGGGCCAGCGAGCCCAAGAACTTCGAGGAATACTGTCTGCGCCACTTCGGCGCCGGCATCTCCAAACACTTCATGATTCCCTACAACGAAAGGTTGTGGGGCGTGCCGCCGCGCGAGATCACCGCCGCGTGGTGTTCCCGCTTCGTGCCCTTGCCCAACCTGGAACAGGTCGTGGCGGGGGCCGTGGGCGCGAACGCAGGCGCTTTGGGTTACAACGCCACCTTCATGTACCCCAAGCAGGGCGGCATCCAGACTTTCGCCGCCGCGTTGGCCGCGCGTCTGGATCCGACCCGCGTGCGCACGTCAGCCAGTCTCGACACTCTCGATTTTCAGCGCCGCGAGCTCGTCGTGGGCGGCGAGCGCGTGCCCTACTCCGCGGTGGTGGCGACCTTGCCTCTGCCCGAGTTGCTCAAACGCATGCCCGGGCTACCCAAGGATGTCGAAGAGCACGCCAGCCGGTTGCGCTGCACCACCCTTCGCTATCTGGATCTGGCGACCCGCTCGAAACCGCCAGCGGACTGGCACTGGGTGTACGTGCCCGAGAAGAGCTACCCCTTCTACCGCGTGGGGATCTTCAGCAACGCCGTATCCAGCATGGCGCCGCCCGGCGGCGGTTCGTTCTACGTCGAGCTTGCGGATCGCGGTCCGGTCAGCGAGACCAGCGTGCGTGAATCGGCCCAGGGCCTTTTCGCCATGGGCGCCATCGCTTCCCCAGACGACGTGCTGTTCGCCGATGCCCGCGAGATCGACTACGCCTATGTGGTCTTCGACGATCATTACTACGCCGCCACCAGCGCCATTTTCGCGTTTCTCGAATCCCACGCCATCTATCCGCGCGGCCGCTATGGCTCGTGGACCTACAACGCGATGGAGGACTGTCTCCTCGCCGGCCGCGAGGTCGCAGCCACCATCGAAGCCAAGATCGGAGAACCCTAGCCGTGAGCCAAGCCGACGCCAATCCGAACCCCGACGTTTCCATCGTCATCCCCATCTACAACGAGGAAGGGATCCTGCGTGGGTCGGTCCTGGAATTACGCGAGAAACTGCGGCCCTTCGGTTTCAGCTACGAGCTGCTTCTGTGCGAGAACGGTTCGCGCGACCGCACCGTCGAGATCGGCAAGGAGCTGGAAGCCGAGCATTCCGTGGTGCGTATGCTTTCCGTCGGTCAGCCCAATTACGGCCTGGCCATGAAGACCGGTATCCTCGAAGCGCGGGGCAAGATCGTCATCTGCGACGAGATCGATCTGTGCGACACGCAGTTCTATGCGCGCGCCCTGGCCTTGCTCGAACGCACCGACACCGATTTCGTGGTCGGCTCGAAGGCCATGGTGGGCTCGAACGACCAGCGGCCCATGGTGCGGCGGTTGGGGACGCAGGTCTACAACGGCCTTCTGCGCGCCGTGTGCCACTACCGCGGGACCGACACGCACGGGCTCAAGGCCTTCAAACGCGAGGCGCTGATCGAGACCGCCAAGCGCTGCGTGCTCGACCGGGACGTCTTCGCCAGCGAGTTTGTCATTCGTGCCCATCGCGAAAAGAAGAAGGTGGTCGAGATCCCCTTCGCCGTGCATGAGAAGCGGCCGCCCTCGATCAACCTGCTCAAGCGCGTGCCCCACGTGCTCAAGAGCGTGGCCAAGCTCGCGATCTCCGTCAGAAAGAACGGGGACTAGCCTTTTCACCACAGAGGCGCAGAGAAACAGGGGGCAGAGGAGGCAGAGTTTCGGGTTCAGGAAACCCGTCTATTTACGGCCTCTGCGCGCTCTGTGTCTCTGTGGTGAAAGACTAAATCCCCCAGCCGCCGCTGACGTGAATGTTGGCGCCGTTGACGTAGCCGGCCTCCTCGGACAAGAGGAAGAGCGCGGCGGCGACCACATCGTCCACCGACCCGACGTTGCCGGCGGGGATGGTCTTCACCATCTGCGAAAGCTCGGCCAAATCGGCGGAGCCCGAGTCGATGAAGCCAGGGGAGATGGCATTGACCGTGATGTGGTGCGGGGCCAGGGCTTTGGCCAGGCTGCGCACGAGGCCGAGCACCGAAACCTTGGCCAGGTAGTGCGCGGTGATTTGGGTCTGCGCCATGATGCGATCGGCGTTGGCCATGCCGAAGGCGAGGATGCGGCCCCAGCGCTTTTCCATCATGCTCGGCGCGACCAGGCGGGACAGGAAGAACAGACTGTCCAGGTTGTTGGCGAACATGGCGCGCCAGCCCTCGGCGGTTTCGTCGAGGAGGTCGACGCGGTGGAAAGGGCCCGCGCAGTGTACCAGGGCATCGATGTGTCCGCGCCAGGCCAGCACCTGGTCGAACATTTCCGTGCAGACCTCCGGATGTGACACGTCCGCGCACACGGCCAGGGCCGAGCTTCCGCAAGCCTCGACGGCGTTGATGGCAATCTGGGCGTCTTCTTCGCTGGTGCGGTAACAGAACGCCACGTCCCACTCGCGCTCGGCCAGCGCCTGCGCGATGGCGCGACCGATCCCGCGCGCCCCGCCTGGAATGAGAGCCACCCTGCGCACGGTTACTTGCCCAAGGCAATGGCCAACGCAATGGCGGCGGCCACGATGATGGCGAAGGCGAGAACGCGCGGCCAAGCACGGGCCCTGGGCACGCGAGCGGCGGACACTTCGCTGACGCCGGCCACCGATTCGGCGGTCACCAGGAAAAGCTGGCGCGTGACCCGTGGCAATTCCCCGCCCAGCCGATCCGCGATGCGGGCCAGCTGCCGGGCGATCTCGTCGAAGGTCGGCCGCCTGTTTCGATCCTTCGTCATCATGGCCGCGATGGCCTGGACCAGCTCGGGGTCGGCGTTGGGGGCTTCCGCGCGCGGATCCGGGATGGGGGCCGCGAGGTGCATGCGCATGACCTCGAGGTATTCCTTCACCGACGGTCCCTGTTGGGCGCGAAACGGCGGGTGGCCGGTCAGGAGGTGAAAGAGGGTGCACCCCAGGGAATAGACGTCGGCGCGCTCGTCGAGATCCTCGCCGCGCGCCTGCTCGGGGGCGATGTAGTCCGCCGTGCCCACCACCATGCCCCGCGCGGTCAGGCTCTTGTCGGCGGCGTAGGACTTGGCCAGGCCGAAATCCGTGACCTTCAAGACGCCGTGGCGGGAGATGCCCAGGTTCGCGGGCTTGACATCGCGGTGGATGATGCCCGCGTGCGCGGCCTCGCCGAGCCCGGTGGCGGCCTCCGCACCGATCAGCGCGACCACGGAGCTTGGCAGCGGGCCGCGCTCGTCGAGCAACTTCTGCGTGTCGCCGCCTTCGAGCAACTCCATCGCGTAGTAGGGGCGGGGCGGGTCGCCGGTCTGTCCGGCCTCGAACACCGGAATCAGGTTGGGATGGGACAGACGGGCCAGGGCGCGCGCCTCGCGCAGGAAACGCTCGGTGATGGTGGCATTGTTGACCTGACCCGTGCCCAGAACCTTGATGGCGGCGCGCCGGTTCAGGGAATCGTCGACGGCCAGATAGACCTCGCTCATCGCTCCGATGCCGAGCTTCTGCTCGACCCGGTAACGCCCCACGCGTGCCCCGGCGGCCAGGAAGGGCGTGGTCTCGGGGCCGCGCCCGTTGCGCGAGATCCCAGCGTTCTCACCAGGCGTTGGCATGGCTAGCCCGGCCCCTCCTCGTCCTCTGCGGCATAGCTCTCAAATCTGGTGTACTCGCGGATAAAGGTCAAATCCACTTCGCCTGTCGGTCCTGCGCGGTTCTTGCCTATCTTGAGCAGTGCCTTGCCGCGTCCGGAAGGGTCAGAATTGTACATCTCATCGCGATGGATGAAGAGGATGATGTCGGCGTCCTGCTCGATGGCGCCTGACTCGCGCAGATCCGATAATTGCGGCGTCTTGTCCTCGCGCTTCTCCACGCTGCGGTTGAGCTGCGAGACCGCGATGATGGGAATGTGCAGCTCCTTGGCCAGGGCCTTGAGCCCACGGGAGATGTCCGCGATCTCGCGCTCGCGCGATTCCTCACGTCGACCGCCCAGGCCGTGCGCGAGTTGCAAGTAGTCGATCACGATCAAACCAAGCGGCGTCGAGCTGTCCTTCTGGGGAGGGAAATAATGTGGGTCGCTGCGAAACCGGCGCGCTTTGGCCCGCAGCTCGAGGATGTTCACCCCGGGCGAATCGTCGATGAGGATAGGCGCCTGGGAAATGCGATTTCCAGCCGGGTAGATTTTGTTTTTCCACTCGCTGTACTCGATGAGGCCTCGGCGCATGCGATTGGAATCGATGCGCGCCTCGCCGGCCAGCAAGCGTTCGATGAGCTCGTGCTTGGACATTTCCAGCGAGAAGACAAAAACCGGTATCTGGTGGTTCAAGGCGGCGTAGCTCGCGACATTGAGCGCCCACGAGGTCTTGCCCACGCCGGGACGGGCGGCCACGATGATGAGGTTCTCGGGCTGAAAACCCGCGGTGATGTCGTCGAGCTTCTTGAAACCGGTGGGGACGCCGGTGACGGACTTGCTTTCGCGCGCGCGGGCGTCGATGTTCTCCAGAACCTCGCTCATGATCTCGCCGATGGGGCGGGCGTTTTCACGGCGGTTCTTCTGCGCCACCTGGAACACCATGCGCTCGGATTCGTCGAGGAACTGCTCGTAGTCGCCGAACTCGCCGTAGGCGCGCGACTGGATTTCCGCGCACGCGGCGATGAGCCGGCGCAAGGTGGCCTTTTCCTGCACCAGGCGCGCGTAGTGGGCGATGTTCTCCGCGGTGGGAACCGCGTTGGCCAGCTCGATGAGATAGGCTTGGCCGTTCTCCAGGCGAGCGAGCGACCCTCGATTCTTGAGCTCGTCGCCCAGGGAAACCACGTCGATGGGCTGGCGCCGCTTGTCGAGCTCGAGCATGGCCGCGAAGATCTCGCGATGGGCGGGCAGCAGAAAATCGTCGGCGGTGATGGTGGTCGCCATCTCGTCGAAGGCCGAGGGCTTGACCAGAACGCCACCCAGTGCCGAGCGTTCGGCATCCAGGTTGTGCGGCGGTTGCCTCCCAGGCGGAAGCCCATCCGTAGAGAAATCGGCCATGGGCGCTGAGTGTAACTCGGATTCTAACCACAGAGAGCACAGAGGTCACGGAGGCCGGAAAAGAAATGGGTCCGGATCTTGGATCCGAACCCTTTCCGCACCCTCTGTGTTCTCAGTGCTCTCTGTGGTGAAGTCCTAGGCTTCCTTCTTCACCACCCAGACCTTCAGCTTGGCCGTCACCTCGTGGCCCAGCTTCACCGCCACCTCGGTCATGCCCAAGGTCTTGATGGGCTCGTCGAGCAGGATCTTCTTGGCGTCCAGCTTGATGCCCTGTTCGGCCAAGGCCTCGGCGATGTCCCGGTTGTTGACCGAGCCATAGAGCTTGTCTTCTTCGCCCACGGCCCGCGAAAGCGAGACGGACACCTGCGACAGGCGATCCGCCTCGGATTGCACCTCCTTGGCCAGCTTGGCCACGCGCGCAGCGATGACTCGCTGTTCGTGTTGCAAGCGGGCTTCGTCCTTCTCGGTGGCCGGCACGGCCAAGCCGCTGGGCAGAAGGTAGTTGCGACCATAGCCCGGACGAACGGACACGACCTCGCCGGCCTTGCCCAGGTTCTCCATGTTCTCTCTCAGGATGACTCGCATGGTTCTCCTTCCGGCTACTTGCCCGTGACCGCGAACGGCATGAGGGCGATCATGCGGGCACGCGACACCGCCCGGGCGATGGAACGCTGGTGCTTGGCGCAGTTGCCGGTCAATCGACGTGGCACCAGCTTTCCGCGATCGGTGATGAAGTACTTGAGCAATCCGGCGTTCTTGTAGTCGATGGTCAGGTTCTCGTCGGTGCAAAACTTGCAGGGTCTGCGCCGCGAGCTCGACTTCTTGCGTCCCCCGCCTTCCTGATCGAGATCCGCGTCTTTGTCTTCAGGTCGTGCCATGGTCTAGCTCCCTCTCCGGACAGGTTCGTCGACCTTGCCGAAAACTGCTTCTTCGAAATCGAATGCGCCTTCCTCTTCCTCGTCGCCGAAGGGACGCGCGCCGGCCTGGCCGGTGGCGATGGCTTCCTCGTCAGGTCCTGGGACGGACGCACCGGCGAAGGTCTCGTCGGTCACCGCGCTGGTCTTGGTGGCCGGGTCCACGTTCTCGGCGGCCTTGATCGAGTAGTAACGAATCACGGTGTCCGTGAGGTGCAGGTTGCGCTCGACCTCTTCGACCAGGCCTGCGTTGCCAAGGTAGTTGAAGAAGACATAGATACCCTTGAGCTGCTTTCTGACCTCGTAGGCCAACTTGCGGCGGCCCCAGTTCTCGACCTTCAGCAATCGACCGCCGCCGGCCTCGATCACGTGGCGAATCTTGGTATTCGCCTGGCCGATGGCGTCGTTGGTGACGTCGGGTTTGAGGATGAAGATCGTCTCGTATTCACGTGTTCTGCCGGGAATATCCCGACACGATCCTGTTCGTTTCTCTGCCATGGTGTTCTCCCTTTGGGCCTACGTCCCGCCGCCGGAGCGGCGGGCAAGGAGTTGGTGGAAGATGCGACTAGGTCGCACCCCCGGTTTCGGTTTTCTTGCGTCGGTTGAACTTGTTCATCGCCGCGACCAGTCCGTCCTTGACGACGGTCTGGGCGGCATCGGCGGCCTCTTCTATCAGATTTGGCAGCGCTTTCCGCTCCTCGCTTGAAAAATCCGCTAGGACGTAATCGGCCCCTTCCCAGGCCGGCGGTGGGCGGCCAATGCCGAAGCGCAAGCGGCAAAAGCCCTCGCTGCCGAGCTCGGACACGATGGATCGCAGGCCGTTGTGTCCGCCCGTACCACCACCCTCGACCAGGCGAATGCGGCCGAGCTCGAGATCCATGTCGTCATGCACGACCAGCGTCTGCGCGGGCGGGATCTTCCAGAACGCCGCGGCGCGGCTGACGGGAAAACCGCTGGTGTTCATGAACTCCATGGGCTTGCAGAAGATGACTTTCGTGCCCCCCAGCCCGGCTTCGGCCAATTCCGCGCCCAACCGCAGCCGGGGCGCTTTCGCCCCTGTCCGCCGTGCGAGCTCGTCGATGACCATGAAGCCGGCGTTGTGCCGGTTGCCGGCATACTGCCGGCCGGGATTGCCAAGGCCAACCACCAACCACATCGCAACCGCATCGCCGAGAGACGCCCGAGCAACCCCGCCTGGGTCTACTTGCCCTTCTTCTCCTCCTTCTTGGAGCCCGCGGCAGGTGCCGCGCCGGGCGCCGCCTTCGCGCCCGCGGCGGCCTTCGCGCCTGCGGCGGCCTTCGCGCCTGCGGCGGGCTTGGCACCGGGGGCACCTGGCGCGCCGGCCGCGCCAGGTGCGGTACCGGCTGCGGGTGCTGCGGCCCCTTCGGCGGGTGCTGCGCCCTCGGCTGGGACGGCGGCGGCCTCGACCTCCACCTTCTCGACGTGCGGGGCCACGACCGAGGCGACCGATTCCTTGGGAGCGAGGGTCGTGCGCACGCCGGGCGGCAATTTCAGATCGCTGGCGTGGAGGGCATCGCCGATGTCGAGAGCGGTCACATCCAGCTCGATCTTGGTCGGAATGGCGTCGGGCTTGGCCGCGATGGGCAGGGTGTGGTGGCTCAAGTGCAGGTTGCCGCCGTTGGTGACGCCGACCGGCGTTCCGGTCAGCACCAGGGGCACGCTGACGTTGACTTCCTCGTCCATGCTGACGCGGATGAAGTCCACGTGAACCGGGCGGCGCGACATGGGATCGATCTGCACGTCGCGAATCATGGCCATGACGGCCTCCGACTTCGCGGCGTTCCTCACGTCGAGCGTGAATACCGTGTTGCGCTTTCGTTCTTTGTCGAGGGCATGGGTCAGCTCGACGGGATCCAGCACCAGGGAAAGGGGATCGACATTGTGACCGTAGAGCACGGCGGGCAACTTGCCGCTGCTGCGTGCGCGACGGGCCGGGCCCTTGCCCGATTGATTGCGAATTTCGACGGAAACCTTGGCGAAGTCCATGATGACGTCCTTTGCTGCGTGCGGATCTCTGCTACCGGCGGATCTCTTATCAGATGAAGAGGGAACTTAGCGAGTCCCCCATGTGAATGCGTTTGACGGCTTCTCCGAGCAAGTGCGCCACGGACAGCACGCGCACCTTCGGCGATGCCTTGACCTCGGGGCGAGGGGGAATGGAATCGGTGATGATGAGCTCTTTGATCGTGCTGGCGTGGATGCGTTCGATGGCCGGGCCCGAGAGCAATCCGTGCGTGATGCAGGCATACACCCCGCGCGCGCCCTTTTCGGTCAGGCCTTTGGCCGCAGCGCAAAGGGTGCCGGCGGTGTCGACCATGTCGTCGACGATGATGGCATCACGGCCCTTCACATCGCCGATGATGTGCACGAGCTCGGCCACGTTGGGGGCGGGACGGCGCTTGTCGATGATGGCGAGGCCGGCGTCGAGGCGTTTCGAAAAGGCGCGCGCGCGTTCCACGCCACCTGCGTCGGGGGAGACGACCACGACGTTGTTGTCGAAGCGGGTGCGCATGTAGTCCATCATCACCGGCATGGCGTAGATGTGATCGACGGGGATATTGAAGAAGCCTTGGATCTGGCCGGCGTGAAGATCCATGGCCAGCACCCGATGAACGCCCGCCGCCGTCAGGAGATCCGCGGCCAGACGAGCGGAAATCGGCGTGCGCGGCCTGGTCTTGCGATCCTGACGTGCATAGCCAAAATAGGGCATGACCGCCACGATGGGTTTGGCCGACGAGCGCTTGAGGGCGTCGGTCATGACCAGGAGCTCCATCAGGTTGTCGTTCACCGGCGTGCACGTCGGCTGAACCACGAAGCAGTTCACCCCGCGCACGTTCTGGTCGATCTCGACGTACACCTCGCCGTCGGCAAACCGTTCGACCTTGGCGCTGCCCAGGGGCTGGCCGAGGTGCTGGCACAGGGATCGGGCGAGGTCGGGATTCGCGTTGCCGCTGAAGATGGCGAATGGTTTGTTCACGGGAAATTCCTGCCTGACGGAGGCGCTATCCCGTCAAGAGGGCGCGAATATTGCCACCGGCACCCACCCCTGTCAACGTGTGACGCGACGTGGTAATGCTTTTAACCGCAGAGGCGGAGCGCTAGAGGTTGGCGGTCAGCAAGTAGAACTTGTTGTTGTCGTCGTTGACGATCTTCAGGCTGGGGCGGACGCTTTCGGGCAGGAGGCTGCGCAGGCCGTCCAAGCGGGAGCGTTCGATGATGAAGAACATGCGCTTGCCCTTGTGGCTGGCGACGTACTCCTTCAGGCCCTCGGCGTTGCGGTCGCCCAGGAACACCGTGCGTTCGTTCATGGGGCCTTCGTAGATTTCGTTCTGGGTGTAGAAGTTCTCGCCACGCCAGTACATTTGCCAGGCCAGCAGGCGCTCGTAGGGCGAGTGGCGCTCCCGGTAGTACTGGGCGATGAGCGGCTTCTGCGACCAGTGCGCGGCCGCGGCGGGCATGTACCCATCGAGCAGAAAATAGGTGAACGCGACCACCACGCCCAGCATGGCAAGGGTCGCGATGGTCCGCGCGCGCCGCCAGGCCATGAGGAGAACCGCGAGCGAGAACAGACCGGCGAACACCCGCAGCGCTCGGATGTAATTCATGTCGGGCGGCCAGGGCCTGCCCTGTGGGGTGTTGATGTAGTCGTACGAGAACAGCCAGATGAAATGTTGCGCGCTCTTCTGCGCCGAGGTCAGGTCGAAGGCGACCAGGGCGAGCAGGGGGGTGCCCACGACCACGGCCAGCAGCATGAGCCTACCGCGCTTTTCGCTCAGCACGTCGTCGAGAAAACAGCCGACCGCCATGGCCATCCCGGGTAGGGCGGGCAGGATGTAGTGGTGGAACTTGGTCATCGAAAACGAGACCAAGGCGTAGCCCGAGACGAACCAGATGGCGCCGAGCCACATGATGTCCCGGCGTTTGTCCTCCACCAGCTTCGGCGCGGGGGAGCCGTCGGCGTGTCGGCCGAAATAGCGCATCACCACCCAGGCCAAGGCCGAGGGCGCGAGCGCAATCCACGGGAACAGGGCGTAGCCGAGCTCGCGGATGAAGTAATCGAAGTTGCCGCGGTCGCCGTGACGGCCCGTCACCAGCCGACGCCAGTGATTGTCGCCGTAGAGCTCGTTCCAGAACGGGAAGCCGTGGCGAGCCAGCATGGCGTGGTGCCAGGGCACCGCGACGAGCGCGCAGGCCAGGATGGCGAGGGGCAGGCCGCGCAGGATTTCGGCGCGGGCCAGCCGGCGCCAGTTCCAGGTGAACAGCAAATAGGCCAGAAACACGATCACCGGCAGACCAAGCCCGGCCAGGCCCTTGGCCAGCATGGCCAGGCCGCACAGGATCGAGGCGATGTGGATGTAGAAGGGAGCCTTGTAGCGGGTGCGCGCCGTGTACCACAGAAAGGCGAAGAACCCGGCGAAGTAGGGTAGCATGGCCACCAAGCCCGGGATGATGATTCTACGCTTGAAGGGAAGTATCCAGGTCAGTTGAATGGAATTGACGACGAGCTGAGGCAGGACCGTCAGCGCGAGCAGACCGACCGTGGTGTAGTAGATAGGGTGGTGGGGCCAAGACAGCCCTCGCCACGTCCGTCGCGGCAGCACGTCGTCCTTGTCGTCGAACAGCGCCAGCGCGCACAGGCCAAGCCCGAGGGTCATGGGACCGATGAACGCCATGTCGGTCATGGCCTGACGGGCTACCAAGCTGAAGAGCGGAAAGGTGGCCAGCGCCAGCACGGCCAGCACGCCGGCGCGGCGGCTGACGAAGCGGGAAAGCGGCAGGTACACGCCCAGCAGCGCCGGCAGCGCCATCAAGCAGAAGGGGATGCGCAGGGCCCACTCCGGCCGCGACGAGAGGGCGAATTCGCCCGCGGACAACCCGGCGCCGCCGATGCCGAAGAGCTTCATGGACAAGCTCATGAGCCAGAAGGTGAGCACCGGCTTGGACCAGAAGTTCTCACTGTCGATGGGGGAGCCCGGCCAATAGAGACTGATGAAGTCGTTCCGCCGCGCCATCTGGCGTCCGACCTCGCCGTAGTGGGTTTCCCACGGATTGAAGAGCCCGTAGCTGCCCGCGAAGGGCAGGTAGAGCAGGGCGCCGAAGAGCAGCACGAAGATCACCATCTGCCGCTCGGTGAAGCGGTCGAGAAAACGATCGAGGAAGGGCCGGATGGGAGCGTTGGGCGTGGCCGCTACCGGGATGGAATTGCTTTCGTCAGATGGGGTGGTCATTCGGAGATCGCCGCTCGAAGTCCGGCATGCTAGTCGCGCCGGCCTCGCCTGTGAAGTAGGAAGGCGAGAACCAGCAGCACGAGGGCGAGCCCGAGGCCGGGCAGCCAGACCTGCAAGAGCTGGGGTCGCCAGTAGCGTTCAGGCGTGATGCCGATGCGGTTGCGGCGCACGAAATCGACCTGCGCCGCCAGGAAGGTGAAGGCCACGGCCAGCACGGCCAGAGCGGCCAGCGCGCGCGGAAGGCGCTGTTGCAGGGATGAATTCACGTCGAGGCCAAGTCCGATTTCCGCGGATAGGAGATACGAGCAAGCCGCGGCCGTCAAGCACGAGTCGCGGTGGACGTGAAGTTCTAGTCCGTACGCCTTTGTTCGGCCGCGCGGATGCGCTACGTTTGTCTCGGGAGTAACTTCATGTCCGAATCGCAACACGTGAAAGTCGCCATCGTCGGCGGTGGCCCGGCCGGTTGTACCGCCGCCATCTACGCCGCTCGCGCTAACCTCGCCCCCGTCATGCTCGAGGGCGGCGGCCTGGTGGTCGAGCCGCTGACCACGCCCGGCGGTCAGCTCACCATCACCACGGAAGTCGAGAATTACCCCGGCTTTCCGCACGGCGTGCAGGGACCGAAGCTGATGGAGCTGATGCGGGCCCAGGCCGAGCACAGCGGCGCGCGCGTGGTCACCACCGACGTCACGGCCGTCGATCTGTCGGCGCGACCGTTCAAAGTCTTGACGGGCGAGGGCGAGATTGTCGCCGAAACCATCATCGTGGCCACCGGCGCGTCGGCCAAGTGGCTCGACATTCCGAGCGAAGAGAAATTTCGCAACCACGGCCTGTCCGCCTGCGCGACCTGCGACGGGGCGTTCTTCAAAGGCCTGGAGCTGGTGGTGGTGGGTGGCGGCGACACGGCCATGGAAGAAGCGACCTACCTCAGCAATCTGGCCACCAAGGTCAGCATCGTGCACCGCCGCGACGGCTTCCGCGCCTCGCAGGCCATGCTCGAACGCGCGCGCAGAAACCCCAAGATTGAGTTCGTCACCAATGCCGTGGTCGACGAGATTCTGGGCGATCTCCCGAAGCCGGGGGTCACGGCCGTGCGCCTGCGCGACCCGCGCGATGGCAGCAGGCGCGAGCTCGCCTGCCAGGGCGTGTTCGTCGCTATCGGTCACGTGCCGAACAGCGCGCTCTTCAAAGGCAAGCTGGACATGGATGAAACCGGCTACATCCAGACCAAACTCGGTTCGACGGCCACCAACATTCCGGGCGTGTTCGCGTGCGGCGACGTCGCCGACCACGTCTACCGCCAGGCCGTCACCGCCGCGGGAACGGGGTGCATGGCCGCCATCGACGCCGAGCGCTTCATGGCGCATTAGGCTTCCCCATCGGCGCCAGCCCCGTTTCCGGTCTGGTAGTCCCGCCTTGGCGGTAGCATAATCGAAGGCGATGAGCGAGAGCCCCCCCGCAGAGCCAACCAACGAGCCGGAGATCCTCGTGGAGGTGACGCCCGCCATCGAGATCGCCGCGACGGGGAACACCGATCAGATCGCCGCTTGCCTGAGCAAGGTCAGCTTGTTCGCGGACTTGCCCGCGGTGTACCTGCGGCGCATCGCCAGCCTGGGCGTCGAGGAAACCTACCCACGCGGCACCCCCGTGTTCGCCGAGGGGACCGCGGGCGACAAGCTGTACGTCATCCTATCGGGCTCGGTGCGCATCAGCCGCCAAGTTCCCGGCATGGGCGAGGAGGCCCTGGCCATTCTCAAGGCCGGCGACTATTTCGGCGAAATGGCCCTGATTGACGATTTTCCGCGCAGCGCCGACGCCATCGCGCACGAAAGCTGCCAGTTGCTGGTGCTGACCAAGGAGCGCGTGGCAGACCTGCTGTTCGTGGACCGCGACCTGGCCTACGACCTTCTGTGGAGCTTCGTGCGCACGCTTTCGGCCCGCTTGCGCGAGACCAACGACAAGATGACGTTCCTCGCCGTGAGCAGTCGGTTCTAGAACCGCGTCTTGCGTGCCGGTGTTAGCCTCGCGCCATGGATTCCGACGCCAAGAAGATGTGGGGCATCGCAGGCTCGACCGGTGCGGTTGGTATTGAAATCGCTGTGGCCATTGGCATAGGGTACTTCGGCGGGCAGTACTTGGATCGCAAACTGGGTGTGGCTCCCTGGTTCATGTGGGTGGGGTTCGCGGCAGGGGTGGGAGCGGGCATCAAGGCGCTGGTTCGGGTCGTTCGCAGCTACCAGAAGACTCTCGACGACGAAGAAAAGAATCGACCGGACTCGAAATGAGCAGCAAAAACTTCGGCACCATGGACCTTGCCAACCTGATTCTTGGCCGTCGCCGTGACGGCGCTGGTCGGCCTGGGCTGGGGAAGATCGGGCGTGTTGGCCGGCGGCGTGGGCGCGCTCTTGGCGTGCACGAATCTGTGGGTCATCCGGCGGCTAGCCGGGCGCGCCGTGGCGCGGGCCTCGGCGGGCGACAAGGCGCAGGCGTCTTGGCTGATGGCGGCGCTGGGCGCGAAGATGCTGATTCTCTTCGGGCTGGTCTGGCTGTGCATACGCGTCTACAATCTGGCCCTCGTGCCATTCGCCATCGGAATTTCGGTTTTGCCAATCTCGCTGGTCTTCGCCGGGCTCTGGATAGGGTCCACGGCCGGCGAGCAGGGGAAAGCATAGAGCATGGGTCCACACGCCACTTGGTTCAGCTTCTTTCCGGGTTACGAATCCTTGCGCGAGAGCCTGGAGGTCTCCTTCGGCCGCAGGTGGACCTGGCAGGTATTCCAGTCCACCCACTTCGAGATCGACCACATCCTTGGCGGCCTCTTGGTTTTTCTGCTGCTCGTGCTGTTTGCCTTCCGCTACGCGCTGAGCATCCGAATGGCCTCGGATGGCGGTGCGGTGCCCCCGCCGCGTTTTTGCCTGCGCAACCTGCTCGAAACCTTTGGCGACATGGTGTTCGGCCTGATGGAAGGCCCGATGGGGGCCAAGAACGCCCGCAAATACCTGCCGCTCATCGGCTCGCTGTTTCTCTTCATCCTGTTCTGCAATTTTCTCTCCCTCATTCCCGGATTCCTTCCCCCGACGGCCAACCTCAAGACCAACCTCGGTCTGGCTGTCCTGGTGTTCGTGCTGACCCACGTCTTCGGCGTCGCCACCCACGGGCTCAAGTACTTCAAGCATTTCATGGGCCCGGTTTGGTGGCTGGCGCCGCTCATGATCCCCATCGAGCTCATCAGCCATATCGCTCGCCCCGTCTCTCTCTGTGCGTCTTCTTGGCAACATCACGGCGGATCACAAGGTTGGCGCGGTGTTCTTCGCGCTCATTCCGATCCTCATTCCGGTGATCTTCCTCGGCTTGGGAGTGCTTGTCGCGCTCGTACAGGCCATCGTATTTTCCCTGCTCTCGACCATTTACATATCGACCGCTATTGCTCACGAGGAGCACTAGCCTTATGGTTCGCCCCACCCACCATGTCCCGTACAGGAGGATTCTGAGATGCGCCGAGTAGCCAAGTTGTTCATTCCTCTCACCGCGTTTGCGTTCGTGGCCCTTTCCAGCGCAGCCGCTTTTGCACAAGGCGCTGCCCCAGCCGCCGACAATTCCAAGGGCCTGATTGGGATCGGCGCCGCTCTCGCCATCGGGCTCGCCGCCTTGGGCGGTGGCCTCGGTCAGGGCCGTGCGGCAGCCGCCGCTCTCGACGGCATTGCCCGCAACCCACAGGCCTCGGGCAAGATCTTCATGCCCATGATCGTCGCCCTGGCACTGATCGAGTCGCTCGTCATCTACGGCTTGCTCATCGCTTTCAACCTGGCCGGCAAGCTCTAGCCGAGCTAGAAGTACGCTGGGCGCGCCTAGCGGGCTCTGCGCTATCAAATGGGAATTTCATGCGGAATCGTCGGCTTGCCCAACGTGGGCAAGTCGACGCTTTTTAATGCGTTGTCGGCGGCCGGAGCGGCCGTCGCCAATTATCCGTTCTGCACCATCGAGCCCAACGTCGGCGTGGTGCAGGTGCCGGATCCACGCCTCGATGCCCTGGTCGAGCTGTACCATCCGAAGTCGGTCGTGGCCGCCACGGTCAATTTCGTCGACATCGCCGGCCTGGTGCGTGGGGCATCGAAGGGCGAGGGGCTGGGCAACCAGTTTCTGGCCAATATCCGCGAGGCCGACGCCATCGCGCATGTGGTTCGCTGTTTTGAAGATCCCAACATCGTTCACGTGGAGGGGCGCATCGATCCGGTTTCGGACGTGCTGACCATCGACACCGAGCTTTGCCTCAAGGATCTGGAAACCGTCGAGAAGCGTATCGAGCGCGCCAAGACCGCCATGAAGGGCGGAGCGTCCAAGGATGAGAAGGCGCGCCTCGAAGCTTGTCTGAAGGTGCAAAAGGGCCTGGCCGAGGGCGTGCCCGTGCGCGCGCAGGGGCTGTCCAGCGATGAAGACGCCCTGTTGCGCGAGCTGTTTCTGCTCACCCACAAGAAGGTCTTCTACGTGGCCAACGTGGCCGAGAAGCAACTAGCCACCGCAGGCAGTGATCCTGCCGTTTCGGTCCTGCGTACCCAGGCGACCAAGGAAGGCGCCAAGCTGGTCGTCATCTGCGCGGCGGCCGAGGCGGAAATCGCAGGGCTCGACGCTGCGGATCGTCCGGCCTTTCTGGAGAGCCTGGGGCTCAAGGAGCCCGGCCTGCACAGCGTGGCGCGCACGGCCTACGCGGTGTTGGATCTCATCACCTTCCTCACCGCGGGCGAAGACGAGTGCCGGGCCTGGACCAT
This sequence comes from uncultured delta proteobacterium, assembly GCA_963824555.1. Taxonomy (GTDB): domain Bacteria; phylum Myxococcota_A; class Polyangia; order Fen-1088; family Fen-1088; genus Fen-1118. Next base: position 142,844 of record CAWGPW010000007.1, on the reverse strand, counting down.
CCCGCGTGGGGCCAAGGCGCCGCAAGCCGCTGGCGCCATTCACACCGACTTCGAACGTGGCTTCATCAAGGCCGACGTGATCTGGTGGGAGGATCTGATCCGGTTGAAGTCCGAAGCCGCCTGCCGCGCGAACGCCAAGCTGGCCATCGAAGGCAAAGAATACGTCGTGCGCGACGGCGACGTGATCCACTTCAAGTTCAACGTGTGAACCGTCACAGGCGCACGTGTCAATCGTGGAGGATCTTGGGCGAACGCGGGCGTGGGCGTAGAATGGCGGCGTGATTCTCGAGGAAACACTGGCAGAGGTAGCGCGCGGAACCGGTATTCGGTTGCTCGTTCTCTTCGGTTCACGCGTGCGCGGCCAGACGCACTCACATTCCGATTGGGACTTCGCGTACCTTGCCGACGGACAGCCCGACATCGAGCTCCTGCGTGAACGGCTTGCGCCGGCGCTCGCAACGGACGAGTTGGACCTGGTGGATCTCACCAAGGCGAGCGCGCTCTTGCGTTTCCGCGTGGCCGCCGAGGGAAAGCCTCTGTTCGAGAGCCCGGCGGGTGGGTTCCTGCAGTTCCAGGACGAAGCCGCAAGGTTCTGGTGCGATATCGAACCCGTGCTGAGCAACGCCTACCGACGCATCCTCGCGGAAGCGAAGTCCGCATGAGTCCGCAGGCCGCGATCCTTGCCGAGAAGATCGCTACCGTCGAGCGGCATCTCCGGCGCGTGGCGGAACGACTGCCAGCCGCTCCGGGCGACTTTCGCCCGATGACCGACACGTCCGATGCGGTCATCCTGCACCTCTGGCAGGCGGTGCAGGTCGTCATCGACTTGGCGGTTTCGACGTGTGTGCGCTTGGGTCTGGGTTCGCCAGCGAGCTACGGCGAGGCGTTTCGCAAGCTGGCCGACGCGCGGGTCATCGAACCGGCGTTGGCGGAGCGCCTGACCCGCGCTGCTGGTTTTCGCAATGTCGTCGCGCATGCGTACGAGACACTCGACATGACCCGCGTTCTTTTGGCCGCGACCCAAGGGCCTACCGATCTGCGGGAATTCCTCGGTGCCTTGGCCCGGATGGCCGAATAGCGCATGACCAAGGTCTCTACCGCCGTGGCGCGCAATCGGTTCTCCGATGTGGTGAACCCAACATTCTACGCCAAGGAGCGCATTGAGTCATTGAGAGAAATCCCGTGGTGACGTCGATGCTCTCATGCCCACAATGTGGCGATGGGAGCGGCCACGATGGCCTTGTCGATTTCGTACGCGCGCGGGCCGGTATGAAGGACGACGCCCCTCACGAACCGGTCGCCGAGTTGGTCGCGCAGCCACATCAGGTGTCGTGCGGCATCTGGCGTCGGCGCGGCGCTGGCCTTGACCTCGATGGCGATGACCCGGGTTGCGGAGACCTCGGCGATCAGGTCGACTTCGAGATCCTACGGCGTCACGGTCAGCGTGTAGGCGGCGAAATCGGTTCCGCCCCGGCTGTCGTGAAGGACAAGCCACAAGAAGACGGTTCCCGGCGTGCTTGGCGACCCCCACGCATTTTCAGACCAGGCGATCGAATCGTTGGCTGCGCGTCCGGTCGTGGAGTCGTCGAAAGTTCCGGTGGTGACGTACCACGAGAGCCAGAGCGCTTCGCGCTGATCGGTCAGGGTCTGCGCGATCGGATCGAAGACCGGAAAGGTCTCGGCCGAATCGGGCGACCATTCGGCGACCAGGCGGAGCCGCTGGCCGGCGGGAAGCGCGTCGAGCGAGACCGACTGGTCGCCGACGAAGGCCGACAGCGATACGAGGGTGGGATTCTGGTTCAGGGTGTAGCGCGCGCGGAATTCTTGCGACAAGAGCAGCGACGCCCCGGCCAGATCGCAGTGCAGACGCTCGCGGAAGATTGCCTGCTGCTCGCCCAGATCCAGGCGGATGGGTTGGTAGTAGCCGCCCGTCGTGTCCGGATCCGTCGGGCGGAGGGTTCCGCTGCTCGAGGGCGGGGCGAGCGGACCGAAATTCACGCAGGCTGCGCTGGGCGTTTGCATCGAAACCTGCGCTCCCTGCGCCGATTGCGGCAAATCCCGGGCGAGACAGTCCTGACTGACGGGCGTGTTCTCTGCGACCGGCTTGCGCAGGTTGCACAGGCTCCACAGCAGGGACTGCGCGTCCACGATCCCCGACGGAGAAACTACGAGGCTCGTGTATGCCACCGCGTCGCTCGGACCCGCCTCGGCGGGATCGCCGCGCACGCCGATGATCCTCTCGTCCACGATCAGTGAAGCAGGATTTTCCATCTTCGGCGCGCAGCCAAGGCCAACGAGAAGCAGGAACGTGAGAAGGCTGGAAGGTCGCATCAAAACCTCACCGAAAGCCCGGCCACGGCCAGAATCGGCAGGCCGGTGATGTTCGAACGCGAGGAGAGCTGCTCGTCGTAGGCCCATTCCTCGACGTTGGCGTGGTTCGTGAGGTTGAGGACCTCCAAGTAGGGAACGAGGTCCACCGAGCGGCGGTGAAAGCGCTTTTCCAGGCGCGCATCGAGGGCATAGAAGACCGGCAGACGAACCGAGTTTTGCGCGCCGAAGATGGGCTGGTACTGCCCCGTCGTGGTATCGAGGTAACTGCCGATGACTGGCGTGCGCGGCATGCCGGTGGCCAGGCGAAAGCGCATGCCCAAGACGAAACCGCGGAAAGTTGCGTTCCCGACCGCCGTCAAAAGATGGGTTTGGTCTTGGTCGAGCAGTCGGTAGGCAGCGTCGCCCTCGTGCCGGCGTTCGCTGCGGCTGAGGGTGTAGGCCAACCAGCCGGAGAGGGCGGGACGGGGCGTGAATCGCAGCAGGAGCTGGGCGCCGAGGACTCGGCCTTGTCCATCCTGCACCAGCGCCTGCGCGAGCGGGGGGCTCGGGGCGGGGTTGCGCATCACCAGCCCCCACAGGCGCCGGTAGAAGAACGTGGGCTGCACGCCGAGCTCGTGGCCGAGATCCACATCCATTCCCACCACCGCGTGCAACGCGTGCTGGATGCCCAGGTTGGGCGAGCCGAAGACGGCGCTCAGGTCATCCGGCGACGGCGCCTGGTGATAGAGGCCGAGCGCAACGTCCTCGCGCAACCACGAACGGGTCTGGTGAGCGACGGCAAGTCGCGGAGCCGGCGACCACGACAAGTGCGAGGTTCCGACTTGGGGTGTGATGCCCGTGGGCGGCGAGCTGCGATTGGTGGATAGGGCGTAGCCGTCGAAACGGAACGACGGGAGCACGCGCCAGCGCCCGCGCACGAGCTCCAGCGCCGCGTACGGCGCCACATTGCCGATCGCCGTGTTCCACGCGTCCACGCTGGCAGCGCCCGACATGGGTTGGCCAAAGGCGACGGTATCGCCTTCGCGCGCGGGCAGGGTCGCCGAGCCAACCCGTTGCACCCTCGACCAAGTCATCAGGCCGTCGAATCCGAGCGTCAAGATCGGTCCCGGTGAAAACGGAACGACAAAGTCCCCACGCATGCCTAGGATGGTCGAGTCGATTGTTTCGCTCGCCAGGGCCAAGCCGGCGGTTTGGCCTTGGCCGGTGTGATCCCAACCCACGAAGGGGGTCAGGGACGCGCCGGACCCGTCCGCCAGGGCGCGCGCATAGCGGATCCCGAGGCGCGAAAAGGATCGATCCTGCGTCTGGGAGGCGGCAGAGGATGGGGTTGTGCCGTTGCCGGTGATGGCACTGGAATCCGAGGACGTGAGGAAGATGACCTCGGCCTTTTCATCGTCGCGCAGAGGAACGAGCACCTTGCCCTGAAAGTCGCGATAGCGCGGGAGCGGAAAGAGCCGGCGCGTGTTCGATGACAGCGCCCCGCCAAGAATGCGATCGAGATAACCGTATCGGCCCGCAGCCAGAACGCCGCCACCATTCCCGATTGCGGCGCCGGTCGCGAACGAGGCGTCAAGGGCATCCGCGTCCACCTCTCCTTGATAGCTCTCGACAGGCGGCTCACGGCTGGCGACGCGAACCAAGCCGCCAAGGCCGCGGCCAAAGTCGGCCCCGTAGCCACCTGGTACAAGCGCGAGGGAGCTTACGAACCCGGTGTGCACCGTCGAGCGCAGCCCTCCCAGATGGTAGAGCGCGGGGATCTCCATGCCGTCGACCACGACCCGCGTCTCGTCGGGCGTTGCGCCCCACACCACGAGCTCGCCCCCACCCAGGGCGGGCCGGGCCACGCCCGGGAGATTTTCCAGGGCCTTGCCCGCATCGCCCTGCGCCCCCGGCGCCTGGCGGAGCTCGTCGACGGGCAGACTGGCCTCGCCGGCCTCCTTGGCGGCCGGCGCGATGACGATGGTGTCGTAGCTCTCGGCTGTGCTCGTCGCCTGGGCGAGTGCGGTCGTGAACGTCGCCAGCACGAAGGAGCCTGCACGCAGTCTCATGGCGGCGGAATGGTGAAGGACAAGGCCGCCAGGCCACCGCCTTTGCCCTTGGTGAAACGTTGACTTGACGGAACGGCCTCGCCCTCGGCCCTGCCGAGGGAGATCCCGTTCAAGAATGCCTCGACGGTCCAACGCGCGGCGGTGTTTCCACAAAGAGAAAATGCATCGACGCGAGCGATGTAGTTGCCGGCTGGCGGGCCTGCCGACCAGATCACATTTTCATTGCAGCGTCCGTCGATGACACAGCCGGCATTGGAATCGAAGTCGAGGATGCCGCCCTCGTTCCAGGCGCCGGCGTCGGTGGTCGGGGCGGTGGCGTAGGGATCGTACGAGTTGATGTTGCCGGTCCAGATTTCGACACCGTAAGCATCGACGACGTGCAGGTCGAGATCGGATTCCGTGTCCCACCACAGCGAAACCACCAGGGCTCCGGTCGGAGGCAGGGTCTGCTCGACATCCAGGGCCACGTGTGCCGCTGGCCCCAACCCACCGGATGGCGCCGCTGCCCGCACGATCAGATCGTAGGCTTTCGCGGGCAGCATGGGGGAAAAGGACAGACTGGCGTGGAAGGTCGGCTGCGTAGGACTATCCGCATCGGGAACGTCCGCGGGAAGAACCCAGTAACCGACGTCGCCGGCGAACCCGATGGCCACCGCCGTCGTGCCCGGATCCAGGCGACCGGAGATTTGCTTGTTCTGCAGGCCGGGCGTGACCACGGTTTGACTGTTGAGCACATCGACGACGGTCGGGGTGAGGGTACCGGGTACCTTGTCGATGGCGCCACGGTAGAACTGGCCGCTGTCTACACGCACGAGCGCCTCCAGGCCGGTGTCGCTGGTCACGCCTCCACAGGCCGCCATGGCCAAGGACCAGACGAAGAAGACCGGCCAGCATCTCATTGGAAAACCATTTGCCCGCGCAGGGTCAGGGTGTCGGCGGCCAAGCTTGTGGGCGATCCATTCGCCGCCACGGCCAACGCGTTGTGATTGTGTTGATATTCCAGAATCAAGCGGTTGCGACCGAGCCCTCCCCACGACAGCGCGAAGGTCCAGGTACGAAACGCCATGTCCTTGGGCGCGATGGCCGTGGGGGTCTGGCGAAAGCCGTCCAAGTCGGGATTGTAGAAGTCGTAGCGGATGCCGAGGGCCGCGCGCGAGGTGAGCTCTTGGCTCACGCCCACCACCCAGCCGAGCTCGCGCAGGTCGCGTCCGGAGGCAATGGGATCGGCCGGAATCAGCGCCCGATCCAGATTGGCGGCCCAGACCACTTCAGCGAAGATTATGGAATTCCCGAGACGGGGCACCACGACGCCGATGCGGCCGTCGGCCCCGACAGCGAAGCGCGAGAAGTTCTGCGAGGGCGTGGCCGCCCGTCCCGGAATCACCTGGATCTCGCTCAGCTGAACGATGCCGTCCTCATTCTGGTCGCGCCAGAACAGGACATCCTTGGTCGCGGGCGTGCCGGGATGAAACCCCGTGCCCTTGAGAGACGAAAAGCCAGCGCTGATGTGGACCTTGGCCGCAAGGGTGGTATCCACGCCAAGTCTGCCCACGATATCTTTGGCCGCGTTCGGATCCCGCGCGGGGAAGGATGCGTCCCCGACCGGGTTGCCGTTCATCACCGCGGCTTGGGCGCGGAAGAAGCGCCACGACGCCTGCGCGCGCGCCCCCAAGTCGAAAACGCCGGGGAAGAGCGCCCGACTCACGTTGCTCCTCTCCAGGAAAAATCGGTCCGGGTACCACTCCTGCACTTCCAGACCGAAGGGAATGCGAACCAGGCCGAGCCCTGTCTCCACGCTCCAGGCAGGGCGCGCCCAGTCGAGCTCGAGCTCTGCACGAGCCATCCCCAGTGCCATGCCGCCCACCGTGCTTCCCTCGAATTCGATCACGGCCCCCAAGGCGCGGCGGTGGGCTTCGACGGACAGATGGGCCCGTCGTATGAAGAAGCGCTCGGTGTTGAGAGGCTCTCCCCCGGCGGGTGAGAGTTGATCCTGGGAGGACTGGTCCATCACCACGGCGTCGGCTTGGATAAAACCGCCGAGGGCGAGGTCCCAGTCCTTGGGAGGATCGATGGGCGCGACCGCGTCCGCCGCCGAAGCGACACGTGGAGCGAGGCCCAGGACGACTCCGCCCAGAGCCGCAAGGAAACCTCGGTTTTTCACGGGATGGGATCGCTCTCGAAGCGCGCGCCGGCCGTGCACGCGTTGTTGATGATCTGCGCGTGCGTGGCGTTTGCGGGGAGCGCACTGCAATCGCCGAGGGAGGTGCGTCCGTCGTCGGCCTCGCAGAAGCCGTGGCGACAGGTCCCTGCCGCGCAGGGAATGGCAGACGTGCAAGCCACGCAAGTAGCTGGCGCCGTACCGACCTTGCTTTCGTAGTAGCAACCACAAGGATCGGGCGGGGCAAAGAGCGAGAGGTTTCCGCCTTCGGCGGAACGCGTGACCGTCATGGCGCACAGGGGAACGAGACCCTTGTTGGCGACCAGCGCAACCGGATCGAGCCCGGACGGAAGGCCGGGATTTGCCCCGTTGGTCAGGATATCGATGAGGAGCTTGGCGTCGGCATTGACCGGCTGGGCGGTGCCACCGTCGACGGCCGCGACCTTGGTCAGATAGATCACGTGCGACCATGCCGTGTAGTGGCCTTCGCGAACGCTGCGCTTGTCGAACGTCGTGGCCGTGGAATCGGGCAGGAAGCCGTTCGTCTGTCCGGTGGCCTGAAAGGCCAGCGCCTTCAGGCTGGTTCGATTGTTCCCGCTGTCGAGAATCTCGCTGCCAAGGATACCGATGGTCTTTTCGGGTGAAGTCGACGTCGCCACCTTGGTCGCCACGTCGGGGGAGAGATTAATCTGCTGACCGAGCCACTGCGCCGCCGGCAATCCGATGAGAGCGCCCAGACTGACTTGCGTGCCCTTGGTGGGCGGGCGGATGAAATAGAAGGTCGGGTCGGTCCACGGCGCGACGTTGCCCGCGGCGCCCTGGCCGAACACCAGTTTCGCTTGGGCCGAGCTGATGGCTTCGGGCGAAGCGCTGTGCGGAACGACGAAGATCATCGATTGCACCGGACCCTTGAATGCAGCCAGATCAGCGGGCGGGGTGGTGCTGGTGCACGACTCGGGAAAGACGATGGGAATGCCGACGTCCACGCTGTGGCCCGCGCTTTCCAGGGCGCAGCTTGGTACCGTGCCGTTGCTGGGATCCCATGTGGGGTCGTCGGGAATGTAGGACGGTACCTGGTTGAGGGGAGTCTCGTTGTAGAGAGCGTCGACGATGGTGCACGACCCCGTCGCGTACCACACCAGGGTCACGGGATTCGCGCTTTGGCGGAGCGCCTTGCCCAAGGCTTTCACCACCGGCACCTGCGTGTCGCCGCTCATGACATAGAGGGGATTCACCAAGGACGAACAGGCGGACATGGGAGCCCCATCAATACCCGCGCTGTCAACGGCGGAGCCGGTGTCGACCATGGCGGCGGCGTCAATCTGCGCGGCATCGATGATCGGGGCATCGTCCAATCCCGGGCCTGCCGAATCCACGGCAGCCGGAGTATCCTTCGCGGCGTCGAGGGCGGCGTCGACCGGGGGTGGGCCCGAATCGCTGCCACATCCTGGCAGGGCGAACCAAGCGACGAGCAGACCGGGGATGGTGGGGAAAAGTCGAAACCCGCGAAGAAGACACGACGACATGGCAGAAACCTCCTGATTCAGTTGTGACGGAGCTCTCCGTCGGTGACCGGGTCCGGTATTGGGGCTACGCCCACGGGTGCGGGCGAGGAAAAGAACCTGGCGGCGAACGGTGTGGGCGGTGTCCTTCGGATGTCGTCGAGCAGCCCGCACCCCGCGATTCGCCCTTTGTCGAGCACGGCCACGCGGCCGGCGAGAGCGGCGACATCCTGCACATCGTGCGTGACGAGGATGGTGGGCAGGCCGAGCGAGCGAATGGATTCGGCCAAGAAGGTGCGCACCCCAAGTCGGGCTTCGACATCGAGCGAGGCCGTGGGCTCGTCGAGGAGGAGCGCCTTGGGCGACGAGGCCAGGGCGCGCGCCAGGGCGATGCGCTGGCGCTCACCGCCGGAAAGCTGCGCCGGATTGCGATTCGCCAGGCTGCCGAGACCGAAGCGATCGAGCCACGCCATGGCCAGTGCACGCCGCTGCTTCTTGCTGGTGGGCTCCGGCCCGCAGGCAAGCGCGAAGGCCACGTTGCCGAGCGCGGTCAGGTGCGGGAACAGCCCAAAATCCTGTGGCAGGTAGGCGAGGTGGCGCTCTTCCGTGGGTAGGTCGATGTCTTCGTCCTTGTCGAAGAGCACGCTGTCGCCGAGCGCGATTCGGCCGCGCTCGGGCCGAAGTAGCCCCAGGATGGTCAGCAGTAGACTGCTCTTGCCCAATCCATTGGGACCCACCAGGGCCAAAGGCTCGGCCCCGACGTCCAGGGAGGCTTGCAACAGAAACGGACCCAGCGCGGCTTCGACCGCGAGCGAGAGCCTCGGCACGGAATCGGCGCTCATGGTGACGCCGGCTTTCGCGCGGCCTCGAGCGTGCGGTTGAAGCGCCGGAGAAAGAGCAGGAGGGCGAAGGCGAACGCGACCAGCAAGAGCGACAAGGCCTGCGCGGTGTGGATGTCGAGCTCCAAGGCGGTGTAGATGGCGAGAGGCAAGGTCTGCGTCTTTCCCGTCATGTTGCCGGCGAACATCAAGGTGGCGCCGAATTCCCCCAGCGCCCGCGCCCAGGTCATGGCCGCGCCGCCGATCAGCCACGGACGGGCCAGCGGCAAGGCGACCTGGAAGAAGAGGCGCGGCGGCGAAGCCCCCAGGCTGCGTCCCACTGCCAGTAGGTTCCGATCCAGGCGGCCAAAGGCTTGCACCGCGGCCTGCATGTAGAACGGCGCCGAGACGAAGACCTGAGCCATGACGACCGCGACGGAGCTGAAGGCGGGCGACCAGCCTAGGCGCTCGAGAACGCCACCGAACAACCCTCTTCGGCCAAAGGCGAGCAGCAAGGCGATGCCGCCCACCGCGGGCGGAATGACCACCGGGAGTTGCAGCAGGATCTCCAGCCAGCGCGCCGAACGCCAGCGCGAGCGCGCCAGCCACCAGGCGAGCGGCGTGCCTCCTACAACCACCAACGCCACCGAGATGAGGCTGGTGCCCACGCTCAGGCGTAGCGCCGGCCAGGTCAGGGCGCACTCGAGCCCGCGCAGAATGGAGTCGGGTCCGCCGTCGAGAACCAGGGCCAGGAAGGGAAGCACGAGGAAGAGCAGCAGCATCCCACCCAGACCGACCATGGCGGTGCCGTAGAGCAATCGGGCTCGGGGGCGGGTGAGGAGCGTGCTGGTCACTTCCTTGCCTGCTTTCCAGCCGTACCAAAGCCCGCGGCGGTCAGTACCCTCTCGCCTTCCTTGGACATGACCAGCTTGACGAAGTCGCGTGCCAGAGCGCCCGTAGGCGCTGCATCGAGGGCGGCGACGGGGTATTCGGCGACGACGTTGATCGTGCTCGGTATCTCCACGACCTGCACCCTGTCGGGCATGGTCAAGGCGTCGGTCTGGTAGACGATGCCCGCGTCGGCTTCGCCCATGACCACCTTCGTCAACACCTGGCGGACGTTCAGCTCGCGCAATCGCACATTGGCTCGGACCGCTTCGCCGAAGGCCTTGCCGTACCGCTTTTCGGCTGCCGCCAAGATAGCATCGGTGTAAGCGCCGATGGGCGCCTCGGCCGCGCCCAGCAGCAAGTGCGTCGCCTTGGGAAGCTCGGCAAAGCTTCGTACCTTGGCTGGGTTGCTCTTGGGCAACACGACCACCGGGAGATTGCGCGCGAAGACCGCGGGCTCGCTCACCAGTCCCTGAGCGACCAGCGGTTTCATGTTCTTCCAGTCGGCTGAGGCGAAGACGTCCGGCCTTGCGCCGTGCTCGATCTGCACGCGCAGCTCCTGACTGCCGGCGAAGTTAAAGCGAACCTCGAGGTTCGGGTGCTGCTTTTCGAAGGCAAGGGCAAAGCCTTGGCAAACCTCGCGCAGCGATGCCGCCGCGAACACGACCAGCTCTTGTCTCTCGGTCGCCTGCGCAGCCGGCGCGCAAGCCTGCGCCGTGAGGCACGCGGCGCTCAGCAGGGCCCGGACAAACGCACGATTCAAGGTTGGGCCTCCGTGAAGGCCATGCCCGTGCGTGCGGTTTGGTAGCCAGTCATGCCCGCGATGTCCTGGCGAAACCGCGCGCCCGACAGACAATCGAGCAAGACCTGCACCTGCGGCTGCGCGGCCATGGCCGCCGGAAAGACCAAATCGAAACGGGCTTCCGCCAGCGGTTCGAAGTGCAGGCCGAAGCTCGCCGCAGCGGATCGCGTGGCCACGCCAACGTCGCCGAGGCCCATGACCACCATCTGCGCCACGGCCCGATGGCCTCGTGCGATGGTCACCGGGGTGTCATGCTTCCAGGCGCGGCCTGCCTTGCGGTAGACGCTTTCCAGCAGCTCTTGTGCGCCCGCGCCCGCCTCGCGCGCAACGATGCGCGTGCCTTTGCGATCCATGTCGACGACGTTTCGGTACTTGTGCTCCTGTCTGCTCACGAAGCCCTGCTCCCAGGAAGCCAGGGTGACCAGCACCATGGCCTCCGAGCCGAACCGCTCGCGGACGGCCGAGGCGTTGTCCCCGGCGCTGTCTTTTCCGAGAAGATGCATCCCGGCGATGTGCACCCGCCCTTGCGCAAGCTCTTCCAGGGCGGGCCGACTGGCCTTTTCGATCCAGTGCAGGCGGGGACCGTGGAAACGTTCTTCCAGGTGACGTCCGAGCACGCCCAGGGCGGGATCGCAGCCGGCGACGAGAAGATTGCGCTGAAGCGAGTCCAGGTCGCGCAGGGGCCGGACCTTCGCCCGGTTCTTGCCCTTGGCGTGCGACAAGGTCGCGATGCCGTCGGCCGGCGTGCCGAGCGCCAGGGCCTCGTCGGTCTCGAGCACGCGGGCGACCCAGCGATCGGCCACCCATCCCAGCGACACCCGCTTCTTGCGCGCCTCGCTGGCGCCAAGATCCGCCTCGCCCGCGAGCTCGGCCTCGATGGCCTGCCCATCGCTGCGCAGGGTGAAAAGGTCTTCCACCCGGCAACACAGCGCGCGCGCCAAGGCGAGGGCGATTTGCGTGGAAGGAACGGTCTCGCCGGCCTCGATCAGGCTGAGCGTTTGCCGGCTGACCCCGATGGCCTCGGCGAGATCCTGCTGTTGCATGCCCAGCCGCTGCCGTGTGGCCTTGACCGCGGTGCGAACGCGCGTATCCATGGCCGCAGCATTCCTAAACCGGGCCCTGGTGTCAACTATACACTGCTTATGTCAATATTGGTTTACCCACCGCTCACCGGGCGTTCTTCAGTCCGGATCACGTCCGCGTTCTTTGCGTACGGTAGGCGGATTTTGGCAGCACCATGATCAGCAATCCCGTGGCGACGAAGAGCAGCCCCGCTGCCAGTCCCCACCACACCCCGCGCAGCCCCCAGCCCCTGCCGAGGCCAAGGCCGTACGCGATGGGAAGGGCGAGGAAGTAATAACCGAGGAAATTGAAGATGGCGGCGGGCTTGGTGCGGGCGAGGCCGCGCAGGATGCCGCTGGCCACGACCTGCGTGCCATCGAGCATCTGGAACGCGGCCGCCACGGGCAGCACGCGAGCACACAGCGCTTGCACCGCGGGCTCGGCGCCGTAGGCGCGGGGCAATTGCCAGCGTAGTAGGAAGAAGGCGGCGCCGAACAGCGACATCACGCTCGCACCAAGCACCAAGGAAAGCAGCGCCGCCCGCCTTGCGCCGGCCTCGTCGCCGGCCCCAATCAGATTGCCCACGCGCACGCCGGCCGCGGTGGAGATGCCAAGCGGAAACATGAAGCTCAGCGAGGCGAGGTTGAGCACGATGGCGTGGGCGCCGAGCGGCACCGGACCGAGCTTTCCCGCCATCAGCGTCGCCAGCTGAAAGGCCCAGACCTCCAGGCCGAAGTGCAACCCAATCGGCAGTCCCAGCCAGGCGATGCGTACGATCCGGCGCCAGTCGAAGGCCGCTCGCCCCCACGCCGTCCACGCCGGCTTGTGCAGACCCGCCCAGAAGATCACCCCGAGCATGAGGGCCGGGAGAAGCAGTCGCGTCGCCAACCCCGCGACGCCTGCCCCGACCACAGCCGGCAGCCCACCCCCGCCGAACACCAGCCACCAGGTCAGCCCCGCGTTCACCACATTCACGAGCAGCACCACCCACAGCGATGGCGCGACGATGCCCCGACCGGCCAGATACTGACGGCCGACGGTGAAGACCAGAAATCCGAAGGCCGCCGGTGCCTGCAGCGCCACGAAGGTACTGGCCAGCGCGGACAAGCCCGCATCCTGGCCAAAGGCGCCGAGCACGGGGCGCGTACAGAGCCACAAGAGCGAAACCGGCACCCCGAGCAGCATGGCCAGCACCAGACCACGTTGGAAAGTCAGGGCCACCGTCTTGTTGTCGCCTGCTCCGTAGGCCTGGCTCAGGAGCGGATCGGCCCCCATGACCACGCCGGTGGCGATGAAGAGGGTTCCGTGGGTCCACGCATTGCCCAGGGAAACCGCCGCCAGGGCCGTGTTTCCCGCCCGGCCCATGAGCAGCGTCTCCACCACGCCGAGGAGCATCATGCCCACTTGGGATGCCATGAGCGGTAGCGACAGCCGGATCAGGATGCCAAGCTCGTCTCGTATGGCCGTCGCCCTTTCGTTATCGACATGCATGCGCGGGTACTGTCTGGGTGGAATGAATGTAGCCTCCGCGCTTGGGCTGTGAAAGAACTCTCCCAGGGTTCTTCGAAGGACATTGGTACATGGAAGAAGCAGAAATCGGAGAAGTTGGTGTCGACAAGCCGGCAGAGGCCGCGCACGAAAAGGCGCAAGAAGAAAAGCACCGTGCGCCCTGGTTGCGCGGTTTGGCCGTGTCTTCGGCGTGCTTTGCGGTCATCGCCGCCATCGCCTCGCTGAAATCGGGCCACAGCGCGAACGAGGCGCTGCTCAAGCAGTCCCGGGCCACGGATCAATGGGCTTACTACCAGGCCAAGGGCAACAAGGCCGCCACGCGGTCGGCGGAGGCAGATGTTCTGGCCGAGCTCCATGCCGACGCGGCTCGCGTGGCCACCGTCCGCGCCGATGTGGACAAGTACACGCACGAGCAGGAAGAGATCCGCGCCGAGGCCCGGAGCCTCGAGAAGGAATCCAAGGAGGAGCTCACGCGGCACGAATGGTTCGCCAGCATCGTGACCTTTCTTCAGGTGGCCATCGGACTTTCGGCCATCGGCGCCCTCATCGAAAGCCGCAAGGTCTGGTTTGCCTCGCTTGTCGCAGGCGGCATCGCCGCCATCGTGTTTTTCGTGCGCTGGTTTGTGGGCTAGAGCACCGTTGGCGTCTGCAACCGGTTGTGGCGCCGGCCCGGTCGGCGTAACCTTGGGCGGATGTCATTCACCATGCCGCTGCCCCGCCTTTTCTTTTTCTTTTCCTTGATGGCTGTTCTTGGCGCCTGCGAGGGCCGGACCGCGATGCGCATCTCCCCCTGCAGCAGCGAGGGAGCGACGCGCGCCTGCACCACCACCTGCGGCGACGGCGTGCAGACCTGCAAGGGCAGCTCGTGGTCAGCTTGCGCGGTACCGCCGGTCCGCTTTGCCTGCAGCAACACCTGCGGCAACGGAACGCGGCTGTGCCAGGACGACCAGATGTCGAGCCTGTGCGAAGTCGACTCGGTCCGCTTGCCTTGCAGCAACACCTGCGGCGACGGCACCCAGCTGTGCGAGGACAACCAGCTCAAGGGCGTGTGCCAGGTCGATCCGGTGGTGCAGGATTGTTCGACTATTTGCGGCCCGGGCACCCTGACTTGCGCCGACAACAAGTGGCAGGCCTGCACGGCCACAGAGCCCAAGGAGCCCAAGCTGACGGCGACCATTCGCGATTTTCACATCACCTTTCCCGACATGAACCACGACGGCATCGCCGAGACGGGCATCGTGGCCTCGACCTTGGGCGACGACGACAAGCCGGTCTACGCGCACACCGGCCCGACAGCCACCGTGGTGGGCCCGGACACCTTCAACCAGTGGTACAACGACGTCCCTGGCGTGAACATCTCGACCACCATCGACATCCCCCTGACGCTGTCGGACGCGAGCAAGGGCGTGTACACCTACAACAACACCTCGTTCTTCCCCATCGACGACCAGCTCTTCGGCGACGAGGGCCAGCCGCACAACTATGCCTTCACCGCCGAGGTCGCCGCCAAGTTTCGCTACGGCGGTGGCGAGACCTTCACCTTCGCGGGCGACGACGATGTGTTCGTGTTCATCAACCGAAAGCTGGCCATCGATTTGGGCGGTATCCATTCCATGCTTACACAGACCGTGGATCTGGATGCGAGCGCGAGCGATCTCGGAATCATTCCGGGCCAAATCTATTCCATGCACATCTTTTTCGCCGAGCGCCACATGACCGGTTCGGACTTCGTCATCGAAACGACCATCTCCGAGTTCGACGCGTGCAACTGATTCCCGCGTGATTTCCAGCTCTTGCGCGTGCCAGCTCGGCTGACCCAACAGGCCGGCGCGAATCCGAGCGCGGGCTCCAGAAATTCGCCTGGCCTGCCGAAGGATCGGCCGAGCAGGAATGACTGATTCCTCTGGTACAATCATGTGCATTCGTGGCGTCACGGGCACGGAGGTGTCGCGATGAGCTTGGCGGAGATACTTCTCGAACGTGGTTGGATCTCGCCGGCCAGCTTGCGTTCCATGCCCGGCTATCAGGCCGTGCAAGACGCACAGCTCGCGACGGGCCTGCTCGAAGAGGGGCTGCTGACCTCCGACCAGGTCGCGACGGCCTTGGGGCTGTTTTTCGGCGTTCCCCCGGCGCTCGACCAGGACTTCGCCCGTGTTGACCCTGGCCTTCTCAAGCGCCTGCGTGCGCGCCAAGCCGACCAGCTCAGGTCGATCCCGCTCTACACCATGGCAAGCCGGCGCGTGGCCGTGGCCATGGTCGAGCCCCACGACTTGAAATCCATCGACGAGCTGGGATTCGCCCTTGGCGCCGCCATCGAGCCCATGGTGACGTCCGAGCCCGTGCTTGCCCGGCAATTGGAGCTTCTCTACAGCATGCCCCGACGTTGGACGACCGGTTACCATCCCGTGGCCCAACCGGCGATCGCCGATGGTCCGGTGATGGCGCCCATGACCGTCGAGGACAGCCGCCCCCTCATGCCCCTGGCGGTCAACGCCGGGTCCCAGTTCGAGGCGCCCACGCCACCGCCTCGTTCGACGGGGCGCCCCGCCTTGCCCAGGCGGACGCGAGCGCCAACCCAATCCTACCTTGCCGCCGTCAGCGACGTGCCCTTGTTCGTGCCCGCCGATCCGCGCGCGCCGGTGCAAGCCGCGGGGGACATGCTGTCGCAAACGCCGATCCCGCCCATGGTGTCGAGGACCGGGCCGGACGCGGCGGTGGAGAAGATCCTGTCGGCCGGCGATCGGCAAGCCGCCGCGGATCAGCTCTTCGCGTTCATGCGCTCCTGTTTCGGCGCGGGGGCGATGTTCGCGATGGCGGGCGTATTCGCCGAGGGTCGCTTCGGCTACAA
The DNA here is from genome assembly GCA_963824555.1 of uncultured delta proteobacterium. Classification (GTDB taxonomy): domain Bacteria; phylum Myxococcota_A; class Polyangia; order Fen-1088; family Fen-1088; genus Fen-1118. The sequence goes on along the minus strand of CAWGPW010000007.1, from coordinate 126,878 downwards.
CCAAGGCGAGCCCCGCCCGGCGGTCGAGAGTCTGGTTTTCTCGCTCTCCCTGCCCTCGTGCTTTCACGCGGCCCATCTTCAGGGCACTGTGTTTCACGGCACGCCCATGCCCGAGGGCGACGCAATCCACCGCTCACTATGGACGGCGCTCGGCTGTCCGCCTCCGCGGGAAGTCGTGGTCGCGCCCGTGATCGTCGCCGGACAAACGGCCCTCCTCCTCTACGGTCAGGGGCGCAACGGCGCGCGCATCGAGAGCTTCGCCGTCTCCCGGCTGGGTCATGTGTGCGCGGCCCTGGCCCAGACCCTGCTGCGCCTGTCCTGAAGACCGAGCGGTCGATTCCGCGGTTGACCTTCTCCGCGCAATGGACGGAAATGGCTGTGCCCAGCGATGCAACAGGAGGAACGATGACCGCCAGCAATGCCGCGCCCACCGTGAACGGCACCGTCTATACTTTCACCTTCGGCGACACGGTTTTCGCCGTGGATGCGGCCAAGGCCGGTCGCATCGTCACCTTCTCGCTTGCCGGCAGGAACATCCTGACCGCGGCGAAGCACAGCCAGGACAACAACTGGGGCTCGACCTTCTGGCCCAGCCCGCAGAGCGACTGGGGCTGGCCGCCACCCGCCGAGCTCGATCCAGGCGCGTACACGCCATCGCTGAGCGGCGCCACGCTGTCCCTGGTCAGCCGGACATCGGCCGCGCTCGGGCTCGCCGTGACCAAGCAATTCTCCGTCGACGCCGACCGGGGCATGGTCGCCATCGCGTACGGACTCGTGAACCGAGGTACCCGGGCGCGCTCGGTTGCGCCGTGGGAAATCACGCGCGTCGCAGCGGGCGGCCTCACGTTCTTTCCCATGGGCGACGGCGCTCCGGCCAAGGGAGCGCAGGATCTGCTCAACCTGCAGATCGCGGACGGCGTGGCCTGGTTCGCCTACTCGGCGGCGGCGATTGCCAACGACCAGAAGGTCTTCGCCGACGGCCGCGAAGGTTGGATTGCGCACGTCGACGGCGACCTGCTCCTGGTCAAAGCCTTCTCCGACACGCCCGCCGGGAAGGCTGCCCCCGGCGAAGCCGGGATCGAGATCTACACCGACGCCGGCCATTCCTACATCGAGGTCGAGAACCAAGGTGCCTACGTCGGCGTGGCCCCCGGGAAAAGCTTGACCTGGACCGTGCGCTGGTTCCTGCGCCAACTGGCGCCGTCGGTTTCCGTGTATCCCGGCAGCGCCAATCTGTTGAGCGTGGTGCGTGGGCTGGTCAAAGGGTAGCTACAGCACGATCCATCGTCTGGGCAGGAAGCACTCCTCATACGTCCGCATGGCGTAGCGGTCGGTCATGCCGGTGATGAAGTCGGCCACCGCCCGCGGCAGCTCTTCGCTTTCGGGCAGGCCCTTGGGCCAGTGCTTGGCGCGGAACTCGTCGCCGTGGGCGTTGAAGTACTCCCACAGCTCGCGCACCACGCGCTGGGCGCGTTCGAACTCGGCGTGGATCTCCGGCCGCTCGTACACCTTGACGTAGAGGAAATCGCGCAAGGCCATCAGGGCATCGAGCACCGTGGTGCTCATCTCGATGTGGCGCTTCTCGTCGAGTCGCGAGGCGGAAACCACGTCGGTGACCAGGCGGCTGATACGCTCGCTGTGGGTCTTGCCCAGCACCTCGAGGATGTCCTCGGGGACTTCCGCCGCGGTGATGACCTGGCCGCGAATGGCGTCGTCGAGGTCGTGGTTGACGTAGGCCGCGATGTCGGCCACGCGTGCGATCTGTCCTTCCAGCGTGGAGGCTTCGTGATCGACATCGCTGGCCAGGACCTTTCCCTTGCCTTTCGAGTGGCGCAAGATTCCGTCGCGCACTTCGGCCGTCAGGTTGAGACCTTGCCCGTCGCGTTCCAGCACGTCGACCACGCGGATGGATTGCCGTCCGTGGTGGAAACCGCCGGGCATGAGCTTGGACAGGATGCGCTCGCCGGCGTGGCCGAAGGGCGTGTGTCCGAGATCGTGTCCCATCACGATGGCCTCGACGAGCGATTCGTTGAGGCGCAGGGCCCGCGCGATGGTGCGCGCGATTTGCGACACCTCCAGCGTGTGCGTCAGCCGAGTGCGGTAGTGGTCGCCGTGGGGCGCCAGGAAGACCTGGGTCTTGCCCGCCAGGCGGCGAAACGACTTGGAGTGCAGGATGCGGTCCCGGTCGTGTTGGAAGATCGGCCGAACCTCGTCGAGAGGCTCCGGGCGCTTGCGTCCCAGACTGGTGCTGCTCTTCTGCGCGTATGGCGAAAAGATCTTCTCTTCATCCGCTTCGAGTTGCTCGCGAACCGTCATGGGGTTGTTTCTAGCATTGCAGGGCCGAACTGCCTTTCCAGAGATTCTGTTTCCATCAGGTTTCTTTCCAGTTGCTTTCGCGAGGAGTGCCAGTTTCAGGCGGGCAAAATCTCGACAAAGGGCCGGGGAACACCTTGCTACATCCCGCGCGGATCTTTACTTTGCCAATGGGACTCTCGATGAGGACTCGTGACAAAAGAGAAAGGACCGCTCCCCATGCAGGCAAGGCAAATCGCTCTGGTTACCGTGCTCGTTCCGGTGCTCATGCTCGGATTTCCAGGTGCCAGAAAGGCTTCCGCTGAAGAGGCAGGCAAGCCGACCTTGGCCCCCGCCCCAGCCATGGTCGCCCCCCCACCCGCTGCCGCGGTTGCCGATCTGAGCGCGCGGGTCGCGGATCTCGAGGCCTATATCAACAACACCCCGCCCAAAACCCTGACCGTGCCTGGTCCGGGCCACAACAGCTGGATGATGACCTCGTCCGCGCTCGTGCTCTTCATGACCTTGCCCGGCCTTGCCCTCTTCTACGGCGGGCTGGTCCGTCGCAAGAACATCCTGTCCGTCATCGCCCAGTGCTTCGGGTGCGCGGGCCTGGTGACCATCCTGTGGTGGGCCTTCGGCTACAGCGCCGTGTTCGCCAGCAGCGGCTCGGCCAGCGGGGCGTCGATCCTGGGCTCGATGAAGTTCGCCTTTCTCAAGGGCGTGACCTCGACGCCCAACCAGGACTACGGGCCCTGGGTGTCGCAGTCCGTGTTCGCCATGTACCAGATGATGTTCGCCATCATCACGCCCGCCCTCATCGTGGGCGCCATCGCCGAGCGCATGAAGTACTCGGCCGTCATGGCCTTCATCCTGGGCTGGATGTTGCTCGTCTACTTCCCGCTCGCGCACATGGTGTGGGGTTCGGACGGCATGATGAACGGCCTTGCCAACCCCAGGGCCGGAATCAAGGCCATCGACTTCGCGGGGGGCACGGTCGTGCACATGTCCTCGGGATGGTCGGCGCTCTTTCTCGCGCTCATCCTCGGGCCGCGCAAGGGATTCGGCCGGCGGCCGTTCATGCCCCATAGCATGGTGCTGACCGCCGTGGGCACCGGGATGCTGTGGGTCGGCTGGTATGGCTTCAACGCGGGCAGCGCGGTCGCGGCCGACGGCATCGCCGCCGGCGCCTTCGTGGCCACCACCTTGGCCGCCGCGGTCGCCGGCTCGGTGTGGCCGCTCATCGAATGGACCACACGCGGCAAGCCCACGGTGCTCGGTTTCTGCTCGGGCGTCGTCGCCGGTCTGGTCGTGATCACGCCCGCGGCTGGATTCGTCACACCTTCTGGGGCTGTGCTCATCGGCGTCCTCGCGGGTGTCATCCCGTATTTCGCCTGCACCAAGTTGAAGGCGCTTCTCAAATACGATGACGCCCTCGACACCTTCGGCGTACACGGCGTGGGCGGCACCCTGGGTGCTCTCGTAACCGGCTTCCTCGCCACCACCGAGGCCAACGGCAATCTCGCCACCAACCTGGGGCAACTCGTCGGCAAGACCCTGTGGATCGAGCAACTCAAGGCCATGGGCGTGACCATCGCCATGGCCCTGATAGGGACCGGCATCCTGGCCTACGCCATCAAGGCAGTTCTCGGCTTGCGCCCCGATGCCGACAACGAGGAGCAGGGCCTCGACATCCTCGACCACGGCGAGGCCGGCTACCACATGGACGAAGCCGGCGGCTAGGTACTGACACAACTGCGCTACTTTATCGCGCTTATTATCAGGAACCCCAGCAGTGCACTGCCTACGAGACCGAGGACCACTCCCTACGAGCGCTTCAACGGCTTGTTCGCCCGCTTCGGAGCCGAAGGCACGGACCAATGAGGACGCTTGAAGCCGGGGGCAAGTGATTCGGCGGTGTTATGCCTGCGAGGATTCCGGCGCCTGGTTTCTCGGGCCTTGGATTGCTTGTTTTCAGCGGTCAAGGGGTCTGGGCAGAGGGCTCATGCCAGCGGGGCGGGTGGTGGGAGCAGATGTGGCGCCCTGTCGACACGCGGCTCTGGACATGCGCCCTACATGCGCCCTATTGCACCGAGACGTCGGTGAGGCAGAACGCGAACGGCTCTTCCGTGGACGCGCTGCCGGGCACCAGAACGTCGAGCCTCTTGAAGAGCGTGCTGGAGGTGGCGAATGCGCCCGAGTTGTCCCAGCACTTGGTGTTGAGCTGATCGATGGGGATGGGCACCCCGCTCTGCAGTGCGCCTCCATAACAATAGAAGTTGTTGTTCACATCGGTCAGTTGCAGGCGCAAGGCGGAGTTCCCCACGGGTGTGCCGGATTTTACGACCGAGACCGTGATGCTGTTGCCGATGGTGACGGTGCCCAGGGCGCTCGTCGCGCCGCCGTCGGCCGTTGCCCCGCCGTCGGCGAGACTCATGCCGCCGTCGAGGCCGTCGTCGAGGCTGGCGTCGATGCTCATGCCGGCATCGACACCGACGCCGACCAGATCCTGGTTTAGGTTGAAACCAACCCCCGCCGCCTGACTGTAGCTCGCATCAGCCGTGACCGTGCCCGAGGTGCAGAGCGCGGACGGCGCAAACGCGGGCGAACAGGACACGGGCTCTGCCGTCAGTGGCGCGACACCGTTGCTCAAGACGGCCGTGACCTGCAGCGAGCCAGGCGCCGTGCAGGTGGGCGTGGCGCAGGCGAGGGCGCTCGAATCGGCGCCCACCCAGGTCCAGGCCGCCGCATACCCGTGGAGCAAACCTGAGGTGACGTAGTTGTCGCTGACGTTCAGGGTGCCCTGCGCGGTGGGCACGCCACCGTCACACGAAGCGCCGCCCGTTTCCGCGATGGGGGTGGTGCTGGGGGTGACGCCATTGATGGTTACCGAGAAGCCATTGTTGTTGTACGGGACACCGCCGGTGCGCAGCTCGTCGCCGGCCTGGATCGCGTACAGGTACCAAGAATCCTGGATGATGCCCCTGGCGGCCATGTCTTGGAAAAAGGCACCCAGGTCGAGATCGGTGACCGAGCTCACCGCCGGGCCCTGGATCAGGTAGGCCAGGTAGGTCCAGCCATTGTTGGCCGAGCCCATGTGGGCCTGCCAGACCTCCCAGGAGTGGCCGGACAGGGTCACCTTGCCGAGGTCGGTCTTCCAGCCTGTGAGGTTCTTGTAGTCGAGCCAGATCATCAATTCGACGCCGTGGGGAAATCCGTTGCTGCCGCAGCTTTGGTCCGGGCAGAACCAGATGTCGTAGGCCACGTCGTACCGGTCGCTGGTGGAGCCGCCGACGTCGAAATCCCAGCTGCTGGTCGCCGTCGAGACGGCGCTCATCTGCATGGGTAGCAGGCTTGCCGGGCTGCAGTTCCCGAACGAACAGCCGTAGAGCACGTTGGGGTAGGTGGCCACGGTGTCGCCGCATGCGGAAGGGCCCTGGGTTACGGTGAACGCGCCGGTCGCCTTGTCGATGTCCATGCACTGGGTTCCGGGACAGGCTCTCTTGTTCCAATAGTTCGTCTGCACGACGTACGAGCCCACGGTCACGCTCGCGTAGTCCTCGCACGTGCTGACCGTGACCTCGGCCGGAAAGTGGCCCGCCTCGACCGCCATGGGGGTGGCGCCGTCCGGGCGGCTCCCCGCGTCGTTCCCGCACGCGGCGAGCCCGACGAGCACGGCTCCGAGGGCGAAGGACTTTCTGGAACCGGGTTTCCTGCATTCGGTTGGCTTCATGATCGATCCTATCTGAGGTGCGGGCGGCGGACCCTTGGACGGACAAGAGTCTGGAGGTCGCGTGGACAATTGAGGCAGCATGGTATGCGGCCGAGTTGGCCGGACGCAAGCCCCGCGGGAGGTGCCTGAGGTTGATGGCAGCTAGCCAGCCCGACCGTCTGGTGCTATCTCCCGGCCGTGCCGGTCACACTTGCGCCGTCCCCCGCCGATCAGACTTCGCCTTGTGGCGGGGTGCTGCGGGCAGCGCGCCGGCCTGTCGGGTGGGTGGCACAGGGGCCGCCGCCATTCCCGCCCGAGGACTTGAGCGAGCTGTGGCCCAGCCAAGAAGAAGATCTGTGCTGGCTGGCGGGCAACTGGCGACTCTTGCAGCGCCTCGATGGGCATCGCACGTCCCTCGACGATCTCTTGACCGCTCACTTGGCCGCCAGCTTGGTCGAGGGGAACCCTCCCAGGCATTGCCTGGATCTCGGGTGCGGTATCGGCAGCGTGCTGCTATTTCTGGCGTGGCGCTTTCCCGCCGCGCGCCTCGTCGGCGTGGAGGCGCAAGAGATGTCCGCCGGTCTGGCCAAGCGCTCGTTGGCCTGGAACGGCATCACCGAGCGCGCCGAGATTCGGCTGCGCGATTTTCGCGAGCCCGGCGCAATCGAGACAACCTTCGACCTCGTCACGGGCACGCCGCCCTATTTTCCCGTCGGGGCTGGGCCCGAATCGGATCGGGTCCAACGCGCGCCCTGCCGGTTCGAGCATCGCGGCGGGATCGAAGCCTATTGCGCTGCCGCCGTGCCACGATTGGCGCCCGGCGCTCCCTTCGTCGCGTGCGAAGCCTGGAACCAACGCGAACGGGTCGAGCCCGCGGCGTGCGCGGCCGGTCTGCGTCTCGTACGCTGGCGCGAGATCGTCCCGCGCGCGGGCAAGGAACCGCTGTTGTGCATCTTCGCCATGCGCAGGCCCGAGGCCGCCGAACCGCTGGTGGTGGATTCGCCGCTGGTGGTGCGCGACGCGCAGGGGCGACGCACCGAGGAGTTCCGTGCCCTCCGCGCCGCCATGGGCATGCCAGCCTGAGTGCGCGAGGCTCTCCTAGAAGGGGAGTGACGCACAGGGGAATGCTTTCTTCATCGGAGCGTGGACGGTCGAGTTTCGACGTTCAACTTGACTCCGGCGCCCGAGCTATCCATTCTCGGGTGCCCGAGTCAGCGACACGTACGTGAAAGGATTCTGAACCCATGGCCGACGAACAAGCGACCGCCAAGACCAAGCCCGCCAAGACCAAGCCCGCCGCTGAGGCCGGCGAGAAGTGCTGCGTCGAGAAGTGCAAGCAGCCGGTGCGGGCCAAGGGCTACTGCCGCAAGCACTACATGAATTGGCGTCGTGGCAAGATTGGCAAGAAGCACCGCTACAACATCTGCAGCAAGGAAGGCTGCCGCAAGCCCGCCATCGCGGGAGGCGTGTGCGCGGAGCACAAGAAGGGCGCCGCTGCCGAAGGCGCCGCGCCCGCGGCCTAGAACCCGAGATACGGGCTCTTTCCTTCCGACCTCTGTGACCTCGGGGTTTTTCCGATCTCCGTGACCTCGGGTTTTCTCCGATCTCTGCGACCTCGATCTATGTACAAAATCGTCATCAAGGGCGGCAAGCGACTGCACGGCGAGGTCTCCGTGTCGGGTGCCAAGAACGCGGCCCTGCCCATTCTCGCTTCGTCGTTGCTTGCGGGCGGCCAGTCGACCTACCGCAATGTGCCCGGTCTTGGCGATGTCGTGACCATGCGCAAGCTGCTTGGTCAGCTGGGAGCCAAGGTCAAGGGCGATGGCACCACCGTCGTCGACAGCACGCACATCAATCATTTCGAGGCGCCCTACGAGCTGGTCAAGACCATGCGTGCATCGGCCCTCGTGCTCGGCCCGCTGGTCGGCCGCTATGGTCGCGCCTGCGTGTCGTTGCCCGGCGGGTGCGCCATCGGGGCGCGCCCTATCGACCAGCACCTCAAAGGGCTGGTCGCCATGGGCGCGCGCATCGAGCTGGAACACGGGCTGGTCACGGCGCGGGCGCGCCGGCTACGCGGGGCCACCATCGTCTTCGACTTGGTGACGGTGACGGGGACCGAGAACCTCATGATGGCCGCGGCCTTGGCCAAGGGCAGCACCACCCTGGAGAACGCGGCCTGCGAGCCCGAGGTGGAAGAGCTTGCGCGCGTGCTCAACAAGATGGGCGCGCACATCCGCGGGGCCGGCACGTCGATCATCACCGTCGAGGGGGTGGACGAGCTACACCCCATCGATCACGCCATCATTCCCGATCGCATCGAGGCCGGCACCCTGATGGTCGCGGCTGCCGTCACGCGTGGCAACGTCCTGATTCGCGACTGCATGCCCGAACACCTGGACGCGGTCATCGCCAAGCTGCGCGCCGCTGGCGTCGAGGTCAGCATCGAGGACGGAGGCGTTCGCGTGGTCGGCCGCGGCGACTTCAAGCCCACGGACATCGCCACCCGGCCGCATCCTGGGTTCCCCACCGATATGCAGGCGCAGTTCATGGTGCTCATGTCGCGTGCCAAGGGGCAGTCGGTGCTGTCGGAGAACATTTTCGAGAACCGCTTCATGCACGTGCCCGAGCTGATGCGCATGGGCGCGGATATCGTCATCGACGGCCACCTGGCCGTGGTACGCGGCCCGGTCAAGCTCAAGGGCGCCAAGGTCATGGCCACGGATCTGCGCGCCTCGGCCTGTCTGGTTCTGGCGGGGCTGGTTGCCGATGGCACCACGGAAGTGCTGCGCGTCTACCATCTTGACCGCGGCTATGATCACCTGGAACGCAAGTTGCGAGGCCTCGGTGCCGACATCCGTCGCGTCAAGGGCGGCCTATGAAGGCACCTAATTTGTGCGCTGACGGGGATTCCCGGCTAACCTAGGCGCCTGTCATGACCGAGTTGGATCTTCGGGAAGAGCTGAAACGCGCGGTCAAGGTTCACCCGCGCCTCGTGACGCAGGATCTGTTCAAGGATCTCGCCATCCTGGACAAGATCGCTGCGGCGCTGCCGGTGTTCATGCCGTTTCGGGGCAAGACCTACAAAGCCGCCATGTGGGTGCTCGATTGGGATCACCGCATTCCTTCACGCGACTACGTCCTGCGGCTCTACGCCTACTACTCGTCGCAAGGCAAGGCCATCGGCGAGCTCTCGTTTGCGGATCGCTCCGAGCAGATCGAGAGGGAGAATCTGTTCCCTGAGTTCGACGTATCGGACTTCGCCGGCCTGGCCGCCGACGAAATCTACGAGGCAGAGAGCCCGGTCGGTGGGGATCTGAAGTCGTTTCGCCTGGTCAGCGAGTGGAGGCGCGAAATCGAGCCCAAGTCTGCGCGCAAGGCGGAGCAGATTGCCCGCGCGTCCCATCATTTCAAGGAAGTCGCCAGCGAAACGCGCGCCCGTCCCCCCGGCCTTGGCGACCTCGAGGCCGCAGAGTGGTGCCCGCCGAGCGAAAGCGGTCACGGACGCTGGGGCGTGGATGTCTGGTACCTGCGATCCTTCAATGGAATGGTGGGCGAGGGCACGGCTTTCCTCGTCGACCTTGAGGATGAGAAGGTCGTCCGACAGCGCGATTTCCAATTTCGCGCCGGATAATCCTCGCACGCATCGAGCCAGGAGCCTGTCGCACCGAGCCGGCTCTTTTTACTTCACGGAAACATGGTGCTCCCTTCTCAATGCCAGGATGGACGTTGTTATGGGTACGAAACCACCCATGGAGTTAGCTATGAAACCAGGAGCCGTCCTTCGCACCTTGCTCGGTGCGATTCTTTCCATCAGTCTGCTCACGCTCGGTTGTTCGAGCGACAACAGCCCGACCACCAAGGCCGACGCCGGGAAGAAAGACACCGGCGCGGGGGGCGGTTCGGGGGGCAAGGGCGGATCGGGGGGATCGAGCGCGAAGGGTGGCAGCAGCGGATCGGGGGGATCGAGCGCCAGCGGTGGCTCGAGTGGTTCAGGTGGGAGCAGCGGCTCCGGCGGATCGAGCGCGGGCGGCTCAGGGGGATCCAGCAACGCAGGTGGCACGGGCGGCACAGGCGGCGCGGGTGGCGCCGGGGGCACAGGCGGCTCGGGCGGGAGCAGCACCGCCGGTGCCGGCGGCACCCTGTCCGGCACTCTGTCCGACGGTGGTGGCGGCGAGGCCGTCAGCGATGCGCAAGATGCACCTCTCCTCGGCGAGGATGGCGCGGGGACGGAGGTCGGGAGCGAGGACGGTGGCGCTCCACTCCTTCTCGACAGCGGCGCGCAGGACACCCAAGGCCTCGACAGCGAGGCTATCGATACGACCGTGGTCTTCCTCGACGCGGAAATCGACGCATCCGTGGCCGATTCAGCGCCGGATCTATCTGGTCCTGATTCGCCTCCGGATTTGGCGGCGGACACAGCACCTGATCCTTTTGCGTGCCCATCGGTCACCATTGTCACGGGTGGCAACTCGGATAGTTTTGGATCCACAGGCACATACTGCTTCGCGACCTGCGATGATATCGTGGGATGGGGAGCCAGCAATCTCGACGGGCGTCAGGTCAAGGTCAACGGGCAAGTCATGACCGTTCCTGCAAACGGTGGCACGGGCGGACAGCTGCCCCTCGCGGCCAAGGTGCTCGGCACCTACAACCTCTTCCAAGTCACTGCTGGAACGAGTGCAGCTGCAGCCATAGATTGGTGGGGGACTTTCAACGGGACCTGTCAAGCACCTGACGGCGGCTTTTTCCCGTAGCCGATCAGGGTTCAAGCCCTCGCCAAGCCCTCGCCGAGGGTAATCCCGCCACCCAAGCCCTCAAGCCCTCGCCGAGGGTAATCCCCCGCCCAAGCCCTCGCCGAGGGTAATCCCGCCAAGCCCTCGCCGAGGTAATCCGCCGCCAAGCCCTCGCCGAGGGTAATCCCGCCAAGCCCTCGCCGAAGTAATCCGTAATCTGCGAAGGTCACTCGTTCTGGCGTCCCTCAAGCCCTCGCCGAGGGTAATCCCCCGCCCAAGCCCTCGCCGAGCCAAGCCCTCGCCGAGGGTAATCCCGCCAAGCCCTCGCCGAGGTAATCCGTAATCTGCGAAGGTCACTCGTTCTGGCGTCCGGGGAGGGATATCAAGCGAGGACTGTCGACAGTCTCAGCCGCGCTCCCAATCTCGCGGAACCAGCTACCTCGCGTTCTGATGTGCACGTTTCGAGGGTTCATCGGCGCCGAAACAGCAATGGTAGGCAAGTGTCGGCCGCCTCGACCGGCCTGATTACCTGACCGCACCGGCTAGGCCGGCGCCGGATCCGCCGCTGGACCGAGCAGGGCGGCTCCGGCCTCTTCCGCAACCTCGCACGCGACTTTGCCGAACTTGCGCATCCAGTAGGTGCCGAACGGAAACACGACGTTTGCAAGACCGGCAACGTGGGCAAGAAGGGCGTCACGGTATCTCTCGATGAAGCCACGGTTGCGGAGCAGTGCTTCGATTCTGGCCCACTTGTTCTTGGCTGCGACACGCGGGCTCATCCGAAAACGAGGCGTCTGCCCGGCTGGACGCTCAAATGGGTCTTGTTCGAGAATTCGCTCGTGGCCGAGCACTGTAATGCCTGCGAGTGCACGCCGCTGGCGGTGGGCGGCCTCCTTGGCGCGCACGCGCTCGGTGACGAGGCTGGCCCACTCGTCCTTTGCGAGGTTCTCGAAGTCTTTGGGGCGTGCGATTGCCAGGCTGACAACTTCAGGCATGTTTCCGTCGTCGCGGAAGAAATGCCTCGGTCGCGTGGCAGTGATGTGACCACCGGTGAGGGTGGCTTGGAACGTCGTGATACCGGGCCATTCCTCGACTGCGTCAACCAAGTCCGCAGCGGTGGGATTCGTAAAGGCGTAGGTCATCTTGTCGAGGACGTCGTTGGGCTGCACCAAATGGACGACCGACGTGGGTTCGGACGACCAGAAGTTCTCAAAACGGCCCAAATGGGCGTTCTGGCAGCGAGCAAGCAATCCGTGAAAGTGTTCGGTGAAAATGGGGAAGTTGCCGTCCGGATCGTGGATGCCGGTGTGGTGATGGTTCGACATCGCAACGGAAAATGTGATCTGAACCTTCGCACGGTTGGCAGCCAAGGCCAGGCAGTAGATGAAGGCGTTGTTGGTGTCTTCATCGGGATGCAGGAAGAAGCGCCGCTCGGAACAACGGCGGGTAACCATATAGTCGCGGCCGGGCACAACCTGGCGAGGGAGGGTCATGCGGGAGATATCGGAAACAGCGGAACAAGAGTTGCGCAAAGAGTACCCTTGCGCAAAGAGTACCCTCGGATCGGTCTTCGGTCTTCCCCGGGCGAAGTACCCTCGGATCGGTCTTCCGTGGATCGGTCTTCCGTACGGATCGGTCTTCCGTAGCGCAAAGAGTACCCTCGGATCGGTCTTCGGTCCTTCGGATCGGTCTTCCCCCCCAAGTACCCTCGGATCGGTCTTCCGGAAGTACCCTCGGATCGGTCTTTCCGGATCGGTCTTCCGCGGATCGGTCTTCCGAAAAAAAACTTCGGCTGTTTCCACAACGCTCCGCCCGCTCGATGTGGTTGCCACGACCTGCGCTCGTCGAATGGTCGTTGGGCAACGTGTCTTGGTTGCTCGTCGGATAAGAGCTCGTCGCCATCGCCGTGGTTTTCGCGGTACTCTCGCCATGTGAGGGCCTCCTGACCGTTGTTGTGTTGCAACTGCACGATCAGGAATCGCCCTCACAATTTCAAGTACTTACGCCGTGATCTGGGATCGCGGCCGGTCATTTAGGGTTGCTTCACCGCAGTCAGCGCGGACGTGATGACCTTCTGCAGGTCGCTCGCAAGCAGGTGGGCGCCGCTTGAAGAAAGATGCGATTCATCGCTGTAGAGCATCTGTCCGCCGGATTGAACCACGCACCCCCGAGGACCGCACAGATCGTCATAGGGGTGCACGATGTGGATTCCTGCTTCAACGTGCCGGGCGGCTTCGAGCAGCGCTTGGTTCACGGAGACTTCCGTCTGCTCGCGTACCTTCGCCGGCCCCATCTCGCACCGATCTTCCTCCAGGCCCCTGAAACGCGCCCGCGCCGTACAAATGATGGATTCCGGCGGAGGCAGTGGCACTTGGCCAACGAGAATCACCTGACGACCGCTGGCCGCCAATTCGGTGAGCAGTTTGCGCAGGCTGCTGACCAAGAGTTGGCGCGAGGCCGCGGGCGATGGCTGCATGCCGTCGGTCGTGAGCAAAAGGTTTCCAGCGACGAAGACGTCCCAGCGGGCAGCAAGCACCACCACCCGAACGTCCTTTTCGGCCAGCACGGCCCGAAGCGCCGCCTCGTTGAAGGCGGGACACGCGGCACGGGCCTCGTCGAACGGCAAAAATCCTACGCCGGGAAGGGGAGAACACCCAGCCTTGGTGATTTGCCGGGTCGTCAGGCCCATGCGCTGGCCGATTTCGTTGAACGCGGGCGCGAGGTGCGCCGCGTGCGAGTCGCCCCAAAGAACGATCTCGTACCGGGACGCGGTTGCTTTGGCCCCGAGAAGGCAGCCTTGCACAACGGGAAGAGTCCCCCCTCGTGCTAGGCAAGGAGACTTCTGCAGCGCCTCTGCCTCCTGCTCGAAATCGCCGACGTTCGGTCCGCGCGCCGGCAGGCCATGGCCCAGGTACAGAATCGCGCCAGCGGCGACGAAGACCGCGCTCGTGGCGAGACCGCCAACCACCCAGGATTTGACCTTGGCCCTGACCACATGGGCCTTGCGGAATGGGCTCTCGACGAATCGCCAAGACAGCCAGGACACGACAAAGATAAGAACGACGAGCCCGCCCCGCTCCATCGCGTCCAGTTTCCGATTCGCCAGGATGTGACCGAAAACCAAGATCGGCCAGTGCCATAGGTAGAGCGAATAGGAGATCATCCCGAGCCACACCAGCGGCCGCAGCGACAAGAACTTGCCGCCGATGGACGAGCCGCCTTCTCCCGCAGCGATGACAAGGGCCGCGCCCATGCAGGGCAGCAGCGCCGCAAGTCCGGGAAACGGTGTCGCCCTGCTGTAGGTGACTACCGCGATGGTCAGCAGCCCGATGCCAGCCAGCGAGGCCAGCGAGGCCAAGGCGCGCGGCAGCCGAGCCAGGGTTCTTGCGATAGGAGAAAAGCTGAGCAATGCCCCCAGCGCCAGCTCCCACGCGCGGGAGGGCAGCAAGTAGAACGCCACATTGGGATTGCTGCTGACCCAGTGTGCGCTGAGCATCAGCGTACCGATGAGAACAGCAACCGTGGACGGGATCTTCCACCGCCGCGCCGCGGGTAGGCTGAGGGCCGCGAGAATGAGCGGCCAGCAGACATAAAACTGCTCTTCGAGCGACAGCGTCCAGGTGTGAAGCAGGGGGGTGAATTCCGAGTTGGGTGCGAAATAGCCGGACCATCGGAAAAACAAGATGTTGGAGGAGAAGGCAGATGCGGCGACCAGCGATTCCCCAAGCGCCGCGAGCTCCATGGGCGGCAGAAAGAGGTACGCCACAAGGGTCGAGGCGGCGAGCATGGCGAACAGCGCGGGAAAGATTCTGCGGATTCGCCTCTGATAGAAGACGAGCACCGAGAAGCGGTGAGCCTTGAGCTCGCGCTCGATGATTTGGGTTATCAGATAGCCCGAGATGACGAAGAACACATCGACGCCGATGAATCCGCCCGGGCAGGAGAAGCCGGCGTGGAACGCGATGACGGGCAGGACGGCGAGCGCCCGCAGGCCGTCCACGTCGGGCCGATAGAAGTTCTTGGGCGGCGATACCCCCGGGTTTTCCTGGGGTGCGGTGTCCGTCAGATTCTGCGGTGGCATGGTGTTAGGTTGTCGCTGGGATGGCTTGGCCTTCCAGTGGACGTAATGTTTCTTCTTGCCGGACATTGAAAGCAAGGTGGTGTTTGAACGGACTATGCTCACCCTGTCCCGTTTGGCTGTTCTCGCAGCGACCTCGAGGCTGTTGCAGTTGCGCGCAGAAAACTCCAGAATGCGCTGGTTCGCAGCTGGGCAGCGAAACTACGGCGAGAAGGTGCCTCCGCTGTGAATCCTCGTCAATCGCATCCGAGCCGCGAGTCGAGGCCGGAACGTTCAAGGTCGACCTCGGTGCACTGGAAACCGCTGGTCGGGCAGTCTGCATCCGAGGCACATGGCAGATGGCACCCATCCCACCCACAGAAGGGCGAACCATAGGCGGGCGGTGGCGCGGGGCAATCGGCATCGACGCAGCAATCGAAGGATTCCACACAGTGGCCACCTTCCGCCGCGCTGCTGCCCGCCGTGCCGAGGTTGGGGTCGCAGATCGGGTCCTCGCCGCGCATGATTGCGTACAACTCGCCCGGCTCGATCACGCCGTCACCGTTTCCGTGCCGGTAGTAGCCGCCCCGGCACACGGATACATCGTTCGCAGGCCGGTAAAAGAACCCCGAACAGGACGGTGGCGGCGGCGACTTGCAGCTCAATCCTGGCGGGCAAGGAAAGCTGCCCGTCGCGTCCGCGCAGACTAGGGCGCAGTAGCCGGCGTTGCCACTCGTCAATGGAGCCGCCTCGTGCATGCACAGCGCCCGTCCGTACCCGACAGGCGGCATCGGGCAGTCCCCATCCTCAAAGCAGCGCGCGGAGCAGAAGCACTCGGCGCTGTTGGTGAACGCTGCGGAGGTGCCCATGGCGTTCTCGGGGCAGGTTGGCTCCTCGTAGGTTCGACATGCGCCGTACAGCTCGAAGTCGGAAATGATCGGTCGCGGATCAGGCTTGGCGAAGGCACCAACCACCGCCGCCGTGGTGTTGCAGCGGAGGCCGTGGAGGTCGACACCGCAAGCCAACCCATCGGGACAGCCGGTGGCCTCGCCGAAGACTTGGCATGGGATCTCGCAGAGCCCCATGAGAGCACAATAGGGCGGCGCGCTCCCGTCCGGAACCGCCGGACAAGAGGAGGCACCATATACATAGACGTCAGACGCCGAACATCTCGGCGTACATACGCAGGTCGTTCCAAACCTGCGCGGTTCAGAGGGGGCCAGGCACGGTACGGGAGCACCGCACGGCTGGTATGCCTGCCCTGCTGGCCGAGCCGCGTCCACGTCTGCGGACGCCACCGGCCCGGAGTCTGCCGCCGCGCCCGCGCCATCGGACGCCACCGACCCAGCGTCCACGGTACCAGTGACACGCATCGTCGCCGTCCGCCCGCAGGCCACGATGAAGAGGGCCGTCGCGGTCGTTCCCAGGAGATGAGGCGCCTTCACGGCAACAGTGTACCGCACCTAAGCCGCCCGAGGGCGGTGCCAGGGTTTTCTCTTCCGCATCCGAGCACGCCGGCAGCCAGAGGGTTGGTTCCCAAGGGGGGCTGGGAGACGCTCCGACCGTCACCAAATCGATGCGGATCGCGCGCGACGATCTCGGCTTGGCCAGGCTCTACGTGGTCCACCCAGGCAAGCAGTCCTACCCGATTGACGACAAGATCCGGGTGCTGTCGATCCTGGATCTGCCAGCGCAGCTCGCGACCCTGGGCTAACGCCCAGATCTACTTCGTGTGCGACAGCATCTGCACGCCGAAGAGGACGGCGTTCTCGGTCTGGCCCAGGACCCTGGCGTACTGATAGACGCCCAGCAAGCGGGCGCGGAAGCCGTCGATGATGTAGCCGATCTGGGCATCGATGCTGGAGAAGTCGCCAGCATCCACGGACTTGCCCTTGCCCGCGTGCTGGACGCGTACGAGCGGCTGCAACTTTCCGATGCCAATCTCGACGGGCATGAGGTAGCTGGCCAGGGCGAAGAACTGGTAGCTCGCCAGCTCGTTGTCGCCCCAGAGCTTGGCGAAAGAGCCTTCCAGATCCAGGACGCCCGCGGAGCTGCTGCCTTTTTCGAAGAGCAAATCGCCATTGAGCTCGTTGAAGTCGCTCGCCGGGGTCGCGCCGGTCGTGGGGGGGCGCGAGTCGCCGGCGCGGTGCTGGGCGCCGACCCCCAACGCGAGAATGTCCTTGGCGCCGAAATAGGTGCTGCTGGTTCGGAAGCCCGGCTCGGCGCCCAGCAGGCTCAGGGCCAACCGCCCGGAGTAGAGCGGGCTGGTGTCCGCTTGGTCGAGGCCGAAGACGCCGAGGTAGTATTTGAATTTGCCGCCGCCCAGCTGTCCCCACAGGGTGGCGCCGTCGCTTCGATCGTTGGCATCGCCCAGGCGCGGCCCAGGGGTGGGACGGATGTTCGTGGTGGCGAAGGGGGCAAAGACACTGTAGCTGCCGGGCAGGGTCCAGGGCGCGATGGCCCACACCGTGCTGAGACTGGCGCGATCGGAGGGGATGGGCATGCGGCCGAGCCACAGATTGAAGGCCTCGGCGAATTCCAGCTTGGCCACCAAATCGAGCAGCGCCGCGCTGGTTGCCCCGCTTTGGGGTCCGAAGGCGCCGATGAACCCAGCCTGCCATTTCAGGAAGGGATGCACCTGACCCCAGAACACGGCGTCGGCTTCGCCTTCCATGCCGAGGTCGTCGATTCTTGCTGGGCGCGTTGGGATTCTGCGCGCGCAGGGCCGCACGCGTGCCGACCTGCGCGGTGATGATGTCGCCGGTAGCGGGCGCGGCCACGCTGGCCGCGGGCATGGTGGGTGCGGCCGGGACGACCGCGGGAGTCGAATCGGTTGCCGGGGCGGGGTCGGGCAGATCGAGTAGCGCCTGGGCGCGTGGCGTTCGGGGACAGAGCAGAACGATGAAGCCCGTGGCCAGCGCCAGGAAAGCGATGGGGAGCCGCAACGATCGATCATCCTCGATGTGCACGGACGGGGATACTGCCCTATTCGTCAAGGAGAGTCGACCGTCGGGAGCCACGCGCGGTCGAACACCGCCGCCAGGTGGTTGGCCAAGGCGGCCTTGATCGCGGTGATGTCCACGGCCTGACCACCCTCGATCGCCATCGAGGTCATCACGCTGGCGTCGAATCCGCAGGGATGGATGGCGGCGAAGCGCGCGAGGTCGGTGTTCACGTTGAGCGCGAGACCGTGCATCGTGACCCACTTGCGGACCGCGACCCCGATGGAGGCCAATTTGCGTGGCGTGGTTTCATGCGCCGTCCAGACGCCCGTCAGGCCAGGTCGCCGCGCACCCGCGATGTGGAAATCCGCGAGGGTGCGCAAGATGGCCTCTTCCAGACCGCGCAGGTAGCGGTGCAGATCGCGCTCCGATTCGCGCAGCAGGAAAATCGGGTAGGCCACGAGCTGACCGGGGCCGTGGTAGGTGACGTCGCCCCCACGCTCGATGGCGAACACCGGCACGTCGCCCGCGTCGACGATGTTTTCCGGCCGGGCTGAACGCCCCTTCGTGATCGCGGGAGGGTGCTCGACCAGGACCAGGGTGTCGGGAACGGTCCCGGCCTGGCGCTTGGCTACGAGCTCCTGCTGCAGGCGAAGCGCCTGGCCGTACTCGCACAGGCCGAGGTCAATTTTTTGCGCGGGCCACGGCGTGGCTAACCCACCCGGCGTTCGTCGATGGGAACGTAGTGGTTGAGCGGCTGGCCCACGTAGATCTGGCGCGGGCGATAGATGCGCGACTTGGCATCGTCCTGGATCTCCTTGAAATGGGCGATCCAACCGGGCATGCGGCCGATGGCGAAGACGACGGTGAACATCTCCGTCGGGATGTTGAGGGCGCGCATGATGATGCCGCTGTAGAAGTCCACGTTGGGGTACAGCTTGCGCTCGACGAAATAGGCGTCCGACAGGGCGGCCTCTTCCATGCGTTTGGCGATGTCGAGCAGCGGATCGTCGATCTTGAGCGCCACCAGCAGGTTGTCGCATGCCTTCTTGATGATGCGCGCGCGCGGGTCGTAGTTCTTGTACACGCGGTGGCCGAAGCCCATCAGCTTCTTGCCGCTGCTCTTTTCCTTGGCCGCGGCGATGAAGCGCGAGCCGTTGTCGCCCGAGTTGTGGATGTCCGTCAGCATCTCGATGACGGCCTGGTTGGCCCCCCCGTGCAGGGGTCCCCACAGCGCGCACACGCCCGCGGCGGTGCTGGCGAACAGATTGGCCTGCGCCGAGGCGACCATGCGCACCGTCGAGGTCGAGCAGTTCTGCTCGTGGTCGGCATGGAGCAGGAAGATCAGGTCGAGGGCGTGCACGACTTCCGGGCGCAGCTCGTAGTCCTCGTAGATATCCGAGAACAGCATGTGCAGGAAATTGGCCGTGTAGCGGTAGGTTGGTTTGGGATAGATGATGGGCAGGCCACGCGACTTGCGAAACGAGAAGGCGGCGATGGTGCGCACCTGGGAAATCAGGCGCGCGGCATGGATGTCGAATTCGTCGCGACCCGCCCGCTGCAGAAGCCCCGGATAGAAGCAGCCCGAGGCATTGATCATGGACGACAGGATGGCCATGGGGTGCGCCGTCGAGGGGAAACCCTCGAAGTGGTACTTCATGTCCTCGTGCAGGTTCTCGTTCTTGGTCAAGAGCTGGGAAAACCGCTGCAGCTCGGGCTTGGTCGGCAGGTGCCCGTAGATAAGGAGGTACGCCGCCTCGACGAAGTTCGACTTCTCGGCGAGCTCCTCGATGGGGATCCCGCGGTAGCGCAGAATGCCTTTGTCGCCGTCGATGAAGGTGACCGAGCTCTGGCACGATCCGGTGTTTCCATAGCCGTCATCCAAGGTGATGTAGCCCGTGGCGGCGCGCAGATTGGAGATGTCCAGCCCGCGCTCCTGTTCGGTCCCCTCGAGGATGGGCAGCTCGAGAACCTTGCCTTCGATGTCCAGCTTCGCCGTTTTTCCCGTGTTGATGTCGACCATGGTGATAAGTCGGATCTTTGGGACAAAAAGGTGGCGATGACAAGGCCGATTGTCGGATCGCGCATCGCGACGCTTGCCTTTGTACGGAGGTACCCGAAACCGGGCGTGGCTATGGTAAGAATCCGCTCATGCAAAAGGTCGCTCGTGCTCTGATTTCGGTATCGGACAAGAAAGGCATCCTGGATCTCGGCAAGCGCCTGGCCAAGCTGGGCGTCGAGATCCTCTCCACCGGCGGGACGGCGCGCGCCCTGCGCGAAGCCCAGGTGCCCGTCAAGGACGTGAGCGACTTCACCGGCTTTCCGGAAATGCTCGACGGCCGGGTCAAGACCCTGCACCCCCGCGTGCACGGCGGAATCCTCGGCCGCGACACCGAGGAGCACCGCAGACAGATGCGCGAGCACGGCATCGACGCCATCGATCTCGTGGTGGTCAACCTCTATCCTTTTCGCGAGACCGTCGCGCGGGGCGCCTCCTTCGAGGATGTCATCGAGAACATCGACATCGGCGGGCCGGCCATGGTGCGCTCGGCGGCCAAGAACCACGAGCGCGTGGCCGTGGTCGTGGATCCGGCCGACTACGACCGCGTGCTCTTGGAGATCGAAGCCCGCGGCGAGCTTTCGCAAGCGCTGCGCTTCGAGCTTTGCCGCAAGGCCTTCGCGCACACCGCGGCTTATGACGGCGCCATTGCCAGCCACCTCGGCCGTCTGACCGAAAATGGAGAGGCAGTGTCCGATTTCTCCGCGACCCTGCACCCGGCGCTGCATCTCGACCGCACGCTTCGCTACGGCGAGAATCCGCACCAGAGGGCGGCCTTCTACGCCTGGGACGCGCCCTCGGGCATGTCGCTCGCGCGCGCGGACGTCCTCCAGGGCAAGGAGCTTTCCTACAACAACCTGCTCGACCTGGATGCGGCCATGAAGCTGTGCGCGGAGTTCTCGCCGCCCGTGGCGTGCATCATCAAGCACACCAATCCCTGCGGCATCGCGGTGTCGAAGAATGGCGTGCTCGAGGCCTACAAGCTGGCGCGCGAGACCGACCCGGCATCCGCGTTCGGCGGCATCGTGGCCTTCAACCGCAAGGTCGAGGAAGATCTGGCCAAGCTGATGGCCGAGGTCTTCCTCGAGTGCATCGTGGCGCCGGACTTCTCGCCCGAGGCGCTCAAGGTCTTCTCGGCCAAGAAGAACCTTCGCCTCCTGCGCGCCGTCATCGCGCCGCCGGCCCAAGGGCAGCTCGACATGCGCACGGTTTCCGGGGGCATTCTCGTGCAAGCCACCGATGCCACGACCTGCGCCGCTAGCACGGCCAAGGTGGTCTCCGAGCGCAAACCGACGCAGACCGAGATCGACGATCTGGACTTCGCCTGGCGCGTGGCCAAGCACGTCAAGTCGAACGCCATCGTGTTCGTGGGCGGCGGTCGCACCCTGGGGGTGGGCGCCGGCCAGATGTCGCGCGTGGACTCGGTCAAGCTGGCGGTGTCGAAGGCCTTGCTCCCGCTCAAGGGCTCGGTGCTGGCCTCGGACGCCTTCTTCCCATTCCGCGACGGCCTTGACGAGGCGGCCAAGGTCGGCGTGACCGCGGTCATCGAGCCCGGCGGGTCCGTGCGCGACGAAGAGGTCATCGCGGCGGCCAACGAGCACAAGATCGCGCTTCTGTTTTCCGGCGAGCGCCACTTCCGGCACTAGCACATGGGCTATCGAGTTCTGCTCATCGGCTCGGGTGGTCGCGAGCACGCGCTGGCGTGGAAGCTGCTGCAAAGTCCGCTGTGCGATCGCTTGATTGCGGCGCCGGGCAATCCCGGCATCGAAGCCCTGGGCCACGGTATGGCGGAAGGCCGGGTCACCCTTTCCAAGGTTACCGCCGACGCCACCGCCGCTTTGGTGGCCTTGGCCGGCAAGGAGAAAGTCGATCTGGTCGTGTGCGGTCCGGAGGGTCCGCTCATGGCCGGGCTGGGCGACGCCTGCGCTGCCGCCCGCATCCGTTTCTTCGGACCCTCGCGCGCCGCCGCCGAGATCGAAGGCTCGAAGCAGTTCGCCAAGGATCTCATGCGGCGGGCCTGCATTCCCACCGCCGCCTACGGCAGCTTCTCGGAGGTCGCTGCCGCGGACGCTTTCATCGAGGCCCAGCCCGGTAACGTCGTCGTCAAGGCCGACGGCCTGTGCGCGGGCAAGGGCGTGGTGGTGACTTCCTCGCACGCCGAGGCCAAGCAAGCCGTGCGCTCCATGCTGGTCGAAGGAATCTTCGGCGAGGCCGGTGCGCGTGTTGTCGTCGAGGAACGGCTGGTCGGGCGCGAGGTTTCCATGATGGCTCTATGCGATGGCACGCGCTTCGTCCTGCTCGATTCGGCCGAGGATCACAAGGCGGTTCTCGACGGGGATCGCGGGCCGAACACGGGCGGCATGGGTGCCTATTCGCCCTCGCCGCTGGTGGACAAGGCGCTGGCCGAATCCATCGCGCGCACCCTCTTCGCGCCGCTGGTGGCGGCCATGGCGGACGAGGGCCGGCCGTTCCGCGGCTTGCTCTACGGCGGCCTGATGCTGACCAAAGATCGCGGACCCATGGTCATCGAGTGGAACTGCCGCTTCGGCGATCCCGAAACCCAGGCCGTGCTTCCGCGCCTCGCCGAGGATCTGCTGCCCTGGCTGCTCGACGCGGCCTCGGGGCAACTGCCCCTGCGCTCCCCGGATTGGCTGCCCGGTCTGGCGGTCTGCGTGGTGCTGGCCGCCGAGGGCTATCCCGGCAAGGTTCGCTCGGGCGACCCCATCCACGGGCTCGGTGATGACGGACAGCTCGCCAGCGAGAGCGGCGACATCGTCGTCTTTCATGCCGGTACCAAGCGCACCCGGGGACGCCTGGTCACCAGCGGCGGGCGCGTCCTGGGCGTGACGGCCAGCGGGGGCAACCTGGACGAGGCGCGCGGGCGCGCCTACGACGGCATCGGACGAATCACCTGGCCCGGCATGCACTTTCGCAAAGACATCGGACTGCGAGGAACACCATGAGCGATACCACCTGCGACGTTGCAATCTTGATGGGGTCGAAGTCCGACCTCGCCACCATGAAACCGGCGGCCGACGTGCTCAAGGCGCTCGGCCTGCGCGTGGCCGTGCGCGTGCTTTCCGCGCACCGGACGCCCGAGCAAACCGCGGCCTTCGTGCGCGAGGCCGCGCGCACGGGAACCAAGGTGTTCATCTGCGGCGCAGGCGGTGCCGCGCACCTGGCCGGAAGCGTGGCGGCCCACACCACGCGACCCGTGATCGGGATCCCCATTGCCTCGGGGAGCCTGCAAGGCATGGACGCGCTCCTGTCCACCGCCATGATGCCGCCGGGGATCCCGGTGGCCACGGTCGCCATCGGTGGCGCCGAGAACGCGGGCCTTCTGGCCGCGCAGATCGTGGCGATTTCGGATGCGGCGCTCTCCGAGCGCGTGGTCGCCGAGCGCGAGGGTCGCCTGCGCAAGGTTCTCGAAGCCGATGCCGAGGTCAGCGCCAAGTTCTAGCCGAGCGATCCGGTACACAGGAGGGCGAGTCTGGGGTATAAACGATAGCGTCATGAGCGACGACAACAGCGAGAACATGAGCGGGCAGACCACCGAGGCGAAGGCGAAGCCGGCATCGAGCTGGCTTGGCCGGGTGTTGTGGATGGGCCCGCGCGTGGCCGAAGCACGGGAGCAGACCTTCGGCCCCTCCAAGCCGGGTTTTGCCTGGTACGATGTCGCACGGCAGATCTGCGACGATGTCGTCAAGATCGGCGAAACCGGAAAGGGAAGCTGGGCGGTTCTGCTGCTCGATACGACGGCCGTCGAGTTGCTTACTCGCGCGCACTTGGAACGTTCGGGGCTGCCGACCGGCTCGGGTCCGCTTGTCCCCAACGACTGGGAGAGCGCCCGAAGGATTCCCATGGTGGAATCGGCCTGGGCCAAGCTCGCGGCGGAGCACTCCGCAACCTTGATGGCCATGCTCGGTCCGGACCGGGATGCGACCATCGCGAAGCTTACCGCTGAGGAGCGCGATTCATTCGCCCTAGGGTTGCACGATCTCGTGATGCGCTTGGCGGAACCGCTTGAGCTGGAGGCCAATCGGCTGGGGCGCGTGCTCTTCGCGCGCTGGTCGCGCGTGCTCGTGGTGGGCGTGGTGTTGGCGCTGGCCCTCGGATTCTCGGGCAAGTGGCTGAGCAAGAAGCTCTCCGGGCCCAATCTCGCGCTTCACGCCGCGGTCACGGTCAGTAGCCAGTTTCCCGGCCAGGGCGTGGACCACACCTTGTTGGTTGATGGCGACCCGGACACCCTCGGCTTTCACACCTTGGAGGGCGGCCAGCAGTGGGTCGTGATCGACCTTGGCAAGGTACGCAAGCTCCACAAGATCGTCGTCTACAACCGCCCTGACGGATTCGAGGAGCGGGCCGTGCCGCTGAAAGTGGAAGTCAGCAACGACAATCAGAACTACAAGCAGATTGCCGAACGCAAAGAGACCTTCGACAAGTGGACCGCCAAGGGGTTGCACGCCGAGGGCCGTTACGTGCGCCTGAAGAACACGCCGCCCAATTTCTTCCACCTCGGCGAAGTCGAAATCTACTGAGAGCACAGAGGTTAGAGAGGGCACGGAGTCTTCTTTCCGTGCCCGCGTGCACTCTGTTTTTAGCGCCAGCCCGGGAAGGGCAGGCGCAAGAGGAAGGCGTGCACGCTCTGCGGGGTGCCTATCCACAGCGGCAGGTAGAGCATGGATACGCTCGCGGCGCAGGCGAGAAAGACGAGGGCGGCCAACGACGAGCGCCGTTCGAGGCGAACCACGCGGGAAGCGAGAAGGCCTAGGCCGAGTCCGTAGGCGCCCAGGTAGTGGAAGATGTAGGACTGCCTGTGGGTCACGATGAACGGCAGCATGAGCGCCACCATGCCCGTCAGCACGAGAGCGTCTTGTCGGTGTGTGGCGGCGATGGCCACCCGCGCGCGCAACCGGCGAAAGACGGCGCGGGCCAGTCCGACAAGGGCCAGCGCAATGGCAGCCGTGGTGCCGAACCAGAGCAGGAGGTTGCCGATGGTCGAGGTCGCGCGGACCGTACCGGGGCCGACCTGCTCGTGGTGCATGACGATGGGGTGGACGAGCAGGGGCCAGGTGTACCACTTCGAGCTGGCGGCATTGTCCCAGGTGGTGAATCCAGCGTGGTGTTGCAGGAGGGTCCAGTTCGAACGCATCATCCCGGCCATCGAAATGGGCTGCCGAGTCAGATGCAGGGCCTCGACGCCGATGCCGAGATAGACCAGCGAGGCCAGCCCGAACATCCAGATCGTATGCCAGACCGACTTGCCTGCACACCGCAGAAGAATGGGGGCGAGCAGCAGCACGCACACCCCCGTCCACTTGCTCGCCACCGCCAGGCCCACGCAAAGTGCTGCGCCCGCGAACCAACGCAGCGACCGTGCCCACAGCATCAAGGCCAGGGCCGCGTAGATGAACGCCGTCAGCGGGTTGTCGATGAGCGCCGTGCGGGCATAGGAGATGAAGAAGCCGTCGATGGCGAGAAAGGCCGCGGTCAGAAGTCCCACGCGCCGGTCGCCGAAGATCTTGGCCGCCGACAGACCGGCCAGGACGACCATGGCCAGGCCCAAGATCGCCGACGACAGCCGCCAACCGAGACC
Source organism: uncultured delta proteobacterium (assembly GCA_963824555.1). GTDB lineage: Bacteria > Myxococcota_A > Polyangia > Fen-1088 > Fen-1088 > Fen-1118. The sequence goes on along the minus strand of CAWGPW010000007.1, from coordinate 101,487 downwards.
CCGATCGCCGAAGATCAACATGGCCGGGACGAGGACCAGCTTGCCGAGCGGGGGATGGTCGTTCCAATCGGGCCTGTGGCCGATGTAGTTGCGCGCGTTGCTGACGAAATGGTGCTCGTCGAAGCTGAAGGTGCGCGGGTAGTCCAGATCGATGAATCGCCACACGACCCCCAGGCACAAGAGACCGACACACAGGGCGGTGATGGCGAAGCGCACGGAGTCTTGCTTGGCTTGCGGCGATGGCGGGGGCGCGGGCTCTTCTGGAGGATCTTGACGGGTCATGTCCATCGGGGCGGGCCATCATGCCTTGCGGTGGCGGGACGCACCAGTGTATCTAGCCTGCACGATACCATTCCCAAAAGGGCCTTCCGTGGGTAACCTTGCGGCGGATGCGGCGGCTTGCCGACCGCATCTGCAGGTGTCGCACAGTGCCGAAGGCTGGCGGTCAGTCATACGGCCGAATGCAAACGAGACGAAAGGACGAGTCAACGTGGAGAGCGAACAGGACAAGAAGGCAAGCGCCGAACCACAAGCCGAATCGCCCAAGGCACCCGCCGAGGAGCAAAAGGTCGCCAGCGAAGAGCCGCAGGCCACGGGGGAGGCTCCCGAGAAATCGCCCGAGGTCCCCAACGCCTCTCGCCGTCGGGTGTTCATTGGACTTGGCGTGGGCGCCGTCGTCATCATCGGCGCGGCCCTGGCCATGCAACACACACCCGGCGACCAGGGCGCGCAGTCCGGCAGCACGGTGGCCGCGGACATCACCCTCGTCACGTCGGATCGCGCGGACGTCGACTGCGCCGCCGCCACGGGCATCGATCCCTATCGTTGCGCCTTCTCCGACGAGAACATGCCCTGGCACGGCGACGAGAAGAACAAGCTCAAACCCTTCTACACCGCGGATCGGCACCTCTATCTCATCCCCGGCCTCTTCCTTCAGCCTGCGCTGGAGGCGCGCTTTAAGGCGGAGCCGCCCGACAGGCCGCGCGACATGCTCAAGCGCTTCACCGCCAAGTGCAATCTGAAGATCGCCGGCAAGGTGGGCGGCGTGCGCGTGCGCTGGCTTTCGACCGGGGCCTGGTCCAATCCCGAAGAGGTCGAGGTCGCGACCGTGATCGACTGCAAGGTCGAAGGGTAGAAGCGCGAGAAGGCCAAGGGCATGGGAATCCTTCGAGGGTTCCCGTGCCCACTCTCTTGACGCGACTTGGCCAAGCACTAGAGTAGGTGCTCCATGGCACTTCTTGGTCGCGATACCTCGGTGACCGGGCCCTTTCCGAAGGGTGTGTTGCTGCTCGAGACCCTCCGTGGTCACGAGGCGCTGGGGCGGACGTACCGGTTCGAGCTTGGTCTGCTGTCGAAGGAGCCGAACCTCGATCCCGACGACGTGCTCGGCAAGCCTCTCGCGGTGGTCATCCAGTTGAACACCGGCAAGGAGCGCTTCTTCCACGGCCTCGTGACCAGGTTCCACAAAGGTGGGGCCACGCAGCTGCATACGCGCTACGCGGCCGAGCTGCGGCCGATGCTGAGCCTGTTCGACCACACCTTCGACTGCCGCATTTTCAACGGTTCCGCGCAGGATGCCCTCTCCATCGTCAAAGCGGTGCTGGCCAAGCGCGGGCTCGGCGACGTCGAATCGGGGGCGATCCAGGACCATCCCTATCGGGCGCGCGAATACTGCGTACAGTACCGCGAGAGCGACCTGAACTTCGTGCAGCGTCTGCTCGAAGAAGAGGGCATCTACTATTTCTTCAAGCACGAGGAGAGCAAGCACACCTTGGTGCTGGCCGATTCCATCACCGCGCACGAGACCGCTGACGGCTACGAGTCGATTCTGTACACCGCGAAGGAGCGACGGGTCGCAGGCGCCGAAGAGCACTTCTGGGGCATGAAGGTGCGCCGAGCGCTTTATCCCGGCCGCCACACGGTGTTCGGCGGATACGACCCGACGGCGCTGCGGCCGAGGCAGCTTCAGCTCGGTCGCGGGACGTCGGAGGATCTGGTGACGGGATACCCCTTCGAACACTACGACTATCCCGGCGGGCTCTTCAATCCTCAAGAAGCGCAGCAGGAAGCGGCCGTGCGCGCGCAAGCGGGTCGCGCGGACCACACGGTCATCGAGGTGGAAGGCAACACCATGGGTCTGGGGCTCGGCAACCTGGTGTCGCATCAAGAGCCGCAGCAGCAAGGGCGGCACGGCGAGCAACTTCAACGAGCTACGCTTCGAAGATAAGAAAGGTCAAGAAGCGCTGCACCTGCAAGCCGAGAAGGACATGTCCACCCTGGTCAAGCACGACCAGACCCTGCACGTAGGCGCGAACCGCGGCCTCGTCGTGGGCAACGACGAAACCAACCTGGTGAAGAACGAGCGCCAGCTCACCGTCGACGCGAACGACAGCGTGGTCATCGGCGGCACGCACGACAAGACTGTGACCGGCGCGGTCACGCAGCTCTACGGCGGCGACCACTCGCGCAAGGTGGACGGCCAGCAAGCGCTCTTCGCCGAGAAGAACAAAGACGAGCACGTGAAGCTCGCCCACAAGCTGACCACCGACAAGAAGTTCCAGCTCAACCAGGGCGCGACCAGCATGACGTTCAAGGGCACCAACGTGACCGTGGACTCGGCGGGCACGATCACCCTGACCGCGGGCGGCGCCACGGTGTGCCTGGACAAGACCGGCAAGGCGACCTTCGACTCGCCGACGGGGATCAAATTCGTGTGCGGCGCCAGCTCGCTGGCCATCCTACCCGGCGGCGTCGCCATCGCCAGCCCCGCCGTGACCGCCGCCGCCGGCGCCGGCAGCGTGGTGGCCATGGGCAAAGAAACCGCCGCAATAAAGAGCAAGACCGTCGCCATCGAGGCCGACGGCGTCTGCACCATCAAAGGCAAGAGCGCGCTGAAGCTGCAGGAGGCAGAGGGGGTGAAGGGTGGGTGAAGGGGAAGAAGAGCGGCACAAGCCCCGGAACAGAGGGGAATGAGCCAGCACCGGCAGAGAATGGCGATTCCGGACGCAAGAAGGGACCGCTCTGGGTGCGCATCGGCATGCCTCCGAAACATGCGGAGAAGGTCGACGCGAAGTTCATCCTGACATCATCGGATCTCTCAATCTCCATTACGCGAACCGTTCGTGACGACATGGAACCCGGGAACGAGACAGTGGATCTGCTCTACAAGGATCTGTGGAAAGACCTGTCCTACTCGCTTCGGGTTACGGAAGGCAGTGGAGCGGTCGAGGTGATCTTCCAGAATGTGCCCTATGGCCAGCTTGCATCGCTGGCTGGGAATGACCAGGAAGATGACGATTCGAGTGGCGGTGACTCAGACGCGTTGGCACAGGAGGCAGGGGCCGCCTGTCCGACCATCGAAGTCGCTCGAAGAGCTCTGGCATTCCCAATCAGCAAAGACGCCGCTATGCGATTCAGCCCAGGAGATCCTGCACGCAAAGTCCTGGCCAGGGACCAGGCTCGGCTTAAGGACTGTTCCACCAGTGAAGGAGCCTGGTACGAGATTCTGCGCGCACGGGAGTTGCTTGGGTGTGACCCACGGCGGACGTTGGGCATGGTCGACCAGGCGCAGCGACTTGTGCCCAAGTCAGTGCGAATCGCTACGCTGCGGGCACGACTGCTGGGGACAGCGACCGCGGCCAAGGAGGCCCTGGCACTGGATCCCGCGTACTTGCCGGCCCAGTTGGCGCTGGCGTCCACTCTCCTGGATGAGGGGCGTGTTCGAGAGGCTTCTGCCATTCTCCGCAAGATCGACTACCCCGAGGCGAAAGGGCTCAAGGCCAGGGTTTGCCTCAACCGTCGCGAATACCGCAGGGCGATCTCTAAGCTTGGGCAGGGAGGGGCCTATGTTCTGGGTGGGGACATCTTCCTGCTTGAACCCAATGCTGGTCTGGACTGGCCGTGGAACGACGACCAGGTCCTGGCCCTCGCCAAGGCAGAGCTCGGCAAGGCGGACGCCGGTGCTCGTCATCTATTTGGTGACCACGTCGGTAGCCTTCCCGAGCTGCGGGTGGCAGTGGCCCAAAGGACCAAACCTGCGCAACGGCTCATGACTGCCATGGGGCGCCTCGTCGACGAGTCGCGAGACGTACCTGAATCCAGCATAGAAATGGCCGTCGCCCTCGCCCGGTTGCGATTCGTTGCTGGCCAGATTGATGAAGCCGTGGGGCTGATCACGGCCAGCCCAACCACGCAAGCGCATTTTTGCTCGACCCTGCCAGAGCTCATCTGGGTCTTGAGCGCAGGTGGAATTCGACCCGTGTCCCAGAGCGACAGACTCCAATCGCTCTGTTCGCGCAAGAACTCCAATATGAAGCTACCGGCCGAGCCCCCAGGATGTGCTTCGCCCGGTGGCTTATGATCCACGACCGAGGGCCGTGTGTCGAGCCTGATCCGGCAATTGTTCTCGTCTTGATGGCGGGGTGTTACCCAGATTGACCACCGGTCGAACAAGGCCCCAGCGGCCTGACTGCCGGCGTGTTTGCGAATGGCGGGAACAAAATCGTCCACCGAGCCACAGATAGGTGCCCAGCGACCGGTCACCTCGGACGATGCCGGACATTCTTCCCACTGAATTGCGATGACGCCGCGTCGGGATGTCACGTTCAAGTTCGTGGCTGCCTTGGTTGCACCGAGGCTCGGGGCGAGGCCGAGTACATGGTGAACCACTATTCCGACTCCGATTGGGTGCGGGAATTAGAGCGCTTCACTGGCGCGCGACGCACCGCAATATCAGGCTCAACGACGCGGGCGAAATCAAGTATTATTAGCCACCACTACTGCTCAAAATCGGCGCTGTGAGGGTTCTAACTCCTGAGGCTGATGACGGGGCGGCGAGGGATCCCTGGTTTCAAGGAAGGACGTCCCCATGCTATTCGAGAGACCACTCGTTTCGGCTGCGATGATTGTCGCCATTTTCGGCACGATTCTCGCGTGTAGCCCCAATTCTCAGGGCATTGGCTCGGGATCGGGCGGGTCGACAGGGGCGGGCGGGCAGGGTGGCTCGGGCGGCGCGACCGGAAATGGTGGAATGACGGCCACGGGTGGAACGACTGGCGTGGGCGGCAGCACGGCCAGCGGGGGCAGCTCGGGCTCGGGCGGCGCCACCCTCACGGGGGGCACCACGGCCAGCGGAGGCAACGCAGGCGGTGTGACCGGTAGCGGCGGCAAGACCGGCTCGGGCGGAACGGCCGGCGGCGGCACGGCCGGCTCGGGCGGAACAGCTGGCGGCGGTGCGGCTGGCTCAGGTGGTGCGGCCGGCAGGGGCGGCGCAGCAGGCAGTGGGAGCACGGCGAGTGGCGGCGGGACGGCAGGCGGTGGCGGTTCGGGTGGCGTGGCTGGCGGCGGTGGCGTGGCCGGCTCGGGCGGTGCTTCGTCTACCGGCGGAAGCACGGCTTCGGTCGATTGCACCGATGTCTCGACCAGCTCCCTGTCCTTCACCAAGCAGTACCAGGACGGCGAGATCACGGTGACCGACTCGACCAAGACTTACCACACGATGACCAACTGGTGGCACAAGTTCGGCGGCCAGACTGTGAACCTCAGCGGACTGTCGATGACTGTGGGCAATTCGCAAGGCACCTCGGTGCCGGCCAGCGATGGCGATCCCATGGGGTTCCCGACGATCTTCATCGGTTCGTACCAGAATCACACGACGGTGGAAAGCAACCTGCCCATGCAGGTGTCCGTCATCAAATCGGTCCCCACAGTTTTCTCCACCAACGCGAGCACGCTCGACACCTCGAACTTCAACGCGACCTATGACGTCTGGTTCACCGGAACCAGCGCCAAGCTCAGCACCTTGGCCAATTCGCCCGGGCAAGGCGGTGCCTACCTCATGGTGTGGTTGTACAAGCCCGCCGATCGCCAACCCCGGGGCGGGTCCGGTTCAGCCACAGGCGCGTCGCCGAACCACCCGGCAATGACGATAGCCGGCATCCCTGGAACGTGGGACGTGTGGGTCGATAGCAGCACGGATCCGCCGTGCATCTCCTATGTCAGCAGCACGCCGCTCGATTCGCTGTCGTACGATCTGAACAACTTCATCAAGGATGCCGTGACCAACAAGTACGGCGTCACCAGCAGCATGTACCTCAGCCTCGTCTTCGCCGGCTTCGAGATCTGGTCCGGCGGCGACGGTCTCACGACCAAGCAGTTCTGCGCGGCTGTGAACTGAGGGTACGGCTATGCGTTGACCTTGGCCATTATCGCTCACCCGCAAAACGGTTTTCGCTCATTCGCTGTCTTGGCCCGCGTCCCCGAGCGCAGACGACAGGCCGTATTTGCGCAGCTTGTCTTGTAGGGTGGCGCGGCCCATGTCGAGCATGCGGGCGGCCTCGCTTTGGTTGCCCTTGGCGGCGTCCATGGCGGCGACGATGAGCCCGCGTTCGAAGGCGGCGACTTGTTCTTTGAGCTTGGTCGAGGTGTGCGGTGCTTCGGCGGGGCCGGCGGGATCGGGAAAGAACGCCGGGTCGAGGGTTCCGTCGGGCGACATGGCCACCGCGCTCTCGATGACGTTTTCCAGCTCGCGCACGTTGCCGGGCCAGCGATAGGCTAGAAGGCGCGCCAACCATTCGCTCTTGAGCGCGATGGGCGGCACGCCGAAACGCCGGCAGGCCTGGGCCAGGAAGTGCCTGGCCAACACGGGGATGTCGTCGGGTCGCTCGCGCAACGGCGGAATTTCCAGGGTCACCACCTTGAGCCGGTAGAGGACATCCTCGCGAAACCGCCCCTCGGTCACCCTCTGGGCGAGGTTGCGATGGGTGGCGGCGAGAATGCGCACGTCCACCTGCTGCGGGCGATCTTCACCCACTGGCCGGATCTCGTTCTCTTGCAGAACGCGCAGCAACTTGGCTTGGGTGCCGGGATGCAACTCGGCCACCTCATCGAGCAGCAAGGTGCCGCCATCGGCCTCGCGGAAGAGTCCAGGCCTGGCTTTCACGGCGCCGGTGAACGCGCCTTTGCTGTGACCGAACAGCTCGGCCTCGGCCAGCTCGGGGGTCAGCGCCGCGCAGTTGAACCGAACGAAGGGGTTGTCGGCCCGGCGCGAGCTCGCCACGATGGCCTCGGCCACGCGCTCTTTACCGGTGCCGCTTTCGCCGGTGATGAGCACGGTGACGTCCCGGCCGGCCACGCGCTTGATCAGCAACGCCAGCCGCGACATGGCCGCCGACGAGAACACCAGCGAATGCAGAAGGTCGACCTCGCCGCGCAGCTGTTCGTTCTCGCGTTCGAGGCGCAGGGTCGCGATGGATCGCCGAACCACCTTCAGCACCTCGTCCACCTCGAAGGGTTTGCGGAAGTAGTCGAGCGCGCCGAGCTTCATGGCTTCCACCGCGTGGCGTTCCGATCCGTGCGCGGTAAGCAGCACCACGCGGGGCGCTGGAGTCATGGCCTGCGTCCGCCGCAGGAATTCCATTCCGTCCACGCGGGGCATGCGCAGATCGGAAAGGATCAGGTCGAACTCGCTGCTGCCGAGCTTGTCGAGCGCGATCTGTCCGTCGGCGGCCTCGTCGACCTCCAACCCTTCCTCTTCCAGCAGGCCGCGCAGGGTGTAGCGGCCGACGGCATCATCATCCACGACCAACACGCGGGCCTTCATACGTTCTCCGCAACAGGCTTCGCTTCGCCAGGCTTCGCTTCGCTGGGTTTCCGTTCCATCGTGGGCAGGATCAGTGTAGCCAAGCATCCGCCTCCGGGCCGATTTTCCAGACGCAAATCGCCGCCGTGTTGGCGGGCAAGCCCGCGGGCCAGCGCCAGGCCGAGGCCGGATCCGCGTTCTTTGCTGGTGGTGCCGGCTTGAAAGAGATGGGCTTTCACCTCGTCCGAAAGCCCGGGGCCGTCGTCGCGCATGTCGATGCGCGCCCGCCCGTCCGTTTCGCTCGACAGCTTGATGGCCACCACCGTGTGCGCGGGCGCAGCTTCGAGCGCGTTCTGCAGCAGATTGATGAGGATCTGTTTCACTTTGCGCGGGTCGCAGTAGGCTGCAACCGAGGCATCCCCGTCCAAGGTGACCTGCACCTCGCGGGCGTAGGCCATGCCTTCGTGCAGGGACACCACCGATTCGCACAGGTGCCGGACATCCACCGACTCTTGGCTGAGTGGAGACAATGGCCGCGAGAAGGTGAGGAACTCTTGTAAAATCTCCTCCATGCGGAGGATCTCGTGCTGCATGATCTGAAGGCGTTCTGCACCTTTGCCCTCCACATCCCGGGACACCAGCACTGCCAACCCTTTGATGTTGGCCAGGGGATTCTTCAGCTCGTGGGCCAGCTCGCCGGACAGCACGGTCAGCTCTTGCGCATGCGCTTCGTTGCCGCGCAGAACCTCGTCGCGGGCCTCGACCGCTTCGTTGACCATGCCGCGGAAGGTGCCGCGCACCATGGTCGCGCTCATGGCAGTCCAACCGAGCAGCCCGACGAAGGTGACAGTCTTGGCCACCAGCAAGGCCGTGGGCTGCGGCAGGTGTGACCCGCCGCCGTACATGGCCGGCATCAAGTTCGAAATCACGCCGAACCCGGCGAGCAGGGCGAACCCGATGACCACCGTGCTGAGGGTGACGACCGCGACGCCTACGACACGGCCCGAGGTCAGCGCGCCGATGAAGAAGCAAATGACGAGGGCGACGGGCAGAAGCGGACTGTCGATCCCACCGGTGGCGAGAAGCAGGGCGGCCATCGGCAAAAGCGCGATGACCGAGACGTGCCGGTCGCTGTTGGGGCGCCAGCCGTCGTGTGGGCGCCATCGCTCCATCGCGAGGCGAAGAGGCATCGACAACACCAGGAGGCCGACGATGAGCCAGCGCCAGATGGCGTCGTCGCCGACCAGGGTGAGCGCGAGCAGCACGGCCAACATGGGCAGAAGCACCAGGCGCAGACGCGAGAAGCATACCAGTCGCTGGTGCAGCATGCGCATCTGCACTTCGTCGATGTTGTCCTTGGTGATGGCTGTCATCAAAAAGCTCCCTGGGCGTTCGATCTGCCCTCGATTCAAGCATGACTATCGTTCCTGTGCAGGACGAGGGCCAACGCGAAAGCCAGATTCATTGAGGACTTGACCACGCGGGTTGCCGGGGCCCCGGCTGCACGCTGCCGGATTCCCGGCAGAAAACGCCATGTGCACACGAGCAAGCCCGCGCTTTCCGGGGCAGTCGGCCGATCTGCTGCTTGGCCTGCTCTTTGCTGTTGTGCCGGTCGAGACCTTCCTTCAAGGAGACCATGCAAGCCCTCATTCGCATCGCCCTACGAAACGTCCTGCGCAACCGGCGCAGATCTCTCATCACCTTCGCCGCCATCTTTCTCTCGATCGTCGCCACCCTGTCGCTGCGGGGGTTGGCCAACGGAATGGGGTCGGCGATGCAAAGTGCGGTCGTGCTCGGTCAGACCGGCGCCGTGCAGGTTCATCGCACAGGCTATCTGAAATCGACGGGCGGGTCTTCGCTGGATCTCGACTTGCCCGCTGATGCCGGCTTCTTGGACAAGATCCGGTCGGTGCCCGGGGTTCGTGCGGTCTCGGCTCGCATCGTGTTTGGTGGCATGGTCAACGCCAACGACACCACGTCGCCAGCGCTGTTCTCGGCGCTCGATCCCGCAGGCGAGCTGCGTGTCTGTCCCCAGCGCGACCATATCGCCACCCAAGGCCGCGCGTTCACCGAAGGCGAACGTGAGGCGGCGGTGCTCACCCCCGAGCTCGTGCGGACACTCGGGCTCAAGCTGGGACAGAAGGCTGCGTTGCTTACCAACGACAAGGAAGGCTCGTTGTCCGCGGTCGATCTGTCGGTGGTGGGCGTCTACGGCCAGGACGGGCTGCCCTTGCCCGAGAAGAAGATCGGGTTCGTCCCGCTGGCCATGGCGCAAGAGCTGCTGCACATGCACGGCCGCGCCACGGAAATCGCCGTCGCGGTCGATGTCGCGGTGGACGATCTGAAGATGCTCGACGGAGTGAAGGCCGCTATCGCGGCCGCGGTGGGGCCGGATTACGAGGTCTCCACATGGAGCGAGCTGGTTCCCTTCGTGAAGGACGGGATCGCTTCCTGGCGATTCATGTCGAACCTGTTCACGGCCATCTTTCTCGTCGTCGCGCTGCTCGGTATCGTGAACACGATGCTGATGTCGGTGCTGGAGCGCACGCGCGAGATCGGCACCATGATGGCGCTCGGTGTTCGTCGGCGGAGCATCCTTGGGCTCTTCCTGCTCGAAGCCACGGTACTCGGCTGTTTGAGTGGGCTCTTGGGGGCATCGCTCGGCAGCGCGCTGGTCTTCCGCATCGGCAAGACCGGCCTCCACTTCCACATGGGGACCTCCTCCCTGCACGTCCACCCCTTCGTCGACCTGGGCTTCTTCGTGGTCGCGCTCGTGCTGGCCACGGCCGGCGCGGTCCTGGCCGCCATCTGGCCCGCCCTGCGCGCCAGCCGCCTCCGTCCCGTCACCGCCCTTGCCTCGGTGTAACCATGCGCATTCCACAGCTCGCTCTTCGCAATCTCGGCCGCAACAAGCGCCGTACGCTGGTCACCGGTCTGACCATCGCCTTCGGCGTGTTCGCCATCGTCTTTCTGCAGTCCTTCGTCAACGCCCTGCTGAGGAACATCGTCGAGGTCTCGGTCGAATCCAAGGTCGGTGCGGTGCAGGTGTTCAGGAGCGGCTACCTGGGCTCGGACGATCCGCTCAAGATGACTTTCCTGGATACACCCGAGCTCACGGCCAAGATCCGTTCGGTCCCGGGTGTGGCCGCGGTGGCGCCCAGGCTCGACTTCGACGGCATGCTGTCGAACGGTAGCGAGGGGACGATGTTCTCGGCCACGGCCATCGATCCGGCCCGCGAGTACGCCGTGTGCCCGCGCCGGGCCACCTACCTCGCCAAGGGATCGAAGCCGCTCGGGCCGAAGGTCGAGGACGCCATCCTGGTCGGGCGAACGTTGGTTGATTCGCTCGACGCCAGCGAAGGCGCGAGCCTGGTCATGCAGGCGGCAGGCGTGCACGGGGGCGTGAATGCGCTGGACGTGACCGTGCAGGGGTTTCTGCGCACGACCCATCCGTCGGAGTCCAAGCGCGCTACCACGGTCACACTGGCCTTTGCACAGAAGCTGCTGCGCATGCCGGGCGCGGTGTCGCACTACGTGGTCGGCGTGCACGACGTGGACCGGCTGGACCAGGTGGCCGCGCACCTGCGCACGGCCCTGGGTCCTGGATTCCAGGTCACCACCTGGCGCGACCTCGACACCACCAACGCCGGCCGAGCGAAGATCATGCGCGGCCTGATGGCCATGGTCACGGTGATCCTGTTTCTGTTGGTGCTGACCGGGGTCGTGAACACCATGCTGATGTCGGTTTACGAGCGCATCCGCGAGATCGGCACCATGCTCGCGGTCGGGGTTCGGCGCCGTCAGATTCGCCTGCTGTTCGTGTGCGAGGCCGTGTTCATGGCGCTCGGCAGTGCGCTCGGCGGCTCGGCTCTCGGCGCGCTGGTGGTGCACCTCATCGGCCGTGGCGGCTTCACGCACGCCTTCGGTCCCAATGAGCCGGTCACCTACTACCCGGCGGTCAGCACCGGCTTCTTGCTTACGGTCGTGCTGCTCGCCGTCCTGGGCGCGCTGGTCGCGGCGCTCTATCCCGCATGGAAAGGCTCGCGCCTGCACCCAGTCGAGGCACTTCGTGCCTACTAGGAAGGAATCACAACCATGATCAAAACACCCTGTCTCGCCCTCGCGTGCCTGGTCCTCGCCACCGGCCTCGCACTCGCCAACCCACCGACCGCCGACGAGCTCGTCCGTCGCTACGACGAGGTGATGTCTCCCAAAACCTTCGAGGCCGTCATGGAAATGGTCGCGCATCGCCAGGACGGCAGCACGCGCGGCTACAAGCTCCGCGTGCTCAAGCTTGGCAACGACAAAACCCGCGTGTGGTTCCTCGAACCAGCCTCGGCCATGGGGCAAGAGATGCTGAAGGTCGACGACAACATGTGGGTCTACATGCCGAACCTCAAGCGCGCGCTGCGGATCGCATCGCGCGAGAGCTTCCAGGGCGGCGATTTCAACAACGGCGACATCATGCGCGTGAATTACGTGGCCGACTACGACGCCAAGCTCTTGCCCGATGTCGACGCATCGGCGTGGGCGGTGGAGCTTTCCGCCAAGAGCAACGAAGCCAGCTATGACCGCATTCGACTGTGGCTCGGCAAGGCCAAGCGCCTACCCGTGAAGGCCGAGTACTACGCGGCCTCGGGCAAGCTGCTGCGCTCGGCGACCTTCGAAAACACGAAGACCTTTCATGGCCTGGAACGACCGGCGCGGATCGTGATGCGCAACGAGCTCGCCACCAAGCGCTTCTCGGAAATGACCATGGTCGACATGAGGGCGGGCGTCCTGGCGCCAGCGCAGAAGTTCGTGCTCGATGATTTGGGACGCTGACGTGCTTCGCGCAGCCATCGCCATGCTGGTCTTCCTCTCGTCTCCGTCGGTTTCTGCACAAGACGTACAAGAGGTGGAGGCGCCGCACGAGAAGGCCCAGGTCAACGGCTATATCAGCCAACGCGCGGCCTACCAACAGATCACGCCGGACGTGCCGATTGCCACGCGGGACCTGCCCAACCTGGCCACCCTTACCGAGGCCAACGTGCAACTGAAAGTGAATTTGGGCACACGAGGTTCGTTCGCGTACGCCGATCTGTCGCTGGTGTACCAAGGCGGCTGGCTGTTCTACGAAGATGACGGCAACGGCGGTCGCGCGCGGGTGCCCAACCACGACGTGCCAGCCTTGCACCCGGCGGTGGTGCCGAGCGAGCTCTATCTATCGCTGTCGCCGAAGCCCTGGTTGAACGTGCTCATCGGCAAGAAGCGCATCACCTGGGGCGCCGGTTTCGCCTTCAATCCAACGGATTTGATCAATCCGCCCAAGGATCCCACCGACCCGAGCTACCAGCGCGCCGGCAATTGGCTGGCACGGGTGGAGCTGCCGTTCGAGACGTTCACGCTCTCGGCGCTGTTTGCACCGCAAGCCCTCTACACGCAGAGCGGGCTACCCTACGCGTTCATGCGTTATCCGGGCTACGCGCCGGCCACTGGAGCGGATACCCGCGATCAAACCTCGCACTACCTCCTGGCGGGACGGCTCTATGCCTTGCTGGCCAGCACCGACGTGAATCTCATCTACTACTTCTCGAACGCGTACCAAGACGACTTCCGCAACACGTCCCGCCTGGGCCTCAGCCTGTCGCGCTACTTTTTCACCGATTACGAACTGCACGCCGAGGCGTTGCTCACCCGCGGCTCCGCGCGCAGCTTTCCGGTCCACGCGTGTGTGGCGGACCTGGCAGCGTGCGCCGGCGGCGCGCCCTTCGCGACCAGCAAGACCGATAGCACGGCCTTCTACCCACGCATGATCGCCGGCACCCGGCGCATGTTCGCCGACGAAAGCCTGCTGTCGGTCGAGTACTACTACCAACGCGACGGTTACAGCGACCAGGAGCTCGCCGACGCGATCGCGCTTCAAAGCTACGCCAAGAGCCAGCCGAGCGTGACCAGCGCTGTCTCCGGCAGCGCCCTGCCTCAGCGTTACGCCTTCGATCCGCTGCGCCGGCACTACCTCATCGTCAGCTACAGCAAGCCGCACATCGCGGACGACTGGACTGTTGGCGCGGTGCTCATCGCAGGCCTGCGCGATTCCTCGGGGATTCTGTCACCGTCGGTGGCGTGGAACATCCGCGAGTGGCTGAACCTGGGACTCTACGGCTTCGTTCCGGTCCATGGCTTCGGCGTCGGCGAGGTTCGCGTCGGGGACGATAGTTTCAGCGAATACGGCGTCGTGCCCTACGCCTTCCGCGTGCTCTGCGAAGCGCGCGGGTACTATTGAAATGGAAACCCTGGGAGGGTTTCCAAACCTTCCCGCGATGGTCCGCGCCGAGCATAGCTCGGCGGCTCCCCACGCGCTGAAATGGAAACCCTGGGAGGGTTTCCAAACCTTCCCGCGATGGTTCGCGCCGAGCATAGCTCGGCGGCTCCCCACGCGCTGAGATGGAAACCCTGGGAGGGTTTCCAAACCTTCCCGCGATGGTCCGCGCCGAGCATAGCTCGGCGCGGACCACGCGATTCGATCCAAAGACAACGAAAGGACCACCATGCCAAACACGCTCGTATCCATGCAAGACGTCACCAGAATCTACGACCTCGGCAAGACCCGCGTGCCCGCCCTCCAGGGCGTCAATCTCCATGTCGAAAAGGGCGAGTTCACCGTCATCATGGGCCCGTCGGGCTCGGGCAAGTCGACCTTGCTCAACATCGTCGGCTGCCTCGACCGTCCCACCAGCGGACGCTACCAGTTCAAAGGCACCGATGTGGGCGACCGCGATTTCGACAAGCTGGCCGGCCTGCGCAACGAGAACATCGGCTTCATCTTCCAATCGTTCAACCTGATTCCCGTGCTCGACGTGGTAGAGAATATCGAGTTCCCGTGCCTCATGCGCAAGCAGCGCGAGTCGGCCTCTTCGCTGCGTCGCCGCGTGCACGCGCTAGCCGACGAGGTGGGACTGACCCCTTACCTCAAGCATCGCCCGGACGAGCTGTCCGGTGGGCAACGGCAACGGGTTGCCATCGCCCGTGCGCTCATCACCAACCCGGAGCTCGTGCTCGCCGATGAGCCGACCGCCAACCTCGACTCCAAGACCAGCGAGCAGATCATAGCCATCATGCAGCGGCTGAATCAAGAGAAGGGCGTGACCTTCTTGTTCTCGACCCACGACCCGCGGGTCACCAAGCACGCCAAGCGCGTGGTCCATGTGGACGATGGCAAGATCGTGGAGAGCGAGGCATGACGACCTGCTCCGGTTGGCCGAGCTACTCTGTTACGGCGTGCTCGCGAACGCGGCCGGGCTCCACCATCCACAGTTTGCGCCGGGGATTTTCCGGCACGAGCGCGCCGACCAAGGTCTGAGTGCGATTCCTCAATGCGCGGGATGGGTCGTGAGGGCGACCTCGCCTGTTTCAAGCAACGACTTCAGGTTGGAGAGAATGAGCGGCCAGCCACCGGACACGGCGGTGATGAGCTTGGACTCCAGCCGGTCGATTTTCGTGGGTGATAGTGAGCTTCACCGCGCTGTCCACGGGCTCGAGCTCGAAGGTGCAGCGGCTTGGGCCTTCGGCCTTGAGCTCGGGCTTCCACGCGTGCAGCCAGCGAATGACCATGCGCCGGGGCGGGTCGATCTCCAGGATCTCGCCCATGTCGGTCAGGGTTCCGTCCGGGCTGACCATTTTCCAGGGCGACCCCTTCTTCCAGCCGCACTCGATGGTGGTGCCGAACCAGTACTGGCGGATGAACTGCGGCTCGGTCAGCGCCTCCCACAGCTTCGCGGGCGTGGTGCGGATGACGGTGACGTAGACGAAGTGGCTTCGGTTCGATGTGTTCATGGCGTTCTCCATGTTGGGTTGTTGTCAGGGTGTTTCTCCAGACGGCGTTTCAAGTCGCGCAGCGCCTTGAGGCGTGGCCGCTCGAACTTGCAAATCCAGCGGTCGTAGATTTCCTGCAGCGGCACCGGGTTGAGGAAGTGCAGCTTCTCGCGCCCACGCCACTGCACTGCTACCAGGTTGGCCGCCTCGAGCAGGGCAAGGTGCTGGGTGACACCTTGCCGGGTCATGTCCAAGTGCCGACACAGCGCGCTCAACGTTTGGCCATCGTGCGCGTGCAGACGGTCCATGAGCTTGCGCCGCCCCGGGTCGGCTAGCGCCTTGAACAGCAAATCCGCGTCGCTCATAGTGCGGTAAATATGCAAGTAAACGCTTGCATGTCAAGGAGCGATGCGCACCAACGGTATTCGACGGCGAGATCTCGCGCGTTCGCGCTTGGGTCGATTCACTGGCCGGGCAAGGGGAGACGCCGCGCCGAACGCTACGCTAGGGTGGCGGACGTCCCGTGCCGCCGGGTCCAGGTCATGAAGGACCGCGCCCATCCGACGCCTCAGCAAGGACGCCAGTAGGCACAGGTTGCCGGCGAGGGCGAACGCGACTTCGGCGTGTGTGGCCATGGCGAACGCGCGGTGTCCGGACCCGAAAAGGAAGCGTCCCGCGGCGGGCTCGGAATTCCCCACGACGAGTGCGGCGAGGTTGGCCGGATACCAAGCGTTGGGGCTCGGCTGACCCCAACCGGAACCCGGAACCCCCGGAACCCCGAACCCGGAACCCCGGAACCCCAAACGACGGTAATTTTCCCGGAACCCGGAACCCCACCGACGGTAATTTTCCAACCCCGGAACCCCGGAACCCCAACCGACGGTAATTTTCCCGGCGGAACCCCGCCGGAACCCCAACCGGGCGGGACCCCTCCTCCGGAACCCCAACCGACGGTAATTTTCCAACCCCGCGGAACCCCAACCGACGGTAATTTTCCCGGCGGAACCCCGCCGGAACCCCAACCGGGCGGGACCCCTCCCGAAACCCCGAAACCCCGAAACCCCAACCGATGGTAATTTTCCCGGAACCCCGAACGACGGTAATTCCCAAGCAGGAACCGCGGAACCCCAACCGACGGTAATTTTCCCGGCGGAACCCCGGCGGAACCCCAACCGGGCGGGACCCCTCCAACCGGAACCCCAACCGACGGTAATTTTCCCGGGAACCCCAACGGAATTTTCCCGGAACCCCGAACGACGGTAATTCCCAAGCAACTTCCCCGTGCCGGCCACCGATAAGCCAGCGTGACCCTCCCACGCCAAGTCCTGCCCGGTTGCGACTATATGATCACTCGCCGCTGTTCCGAGCGGCGCTTCTTCCTGCTTCCGGACCAGGAAACCAACAACGCATTCATCTACTGTCTTGCTCTCGCTGCCCGCCGGGCAAAGGTCGACATCCTTTTTGTCGTCGCAATGTCCAACCACTATCACGCGGGCGTGCACGACCCAGACGGCAATTTCCCGGTCTTTGCCGAGCATTTTCACGCTCTCCTTGCTCGCTGCCTGAACACCCATCTCGGCCGCTTCGAGGCATTCTGGTCGTCCGACCCAACGTCTGTTGTCCGACTGGTCGAGCCCGACGATGTCCTCGCAAAAATGGTCTACGCCTACGCCAACCCTTGTGCTGCTGGCCTCGTTGACACCGCTGAAGAATGGCCTGGGGTCAGCAGCTTCCGGAATGCACTCTCAACATGCCAGATGACAGCAACACGCCCCACCTTCTTTTTCCGGCCAGACGGGGAGCAGCCAGAGGTCGTCGCTGTCCCCATCTGCCGTCCGCGCGGCTTCGCCAGCCAGGCCGAAGAGGAATGGCACGCTCTCGTCGCCGAGCGCGTGCGTGCTGCCGAGGCGGAACATCGCGAGCGTCGACTTGTTGCCGCCAAAAGCGTTCTAGGGCGGCAGGCGGTTCTTGCGCAAAAGCCGTTCGATTCTCCGCAAAGCGCCGCCCCCCGCTTCGGTGTCTGCCCGCGCATTGCAGCCAAAGACAAGTGGTCGAGAATCGAGGCTATCCAGCGCAACAAGGCGTTTCTCGAGAGCTACAAGTTCGCGATCAAATCGTGGATGGCTGGTATCGCCGACGTGCGCTTCCCGTGCGGCACCTACTGGATGCGCAAGTTCGCGCGCGTTCTGTGCGATATCGTCGAAACCGTGCGAACGGCGTCGGCGCTACCTGTAGGACGCGCGGCGCCAACATAGCCAGTCGCGAGCTGATCGTCGGTTTGCCGCCTCGGCACGGTATGCGCCTGCACTCATGTCTAGAGTAAATGCCACCCTGTGGAGCGTGACGCATGCGTGAGAGGCGTGTCACAGCCATTCCTGACCCCTGTCTCATGGCCGAAGCCGCTGTCACCCCTGTCGTTTGTCATGCGACCTTTCATTACCGTCGGTCGCGATTCGCATTACCTTCGGTCCGCCAAGGGTCAAGGCCGCCGCACATTACCTTCGGTCAGGGAGACCGGGGTGGGGGTAGGGGTGGGGGTGGCGTATGTGGGGCCGAAAATCACCAAGCGGTAGGGCGAGCAGGGGAAAAGAGGATGGTGGTCCTGCACAGGGACAAGCAGGGCAGCCAGCCGTGCTACGAGCGCGATCTGAGAAAGCTCAATCGAGATCGTGCCGTCTCACCAAGGTAGTTCCCCGCACCTACTGTTCCACCATCAGCGGCACCGTGCCCGGGGGCATTACCTTCGGTCAGGCCGGGAGGTCGGCTGGGAGGCCAGGGTGGGGCATTACCTTCGGTCAGGGAGGCAGGGAGGCCGGCATTACCTTCGGTCAGGGAGGCCGGAGGTCGGCTGGGAGGCCAGGGTGGGGCATTACCTTCGGTCAGGGAGGCCGGAGGTCGGCTGGGAGGCCAGGGTGGGGCATTACCTTCGGTCAGGGAGGCCGGGAGGCCGGCTGGGAGGCCAGGGTGGGGCATTACCTTCGGTCAGGCCGGGAGGCCGGCTCATGAATCGAGGGCACGTGACTCGTGGTCCACGACTCGCCCCTACGGTTCCACCATCAGCGGCACCGTGCCCTTGACGGATTCTGGCGCTGCCGCGGACGTCGCCGTGGAGGATGGTCACGGGCACGGGCGGCACGAGCTCGAAGCGGTAGCCCTTGTTGTCGTCCTCGAGGTCCACTTCCTGGCCCTTGTATTGGAGGTGTCGCACGTAATCCTCGGGCACGAGGCCTTGGCGAATGTTCGCCCGGTGTCGCACCAGGAAGCCGGCCAGGCGCAGGGCCAGGTGGTTGTACAGCCGGTGGCAGCCGCTGCTCTCGCCGCGTTTGACCGATCGGTAGGCGGGTGTGCCGTGGGTCCGAATACGGTGGTCCATGAGCTGCGGTTCGCCGTGCTCGTCGCGCCCCTCAATCTGCAGGTGGGTGATCGCCACCAGCCCGTAGGCCGCGCGGTAGCCTGGGCCGATGACCTCGGCCTTGGGCGCCCAGCCGTCGCCCCGCTTGACGAGCAGCCTGCGGGTGGGCAGGCCCGACGACGGGTGCCAGGTCGGGGTAGCGAGAATCTCGGGCCATAGGGCTTCGCCCGTGACGGACTCTTTGTACTTGAGCGCCATAGTACCGTCGGAGCGCTCGATGGTCTTCCAGCCCCCGATGGTGGTTGGCCAGCGGCACAGCGCCACCTCGCGTTCGCCCACGCGCGCGTACAACGTGAGGGTCGGGCGATCGGCGACGGGAGGATGCCACTTCTTCTTGCCGTCCTTGTCGAGGGCCGGCCGCTTCAGGACAACTTCGCCGCGATCGATTTCCGCCCGTAGATCCATCTTGGGGCCGTGGTAGGCCGGCAGCGGCGGTAGGCGGATGGCGACGGCCGTGGGCAAGGGCGCAAGCGCACCGGACGCGGCCACTTTGTGTGGGGGCCGTCGCGAGGCAGGCGGCGGCGCAGGAGTCACCACCAGCGTGCTCGCGAGGACGGCGTCGGGCGACGTCCACCCCAGCGCCTGGCTGGCGGCCTGGGTGGCCGCGGCAATCAGATCCGGCGCCGGCGTGACCTTGGTGCCGGCACCGGTCGCTTCTACCGGCAGCGGCCGGAACTCGGCGCTGTCGAGCACGCGCCCCTGTACCTCGCCGAGGACACCCAGGGCCGAGCCGTCTTCGATCAGCCCGGTGACGTCGACAACCCGCTCGCGAAGCGCGCGCAGCAGCGCCCGGAAGTCGTGCTCGCGGCTATCGGCCAACAGCGCGGTGCGGGTCTCGAGATCGATGCGTCCGTTGTCCGCGATCATGAGCATCCGCTGATAGAGCTGCAGGCCCGCGACCGTCCGGGGATCCATGCGGGCGCGCTTTGCCCCGTGCAATAGCAGGCCTTCGCAGCGCAGGTGCGCCTGCATCGCGATCACCGCCCGCTGAGCCGCGGGGCTCAAGGGCTTCCGCGGCGGCGCCTCCGGTGCGGGCGCGAGGTCGGCCGGTGCGCCGTCTTCCGGGGTGCTCGAGGACTTCTCCGGCTCTTCCGGCACGATCACACTCTTGGGGGACATCTGTTCCAGTGCCTTGTCCGCCACCTTGTCGTGGCAAGCGTGGCGCTTGCTGTCTGCCAGCCGCCGGCGCAGCAGGTTCAGGCTGGGGAACACTCCGAAGGCTTCGAAGTAACGGTCTTCGCGGGCGCGCGCGAAGGTTTTTCCCCGGGCAGCCGTCCGTTGGCTAGGGCGATCAAATCGGGCCGCAGCGGCTGCGGTTTGCCGGGCTCCTCCGAGAAGATGTGCTGCAGCCAGTTATCCGAAAGATCGACCACGGTGAACCCGTCCCGGCGCGCGTTCTCGGGCGTCGTCTGGCCCACGAAGCGTCCCCCCTCGACCACCATGAGCCCGCCGCGGGCCGGCGCCGTTTGAGCCGCTGGCGGCGCTTGGGCCACCGGTGCCGGCTGCGCCGCGCGTCCGTTGCCGGCCCAAAGACCGGCGAGCACCAGGGAGGTCAGGCCGACCCGCGGCGCTCGGCCATTGCGGAAACGTCGTCGGACCGAGCTCGGGACCGGGCTCCGTGGGTACCTCGCCTGCACGGGGCAAGAGCGTAGAAGCTCGACCCACGCGATTCAAGCGGGAGTTTTCCACACCCGGCTCGCAGGGAGAGTGGAACCACCTGAGCAAATAGGGGTTGTCTTCCCTTGGGTAGAGGGGATAGTTTGGATAGGGCTCGAGTGCAGCTCGCCGAGAGTCTTAACCGCCGAAGGAGCAGTCACATGAGAGTTCGTGTTCTTTTCTCAGGTGTAGCCACACTCCTGGCTCTTTCAGGTTGCAGCACGACCACCCCGGGTGGAGCGGCGCAATCAGGAGGCACCACGAGTAGCGGTGGACAGGATCAATCGGGTGGCGCCGGCGGCAGCTCGGGCAGCGGCGGGACCACCAGCTCGGCCGGTGGCACGACCAGCTCAGCCGGCGGCACGACCAGCTCAGCCGGCGGCACGACCAGCTCAGCTGGCGGCGCGATCGGCAGCGGCGGCATCACGGCCAAGGGTGGAACGACTTCGAGCGCCGGCACCAGCGGCAGTGGAGGCGCCACCCTCACCGGCGGCATCATCAGCTCTGGCGGTCAACAGGGAGGGGGCGGGGCGACTGCTCGCGGGGGAGCAACAGCTTCCGGCGGCACGACGGCCTCCGGTGGGACCACGGGAAGCGGTGGCCAGACCGGGGCAGGCGGCACCCAAGTGGCCTACCAAGGCCCCTGTGATGTGCTCGGCAGCGGGTGCGCGGAGGCGTACAGCGTGGCGAGGGCCATGACGGCGAGCTACACAGGGCCGCTCTTTCAGCTCGGAAAGGCCTCGGACGCGAAAGCGGCGACGCTCGATATCGGCCAGACCAGCGACCACAAGGCGGACATGACGACCTGGAGCGCCTACTGCGGCTCAAGCCAGTCGAATTGCGTGGTCTCGAAGATCTACGCCCAGATCCACAAAGGGAGTAACGATCTAGTACCGGGCGTGTGGAACACACCCTGGAAGCCGGACTGCAGCGCCGGCGGCTACACTTGCGCCGCGAAGTTCACGATCGAGTCGGCGACGGGCTTGCCGATCCTCACGACGGTTTCGCCGCAGGAATATGCGCTCTCCGGCGACAATTTTGCGACCGGCATCAACGGTGGGTCGAAGGCCATGGGCATCATGTACAATGGAAAGCCGGTCGCCAATCAAGTCTATTGTTGCGGCGTCATCGGCCTTACCCACAAGTACAACGCGAGCGACACCACCGGGACCGATTTCATGCTCGCCCTGGCGTACGGGTGGAAGGATTCGGGCGGCTGCTGCATTGCCACCAACTGCGGAGCATCCAACAAATATTGCGTCGGCGCAGAGGAGGAGGAAAACAACGACATGTACGACTACGGTACGTCACCCGTCGACAACGCCATGGTCGTGACCCAGTACGACCCGACCGCGAACGCTGTGATTATTAACCTGAACAGCAACCAAGGGGTTACGAAATCGCCTCCCAAGGCGGGGAAGCTCAACGCGGGGACGGCCATCCACCTTGGCGGCGGGGGCGACTTGAGCCAGCCGGATCCGGTCCTCATGCGCGAGTCTCTCTTTACGAATAACGTCATGAGCGCGAGCGAAATCCAGGCAATGATGGCGAACATCCAAGCGGCCTTTACATCGCTGAAGTTCCCCTAGGAGGCAGGGGTCCGGTCCTGTTCCCCTGCCCGGTCAACTCACTCCGGTGACACCGGCATCGCGGCCCGACGCCAGCGCTTGTAGGCTCGGGGAGCGTAGGCCAAGCGGTCGGCCACGTCGGCCAGTCCGAATTGACGTGGTGGAAGGCGTTCCCGGTGGGGATTTTTCCGCGTGCCTCGCCCTGCGTATACGTGCGAGCTAGGACGGCGTCTCCGTTTCGGTCATCAGCAAGGACGACCTGATCACGAGCAAGCGAGCAAGCGGCCGTCCGCAGGATCTTCTCGATGTCGAGGCCCTGGCTGAGCCCGGCAGGGAAGTCGGCTGAGGAGAGCGGGCGAGCGGGTATCCACGACGACCTGCGAGCGTAGCGACGCAGCGCGTGTTCTTGGCTGGGATGGATTCGCGGCCGGGAACACTTTGTTGCGAAACCTTTCGTGTGGTTGGGAATCGAAGGAGAAATTCATACCTGACAATTCATTGCAATCACTCAAAGTGAGTACAGCAGGTGCATTGGCGGGTAACGCCCACGTAACCAGGAGATTAGAATGGCCGCATTTGCTCGGTTCGTCACGCCTGTGTTCCTGTCGCTGGTCTCAGTATCCTTCCTCTGGGGCTGCAGCAGCAGCAGTACCAACAACAATCAAGACGCTGCAGCGGACTCCGCCAAGATGGACAGCACGTCAGCGATTTCGAGTGATCTTCCTCTTGGCACCGCGCACGACTCCCTGCCACTGCCAGATGGACCCGCGAGCACCGACGGACCTTTCGCAATTGACGGGCCTTCCACAATTGCAGACGCCGTCGTACTCAACGACCTTGCCGGAAAGGATGTGGGGATTGGTTCTTCGACAGATCTCCCTGCCGGGTCATCCGTTGATTCTTCGTCCGAGCCGGACAGGCCAGGGAGCAGTGACGTTCCATCCAATAATGGCCCGGATATAGCGTATCCGGCAGATGGACCGACTGGCATCCCCTTGGATGCTCAGGCCGTCGGCGACCTCGCAAGCGGAAGCCCAGACGCTGCGAGTGGGCCGGATGTGCCTACCTGCGGCGGACTCTCGCAAGCGTGTTGCCCTGGAAATACTTGCGATAGCAGCCTCAGCTGCTTGAATGGTACGACTTGCAGCTGCGCGAAGGCACTCTACGGTCGCTATCTGGTCCGTGCGGATGGGGCTGTTCTGTACGAAACCGACCCGACATCGACGGCCCAGACGCCGGTCCTTGACGCCACCACCGGTCTCCCGCTCGTGGGCATGACCGGAGTTCAGGAAGGCACCTACCATGGTTGTGCGGTACAGGGTTCGTCGCAAACAGCCTGGTGTTGGCGGACGGGTGCCAATGGCAACGCCTACGGGCAGCTTGGGAACGGGAGCACGGATTCTTTGACGACGTCGTTCCAGGCGACGCAGGTTCTCACCGCAGCCAACACGCCTCTCACCAACGTCGTTGCCATCGCGGACAGTGAGGTTCCTTATGTGAACGGCGGAGACAGCGCGTGTGCGGTGACAGGGGACGGAAAACTCTATTGCTGGGGAACCTTGACCTACCTCACGAACGGCGGCACGGCGCTCACTTCGGCCTACGCCGTACCGATTACCACCGACGGGGCTTCCCCATTTACTGGTGTTCTGAGGGTTGGCCTCTACTCTGCCGGGAGCTACGCCTGCGCCATCGTCCAAGGGGTCTCCTCCAAGGAAGTCTGGTGCTGGGGGTATAACCCCAACGGGAACCTCGGCTTGGGGGATAAGACGACCCGCCGCTACCCAACCAAAGTCCTGGGGTTCACCAATCCGATCAAGGTATTGGCGAATGACTATGAAGGAACAACCTGCGTTCTCGACGGCACCAACGTTCGCTGCTTTGGCTACAACGTTCAAGGCGAGACTGGAAACGGAACGACAACCTCTCCCGTGTTGTCCCCGGCGCTGGTCACCTTGATGGGCGGGACGACCGCACTTGACAATGTCGTCGATCTGCACGGTGGCGACAATGAGTTCGCAAACTTCTGCGCACTGACCACCACGAATACGCTCCTTTGTTGGGGGTATGGCTATCAGTCCTATCCTACCGACTTTGGCGTAACCAGCGTTGCGGCTCTCGGTGGCACCGGGGCCGATATTCGGTACCTGACCAGCGACGGCATGTATCACATTGGCATGGCGGCCAACCACGTGGGCACGACACGCGTACCGAACTGCGGTCCGCTTCACTAACGTACCTACCTCACTTGCCGCGCCCGTTGCTCCACGGTGAGCGCACCGAAGCAGTTGAGCCTGCACTCGTAGCACTTGCAAACAAACCTGTTTTCTGGGAATCATCTTGATCGACATCAACCTAACATGGAGGCTTGCATCGATATGTCGCGACTTCTGACTTGGACAATTTTCGGGGCCGTTCTGGTGGCTGGTTGCGGTAGCACCAAATCCAACAACGACACGCCCATGGTCGACGACCCCTACGAGACTTGTTACGCGGGAGACGTTTGCTCGGACGGCCTAACTTGCGCGGCTACAACCCTTCCGGCATCGTCGGGGTACACGGGATTCTTTTGCACGTCCGGATGCACCTACGATAGTGACTGCTTCCAGCTTGTGGGTAACTACAACTCCGTCTGCATCGACAGCCAATGCTACCTGACCTGCCCCGCGGGTAATACCACGTGTCCCTATGACCAGGACTGTTTCACCTTCGACAGCACCCTCGGCTCAGTTGATCTCTGCACGCCCTAGCAAAACCGCCCTTGAACGCTCCCTTCGAAATCAACTTAGGAAAGGAAATACGATGAGCACACCGACGCCGAAATCCATGCCGGTCAGCGCGCGACGACTGAGACGCGCGGCCTGCCTGTCGATCGTGGGAGGCATCCTGACCTTTGCTCAGGCCGGCGAAGTGCACGCGCAGTACGCGCCGCCGCCGCCCGAGGCCTACGTCGCCGGTCCGACCGTGTACCCTGAGACGCTGCCGCCGGATCCGATCCCGGAGTACCGACCGCCTTCGCCCGGATGGGGCTTTACCTGGGTCAACGGGTACTGGGACTGGACCGGTTACGATTGGGCCTGGAACAACGGATACTGGGCTCAGGGGCGACCTGGGTGGTCGTACTTCGGCCCACGCTTCATTTGGGAGAGTGGTCAACCGGTCTACTACCGCGGCTACTGGCAACGGTCTGACGGCTATCGAGACTACGCCTACGGCGGCGGGGGCATGATCGCTCCAGGCTGGGTAGCGCGTCCGCGCTACGAGCCACGGTACTGGCGTGCTGATTCGAATCATAGCACAGCGTGGCGACGTGCCCCTGGCGCGCCTCCAGGTGGCTGGCGCGAGGCTCCCCGGATCGAGCACCGACGGGAAATGGAGCATCGCGAAGGGGTTGAACGTCGTGAGGGGCTCGAACACCGCGAAGCAGAGCATCGGGAGATGGAGCATCGGGAGATGGAGCATCGGGAACCGGAACATCGCGAGGCAGAACACCGCGAAGCAGAGCATAGGGGGATGGAGCACGCGGCACCCGGCCCCGTGCATGGTCCGGGGGCACCCGCAGGGCGTTCGATGCCTGCCGCGCACGGAGCGCCAGCCGCGCACCCTACGCCAGCGACCGCGCCCAAACGAGAGAAAGAGAAGAAGAAATAGGCGAGGGGCCTCTTCTCGGGCGGTCTGGTTTCCTCGACGGAGACCGTAGAAGTCAATGGCTGACTACGGCCTCCGCGAGGAGCTGTCACTACTTGGCCTGCGCCTGCTCGAGCGCGACCGCGACGGCCACGCTGGCGCCGACCATGGGGTTGTTGCCCATGCCGAGGAAGCCCATCATCTCGACGTGCGCGGGCACGGACGAGCTGCCCGCGAACTGGGCGTCGCTGTGCATGCGGCCCATGGTGTCGGTCATGCCGTAGCTGGCGGGACCGGCGGCCATGTTGTCGGGGTGAAGGGTGCGGCCGGTGCCGCCGCCGCTCGCGACCGAGAAGTACTTCTTGCCTTGTTCGAGGCATTCCTTCTTGTAGGTACCGGCCACCGGGTGCTGGAAGCGGGTCGGGTTGGTGGAGTTGCCGGTGATGGACACGTCCACGCCCTCGTGGTGGTTGATGGCCACCCCCTCGCGCACGTCGTCGGCGCCGTAGCAGCGGACTTTCGCCTTCTCACCTTTTGAATAGGCGATCTCGCGGACGATGTTGAGCTTGCTGGTGCCGTAGTCGAACTTCGTTTGCACGTAGGTGAAGCCGTTGATGCGGCTGATGATCTGGGCCGCGTCCTTGCCGAGACCGTTGAGGATCACGCGCAGGGGCTGCTTGCGGGCCTTGTTGGCGCTGCGGGCGAGGCCGATGGCGCCCTCGGCGGCGGCGAAGGACTCGTGCCCGGCCAGGAAGGCGAAGCACTTGGTCTCTTCCTTGAGCAGCATCGAGGCCAGGTTGCCGTGGCCGATGCCGACCTTGCGATCGTCGGCGACCGAACCGGGAATGCAGAAGCACTGCATGCCTTCGCCGAGCGAGCAGGCGATGTCCACGGCCTTCTTCTGGCCTTTCTTGAGAGCGATGGCCGCGCCGACAATGTACGCCCAACAGGCGTTCTCGAAGGCGATGGGCTGGATCTCCTTGACGATCTTGTACACGTCGACGCCCTTGGCATCGACGAGCTTTTTCGCGTCTTCGAGGGACGCGATGCCGTACTTGGCCAACACCGGGGTGATCTGGCCGATTCTGCGTTCGTAGGATTCAAACAGAGCCATGATCGATGTCTCCTGCTACTGGTGGCGGGGGTTGATGGTTTTGGCCGCTTCGTCGAAGCGTCCGTACTTCGAGGTGGCCTTCTTCAAGGCTTCCCCGGCCTCCACGCCCTTGCTGATGGATTCCATCATCTTGCCCAGGTGGACGAATTCGTAGCCGATGACCTCGCCGCCTTCGTCGAGCCCGAGGCGGGTCACGTAGCCCTCGGCCATTTCCAGGTAGCGCACGCCCTTGGCCACGGTGCCGTACATGGTGCCGACGGTGCTACGCAGGCCCTTGCCCAGATCCTCCAGGCCGGCGCCGATGGGCAGGCCGCCCTCCGAGAAGGCCGTCTGCGTGCGGCCGTAGACGATCTGCAGGAACAGCTCGCGCATGGCCGTGTTGATGGCGTCGCACACGAGATCGGTGTTGAGGGCTTCGAGAATGGTCTTGCCCGAGAGGATCTCCGCGGCCATGGCCGCGCTGTGGGTCATGCCGGAGCAGCCGATGGTCTCGACCAGGGCTTCTTGGATCACGCCATCCTTCACGTTGAGGGTCAGCTTGCAGGCACCCTGCTGGGGAGCGCACCAACCCACGCCGTGGGTGAGGCCGGAAATGTCCTTGATCTCCTTGGCTTGGACCCAGCGGCCTTCTTCCGGGATGGGCGCGGGACCGTGGTTCGGCCCTTTCGCCACGCACGTCATGTGTTCGACTTCTGTCGAGTAGATCATTCGCGAACCTCCTTTGAGACGGTAGCTGTCTACACCATCGCCCCCTGGCCGGGAAGAGCATGCAGGCAAACGCGTTCCGAAAAGCATGATTGTCGGAAAAGTCGGCTACCTCGCCTCGGCATCCGATCCGGCTTGGTCAGTGGGGAGCCGGCGGTGGTGGTTCCGCCTTCGCCGGCCAGGGTTTGCCCACGAGGGAACGGCAGGTCGTGCCGGGCTCGACGCGGCGGTAGGCGAACCAGCCGGTTTGCGTTTCATCGCTGTCGCCAGCGATGAGCTTCAAGCAAAGGCCGCTGGCGCCGAGGATCTTCTGCTTGAGCTTCACGGAGATTTCGCCCGCGGCGCCGTCGTCGGTGGCATGGCCGGAAAACAGGGACGTCACGGACTGGTTGGAAACGTAGACGTCGCCCGAGCAGCTTGTCCCGGAAATTTTGACTGTGGCGCCGGGCTTGCCATCGAGGTCGATGTCCTCGGCGCCCCAGCCGGTGGACCACGGTGTGGCGGCCAGCGATCCGTCCGCGCTCTCATCGAACGTGATGCGCGTCCTTGGTAGGTGGGCGACGGTTTCCGGTTTCATGCTCGCCAGCACGCCCTTGATGGGGCGGATGTCGATGCGGCACAGCTTCTGCCGGATGTCGATGCGCGACGCCGTTCGGGTCACTTCCGCGATGATGTAGTTCTCGGTGTGGGTCTCCTTTTCGCCGTAAAGCGGAATCTTGCGCTTGCCGTTCAAGACCTGATGGCCGGCCCACACCTCGAGGCGAGGCTCGGCGGCGGCGTTTTCGTGCTTTGCCGCCAGCAGGGCGGCGAGCGCGAGGATGAAATGTTCCATTTCTTGTTCGCCGTTAGAGTTTCTCGAAGACCTTGGCCATCTGGTTGATGGTCTTGCCGCTGGGTTCGCGGCGTTCTCGGTCCACCACGACCATCGTGGTGCGTTTTGCGCGCAGGATCGCGCCGGTGTGCGCGTCCACGCGCGCCCAACCTTCCTTCACCTGCTGGGTTCCGCTGGTCAGCGCTTCCTCGCTGGCGTACTCGCAGACCAGGGTGTCGACCCCGTGAACCTGGCCGTGTTCGCAGTAGGCGGCGCTGTCCGGCGCCGGGTCGACGCGCGCGAAACCCTCGGGGGCCAAGCCGGCGTTGCGCCAGGCATTCAGGACCTCGTCGGTGTGTGGAGTGCCTTGCACGTGGGCAGCCGGCGTCGCCGGAGCGGACGACGCAGAAGCCTTGTTCCTGCTGCACGCGGGAATCGCGGCAAGGAGGAGAAGGATGGGGAGAAAGAATGGTGCTCGTCGCATGGATGACCTTCCCTCAACGATGGCGGTCGTCGTGCTTCGCCAGCGCCGTCGGCGCTGGACCGCGCGTGGGCGGGCCCATGGCGTGACCGGGTTGGGTCGGGGCAGGGCCGCGTCTTGGTTGGTTCGGGGCGGGGCCGCGCATCGGCGCGGTTGCCGGAGCAAAGCGAGGGCTTGGACCCGGCCGCCGCGGCTCTGCGCGATGCAACAGGGGCGCGGTGACGGGGGCGCGGACCGGCGCATAGCGGGCCGGCGCCGGACGGTGGCCGTGGTCGCGAAAACGCGGCGGCTCTCGCCATCCCTCGTGCCGTCCGTGGTCGTGGTCGCGCCGGTCTTCGATGATCTCGCGGCGTTCGATCATGGGACCGCCGACCACCGGCGGCCCACCCAGGTTGATGCCGACGCCGATCTGCAGGGCCGGTCCGGGCGGGGGCGGCGGCGGAGCCACATAGCCGGGCGCGGGCGGTCCGCCCACCACGGCGCTGGCCCGCCAGCCCGGTCCACCGATGGAGATCTCCGCGCGCACCGAGGGTGGCGCGACCTGAACGTCGACCACGGGGCGTGTGTAGGGCAAGGGGGCGTAGGCATCGTTGATTGCAGCGTAGCGCGGCCGATCGTCGTAGTAGGCGGGCGGAAAGCTGCCCACGTACCAGTAGGCCCCTCCCGACAGTTGGAACTGGGCCTGGGCTGGCGGCTGGTACCAGTGGTAGTGGGGACCCTTGATGTAGCAATAGACCGGACGACCGAATCGAACCTCGGCATCGACCACGGGATGGGCGCCGTAGTACGTATAGCGTGGACCATCGTAGCCGAAGGGGGCAGGATCCCCGACGAAGTAGAGCTGGCCGTTGGTCTCGCGGTACATGCGTGGATCGTCAGGGGGATAGTTGTGCACGTGGGGAACCTCGATGTTGCAGAAGCCGCCCCCGTACTTGTGCGGCACCGGGTGCTGCGAGAGGTACTCGACGGTCTTGGCATGCACGCCCGTCGCGAACGCAAGCGAGGCGAGAAGCCCAGCCGCGAGGGCGCAAAATCTCCGCATGGGATCCTTCTGCCGACGAGAGAAGCCGCAAGTCTTCATCGGGTTATGATACCCACCAGACCCCCGGCAGCGCTACGGCGGAAATGCAGTCCGGGCTGCGGGGTTGGCAGCGACACGATTTCACCTGTCTACCCGTGCGTGGTTCCCCTCGGCAGCGCGGCAAAGGTCGGAGTACACTCGGAAGCCGGACGCCCGCCATGAAGGACTCACTGCGCTCCAATCTGCGACTTATCGTCGGAGCCTACGTCGTCGTTTCCGCACTGTGGATCGTGTCCTCCGACCACTTGGTGAGCCGCATCTCGAGGGATCCCACCGTGGTGGAGGAGCTGAGTACCAGCAAGGGCTGGCTCTTCGTGGCCACGACGGCGTTGCTACTGTACGGGGCGCTCCGGCGACGTGACCACGCCATCGAGGAGCGACAAGCCTCGATGAAGGCTGGCGCCGAGCAGCTCAAGGCCATCTACAATACGGTGAACGAGGCCATTTTCGTCCACGAGGCCCAGTCGGGCCGCATCTTGAATTGCAACCAGCACGCCTGCGAGATCTACGGCTACGCGCACGAACAGCTCATCGGCATGTCCATCGGCGAGATCTCCGACAATGAAACGGGCTACTCTCAGAGTCGCGCCATGGAGTGGCTGAACGAGAGCGTCGCGCAGGGGGCGCAACGCTTCGAATGGCGCGCACAACGTCGTGATGGAAGTTGTTTTTGGGTCGAGGTGAGCTTGGGCGCGGGCTCGGAGGGCGGCCAGCGATACGTCGTGGCCGCCGTGCGAGACATCACCGATCGCAAGCGGAGCGAGGAGGCCCTGCGCAGCAGCGAGGAGCGCTTCGTGACCATGTTCCGTCTCAGCCCCAATGCGTTGCTGATCTCGCGCTTGTCGGACGGCCTGTGCCTCAAGGCCAACGATGCGTTCCTGTCCCTGACCGGCTACGTCCTGGACGAGATTTTGGGTCGCAGCGCATTGCAGGACGACTTGAATTTCTGGGTCGATCCCTCTCTGCGCCAGCGTATGGCGGCTGAGCTCGCGGAGCGACAGACCGTGCGCGGGGTCGAGGGGGATGTTCGCCGCAAGGATGGCACCATCATCCGTGTTCTCCTGTCCTCGAGCGTGTTCGTCGTCGGTCAAGAGACATGTGTCATCAGTGCCCTCGTGGACGTCACCGCCAAACAAGCCATGGAGGATGTCTTGCGCCGGGCGCAGCGTTTGGAAGCGCTGGGCGTGTTGGCCGGCGGCATCGCCCACGACTTCAACAATCTTCTGGCGGGTGTTTTCGGCCATCTCGAATTGGCCAAGGAGGCCTTGCGCGAGCGTACCATCAAGGAAGCAGAGGAGAACGTGCGCGATGCGCTCTCGGTTTCCGGCCGCGCCCGCGCCCTGACCCAGCAACTTCTGACCTTCGCCAAGGGGGGGGCGCCCCTGCGCAAGATCCAAGACGTGGGCGAGCTGGTGCGGAAGTCCGTCACTTTCGCGACCACCGGATCGAACTGCGAGGCGTCTTTCGATTTCGAGAAGACGAAATGGCTGTCCAGTGTTGACGAAAACCAGATGGGTCAGGTTGTCGACAACCTGGTCATCAACGCCAAGCAAGCCATGCCGGACGGTGGACGCATCGAGGTGCGGATAAGGAATGTTCCTTCGGCGGCCATGCCCGCGCACCTGCCCGCCGCGGACCACGTGCACGTCTCCATCCACGACCACGGCGTCGGCATCCCACGTGAGCACCAGCCGCGCATCTTCGATCCGTTCTTTTCCACCAAGGCGCAAGGCAGCGGGCTCGGCTTGGCCACCAGCTATTCCATCGTGCGCAAGCACGACGGTCACATCGAGGTTGAATCGGAGCTGGGGGTTGGTTCCGTGTTCCACGTCTGGCTACCGCGGGCGGCGAGCACGATCGCGAGCTCGGATGCGTCCACCAGCGAAGGCGACGGGGGGCATGGTCAGGTGCTGGTCATGGACGACGAGGATTTCGTGCTGAAGGTCGCCAGCGCCATGCTGCACCGCTGTGGCTACCAATCGATTGAAGCCAAGAGCTCGCAGCAGGCTGTGGACCTGGCCAGCGCGGCCCTGGCCGCGGGCCGGCCCTTTCGCGCCGCCATCCTCGACATCACGATCCCGGGCGGCCCGGGCGGCAAGGAAACGGTTCACCGGCTCAAACGGCTGGATCCCACGATTCGCGTGCTGGCCTCGAGCGGCTATGCCGGTGACGATGTGCTGGCCCGCCCGCAGGAGTTCGGATTCGACGGCAGTCTGCCCAAACCCTATCAACTACGCGACTTGCGGATGACCCTGTCCCGCCTGCTGACTGCCGAGCCCGCATCATCACCGACCGAAGGGCCAGCGCCGCCCTAGCACCGATCCGATCCTCTCGCCTCGCGGGGCAAGGTGAAGATCCTTCGGTGCCGGCCGCCCGGGTGGGTCACCGTCTACTCGCGCGCTTCCGTGCCTCGACCTTCGCACCTGGCCCGGCATCCTCCGTTGCGTTGGCGCGCCGGGCGGGCTTGCGCTCGAGAACGCCTTCCGCCTCCGCCGCCTTCGCCAGGCTCGCAATGGGCGCAGCGTCGGCGCTCTCGGTCGCGGCCTTGGCAGCCGGACGCCCCTCGCCCAGGCTCGCCTTCAAGGCCTCCATCAAATCGATCACTCGGCCGGTTTCGGACGCGGTCGGCGCCGTGGCGATTTCCTTGCCCGCGACCTTGCGCTCGATGTCGGCCTGGATTCGCTTGCGGACATCGTCTTCGTAGTCCGCCGGGTTGAACGTCTCCGATCCGATTTGGTCGACGAGCTGCTTGGCCAGCTTGACCTCGGATTCCTTGACGTCGGCATCCGGGATGGGAACCTCGGAAAAGGGCCGAACCTCGTCGGCGTACAGCAAGGTCTGCATGATGAGGCCAATCCCGCCCTGGGCGTCGTTGGAGACACGAAGCATGACGATGTACTGTTTGCCCCGCGCCGCATAGCGGGCCACGGCGGCGCGATTCGCCTCGCGCATCACCGTGCCAAGGAGCCGGTACGCCTTTTCGCCGCCTTTCTCGGGGCCGAGGTAATAGGCCTTTTCGTAGTACAGGGGATCGACGCTCTCGAGCGGGACGAATTGGGCAATCTCGATGGATTGGGTCGTCTTTTCTTCCAGCGCCTTGAGCTCGTCGGGCGTGAAGGTGACGTACTGATCCTTCGCGAACTCATAGCCCTTGACCATCTCGTCGCGCGAGACGACCTCGTTGTCCACGGGACAGACGTACTGCTGCTTGAGCCGCGAGCCGCACTTGCCGTGCAGCAAGTTGAAGGAAATCCCCGCGGAGGATTGGGTCGCGGAGTAGAGCTTGACTGGAATCGATACCAGTCCGAAGGAAATCGTGCCGGTCGAAATTGCGCGCGCCATGCAGCAAATTCTGATCCCGAAATGAGGTCGATGCCAAAAAAAGGACTGTTTGAGTCCGGTACCATGGCGCCGTGCAGCGTCGGGCGGCTCTCGCAACTCGTGACGTCAACGCTCGGTCGACATCCAATCAACCTTGGGACAGTTTTTCCACGAACTGCGCGGCGAGCTTCGGGCCGAGGCCCGCGTCCTCGTGCTTGAAGTAGACGAATGCGTCGGCCCAGGTGGGCTCCAGCGCTGCGAGCTTCTTGGCCCAGGCCGCAAGCGCGGCGTCGTCGTAGTCGGTGCGGCGCAGGCGCAAGTAACCCCACGATGCCGTGGGCACGAACGGCGTGGCCAGCTCCTCGGCGTCGGCGACGCACAGGGCCGCGCCGTGCGCGCGCAGGGTCTCGTAGACGGCATCGTCGAACCAAGAGGGGTGGCGAAATTCGAAGGCGGCGCGGGTTTCGCGGGGCAAGAGTGCGAGAAAGTCCGCAAGGCGCGGGACATCCTTGCGCAAGAACGGCGGCAGCTGAAACAGGATGGGCCCCAGTTTCTCCCCGAACGACGAGAGCGCCTTCAGGAAATAGGCGAGGGCGTCGGCCGCGCCGGCCAGTTTCTGTCGGTGCGTAATCAGTTGCGGCGCCTTGGGCGCGAAGCGGAACGCGGCCGGCGTCGTCGCGGCCCAGGCCGCCAGCATCTCGGCCTTGGGCATGCGATAGAAGGTGTTGTTGATCTCGACGGTCGTCAGGCGCTCGGCGTAATACGCCAGCATCTTCGCCGGCGGCATCTTCGCCGGGTAGAAGCTTCCGCGCCACGCGGGGTAGCTGAAGCCGCTGGTTCCGATCCAGGTCTTCACGCTCCTGCTTCTGACACGAAAGCCGTGGGGATTCACGTCGCGAGAAGGAACGGTCGCTGAAGCGATGGCACTCGACGAGTACAAGCGCAAGCGCGACTTCACGGTCACGGCCGAGCCCCCGGCCCGCGTGGGCGCGACGCCGACGGGCCGGAGCTTCGTGGTGCAGAAGCACGCCGCGCGCCAATTGCACTACGATTTTCGCCTCGAGCTCGACGGCGTTCTCAAGAGTTGGTCCATTCCCAAGGGGCCGAGCTTCGATCCCTCGGCCAAGCGGTTGGCGGTCGCGGTGGAGGATCATCCCATCGACTACGGTGGATTCGAGGGCATCATCCCCGCCGGTCAATACGGCGGTGGCACGGTGTTGCTGTGGGACAAGGGAACGTGGAAGCCGCTGTTCGATCCGGGGGCGGGCCTCGCCAGCGGCCACCTCAAGTTCGAGCTGCTTGGCGAGAAGCTGCGCGGACGCTGGGCACTGGTCCGGTTGAAGGCACGCGGGCGGGCCGGCCACGGTAGCGACGACCGGAGCTGGCTGCTGGTCAAGGATCGCGACGAGCACGCGCGTCCCGAGGCCGAATGGAGCGTGACCGAGGCTCGCCCCGAAAGCGTGGTTACGGGGCGCGATCTGGACGCCATCGCCGCGGCCTCCGACCGCGTCTGGCATTCCAACCGCGGGCGGAGCGACGCCGGCGCACTGCTAGGTGCTCGCGCGGCGCCGATGCCGGAAGGGATCCGCCCGGCGCGACCCAGGCTCGCGCGCACGGTCCCCGACGGGGACGAGTGGCTGCACGAGATCGAGATCGTGGGCGAACGGGTCGTGGCCCGCGTGGATGGGGGACGCGTTCAACTGCTCGGCGCCGACGGGCACGATCGCACGTCCGCGCTCGTGGGCGTGGTCGGCGCGGTCCGGAGCCTGCCCGTAGGCCAGGCTTTGATCGACGGCATCGCCACGGCGTTGCGACCGGACGGACATTCGGGGGCGGATGGCCCGGCCGACACGCTGTACGCGATCGATCTGCCGTATTTGGACGGCCACGACCTGACCCGGGTTCCGCTCGGCGAACGGAAATCCGCGCTCGCTTCCCTGGTTGTAAAGGCCGAGCCGGCGCTGCGTTTCGCGGACCATGTCGTGGGGCGAGGGCGCGAGATCTTCGTCCAGGCCTGCGCACTTGGCGCGGCGGGGATCGTGTCGAAGAAGGTCGACAGCCGCTATCCGCCGCCCGCATCGGCCTGGCGAATCGTCCGCTGCCGAACGAACGGCGCGAGCAAGGGCAGGGATGCGTCCGTGGCGGAGGCATCGCCGAAGCTGGCCGACAAGCCGGCGTTGAACCAACCGCGCATCGCGGGCGTGAAGTTGACCCACCCCGGGCGGATGCTCTATCCCGACGTCGGCATCACCAAGCTCGACCTCGCGCGCTTTTACGAACGCATCGGCGAGCGCATGCTGCCCCACCTGGTAGACCGGCCGTTGACCCTGGTACGCGCTCCGAACGGCATGGGCGGCCAGCGCTTTTTCGTCCGCCACGCCGGCGATTGGGCGCCGCCCGAGCTGAGGCAATTCGAGATCATCGGCGGCACGGGCGCGGGCACCGCCATGATCGTCGACGATGTGCGCGGCCTCGTCACCCTGGCGCAGATGAACGTCCTCGAGATCCACCCCTGGAACGCCCGCACCCGCGACCTCGAGCGGCCCGACCGGATCGTCTTCGATCTCGACCCAGGGCCGGAGGTTCCGTGGTCGGACATCGTCGACGGCGCGAGGCGCGTGCGCGACGTGCTCGAGACGCTCGATCTCGCGAGCTTCGTCAAGACCACCGGCGGCAAGGGCTTGCACGTGGTCGTTCCCCTGACCCCTGCCGCGACTTGGGAGGACACGCTCGAGTTTTCACGGGTCATGGCCCAGGCGCTGGCGCGCTACGAGCCAGCGCGCTTCTCCGCCGGCTTGGCCAAGGCCCCCCGCACCGACAAGATCTTCGTCGACTACCTTCGCAATCGCCGGGGCGCGACCTCGGTCAGCGTCTTTTCGTCGCGCGCACAACCAGCCGCGACGGTCTCGGTGCCGGTGGCATGGGATGCCCTGGGATTCGGAACCCGCGACGACGCATTTCACGTCGGCGATGTCGACCGCTGGTACCCGGAACAGGATCCCTGGGCGAGCTACGGGAGTGTCCGCCAGAAACTGACCGCGGCCAAGATCAAGGCCGCGCGAGCAGCTCTCGAGCGCGGGCGCGGGTGAGACGTCGACCATGACGGGCGCGCCCTCCAAAAGTCGCAAATACGGCACCGACGCTGCGAAGGCTTCCGGCGCGACCATTGGGCCATTGCCCGAGCGGATCGAGCCCGAGTTGCCCTCCCTCGCGGACGCACCCCCGTCCGGACAAGACTGGCTGCATGAGATCAAATTCGACGGCTACCGCATCCTGGCGAGCGTCAAGCGAGGCAAGGCGACGCTGCTTTCGCGCCGAGGGAACGACTGGACGAATCGCATGCCCACTTTGGCGAAAGCAGCGGAAAGCATCCCGGCCGAGACAGTCTTGCTCGACGGCGAGATGGTCGTCCTCGACGAGCGTGGGGTGAGCGATTTCCAGCGCCTGCAGGACGCGCTGGGTGGCGCGCGCGACGCTCTCCTCGTCTACTTCGCATTCGACTTGCTGTACTTGAACGGCGTCGATCTGCAAGCCATGGGCCTTGCCCAGCGCAAGGCGTTGCTGGCGGAGTTGCTCACCCGCGTTCCACCTCCCTTCGCCAACACGATTCGCCTGAGCGACCACGTGATTGGGCAAGGACCGGCCTTTCTCGCCCAGGCGGCCCGCATGGGTCTGGAGGGAATCGTCTCCAAACGACTGGACGCGCCCTATCGCTCGGGGCGCAGCCGCAGTTGGTTGAAGACGAAGTGCAGCCAGCGCCAGGAGTTTGTCGTGGTAGGGTTCACCGATCCGAAGGGCTCGCGCACGCTTCTCGGGGCGCTGTTGTTGGCCACGCACACGGGAGGGAAGCTCGTGTACCGAGGACGTGTCGGCACCGGGTTCAGCGAAAATTCTCTGTGCACCCTCCACACCAAGCTTTCTTTCCTGCGCGACCAGCAACCCGATCTCGTGCATGCGCCGACCGGCGCCGAGGCGCGCGCTGTCCACTGGGTCAAGCCCGAGCTCGTGGCCGAGGTTTCCTTCTCGGGATTCACCCAGGACGGTTTGCTTCGCCATTCTACTTTTCTCGGCTTGCGCGAGGACAAGGCCGCCTCGGAGGTCGTCTTAGAAGAGGCGACGGCAGCCGCGCGATGAACCTGACGCCGTCGATCCGGCCATCTTCAGGATTTCGAGCCCGCGGGAAGGGCAGTGCAACACACAGCTCCATGACCCTCACCATTGAAGCAGGATTGGGAGTCGGCGAAGGATAGGCCAGATTCCGTTACACAAGTGGGCTCCTATCGACAGGCTACATGGGAGGTCTCATGCGAAGCATACTTGTCGGGCTCGTAAGCGCGTTGGTGATCGCCTCGACCATGGTGAGCGCTGGCTGTAAACAAAGCTCCGGCGGCGGGGGAACAGGGAGCGGCGGCAGCAGCAGCAACGGGGGCGCCAAAGGTACCGGTGGAAGCTCCAGCAGTGGCGGACAGGTGGGCGGAAGCTCCGGCAGCGGCGGAGCGTCCTGCTCCGACGTGACGCCCGACGTGGCACCATGCGGTGGCGATGTGGTCGGAACCTGGACCGTGACGCCGTCGTGTTTGAAGGTGACGGGCGAGCTGGACCTGTCGTTGGTTGGTGCGGGTTGCCCGTCCGGGCCGGTCACGGGGTCCCTCCAGACAAGTGGGACGTGGATCGCCAACTCAAACGGGACCTATACGGACAACACGGTCACGACGGGCGACGAGCAGATCACGTTGGCGGCGTCTTGCCTGGTGATTTCGTCTACACCCGTCACCTGCGACGGCGCGGCGAACCTCCTAGCCAGCGTCCTAGGCTATGCCTCGCTCGATTGCCCGTCTGCTGCGGGCGGCGGGTGCGACTGCTCGGCCATCGCGAAACAGACGGGCGGGATTGGGCTCCTGTCCATGGCGCCGTCGACAAGCGGCAATTACACGATCTCCGACAACGTGGTGACCCTCACGGGCGACTCGGGCGACACGAAGTACTCGTACTGCGTTTCGGGAAACCAGATGACCATGACCCCTCAGAGTACAAAGCCGACCATGACAGGAACCATCGTGCTCCAGAAGAGCGCCAACACGGGTTCGGGCGGCGCGACCGGTAGCGGCGGGCAGGTCGGTTCGGGTGGCAGGAGTGGCGCAGGCGGTGCCACCGGCCTGGGAGGCGTAGGCGGATCAACTGGGCAGGCCGGTGTAGGGGGCAGGAGCGGCACGGGCGGCGCGGGCGGCGTCACTGGTTCGGGCGGTGCCGGCGGTGCAACGGGACAGGGTGGTTCGGGGGGCAGTGGCTTGGCCGGGGCCAGTGGCACGAGCGGCTCAGGCGGGGCAGCGGGGCAGAGCGCTTCGGGCGGAATGAACGGCTCAGGCGGGTCCGCCGCCTCCGGCGGCACCACGGGGCCTTGCGATATTTATGCGGCCGCCAATGCGCCATGCGTTGCCGCGCACAGTGTGGTGCGGGCACTCTACGGCGCCTACAACGGGAAGCTCTATCAGGTCCGGCGCTCGGACAACACCACGAAGGACATCTTGCCCCTGGCGCCTGGTGGCATCGCCGACACAGCGCCCGAAGATACGTTCTGCGCCGGTTCTACCTGTGTCCTCACCGTGGTCTACGACCAGTCTGGGAAAGGAAACGACCTATGGTACCAGGGATCGACCCAGGTCCCCGCTCCAGCGTCGAGCGTCCCTGCGAAGGCAACCACCGATCCGGTGAACGTCGGCGGGCACAAGGTTTACTCGGTCTATATCAGTCCAGGAAATTGCTATTGGCACGACGGTTCCTCGTCAGGCATGGCAACCGGTAGCCAACCCGAGGGGATGTACATGGTGACGAGTAGCAGGCACGCCAACGCGGGGTGTTGCTTCGACTATGGCAACAGCGAAACCGACCGAAGTGCCGATGGAGCCGGTGCCATGGATTCTCTCAACTTCAGCACCACCACGGCCTGGGGCTCGGGGTCGGGATCCGGTCCGTGGGTGATGGCCGATCTCGAGTACGGACTCTTCGCCCAAGGCAGCACCAGCAAGAATGCGAACGATCCAACCCAGACAGCCCCGTTCGTCACCGCCGTCCTGAAGAACAATGGTACGACGGAATACGCACTCAGGGGCAGCGACGCGACCACCGGCAGCCTGAGCACCTACTACAAAGGTGCCCTCCCCGGAGGATGGAGCCCGATGAAGAAACAAGGTGCCCTCATCCTCGGCTGCGGTGGCGACTGTTGCAAGCCGTGCGCGGGTTGTGGCTCCAATGCCAGCTCGGGAATCTTCTTCGAAGGTGCGATTGTCACCGGCTACCCAACGGATGCGGTGGAAGACGCGGTGCAAGCGAACATCGTGGCGGCCGGGTACGGGAAGTAGCTCGCGTGAGGGGAGTCTACACGTCGTCTGCACCAGCCCTACTGAAGGTACCCGGATCAAGCGAGCCTCGTGGGTCGCATCCAGGTCGTATCCCCCTGCTCCGTTCAGGGTGATGGTATTGCGTCACACGTTGCTACGTTGCTCGGGTCGTCGCTGTGAAACGTCCATGAGCCCCTGCTGTACCACGAAGTCCGCCACCGCGGCCACCCCAATGCCTTGCCTGATATTGGTGAACAGGAATGGCCGGGTTCCCCGTTGCACGCGTGCATCGCGATCCATGACTTCGAGCGACGCACCGACGTAGGAGGCGAGGTCGATCTTGTTGATCACCAGGAGATCCGACTTGGTGATGCCGGGACCGCCCTTGCGCGGGATCTTGTCGCCGCCGGCCACGTCGATGACATAGATGGTGATGTCCGCCAGCTCTGGGCTGAAGGTGGCGGCCAGGTTGTCACCGCCGCTTTCCACCAGGATCATGTCCAGGCGCGGAAAGCGCCGGATGAGGTCGTCGATGGCAGCCAGATTGATGGAGGCGTCCTCTCGAATGGCCGTGTGCGGACAGCCGCCGGTTTCCACGCCCACGATGCGATCCGTG
Organism: uncultured delta proteobacterium; assembly: GCA_963824555.1. Lineage (GTDB taxonomy): Bacteria > Myxococcota_A > Polyangia > Fen-1088 > Fen-1088 > Fen-1118. Next base: position 61,384 of record CAWGPW010000007.1, on the reverse strand, counting down.
GGCAAGGCGCCGCTCTTGACGAGAAACTGGGCGTCTTCCTTGGTGTAGATGTCGTTGGTAACGACGGCGATGTCGAAACGATCGCGCAGTTGCTTGCAAAGGGCATCGACCAAGGCGGTCTTGCCCGACCCGACAGGGCCTGCCACACCGACGCGCAAGGGTTGGTTTTCGTTCACGATGGATCTCCTTAGGATCGGCAAAGCCGCGAGTAGAGGGTTTCGTGCAAGGCGCTGGCGATGGCCTGGGCGGGCGCGGATGTGCCAAGGTCGTCGTCGGGGAAAGCGTGAGCGTTCGTCACCGCGCGGTCGATGACCGGCAGGGATCGAGACAGGATCCGCTGCGCGGTCCCTTGGCCGAGGGGACAAAGTCGCGTGGCCGCGCCCACCTGGGCTTCGGTCCACGCGAAGGCATATCCCGCCGCGGCCGAGGTCACGGGGATCTCCCAGCGGACCGCGGCCAGGGCGAACATGGTGGCGTGGGTGACGTGCGGCTCCGCCAGCCAGGCGCGGGCGCCGTCCACGCCCAGACCGTCGAGAACCTTGGCCAGCGCCCCGCCCAGGTGCCGCTCTTCCGCCTGCAGCTCGGAAGCTTCCCCGCGAGGCGAAGAGGAAATCGCTCCAGCGCTGGGCGGCGCCATCGTCCTCGCGCGCGAACGCCTCATGCAAGCGAACCAGGATTGGAAGATCCAATCTTCCCACGGCATTCGACAGCAGACCGAGAATCCAGGTGGCCGCGGACGCCTCATCGTTCACCCAAGAAAGTGCAATGGCTTGTTCGAGCCCTTGCGAGTAGGCGAAGGCCCCGATGGGGAGAGCGGAGCTTGCGAGGTGCATGAGATGCAGAAGCGGCACGCCCGCGACACCCGGTGAGAAGGCCGACGCCGGCACAGGCTCCGCTTGCGCTGCAGAACTAGTGCCCATGTTGTTCCTCATGCCCATGCCCGTGCCCATGGCTGTATCCGCCGGCCTCCGGTTCGAAGGGCCGCTGCTCGACGGCCACAGCCAGGCCGAGCGCGCGGACCATGTCGTCGAGCACGTGGTCGTGTCCGTAGGCCAGCCAGTCCGGACCGATCTGCAAGGGGACGTGCCGGTTGCCAAGGTGGTAGGCGGCGCGAGCCAAGAGGTGGCGATCCGCGGTGCGCGCCACGGACAAGGTCTCCGCAATGGCCCTGACCACGACCGGCACCTTCTCGTCATCGTCGCAAAGACAATCCCCTTCGCGCAGGACCGTTCCCCGGGCAAGAAACACCGCCACTTCGCGACCGTCGTCGAGACTGGCGCGCAGGCGACTTTTTCGCCGAGCCTCGAACGAAAGCGTCAGCGACGCCATCCTCTCTCCACCTTCGATGGCGGGTCTTGCACCGATCCTTCTGCGCAGGTTCAACACGAAGCCCGTCCTTCAGAACAAAAAGTAACGTTGCGCGAGCGGCAACTTGTGCGCGGGCGAGCAAACGAGCGGCTGGCCATCGGCGCGCACGGCATAGGTTTGTGCATCCACTTCGATGACCGGTTGATAGTCGTTGTGAACAAGATCCCGTTTGCGGATGGTTCGGGTTCCCTTGACTGCGACCACGCGCTTGCGTAGCCCCAGTCGCTCGCCTACGCCGGCCGCAAGCGCCGCCGCCGAGACGAAGGTCACGCTGGTCTTCTGGCGCGGGCCGTCCAAGGCGCCGAACATGGGGCGAAAGCGCACCGGCTGAGGCGTGGGAATGGAGGCGTTGGCATCGCCCATGGGCGCGGCTGCGATGAATCCGCCTTTGACGATCAGGGCAGGCTTGGCGCCGAAGAAGGCAGGCTTCCACAGCACGATGTCGGCCAGCTTGCCCACTTCGAGCGAACCCACTTCGTGCGCAATACCGTGGGTGATGGCGGGATTGATGGTGTACTTCGCGATGAAGCGCTTCACGCGGAAGTTGTCGTTCTTGCCCCCAGCGGCGGCGTCGGCTGGCAAGGGGCCACGCTGCTCTTTCATCTTGTGCGCGGTCTGCCAGGTGCGCGTGATGGTCTCCCCCACGCGGCCCATGGCCTGCGAATCGCTGGACATCATGCTGAAGGCGCCCAGGTCGTGCAAGATGTCCTCGGCGGCGATGGTCTCGCGGCGAATGCGCGACTCGGCAAAGGCCACGTCCTCGGCAATACTCGGATCCAGATGGTGGCAGACCATCAACATGTCGAGGTGTTCGTCGACGGTGTTGATCGTGTAAGGCCGGGTCGGGTTGGTGGAGGACGGCAACACGTTGGCGGCGCCGCACACCTTGATGATGTCCGGCGCGTGCCCGCCGCCGGCACCTTCGGTGTGGTAGGTGTGGATGGCGCGGCCGCGAAAGGCGGCGATGGTGTCTTCGACGAAGCCCGATTCGTTCAAGGTGTCGGTGTGGATGGCCACCTGCACGTCGTGCGCCTCGGCCACGGACAGGCAATTGTCGATGGCGGCCGGCGTGGTCCCCCAGTCCTCGTGCAGTTTGAGACCCATGCACCCGGCCTCGATCTGCTCGACCAGCCCACCTGGCAGGCTGGCATTCCCCTTGGCGAGGAAGCCCAGATTCACCGGCAGCGCGTCGGCCGCCTCGAGCATGCGCGCCGTGTTCCAGGGCCCCGGCGTGCAGGTGGTCGCGTTGGTGCCTGCAGCGGGACCGGTGCCGCCGCCGATCATGGTCGTGATGCCGGACATGAGCGCCTCGTCAACCTGCTGCGGACAAATGAAATGGATGTGCGAATCGATGCCGCCGGCCGTGGCGATGCACCCTTCCCCCGCGATGACTTCCGTACCGGGGCCGATGACGATGGTCACGCCCGGTTGCACGTCGGGATTGCCGGCCTTGCCGATGCCGGAAATGCGGCCGTCTTTGATGCCGATGTCGGCCTTGACGATGCCCCAGTGGTCGACGATCACGGCGTTGGTGATGACGGTATCGGCGACACCTGCGCCGAAGCGCTGGCTTTGTCCCATGCCGTCGCGGATGACCTTGCCGCCGCCGAACTTCACCTCTTCCCCATAGATGGCGTGGTCGTGCTCGACCTCGACGACCAAGTCGGTGTCGCCGAGGCGCACGCGATCCCCAACGGTGGGGCCGTACATGTCGGCGTAGGCGCGCCGATCGATGCGTCTCATGACGCACCTTTGTCGAGTGGGCCCATCACCTCGCCGCGGAACCCCTGCACCACGCGGTCGCCGGCGAAGGCGCACAGCTCGACGGTGCGGGTCTGCCCGGGTTCGAAGCGCACGGCAGTGCCGGCGGGAATGTTCAAACGAAAGCCTCGCGTCTTCGGGCGATCGAAACGCAGGGCGGGATTGGTCTCGAAGAAGTGATAGTGCGATCCCACTTGGATGGGTCGGTCTCCGGTGTTGGCCACCTCTAGGGTGAGGGTGGTCCGACCCTCGTTGAGGACGATCTCGCCCGGCGCGGTCGTCACTTCGCCGGGAACGGAATGGGAAAGAGGAATGGGCTGGTGAACCGTCACCAGCTTGGTGCCGTCGGGAAACGTCGCTTCGACCTGCACCTCGGGGATCAGCTCGGCCACGCCTTCCATCACGTCGTCGGCGCCGAGGAGCTGGGTTCCGTAGGTCATCAGGTCGGCCACGCTTCGACCGTCGCGCGCGCCCTCGAGAATGGCGGCGGAGATGTACGCCACGGCTTCGGGATAGTTCAGCTTCAGCCCGCGGGCCTTTCTGCGCTCGGCGAGAAGGCCGGCCGCGAAGAGGAGAAGCTTTTCTTGTTCACGAGGAAGTAGGTCCATGGATCTCCGACGAATCAGGTTGACCAGATGCGAGGAAGGCAAACCGGACGACCGAGAAGCGTCGGTCGCAAGATGCGCCAAGCCTTCTCGAATAGGATGCGGGCACTCTCGGCGCCGTTTCCAAGGTAGCGAAGAACCAAGGCGCCACCGACCTCGCTGGCGGAGATGCGCTCGCCTTCGCGTTCGCCGAGCCCGCGCAAGGCGTGCAGCAGGGCTTGTTTGGTTTCGTGAGCCGGGCCTTCGTCGGTCAATCCCGGCAAAGCGGCAAGCAGCGTCCCGGTGACGGTTGCGCCCCGCAGACCCCAGGTCGCATCTTGAACGTCGCCTTCGTAGCGCGTCCGTTCCAAGACCAGGGGCCGGCCATCGCGCCACAGCTCGAAATGCTGTCGGCAAAGGGAATCGGCGCCGAAACGCTCGCCGCACGCGGCCCGGCCAAGGCACAGGATGTCCCAGCCGATGAACGCGGCGGAGCCGGACAAGTCGATTCGGGTTGCGAGGTGTGCGCGGGCGCCTTCGAAGAGGATGGTTTCTTGGGGCAGCCACTCGACGATCGAGCCCGCCGCTGCTCGAACGGTTTGCACTTGGCGAGAAATGCGACCGTCGCTGCGATAGATCTTGGTCGCCGCGGGGGCCGTGATGAGCGCGTGCGCTCCGTCCTCGACGGCGATGTCCAGCCCGAGGGTGTCCCCGGGCACGATGCCGCCGGGCGGATGCAGAATGTACGCGTGGCATGCCTTGGGGCCCTCGGGAAAGAACGGTCGCTGTACCACCAGGGGACCAAAGTGGCCGCGACGAAGCAACCGGGTCGCCCCCTGCCTGGCGGCGAAGGTCAGCGCCAGCGACGCCTTCCAAGATGACGACGCCGTGTCTCCGCTCACGCGGCTTGCAGGGCCTCCAGCAAGGCGTTGGAGCCCGACACGGCTCCGAACACGTCGTGTTGCATCTTCACCATTTCGCGCGCTGTTCCTTCATGCCGAAGTTATGATTCGGGTGTCGTTTCTTCTAGTTTTCCAACGACCAAACTTGTCGTAAAATCTCACGTGCTCGTTCCGGTGTTGTTGCGCTTGCGTACAGAGGAGGTGGCTCTTAGCGTCATCGGCCATGCCCCCTACGTTGACGCGAGTCAACGTGACGGAACTCGATCCCTGATCCCACTGCTCGGAATGATGTCTTCTGCATTCGGAGGGTTGCGTGTCCATTCGATGGCGGCGGTGCTCGCAGTTCTAGCAGCTGCTTGTTCATCGCGCAGCTCGCCTTCTTCGGCGGGAAGCGGTGGCACGAATGGCACCGGCGGATTGCCCAGCCAAGGGGGAACGACGGCAAGCGGTGGAAAATCGGGAACGGGTGGAGCGGATGGCACCGGGGGCGCGTTTAGCCCGGGGGGAACGATGGGAAGCGGTGGTACCGCACAGCCCGGAACAGGTGGAGCGAGTGGCAGTGGTGGGCGCATCGGCCCGGGAAGCGGCGGAACGGGCACGGGAGGTCGCTTGGGATCGGGAGGTGCCGTCGATGGCGGATCGACCGCCACCGGAGGCACGGTACCTGGCGCTTCGGGCGGTACCGTAGCATCGGGCGGTGCCGGTGGCCTTGGGTCGGGCGGCTCGGCGATTTCCGGTTCGGGCGGCACGAGCGGCTCTCAATCGGGTGGTGCGATCGGACCAGGATCCGGCGGCGCGACCGGGCCAGGTTCGGGCGGCAGCTCGGGCGTCTCGGGAGCAGACGCCAGCGTGGCGCAAAGCGCAGGCTGCGGAAAATCACGGACACTCCAGAACGGGACCCTCACCATTCAGAGCAACGGCTCGCGAAAATACATTCTGGACGTGCCCGGCGGCTACGATAGCAGCCACGCCTATCGGCTGGTCCTCGCCTTCGCCGAGTCCGGGTCATCGGCCCAGTCCGTTGCGGACCGGAATTACTTCACGATGGCGACTTTGGACAGCAAGAACACCATCTTCGTCGCGCCCGACGCTGCCAACGGGGCCGGGTCCTGGAGCAACACAGACGTGGCGTTTACCGATGCAATCCTCGCCCAAGTCGAAGGCGACCTCTGCATCGACACCACTCGAGTCTTCGCGACCGGATTCAGCTTTGGAGCGGCCATGGCCATGGCCCTCGCGTGCACGCGGGCTGACGTGTTCCGCGCCGTCGCGTTTTTCTCGGGGGCGGATCTCACCAATTCCTGCCCCACGACGCTAACCAAGCCGATTGCGTACTATGCGTCGCAGGCCAGCCAGGACAGCGCGGGGATGACCACTTCGCCCATGCTCGGAGAAGTGAAGCAAGCCCAGTTCGCCGCTGTCAATGGATGCACGCCAGAGCCTGCGTCCACAACGTTCCCAGCCAGCGGCCAGCCGCACACTTGCACGAACTACAAGGGCTGCTCGGCGGGGCACCCGACCGAATACTGCGTTTTCAACGGTCCGCACGGGTGGGATCCAATCGATCCCGGCCAGACAACGAGCTGGAATCCACCGGAAGCCTGGAAGTTCATCACACAGTTCTAATTTCCCTCATCCCTCCGTGCCTGGCTCAAGACGTGTCTATCGATTCGTGTGTGCTGCCCACGGCGTGGTTCGGGCACTTTGTGCAAGCTACAGCGGTGTCCTGCTCCTTTCCCCTAGCGCGATTGACGCTTGACTCGATATACTCTCGGATTGTCATGAACCTTTTTGCGTCCAGCAGGTTGATCAGGGGTTGCCGCGCGCTTGGCATCATGGGTGCTCTGGCAGCGAGCCTTGCTTTCTCTTCCGGTGCCCAGGCTGCGCTTGGTGAAGATGCTGACTCGGTCGCCGCCGACCAGATCCGCTTGCACGCGAACCTGCAAGTTGTGCAAAGGGAAAACTGCACCATGCACGAATTGCAGGTGCCAAGTGGCGGCAACATTCGCCAGTTTGTCAACGAGAGTGGAAAGGTGTTCGGGATTGCCTGGTCGGGTGGCTGGCGCCCCAATCTGCGCGCGCTCATGGGCAAACACTACGATCGCTATCTTGCCGCCGCCAAAGAGAAGCGTATGGGGCGGGGCCCGCTTCGCATCGAGATCCCCGGCCTGGTTGTGGTCATGGGTGGGCACCAACGCGCCTTCTTCGGACACGCGTATCTCACCGACCTCCTGCCACAAGGTTTCCACCCAGAAGACATTCGCTAGGGAACCGCCATGCGCAGACTACTTCCCATTGCAATGGCTTCCATCTTGTTCCTCAACTGCACCGGCAGCGGACGCACCCAAGGCGCCGCCGGTGGGAATGGATCGACTGGGGGTGCGGCTAGCGGAGGTGCAGCCACGGGAGGAGCCAGCAATACAGGCGGCGCGCGCGGTTCGGGCGGTTCGTCGGGTGCGGGCGGTGCCGACAGTTCCGGGGGCTCCTCGGGAGGCTCGGGGCTTGCTGGCGGTTCCGGAGGGGGATCGGGAGTCGGCGGCGTGACCGGTTCCGGGGGGGCGTCTCACCTAGGGGGCGCAACAGATTCCGGGGGCGCGGGTGGCGCCGCAGGCTCGTCGCGCACGGGCGGCGCCATCGGCCAAGGCGGCACGACGAGCGCTGGCGGCGCTGCGGGCGGGGGCGGCACGACTGCTGCGGGCGGGGCATCGGGTGGAAGCGGCGGTGTCACTGTTTCCGGCGGTTCGTCCGGGAGCGAAAATAATACCATCCAGGCGGTCGTCGATCGGGGGCCACAGAACATCGGCTACATCAACGGCTTGTTCGTCACGGTGACTTTGTGCCAACCGGGTACGAGCACCTGCCAATCGATTGATCACGTTCTCGTCGATACCGGGTCGTATGGTTTGCGGGTGCTAGAGAGTGCAATCACGCCGGTTTTGCCGGCCGTCAAGGACGCCTCTGGAAACCCGCTGGGTTCCTGCACGCAATTCGTGGATGGCACGGCCTGGGGGCCGATTCTAAGCGCCGACGTCAAGATCAGTGGCGAGACAGCAGCCGCGCTCCCGATCCAAGCCATTGGCGAGAAGACCTATCCCATGCCCACCTCCGGCCTTTGTTCGAGTGGCCCGGCCATCACCGACCTGCAATCCTTGATGGCGAATGGAATCATCGGCGTGGGTATCGGCCAGCAGGATTGCGGCACAGCATGTGCGCAGACGGGCCGCAACAACCCGGGAATGTATTTTGCCTGCACATCAAACCAAGCCGGCGGCTGCAAGACGACAGCGGTTTCCATCGAGTCCCAGGTAAGAAACCCCATCGTGAGTTTCCCGGTCGACAACAATGGCGTTGTCATTCAATTGCCCAGCGTGCCCGCAGGCGGACTGGCTTCAACGACGGGTAAGTTGATATTCGGCATCGGCACGCAGGCGAACAACGGCCTGGGGAGCGCGACGGTGATTACGCCGGTCGATGACTACGGCAATGTGGGAACCACCTATCCGGTCGGCGGCACGAAATACACCGGGTTCATGGACAGCGGCACCAACACCTACACCTTCCTCAACTCGGCCACGTCGGGTCTGGCGTTGTGCACCTCGGCCGCGATGTCATCGTTCTACTGTCCCGCGACTTCGACGAACCTCAGCGCCACCATTTTCGGCGGGAACAACGCGAGCGCGCTCGCGACCTTCACCATCGCCAGCGCCAGCAGGATCAGCGCGACCATTTCCGCTTTGGGCACTCTCGGAGCAGAAATGCCGGGGTTCCCCTCGTCGGGGACATCGAGCGTGCCTGATTTCCTTTGGGGACTCCCCTTTTTCTACGGTCGCACGGTCTACACGGCCATCGAGCAGCAAGACACCCCCGGCGGCCAAGGGCCGTACGTCGCGTTCTAGCCTCGTGCTCACGAAGGCTGCTTCGCATCGGCGAGCGCTTCACGCTCGGCGAGTGCTTTCTCGAAGGACAGCCTCGCCAACCGAAGCCTGGAATAGGCGGTGTTCAGGGGTATCACGAGTGCTTGAACCGCTTCCGGGACTGTCATGCCTAGAACCTCCACCATTACGAAGATCTCCCGTTTAGGTTCATCGATGTCCGCCAGGATGCTCTCGAGCAGGTCCAGCTCGGCATTCCTCTCGGCCAGCTCGAAAGGCGATGGTCGGGCCGGCTGACTCCACTTGAGCTCGGTGCCGAGCCTCGCATGCGCGGCATCTCTCGTCCGCCTTGACCGCCGGTGGTCGCTCGCGGTGCGGCGTACGATGCCGTAGATCCAGCTCCGTAGAGACTCCGGCCGTTGCAGCGTGGCAAGCTTGGCATGGATCACGACGAAGACATCTTGAACCACATCGTCGACGGCATCTCTTTCGACGCCAAAGTGTCTGACCGAGGACCACACGAAGTCGAAGAATTGTTTGTAGATGTTCTCGAAGCGAGGCAGAGGCGACGTCGAGAGCCACGAGCCAACCGTTGCACGAGACAGGGCGATGGGAACAATGGCATTTGCATTGCTTTCAATCATCTGTCGCCCCCATGGAAGTCTCCATAGCAGAGACTGTTTCGACGCCGCCCTTCTTGTAGCGATTTCTTTGAAGCCCGACTCTGACGCCCGTCCGCTACGCTTGGCGTCCAGATGTCATCCCTACCGTCCTCTTTGGCTTAAAAAAAATCCGCTATTGCTCGTGCAGTGGCCACAGCGTGCCGTTTCCGTCACGGCGATTCAGCGGGAGCATCTGCGGCGCGGTGCCCCAGTTGGCACGGTCTCGGGCAACATCCAAATCAGGCCCAAAACCACGGGAAGCCTGTGCGCAGGCATGGAAGCCTAAGAATGGTCAGCGCGCGCAGCGACAACACGGAGATGAGGGGCTTGCGCCACTGCACAAATGGTGACCTTGCATGGTCTGTTTCGGCACGCGAGTCTCGACATCGAGATCCGACGAGAGGTCCGCTAAGTTCTCCCTGCAGAACACGGGAGGTTCACCCTGGAGGTTTGCATGCGCGTAAGAAGATTCCATTGTGTCGCTCTCTCCCTTTTTCTTGGCCCGTTAGGCTGTGGGGCATCAGGAACGGGAGGAGCTGCCGGCCGAGGGGGAGCAAGCAGTGGCGGTACCGCGGGCAGCGGCGGCGTGACCAGCAGCGGTGGCGTGAGTGGGAATGGTGGCACAACCGGCTATGGCGGCGTGGCCGGTAGTGGTGGTCGTGGCTCGGGCGGGGCTACGGGATCGAGCGGAACAATCGGCTCGGGCGGCGTGACCGGCTCGGGCGGGGCAACCTCCATGGCTGGCTCCGGAGGTGCGACCAGCCCGGGGGGCGTGAGTGGCCGTGGCGGCGTAGCCGGCAACGGCGGCGTGACGGGCACTGGTGGCCGGGGCTCGGGCGGGGCAACCGGCAACGGCGGTGCAAGCGGCTCGGGGGGAACGCCCCACCCGGACGCCGCGACGGATAGTGGCGCGGCGAACGGCTCGGGTGGCGTGAATGGGAGCGGCGGCGCGGCCGGGGCTGGCGGTACCACGGGAGCCGGCGGAACGGTAGACGACCTTTGTCCACCCGTGGATGCCGGGGTTATCACAGGCAGCATCAGCAACAGCGGCCCCTGGAACGACACTACGGGCAAGCACATTCAGGCCCATGGGGGTGGCTTGATCAAGGTCTGCGATACGTGGTACTGGTTCGGCGAAGACAAGACCCTGAACACGAATGGGACGGGCAACTTCCACGCTATCAGCTGCTACGCCTCCAAGGATCTTGCCAACTGGGAGCATCGCAACTCGGTCGTCACGACCAGTACGGATCCGGTGCTCAGCAACGTCAATCTGATCATTGAACGGCCCAAAGTTATCTACAACGCTTCCACAAAGCTGTACGTGATGTGGGCCCACTGGGATATGGAGGCCTGCACTGGGGCGAGCGGTGGCTATTGTGACTCGGAGGCGGTCGTCTTCACCAGTCCCACGGTGGACGGCAACTACACGTACGTGAAACACTTCCAGCCTGGGGGCGGCAATAGCTCGCGCGACTGCACGCTTTGGCAGGAGCCGGATGGAACCGCCTACTTTGTATCCACGGGGGGACCGGGCGGAAACGCGGGCGGGGATTTTCGCGACACAGAGGTCTACCAGCTCTCGAGCGACTATCTCAATGTCCAGAACACCACCAAGATTTGGGCTTCGACGACCCGTGAAGCCTATGCTTTCTGGAAGGACAATGGCAAGTACTACGGCATCAGCTCGGCCCAGACCGGCTGGGCTCCGAACCAGGCAGCGTACTTGACCTCCACCGGATCGATCACCGGACCGTGGAGCAGTAGCTTCGTGGCCGTCGGTGCGAATGGCTCCACCTGGAGCTCTCAGCCCACCTATGTTATTCCGATCGTCGGCAGCCAGACGACGACCTATATCTACGCGGGCGACATCTGGAACTCCAGCAACCTGAGCCTGTCGACATATCTGTGGCTGCCGTTCACCTTTGACGGCACGACCTGGCACTTGACCTACTCCGCGCAGTGGTCCATCAACCTTGCAACAGGGGTTGTGTCGACGAACTGAATCACCGTTCGCGATTCGCCAAAGCAGGCTCCTGAGGGAGAGGGACAGGGAGCGGAGCCCTCGCCTCGCCCGGTCCTCGTCGAGCTTCTACCCGCCGACGTTCTAGAAGTTTCTTGTCATCCACGACCACACGTCCTCCGGAACCCAGGTACAAGGGCAGGTGGTCGAGCAGGTCTTGGGAGCCGTCGCGCACGAATTGTAGAGGTCCGAGGTTCCATCCACGATGGCGTTGCCGAGACCTGACTGGTGCACGCACCAACGCAGGGGGTGACCGCTCGAGCATCCGGTGTAGTCAGTGCAGACGTGCCCTCCGGGGTTCAAATAGGGGGGTGGCTGAGGCGGCTCGGGCGGCTCGGTCTGGGGGATGGTGCAGCCGTTGTTGGTAGCGAACTGGTCGCGCATCGGTCTTGCCATGTCGATGGTACACGTGGTGTCCGTAAGTCCGACCATCTGCCAATACGCGATAGGGTCGTTGCCATTGTCGCACCCGCTGAACACCGCTCCTTCGTAGATTGCGACCCCACGAAAGACTTTGGCCCGGGCGCACGCGATTTCGTAGGTCATGCCACCGCCCCAGGCGAACCCCTGGGCGAAAAGGTGCGTCGTGTCGACACAGTAATTGTCCTCGATCAGCTTGACCATGTCGTCGACGAGTTGCAGGTCTTCTCCGTTGGAATTCGCCCAGCCGCTGTTCAACCCGTCGGGCGCGACGAAGAACGCGCCGTTGTTCGATAGTTTCTGGAGCCCGTAATAGGCCATGGTGTACCCATTGTTTCCGCCGTTGTCGATTCCGTAGGTGTTGCCGCCGGCAGGGTGAAAAGTGAAGCTCAACCAGTAGGGGTGGTTTGGGTCGTAGTTATCGGGAAGCCTCATGGTGAAGGTCCGGGTCTTCCCACTGCTCTGAATCGTAACGTAGCCGCCGACGCCGTGGCCCACCGTGTTCCCCGAGCCTGGAGCCGCGTTCGGGTCCTGATTCGGGATCGCCCCGAAGGTGAGCGCCGAGGTCTTTCCGCACCCCGCACTCGGCACCGCGCCAGAGCTGCCCCCTGCGCCAGTCGCCTCGCCAGTCCCTGTCTCGCCTGAACCGGCATCCGTGCCGCCACTGGGTGTCACCGCGTAAACGTCGATATGCCAGCAAGCGGCGGTGTTGGTCAGCATGCCCAACACGCAGAGCAGTCCGATCGTCGATCCCGACTTGCTCGCCTTCATAGCCAGGCTCCGACGGTGAGGGTCAGGAGGAGATTGGGACGCCCAGAGGTGGCGCCGACCGTATCGACGATGTGAATGACCACGTAGGGCACGGCCACCTGCGCATGTGCGGCCAAGGTCAAGTAGGAGCGGCCGTAAAGGCGAAACCCCGCTCCCAAGCTCACGTCGATCAAACCCGACCATTGCTCCGCGGTGTGGCCCCCCGTGCCCCAGCCGTCCTGCCCTTCGACCGACGTGCGCAGCGCCCCGGCCGCGAGGCCGAAGAAGGGCCACAGCCGCTTGGCCGAGCGAAGGCGATAGAACCCGCCCAGGATGGCGTATTGCTGGGCAACCCGCGCGTTGCCCGCCGCGGTCGCAACCGCGGACCGGCTCCCGAAGCCTGCCGCCGAAGCCTGCATCACGAGCCAGGGGCGAGCCGCCCAGCCCACGCGCACGGTCGGCAACACCGCAGGGCCAAGGCCGTCCGTGCTCATCACTGCAACCGCGCCAACCTCGATGCCAACGCGTTCGCCACGGCTCGTGGGCCTCTCTAGCTCGCCCGCGGGCGCTACGGCCATGGCTGGCTCTGCGATGGGTCCGTAGCGTCGCCTTCGTTCTGCCCAATCGATCTGAAGAAGGCCTGCGCGCAAGGCCTCAACGGCACGAAGTGCGAGCATTTCCGGCTGTCGTGGAACATTGGGCTCGATGGCAACTCGAGTAACCTCGAATCGTCGTGGGTGCGTCTTTAAATCCATACATCGACCGCCTCCAGCACATCGCCCCCGACAGCGTCGATGACAGCGCTGGTACCCCGTGCTGCAAAGGCTTCGAGCCAAGCCACCGAATCGGTTCCCCCAACGCTGCGGGCGCCCGCTCGGTCGGCCACCGTGACCTCCAGGCCCACCGACAACAACTCTCCACGCAGAAGAGTCAACGCCTGGGTCACATCGGCGGAAGGTGTCGGCGGCCACAAGATGGCTACGGTGGCCGCATGGGCGGGCACCGTCCCTACGAGGAACGCCACAAGACAGAGGGCAAGGCGCAGGCGGTTCAATGGGCCTGGGTCACGGGACGAGAAGCTCGCGCGCCGATCCAGCATAGTTCCCCTTGGGGAAGCGACGAAGATATTCTTCCGCGAGGGAGCGCGCCCGGGCCGGGCCTTCGAGCTTGTCGGTGAGAGTCATCTTTCGTCCCAAAGCTTCTCCCACGAGCGGGCCGGTCGGCGCGCGGGTGAGATAGTCATCGTACCACGCGATGGCCTGAGCAGTCCCGGTTTCCCGGCCTTCCTCCACGCGACCAAGCAGGTAGAGCGCTTCGAGCGCACGCGGCGACTCGGGAAAACGCCGACGCTCGGCAAGCAGGGCGGACCGAGCCAGATCGGAACGGTGTCGGTAGCGAGCCGCGTTGGCAAGAGCGAAAAGGTCTTCGCTGGACGCTTCGCTCAGGGTCGCCTCAACGCCGATACGGTTGGCGTCCTGGAGAATGCGGTCCCATTGGCCCCGCGCCAACTTGAGGCCCCATTGATGGTCACCCGCGAGCTTGGCGACCGTGGATGCAGCGGGTGCTGGGGAGGGACCAGGGGTCGACGGCTGCAGTCCGGGTGGAGCCACGGCTGGTGCAGGGGGAGAACTGGGTGGCTCACTGCTCGCTTGCTCCGGCGTCTCTTCCGTGATGACGGTCTCGACTCTTGCCAGGTTTGCGACCAACCGCTGGCCAGCCCGCAACGCTATTTCTCCCGCCGAGACGGGGCCACTGACCAAGACGCTGCCTTCTCGCAGCCTGAGATTCGAGCTCCTCGCGCACCGGATCCCACGAGACCGTGAAGACGGTTCCCGTGACCGTGACCAAAAATGGGCCGACATCGACCAACCACCGCCGATTGCTTTTGTGCACGACCTGGAAAGATCCTCGGCCACGTTCGATGGCCACGTGGGCACTGTCGCGGTCGACCACCCGGAGCCGGCTGCGTGTTCCCGGCGCGAGCGTCAATCGGCTTCCCTCGTTGAACACCACGTTCATGCCCGCGTGACCGGATTCACGCAGATAGCCCCCTTCGAGAACACTGCCTCCATCGACCCGGTAAGCAAGCGTTGGCGCCCTACCAGTAGACCAGCGCGTTCGATAGACTGAAGCAATCTGCAAGGCAACCAAGGTGCACAGTGCCACCGTAGCACCCGCCAGTGACCAACGAACAAATCGAAATCGCCGAGGGCGCTCCTTGTTCGGGGCAATGCGCGCAAGGAAACTGTCGAGTCCCAGCTCAAGCTCCGCCGGGGTCGGCGGCCCCAGGGTGTTGCGGCAAAGGTCGGTCGCCTTGGTCAGGGCGGGAGATTCCTTGGGTTCGCCAATCGTACTTCTCATCGTCCCCACCTTTTTCCGTCAGCCGATCGTGGCTCGTCATTCATCCAGCGAGACATGCGGCTTGAAGCGCGTGCCAGCGAGCGCTTCACCGTGGATTCCGAAGACTTCGTCGCGGCGGCAATCTCTTCCACGCTCATCGACTCCACGCGCCGAAGGACGAGCACGATGCGGTCGCGCGGTGCCAGGCGTTCTAGTAGACGATAAAACCTACGCAACAGATCGCGCGACTCCACGTCCAGCGTTCCTGAGCTTTGGCAATCCAGCAAGCCAGGCTGCGCGAAGGATAGCCAGGAACGCATCTTCTTGCGATGAAGCTCGGTCTGAATCACCCGCAGGGCGCAGGTATAAACGAAGTTGCGGAAGCTATCGGGCTCGCGCAGGGTTCTTACCTTGCGGTACACCCGGCAGAAGACGTCTTGCCCAATGTCTTCCGCTTCGGAATGAGAGCCCAAGGTACGCCTCGCGAGCGTGAGCACCATGGGCGCGAACCGCCGCCACGTTTCCACCGCGGCCCACGCCTCCCCGACGCTCAGCGCCCGCGCGACATCACCATCGCTGGCAGCACGGCGGTCTTGGCCGACTACCAAGGACAGGGGCACGTGGGAAGGAAGCGTTGGCATGACGTAGGGCGAGTTTCACAATGATAGACCGCGTGTCCGCGCATTCCGGGTCAGAAATCGACAGGTTCTGGCGGAAACTGGATGTTGGACAATGTGTAGGTCTGTGGGCGCTGAGTTGCCGAGCCGAGGGCTCGGCCGCAGGTGGGGGCACAATGTTCAAGACGGGTCCATTCATGGACACGTCTTGAGTCCGAGCCGGCACGAGCCATCGCGCTTGGCCCAGGAAAACGACACAAGTCCCTCACGATTGCTGAACCGAAATGCCAGGGGGGCTGGTCTATGAAGATGATGACAAGGCAGACGGCAATGGTTCTTGTTTTTAGCGTCATGGGGTTCTCGGTCGCCTGCAGCGGGAATACCTCTCCTGGCGCTGCCACGGGAGGTAGCGTCAACAGCGGTGGAAGGCTCGGGAGCGGAGGCCTAGCGGTAGGAGGCAATACCACCAGCGCGGGTGGTTCCAGTTCGGGAGGAGGCATCCCGGGCCAAGGCGGAAGCCAAGGAGGCGGGGGTGTGGCCGCGAGTGGCGGCACGAGCAATGCGGGCGGTTCCACGACTTCGTCGTCCGGTGGCACGCTATCCGGTTCGGGTGGTGGTCCCCAAGGACAAGGCGGTGGCCAAGGGGGCGGGGTTGCAAGCGGTGGCATGTTTGCGTCTGGTGGCCGCAACGCCACCGGTGGTGCAGCAGGCGGAGGCACCGGCGGTGCGAGTACAAGCGCGACCGGCGGCGCTGGGGGCTCGCCTGGGACCGGGGGCCAGCAGGGCACGGGGGGAACGGTCGCGGGCACGGACATTTGGAACCTGCCGAAGTTCCCCGTGGCCACGGGCCCGTATACCGCCGACTGGAAGGCGCTCGGCCTGGCCTACGCAACGCCGGAGTGGTGGCGTGACGCCAAATTCGGCGCGTGGGCTCACTGGGATCCTCAATCCATGCCCGAGCAAGGCGACTGGTACGCCTATCACATGTATCAGGAGGGCTCGGCCGACTTCAACTATAACGTCAGCCACTTCGGTGATCCGTCCGTCTACGGTTACAAGGACATCTGCAAGAACTGGGTGGTCGACCTGTGGGATCCCAGCGCCTTGATGGATCTGTACGTGCAAATGGGCGCCAAGTTCTTCATGGCTATGGGCGCGCACCATGACAACTTCGACAACTTCGATTCGACCTACCAGCCCTGGAACTCCGTCCGGGTCGGAGTGCAGAAGGACATGGTGGGCACCTGGGAGCCGATCGCGCGCCAAAAGGGTCTGCGGTTCGGCATCGGCTTCCACAACACGCCAGCTCGAACTTGGGGTCAGTGGATGCCGATTCGTTACACCAGCGACGCGAAGGGACCCTACGATGCGCTGCTAACGACAGCGGATGGCAAAGGCAAATGGTGGGAGGGCATGAATCCTGCTGATCTTTATGGGCCCAAGCACACCACCGACTGTTCGAACAACTCGTGCAACAATTCGGCCTATGGCACCCAGTTCATGTATCGAGTCGATGACGCCATCAACAAGTATCATCCTGACGTCGTCTACTTCGACGACCACGCCGGCGATTCCCAAACGGATCTGGGCGTCCATATGGGGCTGGGTTCTATTGCAACGACGATCTTGGCAAACTACTACAACAAATCCTTGACCTGGAATCAGGGGAAGATGGACGTGGTGATGAACATGAAGGGTGTGGGCGGACAATACGATAGCTTCCAAGACAATGAAGCCCTGATCCCCTACGTTCAGCGCGCCCTGGTCGCGAGCACGGAGGCGGTTACCCTCGCCGACATCAATGCCTATCCCTTCCAGACAGAGCTCGACATTCAGGGCGGGAACTGGCACTACATGACCGGGGCGGGATACACAAGCGCCGGGAGTCTGGTCACGACGCTGATGCAGAACGTCTCCCGAAATGGCAGCTTGCTGCTCAACCTCACGCAGCACGGCCGGGGGAATCTCGACCCCCAGTGTACCCAGATCGCCCAAGACATTGGTGCTTGGTTGAAGGTCAACGGCGAGGCCGTGTATGCATCCCGTCCCTTTGAAGTCTCCGGCGACAGTACGGTCCTCTATACGCGCAACAACGGCAATGTGTACGCCACGCTCCTCGGTTGGAACGGAGGCGCGGTCACCCTCCCGGCGCTGAAGACCGGGGGGGCAACCTTGGGCAAGGTGTCCAAAGTCGAGCTGCTCGGCTCCACGGTTGCGATGACGTTTACTCAAGGCAGTCAAGGTCTAACGGTGACGCCCAGCGGGTCGGTATCGGCGCTGTCGGGGATCTCCGATCAGCAAGTGGCGTCGAAGATGCGCGTTCTGCGCATCACCCACGACAAGGGCTGGATCAACGACGACGATCCGGGGGCGGCGGCTCCCGGATGGCTTCGCAAGTCCAACCTGGGCACGGGTGACTACAACAACGATCTCACCACCAGCACCAACACTGGGGATACCTGGACTTCCACATTCACCGGGACTGACGTGTCGGTCTACGCTCCGAAAGAATCCGGGGATGGAAGCATTGAGATTCAGATCGATGGACAATCCAAGGCGACGGCGGATCTGTCCTCAACAGGTGCGCGCCAGGCCCAGCAGATGGTGTCCGAGGTGAGTGGCCTGATTTCAGGACAGCACGCCATCGCCATCATCAATCGCGGACCAGGACCGGTCGCGGTGGATGCCATCGTCGTCAAGTAGACGCGCGAAATGGTCGGTCGATGTTCTCGGCGATGTCGATGTCAGTTGACCGTTAGCGAGAAGCTGTTGCAGGTGAAGTCGGTCGCCACACCGTTCGTTCCGCTGATCTCGAAGCCGAACTGAGCCGCCCCGATGGTTCCGTCGGGAATCCAGCTCTGGGTTATCGCCCACTTCACCAGGGCCAGGATGTCGACCGTCGCCGAGGTGGTGTTGGTGGTGCGCACGAACGAGATGACGTTGCTGCCGCCGTTCTGGTGATACACGTTCCAGGTGTGCCCGCCCACGGTCACGTCGGTGGCGCTCGGGACTGGCTGGCCCGTCGAATCCCAGGAGGTCGCGATGGGACCGACGTTCCCGACCGTGTACATCCAGATCATGATTTCGGTCGGGACCCAGATGTCGTAGGTCGCTTCCCAGTCGCCATCGCTGGGGACCGTGATGTCGAAGCTGCTGGTGAACGTGGCCAGGGAGCTGATGGTCTTGCCGACGTTGAGGAAGCCGCTGTTGGGGTAGGACTTGACGCCGCTGGTGGCGGGCTGGGTGCTTTGCACGGCGAAGTGGCTTCCGTCCCAGGCGGTGATGCATTGAGGCCCGGCGCCTCCGCCCCAGACGTCGTTGAAGACCTCGTAGGCGCCGCTGGTCCAGTGGTCATAGCTTCCGCACGCGATCCACGGACCCTCGCCCATGGCGCAGTTGTTTTCGCTGCAAGGTCCCATCAAGAGCCACTGGTAGTACTGACCGTTGTTGGTTTCGGGGTTCACGTCGTAGGCGAAACCCTGGTTTTGGTAGAGCTTGCAGTTGTACTCGACGAGTTGGCCGGCCGTATCGTAGGTCACCTTCGAGTTCCACACCGGGTAACTTGCACAGCCGACGCTTCCGCTCGAGTCGCCGTCCGCGGGGCCCGAGGCGCTATCGGTTCCTTGTGGACCGCCGTCGCCGATCCCGCCGCCCGTGCCGCCCGACCCGACGTCAGGCGTCCCGCCATCGAGACCTCCGTTGCTTCCGCCGGTCGCACCGCCGGTCGCACCGCCGGTCGCACCACCCGTGCCGCTGCCGCCCGAGCCGATGTCCGAGCCGGTCTTGGCAGACGAACCTCCGGCGCCACCCGAACCACCATGGCCAGTCCCGGCGTCCGCGCCGCCTGCACCGCCGGATATCCCACCTCCACCGCCGCCATGCTCTCCGTCAGTCGAAAGGCCAGAACCGCCGGCGCCCGAGCCCCCGCCCATGCCGCCCTTGCCAGATGAGCCGCCGGCCCCGGTCGAACCGCCGGTGTTGCTGCCCGAGCCTCCCCCGCTGCCACCCTTCTGATTGCCGTCGGAGCAGCCGGCGGAATGCGCGATCAGGAGGGCGAAGCCGGCAAAGGCGAAGACGCGGCAAGGCCGGTGATAGGCGGGCGTGACTTTCATCTTGAGATTCCTCGTGGACGCAGTCGTGTCAGGCGCGGGAAATAGCTCACCTTACGCACGTGGAAGTGCATCACCTGAATTGTCGCCACCAAGATTTTGCTGGTCATCGTGTGCGCAAGCGAGAGATGATCGACCTGCCCAGTCACATCGGGAGGCCCCATGACGAGTCACCGGATTCAACACGCTGCCTTGTTCACCTGTCTCAGCATCGTCGTGGGGGCCGCCTGTTCATCGTCCAGCGGCGGGACTGTCGATGCAGCGACGCCGGGTGGCGCCGGGGCAGGTGGACGGGTGGAAACTGGAGGCACGGGCGGCGCTACGGGGATGGGAGGCGTCACGGGCACGGGGGGCGTCGTGAGCACGGGAGGCGCAAGGGACGCATCCCTCCCTGCCGATGCCAATATTGCCAGCGGCGGCAAAGGTGGAGGCGCCGGCGGAGTGCTGGGCGCGGGCGGAAAGACTGGCGCGGGCGGTGCGACGGGGAAGGGCGGGAACACGGGTGTGGATGGTGGCGTGGGTACGGGCGGGATTGCCGACAAGGGCGGCTCCACGGGAAGCGGGGGGCTGACTGGCATCGATGGCGCCACCAACCCAGGCGATTGCATCGGCTCGGCCTTCCTTTCGTCGCTCGGCAAGGACTCGGTGCTCATCGGCGGAGCGATGGAGGACGCGACCGCGGCCAAGGCGCCCTTCGACGGCAGATACCTGTACCTTTCGGGCGGGCTCTTCGATGGGAGCGCGCCTTGCGCGTCCTGTGCCACGGGGTGCACCGCGGGCGGGAGCTCTTGCGTCGGCGGCGCGTGTGCTTGGTGGGGTTGCTGGCAGTACGACCAAGATCCGCCCGGGCAATACGTCCTGAGCTTCGTCAGCACCAACGAGAAAGCGTCGCCCAATCAGATCCCGATGTTCACCTACTACGAGGAGCTGCAGACCTCGGGCCTGACCGAGGGAACCGCGCAGGTCGCCGCGCTCGACGATGCGGTTTTCCTCACGCGCTACCTGGCCGACTGGCGCTTCGTGCTGCAGAAGATCGGAACGCACGTGGCCTTCTTGCATATCGAGCCGGACTTCTGGGGCTACGTCGAACAGCTGAGCTCGGATCCGCACAAAGTGCCGGCCAAGGTGGCCAGCGCCAACGCAACCGACTGCGCGGGCTACGAGAACAGCGCCGCGGGAGTCGCCCAATGCATGATCCACATGGTGCGCATCTACGCGCCTAATGCCAAGGTCGGGCTGCATGCGTCGGCGTGGGGGACCAGCATGGACGTCTTCGGCAACAGCGATGCGAAACTGGACGTGCTGGGCGAGGCGCAGAAGATGGTGACGTTCCTGACCGCGCTCGGCGCCGAGGACGGCGACTTCATCGTGAGCGACGTGTCGGATCGCGACGCCGGCTTTTACGAAAAGACGCAGGGTCGGGACACGTGGTGGGACGACACCAACGCCACCCTGCCCAATTTTCACCAGGCGTTCACCTGGACGAAGGCAGTCGCGGAGGGCCTCGGCTTGCCCGTGCTGTACTGGCAGATCCCGGTCGGCAACATGAGCCTCGACAACACGAACTATCACTACCAGGACAACCGGCTCGACTACTTCTTCGGGCACATGGACGAAGTCGTGGCCGCGCACATCGTGGGGCTCTACTTCGGCGCCGGCGCGGACGGCCCGACGACGCCTGAAACCGATGGCGGCAACTTCGTCAGCAAGACGAACGCCTATCGCAGCGCCGGCGGCGCGAAGGTCTGTCCCTAGCCTGCCCGATTCTACACCCACGTTACTTTCGAAATGCGCTCGGAGCTGGGAATTCGCGCGGCGTGAGCTAGATTTCGGACCATGGATGTCCTCGATGCGATTGTCGTTGGTGGCGGGCCGGCGGGGAGCACCTGCGCGCGCTTCCTGGCCCGGGCCGGTTTACACGTCGCCGTGGTGGATCGCTCCCAATTTCCCAGGGTCAAACTGTGCTCGGGCTGGCTGTCGCCGCCCATCTGGGACGTACTCGAGCTGTCCCCGTACGGCTATCCAGGCGGGCGCTGGGAGTGGCGTACCTGCCACGTTCGCTACGGCGGGGAAGATCGCGCCATCCCGTGCCACGGGTGGTTCGTCCGCCGCTTCGAATTCGACGATTTCCTGTTGCGCACAAGCGGCGCCGAGCTGCATCTCGGCGCCCCGGTTGGCGAAATCGCGCGCGACGGGGACGGATCGTGGTCGGTCGCAGGTCTCCGTGCGCGCCACCTGGTGGGCGCGGGCGGAACGCACTGCCCGGTCGCTCGCCGGTTTCCGCCGGCGCGACCGATGGGCCCCGTTGGCGTGCAAGAACATGAGTTTCGCGCCGATCCGGCTGCTATTGCCCGCACGCGCCTGGGCCGAGACGGCGAGCCCGAACTGCTTCTGCATGACGATCTGTCCGGCTATTCCTGGAACGTGCCCAAGACCGATTGGCTGAACATCGGAACCGGCACCGTGGATCCCAAGGACGTTCGGACCGCCTGGCAGAGCGCACGCGCGAATTTCCGTGCCGCTGGCCACGTGCCCGCCGACTCGGACCCCGAGCTGGACGCCATGAAAGGGTACTCGTACTTCCTCTACCACCCGGAACACCTACGCGGGGCCGCGCGCGTCTCCGACGATGGCAAGGGCGGTGTCTATCTCATCGGCGACAGCCTGGGACTTGCGCAACCGATCACCGCCGAGGGGATCTTGCCCGCGGCGCTTTCGGGTCGCCTGCTCGCCGAGGCGATTCTAGCCGGTGAGCCCGCGAGCTATCCGACTCGTCTTGCCGCCCATCCGGTGCTGGCGGACTACCGGCGCGTCTTTCGCCTGCGCGAGACCGCCAGCTCCTTGCGCAGCCGCTTCTCGCCATCCTCGCCCGCGCGTCCTGCGGCGCCTTCCGATAGTTTTCTCTCGCGAAGATCCAGGCACGCGGTCAGCTCGGGCTTTGCCTGGTTGTTCTCGGGCGCCCGCCTGCCCGCGCCCCATCTCATCGACGTCGCCTTGAACGGGGCCGACCGGTGGCTCGGGCGCGGTCACACAGCGGACGGTTCGGCATGATTGGAACAGCACGGAGGTTGCTGTCAGTATTCGACGAGCGCCGCGCGGCCGAAACCATGCGCGAGCTTCTCCGGCGTGCCGACATCACCATCGGCGGCGACGCCCCGTGGGACATCCAGGTCCACGACCAGCGCGTCTACGTGCGTGCCCTGCGCGACGGAACGCTCGGGATCGGCGAGGCCTACGTCGAGGGCTGGTGGGACTGTCAGGCCATCGACCAGATGTTCGAGCGGGTCACGCGCGCGCAGCTCGACCTCGTGCTGAGCGAGAGTTGGGTTCTGCTGGCGAATGCGGTCAAGGCGCGCATCCGCAACCTGCAGGCCGCGCGGCCTTTCGAAGTGGGCGAACGCCATTATGACGTTGGCAACGACCTCTACCAGGCCATGCTCGGCCCGCGCATGGTCTACACCTGCGCGTACTGGAAGAACGCGGACAACCTGGACGCCGCCCAGGAAGCGAAGCTCGACTTGGTTTGTCGCAAGATCGGCGCCCGCCCGGGCATGCGCATTCTGGACCTTGGCTGCGGCTGGGGCGGCTTCGCCGCGTTCGCAGCCGAACGCTATGGGGCGAGTGTCGTCGGCTACACGGTGTCCCGCGAGCAGTGGGCCTTTTCCCAAGAGCGCCACGCGCAGTTGCCGGTCGAGATCCGCCTCGACGACTACCGCAAGGCGACGGGCAGCTACGACGCCGTCGTCTCCATCGGGCTGATGGAGCACGTCGGCCCCAAGAACTATCGCGCGTACATGGACCTGGCGGCGCGCTGCCTTGCGCCTGGAGGCATCGTCTTCATCCACACCATCGGCGGCCAAGAACCGCGCGCCCAGATCGATCCTTGGTACCACAAGTACATCTTCCCCAATGCGGTCATTCCCACCCTGGGCCAATTGGCGACGGCCATGAACAACCTCTTGGTTGTCGAAGACGTTCACAACATCGGTCCTGACTACGACCACACCCTCATGGCCTGGTGGGCGAAATTCGATCGGGCTTGGCCGACCCTGCGCGCGCGCTACGGCGACCCTTTCTACCGCATGTGGAAGTTCTACCTTCTGACCAGCGCGGCCCAATTCCGCGCCCGCGCGCTCAACCTGTTTCAGATCGTCGCCACCGCGACAGGCACCGCCCATCCGCCGACGGTTCGGGCGATGTGAGGCTCATTCCGAAGTGGGCGGCAACGCCTTTTTGTCTCTCTTCACGAAGAATTCCGCGTAGCCGAAGGTTGCGCGGCCGGTGATCCTGACCACGCAGGGCGAGGGGGTGTCGCCCGAGCCGCCCTTGAGCGAGAAGAACCCGAACAGCGCATGGCCGCCGCTCTCGATCCGCACGTCGGCCGGGAAACGGATCTCGACGTAGCCCATGAATGCGCGCACGTCGATCTCGGTGAGCCCCGGCTCGAACGTCGCCCGGGTGAGATCGAGCTCGACGTAGCCCCACTTGCTGCGAAGCTCGAGGCGGCGCGGAACCATCCCGGTCACCCGTTGCTCTTGGGCCGAGAAGAGGGCGGAGATGCGGCGGGCCTCGGGAGCTTTGGCCGGCGCCAGCGCGGCGTCCGGGACGACTTCCGGCAAGTCGGCGACGACGGCCGCCAGCTCCTCCGCCGTCGTGGCAGCGTAGACGCGTGCCAGGCGAGCCTCCAGCTCATCGGCATCGAGGTGGTCCGCGGCGAAGTTGTGGGCCAGCGCGTGCGCCACGCGCTCGCGCGCTTCGGGCTCGATGCGCCTCGCCGGTAGTCGCTGCTGGGATTCGCTCATCGCCGCCGTAGCATACCCCCGGATGGCCGCTGGCGCCGACCCGCGCGCAAGGTGAAGGTTCGCGCCCAAGTCGGCCGGCCCGGCAG
Source organism: uncultured delta proteobacterium (assembly GCA_963824555.1). Classification (GTDB taxonomy): domain Bacteria; phylum Myxococcota_A; class Polyangia; order Fen-1088; family Fen-1088; genus Fen-1118. Next base: position 37,088 of record CAWGPW010000007.1, on the reverse strand, counting down.
GGCACGAACGCGCGCGCCAAAGGCGGCGAAGCGCGCCGGGTTCATGGCCGGCCCGATGAACGAAATGGAGCGCAAGATGCGTTCGAGGGTGTCGCCGTCCACCGGCGTCTCGTCGTGGAACTGGCGCGCGTGCGCGAAGCGGACGCCGGTGATCGCCGCAACCTGAACCAGGTTGTGGTCCAGCTTGCGTGGCCGCCTCGGCACCGCCGCTTCGATGATCTCCACCAGGCCGCGCATGAACGGCGTTTTGGCGAGCTCGCAGGTCACGATGGCCAGCGCACCCTCGGGAGCAAGCACGCGCGCCACCTCCTTGGCGATGAGCTCGGCGTCGAGGAAGTGCAGCGCGTCCGCCACCACCGCGAGATCCAAGCTGGCCTCGTCGAGAGGCATGGCCTCGGCCGCCGCGTGGACGGCGCGGACTTTCAGCCGGCGTTTGCGCGCCTCCGCGCGCAGCCGATTCAGCATCGCCTGCGCCGGTTCGACGGCGACGATGTCGAACCCCCGCTCGGCCAGGGGCAACGCCACATGCCCGATCCCCGCGCCCAGATCCCCTACGCGCGGGCCGGGTGCCAGCTCGGCCAGCACATCGATCAGCGCTGTCGGGTAGGCGGGCCGCGCACCGTAGACGTCGGCCATGCGATTGAACACCCATCGCGCGGGATCATCGAGACCGACCTTGCGACGTCCGAGGCTCACGGCGGAGGTGGTACCACGGCTTACGCGGGCGTCCAAGCCTTCCTGGTGGCCCCTGGACCCATTGACCGTCAACGCACTCCCACCATATCCCGCAACAGCCATTGGGCGAACAGAGGGCTAAAGCCCGGTTACCGTCAGCCCGTCTGCACGGACCACGAATTCGCCAGAGTTGGTCCCGTCACCGGCCGGCAGACTGGTGTCGTCGCAGCTCTCGTCGGAGCCGTCACATCAGGATCGGGGGCCAAGACGGAATCGCCACGCTCGCGCCACTGCACAACCGATGAAGATGTTCTGCGGAGTAGCCATGGTCAGGCTTGGTGCGCCAGCGTCGGAGTCGGCGTTCGACGAGGAGTGCATGGAGCGCTCCATGCAGAGCACGATGCTTTCAGCCTGGAGGTTCGCATGCGCGTAGCACGATTCACTGTGGTCACTCTCCCGCTCTTTCTTGGGTTCCTCGGGTGTTCCTCAGGAACCGGAGGTGCTGCCGGCCAAGGAGGCGCCAGCGCCAATGGCGGCACACAGGGCAAAGGCGGCGCGACCAGCTCGGGCGGCGTGACCAGCTCGGGTGGTGTGACCAGCTCGGGCGGTGCGACCAGCTCGGGCGGTGCGACCGGTAGTGGTGGCCGCGGCTCGGGCGGCGCGACCGTTTCGGGCGGCGCGAGCGGTTCGGGTGGCACGACCAGCTCAGGTGGCACGGCCAACTCGGGCGGCACGACCAGCCTGGGTGGCGCGACTGGCGGTGGCGGTGCGAGCGGTTCGGGTGGCGCGACACGCTTGGGCGGCGCGACTGGCAGTGGCGGTGCGACCGGTTCGGGTGGTGCGACAAGCTCGGGTGGCGCGACTGGCTCGGGTGGCACGACCGGCTTGGACGGCGGTACCGGAGGCCTCTCCGCACCGGTTCCGAGCAAAGGCTGTGGCGTCACGGATGGTGCGAAAACGCTGACGACCGGCGGCACGTCGGTTACGGGCGCTCTCCCCACGTCGACCAGACTCAAGGTTATGAGTGGCGGCATTAGTCGCGACGTCATCGTCGACATTCCGGCGGATTACGATGCGACGCACCCGTATCGTCTGATCTTTTCCTGGCGCCAGATGGGTGGTTCGGACACCGGCAATGCGACTGGCCTATATCCCGCATTTAATGGTCCCAACTTCGACGCAAAAGACTATGCCTATTTCGGGCTCCATCGCGAAGCGACCGATGCGAACCAACCCGCCATTTTCGTAGCCCCCGACACAGATCCCATCGGCGGGCTATGGGATTACAACAAGGACAGCGTTTACTTCGACGACCTGCTCGCCCTAGTCACCACGGACCTGTGCATCGACGAGAGCCGGGTCTTCACCACCGGCTTCAGCTACGGAGCGATGTTTAGCTATACGCTGTCGGTGGGGCGTGCGACGAAGCTGCGCGCCGCTGTCACGATGGCACCGACCAATACCGTTTTGTCTCAACCGACGAATAATCATGTGCCCCTCGCGTACATGAGTACGACCGGCATGAGCGATAATACGTGTGGGTGGAACGCTGGCGGGAAAGCATGCGTTATTCAGCACGCCACGGACAATGGCTGCACGGTTCCCGCAACGTTCCCGACGGCGACGGTTGGCAGCAAGAAATACGTCTGCTACGACTTCGAAGGGTGCAAGACGGGTTATCCTGTCAAGGTGTGCACGTTCGATGGCGCACACACTCCGTCGGCCGTGGATGACGGGACCAATGGCGGGGATGATGGCCTGAAGGCCTTTATTCCACCGCTGGCCTGGGCGTTCATCTCGCAGTTCTGATCTCGCGCCTTCTTCTTATCCAGGCGTCGCTTGCGTCGTCGCTCTCGGCGACGGCTTTGAGCACGCCTGGCCTGGCTTTCGCGGGTGGCGGCGCCGCACACGTAGTGTTCTGGGCCGTAATTGAAACGATCGACTTTCCGGCCGCAATGGGCATGGGTGACGCTGGTGATTTCCGGCGGGCGGCAAGCGTTGAACCGGCGGGTCGGTTGGCTGGGAGGTCTTCTGAACTGCGGTTTCCTCGTGGGCGCGACTACAGTTGTGGACGACGAGCAGGGGTTGGCGTTGGACTGAGTCAGATGAGACCGGGCCGGGGCTCACGTGTCGAAGCCGAAATCCTGTTGGCTGCAGGGGGCAAGACGGGGCATGGGGCCGCGGTTTGGCGGGGCGCGGGCGCGGGCAGGATCTCGCGGTTCGGACCACAGGCCCTCGTGGCGCAAGAAGCGCTCGATGCTCTCGGGGTCGCGCACCAGGGCGCGCAGTTTCACGTGCCCCCGCACTCAGCGCACTTGTCGACTTGTAGACCGAAGATCTATCGACAGGGGAGTTGGTGGCGACGATGCAGCGTTTTGCGGTTCTATGGCGACGGGGCTCTCGGCTGGCGTGCTCTCGATTGGTGGCGGTGGAGTCACCAACGGGCGTGGTAGAGGGGACAGTAAGAGCGCGACGCGGCGTCGTTGACAGATCAGGCGTTATCGGCGTTTTCCAGAGGCTGTGTTTTCCAGAGGCTGTCTGGTCAAGAAGGAATGGTGCTTGAAACCACTATGCTCCCAAGAAGTGCTTGCAATCGTCCATCGATCTGGCCAAGATTCGCCGCTATGAGCCAACCTATTGAACGCTTAGCCAGCCCTTTTCTTTGCGTGCCTTCGGCCGCTTTCGTTCTCGTGGCACTTGCGACCACGCCCGCTCTCGCGGCGAACAAGCACACCCAGGAGCGCGCTGCCCGAAAGGCGTGCCTTGGCGGCGACTACAACAAAGGTGTCAACATTCTGGCGGATCTGTTCATCGATACTAAGGACCCCACGTACATTTTCAATCAGGGCCGCTGTTTCGAACAGAACCATCGGTACGAGGACGCCATCTCCAGGTTCGAGGAATACTTGCGCGTGCCCGACGCAAAGCTGGATGCGGCGGACCGAGCCTCGGCCGAAAAGCACATCTCGGATTGCAAGGATCGGCTGCCCCCCGACCAATCGAGCAAGTCCCAAGCGTCGGCGCCCCAGCCGTTTATTCCGCCTCCGCCTCCGCCCGCTGCACCTCCGGAGCCCACCTCGATTCCGGAGCCGTCCACCTCGATTGCCGCGCAACCCGAGGCGCAGCCCGCGCCCACCCATGGCGGGTCGGGTCTGCGAGTCGCTGGCATCGTCACGGCATCCGTCGGCGTCGCGGCGGTGGCCGCTGGGGTGGTTTTCAACCTCATGAGCAATAGCATCATCAATCAATGGGAGACCAGCGTCAGCTACTCCGCAGCCAAGGACTCCGAGAGCAAGACCTATAGAACCATGGCTTGGGTAGGGTACGGTGTAGGCGCGGCCTGCATAGCTACTGGCGCAATTCTATTCGGTTTTGGACTGAAGGCCGGCGCAAGCTCGTCGACGAACGTTGCTATCTTGCCTGCCTTTGGCCCTGGCCAAGCGGGCGCCGTGTTGACAGGAGGATTCTGATGAAAACGGCGTTTGTCTCGCAAGTGCTTCGCCGAGGCGTCGGCTTGTGGGTGGTCGTTGCTTTTTGTCTGAACACCGCGGCTTGCTTTCGGACCCTGGATGTCTCGAAGGTCAAGTGCAACAGCAGCTCGACCTGTCCGAGCGGTTCCACCTGCAACACGACCACCGGCACCTGCGTCCAAGGGTACGCCGACAGCGGCGCCGACGTACCTCTATCGTCAGGACAGGGTGGCAAAGGCGGAGCAGGCGGATCGGACGGGGCAGCAGCGGCAGGTGGCGAAACGAGCGGTGGCAGCTCTCCGGACGGCGCACTCATTGGTTCAGACGCCGCTGGCGGCTCGACGTCGACCGGGGACGGCGGCACCACTTCCGGCGTCTGTACCCCCGGAACGACACAATGCTCAACGACCAACGGCGTGCAGACATGTGATTCGAAGGGAAACTGGGGGCCGGTCCTCTCCTGCGGCAATCAGGCCTGTATCGATGGTGCGTGCGCTGGTGCGTGCTCACCGGGCAGCACTCAGTGTTCCGCGGATGCCGCTGGCGTTCAGACGTGCGGCCAGGACGGAACCTGGGGAACGGTCTCCGCTTGCACGAATCAAGCCTGCGTGAACGGCTCGTGCGCCGGTGCGTGCTCACCCGGCAGCACTCAGTGCTCCGCCGACAACGGGGTCCAGACTTGCACCCCCAACGGTGCGTGGAGCACGGCCAACCCGTGTGGCAGCAACGCCACTTGCAAGAACGGCGCGTGTACGGGCAGCTGCGCGTCGGGCCAGACCCAGTGCTCAGGCAACGGTGTCCAATCGTGTGCTTCTGACGGAACCTGGGGAACGTCGAAGGCGTGCACCAACCAAGCCTGTGTCAACGGCGCGTGCACTGGCACTTGTACGCCAGGCAGTACCCAATGCTCCAGCAACGGCGTACAAACCTGCGACGCAACCGGAGCTTGGGGTCCTGCCAGCGACTGCACCGGCCGCGCCTGTGCGAATGGCGCGTGCACCGGAACGTGTGCGCCAGCGGCGACTCAGTGCTCGGGTAGTGCCGTCCAGATCTGCGACGCAAAGGGAACCTGGGGGCCTGCGAATGCCTGTTCAGCACAGGCGTGTGTCAGCGGGGCGTGCGTGGGAGTCTGCGCGCCGGGCGACACCCAATGCTCCGGCAACGGCGTGCAGACCTGCGACCAGACCGGCGCGTGGGGGACGGCGAAGGCTTGTACGAGCCAGACTTGCGTCGCCGGAACATGCGGCGGAGCCTGTGCGCCAGGCGATGTGAAGTGCTCCGGCAACGGCGTGCAGACCTGCGACCAGAGCGGCGCGTGGGGGACGGCGAAGGCTTGTGCGGGCCAGGCTTGCGTCGGCGGAACATGCAGTGGAGCCTGTGCGCCGGGCGATGTAAAGTGCTCCGGCAACAGCGTGCAGACCTGCGATGCGACCGGCACGTGGGGCGCCGCTTCGTCCTGCGGCACGGCCACGTGCGTGTCAGGAGCGTGTGCGGGCGTCTGCATCGCGGGGAGCACGCTTTGCTCGGGCAACGGTGTTCAGACGTGCAGCTCCTCCGGAACATGGGGGACACCCGTCGCGTGCACGAACTCTGCGTGTGTGAACGGGACATGCACCGGCCTCTGCGTTCCCGGCAACACACAGTGCTCGAACAATGGCATTGAGACGTGCAGCTCCTCCGGAACATGGGGAACACCCGCCGGGTGTACCAACCAGGCGTGCGTGAACGGGACATGCACCGGCCTATGCACCCCTGGCGCCATACAGTGCTCGAGCAACGGCGTTCAGACGTGCAGCTCCTCCGGAACATGGGGTAACCCCGCCGCATGCACCAACCAGGCGTGTGTAGGCGGGGCATGCACGGGCGTTTGCACCCCCGGCGCCACGCAGTGTTCGGGAACCACACCGCAAACGTGCAACAGTCAAGGGACGTGGATCAATGGAACCATCACCCCGGGGCAGTGCAGTGCTGTTTGCACTCCGAACACGGACAAGACCTGCAGCGGCAACACCGTGCTGATCTGCGATTTGACGGGAAAGTGGCCAACGTCAGGCACGGTGTGTCCGTACGTGTGTAGCGGAGGGGCGTGCGGAGGCAGCTGCGTTCCAGGAACAACCCAGTGCGCGCCGGGCAACGCCTATCAAACGTGCAGCTCCACCGGATCATGGGGGAGCTCCGTCGCGTGCACCAATCAGACGTGTGTAGCTACAACCGGAGTATGCACGGGTGTCTGTGCTCCTGGCGCGACACAGTGCTCGGGAACCACGCCGCAAACGTGCGGCAGTCAAGGGACGTGGGTTAATGGGACCATCACCGCGGGACAGTGCGGTGCCGTTTGCACTCCTGGCGCGGCACAGTGCTCGGGAACCACGCCGCAATCATGCGTAGCTGGAGTATGGGTTAACGGGACCATCACTATTGGACAGTGTGGCGCCGTTTGCACTCCCGGCACAAAACAGTGCGCAAACACAACACAATACCAGCAATGTACAAACAGCTACACATGGGGCGGCACGACGGGCTGCGGGACAAATCAGACATGCTCAGGTAGTGGCAACTGCAGCTGCTCGGGAACCCTGTGCAGCGGGACCTGTACGAACACCAGCAGTGACTCCGCCAACTGTGGGGGCTGCGGCCAGGCCTGCAACACCGGGATCGGCCAGTCCTGCACGAACGGCAAGTGCTGTACCCAACAGTCAAGCCTGAACTTGATACCCGGTGGCGGATTCAACAGCAGCGCCAACCTTGGCAATTGGACCACCACTAGCGGTGGGACAGGAGTGAGTTGGAATGGCAGCGATGACGCCGATGGCTGCTCCACGTCCGGATCGGTTTCCTTCGCCGCCGGCGGGGGCGTCCAATACTGTTTCAAGTCTGCGATAGAGGGTACTACGTATTACCTTGGAATGAAGGGCAAGGGCAACGTGGGATGTATCGGGTCGTTCTATACTGGCACCAACTGCTCGGGGGATGGCGTTGGACCCGATTGGTTCAATCTCGGCCCGACGGAGTCCACATCCTGGGCGGATGACCCTCCACAGACTGCCACGGCTGGTACCGGGGCGCACAGTATCGACATACAATGCTTCGCCACCAGCTCTGGAGGCGGCGCCATGGACCAGATCTATTTGAATGCTAATTCGGCGACGGGCTTCGGCGGCAACTAGACAAATCCCATCAAGTCGAGCAGACACGCTCTCGCTGGTTCATCTCGCGTTCGGGTGATTGCCAAGCGATGGCGTGGCCGCCGAGCTGCCGCTCCGGTGGCCGTCAAGGCGCTTAGCGCCTCCCCGCGTCGCTTCGGCCCAACGGGTGACGGCCTCCTTGCTGGCGGCTCGGAAGGTGGAACAGGTCCCGTGGCGCGCACCGGCTCACGTATGGCCCACATGTTCGAAGCGGAGATCCTCAGGCGCATCGCCGGTGCGGATGGCTTCCTTCACCGCGCACCCCGGTTTGTTGTCATGGCGACAGTCGCGGACGCGACAGTGGGTAGCCAGGGTCTCGCGTCGAACACCAGGCTCGCACGAAGCCTGGGTGATAGTGCGAGGCGATGGCGAAGACGTCGAATACGATAGTTGCCTGATTTCCTAGAGACCAAAGCCGACGCCGTAGGAAAGGCCGGCCATCGGGATGGTGAAGCGTTCGTCGGTCGTTGTCGCGCCGGTTTCGTGGTCGTATTTGCGATGCAATCCCGACCACACACCGATGTCGGCCGAAAGCATCTGTCGTCGGCTGGTCCCTAGCTTCACGCCCAACCCGACTCGGCCATACAAGAAGTAGAGCGATGTATCACCGACCAAACAAGCGCTGGCACCCACACCGCTATAGACCATCAGCCGGTCTGATTGGTGGAGCGCCACGATGATCCCGCCAGTGAATATCGCAAGAGCTTCGGGAGCGCCGAATCCGCCCACTTCCACGAAGAGGGGGTGGAAGAGCCGATAACGGTAGACCAAGGCCATGGGCGACGTACTCCCTACTTCTATTTCCACGAAATGCCGGTCGGAAGGCGGCGAGGTCGGCTCCGATACGGCGACAGGTGCAGGCATGGGCTCTTCGGCGCGTGATGGGGCGACAACGGCAAAGAGCACGGACCAAGTGACAAACGTGAGGCGCACCTTCATGTGGGACTCGAACTGCAAGTGTTGTGCCAGAACTTTAGGCCAGAGCTAGGGCGGTGGCGTGACGGTGATGCGACGAATGTACACGGTCACCATGCCAGGATTCGCACTGGTGATTGCTGTCGTGCTCTGGACTTCCAGCCCGATGAAGGCCGTGGCCGAGGCGCAAAAGGTGCCCGGCGAGCCTATATGATCCGTAATCACCAAACTGATGTCGTTGAACCCGTTGATCGGCGCATAAGCGGTCAAACCAGACCCACTCGCGGTTGTGGGCGTTGTCGCACTGTAGTTCGTGCTTTGATCTCCCAGGGCGAAGGCTTGAATCTGGATCGGCACTTTGGTGCCAGGATTGTCGACGGCAATGCTGAGGGTGACCGTTGCTCCAAGCAGACTTGCCCTTGGCGAGAAGGTCTCATAGGCGGTAGCCCACCCGGCCGACACAGATGTTCCAGTGGCGTAGGGCACGGACAAGGCCGCACAGCCTGCGCTTGCCGAGCAGAGGGCTGGATTGGAGGTGGGACCAGCGGTCACGAATGTTAGTTGGGCGCCCGGCATTACATCGCGGTTGAGTGTCAGGGCGCCAAGTCCGGTTGCGAACGAGTAGGTCTGCGAAAAGGTCGATTGGGTGGCGCCGCAGCCAGCGATTCCGCCCGAGCCTGTTGTCCCACCCGTGCCCGTTACTCCGCCCGTACCGGTCACTCCGCCCGTGCCCGTTACACCGCCCGTGCCCGTCGCTCCGCCCGTGCCCGTCAATCCGCCGGTGCCGGGCAACAGTCCATCGGTCCCCGCAGTGAGGTCAAGGCTATCGGTTCCGCCAGCCACGTCGTCCTTGCCACTGGCATCGTCATGGCCAAGAGTGTCCGCGCCCATTTCGGCGCTAGAGACGTCGCCGACGTCGCGGGCGTCGGCTTCCGAACTTGGGGGAGCGTCGGCCAGTACCCAAATTCCGGCATCAAAGCCCAGAGCATCGCCTCTTCCTCCGGCTCCCCCCATATCGGCCGCACCACCACCTCCTCCTCCCGCTCCGCCACCTCCTCCACCGACGTCTCCCCCAACCGAAGAAGTCACATCGCCTTCGCTCCGACCGTCCTGCGTGGGGACCGGCACGCTGTCGGAGTTCACATTGGCGTCTGTCCAGGCGTCGACCGCCGCGGTCGAGACCAGAATCGTCCTGTGCATCCTGGATAAACATATCGCCGAAGTACGGAGCAACCTCCGATGCGCTACCCGAATCAAGCCCTTTCTTGACGCGCAACTTGCTGAGGTCTACCGAGCAGCCGCCCACGATGACGAGAAGACCCAAGACGAGCTCTGGGTGACCTGTTGGGAGGCGGAACATGCAGCTTCAACACGGCTTCGTCAGGTTCCGGAATTCCCTGAACTTCTGGCCGCACCACGGCTGGCGCGGGCGTCCAAGCTTTTCTGATTCGCTACGCTCCCGCCGGGATCTTCGCCACGCTGATGAGGTTCGAGAAATCGCGGGCAACGCCCATCTCGTCGAGGATTTGCGAGACTTGGCCGCGGTGGTGCGTGTGGTGGTTGAACATGTGGTCGAGAGCGTCCCCAACGTAGTAGCGCCTGGGATGGCCGCGCAAGTCGTTAGGCTGCCAGATGGCCGAGCAGTTGCTCGTTGGCGCTGCGATTGTAACGCGCGAGGCAGGAAGAATGGCGATGGGAGTAATCCATGGGCCAACTCTACAGCGGGCAGGTTCGTACCTGAGTCTCCTATCAGTCTTCGTCCATCGCGGCTTCGAGGCGAGCCCGATCCTTGTCGTCGAGTCCATCGCGGTCGTCCTCCTGCTCGATAATCTCGAGGCGAACCTCGGTCCCCTCCGGGAGATTGACAAGTTCCTGAATGATGATTCGGCCACCTTGAACGCGACCATGCAGCGACATGACCCCAAGATACCAGCTCGCAGGCGGACGGCCACGGTCTTGGAGAGCTACCGATGGCTGCCTGCGGCTGATGTACTTCGATTGCTTCTAGAGAACCCCGCACGCGTCGCCAACATCCGCGATGCCCGGTTGCTCGCCGAAAAAATACAGACTCGTCCCTATGGCAAAGCCTTGGGGCTGCGCTACTAATACGGCCGTTCTCCCGGTGGACGAGAGAGCCGAGACACGCGTAGATGTCGATCGCACCGGGACTGGCAATAGGGTCCTAGCCTCGCTTATGGGTGGGGGCGGGCGGAGGAGATCGGGTAGGCGAGAGGAACGCATCATGAACCCTCTCGCCTATCCGATCGACGGGATGCAAAAGAGGAAGTCATGACAGGTGGAGAACAAGACAAGTTCATGGGCGTGGAACATCAGGTTTCCCTTCCCGGGGTGCGGCCGCCCGGGGTTTGGCTGGCGAGCTCGGCGGGCACCGGTGCGGGGGAAGAATCGCTCCGGCCTCGTGCCCGGGCGGCTCGCCACCCGTGTGGGCGGCGCATTCTTGTCCTTGCGGACGACGCGGACTTGGGCGACTGGCTGCTGGAAGAGTTTCGTCAATCCGGCGCGGCCGTGGCATTGGCTACGCGCGGACGGGATGGACTTGCGTTGGTCCAGTCGGGGCTGGTGGATGTGGTCATCTCGGAAATGGGGCTGCGCGATCTGCCGGGTATGGACCTTCTACGCGAGCTTCGGAGCATGTCCAAGATGCCCAAGGTCATCCTGACCACGAGTCGCCACTCGGAGTTCTTGGCTTTGCGCGCGATCGAACACGGAGCGAGCGCGGTCCTGTGCAAGCCCTTTGGCATGGAGCAGCTTTGGGCATTGGTGGCGCACCTGCTTGGCGACTGATCGGTTGACATGACGATGCTCGCCTGCCAGATCAACCTGCCCTGGGTGAGGAGGCGGCAGCATGCGCGTGTTGTTGGTTGACGATCAGCGACTGTTTCGTGAGGGCCTATGCGCGCTACTGCGCGCAAGTGGCACTATAGAGGTGGTGGGGCAGGCGGCGAACGCCCGCGAGGCCTACGGCCTGGTCTGCCGTCTGCGCCCGGACCTGGTGATGATGGAGCTCCTGCTCCCGGGCGTGGACGGGGTTACGGCGGCGCGGGAAATTCGAAGATTGCAGCGCGACTGCAAGCTGCTTGTCCTTACCGGGTGCAAGGAGCGTCGCCTGTTGCAGGCGGCATGGCGTGAAGGGATCGATGCATGCCTGACCAAGGATGAATCGACGGAGACGCTTTTGGAGGCCCTCGCCAGCTTGGGGGCAGGCCGTCGTTACCTCTCCCAAGCCTTGCGCAGGACGGGCTCTGCGCTTCGGGTCGCCGACGAAGAGCAAGGGAACGACGGCGATCCGCTGGAGCGGCTTTCCTTGCGGGAACGCGAGGTCTTCGACCTCATCGTGCGCGGCTTCACCACGAAGGCGGTGGCGCGCGAGCTGTGCATCAGCGCCAAGACCGTCGAAACCCATCGCGCCCACATCAACGAAAAGCTGGCAGCCCATTCCAGCGCGGATCTCGTGCGGTATGCCTTCCGGCACGACGTGCCTCTTTCACTCGCGGGAAGCTCGGCGAGCGAACAGGAATGGCCGGCGCTTCCCAAGATCGAGCGGCCACAGCGCCGGACCGCCCGGAAAGAGCGGCGAGATTCGCGTTGAGGTCGGTAACACGATTGCCCCTTGAGGCATCTGACTTGAAACGCCCATGAAGCTCAACCGCATTACTCCTTTCCTTTGGTACGACGACCAGGCCGAAGAGGCCGCCAAGTTCTATTGTTCCATCTTCAAGAAGTCCAGAATCCACAGCGCCTCGCCCATGTCCGTCACCTTCGAGCTTGATGGCCAGATGTTCTATGCCTTGAACGGCGGGCCCCACTACAAGTTCACGCCAGCCGTGTCGTTCTTCATCAGCTGCAAGGATCAGAAAGAGGTGGACTATTACTGGAGCAAGCTGCTCAAGGGCGGCCGGCCCGACCGCTGTGGATGGCTACAGGACAAATACGGTTTGTCGTGGCAGGTCGTGCCCGAGGCTCTGGGCGAGTGCCTGGGCGGCAAGGATCGCGGGGGGGCTGAGCGAGCCATGCAGGCCATGATGGGAATGGTGAAGCTGAGCGTGAAGGGGCTGAGAGACGCCTACGCCGGCACTACTCGGACATCCATAGCGACACGCGGAAGGCGCGATCGAAGTAGTCGCCGTGGACCGCTTGCGACCCGTCCCACAAGGTGAAGTGGCCGGTCGCATCGCTGAATTGCACCTCTTCTTGGATTGGCGATGCATCCTGTCCCGAAGCGCCGCCGTGTAGCGCATGACCCCCGTGTCGAGCGCGACCCACTTCAAGGCAGGCGGACCGTCGAGTGGTTCCTTGCGCGCCTTGAGGTACACCAGGAGATCGGACTGGGGCGGCGGCATGCGGGCATCCCGCTCGACTTGCCAGATGAAGTGCAGGGGCTTCCCATCGAGGGAACCGGCGAGCACCTCGAGCACGTGACAGGCGGCATCGTAGAAAATGTCGGGATCCCGGTGCTCGGGGAAGACGTCGGTCAAGCTCGACAAACGACAGACGACGGTGGCCGATGCTTCACGCGCCAAGGCGCGCAGCAGCCGGTCGTTGAAGAAGTCCTTGGGTGGGCGCATGTCCACGGGATAGCCGGGCGACGGATCGGTCTTGGGCAGCGCCGGAGTGCCTTCGGCTGCTTTTGCATCCCGTGCATCTTGCGCGGCCAGCGCCGGTCCCCGACACCTCCAGCTCGAACCCCGCTGGCGCCACTTGAGGCCGCGGGTAATCGAGGCTGGAGATCTAAAGATCGGCGTTCGGCGAATCATCTCTCGGAGCACCTGACGCACATCCTAGTTGTAGGTCGCCGAGAAGAGTAGCGAGAAGGCGGCGGCGCGCATGCGGGTATCGTATCCGTCCACCGTGTCGCCCATGGTTGCGATATGGATTTGCCCCGCGAGGCCGATGCCCCAGTCGGCGTGATCCACCACTCCTTGCCGATCATGAAGCTGAGGCCGATGCCCAGGTTGGTGCTGTCGAGTGGGACTGCCGTGTTGGTGTCGCTGAAGGAAATCTGCGTGAAGGTCAGGGTCCCGGACAAGTACAGGTTGATGGGCTCGATGTAGTAGGCAACGCCGGGGCCAAAACCGAACATCGTCAGATCCAGGCCGGAATAGTCCGGCGTCCCGCCACCATACGACAACGTGGCGTTGGTGACCGACGTCCCCAGAAATTCCCCGTAGAGGATCAGGTTGGGGGCGATTGCGCCTCCGAACGCGGCGCCGTAGCTCGCGCCGATGCCCGAGTAGGTATCGGTCGCGCCGCCGTAGGTCTCCGAGGCGGTGAAGTCGCCGAAGCCCGCGTAGAACCGCATGTAGAAACCGTCGTGCTGGTGGAATCCGTCCCATGAGCCGTAGGCAGGGGCGGGTGCGTAGTCGGGCCGCGGACCATAGCCGCGGCCGTAGTAGGGGCGTTGGGCCAATGCGGCGGATTCGCCGAGTGTGACGACCATGCCGGCGACGACGAGCATGAAGATGAGCTTGGTAGGGCTGCGCATCGAGATTCCTCCGGATGAAACAAACCAGTTTACACCGTATCGGCCGCAGTGCCCGCGAGGCGGCTCATCGAATCGCGGTGGGTCGTTCGTGGCCACGCGCGCATAAGCCACGCCCTTCGGTGGATCGCCGCAGCGCCAGGATGCCCGGGGCACTGGCCAGGAGGCTCGAGCACCCGTAGACGATCGCTATGGCCACGCCTTCCGCGCCGCGCAGGCCGGCCAGGTGATAGAGGCCTGCCACCGTGGCTTCGCGAACGCCCCAGCCCGCCATGAAGAGCGGCAGCGTGGTGGCGACCAGCACGAGCGGCACCACGCGCGTGGCCAGTGCAATGGGAAGGGAAAGCCCCATGCCATGGGCGATGGCGACGAAGGCGAAAATGTGGCCGGCGACAAGCAGCAACGAGAGCGGCAGGTGGGCGGCAAGATCAGCGGGAGCGAACATGGCGCGCCACCCGTCGGACATGAGTCGTTTCAATTCCGGCGAGGCTTTGCGCCGCCGCCATGCGATCCCTGCGACGACAGCCAACGCAATGGCGATCGCGCTGGCGAGAAACCCGACGGCGAGCGCATGGCCGGGCAGGCCGTTTCTCGCCATCCACCAGGTAGGCAGAATCGTCGCGACCACCAGCCACAGGCCGAGTTGCCCGGCTGCGCGTTCGAGGACGATGGCCAGCACCACGCGGGCATGGCCGGCGCCTAGGCTTGGCTCGTTCCACGCGGCCCGCGTATGTCGAACCGCTCTGGTCACGTCGCCGAGGACACCGAACGGCAGCACCTGGTTGAGAAAGCCGGCCAGGAAATATTCGGACAGGGCGCGCGAGTAGGGAAGGGGGGCCGAAAGCTTGCGCGCGAAGAGCCACCAGCGAGCCGCCATCACTGCGAACTGTGCCAGGAGCACGGCCAGCGTGACAACCAGCCAACCGGGCTGCACGCGCCGCAGACTTTGCCAAATCTGTTCGCGATCGACGAAGGAAAGCGTACCCGCGAGGACGGCGATGCTCGCCCCCACCTGAATCCAGGTGCGGGGGCCGTGGCGTGTGGCAGAGGGCTGGGTCTCGGGCATTGCGGACCGCGAGCCCCTAGCCTACGACGGAGCCGGGCAAAGTCGACTCCCCGGGCGCGAGGTTCACCATCCCGAGGCGTGCCATGCGAGCGAAGTCCCGATCCAGGGACCAGAGCGCGCAGCCGTGTTCGACAGCAAGCGCCGCGACGAGGAGATCGCCAACACCGAAACGCTGGCCCGCCGCGACTCCCGCGGTCACCCAGGTTTCTATGCGCCGCCAGAGATCGTCGGTCGGATAGAGGATTGGCAAGGCGGACAGGACGCGCCCAGGTCGCGGTCGTTCCGATTTCCTTGCACCTGAAAGAATCTCGATCTTCACCGAATGCATGGGAATTATATGCGCCAATCGGCGGCCCCTCCGGCATCTACGGCACCGGTCCCGTCCCAAGCGCTAACGGCCGGAGCGCACCACGATGCTGTGGCTGGCGTGGCACGAGGTCGCCGTGATCGTGCAATCCGCCGGTGGTTCCGAAGAAGAGTAAGCTTCCGCCATGCGATACCCCCTGCCTGTCATCGCCGGGGTCACCCTGGCGGCGGCCGCGTGCGCCTCGATCCCGATTGCCCCGACCGTGGCGCCACAAGCATCGGCCTCCTCCGGGCCCGGGCCGGCCCCGCCCGCACCGGGCTCGCCCGTCTTGGCCGCCACTGCGGAGGCCCCTCCACCCGTATCGCCTGCAGCACCGCCCGCGCTGCCCAGGCCGGCGCCCCCACCCGCGGCGCTACAGGAAGCGCTCGATGCGACGGTGAAAGCCATCGCGGCGAGCGACATGACGAAGGCAGACGAGCAGATTGCGCTCGCGGTGGCGGCCGCGGGCGACGACCCGCACCTTGCGTTTCTGGTGGCACGCGTGCGCGCCACGCGCTTCGCGTACGCGGGCGACTTCGAGCGCGCCGGCGCCGCACTCGCGGCCGTGATCCCGGCGCTCGCCAAGCATCCCGAGCTGTCCGACGAGTTCTGGTCGCACAATGCGATGATGATGATCCGAGAAGCCCAGGGCGACCCGGCTGCGGCCCTGGCCGAGAACGATCAGGCGACCCTGTGCGCTGCGCGCGCGACCTGGGATCCGCAGGGGCGCCCGATCCTCGCCCTGCAGAAGGATCGCTGGCACCGCGCCTACCTCACCCGCATGCTGGCCGAGTCGCGCTCCGGCTCGGTCAAGCAGTCACTCATTCGCTACGCGAAGTCGGCGCTCGACGACTACCGCACCCATGGCTTCCCCGACTCGGTGGCCGTGCTCGAGGCCTACTTCGCCGCGCTCGACCGCAGAGGCGGCGATGCCTTGGCGGCGGCCAAGCGCGTCGATCCCGCGCAAGACGACGACGTGGAAGATTTGTACCTCGTGGTCGTCGGCCTCGAGGCCGGTGGCGACCACGCAGCCGCCGAGGCGGTCCGGGGTGTGATGCGCAGGTCGTCCGGCGTGCACATCGCGCACGCGATCATGTTGCGTTGGCTCGACCTCGACGCCAAGCCGGCGCGCGGGCGCGGCTTCACGCCGTGGCACGCGCAAGCCCGCTGACCTGAAACCACCTCGCCCGGTGAAGCACCGCGAAGCGGGGAGAGGTGGCCGAGCGAAGCGCGTCGGGTGAGCATCTGTGTTCCTAGTCAAGGTCAAATCTCCGTGGTTTGCCAGCGCGAGTTAGAGCGCAACATGGCGTTGAGGATGGTGAGCAGCTTGTGCATACAAGCGACGATGGCGACCTTCTTGAGCTTTCCTGCGGCGACTAGCCGAGCGTGGAATCTGGCGATGACTGGGTTGAAGCGTATGGCAGCTAGGGTGGCCATGTAGAGGACGTTGCGGACTTCGGTGCGGCCGCCCCAGATGATGCGGCGGCCGCGCAGGGTGCCGCTGTCCCGGTTGAGTGGAGCAACACCGATGAGGGCTGCGATCTGCTTGCGGTTGAGGGTTCCAGTCTCAGGGGCATGGGACAGGATGGTGCGAGAGAGGACGGGGCCAGCTCCTGGAACGCTTTGGATGATGTCGTCCTTGGCTTTCCAGACCGAGGAATTGCCGATGGCCGTGTCGATGTCGTTGTCCACCTCGTCGAGCTGCTTTTCGAGGTAGGAGATGGTCCTGCGGATGGCCCTCTGCACGCGCTTGGAGGGCGGGTCAGCGCTGAGACGGTTTTTCTCGGCAGTGATCATGTCGACCACCTGCCTGCGCCTGGCGAGAAGGGCGGCAAGCTCCTGGGTCTCTGCGTCGACAGGCGGGCGGACAGGTGGCCGTATTCGTTCGGCGAAAAGAGCGATCATGGCGGCGTCCAGGGCATCGGTCTTCGCGAGACAGCCGTTGGCCTTGGCGAAGTCGCGAACTCGTCTGGGGTTGACGACGACAGCGGGCAGGTTGGCAGCGAGGAGCGCCGCAAGCACGCGTCGTTCGAGTCCACCGGTGGCCTCAAGAACGATGAGGGTGACGTTCAGGGCGGCCAACTCTTTGCAAAGGGCGCGCACCGTGTTGTCTTGATTGGGGGTGGACCAGGCTCTTTGGGCCGGCAAGACATGGACGTCGAGCGTGGCCTTGGAGACGTCGATACCTACGAATGTGTCAGCTGTTGGTGTCACGGGCTCCTTTCGCGAAGGACTTCTGCTCTTGGTATGCCCAGCCTTGAGGAGTATGCGGGCTCGAGGCCCTCTCATCTGTTCGGGCTGCTTGTGAAAGTCGACACGACGACCCTCGCTCACCCACGGTCTTTCTGACCTGAGGGGCATCGGTCTGTCGTGCCGTTGAATCTCGTCGTGCTCCTTCGCCTTTGGGGCGAGCGTAGCCCAGCTTTGCTGGGCGAAGCGAGGGGGGACCGGGGGACTGCGAGCGAGAGCGAGCCAGTCCCCCGTAAGATACAAGGGGCTGTCACGTTTCACACTTGAAGGATCCGGGCCTTCGGCCCGGCAGCGGAACTGTGAGGGAAAACCCAGGGCTTCCATGAATGCCATTGGGTAGACTTCGCGAATCATGAGCTTGAACCATTGGCTGGTGAAGACCGAACCCTCGACCTATTCCTGGGAAAACCTGCTGCATGACAAGCGCACGCGGTGGGATGGCGTGCGGAACTTCGAGGCCCGCAACAACCTGCGCGCCATGAAGAAGGACGACCTCGTGCTGTGCTACCACTCGGGCGAGGGAAAAGAGATCGTCGGGATTGCCAAAGTGGTGAAGGAGGGTTACGCGGATCCGACCGCCAAGGAGGGCGACTGGTGTGCGGTCGATCTGGCCCCGGTCAAGACCTTGGTCCGTCCCGTCACGCTGGCCGCGCTCAAGGTGGACAAGGCGCTGGCCAACCTGGCGGTCGTGCGCAAACCGCGCATCAGCGTAGTGAAGATCCTGGACACCGAGCTCGAGCGTATCTTGGAGCTGGCGGAAACCCGGCTGTGAGCTCGCGTCTCGTCAGGGGGCGTAGAACGGCCGCTTTCCGGCCGCGTGATCCGTCGTGTCCACGACTTCCACCACCTCGGGCGCGATCCTGCGCACCATGACCTCGACGCTCTGTCGCAAGGTGATCTGCGAGGAGGTGCATCCCTGGCAGCCTCCGCTCATGGCGATGCGCAGCCTTCCGTCCTGGTAGTCGACGAGGGAAATTTTGCCGCCATGGCTGGCGACGCCGCGGTTGATTTCACCGTCGAGCAGTTCCTGGATGGCGGCGCGGACCTCGGCGTCCGGGCGTCCCCAGTGAACCTTCCGGGAGACGCCTTCGAGGATCGCGGGGGCGCCCGTGAGCAACTGGGCGCGGATGGCGGCGCCGATGGCGGCCTTCAATGGCGACCAGTCGACTTCGGCGGCCTTGCCCACGGTGACGACGTTTTCGGAGACCAGCACGTGGGCGACGCCTGCCAACCCGAATAGCCGCTCGGGCAGCGGCGAGCCGGCGGCGCGCTCGGGACAGTCGAAGAAGAACGGCCCTCCCGGATGAACGGTTCGGCTGACGGTGAACTTGCAGGTGTCGGGGTCGGTCAGAAGGACTTCCGCTCGAATCGCGATCAGGGGGACGGGGCGCGCTTCAGACATCTTCGGCGCTCGCGCTCGCTCCGCCTTCGGCCTGTGCGCGCAGGCTTTCGTACGAGTAGATCCCGGTGCTGTGCCCATCGTTCCACTTGATGGTGATGCCGTAGCTGCCCACACTGGTCAGGGTGACCGGCGCGATGTCGGGGCGAACCTTGCTGGGATCGAGGAGCGGGCGGCCGCTCATCTCTTCCACGCACAGGGCGCAGGGGCAAGCCAGGCGCAGATCGCGGACGTCGAAATCACCCTGCCTGCCGTCTTCCCACAGCACGGACAGGGTTCTGGGATTGGACCTTCGCAGCCCGATCGCCGTCGTGCGCGAACCCGATCGGGCGGTCGCACCCTCGGCCCAACCGGGGCCGGCGTCCGCGCCGCTCCACTCCCAGGAAAATGGTTTCAAGGACGTGTTCGACATTCCTTGCAGTTGCCGAGCCAAGGCCGTCGCGATGGTCAGGTAGGCTTGGGCGGCGACGGACTTCGGCTTTTCGAGCACGATGGGCAAGCCCGCATCGCCGCAGGTGACGACATCGGCGTCGAGCGGAATCGAGCCCAGGAACACCACGCCCAGCTCCTTGCTCATGCGCTCGCCACCGCCGCGGCGGAAGACGTCCGTGTCCTTTCCGCAGTGCGGACAGGTGAAGGTGCTCATGTTCTCGATGACGCCGAGGATGGGCACCTGCACCTTCTCGAACATGCGCAATCCACGCCGCGCAATCTTGAGGCTCACGTCCTGCGGCGTGGTCACGATGATGGCGCCCGAAAGCGGCACGTTCTGCGCCAGCGTGAGCTGCGTGTCGCCGGTCCCAGGCGGCAAATCGATGATCAGGTAGTCGAGCGAGCCCCATTCCACGTCGCCGATGAACATGTTCAAGTACTTGTTCACCATGGGGCCGCGCAGAATGGCCGGATTGTCGTCTCCCGTCAGCATGCCCATGGACATGGTCTTCACGCCGTAGCGTTCGGCCGGCAAGATGGTTTGGTTGGCCGTCGCCATGGGCGGTTGGTTGGCGGGTAGGCCGAGCATGCCGGGAATACTGGGACCGAGGACGTCGGCGTCGACCAGCCCGATACGCCCCCCGACCTGCTGCAGGGCCAGGGCCAGGTTGACGCTGACGGTGGATTTTCCGACACCGCCTTTGCCGCTGCCCACGGCGATGACGTGGGTGATGCCGGGCAGCTTTTCCGGACCGTGGGCGGGGTGGCTGACTTCCATGTGGGGATGGGGATGGTCGTGTGGCACGGGGGTAGGATGCTACTCGACCTTTCCGGGGTTTGCCGGCTTTATTGATTTGGCCTGCTAGCATTCGGCAGACCTCATGCTGGTATTGCGTATCGCTTTCACCCTCGCCGGGCTGCTGGTGCTGCTGGCCGTCCTGCTGGACGCGCTCGAAACCGTGGTTCTGCCGAGGCGCGTGCGTGGTCTGTTCCGCTTGACCGCCTGGTACTACCGCCTGACCTGGGGCCCGTGGGCTGCGATGACGAGGCGGATCAAGTCGCAGCCGCGTCGCGAATCCGTGCTCGGCTATTACGGGCCGCTGTCGCTGATCGTTCTCCTGGCGCTGTGGGCCGCCGGCCTCATCCTGGGCTTCGCGCTCGTGCAATACGGGGCGGGCGCGCACCTGCTGCTGTCGAACGCGCGCCCAAGCTTCGGGCTGTTGCTCTACCACAGTGGCGAGACCTTCTTCACACTCGGTTATGGCGATATCATTCCCGACTCGGGCCCGTCGCGTTTCGTGGCCGTGCTGGAAGCCGGGATGGGCTTTGCCTTCCTGGGTATCGTCATCGGCTACCTACCGACGATCTATTCGGCCTTCTCTCGTCGCGAAATCGAGATCTCCCTGCTGGACGCGCGCGCCGGATCTCCACCGACGGCCGCCGAGCTCTTGCGGCGCTACTGCCAGTGTCCGCCCCACGACGGCCTGGACCGGATCTTTCACGCCTGGGAGCGTTGGTCCGCCGAGGTTCTGGAAAGCCATCTCTCCTATCCCGTGCTCAGCTTCTTCCGCTCGCAACACAACAACCAATCCTGGCTCGCGGCGCTGACCACGATCCTCGATGCGACTTCGCTGGTCATCGTGGGGCTCGATGGCATTCCCAGCGAGCAGGCCAAGGTGACCTTCGCCATGGCCAGACACGCGGTCGTGGATCTTTCTCAAGTGGTGAGCACCGCGTACGATCCGCTCTTGCCCGACCGGCTGCCCGCGGAGGAATTGTCGCGGTTGCGGCTGGCGCTTTCCGAAAGGAACTTGAGACTCGGCGAAGGCGCCGATGCGGAAAAGAAACTGGCCGCGTTGCGCGCGATGTACGAGCCCTACGTCCAGGCGTTGGCGCGCAGCCTGCTCATCCCGTTGCCGCCGTGGATGTATCCTGAAAGGCGACAGGACAATTGGCAGGTGGCGCCCTGGGACGAGGCCATCGCAGCCCGAAGTCGCGCCTCGGTTTCCTCCTACCACAGCGAGGATCACTTCTAGGTCCAGTCATGCCCGGCGCGCTTTCCATCCTTTTTCGCGACGAGAGCCTGATCGCGGTGGACAAGCCCGCGGGGCTGGCGGTTCATCGTGGCTGGGCGCGGGAGCACGATGTGGCCATGGTTCGCCTACGCGACCAGATTGGCGCGCGGGTCTTTCCCGTGCACCGCCTGGATCGCGCCACCAGTGGCGTGCTGCTATTCGCGCTGTCCGCCGACATGGCGGCGCGGGCGTGCGAATCGTTCGCCGCGGGCAAGGCGGAAAAGACCTATCTTGCCCTGGTCCGTGGCGTTCCCCCCGACGAGATCTTGATCGACCACCCGCTGCCGCCGGGCGAAGACCCGCACGCGCCGCGGGTCGCGGCCCAGACCCTGATCGTCCGTCGCGAGGTCTTCGGTCGCTACAGCCTGGTGGAGGCGCGACCGCTGACGGGGCGGCTGCACCAGGTGCGGCGGCACCTCAAGCACATCTCGTGTCCGCTCATCGGGGATGTCAACTACGGCAAGGGCGAGCACAACCGCCTGTTTCGCGAGCGCCATGGTCTGCATCGCCTGTTCTTGCACGCCACGCGCCTGCGCTTGCCCCACCCGGTGGAGGGCGGTCACCTCGATATCGGCTCGCCGCTGCCCACGGAGTTGGAGGCGGTATTGCGGGCCTTGCGCCTTGAGACCTGACATCGTTGTGACCTAACCGTGGTCGTTCGATGACACGCGGGCTTTCATACTTAACCCATGGATAGCTCAAGCAAAAGCGTTCATCCAGCCCGCCCTGATTTGCCGAGATCATTGGGCCGCTTCTTTCGTCCCACCATGATTCTCTTGGTGCTGGTTCATCTGGTCGCGGCGGCCGGTGTCATCTTCGGCGGATGGTCGTGGAGCGGTCTCGCCCTCGCCATCGGCGTCTACTACGTGCGCATGGTGGTGGTCACGGCAGGGTATCACCGTTACTTCTCCCATCGCGCCTTTCGCACCTCGCGTGTGTTTCAATTCCTGCTGGCTGTCGGAGCCCAAAGCGCCGCGCAGAGCGACGTTCTGTGGTGGGCCAGTCACCACCGCTATCACCATAGGCACTCGGACACCCCGCTCGATCTGCACTCGGTCAAACAGCGTGGCTTCTGGTACGCGCACTTGGGTTGGATCTTGAAGGACAATTGGAAGGTCAACCTCAAGCTTGTTCCCGACCTCGCCAAGTACCCCGAGCTTCGCTTCTTGAGCCGTCCGGGCATCAGCTTCTTGCCGGCCGCACTCCTTGGCCTGGCGTTTCTTCTCGTCGGTGGAGTGCACGGCCTGGTGTGGGGCTTCATGGTGTCCACCGTCCTGCTCTGGCACGGCTCGTTCGCCATCAATTCCCTGACCCACATGTTTGGCAGCCGCCGCTACGTCACCAAGGACAACTCGCGAAACCAATGGCTGCTGGCCATCATCACCACCGGCGAAGGTTGGCACAACAACCACCACCACTATCCAAGCGCCGCCAACCAAGGCTTCTTCTGGTGGGAATTCGACCTGACCTACCTGGTTCTGCGCTGTCTGGCAAAGGTCGGGTTGATCTGGGACCTGCAGCGACCGCCAGCGTCGGTGCTGGCCGGTCCGCTGGTGGCGGACAACGACCAGACCGAGCTCGACTACGTGGCCTAGGTGGCTGGTGCACGACGGCAGGTGGGCCTTGGCAGCCCGCCTGCCAGAAGGATTGCGCCAGATTCACCTTTCTGCGACGGTGATGGTGACCTCGACGGTGCCGTTGTCTTGCCCGGTCGCGCGGGTGGACGAGGTGACGCCGGTCAGCCTGCCGATCAGCGCCTTCCCGATCGCGTCGTTGCCCGACACGAAGGTGACGTTGACGATCATGCCTGCACCGTCGATGGTGATGCGCAGCTTGACCAGGCCCGCGACCTGGCAGCCGCGCGTGTGTGCTGCGCGCTCGACCAGCGCACGCAGGGCCTTGGCGTCGCCGACGTGCTCGGCTCTGTCCACGGCCACCTCGATCCTGCAGGCTGGCGTTTTGGCCCTTTCTCCGGTCCTCTTGTCGGCTTCCTCGTCCGTCGCGAGCTCGGCCTGCCGGGGTTCGGAGACCGTGGCGGGAGCGCCAGCAGCGTGCTTGGCGCGCCCACCACTGGCGAAGGAACCCGAAAGGTCGTCTAGGCTCATCGAGGACTTGGCCACCGCGTGCAGGGGCCGGTTGTAGGCCGGGGCCGGCGCGGCCGGAATCGCCGCCATGGACTGGGCCTCGGCGACGGCGTAGTTCGACACGCCCTCGGGCATGGGCAGGGGCTGGCGAACGGTGTCCGACTTGCCCGTGCGGTTCACCACCTCCGAATCGATGGCCACGAAGGACGTGAACGGCGTGAGCAAATGGTAGAAGAGACCGAGATTGGTGATAGCGTCTTCGACGGGCTTGCCGCCGCCCATGTGAAATTCGTCCTCGAGCACCTCGACCCACTTGCGCGCCCACAGCGCGCGTAGGGCGTAGTTTTCGCTTCGTGCGTCGGCCGGCCGCAAGTCCACGGCGTGATGGAAGGCGCCACGGCCGGTGCGGCCGGTGATCTCGATGCGGGTCGGTTGGTCGCCGCGGTACTTGCCGTAGATGAGCAACGGGCGCTCGGCGAGCAAGTCGGGAATCCTTTGCGGCGCGACCTCGTAGGCGCCACTGTCGCCGAAGTGCACGGCGATGTCGGTCAACAGTGGTCGGTCGATCATCTGGCGCAGCTTCTCGGCCTCGGCGGCGGCCTTCTGCGGCCCCAGCACCACGAAGGGCTCGCCGAGCCCGGCGCGCGCCATGCCTTCGATGAGGGCGCGGTTGACCGAGTTGCCGATGCCGAAGGCGAACAGGTTGGCCTGGTCCAATCGCTCGCGGATGAAACGAAAGGCCTTGGCCTCGATGCCCACGTAGCCGTCGGTGACCACGACCACCGTGCGCGACACGCCCTTGCCGACGGGCGGAATGGCGTAGGCGGCCTCCAGCCCGCCCATCAGCTCGGTGCCACCGCTGCCGTATTGCTTGAGAATGGTGTCCATGCCGTCCTTGATGTTGGCCTCCGTGGCCGGGCGCGAGCCCGACGGGCTCCACGTGTAGTTGGCGCCCGAGAAGAAGACGAGATTGAAGTGGTCGGTGGGGCGCAGCCTGGGCAGAAGGTTGCGCATGAGCTCTTTGGTGGTCTCGATGGGGAATCCGTGCATCGAGCCCGAGACATCGAGCAGGAAGATGAGCTCGCGGCCCGGAATGTCGGCCAGGGTGGGGCGCCTCGGCGGCTCGACCAAGAGGGCGAAGAACTTTTCGGCAGGGCGGCCGAGGCCGGTGGAAGGCTCCTCGAATTGCAAGAGCCCCGTCTCGATCTTGTCGCCAGCCAGGCGGTAGCGAAGAATGAAGTCCTTGTTGCCGCCGCCGCTCTGGTCCAGCTTGATGTCAGCCGTGGACGGGCCGGTGTAGCGCACCGCGATCTTGTGCGACGGCGACGAGATTTCCTTGAGCCCGATGCCGGTCTGCAGGTGGACCTCGAGATCCCAGGCGTAGGGCTCTTGCTTGCCCTCGGACAAATGCGGATTGGTCATCCACCGATCGGTTTTGGGGTCGGCGCCACCAGCGTAGCGCGGGCCGACCACCGTCGGGTAGACGAATTCGTAGGTCGCATTTTCCGGGACCACGAGCTCGCTGTAGTCGAGCTCGACCTCGATACGGTCACCGGGCATGATGTTGGCCACGCTGGTGGTGAAGACGTTGGGTCGCTCTTGCTCGAGCAGCGAGGCACGCTGGCCCGATCGCTTGGCCGCCTCGTACTGCGCGCGCGCCTCGGCCTTGCGTTCGATCTTGGCGTCGATGGTGCGCGCGCCGATTTTCATGCGCATGGCGTGCACGGCCGCCCGCGTGCTGGCCGGGAACACGTAGATGGCCTCGATGGGCTTGGCGCCGGTGTTCTCGAAGATTTGGTGTACCTTCACCGCCGCGATCACGCCGGCGATGTTCACCTGGGCCCAGGTCTTCTTGAGGGGAACCTGATCGCGCGCGGGATCGCCGCCCGCCACGTAGAGGTAGGGCGACAAGCTGTGGTCAGAACCGTCCGAGCTGGGATTGTCCGACGCTTGCAGGATCATGGGGCCGGTGTACTGCACGGCTTTGAGCACCTTGGTCGGGCTGGTGACGGGCGCTTTGGGCGTCTGGTCTTGGGCACAGGCAATAGCCGTGGCCAGGAAAAGACAAACGGCGGCGGAGCTTGCGAATTGTCGGGGCGAAAGCGAGCGGCGCATGTCGGACCTCCTGCCCCGGGAGAAAAAGAGCTTTTCCGGGGTCAGAAGCTACCAACGCGCGAGTCGGAAAAAGGATCTACGATTGTCGCGAAAGGTGGAGGCCAGCGCGGCGATTGGTGAAGGTATTTTCACTGGCCGAGCAGTCGCAGGATGGAACCGGTGAGGGTGCTCGTCGAATCCACCAGCGCCTCGGGTGCCTCGGCCGACAGAGGCGCGGGGTCGCTGAACCCCCAGGCTACCGCCACCGCCGCCACACCTGCCACGCGCGCGGCCCGGATGTCGGGCACGGTGTCGCCGATGTAGACAGATATCTCCTGCTGCGCACGTTCGGCCTTGATGAGCCGGCGCAGGCGCGTCGCCTTGCCGAAGATACTGGCGCCCGCCACCACGATGTCGAATTCCTGGATGCCGTGGCGGATGAGAAAGTTGCGCACGTTCTCCTCGGAGTTCGAGGTCACGATGGCCAGGTGGCATCCGGCATCGTGAAGACTGCGAATGGCTTCCGCGATACCGGGAAAGGGTCTGACGGCATGGAAGTGGTCGTGCAGATCGGCACGCACCGCGATCATCAAGCGCGGCAACTTCCACATGGGGATGCCCAGCGCCTGCATCAGTTGTCCGGCCCCCATGCGGCGCAGCCCTGGGATTTCGGCACCCTCCACCGTGCGCAGGCGCAGGCGGGGCGCGATGCGGTTGTAGGCCAAGAGCGATTCCGAGAAGGAATCCGCGACGGTGCCGTCGAAGTCGAAGATCACGAAGGGGCGAGTCATGGCCGGGAGGCCACGGGTTATAGCCCGGATTTCCGGAATGTGAGCACGACGATTCCGGTCGTTGCGCCTGCGGGGCGGCGGGCGATGGACTTTCCGATCAGTCGCTTGGCCATGGCGCCGACGACGGCGGGCGCTCCAGCGATGGGTTCGCAGGCCGTGATCTTGCCATCGCCGTCGATGTCCATGCGCAGGCGCGTCTCGGACTGGGCCGCGCGAACGGGGCATGGCCAAGACGCCGGGCCGTGCTTGACGAAAGCCAGGGCCGCGCGCAGATCGCCGATGTCCCGATAGTCGGCTGGGCTGCCGTCGACAGCGCAGGTGGTCCGGCGGTGGCCACCCCCCTTGGAATGTCCGCGCTGGTCGCCATCGTCCGTGGGCAAACCATCAAGAGGATCGTCGGACACTTGTTGTTTCGGACGAATGAGGTTGTGGCCGAAGACCAGCAAGGGGCCGGCCGCGGGCGCGGTGGCCGCCGTCGAAGGTGCGGATGCGATCGCGGCGATGACCAGGCAGGCAAATAGAGCAAGGACACGTGCGCGTTGCATGACGAACCTCCCGCCCTGGGGGAAGGTCGCCCCACGGGCCTAGGTCTTCAAACGCGCGAGCGCGGGAAAAGATCTTGGCGAGCGGTGGGCACGGCAACAACGCTGATACCGAAACCGGGGAAGCATGATGGCCGATAGTAGCGCTGCCGAGGCCCCGGCGGCCTTCGTCAACGCCCTGTCAGCCTGCGCCATCGCCGGCCACTGCAAGGCTCGGAATCATGATTCGCAGGATGCGGGCAACCTCCAAGTAGTTCTCCGCGTTCGTCCTGAATGCACCTCGATGGTCGAGAACTTTTTGCGGCGTAGTTCGAGACAGAACCGGTGCCGGTCCAAAGTAGCCCGCACGACCTTGAAATGACCAATGTAGTCCTGGTCATGGGTCTCAAGGTAGCAAAGGCCGCCGTCGTCATCCTCGAGCTGCCGTTGGATAAGCACGTACGGACCATCACCGTCGTCAGCAGCCTCGAAACTCACCTGATAGTAGTCGCCACTCTCCGCTGCGGACACGTGATCAAGTCGGACCTTCACTGGTTCTCCCCACGTCAGGTTAACGCCTGCGCGTTAACCCGCGGGCGGCCGTCCGCGGCCGACTGACAGTCAGCGCTGCAAGGGCTTGTTGGGCGGTCCCCCGCACTTTGCCAATCCTTTCGGCCCACTCGCGCCGATGATCGGCAAGAAGTCGGTCACGCCAGATGATGCGTGCATCGCCGTCCTGGAAGAGCAGAAGGCGGTCAGCGCCGTCGTCGCTGGCATATAGGGAATGATGACCTTCGAACAGCGAGAGAATCCACCTCACGGTGCGACCGTCCACCTCACCCGCCGACGAACCCGCCTCGATGTTGGCGAGTACAGAGGCCGCCCTACTGAACAGGTCGTCGGCCCCCAGCACGGTGATGCCGTCCGGACGAAGGATCTCCCACCGCCACCATCGCGGTGCGACCTCGGTGACGCGCAAGCGCGCGACCGACATCGGCAGTTCGCGAATGATTCTTCTTCCATGCCCCGTGGATCCGTCCGCCTTGCCGTTAAGCTGCGAGCCCGCCGCTTAGCCGGTTCGTCGATGTTACACCAATGTCTCTGCGGCGGGATCGGCAGTCAACGGCTTTATGAATTCGGCGGCACATCTCCGAGAGATGGTATCGAGATCCGGGAGACAACTAGGTTGTCAATGGAGCAACCAAAGATGCAGAAAGTGATCGCACAGTGGCAGCAATTGTCACGGTTCTTCTTATCCTTCCATCGGCACTGTTCTTGCTGGTTTCCTTGCTGAATCATCCAAGAGGTGTGGCGGCCACCCAATGCCCCAGACACCGCCGACAGGACGAGCCGAATGGAGGATCCGATGCGCAAGAATTCAGTTGGCTTGGCAGGTGTCTGTCTCGCGAGCTTGCTCGTCTTCGCCTGCAGCGGCAATTCGGCCTTGTCCAGTGGGATCGGTGAAACCAGCGATACGGTTGGCACAGGCAGCGGCAGCACTTGGATTAATCGGACTGCTGGAACCACCGCTGGGTGGCTGCCTTGGGAAGCCGTTGCGTCGGACTCGACCGGGACTCACCTTGTCGCCGTAACCTACGAACAAGACGACACCTGCCAAGGCGATATCTGCCAAGGTGACATTTGGACCTCCACGGACATGGGCGCGACCTGGACCAATCAGACGAAAGGCACCGCTGCGTCCGTCCACCGCTGGCGTTCCGTGGCATCGGACTCGACTGGAGACAACCTAGTCGCTGTCACCTATGCACCCCCGGACAGCAGGGATGACGCCCAGGGCGGCGGGGATGTTTGGACCTCCGCGGATGCGGGCGCCACCTGGAACAAAAGGATAACGGTGAACTCCGCCGCCGGCTACGTGCTGGGGCCCACCGTGGCCTCAGATTCGACTGGCACCCACCTGCTCGTTGTCTATGGGGACATCTGGGCTTCCGCAGACGCGGGCACGACCTGGACCAACCAGACGGCGGGGACTTCCTTCGCAGGCCAGGTTGACATTGCGTCGGACTCGACCGGGACTCACCTTGTCGCCATACCCTACCAAGGCGATATCTGGACCTCTGCGAACACGGGCACGATCTGGACCAATCAAACCATTGGGACTGCTGCTTCGGGCCATGACTGGCGGGGTGTAGCGTCTGACTCGACCGGAACACATCTCGTTGCGGTCTGCCAGACGGATTCGTCTGGGGGAGACATCTGGGTGTCCACGGACTCGGGTACAACCTGGACCAACCGGACGCAGGGGACCGCAGCTTCCGGCCAAGGGTGGGCAGCGGTGGCGTCTGACGCGACCGGCGCCCACCTCGTTGCCGCGTCCGCGCCCAACAACGACAAGCCGGGCAACATCTGGACATCTGCAGACTCAGGGATGACCTGGACCAACGAAACCACGGTGGCCACCGCGTCCGGCCAATCGTGGGCAGCAGTGGCGTCCGACGCGACGGGCGCTCACTTCGTCGCGATCTCCACGGCATGGGGGTGGGGGCCCTGCTGTCAAGGGAATATCTGGACTAACCAATAGGCGTTTGAGTCGGACGCGGGAATAGCGCTGCGGTGGCCTTGCGAGATGTGGCGCGCGGACGGCTCAAACGTCGTGTTGAGCGAAGCTGCAGGTTCGAATGACTTGTTCGCCAGCGTCCTCCAGAACTACCTCCATCCAGCCTCGCACCTGACCCCAGTCATCGCTGCGCTCCGAGAGCGCCGAGAGCCTCCGGAATCGTTGCCCAGATCACGCCGGAACTGGCGCCCAGATTCTCCGGAATACGCATGATCTTCGCCAGTCCGCCGCTTTGGCGCTCACCCGTGAGCGGCCGTCCGCGGCCGATCGTCAGGTGCAACGCCTTGTTCGACAGCGCGTCGGATGATTGAGGGTATATGGGGCGCTGAGAGCGGTCGCTTGCGCTCCTACTTCTTGGGCGGGTTCTTGCTCACCGTCATCGAACCCTTGGTCATGCGCGCACCGCCACCCTGGTCCAGTAGAACGGTCGCTTCCGCCGAAGCGCTGATATTCAGCGTCTTCCGCGTGCTCGTCGAAATGACGATCGTCTGCTGGCCAAGATGAAAAATGGTGGTACCAGACTCGATGGTGACGATCAGTGGTACGTTCGTCTGGTTGTTCACTATTAGCTCGAGCTTGGCTCCTTCCTCTTTGGCCGTGAATGTGAGGGCGAGTTGACCTGAGTCGAAGCCGTCCTTCAGCAGCACCGTTTCGCGGGTGCAGGCGGATCCGGCTGCCACGATCGTCATCACCAGAGCCATGACCATGAAGAGCTTTCTCACCGGAGGACTCCTTTGTAGCCTCGCTGAGGCCGCCACGCTTGCCCTGTTGTTCACTCACAGCAGCTGTGCCAGCCAGGTAAAGCGACATATTCTATATCACGAACTCTCCAATCGAGCCTAGCCCCAATGCCGATCACTCAAGGGGTCTCCGAACGGTGAGCGACGATTTCGTGGATAGCCTCCCCAGTCTGTCAACGCTATGGCGTTCAGCGGCGGCGCGCAAGCGCCGTCAGTCGCTGCAACGCCTTGTTGGGCAGCTTCCACATCAGGTCGTACGTGCCAGCAACGAAACGCGCAATATCCCCTTCCTTGGGCACGACCCAAGTGACCCCATAGGCTCCACCACCATCACCGCCGTATGTTGTGATCATCACAGCCTTGAAATCGTCAGAGATTAGTACCCTGTACGGTAGGGCTTCGGCGTTGAAGCAGTCCGAAGGCAGAGACTTGTCGACGCTGCGCCGATTGCCATTCCAGGAGACTTGTATGCTGACGATCTCGGACTTGAGGCCCTCCGGCGGCCCGCTGTCCACCCCAAGTGCCTGTCGGCCATCGACTTGCTGCACGGCCCCTTCGTAGAGCTTTAGCTTATGTTTTGCTCTCTGGAACGCTCTCACACGAACGTCTACAACGATGACGTTCTTCCCCCGCGAAAACTTTTGCGAGAAATGGTTCCCATCATTCGACACGACGGCCTCCCCCGCAGTCGTAGCGTCAGCTGCGAGAGCTGAGGTGCCGGAGACAAGCACTACGAGGAATAGAATTCTCGTCATCACGATGGTATCGCCTTTTGAAGTCTGCCCAACGCCCTGCCGTTCAGCTGCAAGCCCGCCGCCGAGCCGGCCTCACGATTCTACACGGTGTCTCTGCGGCGGGATTGACAGCTGCAACGGCTTGGTGGGCAGCACGCGAGTCCAATCCATCAGGATCTGGCGCCGGCAAGCGGTCGCATCTTGGCGAGGACGACGGAGCGTCCGTCGGGGTCCGCCAACACGACGAACCGCCCCCACGACGCGTCCTGTGTCGGCCAAACTACGCGCAAGCCGCGCGCGATCGCCTCGCGCTCGCACGCGTCAGGATCCTCGACCGTAAAACGAATGGCAGCCGCCCCCACGCCAACGCCCGCCGGGAAGATGCCGCGCTCGTCGTGACTGCGGTCTCTACGGTGCAGCACCACGCGTGCCTGAGGACTACCTACGACCACCAGGATCTCGTCCTCATAGCGCACCGGCAACCCGAGCCCATCGACATAGAACGCCCGCGCCGCGGTCAGCTCCGACACGAATAGGATGACGCTTTCGAACTCGGTGGCGTGCATGGCTCGATTCTATGACTGCGGCGTTCGGGACGCCACGCTGTTCACTACTGTCTGCCTTGCCGTTAAGCGGTGTGGGCGCCGCCAAGCCGGCGCCGCGATTCTACACGATGCCCCTGCGGCGACAGCATCAGTCGCTGTAACGTTTTGCCGATAAGCCGCGAACCTGCCGCCGAGTCCGCCGCTCGATGTTACACCCGAAGCCCCTGCGGCAGGCTCGTCTGCTTCATCGGCTTGTTAGGCCGCGTCCCGAATGGCGCGAGTGACCGGCCGAGGAAGCGCGATGGAAACAAAGAACTTCTCCGGGTAAAGATAGTCTTCTCCCGACTCATCAACGACACGGATCAGACCACGGGACCCGGCGTTTCGGTCGGGGACGAATTTGTAGAGCCTGCGCACCAGGAGCGACGCGGGGTACCCGTCATTCCGGACGCAGAGCACGTAGCCTTTCGTTGACTTTGTCTTTCTCATCGCAGGCCGCCAAGGAGGCGCTTGATCTTGAATTCTTTCCGGCCGATGCCGTGACTTTCGTACCAGTGTACCTCCGCGGGAGAACTTGTTCCATCCAGAAGACGAACGACGGCGATCCCCTTCATCTTGCGCCAACGCCCTCGGCCGTACACCTTCCGAAGCCGCTCGATCTCATGGATTTTCCCGCCGACGGCGATGACCTCCTCGCCGGCAATCTTCCCGATGATCTCGACGGATGGGTGATGTCGCTCGCTTCTCATGGTGGTGGTTCAGTCGGCCTAACGGCTTGGCGTTAACGCGCGGGCGGCCGTCCGCGGCCGACCGTCGCGTTCAACGCCTTGTTCGCCGCCGCTGGTGGCTCACCCGAAGACCTTCTCTGGAAAGCTATTGTGCGGGATTGTCTTTCGGAGCTTGCCTTCCGGGCCTCGAACGTGGCAGCTGCCACCAGACGGGACCTCGACCGTTACGATCTGTTGCGCAGCTGAGTCCATGTCCAGGAGCTGCGCAAGCTCATCTTGAGTCAGAGCACAGACGGTTTCGTAGCCGCAGGTCAACATGATGAACACAGAACCTTCCTGATTCTGGATGTTTTCCAGGTCGGCGGGCTGGAAGTTGAATTGCCACGGAGAGCGCTTGTTCTTGCTGTACTTGGCGAAGACGTGGCGATCCGTATTTATCAAGTAGTGCCCGTACGTCGCAGAACCACGGTTCAGAGCCTTGAATGACGGATGCTTGACGATCTGGACGAGACCCGGGCCGTGAAAGATGTCCTGCTCCTGGATCTTCATTCTGAGCCTCCTTGCTAAGCCTGGTCGGGGAGAATCATCGCACAAAAACGGAATTGGCGTGCGGCGAACGCTTTGCCGTTAAGCGGTGGGCGGCCGTCCGCGGCCGACCATCAGTCAGCTAAAGGTAGTTGAGGAAAAAGGACGGGGATGCCCCGAAGATGTCGAAGTCGCAAAACCCGACGAAGGAGGTCATCCCCATCATGAAGAAGCGTATCTATCGCAGAATGCCCGTCAACGATTTTCAACCCGAGACTGTTTCGCACGCCGACCTGGGCGGCAAGCTGGTCTTCGCCATCGATGTCGCCAAGGTCGACATGGTCGCGGCCCTGGCCGCTGCCGGCGGGCACGTGCTGCACACCATCTGCTGGAAGGCACCTGAACAGAATCCCACCGTGCTTGCCATCCTGCGTGGTTTCCGTGCCGCTGGCGTCACCGTCGAAGCCGTCATGGAGCCCTCTGGCACCTACGGTGATGTGCTTCGCCACCAGCTCGAGCAAGACGGCTTTCCGATCTTCATGGTCAGCGGCAAGCGCACCCACGATGCCAAGGAAATCTTCGACGGTGTGCCCAGTCTTCACGACGCCAAGGCAGCCGCCATCATCGCGAGGCTTCACGCCGACGGCCTTTCCACCCGCCTGGCCGATGAGGTCCCAGAACGCCGCCAGCTCAAGGCAGCATTGGCCATCATGGATCTTTACCAAGAGCGCTACCTGCAGCTCGTGCATCGCCTGGAAAGCTGGCTCGCTCGCCACTGGCCGGAGTTGCCCACACTGCTTGAACTGACTTCGTCATCTCTCATGGCATTGCTCGCGCGCATCGGCGGTCCAGCCGACGTTGCCGCTCAACCGGACCAGGCGACGAAGCTCCTTCGTGGTATCAGCCACAGGCTTCTGGACGACGACAAGATCGCCGCCATCATCACCTCGGCCAACACTTCCGTCGGCGTTCCGCTGGTTGGGCTTGAACGCGACGCCTTGATGGCCATCGCTGCCGAGGCCTATCACGCCCACCGCGCCTTCGCGACGGCCAAGACCAAGGTCGCCCAGCTCGCCGCTACCACGCCCGCCGCCGCGCTTGCTCCAGTTGTCGGCCCCACCACCGCGGCTGCCATCTATGCCGAGGTCGGTGATGCAAAGTCGTACCACTGCACACGCGCATTTCTCAAGGCCATGGGCCTCAATCTCAAAGAGAAAAGCAGCGGCACCGTGCAGGGCCAAATCAAGATCACTAAGCGCGGCCCGTCTCGCGTGCGCCAGCTTCTCTGGCTTGCGATCTTCCGTTGGATTCAGGACGACCCGATCGCCAACGCTTGGTACCAGCGCAAAAAGCAGCGTGACGGTGGACGTGCGTCGCGGGCCGCGGTCGCGCTGATGCGCAAGCTGGCCAAGGGGCTGTATCACGTCGGTCGCGGTGGCACCTTTGACAGCAGCAAACTTTTCGACACTCGCCGCTTGCAGATGGAGAGTGCAGGATTTCCGAAGGGTGACCTTCCGTTGAATCGTCTCTCTGCCCCGTGCAAGAGCGCCGTCAGTCTTGAGGCACCCTGCGGAACTATGTTCTGACCATTTCCATGTTGGACAAAGCCGAATGAATGAAAGGAGCAATCCATAACAGTCAACTGATTCTTTGAACGTGTGAGATATCCGACGGGTGACCTTCTGTTGTGGCTCATCTCTGCCTTGTGCAAGAGCGCCGTCTGTTCTGAGGCGCCCTGAGGATCTTCGACCTGACTCAATCTCCGTTGCCAGCTGAATCGATGCCGGCCCTCGCGGACATCCTACTGGAGCGTTTCGTTTACCCAGGCCGATCGCCTCCCGATCTCTCGCCCGCTCAATCCCCCTCGCGCACCGGATCCTTCCACCGCATCTTCCTGACTGCGGAACGGATCTCGTGTGCCCAGACAACCCTGATCGATCCCTGTTCTTTTTACTTGCACTGCCTACGAGCGCTTCAACGGC
This sequence comes from uncultured delta proteobacterium, assembly GCA_963824555.1. Taxonomy (GTDB): domain Bacteria; phylum Myxococcota_A; class Polyangia; order Fen-1088; family Fen-1088; genus Fen-1118. Next base: position 2,453 of record CAWGPW010000007.1, on the reverse strand, counting down.
TTGTTAGCCAGGCTCGTCGTCCGTGAGAGCCAGCTTAGGGATGAACCCGATCGGTCGTTTTGTTCCACTCGTCCCACCTGCGAGCGTGGCGACGCATGACCATCCAAGAAATTCCGTCGCGATTCGCAAGACCGTCGTCCTGGTTACGGCTTCTGGTTCCAACGTTTCGACAAACTCCTCCTGGACAGGTGCGGCCGGCTCGTTTGGCAGGCGTGTCTCGGCTGGATAGCGCAGAACACCTATGAGACCCGTTTCCGATTGCCCGAAGACGAGTGTCGGCCCTTTCTCGATCCCGTGCGACGTACCCCGATCAGAATGCGCCACCAGGCCCGTCGGGATCGAGCCGAACCTGATCTGGACTCCGTCGAAGTGCTCAAATGGCTTCCCCTCGGTCAAGTAGAGCCGCCGGTGGGTCTTCGAAGGACCGGACGCCAATAGTTCATTCAGGGCTAACATGATTGTCGCCTTCGCACCCGACCAAGCCTCCCTGCGCCGCTTGATAGCAGCCCACCCTTCCTCGTGGCTCGAGTTGAAGTGTTCCAGTGCCTCTACTGCCTTCTGAAGATCTTTGTCCATGGACATCTCCGCTCTGGCTAACGCCTTGCCGTTAAGCGGTGGGCGGCCGTCCGCGGCCGACCATCAGTCAGCTAAAGGTAGTTGAGGAAAAAGGACGGGGATGCCCCGAAGATGTCGAAGTCGCAAAACCCGACGAAGGAGGTCATCCCCATCATGAAGAAGCGTATCTATCGCAGAATGCCCGTCAACGATTTTCAACCCGAGACTGTTTCGCACGCCGACCTGGGCGGCAAGCTGGTCTTCGCCATCGATGTCGCCAAGGTCGACATGGTCGCGGCCCTGGCCGCTGCCGGCGGGCACGTGCTGCACACCATCTGCTGGAAGGCACCTGAACAGAATCCCACCGTGCTTGCCATCCTGCGTGGTTTCCGTGCCGCTGGCGTCACCGTCGAAGCCGTCATGGAGCCCTCTGGCACCTACGGTGATGTGCTTCGCCACCAGCTCGAGCAAGACGGCTTTCCGATCTTCATGGTCAGCGGCAAGCGCACCCACGATGCCAAGGAAATCTTCGACGGTGTGCCCAGTCTTCACGACGCCAAGGCAGCCGCCATCATCGCGAGGCTTCACGCCGACGGCCTTTCCACCCGCCTGGCCGATGAGGTCCCAGAACGCCGCCAGCTCAAGGCAGCATTGGCCATCATGGATCTTTACCAAGAGCGCTACCTGCAGCTCGTGCATCGCCTGGAAAGCTGGCTCGCTCGCCACTGGCCGGAGTTGCCCACACTGCTTGAACTGACTTCGTCATCTCTCATGGCATTGCTCGCGCGCATCGGCGGTCCAGCCGACGTTGCCGCTCAACCGGACCAGGCGACGAAGCTCCTTCGTGGTATCAGCCACAGGCTTCTGGACGACGACAAGATCGCCGCCATCATCACCTCGGCCAACACTTCCGTCGGCGTTCCGCTGGTTGGGCTTGAACGCGACGCCTTGATGGCCATCGCTGCCGAGGCCTATCACGCCCACCGCGCCTTCGCGACGGCCAAGACCAAGGTCGCCCAGCTCGCCGCTACCACGCCCGCCGCCGCGCTTGCTCCAGTTGTCGGCCCCACCACCGCGGCTGCCATCTATGCCGAGGTCGGTGATGCAAAGTCGTACCACTGCACACGCGCATTTCTCAAGGCCATGGGCCTCAATCTCAAAGAGAAAAGCAGCGGCACCGTGCAGGGCCAAATCAAGATCACTAAGCGCGGCCCGTCTCGCGTGCGCCAGCTTCTCTGGCTTGCGATCTTCCGTTGGATTCAGGACGACCCGATCGCCAACGCTTGGTACCAGCGCAAAAAGCAGCGTGACGGTGGACGTGCGTCGCGGGCCGCGGTCGCGCTGATGCGCAAGCTGGCCAAGGGGCTGTATCACGTCGGTCGCGGTGGCACCTTTGACAGCAGCAAACTTTTCGACACTCGCCGCTTGCAGATGGAGAGTGCAGGATTTCCGAAGGGTGACCTTCCGTTGAATCGTCTCTCTGCCCCGTGCAAGAGCGCCGTCAGTCTTGAGGCACCCTGCGGAACTATGTTCTGACCATTTCCATGTTGGACAAAGCCGAATGAATGAAAGGAGCAATCCATAACAGTCAACTGATTCTTTGAACGTGTGAGATATCCGACGGGTGACCTTCTGTTGTGGCTCATCTCTGCCTTGTGCAAGAGCGCCGTCTGTTCTGAGGCGCCCTGAGGATCTTCGACCTGACTCAATCTCCGTTGCCAGCTGAATCGATGCCGGCCCTCGCGGACATCCTACTGGAGCGTTTCGTTTACCCAGGCCGATCGCCTCCCGATCTCTCGCCCGCTCAATCCCCCTCGCGCACCGGATCCTTCCACCGCATCTTCCTGACTGCGGAACGGATCTCGTGTGCCCAGACAACCCTGATCGATCCCTGTTCT
>CAWGPW010000006.1:0-90995 GCA_963824555.1 uncultured delta proteobacterium | reverse complement strand
AAGTCGAGATGGAGCCGGAATCCGGCCCCACCATCGTAGAGCTCTTGGGAAGGGGCGCCAGAAGCGCCCCCATGGCGTCAGGTTGCGACGATTGGGACTATTCGCACCTGGCGTTGTTCGTGCCCCCACCGGCTTCCGACGGGGTACAGGTGAGGTTCGCCTCGCAGGTCCGGTTTGCAATCAAACCCGTGCCGCAGCAGGGCTGACCGGCAGCACCACACGGGTCGCAGGTGCCGGCACGGCAGACGTTGCCGGAAGCGCAGGTGCCGTTGTTCCCACCGCAGCAGGCCTCGCCGTTGCCACCGCAAGCCGTGCAAGTGCCCGTACGATTGTTGCCCGCGCCGGTGCACTCGGTGTTGGCGGCCGTGCAGGTTCGGTTGTTGGTGGTGGAGCCGCAGCACGGCTGATCCAATTCGCCGCAAGCCTCGCACATGCCCGGAGATGCATCGCCGGTCCCACAGGTCAGATTTCCGGCCGTGCAGATCCGAGTGCCGCCGCCAGGTCCGCCGCCGCCGGTTCGGATGCAGCATTCATCGCCAGATCCGCCGCAGGTTCCGGCATCGGTGCCCGCGCAGGCGCCCGACGAGCAAGTGCCGCCGACGTTGGTGCAAGCACTGCCCGAGGCAACGCACTCGGTTCCGCCGCCGGTCGGAGCGGGCACGCAACAACCACCGTTGTCGCAGGTCGAGCCCGCACAACAGCCTTCGCCTGCGTTGCCGCAGGTAGCACCATCCACGCCCGGCGTGTCGCGCGCGGGCGGAAGATCCGCGGGCGCGTCGTTGGGAATGGGCATGTCAATCTCCAGATCGCTTGGGATGGGCTTGTCCATTGGGCCGTCGATGCCGGCGCCGCCCGTGCCACCGTCGAGCTTGTCGCCGCCCGCGCCGCCTCCGCCATCGACCGTGTTGCCGCCCGCACCGGGACCGCCATCGAGCTTCGTCGCGCCACCCGCTCCAGTCACCCCACCAGCGCCCGTTCCGACGCCGCCACCGGCGCCGCCACCGACGCCGCCACCGGCGCCAGTTGCAACGCCACCTGTTCCAACGCCGCCTCCGGAACCGCCCTTGCCCGTGGTGCTGGTCGTCGATCCATCCGTGCCGCCCACACCACCGTCGTTCTTGTTCGGCGTGGAATCGCTTGAACACCCTGAAACAGCCAGCATCGCGATCGCGGCGCATGTAAACCACGTTCGCGTTGCCAGCAAGGTCGAACCGAGCTTCCTTGAGTTCATGTATGCCCTCCAAAACTGTTCAGAACAGATACAACCATCGGATTAGAGTCGGAGCGGTGACTACATCATCACCGCTGGTCATCTTGTCGCAATGAGACGTTCCAAGATCGCGTGCGCAATCACGCGCTTAGAAACTTTGCGTCATTCACGCCGCGCCGTCTCCTCGGTGAAGTAGGCACTGCGATGGCGGGCATCGGGGAGGTGTGAATCCCAGCACGCGGGCGAACAGAACACGAGCTTGATCTTGCCCGAGTTGCAGGTGGAAACCGAACACCGAATCACCTTGCCGCCCACCGGAATGGGCTTGCGGCACATGGAACACATGAACGCGGTACTTCCAGTCATGGACCGCTGTCTACCACAGCTCTCACCCGGAGGACTGGGTGCCGCGATGTTCGGTCAGAATGGGAGGTCTGCCGAAGCGCGCCCGCATCTTGTTGACCGACGAAAGCACGTGGCGCCCGGACAGCAGTCGGCGCTCGAGGGATCGCTTGCCGGGAAAATCCACGAGTGCCATGCCCACCAGCATGAAGAGAACGCCCGGCCCGGGCACGAGCGGCAAGGCCATGACGAACCCGGCCACGAACACGAGCAGGCCAAGAAGATTCTTCCCCACAAGCAGCGTCAGCCGCAAGACCCGATGGGATCGCCAGAGGCGTCGGCGCTCGGGAGCTCGTACGAAGAAGTCCGACGGCAATCCGACCACCAGGGCCAAGCCGACGAGAAAGGACGCCAGGGGCACACCCAGCCCGAGCGCCAGCCCAACCGGCCAACCCAACGCTCGGTAGTGGTGCAACCCATGTTGGAGGAAGTCGAACACCGAGGAGCATCTTCCGCCAACGCGGCCCGCGAGGGAAGCAAGCTTCCTTGACCCGAGTCCCGTGTGTCAGGCGTGCTTCCAGCTTCGCCCGCTGCCCGCCAGTTCGATGAGCAACCAAGCCAGGTGTGAAGCTCGAGCGACATGCGCGCCGGTGGCGCGCACCAGGGCTCGCTTGGGCATCCCCGGCACCGCAGCGGTGTCAGGATCCTCGATGATCGCGCAGCCGCCCGCCGAGTAGACGGCCCCCAGCCCATCAACGCCGTCGCTGCCCATCCCGGATAGAACCATCCCCAGACTGTGCTGTCCGTAGGCTGCGGCCAGTGAGGTCAGCAACACCGTTGCCGAAGGACGAAACCCGTTGACGGGCGAGGTCGCCCGCAAGGCCACCACGCCGCCGGTATGAACCTCCATGTGCAGATTGTCGGGGGCCACGACGATCTCGCCCGCAACCAGCACGTCACCCTCACGCCCCAAGCGTACGGATAGCGGCGCATCCATGGACAACCAATGGGCGAAGGACTGCGCATAGCCGCGTTCGGTGTGTTGAACGATCGCGATGGGCACCGGAAAATCGGACGGCAACCCGCGCACGAGGTCACGCAAGACCCGCGGCGCCCCTGTCGATCCCACGATCCCGACGATGGACACCTGCACGGGGTGGATGGGGTCCATACGGGGATGGAGGGGGGCGGAAGAAAGCGCGCGGAAACCGCAGGCCTGCGCCAGGCGACGAATGGCAGCGGCCAATTCCACGCTGCTGATGTCGTCGAAGCCGGAGCCGGGTTTGAGAAAAACCTCGATGGGTGCACCGGGCACTTGCCTGGCAAGCAGGCCTTGGGCGGCTTGGTGATCGTGGGTGACGAGCAGGATGCCGGGCCCGGAACCGTGGAGAAGCCGTTGCGCCGTTTCTTGGCCTCCCATGATGGGCATGAGCATGTCCAAACACACCACGTCCGGTCGAAGCTCGGCCACCAGTCTGACCGCCGCCGCTCCGTCGCCAGCCTCGGCAACGACCTCGATGTCGGGGACCTGTGCGAGCGCCTGACGAATCACCTGGCGAACCAGAGAGGAATCGTCCACCAACAACACCCGGATGGTCGCCGCCGGCACCACGGCCGAAGGGAAGAAGCGCCGGCTCTGCCTGGCTTCGCTCGCCAAGCGCCTGATGGTGACCGCCAGCTCGAGCGCGAGCGGATCGTCGAAACCGCCGGCGGGTTTGGGAAATACCGCCAGCGCGCCCTTGCCCAGCGCCTCGACGGCCAGGGTACGCGCGTTGCCGCCGTCACGGGCGATGATGACGATCGGGGTTGGCCGCACGCGCATGATCTCTTCGGTGGCGCAAAGGCCGTCCATGACCGGCATGACCACGTCCATGGTCACGATGTCGGGTCGAAGCTCGCGCACGCACGCGATGGCCTGACGCCCGTCCCCGGCTTCCCCCACCACTTCGATGTCGTGGGTCCGCTCGAACGCCTCGCGCAGCACCGCGCGGATGAGCGGCGAATCGTCCACCACCAGCACGCGGGTTTTCATGTCCCGGTCACGAATGGTCGAATGGTTCGCCACAGCAGGGCTTGGTTGAAATCGCTCTTGTCGAGGTAGGCCGACATGCCCGCCTCCATGGCGGCGCGCTTTTCCAGCTCGCCACCGCGCATGGAGATGGCCACCACCGGGACGTCCCTCGAACCTTGCCGGCTGCGCAGGGTGCGCACCAAGGCCAATCCGTCGAGGCGAGGCATGTCGATGTCGGTGACCACGAGGTCCACCCGCGCGTGGGCCGCGAACATCGCCAGCGCCTCCTCGCCGTCGCACGCCACCAGCACGTGTAGCCCATACGAACGCAAGGCCTGCGCGACGATGTCTCGGACCACCGGCGAGTCATCGGCCACCAAGGCCACGCGTCCGGCCGCTTGTCGGACTTCCAGGTCGGCGGAGGCGTGCCGCTTGACCCGCAATCGCGAAAGCAGCACCAGCTCGGCGGCCTTGAGGACCAGCGCCAGAGCACCGTCTTCCAAGTTCACGGCCGCCGCCACCAGCGACAGCTTCTCGAAGAATTTGCCCATGGGCTTGAGCATGACCTCGCGTTCGAGGTGGCCCGTGGTTCCGGTCAACGCTACCAGATCGGCGCCACTTTGCGCGATCACGATGCGCGCCCCCGCATCCGGGGTCTGGGGTTCGTCGAGAACCTTGCCGAGATCGAGAATCGGCACGGTGGCGCCCGCGAACTGGATGAATGGCCCCTCCGGACCTTCGCCATGCTCGATGGTGCTCGACAGGACCAGGCTGCGCACGGAGGCCGCGGGCAAGGCGTAGGTGCCCACCCCCACGCGAAACAGCACCACGCGCGTGATGGCCACCGTGATGGGCACCTCGATGTCGAAGGTCGTGCCGCGCCCGAGATCGGAGCGGACATCCACCTTGCCGCCCACATTCTCGACCACGTCGAGAACGATGTTGAGCCCGATTCCACGCCCCGAAACCTCGGAGACTTGCTCGCGCGTCGAAAAGCCGGCGGCAAAGATGGTGCGAAGAATCTCCGGCTCACTGGCGGTGTTGGCGACGGCAGGGTCGAGCAGGCCGGTGGCAAGCGCCCGCCTGCGCACCGCCGCCACATCGATGCCACCACCGTCGTCGGAAACGCGCAAGGACAGCCGCTGCCCCACCATGCCTGCGGTGATGCGAACCGTGGCCTCGGCCGGCTTTCCGGCCCGCACGCGCTGCTCCGCGGGCTCGACCCCGTGGTCGATGGCGTTGCGCAAGAGATGCAGCAAGGGCTCTTCGAGCATTTCGAGCAGCGCCTTGTCGACCTCGATCTGCTCGCCCTCGATCTCGAAGCGGACCTGACGGCCCAGCGAGCGCGCAAGGTGACGCAAGGGCACCGGAAAATGATCGAGCAAGGTGGCAAGAGGGATCATGCGTAGCTCGCGCGTGGTGCCGTCGAGATCGCCGATCAGGCGTTCGAGATCATGGGTCTCGTCGCGCAGACGCGACTCCATATCGGATAACCCAGCCACGATGTTCGTCCAGACCTCGGCGGTCCCATCCTCACCGGCGGGGAACCGCCCGCCTTGCCGCATGGCCTGGGCTGCCTCGCGCAGGCGCCGCGTGGTTCGGGTGAGCTGGCGCCAGCGAACGCTGGAGAGCAAGAGGTCGGACACCATACCGCGTAGGTGGTCGATCTTCTCGGCGGTGACCCGAATCGAGCTCTCCTTGCGTACCGGGACCGGCGCGGGCGTTGCGCGCACGTTGGCATCATCGCGGGTTGCGAGCAGCGGCGGCGCTGGCGACTGTTGAATTTTGGCCGGTTCCGACGGGATCGGCGTCGGCGTGGCGAGCGAGTCCGAGGTCTTTCCCAGGAGCGCGGCCACGCGCGAGAGAAAAGCGTCGGCTTCCAGCGAAGACGCATCGGGCTCGCCCTGGGTGAGTCGCAATACCAGATCCAGCCCGTTCAAGATCAAATCGCCGTCGCGTTCGGCCGGCCCCTCGCCGCGGTCGCGCACCAGCTTCACATAGTCCTCCACGGCATGGACGAGCTTCGCGGCCAGCGCAAACCCGGTGAGACTGGCTTCGCCCTTGAGCGTGTGTGCCTCGCGAAGAAACGCCGACGGATCGCTGGAGCCTTGTTCGAATTCGATCCACACCAGGTTGAGCTTGCCAACGCGTTCCGCGGCCACCTGCCGGAACATCTCGACGCGTCGTTGCCGTCTGGCCTCCTGATCGATGGCCATGGAAACCTACTCCGCCTGGAACTCTCCCGTGCCCTTATCCGCCGGGCTTGCGGATCCGTGGCCAGCCCGATCGGGCTGGGGTTGCAGGAGGCGACTGCTGCTGCTGCCCACGAACCGGTCGAGGCGCAAAGCCGCGTAGACCAGATCCTGGGCCGTGGATGCGGTCTGTCGCGTGCTCGACATGGCCTCCGAGACCGTTGCGGCCATGTCGTCCATGCTGCGCCCGACCTGCTCGGTTGCCTTGCGCTGCTGCTGCGTGACCAGGGCGATATCACGCGCCGATCGCGTCGTCTCTTCGGAGAGCGCGATGCCTTCCTGTCCCGCTTGCACGGCGGATTGGGAAGCCGATCGCATGTCGTTCATCAGCCGGCGGATGCCCGCCACCGACTCCATCACGCTCTCGGCCAAGCGGCGCATCTCGGTCGCGACCAAGGTAAATCCGCGCCCGGCCTCGCCGGCCTTGGTGCCTTCCAGCGCCGCGTTGAGCGCGAGCAAATCGGTGCGGTCAGCGACCTGCATGATGGCGGCGAGTATTTCCGCGACGCGCTCGGCGTGGTTGTTCAGCTCTTGAATCCGGTGGGCGACATCCCGGTTTCCCGTCACCGTGCGTTCGGCGTTGCCGAGCACGGCCGACGAGCTTTCGGCGATCTGTTGCGCCGAGGCCAACATCACCTCCATGGTGCCGCGGGTCTCGTCGATGGCAGAGACCTGCTGGCTACTCGCGGTCTCCTGGCTGCGCGCGAGCCCCGCCAGATCTCGGGACAAGCGGGTCAGCTTCTTGGCCAATTCCAACATGGGCCGCGCGATGGTCCCGGAAATGACCCAGGCGGAGAGGAACCCGATGAGAACAATCACCGCGCTGAAGCTCATGACCGTGCGCGTGCTGGTGCGGATCTCTTGATTGATCGATTGTCGCGAGAACCCGGCCGCCAACGTGCCGATGTCCTTGCCGTTCGAGCGAATGGGCTCGAGCACGTTCAGAATCTCGCCCCGCTGCTCGACCCGCGTGGTATCCGAGCTCTCCAAGAGCTCGCTGCCCGAGGGCACGTGCATTTCACTGTGGCGCAAGTACACCGAGCCGTCGGCCTTGAGCACGACGACGTAGAGGAGATCCTGGTGCCCCTTGATGGCCGCCAGCGAATTTTCCACCTGCGACTTGTCGAGATCGAGATCGACGGCCGGCGCGATCAGCTTGGCCAGAATGCCGGAAAGGCCCTTGGCGCGGGTTTCGAGCGCCTGGGATGCGATGGTTCCCTGCCGCTCGATCAAGTACCAGGCAAAGGCCAGGGTGAATGCCAGAAACAGGCCCGTGTAGGTGACGACGAGCTTGGTACGTAGGCCGAGAGCTCTCATGGCTCCAACTCTTGCGAGGGTGAAGGGATTCCCGCCAGCTTCGCTGCGGTCGCAACCAGGAGCGGGGCATCGAGCAAGGACACCCGATTGCCCCTCCAATTGAATTCTTCCCGCACGAACGCGGGAATGCCAGGCGACCGGTCCCGGCCTGGCTCCGGTGCGAACACGTATTCCGTCATGCCGTGGATGCTCTCGGCCACCAGGGCCATTTCGTATTCGCCGTCGCGCACGACCACCAGGCGCGGCAGCGTCGCCGAGCTTTCGCGCGAGAGCATGCCGGCACTGCCTATCATCCGTTCCAACCCGACCACCGTGACCAAACGGCCGCGCAAGCTGGTGACGCCGAGGATGTGGCTTGGCGCCGTGGGAACGCGCGTGACCTCACCTTTCAAGGCTACTTCTTCTATCGCCCGCACGTCCACGCCAAACCAACGCATCCCCAAGCGCATCAGCATGAGCGTGATGCTGGCGGCCTCCCTTGCGGGGGGACCGTTCTGTCCCGACAGGGTGTCCCTGCGCTCGCCGCGCGCGAGGTCCTCGGCGTTCATTCAAACAGGTCTCGGCAGATGGCGCTGACCCGGGTCACCACCGCCACCGCGCCCGCCAGTTTGGACACGAAGGCATCCGGCTTGATGTCGGTCAGTTGGTCGCGCAACTCGGTTTCGGCGCGCCCGGAAACCAAGATCAGGGCCGTGCGCCGGTCGCCCGCATCGGCGCGGAACCTGCGGCACAATTCGGCAACGTCGAGATTGGGCATGTGCACGTCGCTGACCAGAATGTCGGGCAGAAATGCGGAGAAGAGCTCGGTCGCCTTCTCCATGCTCGACGCCACGCGCACGCTGAAGTCGTGCATCTCGAACACGTCCGCGAGGGCCAGCGCCGCGACCTGGCTATCGTCGACGATGAGCAGCTTGCTCAAGCCCGCGGGGGCGCTCCGCTGGGCCGTGCCGGACTTGCCGTCGCGGGCCTCCGACGCCTCCTGCAGAAGGTAGCCGAGCCGCCGCAGCAAGCGCATGCAAGGAACGCGCGCGTCGGCTTTGCCCGCTGCCAACATACGCGCGGCCCCTTCTCCTTCGCTCGCGGCTTTGGACAATTCGGGCCGATCCAGCATGGCGGCCTCGCCCGCGATGGTGTGCAAGTCCGCGGCGAGCTGCAAGGCCGCATCCGGCGTTGGCTTGCCGATCGCCGTCATCCCGGTCACGACCTTGTGTCGGGCGGATTGCAGCAGCCGGGAGAGCATGGATTCGCTTACAAGTGTGGACATGAGCCCTCCGCAAGCCATCGACGCCTTCTCATGCAACCTTTAGCTTTCCGCGACAGCATCAACCCAAGTCACTCAAGCAAAACAACCGGGCGACCGATGGACCCACCAGCCCCTCGCAAATCCATGACCTGCGCATAATCTGCAACAACGGGTCGCCTAGGGCAAGAGCATGCATGAAACGTGACGACTCGACGGGTATTGCATGAAACTGCGGGCGGACGTTCCCAGCAACATCCTGAGTCATGAGTGTTTCTGGTTTCTCGGCGAGATGAGCAGCGACGTCCAGTGAGCGATCAAGAATCCACACGCACCTTGAACGAGACGGTGAAAGTTCCCGCCAGGCCTTCCACGCGCCGAATGGCCTTCCTGCGCTCGACGCAGGAAACCGCGAGCCCACCAGGCAAGATCCTGCTCATCGACGATTCTTTCATCAGCCTGGACGCCGTGTCCGCCTTTCTGGAGGACATGGGGTGGACGGTTCTGACAGCACAAAGTGGCGTCGAGGCTTTGAAGATGGCCTCGACGCCGGATCTGGACCTGGTGGTGTCGGATCTCAACATGCCAGACATGAATGGCATCGAGGTGTTCCGCCGCATCTACGCCGTGGATCCCATACTGCCCGTGATCATTTTGAGCGAAGAAGGGGCCGTCTCCTCCGTGCTGGAATCGGTCCACGCAGGTGTCTTCGACTTCGTGCCCAAGTCCGACCACATCCGCATGCTTCCCGCCGCCGTCACGCGCGCGGTGGCCCATTGCCGGATCCTGCGCGAGAACCAGCGTCTATCGCAGGACCTGATTCGCGTGAACGAGGGACTGGAGAATCGCGTCGCGGAACAGGCCCGGTTGCTGGAGGAGCGTCTGCGTCGCGAGGCCACATTGGAACGAGAGGCCGCGCTTGCGTCTTTGCGCAAGGAGGTCGAGATCGCGCGCCGGATCCAGACGTCGATCCTGCCCACCGAGCACGTGGTGCACGGGCTGCAGATTGCCGCGCGCATGGCCACCGCCAGCGAAGTCGGCGGCGACTACTACGACGTCCGGCCCACCCACGACGGATGCTGGCTCGGCATCGGCGATGTGGCCGGCCACGGGCTCGAAGCCGGTCTGGTCATGCTCATGATCCAAAGCGGTCTGTCGTCTCTCATCCTGCACAATCCCGACGTCCTTCCGCACCAGATTCTGCCCGCCCTCAACAAGATGCTGTACCAAAACCTGCGTCTGCGCATGGGCCGGGACGATCACGCCACCTTGACCATGTTCCGTTTCTTTTGCGACGGCCGCCTCACCTATGCCGGCGCGCACGAGGACATCATCGTGTGCGGCAAGGGCGGCGAGGTTCGTACCGTGCCGACCCACGGCACCTGGGTTGGCATCAGCGAGGACATCAGTCGCGGCCTGGAAAGCCGCACCCTGCTGCTCGCCGAGGGAGACCTGGTCGTGCTGTACACCGACGGGATTCCCGAGGCCAGGTGCGGCCACGAATGTTTCGGCATGCCCCGCCTGATCGCCGAAGTCGAGAAACGCCACGACCTACCCGTCGAAGAAATCGTGAGCGGCATCATGCAGACCGTTTTCGACCACTGCGCCGGCTGTCTGCAGGACGACGCCACCCTGTTGGTGATGCGCTACGCTCCAGGCGTGACGTGATTTTTCCCAACCTCCGCGCCCTCAGCGCCTCTAAGGTGAAGACCCAGATTCGCCGCCGCTGTCCTTCGCCTCCCACGTCACCTCGACCTTGCCGATGGGCGAGTCCATGCGCAGGATGATGCGGCCGGATTGCGGACCGATGAATGATTCTCCCGTGCCAACCGGGCGGACGAACTTGAGCGTGTAGGTCTTCGAAAAGAGCGTGCGTGTGGGGAAGAACTCCGTCTCGTAGATCTCGGGGAGCTTCTCGACCTTGATTGACGTGGGCGCCAGCTCGGCGCCAGTCCCGTCGAGCAGGGTGATCCGCCAGGGCGACGACCGGCGATCCAGGTCGTTCCACCGATCGTTCGTGCTCTGTGCAACCAGGTGGATTTCGTACACGGCACGCGCCGTCTCCTTCTGCGACTTGGCGATCTCCTCGCGCTCGTCGTCCGACAGATCGTAGACCTTGGCGTACTTGGCCACATAGGCCTGCCGGAAATCCCAGCTCTCGAAGGTTGCCCAAATCTCCATCGCAGTGCCGACGTCTTGAACCAGCTTCGCGTGGCGCGTCCACGCTTCGAACACCGTCGGGTAGTCCTCCTGGCGATAGCTCTTGGTCCCTTCGGAAAAGTCGACGACGGGGGTGCGCAATGTAGCGCATCCGGCCGACAGCGCCCACAGCGCGCAGGCCAACTGCCAAGCCCAAGGCCGCCGTCTCACGTGAACTCGCGCCTCCGAAACAGGGTGACCAGCGGGGCCTGCTTCTCGAGCGCCTCGCGCCCCCCCTCCTCGCGATCGACAAGGCCGACGATAAGGCTGACCTCGAGGCCGAACTCGCGCGCCCGCGCAACGGCCTTGAGCGCCGACCCGCCGGTGGTGACGACGTCTTCCAAGATGGCGACTGGCATGCCCTGGCGAAGCAGCTTGCGACCTTCGATCCACTGCCCCGTGCCATGCTTCTTGGTCTCTTGGCGCACGTAGAAGGCGTTCAACGGCTTTTGGCCAAGGTAGCTCACGGTCGCCACCGCGGAGGCGAGTGGGTCGGCGCCCATGGTCAATCCTCCAACCGCCTCGACCTCGGGCGCGCGCTCTCCGATGAGGTGGCTGAAAAGCCAGCCTACCAGGAAGTGCCCCTCGGCGCTCAGCACCGCCTGCTTGCAGTCGATGTAGAAATTGCTCTTGAGCCCGGACGCGAGAACGACTTCGCGTTCCTCGTAGGCCAGGGTCTTGAGCAGGTCGAGGAGCCTGGCTCGATGACGTTCGAAAAGCTCGTTACCACTCATGCGACCGTTTTTACCACGGCCGCAGGCAGGAGTGTGGGGAGGTTCGCGCTACAGCTTCAAGCCATCGAGCGGGTCGTCGGAGATCGACTTCTTGCTCTTGATAAGAGAGGGGGCGGGAGTGGGTGGAGACTCCTTCTTCTCGGCCTTGGCCGAGGACCGGCTGCCGCCGCCGGTCGCCACGTGGGTCTTCGCCTTGGCATCGTCATACTGCTTCTGAATGGCGAGGCGCTCGGCATCGCTCTTGGCCTCGGCAAGCTGTTTCTTGAAGCTGGCTTCTAGAAGCTCCATCTTCTTCTCCTGCTCGGCCAGGAGCAGTTTCTCCCGCTCGCGCTCGCGATCCCTTTCCACCTGCTGCGCGGCGAGCTGTTTTTCATGGTCGGCCTTGAGCTTGTAGATAATGCCGCCCGCGATGAGCAAGACGACCGCCACGATGCCGACAATCGCCCCGAGGGGTGTCTTCTTGGCCTGAACCGCGGTCTTGACCTGGGCCTCGAGCCGCATGCGTTCCTTCTGCAGATGCGTCTCGGCCTCGATGCGCGCGCGCCGCTCAGATTCCTCGAGGCGAATCCGCTCCTCGCGTTCGCGCGCTTCCTTTTCCTCTGCCGCACGCCGAATGCGCTCTTCCTCTTCGCGCTTGGCCCGCTCCGTCTCTTCCCTGGCCCTACGCTCGGCGTCTTCTTTTGCACGCCGTTCGGCCTCGGCGCGAGCCTCGACCTCGGCTCGCTCTTTCTTGACCCGATCTTCCTCCTGCTTGCGCAGCTCTTTGAGAGACTTGAGGACTGAATTGTCGCGTGAGTCCAACATGCAGCTCCTTGTGGCAGAATCGCACCCGCGAAGGCGGCGCCCCTATGTATCTAACACATATTTCAGGCCCAAGCGAACGCGCCAGGTTGCATGGAGGCTATCTTTTCCGGGCAGGGTCCGCGCTTCATCGCAACAGCTTCGCGTCTCCCTGGAGGCAGAAGGCCCCAGGCTTGGGGGCCAGCCCCCTCACGGCTCAAGAACTTGGCGCGATCGCGGCCCGAAACCGGCGCGCGATGGTCGCCGCCAGATCGTCCAGCGAGCGGCCATCGGTGTCGATCGCCGCATGGGCCAGGCGCTCGTAAAGCGGCGTGCGCCGCCCAAGAACCTCTTCCACTTCCTCGGTGAAGCTCTTGCTTCCAGTCAGGGAAGGACGCGCCTTGTCGCCGCCTATACGGCCCACGATGGTCGTCGGTGTCGCCCGCAGCCAGAACACCTTGCCACCCGCGCGGAGCACTTGGAAATTGGCTTCGCGTTCGACCACGCCGCCCCCGCAGTCGATGATGATGCCGTCCTGGGCGCCGATCTCGCGGCAGATCTTCTCTTCCAGATCCCGGAAATGGCTCCAACCATGGGCAGCCACGATGTCGGGAATGGGCAGGCCGGCAAGACCGATGATTTCCTGATCCAGACTTACGACCTGCCTGCCAAGCAGGGGCGCGAGCCTGCGCGCGATCGCGCTCTTTCCGGTGCCACGGTAGCCAACCAAAACCAGGTTCACAGCCGCGCCTCGATCACCTGTCGCATGGCGTCCGCCGGCGCCGGCTGGCCCGTCCACAGCCCGAATTGCACCATGGCCTGGCCGAGAAACATCTCCATGCCCTCGACCACTCGACAACCGATGGCGGCGGCTTGCTTGAGCAGAAGCGTCCGGCGCGGATTGTAGACCGCGTCGAAGACCGCCAGCTCCGGTCGGAAAAGGCTGCTCGGAATCAGAGTCCGATGGGGGTCCGGGGTCATGCCCACCGGCGTGCAGTGCAGAACCACTTCGGCCCGCTCCATGGCAGCGGCAAGGGCCGCACCATCGAGCTTCCGCGTGCGCGCCTGGATGGCCGATTTCTCCATGATGTCGCGCTCCAGGCGCGCCAGCTCGTCCTCGACCACCCCCAGGATCTCCAAGTCGGCCGGTCGTCCAAGCAAGGCCACGGTCATGGCCACCGCGCGCGCCGCTCCGCCCGAACCGAGCACGAGCACCCGTCGATTGGCAACGGCGACGCCCGCGCGCGCAAGAGCGTCGAGAGCGCCCTGCCCGTCCGAGTTGTAGCCAAGCAGGCGCCCCTGTTCGTTGACCACGGTGTTGATGCAGCCAATGGCCCGAGCCGTGGCGTCGACCTCGTCGACGAGATCGAGGGCGGCCACCTTGTGTGGCATGGTGATGGAAAGACCGCGATAGCCAAGGGCGCGCACACCGGCCATGGCGGTGGCCAGATCCGCGGGCGGGACGTCCTGGGCGATGTAGACGAAGGGCAACCCCATGGCCTCGAAGGCCGTATTGTGGATGGCGGGGCCCATCGAGTGGTGGGCGGGGAAGCCGAGCAGGGCACAGACTTTGAAACTAGCGTCGATTCTGGTCATGGTTGCCGTGTCAGGGGGACAATGCCTCCTTCCATCCTGCACCTTCTACCATTTCAATTGTTGACGACGACGTTGTTCTGCACGGAGTTGTTGTCGTCGCAAGCGTTCTTGCCCGAATTGCACAGAACCGCCGCAATGCCCCCAGCGCCCTGAGATGTGCCATTGCTCGCGGCGCCACCCATGGTTATTTCCAAGACCACGGTGGTGCGGCCATCGCTCGCCGTGCCCTCGGAGCGAACCACCACGACTTGGTTGCCGCCCGCCGCGACTCCGTCGACCGTGAACTTGCCCATCCGGCATTCCGCGGTGTCGTTGCGGATGTAGACGCTGTAGATGCCCATCAGCGAGTTGGCCATGACTCGGGGATTGCCGGGAACGGCTTCACCATGCGAAACGCTGGTCGGGTAATTGACGCGAAAGAGCGGCACCCCGGCGGTGTCGGTCAAGATGGCTCCGCGTCCGACCGGCAATCCATAGACGGAATCCAGGGCGTTCGGGATTTCGTCCTCGGGATTGGCGACGTGGCCGGCCCCACCGAGCAGCGCGGTCAGATCGGGTGTCACCGGACCATTCAGGATGTCGCGCGCACGTTCGAGCCCGGCCTCGGCCACGTACAGCGCTTGGTTGCGCAAATTGGTATTGGTCAGCATCTGAACATTGGACTTGGTCAGGAACAGCCCCGACATGCCCATGCCAAGCAGCACGACCATGATCAGCATGACCACGACCAGGATCGTTCCCCGCTCGCCACGTCGCCTAATCGAATGCGGTGTCGGGGCCTCGCTGGACGCAAGGTACATGATCTCGGTTCATCGGCAGGTTCATCCGAGAGCTGGAGCTACGTAACTAAAACCCCTTGGCGCACAGAAATCCGGTAGGCGAAAAGGTGCATGCCAGAGCACTTCGCGAGCTCGGAGCGTCGTCCGCCGCATCCCGATGGAGGATACCAATCACCGCCAGGGTGATCGCGGCGACCCCGGTTGCCACGGTAGCGCCGACAGCCAGGTTCCGTCTGTCGAGAATGGCACCCTCATTGTCGCAGCGCTGGTCCGGGGGGGCCTGGTGACAACTCCCGAGCTCGCCGTTCTGAACTAGCCACAAGGTCGCGGCGCCCGCCGAAAGCAGGGCGGTGCCTCCGGCAGCGTAGTACCACGGCGCCCGGGAATTCCAAAAACTCTGCGGGCCGTGATGGACCTTGGCCAGGAACGATGCGCGGTCCGAGGCATGCAAGCGAGTTGTCCGGCCCGACTCGGAGAGGCCCGACTCGGAGGGGCTCGACTCGCCCGCCGCCGTTGGCTTGCGTTCCAGAGTCATGGAAAGCTCCTTGCGCTCGCCGCCACGCACATTCACGACCAAGGTTCGCAGCACGAAGCCCGGCTTGCTCGCCTCCAGGGTGTGCGAGCCGAACCCCAGCAAGACGGTTCCGTCCGGCTCGGTATCGGGCACGCGACCGTCGATCAGCACGCGGGCATCGGAGGGCAAAATCTTCAAGGAGTAGATGTCCACGTACATACGGCTGCGCTCGAGCAATCCCTTGGCATGGGTGCGCTGCTCGGGGTTCAGCGGCTTGCGGGCGTCCACCAGGGAGGCGGACAGCGCCCGTACGGCCGCCACATAGTCGCGCAGTTCGAACGAGGCCATCCCGATGCTGCGCAGAGTCCGCGCGTTGGGGTTGATCTCGTGAGCACGCCGGAAAAGGATTCGCGCCTCCTCGAAGTGGTTGGCGTCGTATTCCGCCAGGGCGTCCTTGAGCGTACTGCGGTACCTGGCGTCCGCCTCGGGCGTCAGGGGTTGTTGGGCCTGAACGACGGTGACGGGACCGGCCAGCGCGATCAATAGCACCACGCGCGCCCAAAGAGGGCGCGGGAGAAGCTGGGTGATCATGCCAAGATTCATGCCGGCATCTTAGCGCATCTGGCGCGGCGAGGTGGAGCGAACAGGCATGGGCCGGACGACACCCGTGCCCTACAAAATCACGGAGTGCAACCTGGCGCCCGTCCATCCCATGGGCCATCCTTTCTGAAGGTGCCCATGCAAACTGAAGACCGATTGCCGCGCGTCGTAATCGCCGAGGACGACGAAGACATGCGCAACGTGCTGTCCGAGTTGGTGTCTGGGCTGGGTGTCGACGTCGCCACCGCATCGAGTGGCGGCGATCTTATCCTGCTGCTGACGGACGACAGTCCCGTTGACCTGCTCATCACCGATGTACGGATGCCCTGGATGACGGGATTCCAGGTGGCCCTGTCGGCGCGCAATTCCGGCCTCGGCATCCCCATCATCATCGTAACCGCCTTTCCGGACGACTCGCTACGCGCGCAAGTCGACCACCTCGGGTCGGCGGTGCTTCTCGCCAAGCCGTTCCGACCGGAGGAGCTGCTCTCCCTGGTTCGTGCCCGGCTACCCGCCACCGCCACCGCCACGGCCTGACCTTCGCGCATGAGACTGGCGCGCAAGCTCATTCTATCCATGGTCGTGTGTTTGACCGTGGTGTTGTCGGCAAATGCCTTCTACCGCGTTCGTCGCGAGCTGGCCGCCTTCGACAAGGACATGCAGCAAGATCACCAAGTACTGGCGCAGGTGCTCGCGGGCTCGGTCACGGCAGTGTGGACGAGCAAAGGTCGCGAGGCGGCCATGCAGCTCATTGCTGCTACGAAACCGCCGTCGAAAGCACTGCACATTCGCTGGGTCGACGCGGGGAGCGCGCCGGGAGTCGATGCCAAAGCGGACCTGCTGATCACGCAGGTGCCCATTCTGGTAGAAGGAGAGCTCGTCGGGCACGTCGAGATTTCCGAGTCACGCGCCTTCGCCCGCGACTACGTGCGCACCACGGTGATCCGCAGCTTCTTGCTCACCGTTATCGCAGTGATCTGCGTGGGCGGCGTTTCCATCGTTCTCGGTATCTGGTTCGTTGGCAGACCCATCGAAAAGCTGGTGGAAAAAGCTGCGCGTATCGGTGCAGGAGACGTCGACAGCCAGCTGGTCATCCGGCAACGCGACGAGATCGGCGAGCTTGCTGCGGAGATGAACGCGATGTGCGTTCGTTTGGTAGAAACGCGCCATGCCTTGACGGCGGAAACCGAGGAACGACTGCGCACGCAGGACCAACTCCGGCACGCCGACAGACTTGCCACCGTGGGCAAGTTGGCGTCGGGTATCGCCCATGAGCTCGGAACCCCTCTCGGAGTGGCCCTCATGCGCGCCAACATGATTACCGCAAACCTGGCCCTGGGACGCGAGACCCGCGATGCCGCCCGCATCATCGGCGAACAGATCGACAGAATCACGCACATCGTTCGCCAGTTGCTCGACTTCGCGCGCGGGCGGGTCGTCTCCCCACCCGGACCTCTGACCAGGCGAGACCCTGCTGACCTGCGGGCCATCGCCGAGAGTGCCGTGGCCATGCTGCAGCCCCTTGCCGTCAAACGGAACCTGGTCATCGATATCGTCGCCGAGCCCACGCTCCCCAAGCCGCCCGCCAACCCAGAGCAGATCGAGCAGGTTCTGGTGAACTTGCTGGTGAACGCCATCCATGCCTCCGAACGCCCGGGCAAGGTGACCATCGCCCTCGGCGCGGCCGTGGCAAAGTCGCCCGCCGACCTGACCCCGCCTGTGTGGAGCGAAGGCAGCGAGCCCACCTACGCCGTCATCGCGGTGAAGGATGAGGGCGTGGGCATCGCACCCGATGTCCTGCCGAGAATCTTCGAACCCTTCTTCACCACCAAGCACGTGGGCGAAGGCACCGGCCTGGGTCTGTCCGTCGCCTACGGAATCGTGCGCGAGCACAGCGGTTGGATCGAAGTCACCAGCGAACGCAACAAGGGCAGCTGCTTCTCGGTCTACCTCCCCATGGATATCGCGGAGGTCGAGTGGGGCCGGTGAAGGAGGTCCTAGAAATCGGCGGGGGTGAGCGCCCCGGCTCTGGGAGCCGAGAATCCCGTGCCCGTGGCCGTGCGCGAGAGGGTGCGCGTAGCCGTGGCGGTGGGCGTACTGGACACAGCAGCCTTGATCGCTCGACGATCCATCTGCTGCACGGAAGAAGTCCGCCGAGCGCTTGCACGAACGGGCACGGCTTGACGGATGGAATTCCGCTTTGGAGCTTCCTCCGGCGCGGTCGGTTCCGGTGCCGCCGTTCGGGCGCTGGGTGCGACGTCGACGGTCTCGGCGCCGTCCGCATCTTGTCCCGCCACGACCGGCAATGGCGTGGGCGACTTGGCCTCGGCTGCTCGAATCGGAACCGCCGCGGCGGGCGCCGGCTGCGCGGCCCGCGAGGAATGCGACGGCTCGTCTTCGCCACGGTATTGCCGAGGCGAAGGAAAGGCCAGCCATCCGACGAGCACGACGACGGCCACGAACATGGCCACCGACATCACACGCATGAAGCTCCGGCGAAGCGATGGCCGAATATTCACTTGCGTCGTGGTCAGCGCGGGAGATTCGCCGGTGTTCCCTTGCAGCTCGAACCACCGCGGCGCATCCCCGTCGGCGCCCTCGGGCGTGCGCGGCAGGGTGTAGAGAGCCTTGGTTTCGTTGATCTCGTGCATGCCCGATGGCTCGCCCCGATGCAGCACCTGCACCACGGAGTCGGCCACGCCCGACGACTGCTCGGCATGAGCGAACAGGGGCACGCCCGCCATCGGCGTCAGCGCGCGCGGGAGCGGAGAGGGCGGCAAGATCTGATCTTCGACGGCGGCGATGAAATCGTTCAGGGAGGGAAAACGATCCTCGGCGGCTTTGGCCGTCGCGCGCTCGACGATCTCGACCATCTGCGGCGGCAAGTCGGGTCGAAAAAGCGTGATCCTGGGTGCGGGGTCGTTGAGGATGCGCACGAGCAAGGCCGGGCCAGGATCGCCGAGGAAGGGCAACTGACCGGTGAGCGCCTCGAAGAAGAGCACGCCGAATCCGTAGACGTCGGCGCGCGCATCGATATCGGGTGCGCCGGAAATATGTTCGGGCGACATATAGGCTGGCGTGCCGTGGGTGGCCAGGAGCTGCGTCACCTGAGCACCGTCGACCGATTTCTCCTGAATGACCGAGATACCGAAATCGAGGACCTTGGTGGTGATCAATCGTCCATCGCCGTCGATGCAGATGAAAATGTTCTGCGGCTTGAGATCGCGGTGAACCACGCCCTCGGCGTTGGCCGCGGCGACACCGCGCATGGCAGGCAGCAGCAAGGTCACCGCCTCGTTGACACCGAGATACCCCTTGCGTTTGAGGTAAGCGCCGAACGACTCGCCCTCCAGCAGCTCCATGACGATGCACGTCATGCCTTCATGGTCGATGACGTCGAAGACGTTGACCACATTGGGGTGGTTGACCCGGCTGGCGGCCATGGCTTCGCGACGGAACAGCTCCACCGCGTCGCTACTGGAGAGGAACGAACGCAAGATAACCTTGAGCGCGATACGCTTGCCGGTCCGCTCGTTGGTGCCTGCCCACACCTCCGCCATTCCCCCTTTGCCGATGAGCTTATCGACGCAGTACTTGCCGCCAACCATCTGCCCAGGGCGCAGCGTCGATTCTTGGACTTCTTGTGTCTGTTCTTCCTGTGTCATCGCGGGGCGTTCCCCATAGGTGCCGAGGGCGCGCCGCGCAGGCCGGAAAGCGTCTGCCGGCAACGAACCCACCCTGAGCAAGTCTATGCAAGTTCGGTAGCAGTAATGGCCTAGCACGAAATGTGCCCGGCCACCATCTTGACTTGCGGTTCAAGCTTCTTGTGTTCTCCGGCGCGGCTGCGGCATTCTGCCCAACACACGTCGCCTCCGGCGGCCTTCCACGCTGGGCCTTCGCGGCGCCCGCACCATGTCTTCCCCGATCACAGGCTACGACTCGGACGCCTCGGATGACCGAGGCCCGCGCGCGCGGCGCTGGCTCGGGTGGATTCCATTCCTGCCGCTGCTCCTTGCCGCATTGGTCTTTTTCGTGCCCCTGCTGCTGGAAGGAACGACCTTCTACCCGTTCGACACATTGCGCGAATATTTTCCGTGGTCTCGCAGTGTTCCGGGCGGACCATCCTGGAACCCGCTCCTCACGGATGCCATCACGGTCTTCAGCCCACCGACTTTCTTCCCTGCCCACCATCAGTTTCAGACGGCCCTGCAACACGGCGGGCTGTCCTGGTGGTGCCCTTCCATCCTCGGGGGCCTGCCCTTCCACAACTATCTGTCACCTGTCCCCTACCTGCTCTTCTCCCTGTTTCCGATCAGCGTAGCCCACGATCTCTTCCTCTTCCTTGGCCTCGCCGGTTGTGGCCTCTTCTCTTATCTCTACTGGCGGCGAATCGGTCTGCACCCGGTGGCGGCCCTGTTCGGAGCCCTGGCCTGGATGTTCAACGGCTACGTCATGGTTTGGTTCGAGCTTCGAGCACATCGTGGCCCTGGCCCTTTGTCTTCCCGCTTCGCTCTATTTCGTCGAGGTTCTCCTCGAACGCCCTGCTTGGACGACCGCGCTGGCCCTGGGCCTGTGTCTTGCGTCCGCGCTCGCCCTGACCCATCCCCAGCACGGCGTCTTTCTCTGCGCCTTCGTCGCTTGCACAGTCGTCTACCGCCTTTGGCAGTCTTGGCGCATGCCAGCGCCACGCGCCGATCTTGGCAGGATCGTCCGCGCCTTCGCCGTGGCCGCCAGCGTGTTTCTGGTGCTTTCCGTCGGCTTCGTCATCGAGGCGAGCCGACAACTGGTCGACGCTAACCGCTCCCCATGGCCCTTTTCGAGACTGTTCAGCGAGACCGGCGCCCTGCCCTGGCGCTACCTGGTCACGCTCGTGTTCCCCAACTTCTTCGGCAACCCGACCTTGGGGTACGCGTTCACGCCAAGACCGGACCCACCCCAGCCGTACAACAACTTCAACGAGCTGTGCATTTATGCCGGCATCCCGGTTCTGCTTCTCGTCTCGACCGCCCTCGGGCGCCTGGCGCGCGATCGACGCATGCGCTTTTACGCCGTGGCGTCGCTTCTGCTTCTGCTTTGCGCGACCGGCACCCTCTTCTACTACCCGGTGGCCAAGCTCTTGCCGGGCATGAGTCTCTCGACCCCTTGCCGGCTGCTCTTCCTTTTCGGCTTCTGCTTTTCCGGCCTCGCCGCCCTGGCCCTCGATCGCCAGCTCGCGGAGCCAGCTCCGCGCCTTCGCCTTCTCGCCGGTCCAGCGGCCATCTCTTTGAGCGCGCTCGGCCTGGCCATCGCAGTCCGGCGCCCGTGGGTCTGGACAGTCTTGGCCGACCCTCGGGTGGCCAGCAAGGTGGCGCTGCCGGATTTCCAGCACCGGTTTCTCGCCCTCGACGGCCCCATCCTGGGCAGACCGCTGCTCCTGCTGCTCCTGTCTTCCATCGCTCTCGCGGGCCTGCTGCGTTCATCCTCGCGCCGCTGGCGGCTTGCCTCCGCCGGTTGTCTGGTGGCCCTTCTCTTCGCCGATTTGGCCGGCTTCGCGTGGAGCTACAACCCACGGACGCCGCGCGACTCGGCCTTCCCCGCGACCAAGGCGACTCGGTTTCTGGAGTCGGCCGCCGGAAAATTCCGCATGATCTTCACGGGCGGTGAGATGTTGCCGAATTCGTTCGCCCCGTTCGACCTGGAGGACGCGGGCGGTTACTCGACGCTGTACGCACGCTCCTACGGCGAGTACATGTTTCTCGCGCAACACCCCCACGATCCAATGCCCGAGCGATTCGACCGAACGATTCTCTTCCGCGCCATCGGCTCTCCCCTCCTCGAGGCCTTGAACGTACGCTATATCCTTTGCGGCCAGCCTATCTTGTCCCCTCCCAAGAGGTTCCGACTGGTGTCGAGCGGGGATGTGAACATCTATGAAGACACAGCCGCCTTTCCGCGCGCCTTCTTCGTTCCCGATTTCATCAAGGCGACGGACCCCGCGGCCCGCTTGGAATTGCTGCGGACGTCCACCCGCGCGGTTCTCGCGAACCGCGTGATCTTGGAAAAGGACGTGCCCGGCTCGGCGCACGCCGCCTCCGGCACGAACACCCTGCCCGCCGCCGTGCCCATCACCCGTTACGAGGACGACACCGTCGAGATGGTGTTCCACGGGGAAAGCGCGGGCTTCGTCGTGCTCGCGGACAACTTCCACCCCGCCTGGCGGGCCACGCTCGACGGCAGGCCCACCGAAATCCTGCGCGCCAACCACACCATGCGCGCGATCGCGGTATCGCCGGGCACGCACACCATCAAGATGTCGTTCGAGCCCAGGCTGGAAATGGCCGGTCTCGCGCTCTCGAATCTCGGCTGGTTGGCCGCCTTGGCGGCCCTGATTGTCGCACGGGTGCTGCGGCGGAAGCCTAGTCCCGGCGAATAGGGCCCTGGTTGTAACCGCCCTGTCCGAACGGGTGCAGCTTCTCGGTCCAGATCTGTTGGAGACCGGCGTTCTGTCCGACCTGGCCAAGAAGCTGCTGGCGCAGGCCGAGCCCGCGCGTCCCCCGAACGAACAGGGACTTGCGGATTTCGCCCGCAAGGCGGATCGATACGTAGTCCGCGTCAACCGCGCGATGTCCCGGTCAGAAACGCGGCGGTCTGGGCCGCGCCGTCCCGTCCCTCCAGCACGCGCGCCAACCTGGCCGCGCGAGCGCGCATCTCGGAATCCCGAAGCGCCTCGCGAATGCGCGCCACGAGACGACCCGCGCTGGCCCGATGCTTGAGCAGCGGCCGTGGGCCGAGACCGCGCGCGGCGATACGAGCCGAGCAAGGAAATTGATCGAGGACGTGGGGCAAGATCACCTGCGGAGCTCCGGCGCGGGCGGCACGCGCGGTGGTTCCGGCCCCCCCGTGGTGCACGACAAGAGACACGCGGGGAAACAGGAGCGCGTGTGGAAGCGAGCCCACAGTCAAAATGTCGACCCTCGATGTCGAGCTCGCCGGCGCGGAATCGCCCGTGGAAATGATGGCACGGCACCCCACCCCACGTATCGCCTTCACCAGCTGGGCGCGCGTTCGCTCCGGCGTGGCATCGGGCATACTGCCAAAGCCGATATAGATGGGTGGCGGACCTGCGGCCAGAAAGGCCTCGACTTCGGCAGGCAACCGGCCGTGTTCGTCGAGCAACATGGCACCCGTGGGCGCCGCCGCAAGATGCACATCGGGAGGCGCCGGCCCCAGCTCGGCATCGCTTGCCAGCAAGCTGTGGCCAGGCACGATGAAATGATCCAAGGCGTCCGCGATGGCGGGCAAACCCAAACCAGCGCGTCCACGATTGAGCGCCTCGCGCAGGAGCCAGTTGTCGAGCCGGCGCGCACCCCACCAGGACAGTCGATTGACCCAGCGGGGGAGCCCCTGCCGCCGCACGCTCAGCGCGGGGTGATACCGTGATGGAAAGGTCTCGGGGGCGAAGGCGATGAAATGGTAAGGACGACCGGCGTGCTCGGCGCACGATCGGGCGGCGAAGGCGAGGCTGGCACCGACCACCTGATCCGATGCCTTGGCCAGGCCTGCCAGCAGCTCGAATTGAGCCGCCACTTCCCGGTCGATCTCGTGTTTCAGCACGCGTGCCATGCGCAGGATGTTCCTGCCCAGGGCAGCGCTGTTTCTGGCCAGGAACTCCGTGATATTCCCGCCCATGGGGTGGTACTCGACGTTCCACCGAGCAGCGTCGCCCGCGAACTCGGGAGGCCCCGCGAGCACGACCTCATGCCCCCTGCGGATGAGCGCGAGGCCGAGGGCAAGCATGGGATGCACATCGCCACGCGTGCCATAGGTGGCAAGCAAAAAGCGCAAGTGGTTACTGTACCACCCGTGGGAGCAGGGCGGGCCGGCAGGTGCCGAGGGCACAGCCGAACCCTCCCAGTACCGCCGCCGGGCCGAAGGCCCGGATCCTTCAGGCATGAAACGGGCAGCCCGCCCGCCTCGCTGCGCTCGGCGACCTGCTATGGAAGTGCGGACGTAAGTCCGCGCATTTCCATGCTTGGGGGTGCGGCCACCGCGCCCCATCGGGACTCTCCCCGCTTCGCTCCGCTACTATCGCTTCGAGAACTGGAAGCGGGCGCGGGCGCCACGCTGACCGTACTTCTTGCGCTCCTTGGCGCGAGCGTCGCGGGTCAGGTAGCCGGCCTTCTTGAGCGGCGGGCGCAGCTCCGAATTGAACTTGCATAGGGCGCGCGAGATGCCGTGCCTCAAGGCATCAGCTTGGCCGGAGAGGCCGCCGCCCTTGACGCTGGCGTAGATATCGAGCGTGCCCGAGGTTTCCGTGAGCTCGAGCGCCTGGCGAAACACCATGCGTGAGGTCTCGCGTCCGAAGTAGCCTTCGAGCGTGCGCTCGTTGATGGCGATCTTGCCGTTGCCGGGCTGAATCCAAACGCGTGCCACCGCGTGCTTGCGACGGCCAGTGGCATAGATGCTCTTCTGAGGATCAATCATGCGGAGACTCCGGACTTACGAAAGGGCCAACGGCTTGGGCTGCTGGGCGGCATGCGGGTGGTCGGTTCCCGCGTAGACCTTCAATTTCTTGTAGATTTGGCGGCCGAGCGGACCTTTGGGCAACATGCCCCACACCGCGCGCTTGACCAGCTCGGTGGGGTGACGCTCGACGAGCTGCTTGGCCGAGTACTCTTGCAAACCGCCCGGGAAGAGCGAGTGGTGTCGATAGATCTTGTCCGACCACTTCTTGCCCGACAGGCGAATCTTCTCGGCGTTGATCACCACGACGAAGTCGCCCGCGTTGGCGTGCGGGGTAAACATGGCCTTGTTCTTTCCGCGCAGAACCGAGGCGATCTTGGCACAGGCACGGCCCAGGGTCTTGCCCTCGACGTCGGCGATGTACCACGAGCGCACGATGGTATCGTTGGCGGAAACAGTCTTACGTTGGCGCGGCGCTGCTGTAGACACGGGGCGCTCCTAATACTTCGGCCAGGGGGGAAAGTCAACCCTGTCCGACGCGGATGACTCGACTTTCCCTGGAGTTGAATAGGTTGGCCCTCTTGTCACATCATGTCAACTCGACCGATCTCGCGCATGCGCGCCTCGGCCAGCGAGCTAATGTATTCGAGAACCTGGGGATGGGTCATGATGATTTCCGAAAAATCGGGGCGCGGCAGGTAGAGGACGAAGCTCTTGCAAAGGGTCTTGATGGAGGCCGTGGCGGGCTGGTTCCTGACGAGCGAAATCTCGCCGAACGCGTCGCCCGATTCCAGATGGGCCACGATGCGACCGCCTGTCACGGCATTGGCCTCGCCAGCGAGCAAGACGAAGAGACCCGGCGACTTCCCGCCCTCTTCGAGAATGCGCAGTCCCTCGTCGATTTCGAGAAAGTGAAAGCGCGCGGCCAGGCCCAGGCGTTCGAGGGGTGTAAACGGCGCGAAAAGCGGGCTTGTCTCGGCCAGAGTGGCGATGAGGCGATCGCGCAGAAAGCGCAACAGCACCTTGAGAAACTCGGGTGAGCCCGTGATCAGGTCGTCAAGGAGCGCGCGATCGATGGCGAGAACCTGACTGTCGACGGTGGCGCGCACGGTGGCGTTGCGTGGCCGGTCGGCGAGCAGGGCGATCTCACCGAAAAACTCTCCCTCGGCAAGGCGCGCGATTTCCCGCGGCGCCAGCACGGCGATTTCCCCCCACGCCACCACGTACAGCACGTCGCCAGGATCGCCTTGCGAAAACAAGGTCTCGCCCGCCGCGAGCTGGATTAAACGCACGCGCTCGACGGCCATGCGGAAAAGCTCACGCGAAAGCACGGAGAAGAAAGGCGTCTTGGGCAATACGAAACGCGCCATGGTGTTTCGGCCGGCGCCCTTGTGCGGGTTGGTCGGCGCGGCCGCGGGTGCGAAATCTTCGTCGATGGGAATCTCCATGGCCGCGCTGCCGCCCGCGGAGGGCACCTGCTGGGATGGGCGCGATCCCGGTATCAGGGCGGCGAGGCGAAGGTGGCGCAAGGGCGGCGGCGCGTGTGCCGCTAGGGCGGCGGAAGCCTGCGCGGCGGCGGATGCCGTCAGCGCGACGGCGACGGGCACGGCTGGCCGAGGCACCTTCATCGTCGACGACACGGCGAATGCATCGGGCGGAGCCGGGGCGAGATCAGCAGGAGGCGCCGCCGCCCCGTGCGCAACCGCGGGCGCGACGGGCGTTTGCACTCTGGACGGGGGCGACGGCGTGCGCCGGGGCAGCTCGACCCCGGGATCGGAGGGCCTGCGTTGGGCGGCGTAGAAAGAGTCCAGCAATTCCTGCGCGAGGGAATGATTGGGATCGACGCTGAGAATGATCTTGCAAACCGCGACGGCTTTCAGCACCAGGCCATTCTTGGCGTACCCGTTGACGGCGCGGCCCAAGGCCTTGACGGCCTCGCTGTCGTTGCCCAGCTTGCGCAGGCTCTCGCCCAGCTTGAGCGCCCAGCCCGGCTCTGCCGCTTCGTCCTTTTCCAGGTTCGCGTAGCACCACGCCGCCTTCCGCCAGTTTCCCTTGCCGGCGGCTTCCAGTGCCTCGTTCTTGAGCTTGCGCAAATCAGCCATGCCGGGTTCTCGATGTGTCTGGGAGGGGCGGATATCCTAGCATGGCGGTCACGACGGGCGGACGAGGCGCGACCGTGGGGGCATCGGTCCCTTTCTCTCAGCGAATCTCGATGCCGAGGTCGGCCAGCTGACGATGGGCCTGCGCGGCCCACCCTCGGTTGGCCGCCGGGCTGGCCGGGCTGGGGTGCAGGACGGTACCGATGGCAACGCCGGCATCGGCAAGCGCGTGGCGGGCGCGCAGGGTGGCAAAGACGCCGACCCCGACGACGAATCGCGGGCGCAGAATCGCGACCGTCTCGCGCAAGGCCTCGTCGCAGGCGGCGAAGAGCGCTGTTTGCTCGACGGCGGGGAGCTTGTCTGGGGTGAGATTGCGGGCCGAGTCTTCCATGAAGACCAGCGGGCAGTAGTTCGCCACGAAGAAACGTTCGAAGAAGCGCTCCGCCGTGCCGAGCTCGCCTTTGGCCCAACCCCAAAGTCGCGTACCACTCACCTCGCTGCGCGCGCAGGCCATGCCCTCCACCGGCCGCTTGGGATGTTCTCGCGCGGGCCTGCCGACAGCCCCTTCCAGGCCGAGGAAATCCCGCACCATGGCGACGTCGCCGAAGGGGACTCCCGTCTGCGCCATGCCGAACGGCCCGGGGTTCATGCCCAGCAAGATGACTTCCTTGGGGGCCTGGCCGTAGCGAGCAAGATAGGCTTCGTGCTGGGCGCGGGCGTACGCCAGAGGGTTGTAGACGTAGGCGACCGGCTTGGCGAAGGCCAGCCCCTCGACACGCTCGGCAAGCGTACGGCTGATCGCGATCAAGGTTTTCGGAGCGGTTCGTTTCAAGCCTTCTCCCCCGGTGCCCCTTCCTCGCCCGATTGGCCGTCAGGGTCAAGACGGACCCTCGCCGTGCCATTGCCCTTTGGCGAAATCGCACACGCTCGGCCACGTTGGGTTGCTTCGCTCCGGCAGCGAATTCCCCCGTTCTCCCCTCTTCCATCCGGTAACGACGTGTGGTTAATATGCTTCTCGACATGACGCGCACAACATTTCTGACTCGGGTCGTCTCTCTAAGCGTCATCGCGACGCTGTTTTTTGCAGTCGTCCAGCCTGCCTGGGCCGATGATGAGGAAGAGGAGGGCGGTTCTTTCAAGGATCCGACCATCGTCACGGACGACAGCACGTCGGTCCCGGATGGCGTGAAGGATCTGGGCAAGAAGGCCGAGAAGAAACCCATCGACAACCCGGTCTACACGCAATGGTGGTTCTGGGCCACGGCCGTCGGCGTTGCCGGCGTCGTGATCGCGGCAGCGGTGATTCCCTTCCAGAAGAAGGCACCAGGGTGCCAAGCCGGGACACGCCCCCTGGGTTGCATCGGAGACGGGAGATAGCCATGCGCTCGCTTGCAAAACTCACGAAGGGACTGTTCACGGCCGGCTTTTTGGTCGCTTCGCTGTCGGGCTTGAGCGGCTGTGGCCCGGACTACGCGCTCTTCAAGATCCACGTCAGGGCGTCGACGAGATCGGTGCTTCCTCTTCCCGACGGCTCGGAAAATACCACCATCAACCAATGCGAGATGACAATCACGGACGAAAATGGCGTCGTCGTGCTCAACCACTACGTGCTCCAGAAGGAGGGGCCGTACACCGACAGTCAGGGAAATCAAGAGTTGTCGGCTGGTTGCCAGGGTGGACTGACCCCAACCGACATCGGCCTATTCAGCTGGAGCACCTCGAATACCAAGGGAACTTTCACGTTCACGGTGGATGGCTGGGACGACAACCACGTCTTCATCCTCCAGACGGCCACCGCCAGCCAAGCAGCTCAGGTCTATCCACCGGAGCTGCCGGAGCTCCCCGTGAACATGGCGTACGATCCGAATAGGACGAAGTAGTCTTAGATCTCGTCGCCGCCTAGGGCGACACGGTCGGAATGCCGTCGCGAGCCCGAGGTTACCTCATGCCGCGCGGATGTCATTGTGCGTTAGCACCCGTCGCGTCCCGACGTCGCGAGGGACAAGGGACGATGCTATCTTCTGGGTGTAGCTCCGGCGCTGGAAAGGCTCGACCAAGATGACACCGCCTGCAAGCACGACCAAGATCTCCGAATCGATTCTCGAAGAGCTATGGTTCGGCGAGGACGATGCAACCGCCATCACCGCACAAGCTGCCGCCAGCTTCGCCGCCGCCTTGGCCGATCTGGAAGGGCTGCGGCCTTTCTCGGAAGTGGCGAGACGCGTTATGGAACAGGTAGCCGACAAGGACTTCGAGGTGGGTCGCTTGCAAGCCATCATCGAGCAAGACCCGGCGCTGGCGACCAAGGTCTTGCGTCTGGCCAATTCGGCCGCCTTCCGCCCCCGCGAGGCCTGCGTCTCCATCAAGCAAGCCATCATCGTGCTGGGTTCGCGCACGCTGGGCGAGGTCGCTACTTCCCTGTCGATGATGGCCATGTTCTCGGACATGAGCGGCATCGGCCGCGGCGTTCGCGATCACTGCGCCGCAACCGGCGCGCTGGTTCGAGCGTTGGCCCTGCACAGGGCCAACGCGGGATCCAGTAGCTACATCTCGGGGCTGCTGCACGACTTCGGCAAGTTGCTGCTCATCCAGGCCCAGCCCGCCACCTACCTCAAGATTCACGGCAACGAGATGGCCGACGTGGACACCATCCACCTGCGCGAGCGCGAGGTACTGGGCTTCGATCACGCCGTGCTCGGCGCGCACATTCTGCGCAAGTGGGGGCTACCCGATCCCATCCCCAAAATCGTGGCCTGGCACCACCAGCCGGTGCGCGCGTTCGCGGCAGGCGGCGAAGTGGCGCTGCTCGTGGCCTTGGTTCGCCTGGCCGAAAGGATCGACCGCATGTTGGCTCGGGAATCGTCGCCAAGCGCCGAGCAGACCGAGCACTTGGTCGCAACGCCCGAATGCGAGTACTTGGGCTTCCGCGCCCGCGACCTGGAAAAAATCTGGGACGAGCTGCGCCAGGTGAAACAGGAGGCGGAGCAGATATTTCGTTAAGATGGGAACCCTGAGAGGGTTCGCTTCGCCCTCGGCACCCGCCAGCCCGCACTACCTCCCCCGCGCTGCGCTCGGCCTCGTGTGACAAGCTCTAAATATCGACCTGGGCGAGCGAGAACTTGTTGTTCTTTTCGTAGAGCACCTTGAAGGTCTGGCGCGTTTCCGAGGGCAGGAGTTGCTCCACGTGATTCTGCCTACCCCTTTCGTAGATGATGAACACGCGCCGTCCGCGGTGGTTGGCGATCCATTCCTTCATCTGATCGTCGGCGCCTTCCTGGTCGAACACGGTCCGCTCTTCCTTGGGCCCTTCGTAGATCTCGTTTTCGGAGTAGAAGGTTTCGCCCCGCCAGTACATGGAATAGGCGAGCAGCTTCTCGTCGGGCGATCGGCGATGGCGGTAGTACTCGGCCAGGGTTTCCTTCTGCGACCAGAAAGGCGCGACCTCGCGCATGTACACGTCGAGGAGAAAGTAGGTAAAGACCACCGAGACCAGGCAAAGCCCGATGACCGCCGGACGCAGCAGCTTCTTCCAACCGAGAGCCAGTGTCGTCAGGGCGATGAGCACGCCCATCACCACGAGCGGTGTGCGAAAGTCGAGCTCGACTCGGCCAGGGCCGACCCGTCGGGCTGTGCACGTAGTCGTAGCTGAACAGCCAAAGAAACCGCTGCGCGGCGTTGCGGGCGTGGAGCAGGTCCGCGAAGATCACGGCAAGCAGGGGAATCCCAACCAAGGCCGCCAGACGGGTGCGACGGACGTCCTGCTTTTCCAGCACGTCGTTGATGAAACAGCCGATGACGATGGCCAGACCCGGAATCGCCGGCAAGACGTAGTGGTGGAACTTGGTCATGGAGAGCGAGACCAGGGCATAGCCGGCAACGAACCAGATCGCGCCCAGCCTGTACACGGCCTGTTTCTGCTCGCTCCCCACCTTGCGCATGACCATGCCGGTAAGCGCGGCCGGCGCGAGCGCCACCCAAGGCAGAACGCCGTACCCCAGCTCGCGCAGGAAGTACTCGAAGGTGCCACGGTCGCCGTGACGCCCGAGCATCATGCGCCGCCAGTGGTTGTCGCCGAAGAGCTCGTTCCAAAAAGCCCAGCCGTGGCGAATGATCATGGCGTGGTGCCACGGCGCCGCCACGACCACCATGACCAGCGCGGACACCGCCACCGCGGGCAGGAGCTGGGCGCGCTGGAGGCGCTTCCAGTTCCAGGTGAAGAGCAGATAGGCGAGGAAGATGATGATGGGCAGGCCGGCCCCGGCCAGTCCCTTGGCCAGCACCGCGACCCCGCACAGCATGGCCGCGATGTAGAGGTAAAGGGGCGCTCGATAGCGCGCCCGCATGCAGAACCATAAAAACAGGAGCGACCCCAGGTAGTAGGGAATCATCGCCACCGCGCCGTACATGAGGACTTCGTGGCCGCCGATGGGAACCTTCACCTTGAGCTGAACCGAATCGATGATGAGCTGGGGCACCATCAAGACCAGAAACACCCCGACCGTGGTGTAGAACGAGGCGTGGTGGGGGTAGCTCCAAAAACCACGGCCCTTGCGTGGCAGCACGTCGTCGCGGTCGTCGAGGAGCGCCATGGTCCCCAAGGCCAAGGCCATGGTCATGGGGCCCACGAAGGCCATGTCGGTCATGGCCTGACGGGCGATAAGCGCGAACATGGGACTGGTGGCCATGACCAATGCCGACAGGAAACCCGCGCGCCGGGATACGAAGCGCGCGACGACCATGTAGATGCCCCACATGGCCAGCACGCCAAACAGGCAGAAAGGCACCCGCACCGCCCACTCCGTTCGCGACAGCAGCGCCATTTCGCCGGGCGGATTGCCGGGCAGGCCGATGCGCGCGATGTGCATGCCGATGCTCATCACCCAGAAGGACAGAACCGGCTTGGACCAAAAGACGTCCGCGTCGCGCGGCGACCCCGGCCACCACAGGCTGATGAAATCGCCCCGCTTCGTCATCTGACGCGCGACTTCCGAATAGTGCGTCTCCCACGGATCCCACAGGCCGTAGGTGCCGGCCAGCGGAATGTAGAGAAGGAGGCCGACCGCGATCACCAGCAGGGTCATCTGCCGTTCGCTCAGGCGGTCGAAAAAGCTCCGCTTGCCCGAAGGCACGGGAGCACTGGGGGTTGGTTGGCTTTCCGGATTTGTCACGCGGTCGTCCTCTGCAAGAACGACTACGTCTATCACAGGAAACACTCCCGGCGGCACCGCGGCTATCACACCCGCCCACCTACCCGCCTGAAGTCGCGGCACCGCCGGCCCCACCCCTGCAAGACGAGAAGGTCCTTCCGAACAAAGCCGCCCATCGAGAAACGCCTCCCCCTCCCCGGCACCAACCAATCTTTTCTCGGCGCAACCGCCGCGATCCTTAAGAGTGCGCGACCACAAAAGTGAGCGTATGATGCAGCGAGGTCATGAATCGGCCGATCGGCTTGGTGTTGAGAAAGGATTTGAGTCGCACGCTGCGACAGGGACATCCGTGGGTATTTCGCGAAGCCCTGACCCAACTTCCCGGAATTTCGCCCGGAGAGATCGTCGCGGTGGTCGACAGACACGGCCGCGAGGTAGCGTTCGGCTATTGGGACGCACGTGGCCCTATCGCAGTCCGCGTGCTCGATCTGGTTCCGATCGAAGATAGGGTTGCTCTGGTGCGCCGCCGCCTGAAGGCCGCCCTGGCCATGCGCCGCGCCCGGCTCGATCTGACGACGACCAACGCCTTTCGCTGGGTGCATGGCGAAGCGGATCGCCTGCCCGGCATTCACGTCGACCTCTACGCCGACGTCGCGTCCGTGCGCTACGACGGGGAAGGCAGCCGCGCCTTCTACGCCGATTTGCCCGTCCTTCTTTGCGAGTGCGCCGCCGAGTGCGGCGTGGGCTTGAGCGTACGCAAGACGATCGACCGTGACGCTCGTGCCCAGCAAGGCGAGGAGATCGAAATCCTGGAGCAGGGCGTCCGCTTCATCGTCGATGTGGGCCGCGGACAAAAGGGCGGCCTATTTCTCGACCAGCGCGAGAACCGCCTGACCGTGGCGGCTCGAGCGAAGGGAAAGGCCCTGCTCAATCTGTTTGGTTACACCGGCGGCTTTTCCGTCCACGCGGCGTCCGCCGGGGCGGCTCGCACCGATACCGTGGACATCGCCCGTCCGGCCGTGGCCGCGGCAAGGCGCAATTTCGAATGCAACGGCCTCGATCTCGGACGTGCCGGCCTGCACACCGACGACGCCTTCGCCTTCCTCGAAAAAGCCATCGCAGAAAAGGAAACCTGGGACATCGTCATTTCCGACCCGCCGAGCTTCGCCCCCTCGAAGAACAGCGTGGCTTCTGCTAGGCGATCCTACTTGCGCCTGCACCGCCTGGCCGCACAGGTGGTCAAGCCAGGTGGCCTTCTGTGCGCAGCCTCGTGCTCCAGCCATGTGCCACGCGACGAATTTCTCACACTGGTGAAAACGGGTGTCCGCCAGGCCGGGCGCCGGTTCGTGCTTGAAGCCTACACCGGCGCCGGCCTGGATCACCCCACTCTACCTGTGTTTCCGGAGGGCGATTACCTGAAGTGCGCCTTCGGAAAAGTGCAGTAGCGCGATCGCCCCTGCACGCGCTCTTGTTCTCGATGGTCCCTCCTTTCCCCACCGACTGCCGGTGTCTACCACCCGAACAGCAGGTTGCTTGCAAGATGAACGGCGATGCCGAGGGTCAGGACGACACCGAGCTGTTTGGCCGCCGCACCCACCGAGTCCGCCCACAGATTCACCCTTCCGTCCGCTCCATCCGTCGCACTCACATCAGCTCGGGAGAGAATCTCTGTCGCTGGCATCTTCATGACCTCCTTTCCTAGACCCTGATCAATGTCCCCCGGAGATGGTTTCGAGTCCTGGCCAGTTTTGTAAATTTGTGAAGGCGCTTCGCGATCGTTTTGGAAACAACCGAGGGCGCGTGCTTTCCGTGTACAATGGCCTGACCATGAGCGAAAGCGGCGCGAGCTTTGGCGGAAGACGCAAGTTCGAGGGTGCGGGCGGCACCGCTGGCGGCGTGGGCGAGTTCTTCATCGGCGTCCTGGTCGCGGCCGTCGGCTTCTATTTGCTATTTTCCCACGTGCAAGTGCACTCCTCGTACTGGAACTTCATGGGCCTGGGCGGCGCGGGCCGAAGTTTTGGCATCAGCCTCATTCCCCTGCTTTTCGGCATCGGAATTCTGTTCGTGAATGGCAAATCGGCGCTGGGCTGGTTCCTGTCGGTGGGCGGGCTTCTGTTCATCCTGGCCGGCATCCTCGTCAACCTGGACATCTACTTCCAGACCACCTCGCTCATGAACACGCTGATCATGCTGTTCATGATCGCGGCCGGACTCGGCCTGGTGGTCAAGGGCCTGCGCCCGCACAAGCAGAAGAGCGAGTAGTTCCCCATGCCCGGCTTGTCCTTGAACGCCTTCGCGCTCGGAGCCTTCACGGCCGCGTTTGGAGCTCTGCTGGGCGCGTTCGGCGCCCACGCTTTGTCAGCCCTGCCCGCCACGAACCTCGGCTGGTGGCACACCGGCACGCAGTACTTGTTCATCGCCGCGATGGGGATGATGTTGCACGGGCTTTTCGAGCGAGCGAGGCTCACCCTGCTTTGTCCCAGCTCCGCGTTCCTGCTCGGGACGCTGCTCTTCAGCGGTTCGCTCTTCGCCATGGCCCTGGGGGCACCACGCTGGCTCGGCATGGTCACGCCTCTCGGCGGCCTGTCGTTGGTGGCCGGTTTTCTGTGGATGGGTCTGCGCGCCTTGAGCATCCGCTGACAGATCGGCTCGCACGCGACCTCGGCAGCGCATCGACCAACTACTTCCACCCGAGTCTCGTGGTGTCAGAATCGGCCATCCGACGCGGACAATGGCCGAGCCTGTGGACCGGCCGTTCGACGCTGGCGCATGAGGACTCGCCGATTGGCACACTCAACTTTCCCTGATTCCTTCCGATTTCTTCCCGTTGTGCTAGACCAATCCGTCACCGTTCGAGGAACTTCTTGACAGTGATGGACCTTCTCACGGAAGGTCGTGTCTGCGACAGAAGTTGGCATTCAGATTGAAGTTGAAATCGATGACAAACAGCGCCGCCGAAATGGATCAATTCACAGGAGCCAAGGTGTTCTTCGCGACGAAGGCGCGCGATCGCGACACCCTTGGTGAAAAAATAACCGAGTGGATTCGAGCCAACCCCAAAAGTCGCATCGTGAGCAAATCCGTCACGCAGTCATCCGACAGCGCGTTTCATTGCATCACCATCACGCTGTTCTACCAGGAAGAACCCTAGTAGCCGCACCACCCCGGCCGGGGTAGTGCGACCTGCAGGCAGGACTTGGCGAGCTGGAACAGCGCAAGTGCGCGCTGTCGCAACAGGAGATCGTCGACCTGGTCGCCGTTCGTTGAACGGTGCCTGACCTGTCAGCGCAGGTATTCCAAGCGCACGCCGGCGTACGGCCTGAGCTGCGGGGCTTTCCACTGCGCTCCGCTGACCGCGAGGTACGTGTGTGCGTGCGGGGTCAACCAGGCTCCGACGTTCAAGCCGACGCACAGTCCGTTCGCGATCTCCAGCGCGGCGCCAAGACTGCCGGTGCCGAGCGGCTCGTGGACGGCCCCGCGAGCCTCCGCACCGCCCACATAGCTTCCGCTGTAACGCTCTTGCAGATAGCCACCACCCAGCGCCACTTGCAAGGCCAACCAGGGCGCAAGCGCGTGCGTGCCCATGCGCGCACCCGCCAGAGCTCCCCATTCGAAGATGTGCAGGTCGCTCGGCAAGCCCAGCGGCTCGTGCCCGACCACACCCAAGGTCAATTGCAACGGTCCCAGCCTGACTTCGGCGTCGAGGTTGGCCATGACGCCGGTGGAGGATCCGCTCCACATCATAGCTCCTCCAAGCTCGGCCCCGACGGCGCGCGTGCCCACGGAAAATGCTGGTGGGGGAGGCGCCATCGCGGACAGGTCGTCACGCGCGCCACGCACGAGCTCGATCGTCGCTTGCACGAGCTGGAATTCCTCCTGCTCGCCGGCGCTCTCGCCGAAGCGGATCTTGCGCGACCGAATGCCCGCGGCGCTCTCGACCTGAAGGCTCAGGTTCTGCTCGCTGGTGCGTCTGACCGTGACCACGATGGCCCCGGCCTGGTTCGGTTCGGTCATCGCGAAGCCGTCCTCGACCAGCCGCGCGAGCAGGTTCTTGTAGGCCACGTGAAGGGCCGTGTCGCCCAGTAGCTCGCGATCGACCGCGCTGAAGTCCACGGTCACGTTCGGCGCCTTGGCCGCTCTGTCGGGCGATGTCGCTAGCAACAGTTCGAGAACGAGCAATGCAATCATGTGACCTCACCGCTTCCGTGGCGCCTGGAAAAGCATGAAGTGGATTCTCGCACGAATTCGAAAGATGTGGTCGCTTGGAAGAGGCTGGGGCAGCCCCGGCTCGGGATACCCTAGCCCCGGCGCTATGGACGGGCGGCCGCGGTCAGCATCCGTCATCGGTGTGGTCGAGAGTTTGGCCCCGAATGGTGGAGCCGTGCCGCCGGGCGAATTCGTCGCGCGCCGCCAAGTAGCGCTCGGGGGCCTGCCCCGGTCGATGTGGGTCAGGATATCGTAGAGCTCGTCGTCGGTTCGGCTGGCCAAATCCTCGGAGGTCGTCGCGGTGTCGTCGTTTCGGCTGGGCATGGTCGTGGAGACTATTCGCCGAGGAGCTTCTTTGCGGCCATGCGCACTTGCGAACGATAGGGCGACATCTGGGCGATCTGCTTCAGCTCGGGCTTGGGCGTGGCCCGCAAGACGCGATCGAGCTGCACGCCGTTCACCCGTGGATTGCCGAGCAACGCTCGCCGAACCTCGCCGCTGGCCAGCCAGCCGCCATTGGCGACGATCAGGGCCACAAGGGGTTGCGACAGCGTGCCTTTCTTGGCGATCTGCGCCACCTCGGGAACGGTCAGCGACGAATTCTGCAGCAGCCCCTCCCACACGCTACCGCCGAAGGTGCGTTCCAGCGCCACGCGTTCGGACAGCAGCCCCTGTCGCGCCATCCTGTCCCGCTCATGAAGACTGAGCCGTCGAACGCGTTCGTAGACATTGCGCGGGCCCGCGGATTCGCCCTTCAGCCCGACAACCTCGTCTTCAACCTCGACTTCGGCCGGAGCCTCCTCGACCTGCCGCACGAACGACTCCAGCCCCGCGAGCCTGTCGGGATCGAGTCCCACCAGGTCGAGGCCGACGCCGGCGCCGGGCTCTTCGGCCTTGAGAAAGACTGCTTCGGCCTCGACGGAGAAGCATCCACCCCGGGGATGCACTACCACCAGGCGGCAGCGCTGCCGCTCGCGAATCGGGAACATCCCGGTCACGAAGACGCGGCGAAAACGCAGCTCGCAGTCGAAAAGCCGTTGCAGGCTCTCGGTGCTGTCGGGAGCGAGGCTGACCTCGGGTTGGTTCGTGTCTGCTGGCACGGTGAGAATCGCAGGTTAGACCCAGTGCGCCTGCCCGGCTACCGTGAAGTGAATGTGCTTCGTCCGGTGATTGGTTTCCCGACCTCGCGCCACTATAAAAGGGGGTAGGCGGCTTCCAGCTATCCATTCGCCTATTCGCAACGCACCAAAAGGCAACCATGCATCTCCTATCCATCCCTCGGCTTCGAGCCCCCTCGACGATTGCTCTGGCGGCCTTCCTTGCCGCCTGCTCGACCAACGGCGGCGCGGGCAGCGGCGGATCGACCAGTGCCGGCGGCTCGACGACCAGCGGCGGCGTAGGTGGAAACGCCAGCGGGACGACCGGCTCGGGAGGCGCGGTAAGCTTGGGAGGCACGACCGGCCCGAGCGGTGCCGGCGGAGCGGCGGACGCGGGTGGCACAGCTGGCGCGGCCACGGGCGGCGCCAAGGGTACGGGCGGCACGGTGGGAACCGGCGGCGCGACCGGCAGCGGCGGAAATGCCGCAACGGGCGGGGCCACGGGCTCGGGCGGCGCAAGCACGACCGGCGGCGCACTCGGGACAGGTGGCGTCAAAGGAACGGGCGGGGTAACCGCAAACGGCGGAGCAGCCGCAACCGGCGGGGCCACAGGCACGGGTGGCGCCAAGAGCACGGGCGGCGCCATTGGCACGGGCGGCGCGGCGGCCACGGGCGGCGCGACCGGCGCGGGCGGCTCCTCGACCGCTTTCTCGGCCTCGTACTTCCTGGGCGCGGACGTGACCGATCAAGAGGTCGCCCCCGATGCCACGCGGGCCAACCTGCTGACCATCATGAAGTCGCACGGGTTCAATGCCGTCCGCTTGCGCACCTTCGTCGATCCCAAGGCGGCCGACGGCTACGACAAGACCAACGGCTACGACGACATCACCCACACCGTGGCCTTCGGCAAGCAAGTCAAAGACGCGGGCATGGGCCTTTTGGTCGACTTCCACTACAGCGACAACTGGGCCGATCCGGGCAAGCAATGCGTCCCCGTGGCGTGGCAGAGCTACACCACCATCGCCGACCTGGCCACCGCTGTTCACGACTACACCAAGGACGCCATCACCAAGCTGATCGCCGGCGGCGCCCGACCGGACATGGTGCAAATCGGAAACGAAACCACGCCCGGCATGCTGATCCACGTTTGCGACAGCGGTGGTCAACCCACGGGAAACAACAAGATCACCGGCAGCACTTCCAACTGGACCAACCTCGGCTCCTTGCTGAAAGCCGGCATCCAAGGCGTCAAGGACGTGGACACCACCATTGTCATCTCGTGCCACATCGATCGCGGCGGCGACAAGCCGACGGACGAGGCGGGCGCGGCTTTGGCCACCACCACCAATTGGATCGACAACGCCATCAAGCAGGGCGTGGTGCTCGATGCCTTCGGGGAGTCGTGCTATCAGCAGTACCAGGGCGACCCCAACAGCACCACGAACACCAAGACCGGCTGGACCAACACCTTCGCCGGGCTCGCCACCAAGTACCACAACATCAAGTTCTTCGCGGCCGAGTACGGCCCCATGCAACGCGAGATCAACGATGTGGTCTTCGGGCTTGCCAACGACCAGGGCATCGGCACTTTCAACTGGGAGCCAACCACGCAAGGCGACTGGAACACCGGGCACGATTTGTTGAGACGTTCGGGCACCACCTACACCGCCCAGCCCGACCTGGCGCTCTACGATCAGATGAAAATCGACTACGCCAGCCGCCTCTAGTCCGTGCTTCGAGCTCTATGGGCCAGGCGCCACGAAAGGCCCGCCGAGTCATCAAGACATCGGAAGGCGGCCTTCGTGATCAGTGAAGAGATTTGAGGGAATCACAGGAAGCGAGGTACGCGAGGTCGATCGGGTCATGAACAGGACATGCGAGAAATCGCTCGGCGAACGATGCTACGGCCAACCCCGTGGGTTCGTGGCGCCCATCTCGCGCACCGCGCTGAAAGGAAACCCCATGCTCAGCGTCGAATCCGCGGACCTTCCCGCACGCCAGACCCTGGGGCCGGGCCAAACCCCGTGTGAGGGCCGAGCTGCCATGGGTGGAACCCTGCTGACGGGTCTTTCAGGCATCGAGCGGCTCTACCAAATGGGCCATCGGGAAACCCTGCTGTTCCCGAATTTGCAGGGACCTTTGCCGGCGCTCATCTACAGCGCGGGTTTCAAAGAGGAGAACGAGCCCAACTACGATTGGGATGGCTGGAGGCGCGGCAATGCCGAGTTCGCGCTGATCCAGTACACCCTGAGTGGGAGGGGGAGACTGCGATTCCAAGACCAGCAGATGTTCGTGGAGCCTGGGCAGGCCATGCTGCTCCATTTCCCGCACAAGCACCGCTATTGGATCGAAGAAGGTGAACGCTGGGAGTTCTTCTACGTCATGTTGATCGGAACCGAGGCCGTGCGGGGCGTTCGGCAAATCATCGAGAAGTCGGGCCCGATCATCACGCTACCCGAGGATTCGCCCGCGCTAGAGCGCGCCGCGGACGCGTGCGCGACCGCTCTTGAAGGCAAGATTGAATCGCCCTATCGATCTTCCGAGCTGGCCTGGGCCATCGTCATGGGATTGCAGAGCCAGAACACGGAGGTCTTGGACGGACCCTCATCCTCGACGCAACCGGTGCCTGCCTTCGTCCTTGACGTGGAAAAGTTCTGCCAGCTCAATCTCGCCCGACCCATCGGGGTCGACGACATGGCCCGCGTCGCGAAGATGAGCCGCTTCCACTTTTCCAGGCAGTTCGAAAAGGTGCGCGGGATCTCTCCCGGTCGCTACCTGGCCAGCCTGCGGCTTGAAGAGGCCATGCGCCTGATCGCCAGCAGCCAATTCACGGTCAAGAAGGTCGCCGAGCAATGTGGTTTCGGTGACGCCAACTACTTCTGCAAGGTCTTTCGCAAGAGCTTCGGCGTTTCGCCAGGCGCCTACCGAACCGGCGGCGCCTAGAGCACCGAACGGATTGATTTTCTCGAAGAATCCGACTGCTAAGTCTCTCTCGGTGCTCTCCACGCGAGGAACACAACGTATAGGATTTTCACCACAGAGAGCACAAAGACCGGAAGAGAAGGGGTTCGGATCTCAGATCCGGATCCTCTTCCCTTCTTTCATCTCTGTGTTCTCTGCGCCCTCTGTGGTGAAAAATTCGAAAAACACTCGGTTTTCAAACCGTTCGGTGCTCTAGAACGCTTCGGCGCAGTTGCGGGAAGATTTCCTGCACACGTATACTGCCGCGAAATGTGGAGGAGCGAGAACCGTCGACGCGCTGGTCCGAGGGTTTCGCTTGGGCCGCTGGTGGTCGCCATGGTGCTCTTCGGGGCGGTGTCGAGCAGCCACGGCAAATCGCGGTCCAAGCGCAAACATGCAGCCCCGCAGCCCTCGGTTGCACGCGCCGCGCCCGAGTTGGCCGTCGACGATCGCGTGGATGCCGCTTATGTCTTCGTGAAAGGCGTCGGCATCCGGCGGCTGCGGAACGGCGAGGTCTCGACCGTCCTGCAAACGCAGGCCGCCTTGCGCGACATGCAGATCGACGGCGAAGGCGGACTGTGGGCAAGCCTGCGCGGGACGGGCGTGGTGCGAATTGTCCGTGGACAGGGGGTCACCCTCAGCCAGGAAAGCTTCGCCAAGCTGGCCATCCGCTCGCCCACCGACGTGTGGACCATCAACGACGGCCACGGCAGCGTCGTTCGCTACGACGGCCACCGCTGGAAGACCGTGCGCACCCGCAACAGCCTCGCGGGCGCCTTCGACGACAACCGCCTGGTCGACATCGTGAGCGACGGACGCGCGGTGTGGGTGGCGAGTTGGAACGGCCTTTGGCGCGTGGTGGGCGGCAGGTGGACCCGGCTCGAGCCGCCCACGATGTCCGAGGAC
This sequence comes from uncultured delta proteobacterium, assembly GCA_963824555.1. Classification (GTDB taxonomy): domain Bacteria; phylum Myxococcota_A; class Polyangia; order Fen-1088; family Fen-1088; genus Fen-1118. The sequence continues at coordinate 50,563 of CAWGPW010000006.1, read as the reverse complement.
GGAGAAGCCGACGCCGACGCAAAGTCGCCGCCTGCCTTTCCACTCTCCTTGCTCGTCTCGAAACCAGGGTTGATCGCGTGTTACCTTGCGGGTTGCTTCGTGTTCGCGGAAGCAGGTTGGCAACCCTCGCACTGGCCCACGGACAAAGCCCATTTGCAAAGCACGGGGGCCGCCAACCTGGTCGCTGGCACCAGCGCCGACGGCAGAGCTATCGTCATCGCCCGTCTGGATGGAGCGGGCGAGGCGAGCACGAGCGAAGCCATCTCCGCGGACGGTATCAACGATATCGCAGTCGACCCGTCAGGGCGGGTGTGGGTGGCCACCGGCAGCGAGCTCGTCGTGTTGAATGCAGATGGACGCACGCTACAGCGATGGAAGTCCGGCGGCGCCGGCGGCCCGGCGGGCGAGATCGAGCGCGTGGTCATCGCCGGGGCGGGTCCGATCGAGCTGCCCGCCAAGTAAACCAGCGGATCGGGCGAACTACGGCGTTCCGATCACCATTTCCAAGCGGCCATGGCGAATCCGCACCGATTTCAGGATCACCTTGGCCAGCGATTGTTTGAAATCGGTCTGTTTCAACCGATAGACCGGCGTGGTCGCCAAGGTGCCTTCCGCGCACCTGGCGATCACCTCTTCGGCGGTCGGACGCAGGGACTCCGGCAGACCCTCGATGTCCAGCTCGACGACCGAGGGCTGGTCGAAGAAGAATTCGCCGCTCTCGGGCGCATAGCGAATTTGCCCGGCAACGACGGCGCGCCCGCGCAGCAGGTTTTGCCCGACCAGACTCAGATCGACCTCGGGTCGAAGCAAGATGCGATTGTCGTCTTCCATGAATTCGACGTCGAGGGCGCGCAGGGTGGCCGTGACCAGCAGCTTGGACTTGCTGATGGGCAACTTGCGCTGCAGGGATTGCTGGAGGTCGGAAGCCGTCAGGCTGATGGTGTAGGTGACCCCGCAGCCCATAAGCAACATGCACGCGAGCACCACACCAAGCCAGGCCGACACTCCGTCGGAAAAACCGCGACCACGGTCGCGCGTCCGTAACTCCATCAGGGTCTCTCCATGGCAGAGATTCTAGGATAGGATGCCCTACGGCCCCAGGAAAGAGAGGCATCGTCATGAATAGATCAGCCCGCCAAGCCTTCGTGACCCTCGCTGTTTCGGTGGCAGGGTGGGCGGGATGCGGAAAGACCGGCATACGACTCATTCAGGATGCCGCCGCGCCGAGCACTTTGTTCAGCGTATCGGCGACCTCCCTCCGCCAACTCGACATGGTGTTCATGATCGACAATTCGGCCATGGCCCCCAAAGTGGCGAAGATGAACGCCCAATTCCCGAGGATGATCGCCGCGCTCAGGGATCCGAGTGACGGCACCCTTCCCGATCTGCGCATCGCCATCATCGACAGCGATCTCGGCACTGGCGGCGCCTATTCGAGCGGCTCTTGCGCTCCCAAGACCTTGCCCGACGGAACGACCAGCATCTACGGCGATCAGGGCAGGTTCCAGATGATCGGCGCCTCGGCCTGTGGCGTGACCAACTCCGATGCCATGTTTCTGGAGACCAAGGGGAACACGGGGCTGAACTTCAATGGCGACATCAACAACGTGTTCGCCTGCCTGGCCGGCAATCTGGGCACCCTGGGCTGCGGCGAGGAACACCAGCTGCAGGCCTTCGAGCTCGCGCTGGTCGTCAGCAACATCGGAAATGAAGCTCAACGATCCATGCTTCGTCCCAATGCCCCCCTCGCCCTGGTCTTCATCACCGACGAGGACGACTGCTCGGCCGCGCCGAACGATGGAATGTTCGGAATCCTCTCCGGGCTGCAGGGTGAATCAGCCAGTCTGCGCTGCGCGACCCGCGCGCACCAATGCAATGGCACGAATCTCGCAGACCCGCCACCGGGCTACCCGACCAGCGCGTCCTTCGCGGCTCCCTTCTCGACGTGCGCGGCCAGGACCGACGACTGCCCCAGTGGTACCGACACCTCGCACCCCACCCAGTGCAGCCCGCTGCGCGGCATCAAGATCATGGCGGACGAAATCAAGAGTCTCAAGGCCAACCCGGACCAGCAGATCGTCGTGGCCGGCATCTTCGGCTGGCCGCTCAGCGACGCGGACATGGCAGCGGCCACGTACAAGATCGCGCCCATCCCGAACCCCAACACCGCCGACACGGCGCACCCGATGGTCTACGACCTGTGGCCGGTCTGCTACGACCCGAACCACAAACCCGCGAACGGCACCGACTTCGATCCCGTCGCCGCTGGCCCCGGCGCGGCGCCCGGCCTGCGGCTTGCCGCCTTCGTCGACCAATTCGGCGACAACGGCATGAAGCTCAGCATCTGCGAAACCGATTTCTCGAACACCATGAGCCAGATCGGCGCCAAGCTGGCCAAGCTGGTGCAGAATCGCTGCCTGCCCGCGAGCTTCGCGCAGTTCACCCGCTGTACGGCCCACTTCGCAGTGCCCTTCGTGGCGGCGAACGGATCGATGGGCTACTCGCAGGCAGCAACCGCGGTCCCCGTCTGCGACGACAATGCCCCGGCCGCACCATGCTACACCTTGACCGCGGACGCGGCGCCCTGTGCGACGGGCGAATTCCTCGTACAGACCGTCGGCGCCGATGTGCTGACGCCAGGAACCAAGCTCGAGCTCACCTGCGAGTAGGACTCGGGAAACGACGGCTTTGCAAAGGCGGCGCTACTCTGGCCGAACGATTTCGATGGCGGCATCCCCCAGCGCGTGGAAGTCGCGTTCGTTCAGGGTCAGCAGCCTTCTGGCACCCGCTTTGCGCACACACGCCAGAATGTGCCCGTCGTAGCTGCGGCCGCCAGCGACTTGGGTCGTCTCGAGATCGTCGATGAGCCGCCAGACCTCGCTACCATCAAGGGCAACCGTGTCTACCCCCGCGAAGGTGTCGCGCAAAAGCGCGCCAGCGTCCGCGGGGCTCAGCCGATGCGGGGACGGCAAACGCGTCATGACGGCGTAGGCCTCGATGAGCGCTGGCGCCGGCAGGACCAGACGCTCGGCATTGAGTCCGCGTTCCAACGCCTTCCGCGCCGCCTCATGGCTCTCGTGCCAGCCGAGCAGGGCAGCAACGACCACGCTGGTGTCGACGGCTTCGCGAATCACGCCCGGCGCCATCGCAACCGCTGCTGCGTGCGCCGCACGATTTCGGCCGACAACTTGGGCGGGCTCGTTGCCAGCGCCACCGCCACGCGGCCCTTCTTCACGCGGGTCACCGGCTGAGCGGCCGGCTCGATTTCGATGCGGCCGTCGCAGCACCTGATCGTGAGCGGCATGTCGGGTCGTAGCTCTGCCTCGTCACGAATGGCCTTGGGCACCACGAGGCGTCCGGCAGAATCAATGGTAATGTTCATGGCATGGATTCTACCACAGAGGATGTCCTTGGCCCAAGATGGCTTGTTCGTCTCGGCTCTAGCCCTGGGGGTGGCGCTTGTTTCGGCTACGGACCCGGACCCTTCCTAATTGCAGTAGTAGTAGCCGGTGCTCGAGTCGTAAGCGCACAAGTAGGGAGACTTGCAACCTATCGCCGAGCTCGTGGTCGAGCTCGACGAATCGGTGCAGCAGCGCTGGCCCTTGTCGCCGCATGCCGTGCACAGGTACTGCGTGCTGCCGGTGGTGGATGACGTGCTCGAAAGACAACGGCTGCCCGGGGCGCCACAGTAGTAGTAGCTCGTTGAAGAAGAGTAGCTAGAAACGCAGCAGGCTTGGCCGAGACCACCGCAGGCCGTGGTGGTGGTACCGCCCGTGCACGAGCCGCCAGCCACCGTGGTCACGTCGCACACGGGGTTGGTCGTGCTGGTGTACAGGGTGTCGCAGACCACGCCAGCGGCCATGCACACTTGATTGCCGGACGACAAGGTCGTGCTGTAGCGGGTGACACAGCACCCGCCCGTGCAGCTGTTGCCCGCACAGCACGGGTTTGCCGTGGAGGAGGTCGTGCCCGGCGTCCCGCACACCGTGCAGCGCGAGCTCTTGCAGATGCTGTTGGCGTCATTACACATATTGTTGGCGCAACAGGGGCCACCAGCAGAGCCGCACACCTGGCAAATGCTCGTCGAGCTATCGCAGGCGGCGGTTGCATCCTTGCACGCGGGGGTGGTGGACGACGAAGAGGTCGAGCAGCAAGTCTCGCCCAAGGCCCCGCAGGTTCTGCAGGTGTAGGCGCCGGTCGAGCTGCTATACAAGCACTGATTGGTGGGATCCTTGCACGCGGTGGCGGTGGACGACGAGGAAGTCGAGCAGCAGGGCTGGCCGGCGCCTCCGCACTGCTTGCAGGTGTAGAGGCCCGTCGAGCTATCGGACAGGCACTGGGTGCCGGCGTCCGTGCAGGTGCTCCCCGCGCAACATGGGCCACCGGTCTTGCCGCAGGCCGCGCACACCGAGGTGCTGTACCCGACGCTGCCCGTGCAGTTCAGGTCATAGGTCGCGCAGCCGGTGCTGGTCGGGAAGGTGCTGGTCGGGCAGCACGGCTCGCCCGCGTTGCCGCAGGTGCAGCGCCCGGAAGTGCACGAACCGTAGGTGTAGCTCGAGCTGGTGCTGCAACTGGAGCCGTCGGCCAGGCAGCTGCCATTGAAGCAGCAACCGCTGCTGCAGGTATTGCCCGGGCAACAAGGCGCACCCGGAGTACCGCACAGAGCGCACAGCCCCGTGGACGACGTGGAATTGCACACCGAGCCAGCCGCGCACCGATCCGTTCCGTTGGTACCGGGACAACACGTCTCCCCCGGGTTGCCACAGGACGAACAGATGCTGCTGCGACAGGAAAGGCCAGCCCCGCAGCTGGGTGTGGTGGATCCACAACACGGCTGTGCTGAAGCGCCGCAGCCGGCACACTTCCCCGCCGTGCACATGCCGGGGTTCGTGCCAGTCGTTCCGCCGGTGCCTGCCGTCGTGGGACCGCAAGACGCCGACTCGGCCACACATTGCTCATTGTAACAGCAGGCATTTCCGCTGCACTTGCTGCCCGGGCAGCAGGGGCTGCCCGGCGTTCCGCAGCTGGCGCAAACACCGCTCGAAGAAGATGTGCTGCTGCAAACCAGACCGCTGCCCAGGCACACGGCTGTCGTGCTGCTGCTCGATGAAGCGGGCGTGGTGTAACAGCAGGTATCGCCGGCGTTGTTTCCGCACAGGCCGCAAATGCCGGATACGCACTTCGTGCCCGGAGCGGTACAATAGCTTGGGCTCGTGCTGGTTCCCGTCGAACAACAGGGTTTGCCCGGGCCGCCGCAGGCTCCGGTGTTGCACGAGCCGGCGCTGCAGGTTCCCGGCAGAGGCAAGCACGAGGCGCCGTCGGCAACGCAGATATTGGAGGCGCAACAGCCGTTGTTCTGGCAAGCATTGCCGGAGCAGCAGATTTGTCCCGGTCCCCCGCACGCGGTTCCCATGACGATCGTCCCGCCAGAGCCTCCCTTGCCAGCTCCACCCGACCCCGATCCGCCCTTGCCGATGTTCCCCCCTGTTCCAATGATGCCACCGCTACCTACGCCACCAGCGCCGAGTCCACCCGTGTCGCTGCCCGCTTCGCCCCCGACCCCCAACCCTGATGTGTCGCCACCCATCCCGTTGGGTGGCGGCGGATTGCTCGATCCCTTGCAGCCTTGAACGATGAAGAACGCGAGAAACAAACCAACTGACACCAGGAACAGATCCAATCCGGAACGCATATTCTTTTTCATGGCTAAGCTCCTACGGACGTTGGCGGGGGGAAAGGCCGGAGCCATTATACGCCCCAGCCTAGAGATAAGTCAAAAGGCCACGAAAGGTGCCTCTCCAGCCGGAGTCTCCTGGCCTTCGATGGCAGTAAACACATTCCTACCGAAGTGAAAAGGCAGGCCCCAGTCGAAATACGAGGCTCCACTCTGCCCGGCCAGGTCGTCGAAAGCGACGTTGTCCTGTCTGGCAAGCAGGAGGACCGTGTTGCCGACGGCAAAATTTACGTTCAAGGCAACTTTGCCGTATGTATCCTGAACCCTGGCGGAGAGGTTCAAGGTGGAGCTCGGACAGTAGAACTCCGACAACGATGGGACCAATGGGTCGGAGCAAGCGGGAATGCCGGCGCTGGCACTGTCCTGAAAGAAGATCCCATTGGAGCCACTGTCGATGAACGCAAGCTGCGCTCTGCCGTTCGCTGGGTATTTGGTCAGGAATTCGCCGGAGTCATCCAGTCGGACTATTTGGGCCCCACCTAACCCATTGTTCTCACGTGTGCCAATGCCGAAGACCAGGGAGCCAGTCACCGTTGGTGCCCCTTCTGTGGAAATCGCTGGCAACTGAATAATCGTGCCGTTGTTGTCTAGGCTAAAGAACGCGACTGGATTCGACACTTGCTTGGCAACAGGCACAGCTGCTGGATGACATCCGCCTGATGGATTTGAAGAACAGAGGTAGTACATCCCGGGATTTTCGGAGTTCGTGCCGAGGCTTGCCGCGCAAGCCGGCCCGCAATCACGTAGGAACGAGCTCACGCCAAGAATTCCGTTGGCACCCAGCATATCGGTCGTGCTGATGTCTATGCCGGTACAACCGGTCGGCATAGGATACGTTGACTCCTCGATGACCTGGATCGCTAGTCCGCCTGCCTGTTCGTTTGCGATGCTGAAATCGGCCCTTCGCAGTGGCCCCCAAACGGCGCCGCTGACGAATTGGCAGCACTCGGCCAGCGTGCCCCCACTGTCGTCGGTCCAAGCTGGAAGGGCGAGCGTCAGCACAGACCCGAGGATGCGCAGCCCCGTCGAGCCGGTATCGACCAGCACGTGGTCGATGGTTTGGCATTCGCTGGTGCCAGGGACGCAGACGGTCACGGTCGCAAACAGACCGTTGAGGTAGCCGATGTTGGGTAGACCAGGATCGACGGTAATTTCGGCCACGTTATCCCCAGGCGTGGCAATGGTATTTGGGACCGGATTGGACCTGGCGTCGCATGCTGAGCCTTGAATGAGGAGACAGGCCAATGTGCAAGACAGACCAAGTCGCCCTGCGAACTTCCTGATGCTTGGCATAGGGCTAACGACTAGCGGTATTTCAAGCGCTGAGCTCACCACGGGGAGAGTGAAGGTCACCACATAGTAGGATAACCCGGTACGGTCGGCCTGGGTAATGCCGTCAGTTGCAGCTGGTCTGGCAGTAACTGTCTCCGCAGTTGACGAAGCTTGTAAGGTTCGAAACGCCTGCTGAATAGCTTGACTCACAATTCTGAAAGCATGTTGTGTCATTGGTAGAGCAGGCGTTAATGCAGTTAACCAAATTCGCGCATGCTGCTTGTCCCTCGCAGGTGTCCCATTGGGAGCAACAGGACTGGTCGAGACAGATGGTACAGGCATCGGCCGTTGCTGATGGGGTACATGCTACGGTGGACCCGCCGGAACCGCCACCGCCCCCGCCACTTCCTCCCGTCCCTGGGCTGCTGGAACCGCCCTTGGTGCATTTGCCGGAGCCAGAACAATCGGGCGTATAACCATCACTGACGCAAGCCGATGCGTTGCCGTTCCCGCAGTCGACAACCGTCGAGCACGCCACCTCTGCCGACCAACAGGATGCGGTGCTGGGGCAGTAGTAGACATCGGACGTGTCACAAGGGGTTCCGCTGATTGCGTAGCATACGCTCTGCGCGCCGACCGAGCTCCCGCCACCGCAGACGAATCCTTTGGGGCACGTCCCGGCGGGTGAACATTCGGTGCTGCCGCTTTGGTAGTCCGGGTTGCAGCTCAACAGCATTGCGAGTGCGTAGGTCCACAAGACTCGATTCATGGCGTCCAATCTCCCTTAGTATGTGTAATTGATGACGGCGCCCATGGCGTCGGAACGCACGACTGGCGCGAGCACGACAGAGCTGGATGTGTGGTGCTCTTTCATCACCATCATGATTGCGGCGGTGACCACACCTGCCGCGCCCAACCCATAACAAATACCTGCGACGTCGGCGTAGGTCTTCCCCGAGCTCTCTTTGCCGGAGTTGTATTGCTTGACCGTGTCGGAGAACGCGCTTTGAGACAGGTAGGTGAAGACCCCGCCCGTCACAAGCACTGCAACGCCAAGACCGCCGACAAGCCACGCTGTGTTGTTGTTTGCCGATTGGGATTGAGAGTCACCTTCAGCTCTCAGATCCGCAGCAGGGGCGCTTTGACTTTGACTTTGATTTGGGTATGGAGAGGAAGGTAGGGGCGCAGGTTGACTCGGGTACGGTTGTTGTCCAGACCCCGGGACAGGCGGATAGCCCTGACCGTAGCCGTATCCATAGCCGTAGCCTGGGGCGGGAGGCGAGACGGGTGGAGCAGCGGGCGGCGCACCGTAGGCCTGCGGTGGGAATCCGGTGGTTGGAGATTGACCCGGGCCTGCGGGTTGGGCCGTACCTGGCGATGGGATGACCGTTGGATTGGGAGACCCCGGGCCATAACCATAGCCCGCTGCCCCAGGTGGGGGCTGGGGAACGGCCGTCGTCCCATAGCCCTGCGGTTGAGCTCCGGTGTTGGGAAGTCGACCCGGATCTGCAGGTTGGGTAGTACCAGGAGAGGCAATGCCGGTCGGGCTGGGGATAGGAGCGTTTTGATCGCGGAGCTTCTCCATCTCCGAGATCCAGCCTTCGACCTCGGTGCGGTCTTCGGTAGTTATGCGCTTTTGGGTAAGCAGGTAATCTCGCAAATTGCTGAGCGCGGGTTCTGCCCGTTGCAAATAGTAGTAGCAGGCCCCTGCGTTACGGGCAAAAACCGGAAAATCCGGATGGTTGGCGCTGAGACGAGAAAAGATTTCGGCCGCCTGCTCATATCTCCCACTCTTGTATAGGCGCTTGGCTTCTTGAAGCTCTCCGGCCGCCTTGTCATCCAGTCCCGCAGCCAGGGCACGCCCGGTTTTCCAAACAGGTGTGGCGACGACGAAAAGGAGCAGTCCTCTGATAATCCAACTTGTCAACCTGCGGTTCACTTTAGTCCCTTCTCTTTCTCATCTGGTCTTTGTTGTCGAGTCGGCCAAGTTCCCTGCTAATGCGCAAGCCATCGTTCATCCGAATTCCATTCCTTGATGGGTTGTCCGGAAGGTGTTTGACCTGCCATCTTGTGCGTCCGATTCGAAGGTCCGGTCCTTGTGGCAGGTACTGCGCTGGGTACCTTCGTGGCGGGCACCTCGCCCTCGCCAACGAGCGGCAAGGCATGGGGATCGACGCTGGGAATGGCAATCCGTACACTGGCATCCGCCGTTTGCACTCCCTCTTCCGAAGCCGCGATCGGGCGGGCGGTTGCCGCCGCGCTGGCGGCAACGCTTTCGGTGTCCGCCATCGGTTTCGGCACGGAATCACGGTTTGGCCGCAACATCAACAGCATTGCACCACCGAGGACGACGACACCACCGAGCGCGATCACCGGCCAGCGCCTGTTCCGGGTCGCCGCCAGCAGCGCGTCTTCGATCTCGACAGCTTCCCCGACCTCCCCCGTGGCCCGCGACAATGTCGTGCTTCGCGATGAAAATACTGTCCGATTCTCGCCCATGGCAGAATTTGGCTCCACCGCTGGTAGGACCTGCGCTGGCAGTATCCGCTGGGGCGCTGGCGCGGCCAGACCCTCGCGGAGCGCAGCAACGAACGACTCCATGCTGTCGAAACGGTCCTCACGCTCTCTCGCCAGTCCGCGCATGATAGGGATTTCCGCATTCGCAGGCACCTCAGGAGCCAATTCACGCAGCGGTGGTGGCGTTTGGGTGAGGTGCATGAACAGAAGCTCGGTACCGGTAGCAGCAACATGTGGTGTTCTTCCCGCCAGCATCTCGTAAAGGATGGTCGCGAAGGAATACACGTCAGAGCGCACATCGACGTCCGCGCTGTCCTTGCACTGCTCTGGCGACATGTAGGCCGGGCTGCCGATAATCATGCCGGTTCGGGTCCGAACCGTTCCACCCGCACCACTGCTAAGGCGAATCTTTGCAATACCGAAATCCAGAACCTTCACACGCTCGCCGTTGGGCGCGCGGCTATCGGGTACCAGAAACAGGTTTTCTGGTTTCAAATCTCGATGGACGATTCCGGCTGCGTGGGCAGCTACCAAAGCGGAACCGGCTTGGTTTGCGATGTCCAGAACCTGTGGCAGGGCGAGACGACCTCGATCTGCCAGGCGCTTCTGCAAAGAGACTCCTTCAAGGAACTCCATGAGAATGTAGGGGGCCCCGTCGGCGGTTCCACCAGCGTCTAGTACTTCGACGATGTTAGGATGACAAATGGCGCTCGCGGCGCGCGCTTCGTTGAGGAACCTGCGGACCAACTCGGCGTCCTGCGCCAGTGCCGGATGCAGTACCTTCACGGCAGCTCGCCGTTGGATCAATTCGTTCTCGACCAGGTAGACTTCCCCGAAGCCACCCTCGCCAATCAGCCGGACCACACAGTAATTCCCGAAAAGTTGTCCCGCCGGCAGCGTCATGTGTCAAGCCTGCGCACATAGTACGCCGATCTGCGTCGTGGACAAACAAAATTATGGGTCTGATTTACCTCAATAGGTAGCAACGCGTGCGAGGGCAAGCGTTGACACGTCGTCACATGGGAAGGTTGCTGAGGTCGCTTCAGCTCCACTGCGGCAAGTCTTGCCGACTAGAAAATGCCGACCAAGGGTCACGAGCTTGCAACATCGCTGTCTTCCGCGCGGCACAGGGATTGCTGGTCGATGATGTGGACCATGTGCGGTCGATCTTTGCGGAATCACGGAGGCACTCATGAACATCAGCAATATCAACAGCCCCAGCGACGTTTCCCAACTCCTCCCGAGTCAGGACATGAAGGCGTTGGCCGCAAGCCACATGGTCACCGAGTCCACGGACCTCTCGCCGTTTGTTGTGATGGCGCGGCTCCGTCGGCTGCGGCGGAGCGATCCGAACCGATTCAAGGCGGTCATCTCGCGCATCTCCAGCGCCTTGCTCTTGGGAAACACCTCCTTTCCCCAGACCGCCGAGGTTGTTGGTGGGGCTAGCGAAGCTGACAAGACATTTGTGCTGGCAACTCGGACTCGGCGCTGGCCAGCTACCCTATTCGGCGGCGTGGTTTTGCTTGCCGTCGCCGTGCTGATGCTGTTAGGGCCAGCGCATCATGCCGCCATGCCTTGGGTGCTGGGTGGTGGGAAGGCTGTAGCTGGCACGGCTGCAGTCGTCCACACCAGCGAGCCGGGTCGAGAAAGTCCGGCGCATACCCCGCCTCCACCGGCAGCGCTGCTACCAGTCGTGGGAGCGTTGCCCGTCACGAAGAGTCTTCTCTCGACCGCTATGTCCCTACCGACCGAAGCCACCAAGCGGAGTCGACAGAACACACGTCGGACCGCTTCTCCGCCAGCAACAAAGGGTTGGAGCTCAGATGAACGATGGCTCGCGCACTAGCCTCACCGCTACCTCAAGGGGCCTGGTTGGCGCTGGGTTGTCCTGCGTCCACACGCCCGCGCGACCATGCTCTCAGCTTCTGTAGCCCGTTGACTAGTGCGAATTTGACATCGACGGACACGTCCGTGCGCAAGTCCACTGTAGATTGAGCTGGCCTATGGCCCGACAGTGCTTGGGTGACCGCTGGTTGCAGGATCTCTGACCCGGTGCCAGATTGGGCGGGCACGTTGTTCGGAGGCTGGATTTGCTTTTGAGAGGGCCCAATCGTGGGAGCGCCTTCTTTCGGGAGGCTATGCGAGGGTTCGGGCGGAAGGAAAGTATCCACCGCTGGACGGTGGAGATCGATTGCTGTCCACGCGAGCGCGACAAGGATAGCCAATCCGGCGAAAAGCAGAAGGGAAAGCCACCTCCGAGCTGCCTTTCCAAGTGGTGGGCTCATGTGACGGGGACCTTGGCCGTGCCTCGGCGGCTGGCCCACATCGGTAGAGAATCAAAGTCAGTCATTGGGTCTCACGCACCCGACCTGTGTAGCGCGAAACCTAAGAGTCAGCAAGCGCCCCGCGGCTCCGACATAGGCAAATCACCTCTTGCTTGCCTCTTTAAGTAGCCATACTCTCGGCACTTCGCGGTCGATTGATATCAACATTTTTTAGGAGAATGCAATGAAGTGCGTGGCCCCCGTGTGCGTGACCGTCTTGGCTCTCACCATCTCCGCGTGCGCCTCTGTACCCATGGCACCCGGGCAATATGACCAAGCTGCCAAAGGTTTCGCCTCGCCGTCCCCAGATCGCGCGCACGTGTATGTCTACCGGAATGAATCGATGGGTGCCGCGGTGAAGATGGATCTCAAGCTGGATGGTGCTCCGGTTGGGACGACCGTGGCGAAGTCCTTCACGCTCCTGCCGGTTCGCCCAGGCCAACACCAATTGGCATCCGAGGCCGAGAATACCTCTGAGCTTCCCTTCGTCGCCAGGCCTGGCGAGGTCATCTTCGTCTGGCAAGAGGTCAAGATGGGGTTCCTCTACGCGCGCAATAAGTTGCAGATCGTCTCGCCTGACGTCGGGCGTGCTGGCGTAAGCGAATGCAATCTCATCGCTTACCCGCCGCCGCCCATGCCATCATTGCCACCTCCGGCCGCGCCGGCGCCTGCTATCCAGCCGGCGGCATCTGCGCCGCCAACACCTCCAAGCTCGTGATGTGTGGACCGCCGGCCTGGTCGCGCAAGGAATTCCGTAGCCCGCCTTGATTGCCGGCGGCAGCGTCGGTTCATAGCGTTGCGATGGCCGTCACCTCTTCGCGGTCGAGGGCAAACCCGAAGACGTCCAGATCTTCCTGCATGTGGTGTCGATCGGAGGTTCCGGTGAGGGGAATCATGCCGACCTCGAGGGCGAAGCGAAAGACGATCTGCGACTCCGTTCGCCGGTGGCGAGCGGCGATGCTCTTGATGGTCGAGCCCTTCATCTCGGTCAGGTTCGCCGTGAGCAACGAGAAGCCCTGGTAGACCATGTCGTGCGCCTTGGCGAAGATGCGCACATCCTGATCCCAACCGGTGCGGGCGTAGCAACGATTCTGCACCAACGCGGGCTTGACCCGCGCGCGCTCGAACAGAAGCGCGAGTTGTTCGACCGACACGTTGCTAACCCCGACGAGGCGGGTCTTTCCCTCGACTTTGAGCGCCTCCATGGCCTGCCAGGCCTCCCAGTCTTCGTCCGTCAGCCCGCGACGGGTGGAGGGGCCGTGCAGGAGAAAGGAATCCAAGTACGGGGTGCCGAGGTGGTCGAGCGAGCTGTGCAGCGACTGCACGACCTGCTCGCCGATGGCCGCGCGGCTGTCGTAGGGAAGCCGGTGATCTTGACCTGCCTCGAAGGTGAACTTGCTCTGCAAGAACAGCTTGCCGCGCGGAATCGCACATGCGGCGAGAAAGGGCGAGACCGCGGCGCCGACGCCGGCTTCGAAATAGTGGCGCCGCTGATTGGCGGTGTCGATGGCACGAAAGCCCTCTTCCAACGCCACGGCCACAAGCGCCTGTGTCCGCTGTTCCTTCCATGCCGTGCCGTAAAAGAACGCGGGCACGGACACGCCCTGCACCTCTTGCGACTGCGAGACGACGGTCATGGCCGAAGTGTAGCTCGTCGACGATGGCCGGCCATGGTGGCCGACCGTGGGCCATGCAACGCGGCTTCGACTCATCTTCGACTCATCTTCGACTCATCTTCGACTCATCTTCGACACCTGGCCCCGGCTCTGTCAGGCTTGGGTTCATGCCATTCACATCGACAGCCTCGCTGGAAATCCGGGCGCCGCTTTCGATCGTCTGGGACGCCATCACCAAACCCGAGATCGTGAAACAATACTTCTTCGGTACCAATCTCGTGACCGACTGGAAGGTGGGCTCGCCGCTCTTCTTTCGCGGCGAGTGGGAAGGGAAGACCTACGAGGACCGTGGAACGGTGCTTTCGTTCACGCCCATGCAGAGTCTCTCCTTCAACTATTGGAGCGCCTTCAGCGGTCTCGAAGACAAGCTGGAAACCCGCCAAATCATCCGCTACGAGTTGGACCCCATCCTCGACGGCGTGCGCCTCACGATTCAGCAATCCAACGTCGACACCCAGAAGCACGCCGACCATTCGGCGGACAACTGGCGCTCCGTGCTGCAAGCGCTGAAGCACTTGCTCGAAGGCAAACCCGCGGCCTGACGCCCCCTACAGCAGCCGCTGCGCCTTGATGTGCAAGTAGCGGTTGATGAGGGTCGGCGTCAGCTTGCGCGGGGACACGTGCATGACCAGGGCGCCTGCCTCTTGCAGGTCCCGCACCAGTCGGTCGCGCCATAGAATCGCCTCCGCGGCGGCGGCGCGCTGATACAAATCCGCGGCCTTCACCTCGCCCTGCGATCCATGCGGTTCCACCATGGCGTCGAGGGTCTCGTCGCGAAAGAGCACGCACAGGGCAAGGTGGCGCGGGCCGAGGCTGCGAACCGTGCGCACCACGGACCTGGCTGAAACCTCGTCGATGACCTCGGTGAAGAGCACCACCAGGGATCGCTTGCGCAGGCGCTGGGAAAGGTAACCGTAGGCCGCCTCGAAGTCCGTTTCGACGATCTGGGCATGGATGTCGTACGAAGCAGCCACCACCCGCTGCGCCGCCCGCCGGCCGCCCTGCGGCGGCAAGAAGGCCCGGATGCGAGCGTCGAAGGCGAGCAGGCCCACTTGGTCGCCGGCCCGGGTCGCCACGTGCGACAGCATCAACACGGCGTTGAGAGCGTGGTCGAGCTGCGACAGCCCCTGCGTCTCGGCGGTCATGAGGCGACCGCAGTCGAGCATGCACAGCACCGATTGGTTGCGCTCTTGCTGGTATTCGCGCGTGATGAGCTTCTGCCGGCGCGCAGTCGCCTTCCAGTCGATGGCGCGGTAGTCGTCGTCGCGCTGGTAGTCGCGCAGGGCTTCGAATTCGTTTTCGCCGCCGCGCAGACGCACGGTGCGCACCATGCGGTTTTCCAGGCTCTGCCGCGCCAGCATTTCGTAGGCGCGCACGGCCTGCACGTCGGGATACACCCGCACCGGGTGGCGCGAAGCGATCCGGATCTGGCGTTGCCACAGTCCAAGCGGCGTGGACCAGCGCAGATGGTGATCGCCAAGCTCGTACAGACCGCGGCGGCTCGGCTTCACGTGGTAGGTGACCAGGGCATGCCCGGTGCCGGGTACCTGAACCGTCTTGGGCAGTCCCTCGACGCTCAGGCCATCGGCTGCGTCGTCATTGACCTGCACGGCCAGCGGTCGTCGCGCCGAGGAATACACGTGCAGCCGCACCAGATTCAGCCGGCCCACCGAGAAAATGCGCGGTGGCTCGCGCTCGATCCGCGCCAGCACGCCCCGGCCCAGCCACACGTCGACGGCTGCGGCCAGCACGACGCCCAAGTCGGCAAGCAACATGGGCCACACGAAGCTCGGCTCGAGCGCGGTCACGGCGCCGAGAAGCAGCGGCACCAACGCGAGCAGCACGAGTCTCGTCGAGGGAACAAACGGCATGGCTAGCCCGCCCTATTCACCGGCCGCACCAAGGAGATGCCAGGCAGACGCGTGCGGAGCCTGCCGGCTTCGCCGGCAGCGGAGCGTCGCGGGAGGGTTTGGGAACCCTCCCAGGGTTCCCATGACAATGGACCTAGCCCGCCAGTCTCCAAGGGACTGACCATGGATTGCTTCTGAAGGCTCGTCAGAGACAAAATCATGGTGAGTAGTGCGGGCTAGGCGGCGATGGTCTCGGGCACGCGCACGTCGCGCAGGATTTCGGACACGCAATCGTCGGTGGACATGCCTTCGATCTCGGCGTCGGGCTGCAAGCCTACGCGGTGGCGCAACACCGCCGGTGCCAGGGCCTTCACGTCGTCGGGAATGACGAAATCACGCCCGCGGCTGGCCGCCCGCGTCTGGGCGCCGTGCAGAAGCGCGATGGAGGCGCGCGGCGAAGCGCCATAGTAGAGCGAGCGATGGCCGCGCGTGCGGCACACGATGTCGGCGATGTACGACACGATGGCTTCGTCCACGCGCAAGCGGCGCGCATGGCTTTGCATCTCGAGCAGCCCCGAGGGCGTGATCACGCGGGCCAGGTTCAGGCGATCCAGCGCCTGCGCGTCGAATCCGGCCAAGTGGTTGTGCAAGATCGCGATCTCCACATCGTGCGAAGGCGAGAGCACGCTGAGCTTGAACATGAAACGATCGAGTTGTGCCTCGGGCAAGGGATAGGTGCCCTGCGACTCGATGGGATTCTGCGTGGCCATGACCAGAAACGGCTCGGGCAGAGGACGCGTGACGCCGTCGATGGTGACCTGACGCTCTTGCATGGCTTCGAGCAACGCCGACTGGGTCTTGGCCGGGGCGCGGTTGATCTCGTCGGCCAGCAGGAGCTGGGTGAACACGGGACCCTTGAGAAACTCGAACGCGCCCTTCTGCTGGTTGAAGACGTTGCCGCCGCTCACATCCGACGGCATGAGGTCGGGGGTGAACTGGATGCGGCGGTAGTCGCACGCCAGGACCTGGCCAAGCACACGCACCAGCAGGGTCTTGCCCAGACCCGGCGCGCCTTCGAGCAAGACGTGACCGCGGGCCAGCAAGGCAATGAGGGCGTGCTCGACCAGATCGGTTTGCCCGACCAGGGCCCGCTCGACCTCGCGGCGAATGGAATCAAACGTGGCTTTGAATAGACTTGTGTCCACTGGCTCCTCCTGTTTCCTCGAGCAGTTTGCACAGCTCGCTCACGGTTTCCAAATCGCGCGCGTCCCGTTCCGCGGGCACGCCCTTGCTCGCGTCCCGTGCTTCCAGCAGCATGCGCATCACCTCCCCGACCGGGCGACCGGTGCGCATGGCCACGGCCTCGGCCAACCCCGACAGGCTGCGATCCACCCGCAGCCCGCAGCGCTCGCGCAAGCGCTCGCTGGCATAGACGCCCATGAATCCCAGGGCCAAGCGTTCGCCGCGTGCCCGGGCGTAGTGCAGGCCCAGGGCGCGCACGTGCTCGGCGAATTCACGGCGCTGGGTGTGCTGACTGTGGGTGGCCCGGCCGAAGCGCGCGCCTTTGCACACGAAGAAAAGCAGCAAGAATGCCGCGAGCTGAAGCAGCGTCGGCCCCAGCCGTCCGCGCCGCACGGATTCGACGGGATTCGACGACACGAGCCCAGTCAGATCGCCCGCCAGCTCCACGCAGGTGCCACCGTCACGCAGCAGGTTGTCGAGCAGGGCGGCGTTGTCGGCCACCAGCAGGCTGGCATTGCGAAAAAGGAAGTCGTCGGCCAGCACCAGCATGCGGTTGCCCTCGTCGTCTTCGCTGTCGCTCCTGGCACGGCCAAGCCAGCGTTCGGCGGCATAGGGTGTCCGCTTTCGGGTCAGCACGGTTCTGCTGCCCGGCTTGTCTTCGAGATAGTTGGCCTCGGGAACGCGCCCACGGAGCATCCCCCAGCGCTTGCTCTCGGCGTCTGCAAGGGTCAGGGGCTCCGGACGCACGACCTGTTTCTCGACGATGCGTGCGCCAATCCAACCCGGCAACTCGCGCCGGCCGCCCGCGACAACCAGGGCGTGGTCGCCCGTCAGGAGCCAGGTCTTCACCGCCTTCCACTCCTCTTGGCCGAGGTGGGCGCCGGGCAAGAGAACGAGCTGCTCGGTCACGCTATCGTTGCAGCGGTTGTCGGCGGACTTGTCGCTGTCGGATTTGTCGTCGCTCGACTTGTTGTCGTTGATTTTGGCGATGGAGAGCAACCGCTCGTGCACCTTGAATCCGCGCTTGCCGAGATAGTCGAGGACACCGGCGCGACCCGAGGGAGAGTATTCCCAGTCCGCGCGCGGCTGCCCGCAAGCGACGCCGAGCACGAGCAGCCCGGCCAACACCAGCACCACGCCGATGCGTTCGGCCAGAAGGCCGGTCACCCGGGCCCAGACCCCGTCGAATCCCTCGCGCGTGACGGCCCGCTCGCCGAACTGCGCGGATTCCACGGCCTCGACGACCTCCGCGATCCGCCTGGCGATGGCCGGCCGTTCACTCTTCACCCGACGCACGTAATCGCCGTTGGTCTGGTCCGGCTCGATGCGAACCAGGCCCGCGCCCTCGAGGCGCCGCAGGAGCGCGGCGTAGGCGTCGCCGATGGCGGCGCGAAAATCGCCAGCCATGGCCCCTGCCCGCGCGCGTTCGAGCAGGCGCTGCACGTCGGTCTCGACCTGGCGGGCCAGGGCCGCCGCGCGATCCTCCTCGGCCGCGTCCGGCGCCTGCGTTCGGACCACGTCGTCCTTGGTCGTGTGGTCGAGAAAGTGGCGGACCAGTGCGAACACCAGCATGGCCACGCCGAGCCCGAACAGGATCCACAGCAGCAGGCGAAACGGAAGTCCGAGCTCGGGCAAGTGAAGGGACACGGGCTCTCCCAGGTCGATCTGCTTGGCGAGCGCGTCGTGCTTGCACGCCTCGAGCAGCTTGGGACAGGCCTGCGTGCTGTCTCCCGCGCCGAGATCGCACCACGCCTTCTCGGCCTGGGTCAGGGGATAGCTCGGCTCGTGACAGAATTGAAAGTGCGGCGAGGCAAGCGTCTCGCGCACGGCTTGCGCGGGCTCGGGCAGAGGTTTGGCCGGCGCGCTCGCCACGACCTCGGCGGCAGGAGCGGCGCCCGACAGGAGCACGAAGACGCAGGCCGCGACCAGGCGCCCGTTCACGACGCGATCCTCCGGTTCTTCGCTTCGGCCTCGGCCAGGGCCATGAAGCGCAACTGGATGTCCCAGCCCTCCTTGCGCGTACGCATGTCGATGTAGCCCAGGAAGCTGGCGCTGGCGACGAAGGGCGCGGAGAGCAACGCACCGGCCACCGCGTAGGCAGAGCCACCATCCGAAAATAGCGAACCGACGGGCTCGCCCATTTGAAACACCATTCCGACCAGGGCGTTGCCGATGAGATCGGCCGCCATGGCGAACAGGAAGGGCGCGCACAGACTGGCCAGCGCCAGCCCCAGACAGGACAGGCTGCGAAAGAGGACCAGCCGGCTGCTGCGGGCAAGGCTGCCGAAGGCCGAGCCCGATTCCAGCAGCACGGCCTCGCTGACGAAAAACAGTCGCGCGGCGAAAATGGGCAAAGGCACGAAGACCGCCGCGCACAGCACGAGGACGAGCAAATGCACCATCCGGGCGACGAGGTAGGTGAAGAAATGGCGCGCGAATCGGCCCAGCACGGCGAGCACGCGGACATCCTCGGCGCGACGGAAGAGCAGTTCGCCCGCAGCCTGCGTGTAGACCCCGTTCGAGAGCCAGAGATACCCCGCCACCACCCACCACACCGACGACCACGACCAACCGAGCTTGAGACGGCAAAACGTGCTGAGCAGGCCACCGACGGTCGCCACGAGCACGGCCAGCGGCACCATCAGTCGCCGGTTCACGATGCAGAAAGGACCGGCCAGATCGATGACATCGGACATGGCCCGTGGCCGCAGCGCAACCCGCGCCTCGAGCAGATTCAAGCCTTGCTCCTGCGTAAGGACGAACGACCCGCGAACAGCAAATAGGCGAACACCAGGACGTGCAGCAGAGCCGCCACACCCCACTTGACCGGCGCCAGGATGGACGACGGCGACCAGAAGCCTTCGATGAAGGCCGCCACCAAAAGCATGAGCGCCGCGCCCATGACCATGCGAAAGAGATCTCCTGCCTGCGCGCGCAGCGAGGCCCAACGCGAGCGCTGGCCGGCGTTGACGAGGGCGTAACCCATGGAAATGCCTGCGGCGCCCGAAATCACGATGGCGGTCAGCTCGAAGGCACCGTGCCCGGCAATGAAGGTGAACAGGTTCCGCCCGTGCCCGGCCGCCGTCACGGCCCCGGCCACCACGCCGATGCTGAGCCCGTTGAAGACGAGAAAGAACATGCTGCCCAGGCCGAACAGGATTCCGGTGGCGAAGCAGCGGAAAGGCGATGCCGACGTTGTTGTAGACGTAGAAACTGGCCATCATGCTGTCCGCGCCTTCGTCGCGACCATGACCGAGGTCGCTGTAGGACTTCTCCATTTGCTCCACCATGGATTCGGACATGATCTGGATGGCGAACCCGCGCGAACGAAGGGCGCCGGCGAAGCCGAGCAGACCGGGCAAGATGAAAAGCACGGCGGCCAGAGCCATGAAGCGGGCGTTGCGCCGCACGCTCGACGGGAAGCCAGTCGCGATGAGCTTCCACAATCCGGCCAGGCGATAGGGTGGCGCGCTGTACATGGCGGAGCTCGTGCGCGCGGCCAACGAGTCGAGCAAGTCGATGACGTCCGACGTGTAGCCGGCCGTGCGCGCGCGCATGAGATCGGAGCAAATCTCCCGGTACAGACCCGCAGCACGCGAAATCGACGTGGGTGGCAGCTTGTGCAAGCAGGTGCTTGTTGGCCAGCAGGGTGTCGAGCTCGTCCCAGGCGGGTTTGCGAGCGGCCACGAATTCGTCCTGCGTCCGGTTCACGCTTGGGTCCTCGGCGATGGACTCGGACCGCCCGGCAAGGCCGCGCCGCCCACGGCAAAGTGATGGACCAGGGCCAGGAACCGCACCGGATCGCCGGACTTCACGCCCAGCCTGCGCTCCACGATGGGCGCGAGAATCTCGGCCAGCTCGGATCGCCGGGCCGGCGACAGATCGCGACGGCGCAGCAGCAATTCGACGGCCTCACGCTCGGGCAAGGGCAGCGCGACGCGATGGGGAAAGGCGGCGCTCTCGGCGGCCGTCGCCGGTGGCTCCAGGGTGATCGAGGGCGCCACGCGCACCGGATCCTCGATGACCACCATGGTGCCCGCCGCCCGATCGCCCAGGCGGGCGAAACGGCCATCCCAGCTCATGGCGATGAGGCCAAGCAGGTAGCCCACGGGAAGGAAATCCGCCGTGCGCAGAAGGTTGCGCAGGACCGCGTCCATGAAGGAAAGCGGATAGCCGCCGACCTTGACCACGCGCAATTTCAGCGCGCGCTTGCCCGGCGTCGTGCCATTCCAGCCCCCCTCGAAGGCGACGAAGTAGCCCCACTCGATGAGAAACAGAGACAGCAGCGTTCCGCTGCTCATGACGGATTTGCCGAAGGTCAGATGTTGCCCCGTGGCCATGACCAGCACGATTTCCACGATCAGCAAAATACCCGCGCGCACCAACAGATCGAGAAGATAGGCCCACGCGCGACGGGTGGGACCCGCCGCGTGAAAATGGAAGCGCACGTGCTCGGGCGTTTCCACTTCGACCGTATTGTCGAGTTGCACGGCTTACCGCTGGTGGCGCACGACGCGGGTGCCGGCAATGAGATCGTGCAGGCAACGGCGGTCTTGCCGAAAAATGAAGAGGCAATCGATGAGAGAGAACAGCGCCCCGAGATAGGGAAAAGCGCCCATCACTTTGGGCACCCAGTTGCGCAAGACCACGCCGGTGCCGAAGGTGATAGGGCCACCGTCGATTCTTTCGATGCGAATGCTGGTCCATTTCTTCCCCAGCGACTGCCCGGTTCGGGCGATCAAGGTCCACTGGTAGATGGCGATGGCCAGCGCGCCGAGGAAACCGATGCCCGCGGCGACCGCCAATAGCACGGTCCATTCGGAGGTGCCTAGGGAGGAAGCCTCGGACAGTTTCTGCCCCATACCGGCCCGGGCGACCTGCATCTCGGTGCGCACGCCGAAGTAGGTACCCACCGCGAGGAGCGGAACGAGCGGGACAGAGATGAGCAGGCCGTCGAGGGTGACCGCGGTCAGCCTGGTGCCGCGCCCGGCGGGCTCCGCACCTTGCACACCGACAGGCACGCCCGCGTTGACATCGCTCCCGGGCGGGGAATAGGCGTCGGCGAAATAATCTTTGTCCATCGGCGGCAGGCTGATCGGACCACGTGGTTTGGCGTGCGTCAAGCACGGCGAACGGGTGCGGTGCCCCGCGCGAAAGCCGCGCCCTGGATTCAGCCACCACCACCGACGCGACCCCGGCGCGACGAGGCCGGGACAAGCTCGTTTTGAGAAAAACAGGGCCACACCGACGCCACGCATTGGAATCCGCGTGACCTGTTGTGTTGCTGCGAGCAGGCGGTTTGATGCCAGACCCTTTGAAACGTGACCAATTTTGTCCCTCGCTGGCGTTCGGCCTCCGTGGTGCGAACCTTGTGGCCGCGTCGTTTACACGAGACGCAAGGAGCCGCCAAGGCATCTTATTGACGCTGGTGGCAGCCACCTTCCACTTTCCGCCTGTGGACCTGAAAACCATGACCAACCCAATGCTGTCCGTTTCGCCGGTCTATGCTGGCAATGCCGAATTCATCGAAGATCTCTACGAACGCTATCTGACCCTGCCGACCTCGGTTTCCGAGGAATGGCGGCAGCTCTTCGCGACGTTCAAGGGCGCGGACTCGCCCATGCGTGCGGCCATGGCGGACCAAATCCGTCGCCTTTTCGACGACCGCGAACAGGACTCACGCTCGGGCCGGAACGGCAGAAGCGAAAGCCATGCCACGGTGGCCAAGCAGATCGCGGTCATGCGTCTGATCCAAGCCCACCGCGGCCTCGGGCATTTCCGTGCGCGAGTCGATCCCATTCGTTTGCGCGCACAACCCAACATTCCCGATCTCGAGCCAAGCTTCCACGGCCTTGTCGAGTCCGACATGGACACCGTCTTCCACACCGGCAACCTGGGCGGGCGCTCCGAGATGGCCCTGCGCGAGATCGTCGAGATGTTGCGCGAGACCTACACCGGGTCCATCGGAACGGAGTTTCTACACATCTCCGAGGTCGAGGAAAAGCGCTGGCTGCAAACGCGCCTCGAGGCCACGCGTGCCAAGCCGGCCTTCACAGAGGACGAACGCCTGGAATTTCTGGCCCGGCTCATCGCCGCCGAGGGTATCGAGCACTACCTGCACACCGCCTATGCCGGCCAGAAGCGCTTTTCCCTCGAAGGTGGCGAGTCGACCATCACCGCCCTCGACACCATCATCCAGACCTCGGGCGCCCATGGCACGCAAGAGATGGTGATCGGCATGGCCCATCGCGGGCGTCTCAACGTGCTGGTCAACATCATGGGCAAGGCTCCCAAGGAGCTGTTCCAAGAATTCGAGGGCCTGCACGACTGGAAAGGTGTCTCGGGCGACGTCAAATACCACCAAGGCTACTCGACGGACATCGCCACGCGCGGGGGCATCATGCACGTGGCTCTCGGCTACAATCCCTCGCACCTCGAGATCATCGACCCGGTGACCGAGGGCTCGGTGCGCGCACGCCAGGAAAAGCGCGACGACGACGATCGCCGCAAGGTGATGGCCGTGCTGCTGCATGGGGATGCGTCCTTCGCCGGGCAGGGCGTGGTCTACGAGACTCTCAATCTGTCGCAGACCCGCGGCTACACCACCGGCGGGACCATCCACATCGTGATCAACAACCGCATCGGCTTCACCACCAGCCACCCGCTCGACGTGCGCTCGACGCTCTATTGCACCGACGTGGGCAAGGTGGTGCAGGCGCCCATCTTCCACGTCAACGGCGAAGATCCCGAGGCGGTGGCGTACATCGCCCAGCTCGCCGTCGACTACCGCATGACCTTCAAGAAGGACGTGATCATCGACCTCATCTGCTACCGCCGCTACGGCCACAACGAAGCCGACGAACCGGCCGCGACCCAGCCCATGATGTACAAGAAGATCCGCGGCCACGACAGCGTGGCCAAGCACTACGCCGCCAAGCTCGAAAGCGAAGGCATCGTCGAGCCCGGCCAGGCGAGCGCGCTCGAGCATGAGTACCGGGAGGCGCTCAAGCAGGGGCAGCAGGTGGCCATGAGCGTCGTGTGCCCGCTCGTCGACCGCAAGCCGCGCGTCTTCGACGAGCTTCGCAAGATGCACTGGACCGCGGCCGCCAACACCGCGGTGTCGCTGGCCGAGCTCCGGCGTCTGGGCGCGCGCCTCGACGCCCTGCCCGAGGATTTCGAATTGCACCCCCGCGTGGCCAAGATCGTAGAGGATCGGCGTATGATGGCCGTGGGTGCCATGCCCGTCGACTGGGGCTTCGCCGAGGTCATGGCCTACGCCAGCCTGGTCGACGAAGGACATTCCGTACGCCTGTCGGGCCAGGACACCGGCCGCGGAACCTTCTTCCATCGCCACGCCGTGCTGCTCAACCAGCGCAACGGCGACGAATACATCCCGCTCCAGCACGTTTCGGACAAGCAGGCGCGTTTCACCGTCATCAATTCCATTCTCTCCGAAGAAGCGGCACTCGGCTTCGAGTACGGCTTCTCCGCAGCCAGCCCCGAGACCCTGGTCATCTGGGAGGCGCAATTCGGCGATTTCGCCAACGGTGCCCAGGTCGTGATCGATCAGTTCATCGTGTCGGCCGAACAGAAGTGGCGCCTGTTGTGCGGCCTGACCCTGATGCTGCCCCACGGCTACGAAGGACAGGGACCGGAGCACACCTCGGCCCGCATCGAGCGCTTCTTGCAGATGGCCGCACAGGACAACATCCAAATCTGTCATCCCTCCACCCCGGCCCAGATGTTTCACCTCCTTCGCCGGCAGGTGATTCGACCCTACCGCAAGCCGCTCATCATCTTCAGCCCCAAGAGTACGCTGCGCCGAAAGGCTTCGTTTTCGCCGCTCGGCGAATTGGCCGACGGCCGTTTCCACGAGGTCATCGGTGAAACCGATGCCGTCGATGCGAATGCCGTCGAGCGCCTGGTGCTCTGTTCGGGCAAGGTCTACTACGACCTTGTGGAGACCCGCCGTGAAAAGGGGGTTACCGGAGTCGCCATTGCCCGCATCGAACAGCTTTTCCCCTACCCCGGCGAGGCCGTGGCCGCCGAGCTGGGCCGCTATCCCAAGCTCCGCGAGGTGGTGTGGGCGCAGGAAGAGCCGGAGAACCAGGGGGCTTGGTATTTCGTCAGGGAGCGCCTGACGTCCGCGCTCGGACCCGGTCAGTCCTTGTTCTATGCGGGCCGACCGAACATGGCCGCGCCGTCGGGCGGCGACTACCACCGACACCTGGAGCGACAGAAAGAGCTTGTCGAACGGGCGCTCGGCCTGCCCTCCTCGTTCGCGCCAGCAACTGCGGCGGCCGGGAAGTAGACCGGTCTTGGGTTATAGTAACCGCCAACAAGAATGGCCGGGCCGACGGAAGGCCCCGGTCCGCTGCCCTTCAGGAGGTCTTGGTCGATGATCGTCGAGGTCAAAGTGAATGAGCTGCCGGAATCCGTCGAGGATGGGACGCTCGTGACGTGGCACAAACAGCCTGGCGACGAGGTCAAGGCCGACGAGCCGCTGGCGGAAGTCGAGACCGACAAGGTCGTGCTCGAAATCGCCGCGCCAGGCTCCGGCATTGTAGGCCCGCAATTGCGCAAGAAGGGCGACAGCGTGAAGCGTGGAGATGTGATCACGACCATCGACGCCTCCGGTGCGGCGAAGCCCAAGCCGGCCGCCACCGCGGCCACGGCCAAGAAGGCGGCCCCGAAAACCGCGCAACCGCCGGCCAAGAAGTCCGTCGTCGCGACCGCCGTGGCATCCGTGACCAGCCCGCCCACGCCTGCACCCACGTTGGCCCCTGCGCCACCGGCCAGCGTGCCGTCGGCGGGCGCGAACGGAGAGCCGGAGATGGATGGCCTGGCCCCGGCCGTGCGCCGACTTCTCGAAGAGCACAAGCTCGGTCCGGCCGACGTCACGGGATCCGGCCCGCGCGGCCGCATCACCAAGGAAGACGTCCTCCGCCACCTCGAGCACTCGCCCCAGCTCGCGTCCAACATCGGCGAAGCACCCACGGTGGTGGAGCTCTCCGATGCCCCGACCGCGCCGTCGGAATCGGGCGCCCTGGCACCTCGGCCGACCACGCGCACCAAGATGACCCGCCTGCGCGCCCGCATCGCCGAGCGCATGCTGGAGGCCCAGCGTAGCGCCGCGATTCTGACCACGTTCAACGAGATCAACATGCAGGGTCTGATGGATCTACGCCGCAATTACAAGGACGCCTTCCAAACCCAGCACGGCGTGAAGCTGGGGATCATGGGCTTCTTCGTCAAGGCGTGCGCCGAAGCCCTGCGCCGCTACCCCGTGGTCAACGCATCGCTGGACGGCGACGACCTCGTCTACCACGGCTATTTCGACATCGGCGTCGCCGTCAGCACCACGCGCGGCTTGGTGGTGCCGGTCCTGCGCGACGCCGACCGCATGAGCCTGGCCGAGATCGAGCGCTCCATCGCCGGGTTCACCAGCCGCGGCGAAGAGGGCAAGCTCGGCATCCACGAGCTGACCGGCGGGACCTTTACCATTTCCAACGGTGGCGTGTTCGGCTCCATGCTCTCGACGCCGATTCTGAATCCGCCCCAAAGCGCGATCCTCGGCCTGCATCGCATCGAACCGCGTCCGGTGGCCGAGGGCGACAAGGTCGTCATTCGCCCCATGATGTACCTGGCGCTGTCCTACGATCACCGCATCATCGACGGGCGCGAGGCAGTTCTCTTCCTCGTCGCGGTCAAAGAGCTCGTCGAAGACCCAACTCGCTTCATCCTGAGGGTGTGATCATGGCGCAGACTTTCGACCTCGTGGTATTGGGGGCTGGTCCCGCTGGCTATGTGGCCGCGATCAGGGCCGGACAACTCGGCTTGCACGTCGCGTGCATCGACGGCGGCATGGGGCCAGAAGGAAAGCCGTCGCTCGGTGGCACCTGCCTCAACGTGGGTTGCATTCCCTCCAAGGCGTTGCTGGAATCGTCCGAGCATTACCATCGCTGCAAGGCAGAGCTGAAGGAACACGGCATTTCGGTCGCCGACGTTCGCATGGACGTACCGGCCATGATCGCGCGCAAGAACAAGATTGTGCACGGCCTTGCCTCCGGCATCACCACCCTCTTTGCCAAGAACAAGGTCGTCTCCTTCGCCGGCACGGGCCGCCTGCTCACCGGCATGCGCATCGAAGTGACGCCGCTCGGGGGCGGACCGGCCGAAACCCTCGAAGCCAAGCACATCCTCATCGCCACGGGCTCGCTGCCGAGAGACATCGACCACGTTCCCACGGACGGGACGATCGTCGTCGATTCATCGGGCGCTCTCGATTTCACCGCCCCGCCCGAGAAGCTCGGCGTGATCGGCGCGGGCGTGATTGGCCTGGAGCTGGGCTCGGTGTGGCACCGCCTCGGTAGCCAAGTCGTCCTGCTCGAAGCCATGGAGACTTTCCTGCCCGGCGCCGACGAGCAGATCGCCGACGCCGCCTTCAAAGAGATGTCGCGCCAGGGCCTGGACATTCGCCTGGGGGCACGTGTGCTGGCCGCCAAGATCGGTTCGAGCGGTGTGCAGGTAAGCTACGAGAACGGCGACGGCAAACACAGCATCGAATTCTCGAAGCTGGTCGTGGCCGTGGGGCGCAAACCCAACACGCAAGGCATCGACGTCAACGAGGTCGGCCTGCTGCTCGACGAACGCGGCTACATTCACGTCGACGAATTCTGCCGCACCAACCTGCCCAACATCTACGCCGTGGGTGACGTCGTGCGCGGCCCCATGTTGGCGCACAAGGCGTCCGATGAAGGCGTGATGGTGGTCGAACGCATCGCCGGCCAGCCGTCGCGCGTGAACTACGACGCCATCCCTTGGGTCATCTACACCTCGCCCGAGATCGCCTGGGTGGGCAAGACCGAACGCCAACTGCGCGCCTCGGCCCGCGACTACAAGGTCGGTGTCTTCCCGCTGTCCGCCAACGGCCGCGCGCGCGCCATGGGCCAGACCGTGGGCCTGACCAAGATTCTCGCCGACAAGCGCACCGACCGACTGCTCGGCGTGCACATCATGGCGCCCATGGCCTCCGAGATGATCGCCGAGGCCGTGCTGGCCATCGAATTCGGCGCCAGCGCCGAAGACTTGCAGCGCACCATCCACGCCCACCCCTCGTTGGCCGAGACCATCCACGAGGCCGCCCTGGCCGCCGATGGACGCATGCTGAACTTTCACGGATAGGGCAGGTTCGGACCGCAACATCCGAGAGCCGCGCGCCCGCCCTGCCGCCACTGCATGGGGGTGAAGCGAAGGTCGCTCTCTTTCCCCCGCCCTGCGCGATGGCCATGTGCCATCGCGCCATTCGCGTATGATGGTGACGTGAGCGCGAAGAGGCAAACCGCCCTGTGGGCACTTGGGCTGGGGCTTGCATTCGGCCAGCCTGCATGCACGTCGCAGACCGCGATTGCCATCAGGACCGTCGATGGTTCCGCGCAGCCTGACATCGTAGCGGCGGTCGATCGCCCCGCGAGCGGGACCTCGCCAGACGGTCCAGCCGGCCTTCGCACGCTGTTCTATGACGGCTTCGACGGCACGTACGGCGTGAATTGGGCGACATCGGGATCCGGCGACGGACCGGTCACGGATGCCATGGACGGCACCAACATGATCGTGACCTTGGATTCGACCCAGTCCGACTTCACGCGCCTGCGCTGCAACCTGACCGGAGACCTCTTCAAAGAGGTGAATCTCACCGCATCGATGAAGATACGTATCGAACAAGCGCCGACCTCGACGAGGACCGTACGCCTGGACGTCAGACAGGCGGAGACCACCGAGAATATCTTCTACGCCGTTGGCGCAACGGTCGCCACCGATGGCACCCTGACCAAGGTCAGCCTCTTCAAGAAGGTCGACGACGGGGCCGGCAACTACACCATTTGCGACCTGGCCGATGGAACCCCGTTCGCCACGCCGGTACCCATGAATCAATGGCGCACCATCAAGCTCACCATCACGGGAACCACCAATGTTCGCCTCATGGCGTTTTTCGAGGAACAGACCACGCCCATGGCGACCTACACCGACGATTGTGCTTCGCCCCTCATCGCGACCAACGGAGCCACGGTCGCAAATGGCGGCTGTCTCGCGGACCAGTGGGGCCTCGGTATCCAGGTCGAGAAGGGAATCAAGGCTTCCGTGGACGACGTGTTGGTCACGACCCCATAAGCACGCTATGGACCGACGCACGTGCCGGAGATGAATTCGCTCGCCAGCGAGGATCCGGCAGAGTCTTGCACCGTCAGGACGGCCCATCGGGTTCCAAGTGTGGTGGGCAGGAACTGGACGGCAAACGAACAGGTCGCCGCCATGGGAAGGGAATTGCCCGTGCACGTGTCCGCGCTCTCCACAAGCTCGGGCGAAGAAAGGGACACGACCAGTGGTCCCGAGTCGGCGCTGCCGGTGTTGGCGACGATGAAGGTCAAACTCGCGCCCGCCGCGCCCAGAGGAATCGTACCCATGTCCGGCGGCCCGAGGATGGACAGTCCGTTGGAAGCAACCACAAGCGTGATGGCGATGTCGGTGGTTGCCACCGAACCGCCCGGTCCCGAGTCCGCGACCACCAGCGTCGCATTGGCCTCGGTGCCGAGGGTGGGATCCGGGGCGAGGTCGCGCGTGTCGAAGGTCACGAAGATGCTGCAAGTGTTTCCCGGCTGGAGCCCGGATTGGTTGCTGCAGGAGTTTTCGAAGACTTCGAAACGGTCGGCGTCGGGGCCGATGAGCGACGGGATCAGCGGGCCGCTGGCAACGCCACCGGTGTTCTTGATCTCGACGATCAGGGACGGGCTGTCGTCGACCGTGGTGTGGATCGAGGCGTGGCTCGGTGTGGCGGTCAACTGCGCCACATTCGAGATGCCGCCGTCGATGCCGCCCGTCTCGCTGGTCCCGATGTCGTCTCCTGCCTCGTTGTCCGCCCCGTCCAACGCGGGCCCCTCGCTGGCCTCATCCGCAACGCCGCCGTCCGCTGCCGCGGAGGTATCAACGACGGCATCGCTCACGGCCTTGCCTCCCCCGCAGGCTACAACCAGCGTTGCCAGGAGGCAGGCCGTCAATCGCATATCTCGCTCATAGCTCGCCCCGCACGCCGAGAGAAGGCAGAAACACCCGCAGCGTCAGCGGGGTGACGTCGCCCCCCGGAGTCTTCACCAGATCGAGGGTTTCGCGAGTCAAGGTGGCGTTCACAACTTCAAAATACACATGAAGTGTGAATGCATCGAAGAGAAAGCTCCGCTCGGCACGCACATCGAGCTGGTAGAAGGTAGGCAAGCGCACGAACGTCTCGGCCTGCGCGCCCGTGATCAGGACTGGGCGTCCGGTGTTGAGGTGTCCGCGCATCCCGAGGGTGTACGAGCCCACCCGGTAGCCAAGCACGGCATTGAAGATGTGGCGCTGATCCCAGTCCGAAGGTCCAATCACGCCGCTACCCAAGGCTCGTTGGTTCTGCGACAGGGTGTAGGAGACCCAGCCGTAGAGGCGCTCGGTGAACGAAC
This sequence comes from uncultured delta proteobacterium, assembly GCA_963824555.1. Classification (GTDB taxonomy): domain Bacteria; phylum Myxococcota_A; class Polyangia; order Fen-1088; family Fen-1088; genus Fen-1118. The sequence goes on along the minus strand of CAWGPW010000006.1, from coordinate 20,455 downwards.
GACGGACCAGTAGCTCGACGCCGTAGGAGCGGGCGTCCCGCCGGACCAGAAAATCGCGGGCCAACGGATCGGGTGCGCTGAGCCCCGGATCGCGCAGGTCGGTGAGCACGTAGCGCTGAAGATAGCCGGTCACTTCGACCTCGAGCCCAAGCAGGGGGTGGGCCTCGATCCCCAGGGCGCCCTGCCACGATGACTGCAATCCGTAGAGGCCCAGCCCGAAATTCTCTGCGGCCGGAAACTGAATGCCGAGGCTCGGCGCCTGCGAGAAACGACCGCCGCTGGCCGTGAGCCAGACCTTGTCGTGAAGGCGCAGGCGCGCCGCCAAACGCGGCCCCAGATCCGCCTTGCTCACGCCGGCGATGGTGTAGCTGTCGAAACGCAAGGCCGGGGTCAGGCCAAGCCGCGAACCGAGGCGAAGCGCGGTGGCAATATAGCAACCGGCCAGCAAAGCCGTCCGCCTTTCCGCCAAGTCGGATGCGCCGCTTTCGTTCACGCTGGCGGTGGGTCTGAGCCATTCCACCTGGCCGTCAAGCCCCACCTCATAATCGACGTGGTCCGTCTCTCTTTGGTAGATGGCGCGCGGAATGATGCTGGTGGCGTGTTCGGTCACCGCATAGTTGTTGACGATGGGCGCGCTGCTGAGGTCTTGGCCAAAGGCCAGCTGGAGCGCAATCCGCCCTTTCCCGACCGGGCGATTCGCGCGCAGACTGATGCGATGGAATTGAGCTCGGTACTCGCCGGTGGCGCCGTTTGCCAAGTCGTCACCCGGAGCGACCAAGTCGTCGTTCGAACCGAAGACCAAGAGTGAGAGGCTCCAACCGTGGACGCGGCGGTCGGCGCGCAGTTGGTAGTCCCAATAAGAAAGATGCACATCGTCTCGCAGAAGCGACAGCAGCGCTCCGGTGTAGGAGTAGCGAAACGCGACGGCCACGCCGCCGTTGTGGTCGGACCACGGCACGGTCAACAGCGCGCCGGCATCGTAGAGACGTACGTCCGCGTCCGCATGCCAGCGATCCTCGGCCGGCGCCCGGGTGTGCGCCGACACCACGCCTGCGACGTAGCGCCCGTAGCGCGCAGGATAGCCGCCAGGGTAGAACTCCATGCTGTCGAAGAAATAGGGATGAATCACCGAGGGACCAAGCGCCAGGTGGAACAGCAACGGCACCTGCAAGTCATCGAGGAAGTAGCCGGTGTTGCCGGGGTTGGAGCCGCGAATGGCGTAGATGGGGGCCGGCCACGCCACCGTGGCCACGCCCGGAAGCGACTCGATGGCGCGGAAGGGATCGCCGAGCGATCCTGGCGTCGAGGTCAATTCGGGACCGCGCAGATCGACGCTTGGCTCATCTCGCCCGGCGGTCACGACGGTCTCATAGAGGGGAAGGTTCGGGCGTGGAAGCAACCGAAGCAGCAGGGGCGAGGCGTCGACACAGGGATCGCGGCTGATGTCCAAGGGCTGGTAGCCAAGGCCGTGCACCACGATCAGGTGCGGCCCGCAGCCGAGCGCCAGATCGAAGTGTCCGTCGTCGTCGGTCGCGGCGGATGCGACGATCGCGGCGGCCATCGAGACGGCCACCTTGGCGTTCGCGACGGGATTGCGGGAACCCTTGGCAAGCACTTGACCGTGGATATGAATAGCGCTGGCCGTGTCGGGAAGTGCGGCGTCGTGTGCACCGGGCTCCGCGGCGGCGCCCGCGTCGGGGATTCCTGAATCGACGATCTCCGGCTGCGCGGGTGACGGCTCGGCGCCGGCGTCGACGGATTGCGCGCACATCAGTCCCGCGAGCAGAGCCAGGGAATTCACGGGAGCGTCGTCACCCAAAGGCCGTCGTACGGGGATTCCAGGCGGCTGCGGGCCAGAAACGCCACCCGGGTGCCCGACGCGAGTCGGTCCGCGCCGGGTGGCACGTCGGCGGTCTGCCCCGGATCGACAGCCGCCGCCAGCACGTTCTCGGCGAGCACCGTTTGCGCGCCGCTTGCCAGATCGATGAGCACCAGATCCCCGACCAAACTCGAGCTTTCCCAGTTCAGCATGGCCAGCACCCGGCCGTGGCCGAGGGCGACCAGGTGGCCTCCGCTGGCGATGGGGAGCACGGCACCCGTCGTCGGATCGACGATGGCAAGGTCCTGCCGGTCCAAGTCCGTGGTGCTGGCACCAACCAGCAAACGCCCGTCGCCGGTTTCCAAAAGTGCGGCCAGCAGGGTACCGGCGGGATGAATGGGAAAGGTTGGCGCCGTTGGATCGTCCGCCGGCCCTACACGGACCGTCCGCTGCTCATCCAGCGAAAACCAATAGGCTCCATCGCGGGTGAACATGGATTTTCTGCCGTCCGGCAGCTCGGTCACGCTCGCCGGATTTCCGGACGCCAGTGCAAAGCCGGACGCGGGTGTCCACGTCCCGAAGTTGCGACCAACATGGTAAAAATAGAACCAAAGCTCGTCCCGCCCGGGGCGCCATTCGACGGCGCCGTTGATGGGCAGACCGGAGTAGAACGAAGAATCCACGCTCGCCGTGGCCCCGGTGGTCCGGTCGAAGAGGAAGAGCGTGACGTCGGAGACCTGCGGGTCGTGGTTGTCGGGATTCGGCGAGGTGAACAGCAGCCAGTGACCGTCGCCAGACGCCGAGTCGAACCCGAGGTCGAGCGGGTGGAAGGGCAGGACCGACGTTGCCAGTGTCTGCGTGTCGAGCAGAGCGAAAGGCGCGGTTCCGCTTCCACAGGAGTTGCCCCACCACAGGCTCGAGTCCGAGGCCAGGCAGACCAAAATTTGCGGCGTTCCATCCCCCTGGATGGCGGCGAACCCGATCCTCCCGGTAGAGGCAAGCAACAGTTGCGGCTCGGTGCCAGGCCTGCTCCTTCCCAGGCCGGCAGGGCCGGCATTGGAAGGGGTGGACATCGTTACGTAATAGAAGTCATCACCGATGAAGGCTCCTTGCGATTCGTCGACATTGCCGAGAGAAGTCCAGCCGTCGAGCTCGAAGAGAGAGTCCGTGAAGACTCGCATTCGGTCCGGCGAGAGCAGGAAGGGGCTTTCGCCCGTCCCCCTGGGGTGCCCGAGGTATTGGGGCTGCTCCGCGCTCCAGTCGAAGCGTTCGACCAAAGTGATGTCGTAGCTGTCCCCGGCCTGTTGCACGTCTCTCAGGTACACGGGCCGCCCTCGCCGGTCGGTCGCGAAGATGTATTTCCCGACATCCCCACCTTGGAGGACGAAGTCCTGGAAGAGAGGCGATTGGCCGGCAAGGTCAGTGGCCGCCACCTGCCCGCCCACGGGGGAAACGTCGTAGACGTCGGCGAGCAGGTCGGTCTCGCCCGGCCCCCACACCTCCTGTCGGGGCAAGCGCAGCGGCCCGGTTGCCAGCAGGTGGGATGGAACACCGTCGGTTTCGGAAGCCGTGAAGAAGACGCCCGTCAGCGTGCGGTCATGAATGATGTGTTGTCCGGACGGCGGGCTGCCGGCGGGCAGACATCCAGCGAGCAATCCGACCACCACCAAGGCAAGGGGCCGTTTGAAGCTTCCTCGGGTCCGCGGCAGAGACGGCACGGGAGAAGCATCGCGCACAGCCGGCCAGGTGTCCACCAGGGTAAGTGTTTCCCCGCCGGGCGCTCAAGGGATAGTCTCTGGAGCATGGCCAGATTGCACGTGGGTGTTCTCGTCGGGCTTCTTGCACTGCCTACGCTTGCCATTGCAGGTAAAGCGGGCACGGTGGATGGCAAAGTCCTCACCCTCTGGCGTCAGGGCGCCAAGGGCAGGCAGGTGTTCATGAAGGGGCGCGCTCCCGTCACGCTGGTCGACGGAAGCTTCTCGTTCGCCAACGTGGCAAGCCCCTACGACGTCTTCATCGCGGAGCCCGGCGGGGAGACCTTCTCGATCTACCAGGGCCTCACGCGGCGAGATCCCGTGCTCTGGTTCCACACCGCCTACACAACCGCCCTGGACGAATTGCCCCACCTGGCGACCGTTCACGGCATCCTGCGCGGCGATTTTCCGTTCCCCATCGATAACGAGCACGGGCTGACCGTCTATTATCAAAGCGACCGGGCGAAGAGCTTCTGGCAGGCCAACCGACCGGAATGGCACGCCAACAGCGCCGGTCCCAGGTTTGGCCGGATGCGCGTGGCGTGGGCCGGGGCGCCTTCGCTGACCGGCCAGCTCGTGGTGGTTGGCCAGCACGCCGTGGACAAGAAGAAGTGGGTGGACGCGTACGTGGGACGCGCCCCGCTCACCCTGGCCGCCGGACAGGAGGCCTTCCAGGAGGTGACCCTGCAACCCGTGCCGATCGGGAGAATGGCGGGCTCGGTCAGCATCGACAACAAGGACATGGTGCGAGAGATCGGCTTCAGCTATCAATTGCCCGGCATGAGCAGCCCGGTCGGGATTGGGTCCTGCCCGGTCTACAAGACCTTCGATTGCGAGCTTCCCGACCTTGGCGTGCTCGGCGGCGAGTATTGCGCCGTCATCAACTACGCGTTCGTCTTCGACCACGGAAGGGGCATGACCAGGCGCTGTGGGGGCAAATTGGGCATGACCGATTTCTCGTTCCGGGTCGGGCCGCCGCCCAAGCTCGAGCAGAAGGGAACGACGATGGCGAGCCACGGAACCCTGTCGTGGACCGACACTGAGAAGGGAGTGTACATGGTCACCCTGGCGCCGGATTATCGCGAGCGAAGGTTGCCTCACATCAAGGTCTTCACCTCCGCCACCAGCATTCATTGGCCGGATTTCGCGGTCCTTGGCACCAAGTTTCCGGTCGGTGCCAAGTACACTTGCAAGGTCACCAGACTATCTCCCTACGAATCCATCGACGATCTTGCGTCGTCACGCGGGTTCACCGAGACGGCCGATTATCAAGAAGTGGAGTCGGTTCCGCTCGAGCTGACCCTGGTGCAAGAATGAAAGAGAACAAGATGTTGCGCCGGGTGCTGCTCGCCTTGCCCACGCTGGCGATGCTGGTCTCCGGCACGGCCCGCCCGGCCGAGCCCAGCCGGGCCAAGGATGTCTGCTTCGGCGGCCAGGAACAAGTTGTGGGGACGTCCCCCGCCGGTCCTTTGCGCACCCAAGGCGCCTACCATTGGAGCGCGCCGGACTTCCAGGTCGTCGACGGCGAGTTGCTATACGCTACGGATTGGCAACTCAGGCGAATCGACCTCGCCACCATGAAGGAGACCTGGACGAAGCTCGACAAGCCCATCATCTTCATGGGCGCGAGAGGCGGACAGGTCTTGGGCGTCGAGGAAGACCACGCCAGGACCATCGGCAACGACCTCTTGGCCGTCGATCTGCGCACCGGCGAAGAGCGGACGTTGCTCGCCGGCGGCTCGATCCACAAGACCTCGCTGCGCCACGCACTGTACGTTCCGGACGGCAAGGATCTCTACTTCATCCAAGGGCCCTACGACCGCGTCTCGAAGGTGGGGGACAAGTATTCCAAGTTCTTCCGCCTGCGCGACGGCGTCGACGAGCCCGAGCTGCTGGGCGACGAGCCGCAAGGGGTCTACACCTCCTTCCGCATCGACCACGGCTTCGTCTACTGGAATCGCCTGGTCGGCGACGAGAGCTTCGAGCTGTCGCGCCGGCCGCTTTCGCTCGATTCACCCATCCAGAAGCTCGCCGTCACCAAGCACCGCCACATCGCCCTGGTCGTGGCCGGCGGCCGGGTCTACTACCTCGACGACGGGGCGCTGTGGAGCGTTCCCGTCGACGGGGCCAAGCCGCCCACGCGACACACCGACAAGGTCGGGACAAGCGTGAAGAACCTGCTGGCCGATCGAAGCTGCCTCTACTGGACCAGCGATCGGGGAATCCTGCGCATGGGCTTGAAAGGCAAGTCCTCGCCCGAGCTCATCGCCGACGACCGTAGCTACCACGGAGGGTCCATCGTCAGCGACGGGAGCTTCCTCTACTGGCAAGATACCGTCGAGCACAGGTTCAAGCGCCTGGGACGGAGCGCACATGCCCTTGCCCCGGAGTCGGTCCTGGTGGCCAAACCCGTCATCTTGAAGGCGCCCCCGCCGGACACCGCCGCCGCGGGCTCGAGCCTGGCGGTGGGCGACGGTTGGGGCTGCGCGCGCCTTTTCGGCTGGGGACAACCCCATTGGCAATGTTGGGGGAGCGGCACACCGCAAGTCCGCGCGCAAGGCGTGCCCTGGCTTTCCGCCAAGGAGCTTGCGAACGGGCCCGCGAGCCTGTGCTTTCTCGACAAGGCGGCCGACGCTTGTTGGCCTTGGCCCGACTTCGTCAAGCGGCAGCCGCAGAATGTTCCGCAGGAACAGCTGTCGGTCGGCAAGGACGGCAGTCAGTTGCTCGTCGGCGGAACCTTCGCCTGCACCATCCTGTACGTCGGCTCGGAGAGAATGCTGAAGTGCTCGGGCGACAATTCCTTCGCTCAGCGGGCCGAGGCGGAACAGCCGGTGATGCTCGAAACCTGGCGGGGCGCAGCCGGAACCTGGCACGGCTGTGTGCAGGGCCATGGGGACACCTATTGCTGGGGCCGCGGTGACGGCGGCCAGCTCGGCCGCGAGCCCGAGCAGACCTGCACCGTCGCGGGCCGCGACGTCCCGTGCGCCAAAGACCTGCGCAAGGTCTCCTTTCCGCTCGGTCCCGTCGAGAAGCTCGTCGCCGGCGACATGTTCACCTGTGCCCTCGGGCGCGGGACGCGACGGTTCGTCTGTTGGGGCGCAAGTCGCGACGGCTGGTTCGGGGACACCGCATGTCCGGCTTCCCTGCGCCAGGCATGGCCGACGACCTCGGGGCCCGTGCCAGCCCCCCGCGCCACCTGCTCGCCCAGCCCGGTGGTGCTTTCCGATTTCAACGAGGCAAAAGGCGACGTCAGCGTCGGCCCACGCGGCGCCTGCGCCATGGTCGGCGGCCACGTACGATGTCTCGGCGCCATCCCGACACCCTCCGTGGACGTCGACCGATTCAAGGTCAGCCCCGGCGTACGGGCCAGCGCCTGCGGCATCGCCGGCGACAAGGTCCTTTGCTGGGGCGAAGGCTACTCCTCACCCGACAGCCCCAACGTCCCCGTATCAATCGCATTTCCCGCAACCCAGCCCCTGTCCGCCGTGGTCGACTTCCCGCCCCCCACCGGAACCGAGTGGCCGCAAGACCGCCTCATTCATCGCGGCTGCAGCACCCCGCCCACCCCCCTGCCAAAATGCGCCGCCGACGTGAAAGGTCATCCCTGGTCGTCGCTTCTGGCCAAGGCCCCGTCGCTGGTCGGCCAGACCATCATCGTCCAGGATCGCCTGCTCGTGGGTCCCGTCTTCCGCCAGCAAGCAGGCCATCGCTCGATCGTCGTCGGCGAAGGTGACCGCGCCCTTCGTCTCGGCCTTGGAACCAAAATGGAATGCGTCGGCGACGAATCCCGCCTCTGCTGCGGCAGGCCCGCCTTCGGCCAGCTCGTGGTGGCCAAAGGCGTGCTCGGCGGCTCGAACGACGGTGGCTGGGCGCTGAAGTCGGAGGAGATCTGCGAGGTGGGGAAAGGGGGTGGAGGGAGGTGAAAGGTATCCGCGCCCCACTGGATCCCGCGGTCTTCTGCCCATCCGTGCAGGCACGCGAGCGGGTCACCCAGCTTCCGACACGCTTCCGCCGATCACCTCGCCCAGAAACTTCGCGATCCGGTCTTTGTTGGCGGAAAGGCTCGAGAACTGCTTTTCGCAGACATCTGAGAATCGTGCGAGCACCTTTCGGCTGGTCTGCTCTTGGTCCTCGAAGATTCCGAGTGAGCGAAAACTCTGCCCCCATCGCTCGAACCGGAGCAAAGCGATGGTGGCGACGCTGACACGGTCGTCGGACGGCAAGGCAAAAACGTAGAGCGGTTTTGGCATTCCGTTGATCCGGCAGTCGACGACGTAGTTGCCAGCGGGATCGTGGTGTTCATCGTGCCAATCGAAGGAACGCCGATGTGCCGGGATGTTCTCCTCCATCAGAGAACGGAAGTCGTCAATAAAGGTCGAGGGGACACGTTCGCGAGCGAGATAGGCGACGTCGGTGATCTTTAGCAAGGCCTGCGCGAAATCGAAGAGGGCGTAGCCATATCGGCCGTTCGAAATTGGCAGTCGGAGCTCGCCCTCTCTGTCCTGAACGGAAAACGCATCGAGAGCATTCGAGATGATCTTCGCTCTCGTCCCTTTCTGAAGATCTTTCTCGAAGACGTCGTAGGTGAGGTGCATGTGGGCGTGGCCTTCGTCGGTGAGACACCACGAGTCTGCCTCCTTCTTGAGCACCACCGCCAAATGGTCCCTGTCGTCGAACTGGAACGGCGTGGAGACGCGGAAGCGATTCTCCCCCTCGGCAAATAGGCGAACCTTGGCCGACACCTTCTCGTGAAATTGCCGTTCGATGGCTTCCATGGTCATGGGAGGCTCCTAACCGGCGAAGAGGTTGCCTTGGGTACCGGGAGGTGGCGGAGGGACCACAAAACCGCAGTCGGCAAGGAGGCACGTAAAGGCACCTTCCATGTCCGAATAGCGATCCGTAGGCTCCGCATAAGTGTCCTCTCGGTTCCCCGTCCGCTGGTATCGCTCGGTCGCCATGTGGATGTGGAAATCGTAGAACGTCTGCTCTTCCATCGAATTGGTGTGCTCGTGATTTACCGCTACTTACCAGGGAGGCTGTCGCGCGCGCCCAATTCGGCGATAAGGAGGTCCACCTGGCGCGTGATCTCGGCAAAGGCGTCGCTGGCCGCCATGGCCGGCACGTCCGGCACCGCCCATTGGCGGACCTTCGTCATGTCCACCTGGGCGAACTGCTTTTGCAACATGGGTGCGTGCTCACGACCGTCGAGCAACACCACGACGTCGGCGGCGTCCAGATCCTCGCGTTCGAGCTGGCGCGGGTAGCCTGCGATCAAGTCTGCGGAAATCTTCAGACGTTTCAGCTCATCCACCACAAGGGGCGAGACCCCGGTTTTGCGCGGCTTGGACGTGTCGAGGCCGCGGGAGATGGCGGTCAGCGCGCTGGTAGCAGCATGGGCTTTGAAGATCGCCTCGGCGAATCGGCTCCGGTAGAAGTTGCCGGTACACACGAACAGCACGTGGCTGGCCCTGGGGGCGCGCGTTGCCTTGGCCAGGGCCACGGCGGGGCCGTTTCCACCGAAAAGTACCGGGCCGAGGGCCAAAGCCAGGAACTGCCGTCGCGCCATCAACTTCATGGTTCGAGTCTAGCCCACGGGAGCCACCCCGTCGTCAACCACCCACGCGGGTGAGAAAACGCTGCCGCCGCTCCTCGCTCCAGCGCGCGCAGTAGGCCGGTTTCTGCTCGACGATGCGCTTGGTGCAAAGGGTGCACGAGGGCTGGCACGGGTTGATGGCTTCGGCGATCTCGCCGCGCGCTTTGCGCGGCCACAGGGGATCGGTGAAGAGCACGCGGCCCAGGCCCACCAAGTCCGCCTTGCCATCCCGAAGCACGGACTCGGCGATGGCCGGGTCTTGGATGCGACCGGCGGCGACGACCGGAAGGTGGGGAACGGCCTGCTTGATCGCGTGTGCGAAGGGGACCATGAAGGCCTGGTTGCGGTCGTCGGCGAGGTAATTCGGCGAGGCGAACGAGTCGTAGCAACCCGCCATGACCGAGAGGTAGGCGACGCCCGCCTGGGCCAGGCGCTTGGCGAAAGGCAGGGTGTCGGCCAGGGTCAGGCCACCGGGGACGTATTCATCGGCCAAAAAGCGATAGCCAATGGGATAGTCGCCGCCCACCGCCGCGCGGACCGCGCCGACGACGTCGAGGGGAAAACGCATGCGCCGTTCGGCGTCGCCGCCGTAGGCGTCCTGGCGCAGGTTGGTTCGCGGCGATAGAAACTGGGGCAAGAGATAGCCGGTTCCGCCGTGCAGCTCCACGGCGTCGAATCCGGCTTGCTTGGCGCGCGCGGCACCGGCGGCGAAGGCGGCGATGGTGGTCTCGATGTCGGTCTGCTCCATCGCCCTAGGCACCGCCCCCCAGGTGGGTACCGGGGACGGCGCCACGCGATCGGGGCGTTTGGCATAGCGGCCGGCGTGATGAATCTGCAGCACGGCCTTGGCACCGCCGCCCTGGATGGCCAAGGCCAGGCGTGCGAGGCCGGGGACGAAGCGATCGTCCTGGTGCTCGTCGGCCGTCAGCAGGGTGCGAGGATTGCCAAGCCCGCGGGGCTCGACCGTCGTATTTTCCACCACCACCATGGCCACGCCCGAGGCGGCCATCTCGGCGTAGTAGTCGAGCACGAGAGCGTTCACCTGGTGATCCGGGTCGGGGTACGCCAGGTACATGGGAAGGCTGACCAGGCGGCTGTCGAGCTGCAGTGGGCCGATGCGAAAGGAGGTGAAGAGAAGGTTCATCATGGAACGCGCTCGTCCCTAGCACGATGCTCGCGACAGCATCGCAGAGGTGGTCACTCGGGCGGCAGGCCGTCGAAAAACTGCACCCGGCCGGTTTCGAGCTCGTAGTCCGCGGCCAGGACGGCCACGCGACCGGCGAGGACGAGCTCTTCGAGCAGGCGACTGCCATGGCGCAGGTGATCGGCCGAGGCGCGAACATTGATGTGCATCATCTCGCGCAGAAGGGCCGGGTCGGACGCGGACGCGCTGGCGCGCACGGCGGACTCGATGTGCGGGGCGATGCGGTCGATGATGGAACGAATGTTCCGCGACGCCGGCCCATCGCCCGTGTGCAGGGCTCTCGCGGTCGCGGCGATGGCGCCGCAGCGGGTGTGCCCGAGCACGACGACCAGACGAGTTCCGAATTGCGAGGCCGCGAACTCGATGGAGCCCACCACCGAGGGCGCGACGACGTTGCCGGCGATCCTGACCACGAAGAGATCGCCGAAGCCTTGATCGAACAAGATCTCGACGGGGGTGCGCGAGTCCGAGCAGCCGAGGATGATGGCAAAGGGTCGCTGCGGCCGCTCGGCCAGGTCGGCGGAGAAGGCGCGCGCCTCAGAGGCGGGCCGGCCTTCGCAGAAACGTCGATTACCCTCCAGGAGGCGTTGCGCCGCCGCACGTGGGGAAAGAGAATCCGGATCCCAGGTATGTGGCATGGTGGATTTTTAGCGTATCGTTCGCCGAAGTCGACCTGCACCGCGCCAGAAGGCAGCAGGCGGAGATGTCGCAATCAAAACAAGTCGACTTGGCCTGCGGCGACTTGCTTCCACGGAACCAGGTCAATGCCCGGGGCCAGCGCGCGTGAATCCGTGCTCGTCGAGATCACCCACCCCCGTCGGAGATGGAGGTCTTTCATGCACTGCCGCAGGCCTGCGTAGCCGTGCCCGTCCACCGAGACTCCCAGTTTGAGAGCTCAAGCATGCGCTGCGCCTCATCGATGGTCAACGCTCGTGGATTGGCTGCGAGAAAGCCGTCGAGGTCCCCAGCCAGGGTGTCGAAGTCAAGCGCGCGCTCCAGGTCCAGGTGGGTCCATCCAGGCAGCGCCTGGCGGACAAGGGTGCTCTTGCCGGACTGCCGCGGGCCAACCAGCAGCACCGCCGGAAACGAGCGCAGCAATGTGGTGAGACGCTTCGATTGCTCGCGCGGAACAAAACGCATACCTTGTATTTTTGCACCCAGGATTCAAGAATACAAGGTCGGCAGACGAGCGACTCTTGCCCAGCTGGCCGACCGCGCCAGGATAAGGGCGCTACTTCCCGGTCTTGGCGATCTTGCTCCAGCCGTCCTTGAGCTGGACCGTTCGGTTGAAGACAGGCGCCCCGGGTTTGGAGTCGACGACGTCGGCGCAAAAGTAGCCCAAGCGCTCGAACTGAAAGCGCGCCCCAGGCGCGGCCTCGGCCAGGGCCGGCTCGAGGCGCGCCTCGGAGAGGGTTTCCAACGACGCGGGATTGAGCGAGGCGTGAAAATCGGCGTCGCCGCCCGACGGGTTCTCGACGGTGAAGAGACGATCGTAGAGGCGCACGGTCGCCTTCACGGCGTGCGCGGCCGACACCCAGTGCGAAGTGCCCTTCACGCGCCGGCCGTCGGGCGCGTCGCCGCCGCGCGAGGCCGGATCCCAGGTGCAGTGCAGCTCGACGACCTCGCCCTGGTCGTTCTTGACCACGTCGGTACAGCGAATGAGGCAGGCATAGCGCAGGCGGATCTCGGCGCCGGGCGACAGGCGAAACCACTTCTTGGGCGGGCTCTCCATGAAGTCGTCCTGCTCGATGTACACCACCTTGGAAAAGGGGATCTTGCGCTTGCCCATCGACGGATCGTCGGGATGGTTGGGCGCCTCGAACCAGTCGACCTGACCCTCGGGATAGTTGTCGAGCACGACCTTGAGGGGCCGCAACACGGCCAGGGCCCGGGGCGCGCGCTTTTCCAGATCCTCGCGAATGGCGAATTCCAGCACGCCGACGTCCACGGTGCTGTCGTTCTTGGCCACCCCGATGCGCTCGGCGAACAGGCGCATGGCCTCGGGCGTGTAGCCGCGCCGGCGCAGGCCGCTGATGGTCGGCATGCGCGGGTCGTTCCAGCCGCTTACCAGGTTCTCGTTCACCAGCTGGAGCAGCTTGCGCTTGCTCATCAGCGTGTAGGTCAGATTGAGGCGCGCGAACTCGATCTGGCGCGGCTGGTAGGGCAGCGGCAGGTTCTGGATGCACCAGTCGTAGAGCGGCCGGTGATCCTCGAACTCCAAGGTGCAAATCGAGTGCGTGATCCCCTCCAGTGCGTCCGAGATGGGATGGGCGTAATCGTACATCGGGTAGATGCACCAGGCATCGCCCGTGCGGTGGTGGGTCGCCTTCTTGATGCGGTAGAGCGGCGGGTCGCGCATGTTGAGGTTGGGGTGCTGCATGTCGATCTTGGCGCGCAGCACGCGCGAGCCGTCGGCGAATTCGCCCGCGCGCATGCGGTGGAAGAGCTCCAGGTTCTCGTCCACCGAGCGATGGCGAAAGGGGCTGTCCTTGCCCGGCTTGTAGAAGTTGCCGCGGTACTCGCTGATCTGCTCGGCCGTCAGATCGCAGACATAGGCCTTGCTCTCGCGGATCAGGTGCTCCGCGCACGCGTAGAGCTTCTCGAAGTAGTCCGAGGCGTAGAGCGCCTCGCCGTTCCACTGGAAGCCGAGCCAGCGGACATCTTCGGCGATGGAGTCGACGTATTCGACGTCTTCGGCGGTCGGGTTGGTGTCGTCGAAGCGCAGGTTGCACTTGCCGCCGTACTTGGCCGCCGTGCCGAAATTCAGGCAGATCGACTTGGCGTGCCCGATGTGCAGGTAGCCGTTGGGCTCGGGTGGAAAACGCGTGTGCACGCGGCCCTGGTTCTTGCCCGCCGCCAGGTCGGCGTTGACGATCTCCTCGATGAAGTTGGCGCTCGCGCGTTCGGCCGGCGCGGATTCCTTGCCTGCTGCCTTGTCGTCGGTCATGACCCGAACCTATTCGCGACGCGGTCGCTTGTCCAAATGAAAACGGGGCACCGAAGCGCCCCGTTTCCAGCGTATGGCGAAGAGCTGGCTAGTTGCCGAACTGGTAACCGGTCAGGCAGTAGTTGTCGACGACATAGGGTTGTTTGGCGTCCGACGAGATCTGGATACCGATCTTGTCGATGTTGGGAATATCGGTATCTTTGAGCTGATTGCAGCACGTCGTCTGGTCCGCCGCCCCCGGCGCACAGGCGGGAACAGCGCCGCAACTGCTGCCATTCCAACACTGGGTGTTGAAGTCGGTGAGCGTGATGGCCTTGCCCGATGACGACATGGTGGCGCAGTACGGATTGTCCGTATCAGGGGTACCCACCAGGTGAATGACCAGGCGGATGGCGGTGTTGTTCGGGGTAACCGAGCCGGTCGTGGTGGCCGCGATGGTCGCGTAGCTGTGGCCCAGGGTACCGGAGCCGGCGCTGGTGGCAGGTGGGTCGATGGTGTTTACGCCGATCTGGAGGCCCCAGTTGCTGGTGTAGTCGCCGCCCGTCACGATCGGGATGGTGCCCGAGATGCAGAGCGCGTCGGAAGTGTTCCACACCGTCGTGCCGGTGGTCGGGCACGGGTTGTCCTTGGTGATGTTCTGGGTCGTGGTCGTGTCCGACGAATCGGGTGCGCACACTGGATCGCTCGCGGTATCCGCGGAGCCAAGGGCGATGTAGGCGTAGCCCTTCATGACTCCCTGGGCCTTGCCGTTGCAGAAGTTCACGGCGTCGCTGGCGGGGTCGGCGCAACTGCCGCCCGTCGTGCCGCCGGTCGAGCCGCCGCTCCCGCCACTGCCCCCGCTGTTGCCACCGCTACCGCCGCTGCTGCTGCTGGCACACGATGTCGTCATCGCTGAGAACACCAGTGCCCCGCTAAGGGCCAAGGCCGTTACCGTCAAGCTAACCCGAACATTGAGAAATTTCCGTGCGTTCATGTCACCCTCTCGTTTGGTCTTCGGTCATTCAACAACAGGTAGGGGGAGGATGGGAATATTTATGTGCAAAAAACAAGTGTCTTCGCCGCGCGCGCCGCCCCAACCCCGGTGACATATCGCAACGGGTCTACAGGCTATTCAGAAACCCTTGTTCATAGCCTTGGCAGTCGTCGACCTCGCCTACATCCACTGCAAGAACCTCCATGGTTCGCGGGTTGACCACGATGTTGAGGGGCACGTTGCTAACCGAGAAGGACTGCCCAAGCTGCGCGCCCTGGCCGTCCACGAGAACCGGAAAGGTCAGATTGTGGTCCGTAACCCACTTTTGCAACTCGGTCCAGCCTGGAGACGCGCCGCCGTAGCCCTCCATCGCAATCTGGACCACCGCCACGCGGTGCTGGGCCTGCCAGGCAGGGATGGTCGACAAGTTGGCGGTTTCGTTGTTGCAGTGCGGACACCACATGAAAATCCCGATGACGTGCAGTAGATCGTATCGGGCGCCGGTCGGATCGTAGTACTCGGCCATGGACACGACGGCTGGGGTATCGGCGGTGGCCGCCGAGCGCACGCCTTCGAGGGTGAGATTGGGAAAAATCTGCCCCGCCTGCGTGGCCGTCCGCGGCTGGCCACCGATGTTGGCCGTGGGATAGGGAGTGCCATCCGGGTTCGAGCTGGAGCCCGAGAGATCCGCGTTGGGCATGGGCACGTAGGTCATCGCCCCTTCCCCATTGCCCGAGCAATTCGCGCACAGACCAAGCAGGGCGAGCAGAAGCGCAGGGCGAAGTAGATGCATGGACTGCAAAGATAATGTGAAAGTCGGGAGAATGCCTCCCAAACTCGTTCCTTGCGCGGGCGGACGGGAATACGACGAGACAAGTTGAGGTTGTAAGGGCGCCCGCTTTGTCGTTTCCTACGCCCCCTACAGGAGATCAGATGGACGTTCGCGTTATCAATGAAATGGTTCAGGAGCAGTCGGCCTTCGTGGAGAATCTTTCCGCCGAGGTGGGCAAGGTCATCGTGGGTCAGAAGCCCATGGTCGACCGCATCCTCATCGGTTTGCTGACCGGCGGCCACGTGCTGCTGGAGGGCGTGCCCGGCCTGGCCAAGACCCTCACCGTGAAGACCCTGGCCGACGCGCTGTCGATGAAGTTCTCGCGCGTGCAATTCACGCCCGACCTTTTGCCCGCGGACATCGTGGGCACCGTCATCTACAACCAGAGTCGCAGCGAGTTCATTGCCAAGAAGGGCCCCATCTTCGCCAATCTGGTGCTGGCCGACGAGATCAACCGCGCCCCGGCCAAGGTGCAGTCGGCGCTGCTCGAGGCCATGCAAGAGCGGCAGGTGACCATCGGCGACACCACGCATGCCCTGCCCGATCCCTTCCTGGTCATGGCCACGCAAAATCCCATCGAGCAGGAAGGAACCTACGCCCTGCCCGAGGCGCAGCTCGACCGTTTCATGTTGATGGTCAAGGTCGGCTACCCGAGCAAGGAAGACGAGCGCACCATCATGGATCGCATGACCACCGGCCTTGCCGTGAAGGCCAATTCGGCGGCCACGCCGGAGCAGATTGCCCACGCGCGCTCGGTCATCAACCAGATCTACATCGACGAGAAGATCCGCGACTACATCATCAATCTGGTGCAGGCCACGCGCGATCCCAAGGCCTACGGCATGGCCGACATGGCCGACTTCATCGAGTACGGCGCCAGCCCGCGCGCCTCGATCTATTTGAACATGGCCGCACGCGCCCACGCCTTCCTGCGCCGCCGCGGCTACGTCACCCCCGAGGACATCAAGGCCATCGGCGCCGACGTGCTTCGCCACCGCGTGATCCTGACCTACGAGGCCGAGGCCGAAGAGATCACCGCCGAGCAGGTCGTGCGCAAGCTGTTCGACCACGTGGAAGTACCATGATCTGCGTAGGTGTGGGTGGAATGCCTTTTCACCACGGAGAGCACAGAGCTCGGAGAGGAAGAATCTCGGATCCCAGATCCGCAGCCCTTCCTTCTCGACTGCCTCAGCGCTCTCCGTGTCTCTGTGGTGAAGCTCCCATGTCAAAAATTTCGCCATGCTGACCCGCGAGCTGCTGCGCAAGATTCGCAAGATCGAGATCGTCACCGAGCGCCTGGTTCGCGATCGCATGGCGGGGCAGTACCACTCCGTGTTCAAGGGTTCGGGCATCGCGTTTTCGGAGGTTCGGCAGTACATGCCGGGCGACGACATCCGGCTCATCGATTGGAACGTGTCGGCGCGCATGAACGGGCCCTACGTGAAGCTGTTCGTGGAAGAGCGCGAGATGACCGTGCTACTGCTGGTGGACATGTCGGCCTCGGGGCGTTTCGGTTCGGCTACGGAGGAGAAGCGCGAGCTGGCCGCCGAGCTGGCCGCGGTGCTGGCCTTTTCCGCCATCAGGAACAGCGACCGCGTGGGCCTCATCATCTTCACCGACGAGATCGAGCGCTTCGTACCGCCCAAGAAGGGCAAAAAACACGTACTGCGCGTGATCAGCGAGATCCTCTCGTTCTCACCGCAGTCGCTGCGCACCGACTTGGCAGTGGGTCTCGATTTCCTCGGCCACATCGCGCACCACAAGTCGGTGGCGTTCCTCGTGTCGGATTTTCTGTCGCCGCAGACGGGCTATGAGCGCGCCCTGCGCATCGCCTCGCGCAAGCACGATCTCGTGCCGGTCGTGGTCTCCGATCCGCTGGAAGAGCAGCTCCCCAAGGTCGGCCTCATCGAGCTTCTCGATCCGGAAACCGGCGAGCTGGTGGTGTTCGATACCTCTGGACCCGAGGGGCGCGCCTTCGCCGCGGAAAGCCAGCGGCAGCGTTCGGCGCGCGAGGCCCTGTTTCGCCGGCTGTCGCTCGAGGCCATCGCGGTGTCCACCGATCGGCCCTACTTGCCCGCCCTGACCAGCTTTTTCGAGGCGCGGGCCCGGAGGCTGCGCCATTGAGCCCGACGCTCCTGCTCGTCTTGCTCGCCGCCGCGCCCATCGACGCCGGCGCCTCCGTCCAGGCGAACCCGGCCGATGCCCCGACGGTGGCGGCGCGCACCGACAGGTCCCAGGCTCACGTGGGCGACGCCATCGCGCTGTCCATCACCTCGGTCGGGCCGCGCACCATGCCGGTGGTCTTGCCCGTCAACCTCGACCTGGGGCAGTTCCAGGAGCTCTCACGCACGCTGGAGGAAAAGGATCTGGGCGACGGCAAGATGCGCCGCGAGCTCAAGCTGAGAATCGCCGCCTACGAACCTGGAAGCTTCGAAATCCCGTCCGTCGAGCTGACCTACTTTGGCCAGGACGGCAGCGTGAAGAGCGTGCACACCCAGGCCCTGCCCTTCACCATCACCAGCCTCATCGCCAACGAGCCCGAGCCCAAGCTCAAAGACAACGCCGGCCCCCTGCCCGTGCGCCAACGCGACTATCTCCTCGTGTACATCGCAGGTGGGCTCGTGGCCGCGGGACTCGGCGCGCTCATCGCACTCTTGGTCCGGCGCAGGTTGCGCGCGCGCAAGCCGGCCGCGCCCAAAGCACCACCGCGCCCGGCCCACGAGGTCGCCATGGAAAAGCTCGACCGCTTGGGCGGCCTGCTGGCCGAGGGCGGCAATCTGCGCCCGTTCTACTTCGAGCTGTCCGAGGCCATCCGCGAATACCTGGGCGGCCGCTTCGGCTTCGACTCGCTGGAAATGACGACGGAGGAGCTGGTGGCGACCATGCGCCGAGTAACGCTCGCCAGCGCACGCGGCGTGGTCGGCGCCGAGATCGAAGGGTGGCTTTCATCCTGCGATCTGGTGAAGTTCGCCAAGGTCTCGCCCTCGACCGAGCAAGCGCGCGGGGCGCTGGAAACCGCCATTCGCATGGTCGCGTCCACGCGCCCGCACGCGGATGTACCGCCCCCCGCAGCCGTGGAGGCCGCCCGTGGCTAGCAGCCCGTGGTGGAAGTCGGACCGAGCCGTTCGGAGCGGATTCGGGCCGGATGCAAGGAGCAGCGAAGCGCCGAATACTAGAGGTATTCAAGCGAGCGGCGACGCCGCAGACGGCCCAGAATCCGCCCGAACGGCGACGCGGAGACTTTCACCACGGGCTGCCGGCCCGGTCGTGCAAGCGCGCGGAAAAATCCCCTACCGGATGCTGGCCGTCCTGTTCCTCCCGACCGCGCTCGTCTACGTGTGGATGTTCCGCAGCCTCATCACCTTCCGCTTCGGCCATCCCCTCCTCCTCGCCGCCTTGCCCATCCTGCTCGTACTCGCGCTCTGGCTCGGCGTCCGTCGCGCGCGCCCCGCGTTCCTCGTGCACTCGCGGGCCAGCGAGCTCGGCGCGCAGCGGGTCGGCCTGGTGTCCCGCCTGCGCGACTTGCCCGTGGCGCTGCGCCTGTTCGGCATCGCCCTGCTCGGCCTGGCCCTCGCGCGGCCGCAGACCTCGTCGCGCGAGGACAACCTGGAGCTGGAGGGGATCGACATCGTCGTCGCCCTCGACATGTCTGGCTCGATGGAAGAGCGCGACCTTCAGCCCAATCGCCTCGAAGCGGCCAAGGCCGTCATCGCGGACTTCGTGCGCCGCCGGCCGAGCGACCGCATCGGGCTCGTCATTTTCGGACGCGAGGCCTACACCTATGCGCCGCTGACCCTCGACCACGGCACGCTCCTGCGCATGGTGGCCGACCTGCGCTCGGGCATCGTCGACGGCCGCGGCACCGCCATCGGCAACGGGCTCGGCGTGGCCCTGGCCAGGCTGCGCAAATCCGAGGCGCGCTCGAAGGTCATCATCCTGCTCACCGACGGGGACAACAACGCGGGCAACATCTCGCCCATCCAAGCCGCCACCTTCGCGCAGAAACTGGGCGTGAAGATCTACACCATCCTGGCCGGCTCGCGTAACAGCGTGGCCGAGGACGACGACGCGCAAGGGGGAGGCCAGCGCTACCCCGTGAATCCCAAGCTGCTCGAAGAAATCGCCTCCATGACCGGCGGCTCGCCCTACCTGGCCACGGACACGGGGGCACTCGTCAAACGCTTCCAGAGCATCCTCGAGGATCTGGAAAAGTCGCGCATCAAGGATCGGGGCGTGCTGTGGGCCGAGCTCTATCCCAACTTCCTCTGGCCGGCTCTCGCCGTGCTGGTGCTGGAGATGCTCCTGCGCCTTAGCCGCATGCGGAGGTTGCCATGAGACTGGCCCATCCCCACCTGCTGTGGTTGCTCCTGCTCGTGCCCATCGCGGTGCTGGCCTATGGCATCGCGTTCGCGGCGCGGCAGCGCGCGCTCGGGCGTCTCGGCAATCCCACCCTCATCGCACGCATGGCGGGCGTCACCTCGGTGCCGCGCAAGGTGGTCCGCGCGGCGCTCTTGTGCCTGACCCTCGGACTCATGGGTCTGGCCCTGGCCAGGCCGCAGGCGGGCGGCCGTGCGCACCTGGAAAAGCAGCGCGGCCTCGACCTCATCGTCGCGCTGGATTTCTCGAAGTCAATGCTGGCCAAGGACATCTACCCGTCGCGCCTCGAGCGGGCCAAGCGCGAGCTCGAAAGCCTGATGGACCACCTGGCGGGCGACCGCGTGGGGCTCGTCGCCTTCGCGGGCGAAACCCTGACCTACCCGCCCACCACCGACTACGACGCGCTGAAACTGTTCTGGCGCGATCTCTCGCCCTCGGACATGCCCGTCGGCGGTACCGCCATCGGCCGCGCCCTCATGAGCGGCATCGACATGCTGTCACGCCTGCGCCAAAGCGGCGGCGAGACCCGCGACCAGGTCATCCTGCTGCTCACCGATGGGGAAGACACCGAAAGCGAGCCTCTCGAAGCCGCGGATCAGGCGGCCAAGCTCGGCATCAAGATATTCGCCGTGGGCATCGGCTCGCGCTCGGGCGAGCTCGTGCCCGAGCTGGGCGAAAACGACCAGGCCGCGGGCTACCTCAAGGACAAAGACGGCAAGTACGTCACCTCGCGGCTCGATGAGGATCTGCTTTCCAAGATCGCGGCCAAGACCGGCGGCGGGTATCTGCGGGCCGACGCGCAGCACTTCGGCGTCGATGCCATCGAGGCCGCGCTGGCCGGGCTCAAGCGCACGGAAAGCGACACCCGTTTGGTCAAGCAGTACGACGAAATCTTCGAGTACTTGCTGCTGCCGGCCTTGCTGTTCCTTCTCGTCGAAGCCTGCATGGGCGAGCGG
>CAWGPW010000005.1:0-75074 GCA_963824555.1 uncultured delta proteobacterium | reverse complement strand
CAAATACGACTCCGCCTCGTTGTCTGGCGTGGTGTGGAACATCTTGCCCTCAAGCCGCTCATTGGCATCGCGTTTCCGGTTCTTGTTCTTGTCCCGGTAGTAGCGAACAGCGACCGGGCCAAAATCGTTGAACACCCACTTGTCCGGAAATCCATGCCTTTTGTAGAGATCTTCGTATCTGCTCCGTACCATCGTTGCGTCTATCAGAGTCCTCACCCTTCTTTCTGTGTCGCCGGGGCCCGGAAGATATTCGGTGATCCAGATGGTCAAAGGGCGCCATGTCCCGGATGATGACTTGTATTCGATCTTGCCGGCGTGGATCTTGCTCTGCCGGATAGGCGTGCCCCAAGGGATCTTGGACCACGGCCAGGAATCGGTCCTGTACGTTTCAAAACCATCGATGACGAACTCGCCCGCGTCGGTTGGCTCAGCGGCCATCGACTCGTCTCGGGCACGAGGTTTCTTGTGTGCCGGTCCGCCCCTGGCTTCAGCGTGTAGCTTCAGCTTGCCGTCGACCAAATAGAGCAGCAACCGATCGCTGGGGTAGAAGTGCACCGCTTCGGTCTTGGTGCGCGTTCTAGCAATCGTCGGATCAGTCACCTGACACCCCCTCATGTTTGGGCGTGCGAGGCGCCAGACCAGCAAAAAATGTGGGATTACGCGCCCAGGAGCCGGCGATGGTGGTCGAGGGGCGGGCGGCGGATGGATTACCCATTAGTGGTTTCTCCTCGCGTCGGGCGGACAAGTTGTGGCGCGCAGTGCGGACCACCAGTGGTGCAGACCAGGGTCGCCGGACGAGCCCGTGAGCAGATCGTGGATTGTGCCAGCTGCATCGCCCAACCGATCGAGGGCTGCGCGTGCGCGGCTGCTTCCGCTGAGGCACAGGTCATCACCGCTCGCCTTGCCGTCGTATCCGAGGGATGAAAGTCGATAGGAAGTGAGCGGCCAGTGCCCTGCCACTTCGTAGCTCAACCGGCGCCCGAATCCGTCGAGGAGGATTTCGGTGGGGCCATAGGGTGCAACGGATGGAGCTGGGCAAAAGGGCCAGCCCTTTGCCTCTTCGCCCAGGATCGCATGGTCGACCCATTGGCCGCTGAGCGGGCTCGGAGTGTGCCGCTTTTCGATCGCGCTCTGGATGGTACCCATGCGTTTGAGGGTGCACACCTCGCCGGGCAAAACCAACAGAGACAAGAGCGTCCACACGAGGAGTGTGCCCAACAGGAGGCCGCACGCTGCACCTAGAAGCGCTGGGTGGCGACGGGTGAACAACATGCGATAGTAGGGGAGGAACACGCGGCAGAAGATTGCCACCAGCCCCTCGGTGGCGGCGTAGGCATCGGAAGCCGACGGAGCGGCGTCCGGGTCACCTGAAAGGATCGCGATGGCGCTCATGCCCACAAAGATCAATACGAGTGCCAGGGCAAGGAGCAAGGGCAGGAACGCGGCGACCGACAGAACGATGATCGTCAGGTGGAACATGGCTCGCAGGTCAGATAGCCAACCCACCGTCGCCACGAGGGCGCCCATCGCGAGGGAAACGAGTACGAACTGGATCCTCGCGTGGCTTGCCTTGGTGGACGGTGCTGGGAGGCGTGCCATGCCGTCCCAACTCTAGCGAGCGAAGCTGTTGCGTCAAGGAGATCCAGGACAAAACGCATCACCTTCGGAATCGGGCTGCCGATGACGGAGTTGGCGAAAACCCATCATCGATTCCCGATGTGCGCCAGCCAGTCATCCTGGCGCCGAGGGGAATCGGGTACGTCTGGCCACGGCACCGTGCTAGGCTCTAGCCGCCGCGCGATGTACGAGCTTGACAACCACCAACCCTAGGATGATTCCATGGCGCTACTCGGACGCGACACCCTGATCACGGGCCCCTTGCCCGACGGGACGCTCTTGCTCGAATCCTTTCAAGGCAAGGAGACGCTGGGGACACCCTGAGCATAGGCCGTTCAAGCACCACTTTGCTTTCAATGTCCGGTAAGAAACATTACGTCTACTACACCTACCTACATGCCAAGGAATCCCCTATACCCAGGGGAAAACAAGCCCATTTTTCGGAAACGACGCCACGGACATAGGCCTATCCCCGGCCACACTTCTGGGGCTCCGGTTCGTCATCACTCGGGGCTGGGCGGGTCGGCGTAGTCGACCTCGGCAGGGTCGGACGTACCCGAAAGCTCGGACTGCGGCGGTGGGCGTGCGGATGTGCGGCGTGGGGCTTCACTGGGGATTCCGAGGTGGTCCAAAATCTTACGTATCGCTTCTGGCTGCGTGACTGCAGCTAGGATTTTCATGCGCCCTTGGCACTTTTGGCATGTCAGCGCGTCTGTCAGGAACACGCGTTTGAGAAGAAGCGCCCAAGGTAGTCGGCTGACTCTTGCTATTTTGCTGAGATCGGCGTCACGGGATGCGCCCTCGCCCACTCTTTCGGCGTCGGCGCCCGCCGCATCTGCCGCGGGCGACGCAGGCGGGGTCGGCACCACCTTGGTTCGATCCTTGGCCGCGGGACCGAGAATGCCGTGGTATCGGACGAGGTGGCAGCGCGGGCGAGGAATCAACGGGATCAACTTCTCTATCAGCTCATGCGGCGTGAATACGATTTTGGTCGTGCCATTCCGCCAGGCTTGCTTGAAGTGTAGGGCGAGCCGACCGTCGGGCAGCTCCTGTAGCCGATCGTTTGCGATGGGTGGTCGAGCGAGGTAGCGGCACAAGTGCTCGAGGCCATCACGATCGTTGGCGCCCACGCGCACGTTGGCGTGCACGTTGAAACCGGCCACCTCCGCACATCGCTTGCCCATGATGGCCGCCTCGGCATCCTCGCCGGTGCCGCCCAGGCGCAATACGCGGCAGCCTCGGCGCGGCCCCGTCGCGACCAACCCTTGCACGGAGGCATTGGCCAAGTGGTCGAGGGTCAGCTGCTGGTCTTTGTCCTCCCCCGTGAGCCGCCCCAGATAGCGCGTGGCCTTCCGGCACACGGCACGGGCCAGGCGCGCAATGTCCTCGTCGCTGGGGGTAGGCAGCGGGTGAAACAGCAGGTTGCCATCGGGCTGCTCGGCGTATACGCCGTCCATCGCGATGACGTGGAAGTGAACATTCAAGTTCAGCGACGATCCAAATCGCTGCACGACGGTCAGGCTTCCCGTCTGCAGCCGGCCACGCAGCTTGCGCTTCCGTGCGCGCCGACGCAGGTCGGAGTTGATGGCGCTGATGAATGCGCCAAGCACCACGCTCGTGGCGTCGGGGGAATAGGCCATTTTGAAGCGCAAGGCGTAGGGTACCGAAAGGACATACTGCCGAGCAGGTACTTGGGGGAAAAGGAAATCCACGCAGAAGGCCGCCGTATCGGCCATGCGACGGCCAAGGCACGACGGACAAAACCCGCGCCGTTTACACGAGAACGCCACGACCCGGCTATGCCCACATTCTTTGCATCGGACGCGCAAAAATCCGTGAACCGGAATGCCACAACGTAGGTAGGCCTCGAGCTCGTCAAGCACGAAGGCGGGCAGCTCACCGCCCCCCGATTCCAGATCTGCCAGGAACGTCGCCCAGTGTTCCTGAATCGTTCGATAAAGCAAAGTCGTTTCGGGGCGATGCCGCTCATACACGCCCGCGGGTGCGGGGATGTGACGACTCGCTGCTGGTTGCGTTGTAAGCACCAGCAGGAGGTCTCGGCAACGAAAGGATCATTGTTGCTGGCACAACGCCGAATGCACTGCCACTGCCGCGGGCTCAGAATCCTGGGGTGGCCGGATCGACGGCGTCAGTTTCATCGATTCGCTGTCGTCGCCTCTTCGAGGACGACCTCCGAGGCGGCCTTGTCTTCGCGCAGGCCGAGGAAGATGGAATGGCGAAGCAACCCTCCTGGGTGAATCCCAGGCTCGCCGCCACTTGATGCCTCCCAATTGCGAACAGAGTGTCACGCTATTGCTTCGGAGATTTCCGGGCGGTTGCTTCCCGGCGAATCCCTCGGAAACATAGGTCAGGATCCATTGTCGAATCATCTTCGCCCTGCTTTCATTGAGGAGGTAGGAGGCCACACCATGAAGTGCATCGAAGCCATTATCAAACCATCCATGCTTGAGGATGTGAAGCAACGGGTCCGGCAGGTCGGAGTCGAGACCATGACCCTGTCGGAAGTCGCGAATTGTGGTGGCACCAGCGGTCGGAAAATGATCTATCGTACCGCCTACACCGTTGACTCCGTGTCTAGGGTACGAATCCAGACAATCGTCGACGAGGACATGGTGGAGCCTGTCGTGGACGCCATCATGGCCAGCGCAAGCGCCGGCGAAGACAACGGCACTATCTCCGTCTACCCGGTGTCGGAGACCATGCGCATACAAACTGGCGCGCGTCCTTCCAAAGCAATCGGCGATCTCCGTCACGGCCAAGCCAGGGTCGCCTGAGACGCTGAGACGCTACCGAGCGGCGTGGACTCTGCGGCGCGACGCCGCGCTATTCCCGCCGGAGGTGCACGGTGCCCTGGGCGGTCGCCGACGACACCTGCAGATCGAGCGCGCCGTCGGTCGCCACCTCGGTTGGACGCGAGCCGATCGGCGTCGGCCACCACTCGGCCGGCCCTATTGCCTCGCGCCGGCAGATGGCCGCGAGCCCGATGGTCAGGACGCGATTGGTCCGGTCGGCGGTGTTGGTGCTCGTCGCGGGCGTCGCTCATCTCGACATGATAGCAGCGATGCAGCAACCGCGACCGACTCCACGAGCGCGGGACATCACGGGCTAATCGCGGGTCGCAGCATCAGCGCGAGGCCGCGAACGGATTCTCGATCGTCACTCCTTCGACGGAGCGGCCATGCTGAAGATCCTCGGACAGTAAACGCTGGCAGCTGGCCGCCTTGGCGCAACGAAGGACGAGGCAATCCCAGAAGCTGAACCCGTACAGGCGGTGGAGCTTGATGGCCTCCGTGATGTGCTCGACGTCGACGACGACCACTGCCATGGTGGAGAGGACCTCAATCTTCTTTTGGACGGTCTCGGCCGGTAGACCGAGCTTCTTCGTCGCCACGACGAAGTACTCTTGCAGTATCTGGGTGGACAGCACTCCGTTGCCATTGGTCAGCGCCGCCTCGACGATCTGCTGTGCTCGTTCGCGCTTTTCCGGGCTGTCGGCGTCATCCGCGTAGATGAGGATATTTGTGTCGAGGAAAACGCGGCTGCTCACGTCCGGCCCTCGTAGGCCTCGTCGCGCGCGATCTTCTTCCCCCCGGAATGGCCGGGGTGCTCCACCCAGAGTTGGCGTAGCTCGCTGACCATGCTCGGGCCGCTGCGCTGGCCCGCCACGATTTCGAGATGCCGCCGAATGAGGTCGTTCAGCGTGGTCCCCTCCCGCCGCGCCGCTTCCCTGACCCGTTTGGCCAGATCGTCGTCAATCGAGATAGTAACATTCATGGGACACAGTATACGCGTACACGGGTTACGTGGCCACAGCTAGGTTTCTAATATAACCACTCGTGTCGTAGCACAACCCTCCGGGAATACCTCGCACCGGTATGAAACTCTGGCACCGCCCTCGCCCTCCGGGAAGACCTCGGGAGAACCGAGGTCGGTTGATACGGAAACCCTAGCCTGAAGCTTACTTCGAAGGGGTCACGAGCTCTTTGGCTTTGCGTTCCAAAAGGCTCGCAATCGTGATACCATCCTGCGCCATGGACAGAAATGGACGTGGGATCAATAGGCTATTCAATGCACTCCTCGGCGTTCTCCTCGTTGGATTCGCTGTGGCTGTTCCAGCATCTGCCTTTGCGCAGTATGCACAGCCAGGCGATTTGCCGCCTGCGGCCTATCCGCCGCCAGGGAATGCGCAGCAGCAGCCGCTGGGCTATGCTCCGCCGCCAGGCTACACCCAACCGGCCGACGCATCCCCACCGTCCGAGCCCGCCTTCCGCCGAGGCTTTCTGGCAATGCCTTTCATTGGCCTCAATATTCCAGTTGGTAAGAGCTCCCGACTCTTTCGATCCGGGACTGCGGCTCGGATCTCTCCTGGGCGGGCACGTGGCCCCTTCCATTTCGCTCAATGGCGAGCTCACCATCGACATCTTCAATCCCAAGAATGTTCCTTCGGGGTATGACGTGACTGCAGTCGCGGTTGATCTCGCCTTCAGTCCACTCTACCACGTCGCGAACGGCGGCATTGAGATCGTGCTTGGCCCGAAGATAGGCGGGTTTGGCTACTCAGCGTCGATCAAGGATTCTTCAGGCAACTCGATGGACGGATCCGCGCGAGGAGTCTCCTATGGGTTCAATCTGGGCGTGTTCGGAGAGGTCGGGAACCTGGCCGTTGGAGGCCTAGTCGGATACACGGGCAGGCACGCAACCAGAGCGTGTACGACTCTTTACGGTTCGGAGACTTGCGATGACAGCCCTAGCGGAGACGACCTGAAGCTCCTTTCCATCACCGGCGCCGTGCTGTTCTAGCCCGAAGTTCCCCGGGCCTCCCGATGTCCGACAACGCCCGCTGTCGCTGAATTCCATGCGCGGGGATCTGGGCGTGGCCTTCGAAACCGTACGGGCATGGGTGGGCGTCCTGGACGGTTTCTACTATTCGTTTCGCCTTCCCCCGTGGACGAAAAAGGTGGTGCCCGGCGTGCGCCCGTTGTGCGCCGGCTTACGGAGACGGGGGGAGAAGGTCCGCCTTCGGGGAAGCGATTTCCCTCGAAGCCCACCCTGGCACCCCGCTCCCGTCCATCGCTTTGCCCGCTCCAGGCATCCTTATTTCAGTTACGCGCACCTGCCCCCATGTCCAGCACGAGAGTCGGTCGTGCCGGCTCACTCGCACGTCGTTCCACATTCGTTGCAGTACACGGTGAACCCTTGGGTCACACCTCCGGTCAGATAGCAGCTCGCGGAGATCCAGTAGTAGCTCAGGCAGTCGAGGGTGAGCGGGCCGGTGCCGCAGGAGTTGGCGATGCAACTAGCCATGCGCGCGCCGGTGATGGCGACCGTGCAGATCTCGCCGGAGTCGCAGGACGTGGACAAGTATTGGTCAAAACACGTCACCATGCCGCATGCGCCGGTCGTGACCGACCATGTCCCGTTGCTGCAGTAGGCGGTTGTCCTTCCCGCGGCGGGGCAGGCGTCGTAGGCGCACCAGAGACCCTCGGGCGCGCACGCTGAGGCACCGGGCGGGGCCGCCGGACACTGCGGAGCCTGCGTCGAGCTGCCACCGGTTCCGCCCCCTCCGCCGGTCGCAACGCCGCCGCTGCCGGAGCTACCCCCGGTGCCGCCCGCACCGCCGGTGGCGGCTGCGCCGCCGGCGCGTGTGCCCCCGGTGCCGGCGCCCGCCGAGCCCGCATCTGTCCCCGGGCCGACTCCGCCGCTGCCTGCGATCGCGTCGACCCCGCCGTTTCCCCCGGCTCCAACCGGTCCGTCGGGCCCGATCGACGCGTCCGGGATCCCCGTACCGCCGGTCGCCGAGCCACCGCTGCCGGGGCGCCCCCCGCTGCCGGCACCACCGCTGCCGGTCGCGCCGCCTTTGCCGGAGGTGCCCGCCGTCGCTCCCGTGCCGGAGATCCCGCCGGTGGCGCTACCACCCGAGCCCGCCGGACCATCGCCCGTCACCGTGGCGTCGAGCGCCCGCGCCCGCGTGCTCGAGCTACAGCCATGGCTGGCGAGCGGCAGCAGACAGCCAAGCAGGACAAGACTCCATAGGCGGGAAAGACAACGCATGCGTCAACTATCGTCGGAGATCCTCGAGGCCGCCGAGAGGAATCGCACGGGGCCGCATGGGCTGCGTGCGGCTGGTCACATTCGGTGAGCCGCCTTTGGGCATCCTACCCAACCAATTCGTAAAGATTCGCCGCTTCGGACTCATGGCCTCGGGCAACGTCAACACCAGGCTCAAGCACGCTGCCGACCTCGTGCCCGCCACCGCATCTGCCGACGCTCAGCATGATGGCGACGATGATGGTGACGGTCTTCCATCCGTCGGCGCGGTCGATCCAAATCTTCCCTGGCCAGAGCTGCTGCTTGCGCTCACGGGAAAAGACATCCTGCTCTGCCCTCGCTGTCAGCAACGTGCCATAGTGCGCCAACTACTACCGCCAACTCGCGCTCCGCCATGGAAGGCTCGTACTGTATGACCGTCGTGAACAGCACGATCTCTCCCGTTTTCGTGATGTCATGGCCACCCGTCTGTCCGCATCTGCCAGTGCTTGGTGCAACCAGTGGCGTTCCGACGATTTGCAGCTCACCCGCTCCAAGTCTTTCCCTAAACTCGAACCGGGTATTCGCCGATAAGCAGAGAACGCACCCCATGCCCGAAAGTCCTACCCTGAGTTTTGGCCTGCAAATCCAGCCCCAGTCGCGCATGGTGTCGATCGTGCGGCGATTCGTGGAGGAGAGCTTCGAGAAAATCGTGGGCGATCCCGAGACCGTGTTTCGTGTGTCGCTGGCCGTGCACGAGCTGCTGGAAAACGCGGCGAAGTACTCGGTCGGGGGCAGGACCGGGCTGACGGTTCACTTCGAATCGAACGGCTCGGGCGCCAGTATCAAGCTGACCAACCAAACAACCTCCAAGCACATCGAACGGCTGCGCGCCTGCATCTCGGAAATTCAGGCCGCCGACGAACCGTTCGTGCTTTACCAGAACATGATGCGGCGCACGTTCGGCATCCAGGAGGAATCGGGGCTGGGCCTCGCACGGATCTGCGCCGAAGGCGAGCTGGACCTCTCCCTCGAGATCGACGGCACGATGGTTACCATCGTCGCGAGCCACTTGCCCACAAGGAGAACCTCCGCATGAGCCAGGGCTGGTCGGAAGCCATGCAAGAGATTGACTTCGCGGCGCAGGCCACCTCCAGCGATCGGCGGGTCCAGGTCCGGTTGACCGGAAACGCCGACCTGAACGTGCAGAGCCAGCTCGGCCGCTTTCTTCGCGAGGTCCACAGCCAGGCTCAGCGTTGCGTGGCCGAGGAAGTCACCGTCGACGTTCGCGAGCTGAAGTTCATGAACTCTTCGTGCCTGAAGTCCTTCGTGTGGTGGATCAGCATCGTGCAAGAGCAAGCGGACGACAGAAAATATCGCATCGTCTTCGTATCGAGCCCGACAGTGTACTGGCAACGCCGCAGCCTCAACGCCTTGGCTGGCCTGGCCAACGGGATCATTTCCATTCAGGCCTAGCTGTGGCCGCCGCGTCCTTCGCCCGGGCACGACCGGCGAGAATCAAGGGGCACTGTGCTTCTTTTCAGGCGCACCCAGCCTCCTTTAACTCGTCGCCGGTTTCTGTCGATGGTTTGCTTATGCCATTTGCACGAAAGCGCTCTGCCCCGGTTGACTGGAATGTTGGTATTTCACTTGCCAGGTATGCGGGGCTAGAGTGCTCCTCCCGAGCACCCTCGCGAGGGGCCGTGCCGTGACGAGCCTGCCGGCACAGTTGATCGAGGTCGGTCGGGGCGTTGGTCGAGAGCCCTGCGGCGCCGCTGCTGGAGCCGAGGCGGCGGCCGCGGCGATGGCCGCGCTGCGGGTCCACGCCCCCAGCGCCGTGATGATCCTTGCCTCGCCTCGCCACGACCTCACGGAGGTCGTCCGCGGCGTCCGTCAGGTCACGGGCGACGTTCCGCTCGTAGGGGCGAGTGCGGCCCTTCAGATATGTGATGGGGTCCACGAGGGAAGCGTCGTCGTCACGGTGCTCGCATCTCCCTACCTGACCATGAGGGTCGGTCTCGGCGAGCACGTGTCGCAGGACTGGTCGCGCGCCATCGAAGAAGCGATCGCCGCTCCTGGCGTGCGTCCCTTTTTCGAGCAAGCCACGGACCCATGGCAACGGCTGAGGCAGGACGGCAAGGAGGCGTTCGCCTGCGTGTTTGGGCCCGGGCCGACCTCAAGCGCGCCAACCAGGAGCTACAATATCATCGAGGTCCTCAAGCGTCGCTCCCTAGGGAGGCTTCCCATCTTCGGCGCATCCGCCTCCGACGAGCTGACTTTCGAGCGCAATTGCGTGATGGTGAATGATTGTGCAGTGACCGACGGGCTTGCCGTTGCGCTCTTTGAGACAGAGCTGCGATTTGGCTTGGCCTTCGCGCACGGACTGCACCCGGCCGCGAGGGCCATGCGGGTCACCTCGGCGAAGGGGAACGTGGTTCTCACACTCAATGATCGCCCCGCGGCGGACGTCCTCGCAGAGGAGATCGGGACGAGCCGCGCGGCGATCGAGGGCTGCTTCATCGCGATCGCCGCCAAGACGATGTTGGGAACCCCCGGGCCGCTCGGGTCCTACAATCCCAACCCGCCGAATTTCGTCACGGCAGAAGGTGGAATCCGGTTCGACATTCCCATTCCGCCCGGCACCGATATTTACAGGCTGGTCGCCGACGCAGAGACCTGCATCACCGCAGGACGGGACGCGCTATCGAAGGCGAGCGCTCGAGCCAGGACCTCGCGGCCGGCGCTGGTCCTGACCAGTTGCTGCGTGTTGCGGACCCTTCTCTTCGGAGAGCCGGCCAGAGAAGAAATCGATTCTCTCGGGGGCATGCTGTCGGGGGCGCCGCTCGTCGGTTTCTTCGACTACGGGGCCGCGAACACCGGAGACGATGGCGTTACCCAGGCGGTGAGCGCGATCATCGGTGTGCTGATCATCGCGGACGAGCTCTCGCAATCGGCCCAAGTCGCTCGCGAGAACGCCGAGCTACAGCGTGAAACCGAGGCATTGCTCCAAACCCTCGAGCAGCGCGTCCGCGATCGCACGCAGGAATTGGCTGGCAAGAACCTCGAGCTACGCGAGCTACCGCGGCGAATCCAGACTTCGATCCTTCCCCGTTGCGCCGCAGCACCCTCCATCACCATCAGCGCACGCATGACGACCGCCGAAGAGGTTGGGGGCGACTACTATGACGTGATACCAGTCGCCGACGGCGCATGGATTGCCGTAGGCGACGTCTCCGGGCATGGACTGCAGGCCGGGCTCATCACGTTCATGCTGCAAAGTGCGATGTCGACACTCACCGCCGCTCGCCCTCACGCAACGCCGAGCGAGTTGGTGACATTACTCAACACCGTCCTCTACAAGAACATCCGCGAGCGCCTGAGGAGTGACGACCACGTGACCTTCGTCCTGATGCGTGTGTTCGAAGGTGGTCGGGTGCTGTTCGCCGGTAGTCATGAAGAACTGCTGATCCGGCGCGCACGAACGGGAATCTGCGAAACCGTACCCACACTGGGTACCTGGTTGGGTGCCGTCCCGGATGTCTCGAGTGCGACGGTCGACTCTGAGCTTCGCCTTGACGTGGGCGATCTGCTCGTCGCCTACACCGATGGCGTCATCGAAGCAAGAAACGACACGGGCGAGATGTTTGGTCTCGAACGCCTGTGCGCCGAGATTGGTGCCGCAGGTGACTGCCCGGCCGAGGCTGTGAGCGATCACCTTTGGGCCAAAGTCCATGACTGGTGCGCGAGACCCCAGGACGACGTTTCTCTGGTCCTAGTCCGTTTCGACGGCGTCCGTCAGCCCCTGGCGTAGGCCAATTGCCGAACATCCGGACAATGCGCCCATGACCAAGCGAGCCGTAGGTGCCGCGCGAGCGCGGGAATCCTTGGATTTGGACCAAGGATTGACTGGCGTTCCTCAGGCGTGAGCAACTTACCTGCCTCGGCAAGATGACGCCGCTGCTGGGCGGTGAAGGAGATCTTCTTGCCTCCCGTCAGGGCCTCGACTTCCTCCCACAGGATGCGTCTCTCCTCCTCCACGTAGTCGAGCTTTCGCTGCAGACTGTCGTTGATCGCCGAGGCGATCATCACGACGAGGAACTGCAGCGTGGCGGGCAACATCCTCAGGCACCCTGCCCCCTCATGCCTGCCTTTCCAAGCTCCATATCCCATCGAATTCATGCGAGAATTGCCGCGACCATTTTCCGGACACTACGGGTTGGTTGGTAGGAAGGACAAGTCCCATTTTCCGGTCGCCCCATCACGACGCAAAATGTCTGATAGAAGAGATTACGCAACCTACATATTTCACACGGCCAAACAGTGCCCTATACCCGGCCGTTACACCCATCGCGTGGCCATCAGCAACTCTCGCCTCATCACCATGGACGATCAGGCGCTCGTCCTCCGCACCCACGGCACCCAAGCGACTCGCCCGCAAGGAACCGATCAAAAAAGGTCAGGTTGCGCGCCGGCGACTCAGGTATTCTCCGCGCATGTTGCCATCGACGACGCCAGCGCCGAAGAAGCGGCTGCTCATCTTCGTCATCGCCTACCGCGCCGAAAAGACCCTGACCTGGGTGCTCTCGCGCATCCCGAGCGCCACGTTCCAGGATCTCGACTGCGAGATCCTGGTCGTCGACGACGCTTCGACGGATCGGACGTTCGAGATCGGTCACGAGTGGAAGGAGGCCCATCCCGAGATTGTCGTGACGGTTTTGCGCAACGACTACAACCAGGGCTACGGCGGCAACCAGAAGGTCGGCTACACCTACGCCATCGAGAACGGGTTCGACTTCGTGGCCATGGTGCACGGCGATGGTCAGTACGCGCCCGAAGAGCTGCCGCGCTTGATGGAGCCCCTGACCAAAGGCGAGGCCGATGTCGTCCTGGGCAGCCGCATGATGACCAAGGGCGCCGCTCTCAAAGGTGGCATGCCGATCTACAAGTACGTCGGCAACCGCGTGCTCACCGGCCTGCAAAACTTTCTCCTCCGGGCCAAGCTGACCGAGTACCACAGCGGCTATCGGCTGTTCGCGGTCGTGGCCCTCAAGGCGCTGCCCTTTCGCCTGAACTCGAACGACTTCCACTTCGACACCGAGATCCTCATTCAGCTCCTCAACGGAGGCTTCCGCATCGCCGAGCTGCCCATCCCGACCTACTACGGCGACGAGATCTGCTACGTCGACGGCATCAAGTACGCCAAGGAGGTCATGCACGCCACGCTCCGCAACACCGCCCACAGGATGGGGCTGCTCTACCAGCGCAGGTTCGACATCGGCGCAGCCGACAACCGCCACTATGAGTTGAAGCTGGGCTATGCCAGCACGCACAGCTGGGCGCTGGCCGCGGTTCCGCGTGGCAGCAGCGTCATCGACATCGGGGCGGGACCGGGCGGAATGGCCAGGGAGCTGGTCAAGAAGGGCTGCACGGTGGCCGTGGTCGACCAATTCTCGCCCGGTCTGCCGGTCGGGGACATCCGCATCTTCCGCCAGGATCTGGACGCGCCCCTGGCCTTCGATGTCGGGCCGTACAAGTACATCCTCTTGCTCGACGTCATCGAGCACCTGCACTCGCCCGAGGATTTTCTCGAACGCCTGCGCAGCCAGTTCACCCACGAGCCCAAGACCTTCGTCCTGACGACCGCCAACGTCGCGTTCCTCATCCAGCGCCTCATGCTGCTCGCCGGCCAGTTCAACTATGGCAAGAGCGGCATCCTCGACCGGACGCACACGCGCCTGCTCAGTTTCCGCAGCACGCGCCATCTCCTGCGCGACGGCGGCTTCCGCATTAAATGCTTGCGTGGCGTACCCGCGCCCTTCCCCAAGGTTCTTGGCGAAGGCCGCCTGGGGCGCTTCGCGGTCAAGGCGAATCTCGCGCTCATCAAGGTCAGCAAGACCTTGTTCTCGTATCAGAATCTACGTCGAGGCCGAGACGACGCCGGACGTGAGCTTCGTGCTGCGCGACACACAAGAGAAGAGCGCGAAGCGCGCCCCAAAGCTACGCGCGGTCGTGACGTCCGTCCCCGACTCGGGACCTTCGCGCTAACGCCTGCTGCCGCGACCCGGCGCGAGTCCCGAACCGCAGGTCCGAGACTCGGTGTCGGCCAAATCGACTACGAAATGATGTAGTGACAGTCGGCGTCGCAGGGCTGGTCGGCGGCGCCGTTGTTCGACCCCAGGTCGCACTCTTCGCCCAGGTTGGTATCGACGATCCCGTCGCCACAGTAGTGCGGTGCCATGCAACCGATGGTGCAGTCGCTGCCACCGTTGTCCTTGCCCTTGTCGCATTCCTCGTTCGGACTATCCGTATTGCCGTCGCCACAGAAGGGTCCGAACTTGCAGTCCTTGGTGCAACCACCGTAGGTGTGAATCGTCGTTCTGGGTGGTGCAACCGTCGGGGAGCGAACCGGAGCCGTCGCCACAGTCGCATTCCTCGCCCCCTGACACGACGCCATCGCCGCAACGGGGCTGAGCAATTCGACCTCTTGGTCGTGAAGCCCTGCAAGGTGAGCTGGTAGTTCGACTCGGGCGGGTGGCGGTCGGCGCCGAAGATGGCGATTTCGTAGACCTTGCCGGTGTTCAGGCCCAGCTTGACCGTGTCCCGGTCGCGGAAATCGTCCGGGCTCGACGGCCTTGAGCGCGGGGAGTCACGTTGCCAGTGGTGACCGTACAAGCCGTCGAGCCGGTGGCGGCGCCGACCTGAGTTCCCCGCCGTGTCCACGCAGCCTCCCTCGAGGACCTTGGCATCGCCGGGATCGCCGATGACGGTAACCTTGCCGGGCAACTGTTGGTGGACACCGCCGAGATCGAGCACCAACACGCCGTTGATGAAGATGAACAAATCGTCATCGCCGTAGAAGCTGAGCGAGATGCCGTTGGCTCCATCGTAGACGAAGTAGTAGCGGGCCTCATCGGTGAAGTAGGAGTCGTGCTTGACCCCGGGAACCGAGGTTACCCAGCAGCCATCGGTGAGCTCGGTCCCCGGAAACGCAATCGGCGGATGTCACGCGGGGGACGAATAGGTACTGGTCACCCGTGCACGTCGTCCAGATGGGCGTTTCCGTCGCCATGGTTCCAGTATGGCCACAGGTCGCACAGGGTGGCCTGGGTAGGATTGAGCTTGTCGAGCGGAAAGAAACCAGTCCGCCGCGCCAGGTGGGACGTGCTGGCGTACTGGTAGATATTCGGCGCCGAGCGAGCGGCATCTCGATGACACCGCCGTGAACGTCTGTGTTCACCGTGCGTCGTCGTTGAACCATTGCTTGAAGCTGTTGGCGTCCTTGTAGGCGGGCGTGGTTCCCTTCCAGATGGGGCCGCCCGGGCTGACTGGCGGTGTAGCCGGTGAAGGCACCGGTGGAAGTGCCGGCGTGCCCGTCATGCTGACCGCGGAGCCGGCGGTTCCACCCTGGAGGCCCCCGCGCCGTCGGAGAGCGGGCTATCGTTGCCAGCCTGGGTGTAGTCGCCCGGGATCCGGCTCGATATTGCCGATGTTCCAGTCGCTGAACTGGCAGGCGCAGGTCTTCGTCGAGCCTGGCTGCGGCTTGCCGTTGAGCAGATTGTTGGCCATGATGCCCCAGCAGCGCGCGGTCGAGTCGTTGCCCTTGGACGGTCCGCCCGAGTTGGGAACGCAGATGGTGGTGGGCGATTCGAACCGTCGAACTTCGTGCCGAAGAACGAGAAGTCCGGGTGTCCGCCGGAGGACACGTTCTCGGGCTGGAAGTCACGGTAGATGACGGGGAGATCGCAGGCATGACCCCGAATTCCCCGCCTGGCACAGTCCGTGGAGTCCTGACTGGTCTTGGTCGCGAGCACGTGAAGCCATCCTCCACCTTGCACTTCGAGGAACAGCCATCGCCGTCGAGCACGTTGGCATCGTCGCAATCTTCGCCGGGATCGAGATTGCCGTCGCCGCAAGCCGAGGTGCAGGCCTGGGTCTTGCCGGAGCTGTCCTGGCAGGTCGGCTCCTATCGTGCAGGTCTTGGAGCAGCCCTTGCCGTCGCCATAGAAGAGGCCGTTCATGGCCTTGCAGTCCTTCGGTAGGTTCGCTGGATCCGTGCCACAGTCACATAGCTCGGTCTTCTCCACGACGCCGTTGCCACATTTGGCCATCTTGCAAGCCCCCCCGGTCTTGGGGCAGTCGGCGCCGGGCTCGATCTGGCAGGTGCTGGAGCAACCATCGCCGCTATCCGAGTTGCCGTCGTCGCACGCTTCGCTGCCGATGACCTTGCCGTCCCCGCACAGAGGCGTGCATCGCTTGCCGGGCACGCGACATTGATAACCGGGTTCGACGGTCATGCAGTCCGCGGAACAGCCATCTCCGTCCTTGGTGTTGCCGTCGTCGCAGGTTTCATCGGAGGTCAGATAGCCGTTGCCGCACACCGCGAGATTCGTGCAAGGCTGCCCAGGCGTTTCGCACAGGTAGTTGGCCTCGAGCTGGCATAGCTTGTTGCAACCGTCGCCGCTGTTGGTGTTGCCGTCGTCGCACGCTTCGCCGTTGCCCTTGTCGAGCACGCCATCGCCGCAATTCTTCGTGTTCATGCTGGTGGGGCCGGTGTTGCCGCCGTGGCCACTGGTGCCGATGGTGATGCCACCTCCCCCGCCATTGCCACCGCCCCCTTTGCCGCCGCCGTTGCCACCACCGTTGTTGTTGATCGTCCCTCCACCTTGGCATCCCAGCCCTGCGCCGACCAAGACCAGTCCAACCAAGATTCTCGAAAGACCAGCGGCAGGCCCCGGAAGGCTGGCGCAATGACGGAGAGTGGTGGTTCTCATTTGAACATGCCTCGCGTGAAAATAGACGGATCCCGTAACCGGCTACCGAAAGTTAGTATAACGGAGCACCTCGACTGGATTACAAGAAAATACGGCAGGAACATCGCGGGGATGAGAGCGATCTCACCTTGCCACCAAACCCGGCCGATCGGTGCGACCTCCCCGCCCCGAAGGGACGCCTATCCCCAGAACACGCGGCCTGACCTGGGTGGGAAGACTCGTTTCACTAGGCTGAAAGGCGCTACGCGTCAGTGGCGTACGACGCAGCCGCTTGACCGGGACCTCGTTCATGAAGAACCGGGGTGGATCCACCGCGAACCGGCAGCAGCTCGTAGCGCATGTTCCGTCGGCGTGGAACGAACCCGGCCGCCCTCACGCGCCGCTCGATGTCCTCGGCCGACAGCTTGAAGACGGCACCGGCCTGGGACACGACGTTCTCTTCGATCATGGCGGACCCGAAGTCATTGCCGCCGAAGCGCAGCGCCACCTGTCCGATGTCCGGCCCCATGGTCGGCCAGGACACCTGCAAACTAGGAAAATTGTCGAGGTACAGGCGCGCCAGACTGAAGACACGCAGGTAGCGGTGCGCCGAGGTATCGTCCTTGAGCCTCAGGCGCGTGCCCTCGGCCTGAAATGGCCAGCAGATGAAGGCCGTGAATCCCGCGGTCTTGTCCTGCAACGCTCGCAGACGCTCCAGGTGCTTGACGATGTGCTCGGGCGTTTCACCGAAGCCGAAGACCATGGTTGCCGTCGTGCGTAGGCCGAGGGCATGCGCCTCGCGCATGACGTCCATCCAGGTCTCCGCCGAGCACTTGAGCGGAGAAACCTGCTGCCGGATCTCGTCGTCGAGAATCTCGGCCCCGCCGCCGGGAAGGCTGTCCATCCCCGCCGACACCAGGCGGCGCAGGACCTCCCGAATGGAAAGCCCCTCCTGGTTGGCAATGAAGCTCACCTCCTCGGGCGAAAGCGCGTGCAAAGCCAGGGGAAAGCTCGCCTTGATCCAGCGGAAGAGATCCTCGTAGTACCCAATGCGCAGGCTCGGATTGACGCCCCCCTGGAGCAGGATCTGGATCCCCCCCATGGCCACGGTTTCCGAGAACTTCTCGGCCAGCGCCTCACGCGACAGGGTGTAGGCATCCTTGCTCTTGGCGGGCCGGTAGAAGTTGCAGAACTTGCACGCCGTGACGCACAGGTTGGTGTAGTTCACGTTGCGGTCGATGATGTACGTGACGAGGTTCTGCGGATGCAGCCAGCGTCGCCGCTCGTCCGCCGCCTTGCCCAGATCGAGCAGCGAGGCGCTTTCGTACAGACGGACACCCTCGGCCGGGCTCAGCCGCTCGCCCGCTGCGGCCCCCGAAAGCAGGGCATCCAGACCTGGTAGCGCGGTCTTGCGTGGCTTGGACCCGGCCGCGGGACTTGCCCGCCCTGGAGCGTAGGCGAAGTCGAAGAAACGGATCCTGGTTGGGGTGGTCGGGGTGGTATCCGACGACGCTTCGGCCAAACGCAGGTGCTCGACGAACGCCGCCAGGCCGGACATTTCCTCCGCGCCCAGTCGATAGCTCAGGCTCTCGGTCAGGAAGCCCTCGTAGCGTGCCGGAATGCCCCCGTGGGCCTCGGCAAAGGATCCCGCGATGTCGGCGAGGTGCGCTAGCCCCTGCTCCAAGCTTTCGGCGAGCAGGTTGGCCTCGGCCTCGCCCGCGGATCCGCTCCGCCCAATCCACAGCAACGAGACGAAGGGCAATCCGAATCGTCGACGCCAGTCGCCCACGCTGCCCGAGAGCGCTCCCAGGCTGTGCTCCTGCGCCAAATCGGGTGGGGTATCGCCGCGAACGACGACCGCCACGCGCGGAACGACCCGAAGATCGAGGCCGCTGCCCCGCGAAAGCGAACGAAGGCTGGTGCTGGGAACGAGAGCGAGAGCGGCTAGCCCGCTCGCTACCCGGGACGCGCAACCCTCGGCCGAATCGAAGGCCAGCTCGAAAAGATCCTCGCCTAGTCCTCGTTCGATTCCGTAGGTCAGCGGGCGCGCGCTCAAATAGGGAACCGCGGCCAAACGCACGCGCCCGGTCACGACATCACCCGCAACACGACCGGATCCGGTCGTCGGAACGGCTTGGCAGAAAGCAAAGCGTCGCCCTCGGCCAGGACATTGTAGAGGGTGTCACGCTCGACCGGCACGCGCCCGGCGCGCTCGATGAGGTGAACGATCTCGGACACGGCCAAGTGCTGCGGGGTTTCCGCGCCGGCCATGTGGTAGATGCGCTCTTCCTGCACGGTACCGTCGAGGTCATCGGCACCGAACCACTGAGCGGTCTGCGCGGTCTTGAGCCCCAACATGATCCAATAGGCTTTGAGATGGGGGATGTTGTGCAGGAGCAGACGCGAGACCGCGAAGACGCGAAGATCGTCGACGCCGGTGGGCGAGGCCAGCCTGCGCAAGGCGTTGCCGTCGGGGTGAAAGGCCAGCGGAATGAAGGTTTGGAAGCCTCGTGTTTCGTCCTGCAGAGCCCGTAGCCGCAGGAGGTGCTCGACGCGTTCCTCGACGGTTTCGATATGGCCGTACAGCATGGTGCAGTTCGACCGCAGCCCCATAAGATGCGCAGTGCGGTGAACGTCGAGCCACTCTTCGGCGTCGCACTTGTCGGCGCAGAGCTTGCGGCGCACGCGCGGCGCGAAGATCTCGGCGCCACCGCCCGGCAGGGAATCCAGCCCGGCTGCGTGCAGCCGTCGCAGGACATCGGCCACCGGCAAGCCGTAGTGCTGGTGGAAGAAGAAGATCTCCACCGCGGTGAATGCCTTGAGGTGAACGGCGGGACAGAGCCGCTTCAGCCCGGAGAGCAGCTCGGTGTAATAGGAAAACGGCAAGCCGTCGTGAAGGCCGTTGACGATGTGGATCTCGGTGAGGGGATCCCCCGCCGTCATGCGCGTTCGCAATCGTCCCCAGGCCTCTTCCAAGCTCAGCGTGTAGGCGCCCGGATCGCCGGCTTTCAAGCGGGCGAACGAACAGAACCGGCAGCTGGCCACGCACACGTTGGTGGCGTTGATGTGCATGTTGCGATTGAAAAAGGTCCGCTGGCCGTGCAGGCGCTCGCGAACCTCGTTGGCCAGCTGTCCGATTTCGAGCAGGTTGGGATGATGAAAGAGAGCGATGCCGTCTGCAAAGCCGAGGGGCTCGCCGGCCCGCACCTTATCTTTGATTTCCGAGAACGACATGGGACTCCTGGGCAAGGTCTGCGGCAAAACCTAGCAGCCGGAAGGGCGAACGCCACACCGCGCTGGCACAAAGAAGATACGTTTTGTCCTCTTTCATGGGCGACCGGGTTGCGCCCAGGCCCACGCGAAGTCATGGTGAGACATCGTGATGCGCCCTCTACCAGGAACCGAAGCCCACCCCGAGGCGCTCCAGGCGAGTCTCGAAACAGCGTTGGCAGCCCGGCCTGGACAGAGCCCGCGCACGCGCCACCTGGGGAACGATCGCACGCCGCTTTACACCAATCGACTGGCCCTGGAAGGCAGCCCCTACCTGCTTCAGCACGCCCACAACCCCGTGAACTGGTTCCCGTGGGGCGACGAGGCCTTCGCCGAGGCACGCCACCGGAACCGGCCGGTCTTCCTCTCCATCGGCTATTCCACGTGCCACTGGTGCCACGTCATGGAGGAGGAATCCTTCGAGGACGAAACCATCGCCGCGTTCCTCAACGCGCACTACGTCGCCATCAAGGTCGACCGCGAGGAGCGTCCCGACGTGGACGCCGTGTACATGCGGGCGGCGCAGCAACTGACCGGTTCGGGGGGATGGCCCCTTTCGGCTTGGCTGAACGCCGAGCGCGAGCCGTTCTTCGTCGGGACCTACTTCCCGCCCTTCGCGGGCAGGCGCGGCGCGGGGCACGGATTCATGGACCTTCTCATCGAGCTGGTGCGCCTCTTCGATGAAGATCCTGCGCGCGTGCAGCAGGCGGCGCGGGCACTGGCCGGCGCCGTGCGTGCCGACATGGAGATG
Source organism: uncultured delta proteobacterium (assembly GCA_963824555.1). Lineage (GTDB taxonomy): Bacteria > Myxococcota_A > Polyangia > Fen-1088 > Fen-1088 > Fen-1118. The sequence goes on along the minus strand of CAWGPW010000005.1, from coordinate 54,638 downwards.
ACCGGGGACCGAGCGCACGCGCCTGGAGGAGCCACGCCGAGTCGGCCCGATGTCGCCCTGATCGCCGCCGCCGTCGACCAATGCGCCCGAGCCTTCGACGACGACAACGGGGGACTGCGCGTTGCACAGAAGTTTCCATCCCACGTTCCCATTCGCTTGCTTCTCCGCCATCACCAACGCACCGGCGACGCCAACGCCCTGCACATGGCGGTGCACACCCTCGAGCGCATGGCCGCCGGCGGGATCTACGACCACCTGGTGGGCGGCTTTCATCGCTATTCCACGGACCCGCACTGGCTCGTGCCCCACTTCGAGAAGATGCTCTACGACAATGCGCTGCTGGTGGTGGCCTACGCCGAGGCCTGGCAGGCGACCAAGCGTCCGACCTTCGCGCGCGTGGTGCGGGAAACCTGCGACGAGCTTCTGGCGACCTTTGCCGCGCCCGAAGGGGGATTCTACTCCGCCACCGATGCCGATTCCGAGGGTGAAGAAGGCAGGTACTTCGTTTGGTCCGAGGAGGAGATCCGCGACGTGCTGGGATCGGGCGGCGACACCGAGGCGTTCCTGCGCCAATACGGCGTCACCAAGAACGGAAACTTCGAGAGTGGCAACATTCTCTTCGAACCGCGACCCGACGAGGAAACCACGCAAGCCCTGGCCCCGGCCCGGGCCAAGTTGGCCGTCGTGCGCAAGCGCCGCGCCCCGCCTCTTCGCGACGAGAAGATCCTCGCGGCGTGGAACGGGCTCGCCATCAGCGCGTTCTCCGTGGCCGGCCGGGTGATGGGCGAGGGCCGCTACCTCGACGCCGCCGCAAACGCTGCAGAGTTTCTATGTTCTCGTTTGGGCGACGCCAAGACCGGCCGGCTCGCCCGCAGCTATCGTGGTGGGCGCCTGGGAGCCGCGGGATTCCTCGACGACTACGCATTCGCCGCCGCGGGTCTGCTCAATCTCTTCGAGAGCACGGGCGAGCTTCGCTGGTTCGAGGAAGCCTGCCGTCTCATCGAGGAGACCGAGTCCCTGTTCGCCGACCCGGCGCAAGGCGGCTGGCTCATGACCAGCCGGGAGCACGAGCGCTTGCTGGCCCGCGAACGCCCGCTCTTCGACGGGGCCGAACCGGCGGGCGGCTCGGTGGCGCTGATGAACGTCGCCCGCCTGGCCGCGTTCACCGACGACGAACGCTGGCGGCGCGCCGTCGACCGGGGCCTTGGATTCTATCTACCGTTCATGCGAGAGCGCCCCTTGGCCATGAACGAGGCGCTGTTGGCGATGGACTTTCTGGCCGGGCCGGCGCGGGAAATCGTGCTTGCCCTGCCCGGTCGAGATGCCGCCACGGAGCTGCGCAAGGTTCTGGGGGAGACTTTCATTCCCCGCAAGGCGCTGGTCGCGGGCGTCCCTGGGTCGAGCCCTTGGCACGAGCTCGAAAGGCGCATTCCGTGGCTCGAGGGCAAGACCGCCCAGGCCGACAAGGCCACGGCTTACGTCTGCGCCAAGGGCGTGTGTCAGCTACCGACGACAGATCCGGAAATACTGTTTCGGCAGCTCGGCACCTAAGCGACGTCTTCGTACAAAACGGGCCCGGTTTCTCTGCCGCGAGAGACCGGGCCCAAACAAACGAGTAACTAGGTTAGTTGTGCTTCGTCGACATGACGAAGTCCGGATAGGCAGGCACGCCGGTTTCGGGAACGTCCAAACCTTCGTTTTCGACCTCGGCGGAAACCCTGTTCGATCCCAGGATCTTCCCGATGATCCAGAATATCAGGCCACCCGCGATCACGTTCCACGCGATGCAGACCACGACCTCGATGATCTGGGCGATGAGTTGCTTGGAATCGCCGTAGAACAAACCGGTGACTCCCTTGAGCGCGGCCCCGGTGGTTCCGAGGTATTCGGTAGCCCCCACGCCGTTCCAGCCCGTGCCATAGGTTCCGTCGGAGAACAGGCCCACCGCAAGAACGCCCCAGGCCCCATTTACGCCGTGCACGCTGATGGCGCCCACGGGATCGTCGACGCCGACCTTCTCCCAGAAGAAAACGCTGAGGACGACCAGGATTCCCGCCACCGCGCCGATGATGAAGGCGCCCACGGGGCTGACGAAGGCGCACGGGGCCGTGATGGCAACCAATCCCGCCAGCATACCATTGCACATCATGCTGGGATCCGGTTTGCCGTACTTGAACCACATGTAGAGCGTGGCGCTGAGCGTGGCGGACATGCCCGCGATCATCGTGTTCGTCGCGATGATGCCAATGCGTCCATCGGAGCCGGCCAGCGAGCTACCCGCATTGAAGCCGAACCATCCGAAGGCCAGGATGAAGGTTCCGACCATGACCATGGGGATGTTGTGACCCAGGATCGGCTTCGGCTTGCCGTGCTCGTCGTACTTGCCGATGCGAGGTCCAATCAGGTAGGCAGTGATAAAAGCCAGCGCCCCGCCTTGTAGGTGCACCACCCCGGATCCGGCGTAGTCGACCGAGCCATGGCCCAGACCGAGTCGGTAGCCCATCTGCGCCAGCCAGCCTCCTCCCCATACCCAAGCGCCGAAGATGGGATAGATGAAGGCGCCGATGGCGATACTGAAGATGAAGAAGCTCTTCAGGCTCCAGCGTTCCGCGCACGCCCCCGTCACGATCGTCGCCGTGGTGTCCATGAACACCATCATGAACAAGAAGAGCACGATCGCGGCCGCATCGTAGCTGCCTCCGGTCAGGAAGAATCCGCTCGTTCCAAACAGCCCCCATCCATGGTCGCCATTCATGGCGGATCCGATGGTGAACATGTGGTTGAGAGTTGGAGTTCCCCCCAAACTCACGGGCCCACCGATCGCTGTGCCGTTCAGGCCTCCGCACATCAGGGCAAAGCCGCATACGAAGAAACCGAACAATCCTAGCCCGTACACCAGGAAGTTCATGGTGAAGGTGTGTCCGGCGTTCTTGGCCCGTATCAAACCGGTTTCGACGAAGGCGAACCCGGCCTGCATGAACATGACGAGGAATCCCGCGATCAGCGTCCACACGAAATTGATGGAGAAGATCCCGTGCGAAGCCGACTGCGCCACGGCATCGACTGCGACGGCGAGATCCTTGGTGGTCGCCTTCTCCGGATCGGGCTTCGTGTAGCCGGGCACGGAAGTCGCGTTGGGCACGGACTGGAAGGCGCCAGTCCGGTCGGGGGCCGGTTCATCGGCGCGCGTGGGGGTGCCGACGAACGTCGCCAGTGCCATGGCGGCGAGGATCGCGACTCCAATGAGACGGTGTTTTCTGTGCGGAACTGATCGGGTCATGCTTTCACCTCATTATCCATTCTTGTGTTGTTCACTGCTAATTGATGGCGCAGGACGTGCGCGCCTGTATCTTTCTTCTCAGGCGGTTGGCCCACATGGCGCCGAAGATGGCGCTGATTTCCATGGAAAGGACGAACATTGCCGTCGGAATCCACAGATGGTTGCTGGAGCGGTACACCATCCAACTCACCAGACCGGTGACCAGTTGGACTGCCAGGAATGTTCTTTTGTAGTAATCCCACATGCTCTTTCCTCGATGTTGGGGTTGCCGTCCTACAGCGCGTCCTTGCCGCGCTCGCCGGTCCGGATGCGGATGACTTCTTCCAGCGAGCTGACGGTAATTTTCCCGTCGCCAATTTCGCCCGTGCGGCAAGCGGCGATGATGGCGTCGATGACCGGATGGACGAGCTCGTCATCGACGAAGCACTGGATCCGCACCTTGGGCACGAAATCCACGACGTAGGCCGACCCGCGGTAGACTTCCTTCTTTCCGCCCGTTCGTCCGAACCCCTTCACCTCGGACACCGTCATGCCCTTGCCGCCAGCGGCGTAGACTCGCTCCTTGACGTCGTCGAGCTTGAACGGTTTGATAATGGCTTCGATCTTCTTCATCGTTCGAATCCTTCCTGTTGAAAACGTCTCCCACTGGTGTATCAGACGGCGATGGCAGGGGAATTTCGGACCGATAAAACATTTGTTAATCTGAATGAACAACCCAGCAACAATTGCCGCCATCGTCGTGCCGAGCCGTAAACTCAGAAGTTACGGTCTGGAAACTATCGAGCAACCGCTCGGAAGGACGCTCCTGCTAGAGTCCATGAAACACTCCAACGCATCCCCTGAGAACCTGAATGCAGATTCATTTCCATGTTCCTTTCTACGCTGTCCTTCCCTTCGCCCTGATTCTGGCTGGAATTGCGATTCTGCCCTTGGCGGCCCCGAGCTTCTGGGACCACAATCGTAACAAGGGTCTCTTCGCTGCGGTGCTGGCGACGCCTGTTGGACTCTGGCTGATCCTGGCCAATCCTGCCTTGCTCGCTCACACGGCCCACGAGTACGTTTCGTTCATCTGTCTGCTGGGCTCGCTATTCATCGTTGCCGGCGGGGTCCACTTGGGGGGCGACTTGCGGGCCTCCCCGCGCAACAACACCATCATCCTCGCTCTCGGTGCCGTCATGGCCAGCTTGCTTGGCACGACCGGCGCCAGCATGCTGCTCATACGACTCGTCTTGCGCACCAATTCCGAGCGCCGTCACACCGGCCACATCCCTTTCTTCTTCATTCTTCTCGTGTCCAACGCGGGCGGATTGTTGACCCCGCTCGGCGATCCACCGCTGTTCCTCGGCTTTCTGCGCGGCGTGCCCTTCACCTGGACACTGCGCTTGTTCCCCATCTGGCTCTTGACGGTGGGCTATCTGCTGGCTTTGTTCTACGTGGCCGACCGACGAGCGTATCGAAAGGAGGCCGTCCAGGATCTGGCCAAGGATGAGACCCAGATCGTTCCTTTGCGCATCGACGGAGCCCTGAGCTTGCTTTGGTTGTCGCTCATCATCCTTTCGGTCTTCCTGCCATCGCCTTTACGCGAAGGAGTCATGGTGCTTGCCGCGCTCGGCTCACTCGCGCTTGGGAGCAAGCGTGGCCGCAGCAAGAACAACTTCGCTTTCGCGCCGATCGCCGAAGTGGCGATCTTGTTCGCCGGCATCTTCGTGACCATGGCGCCGGCGCTGATCTTGCTCGAACAGAAGGGGCCCGCCTTGGGTCTGGCGGCGCCGTGGCACTTCTTTCTCGTTTCAGGCGCGCTCTCCAGCGTGCTCGACAACGCCCCGACCTACCTTACTTTCTTGACGGCGGCGCAAAGCACGGCCACCTCTCTTGGCCTGCCGGTTGCCGTCGCCGCCGTTCCTGCCAGCTTCCTGGCGGCGGTGAGTGCCGGGTCGGTCTTGATGGGCGCGAACACGTACATCGGAAACGGTCCCAACTTCATGGTCAGGTCCATCGCCGATGCTTCGGGCTACCGCATGCCAAGCTTCGCTCGCTACGCCCTGATGGCCACCGTCGTGCTCTCGCCCGTCTACCTGGCGACGGCCTTGCTGGTGGGCCTGTATTAGCTTGGTGCGCCTCAAGGCACTTGCCGCAGGGCCATCGCGGGGACAACCTAGGTCCATGCAGTGGCAACAACCGTACATCCACAGGTGGGGAACCCTATCTCTTGTCGCGTGGCTCGGCCTTGTTTGCCAGGTGGTCGGCGCGTGCACCAGCGCGGGCCCGGTCATTCCCGACGCCAGGAACAGGGTTCCGCCCCCGGGCGCGCGCGAAGGCGCGGATCCAAACGACGTGTTCATGCGCAAACCGTGGGAGATCTGGCAAGTGCCGGGGGGCACGGCGCGCTACCATCGTGAGGCCTTCATGCTCCTGCCTGACCATGCCGACTCGTTCGAAGTCGCCAATGTTTCGGTCAACGCGGTGGACGGGAGCGATGTTCGCATCGACTATGTGTCGATCGACCTTGGTGGCAGCGCGCAGTCGCACGAGTCGATCAGCGTCTTCGTCTACCGCGCGCCGAGCGATCTCGACAGCGAGTGGACCGCGGTGGTGAATCGTGCGCGGCGCCAGCACCCGACTGCCAAGCCCGTCGAGCCCTTTCCGTTGCCCGAGAAGCATCCGCCAATCACCAAGCAGATAGCCTTCGTCGAGCCCGGCCCAGGCGGAGACACCTTCGTGCAGGTGTCGCTGTTTCACCAAGGCGATTGGGCGATTCGCTACGAGATAACCTGTCCACTCACGGACGCCACGAAGGCGCGCGACATAACCCGGTCGTTCCTGACCTCGCTGCGCGCCCGGCAATAACGCCACGAGCGTCGCCCACATCATCCCTCATGGGTCCACATCTTGCCTTTGCCGCAGCAGCGCCTGGGCGTTCTGGCCGAGAATCCTCGCCTCGCGCTCCGGGCCGAGGTCGAGCAAACGGAAAAGATCGAGGGTTTCGGACTGACTCGACCAGGGCGAGTCGCTGCCGAATAGAGCTCGGTCCGCCGGGTGGGCCGATAGCATGGCGCGCGCCCTCTCGCGCCCAAGGAGATGGAGGCTCAAGGAGATGTCCATGGTGATGGGCTTACCGATCAAGTGCCTCTCCACTTCGTCCCAGTCATCCCACGCACCCATGTGACTCGTGATGAGGCGAAGGCCGGGGACACGCTCCAAGACGCGGAGAATGCGGATTGGATCCGCGCGGCGTTGGCGAGGAAAGGCGAAGTCGAAGCCGGTATGGCAGACGAGCAGCAGACCGAGCCGATCGAGGGCGCGGTAGAGCGGGAACAGCGCCTCGTCATCCATGTCGAAGTCCTGATAGTAGGGATGAAGCTTGATGCCCCGCAGACCTGCCTCCGCCACTTGCTGCGCTTGCCCGACGGGATCCGGTCCCCGGGGGTGGATGGACGCCAGGGGGACGATGCGCTCGGAGGCGATGGCCTTGGACCACTTCAAGATGGGATCGAATTGCTCCGGTTTTGTGGCAATCGAGCAGATGACCGCGGTTCGGATTCCCGCCCTGTCCATCGAAGCCAGCAACGAGGAGACTGTCCCGTCGAGAAAAGCTTTCACGCCGCCCCCGTGCTCCAGCTGACTGATGGCCCGCGCCGCGATGGCATCCGGAAACGCGTGGGCGTGAAAGTCGATGATGTTGTCCATGGCGGTCACTGGGGATGCTCAAGTAGAGCAGGACGGGCCCCCGCAGTCCACTGCCATGCGGCGGCGCTAGCGGCGCCGGTAGGCGACGATCTCCGACTGGGGACAATCGCAAATCGTCAGATGGCTGGTCGAGGTGCGATGGATGACTTGCCACGCGGGACTGTCGCGCAAGGACGGCAACCACCCGGGGAACGTGGACAGAATGCGTAGACTCGCCATCTCGCGTTCGCGTGCCGGCTCACGGTGCAAGTGCCGGTGATCGTTGAGCCCGACCAGGTCGGCGATGCGGTGATTGGAGAAATAGCGCGCCGCCCCGGCATCGGTGGCGCCGAGGGTCTCGTCCGCGGGCACGTTGTCGCACAGCCACTTGGCCATGGCGACGTCCAGCTCCTCGATGTTCTGACAATTCCACGCGAAGAGATCGGCGCTCCGATGCACGGCCGCCGGCCAGTCGAAGATCGATCCCAGCACCAAGATCGCGACGCCGATGGCATAGGCTGGCGCCCACGCGCGCTGCCGCGCCTGCCAGGCCCACGCGGCGGCGGTGACGGCTCCCAGCGCAAGCGCGACGAGAAGAAGTGCGTACGCGGGCATGAGGTAGCGCTGCCAGTAGAAGGGCAGTGGCTCGGCGAGGAGCCGCGATGCCGCGACCGCGCAGAGAAGCAGCACCGGAAACGCGGCGAGAAGCCCCGCCACCAGGCCGCGACGGAAGAGCACGACGACTCCGATCCCCCATAGCGCCAGACCGGCCCCGCGCGCGAACCACGGCCAGGAGGGTAGCACCTTGGTGAAGATGGACTCCAGGTTGTGCGCGAAGAAGTCCTGCCGGCTTGCGAATTTCGCGTAGAACGTGCTCGGCAGCGGGTAGCCGGACACGAGCAAACAGTAGAGCATCCATCCACCGACCAACGCGACGGTGGGAGCCAGGACCAGCAGCCGCGCGCGTATGGAGGCGCGCGCCTGGTGCAAGCGCCACTCCACGACGGCGAGCACCAGCAAGGTCAGCAAGGCGAGCTCGGGCCTGGCCAGTGGCGCCAGCGCAGCCGAAAAAGCGGCCAAGCCGTAGGGTCGATGTGGGTCGGCGGCAAGATCGCCGAGCGCCCACAAGGCGAGCGCGGCGGCGAGCATGACCTCCATGCCCGAGACCTGGGCGAAGGCCAGGGCCGGATCCACCGCGATGGCCAGACCGGCGGTCAGCTCGGCTGCCAACCCGAATTTCAACCAGCGCAGCAGGCGGGCGGCGCCGAGACTTGCCCACACTCCCACCAACACGCCCGTGAGCTTGGCCGGGATCACGACGCTGATGCCGAAGAACCGCGCCGCCCAGCTCGCCGGTACGAGAAGCAGCGCCCACAGCGGGCTCGTCGATCCGGTTTCAAGCTGTCCGGGGTTGTAGGCGAAGCCGTGCAGCGCCGCCAGACTGCGCGCGTAGACCAGGTGAATCCAGGCGTCGTCGAGCGGCAGCCCCGCGAGCGCGGCGGCGGTCCCCGGCGCGCGATCGAGCACGAAGTAAAGAGCCATCGCCAAGTGCGCAACGAGAAAAACCAGGGCCAGCTTCACGAGCGACATGGGCGATTCCCTCCCCGCATGGCGGGCTCCTTTCTACCATGAGCCGAGGGGCGCCCGCGTGGCGACGGCTGCTTCCGTGCTACGGGACGAAGCCGCCCGCTGGGGCTTTGCACGAAGTTGCAGCCGTTCCCGACCACCAAATCTGATCCCACGTATTCCCACCAGCGCCCAGGTCGAAGTAGTAGTAGCCTCCCGACGTCTTCGCGGGAAGGGTGCCACCACACGTGACTGGCGAGCCGTTGACGTTCAAGGTCCGGTGGACGCTGGCGGCAGGATCGCTGCTGAATGAGGAGCAACCCCAGCCATGCTCCATACTGTCGCAGGTGACAAAGCAGTAGGGGCCGACGGTTGCGAAATTGCCGGTGTTGCCGCCGCTGATCGGTGTCGCGTTTGCGCAGGCCGCAGTTGGGCCATCAGGGCCTGCATCCGGCGCTTCCGGTCCAGGTTCCGGTCCAGGTTCCGGTCCCGACTCGCGTCCCGGCTCTGGCCCTGACTCTGGGCCCGAGCTCGGTTCAGCTCCCGGCTCGGCACTCGGCAGCTCGGGACCTGGCTCGGCCCCAGGTGTTTTGTCGACCTGAACATCGGAAGGAGGTGTTGCGGTGTCGGCCCCATCCGACGTATCGCGCGTGTCCTTGTTGACCGTGGCCGAATCGGCCGTGTCCGGCGCGCTATCCGGTACCGAGGAGGGAACATCGGGACCGCCGTCGGGCTTGATGGTTCCCGTTTCCTCGCTGTAGGGCAGATCCGGGCTGTTTTCCGTGTCGTGCTTGGCATCATCGCCTGGGGGATTGCTCTTATTCGGGTCATCCGAACAGGTAGGGGCCGAGCTGGTGGGGCATTTCTGACTGACGACTTCCGGCTTCGACAGGCTCACGCAACCAACGACAAGCAGCCCTGGCAAGAGCATCGCGGATAAGAGGCCGAGGGTGTTTTTATCAACCAAGACACGGTCTGGAAACGTCATCGATCTCTATTGTCGGGCAATGGCCTGCTTTTGTGAAGCCTCAATGGCGAATTTGGGCGAACGCGGCATGTCCACACGTGGCAGGTGTCACAGTGGCACGGGTCGCCAGCGCAGTGCCCGGCTGAAATGGCCAGCGGGGAGCATGCCCACCCCAACTTTGACGTGCGGTACCAAAGAATGTCTGATAGTCTCAGACTCTGCGGGTTTGCCGTGATTGGGAAACATATCAATAACTACGAAGTCGTCTCGCTGCTGGGCGAAGGCGGAATGGGAACCGTCTATCTCGCCCTCCACCCGATCATGGGCCGGAAAGCGGCCATCAAGGTCCTGAAGCCCGAGCTGGCCCGCGACGAATCCCTGGTCATGCGTTTCTTCAACGAAGCGCGCGCGGCCAACGCCATTCGCCACCCCAACATCATCGACATCATCGACGTCGGCCTCCTGCCCGAGGACAACGTGCCTTACATGTTGATGGAGTTCCTGGAGGGCGAGAGCCTGGCCACGCGACTCGATCGCACCAGGCCCCTGGATGTGAGCACCGCCGTGGAAATCGCCTCCCAGACCGCTTCTGCGTTGGCGGCGGCGCACAGCAAGGGAATCGTCCACCGCGACCTCAAGCCCGACAACCTCTTTTTGGTACCCGACGAGATGGTGGGCGGGGGCGAGCGGGTGAAGGTGTTGGATTTCGGCATCGCCAAGTTGCGCGACGACATGCGCGGCAGCTCGATGAAGACGCGCACCGGCGCCATCATGGGCACGGCCGCGTACATGTCGCCCGAGCAGTGTCAGGGCCTCATCGAAAAGCTCGACCACCGCACCGACGTCTACGCGCTCGGGATCATCCTGTACGAGATGCTCTGTGGCGCCCCGCCCTTCCTCAGCGAGGGCTTCGGCGACATCATCATCATGCACGTCATGAAGGAGCCGGAAAACCCGCAGCACAAGAATCCTGCGGTGCCGAACGAGGTCAGCGCGGCCATCCTGCGCGCGCTGGCCAAGAGCCCGGACGATCGGTTCCAAACCATGCTGGAATTCCAGGCGGCGCTGAAGGGTCACGGCACCGCCCACGGCACGCCCGTACACGGCCTGCCATCGGTCGGCACCACGGCGATCCTGGATGAGCAGCCTTCTGCGCACGCTCGACGCTCGGGGGTGGCCTTCGACCAGACCATGGCGACCCCCGCGCCGGTTTCGCTACGGCCCGGATCCGTTCCCCCCTCGCGCATCCCGACGCGGCCGGGATCGGTTCCACCTTCACACATTTCGACCGTGGTCGAGCCGGTCACCAGTCCCAGACAGAGCACCACCTTCCGCACCGCCACCGGCGAGATCTCGCACACCGACCTCACCTCGCGCGGCAAGAGCCGTACCGTGATTGCGGTTGCTTCGATTGCCGGCCTGGCCGCCGTTGGCCTCGCCATCACCCTGTTCGTCACGCGGTCATCGGGTCATCCCGCCGCGCCAGTCCAACCGGCGGCGGCCGCGCCGGCACCGGAACCGGGAGCGATTCCAGCGGCGCAGCCCGAACGCCTTCCGGCTTTCGAGCCTCCACCGCCCCCGCCGACTGCCACGGCCCCGACCGTCCAACCGGAACCGATCCCGGCCGGAGAGGGCAAAGAAGAGGGCACACACCACAAGAAGGGAAGCCCCGGCAGACCCCGAAGAGCCGGCGAAAGAGCCATGGAAAGGGCCGTGGAGAGGAAGCCCGCCGAACCGGCGCCGTCCTCGGCGGAAGACAAGAAGAGCACCGAGCGCTGGTAGTCGGGCGCCGGACTTTCGATTCGAGGTGCGCGCTCAGGTCACGCCCTTGCTTCGCCAGGCTCCGCTCCGCCAACGCCACCCGTTGACCGCGGCGCGGGTCCATTCGTCGACGGCCATGCCGAGCCAGATGCCGATCACGCCCCAACCCACGCCGAACGCCAGCGTGAAGGCGGAGCCGATGCCGACGGTCCACATGAGCGTCGACCCGACGATGGCCGGGAAGCGCGAATCGCCCGAGGCGCGCAAGGAGAAGGTGATGGCGATGTTGGCCGCCTTGGCCGGTTGAACCAGGACATCGACCCAGAGGAGCAGCGCGCCCAGGGCCACGATGCCCGGATCGCGAGAGAAGAGTCCCAGTAGCCCGTGGCCGCAAGCCGCGAGCACGAGCGAGGTCACGAAGGAAAGGCTCGCCCCCCATGCCACCGCGGCCTTGAGCCGTCGGTTCGCGGTCGCATAGTCCCGCGCACCCACCAGATGGGAAACCAAGATCTGGGCGCCGAATCCGAGCCCGTAGCTGAAGAGGACGGGCAGATTGGCCAGATTTGCGGCGTACACGCGAGCGGTCAGCGCGAAGGTGCCGAGGCGGACGACCTGGCTTGCCAGCGCCACCTGGAAAAGCTGGTAGGCGACAGGCTCGATCGCCGAGGGAACGCCGATGCGGACGAGGTGTCGCAAGACTCGCTTCCAGCCCAGAAACAGAAGCAACCAAGAGGGATGAAAGCCGAGCCGACGGATCACCAAGGCCAGCGTGGCTAGGCTGACGATGCCCCATGACAGAACGGTGGCCATCGCCACCCCTTGCACGCCGAGACAGGGAAGACCGAAGAGCCGGCCGACGAGAAGCATGTTGAAGATCACATTCAGCCAGACGATGACAATGGAAACGCCCAGGTTCCACCGGGTGAGGCCGCGCGCCGCGAGGAGGTTGGTCAGCCCGGCGATGAGCGCTCGGCCCACGAACCCGGCGCCGATGATGCGCAGAAATTCGACCGAATATCCGGCGATGCCCCCGCGCAATCCCAGCACGTAGACGACCCACGGGGAGGATAGGCTCAGCAGCGCTCCGAGCGCGAGACCGCCACAGGCAAGCAGCGAGACCATGAGCGTGAAGGTGGCGGCGGCGAGGCGCGGCCGCCCCGCCCCCAGGTACTGTCCGGCGACGCCTGCCCCCGCTTGCCCCAGGGCGTTTAGCATGGTTTGAAGCAGGACGAACACCGGCAGCGTCGCGCCCACGCCGGCGGCGGCATCGTCGGAAACGCGCGAGAGAAACCACGAATCGATGATGGGTCCGGAGATGCCCACCGCCAGCGTGATCATCACCGGCCAGGAGATGGCGAGCAGGGATTGCTCGTGAACCGCGGCTGGGCGAGATGCCGACGTCGCAGGTGCGGTCGATCGGTCGAGATGGAGGCCGGCGGCGCCGGGTTCTTGGGACATCTACTTCCTAGGGGTAGGACTCTTGAGGAGCCCGGGGTGAGAAAGCGAATCGTAGGCCGCGGTTGTAGCTTTCGGCCTTGGTGCCCGCGTGGCCCTCACCTTCCACCATGCGGAATTCGTAGGCAAGGCCCGGGTAGGCCCGCTGGCGCAGGCGGGCATCGAAGCGCTTGACGCCATCGAGGATCAGGGTGGGATCCTTCTCGGCGTAGGTCACGAACAGGCGCGCGCCGAGTGGCTTACCGCCACGGTGAAATTCGTCCTCGAAGCCGAGCAACCAATCCTCGGCCCACTGGGCGGCCGGACTGGGCGCGACGTAGGCGACGAAAAGCCCTGGCTGCGCGAACATGGCGTACAAGGCGAACAATCCCCCGAGCGAGCTACCCGCGAGCACACGGTAGGAGGAATCGCCGCGGTACTCGCGTTCGACGAGGGGAATGATCTCGTGTTCGATCACGGACAAGAATTCCTTCGCGTGTCCGCTCGGCCCGTCGTAACGGGCGCCCTCGTACTTGGCCGGAACCGGCGTGAGATCCCAGCGGCGCAGGCGCCCAGAGTCGGGTCTGTCACCTGGGTAGCCGAGGCCGACGACGATGATCTCGGGGATCGCTTTGTCGACCACGAGATTGGCGGAGAGTGCCTCGATCAGGTTGAAGTCCCAGTAGCCGTCGCAAAGGTAGAGCACCGGGTAGCGGCGTTCCGGATCGTCCTCGAAGGATTCGGGCAGCCCGACATAGAGCTGGTACATCCGCCCGTTCGCGGCTCGCGGCAGCACGCGCACCTCGCTGCCCGCCACGGTCTGGCGCGGAAAGGGGCCGCGCGACGGGCTCTCGCACTCGTGTGACGAACAGCCGCCGGGCGAGCTTGCGCAACCGGCGACGACCGCCATGGCGGACCACAGGGAACGCCGGCAACGACTGGGAACGAGATGGGCCATATCGAGGAAGATAGACGAAAAAGGTCGCTCCGTGATCCGGCGGCCCCACCGCCATCGTCTTTTCCCGGTAGAAAGGGTATCCTCACGCCATGGGCGACGGAGAAAAAAGCCGTCGAGCGCTCGACGAAACCATTCTGGTCAAGGGCTCGTCTACCGGCGAGGCAGGCTCGATTGCCGACGGCCTTGCGGGCACCCACCTGCAACACTTCGCGCTGGTGCGCCTGCTCGGCCGCGGCGGCATGGGCGCGGTGTATTACGGCACCGACCTGTCCCTGGATCGCCCGGTGGCCATCAAGGTGCTGGCCCTCGATGTCGCGCAGGATCCGGAGATCGTCGACCGTTTCGTGCTGGAGGCACGCGCCCAGGCCCGCCTGCGCCATCCCAACGTCGCGCAGATTTTCTTCATCGGCCAGGACCGCGGCTTTCACTTCTTCGTCATGGAGTACCTGGAGGGGCCGGGCCTCGATGCCTTGCTGGCCAAGGGCACGCCCTTGTCGGTGGCCGATGCCTTGGACTACACCCTGGCGGCGGCACGCGGCCTGCGCGCGGCCTTGGCGCAAGGATTCGTCCACCGCGACGTGAAGCCCTCGAACCTGATGCTCGACAACGAAGCGGGGATCAAGATCCTCGATTTCGGACTGGTCAAGAGCATGCACGGCGATTCCCAGCTCACGCACGATGGCGCCATCATCGGGTCGCCGCTGTACATGTCGCCCGAGCAGGGACGCGGCCAGGTCGCCGATCACCGCTCCGACATCTACTCGCTCGGCTGCACGCTCTTTCATATGCTGTGCGGGCGACCACCCTTTGCGGGAGCGTCGCCGGTCGGCATCATCACCATGCACGTCACGGATCGCGCGCCCGCCGTGCGCGACCTCAATGCCAAGGTGCCACAGGCCGTTTCCCGCATCGTCGAGCGCATGATCGCCAAGAAACCCGACGATCGCTTCGCCGACTACGACGAGCTGATCGCCGCGCTGGAGGCCGCGCGCGCGCCGCGCCGCGAGCTCGGCGGCATGGGCGCACGCGGGATCGCGCTCGGCATCGACAGCCTGTTGTTGTTGCTGGCCGCGTACTTCGTACACTTGTGGGTTCTGCCGCTCGCCCTGGTCTACTTCGTGCTCTGTCACCGGCTGCTCGGACAGACCCCGGGCAAGTGGCTGCTCGGCATTCGCGTCGAAGGTGTGACCGGCGGTCGCCTGACGTGGAAGGCCGCTCTGATCCGATTCGCCACATTTGCCTGGGGGCCTTTGGCCTGGACCCTGCTGGCGGGCTTCGTCTACACCGTGCACGGCGACGAGCACGTGTCGTTCCAGCTATCCAGCCTGACCTTATCGCAGCTCGCGGTACCCATCGTCTACATCGCGCTCGCCACCGGCATCCTGGTCGGCTATCTGGCCGGATTCCTGCTGGTCGCGTTTCACCCCAAGCGGCAGGCCTTGCACGATCTGCTGGCCAAGACCGTGGTCTATATCAAGTCCCGCGCACCCGCCGGCGAAGTGGCCCTTGCCGTCAAGAGCACCACCGGCATCAGTCTATCGAGACACCGGTAACCGTGCTCTGGTCAGGGGCGGTTACTCGTTCCTGGCATGTACCATCGGCACGAAGGCGACGCCTCGTTGGACTCGCCTCGCCACGGTGCCGTCGGCGCGCTTTTCCAGAACGACCAGCACATCGTGAGCTTCCTTCCCGACCGGCGCCACCAGGCGACCGCCGGGCTTGAGCTGGTCGATGAGCGCCTGGGGGACCTCGGGCGGCGCCGCGGTCAGGATGATGCGGTCGAAGGGCGCCGCCTCCGGCCACCCCAGATAGCCGTCCCCGCAGCGGGTCTTTATGCGATCGTGGCCGAGGCGATCGAGGTTGGCCCGCGCCTTCTGGCAGAGCGGCTCGACGATCTCGATGGAGTAGACCTCTTTGGCCAGGTGGTCGAGGATCGCGGCCTGATACCCGGACCCGGTCCCAATCTCGAGCACGCGACTGTCGGGCTCGGGAGCCAGGAGGCTGCTCATCAGGGCCACGATGAAGGGACGCGAAATGGTTTGCTCCCAACCTATCTGCAGCGCAGTGTCCTCGTAGGCGAAGGAGCGCTTCTCTTCCGGCACGTAGTCTTCGCGGGGTTCGGCGCGCATGGCCTGGAGGACCCTGCGATCGCCGATACCGCGGGACTCGATGGTCGTGCGAACCATCTCCTCGCGCGCCTTGGCATAAGAGGCGGGCGTCGAGGGAGGAGGGTCGGATCCTGGATCGGCTGCCGGAGCGAGATCGGATTCCGACTTGGGTTTGGCCCGAGAAACGTAGCGGGACGAGGCGCAGCCGGCCGAGAGACACGCGCTGCCGAGCAAGACGAACCATGCGACCGAAATGGAACGGGGAGTGATGCGCTTCATTTCAATTTCCTATGGAAGGGTGGCGAAGACCTGATGTCGATAAAAAGTATGCCCTCACTCGCCATTCCCATCCAGACCAGGTGTGCAACATCTTCCGCTTTTCGCGCGTGCGGAACCTGCAGCTCGCGGCCGAGACAGACGGCCAGCTCGACCAGCACTACGAGTACTGCGCCAGCCAGCGGCGACTGTGGCTGTCGAGGGCTTCGGGTGCGGGCACGAGGAAGCGCATGCCGAAGGAATCGGTGATGAGGTGACGGCCATCGTCCAAACGACGGATGTGATCCTCTTGCTCGACGACGAAGCTGCGCGGGCCCCGATCCGTGACCACGTGCCACTCGGACCACGTCGCTTCATGCACGATGCGCTCGATGCGCGTGACCTGGGGCAGGAACTCGCTTTGGGCAAGGCCGGCCAGCAGTGCCTGGCGAGAGTCCTCGGCAAGCGCACCGACGTGCTCGACCAGGGCCCGGTCATGCCCTTGCCTATCGACGAGGCACATGAACCCGTCGGGGTGGCTGAGCGGGAAGCAGCGACGTGGCAGGACGAGAAAAGGCTCGCCGCTCGAAACATCCCTGGCCCACAGATTGCCGTCGCCGTCGAGCACGAGCGCCAGCCGGCCGGCCTCGACGAGCGGAACCGCCACATCCTCCGATTCCGCGTTCTCGTCGCCCTGTATGTCCACGCCCTCCACGTCGTGACGAGCGGTGGTTGAAACTTGGGCACGATGGAGGCGCGCGTATTCGCCGTCGAGCGCGAGCAGCTCGGCGTGGGTTCCGCGCTCGGCCAGCCGGCCGTCCTTGATCACGAGCAGCATATCCGCCTTGCGCAGGGTGCTCAGTCGATGGGCGATGGCGATGGTGGTGCGGCCCGCGACCACGTTGTCGAGCGCGCGCTGAATCTCGCGTTCGGTGTGCGTGTCCACCGCGGAGGTCGCCTCGTCGAGCACCAGAATCCGTGGGTCGACCAGGATGGCGCGCGCGATGGCGATACGCTGGCGCTCGCCGCCCGACAACGATTGGCCGCGCTCGCCGACCAGCGAGTCGTAGCCTTCGGGCAGCTTCAGGATGAAGTTGTGCGCATGCGCGGCCCGGGCAGCCTCGATGATCTGTCCGAAACTGGCGTTCGGCTGGCCGTAACCGACGTTGTCCGCGATGGTGCCGAAGAACAGAAACGGCTCCTGCAGGACGATGCCGATGTGCTTGCGATAAGCCTCGATGGAAAGCCGTCGGATGTCGTTGCCGTCGACGCGCACCGCGCCCCCCGAGACGTCGTAGAAGCGACACAGAAGATTTGCGACCGTGCTCTTGCCCGAGCCGGTGTGGCCCACGATGCCGATCATCTGACCGGGTTCAACCCGGAAGCTGACGTCGTCGAGCACCAGCCTGCTGCCGTACCGGAACGACACCCGATCGAATTGGATCTCGCCGCGCACGTCGCCGATAGGGATCGGATCCCTGGGATCGAAAACCGTCGGCACGCGGTCGAGAATTTCGAACAGGCGTTGCGCGGCCGCCGACGCGCGCTGGGTGGCTGTGAGCATCCGGCTCATGCTCTCCACCCGGGTGTAGAAACGGCCGATGTACGCGATGAACGCGGTGAGCACGCCGACGGTCACTTGGTGGTTCAGGACCTGGCGCGCGCCGACCGCCCAAACGACGAGCAATCCAATCTGATTGAGCAACGCGACCGACGGCCAGAAAAACGTCCACATGGCGTTGTTGCGGTTGTTGATTTCGACGACGCGCTGGTTGGCCTGGGCGAAACGGGCGATCTCGCGCCGCTCTTGCGAGAAGGCCTTGACCACGCGAATCCCCGGGATGGTGTCGGCCAGAATGTTGGTCATGGCCGACCACATGCGCCCGCCGCGCAGGTAGCCGTGCAACATCTTGCCGCGAATACGCATGATGAGCCACGCGATGGGCGGGAAGGAAATGATGGCCGCGACGGCAAGCGTGGTATCGAGCGAAAGCAAGACGACGCAGGTGCTGACGATCATCAGCACATCGGTGACGAAATCGACCAGCGTGTCGGAGAGGAACGAGCACAGGTGCTCGGTATCCGAGCTGATGCGCGCAATCAGATCGCCGGTGCGCTTGCCGCCGAAGTACTCGAGGCTGAGCTTCTGCAAATGCGAGAAGGCACGGTTGCGCAGATCCGCCGCCACCTTCTCGGTCACGATGGCCAGCACCGCCCCTTGGGCCCAAACCAGCAGCCAAGCGACGATGGCTGCACCGCCCAGGCTGCCGAGATAGAGCAGGACTTTGGGCAGCGCGGCCTGCATGGTGAGCTGTCCGGCCTGGCCCGGCACCAGCACCTGGTCGACAAGCGGCATGGTCAAGTAGGGCGGAACCAGGCCCGCCGCCGTGCTCGCCAGGGCGAGGACCAGGCCGAAGAGCACGGCGGGGAGGTGCGGACGCGCAAACCCCAAAAGCCGCAAGAGTGGAGACCTTCCGCTTACCGGCAATTCGGAGCTGTCTTGCTCGTCGGCGGGCGCCACGGGTCGCGCATGGGCACGCGGCTTTCCCTGCTGCGCCTCGAAGGCGTCGGCGAACTGGGTTGCCTCTTTGGCCACGGCCAAGGTGTGAAAGCAACGGACCACGGTCCGCGTTCCCTCGACCACGCGCACCTCGCCGAGCCCCGCGTATTCGCGACGGTCGAGGCGAAGCACGGGCGTGAGCGCGCACGTCGTCCACGCTCCGTCGGCGGCTTTCCAGCACACGCGCATGGACGTCAAGGCAAGGGTGGAGGCGGTGTAGTGAAGATGCTCGTCCAGATCCGGCGCGAAGATCGCGCGCACGCTCTCGCCGTCGGCGAGGGCGAGTCCGAGAGGGGGGACGAGGAGCGGGGAAGCGGCGTCGGCCATGGGCGGGGATCCGGTGGCGCTCACTTTACCAGGATCGTCCCCAGCGAGGGAAAGCACCTCGAGCGCCGACAGCCCAGCTCAAGTGAAGACTTGGCCCTGCCGCACGGATACCAGGTAGCTTTCGCCGCCCCGACCTTGCCAGGTGCACAGGTCGAATGCCGCGTCCTTGTCTCCGGCTCGGATGCGATAGGCGGAAATGTTCTCATAGGTCAGCGGCTGACCGGGCAGGCAGATTTGGGGCACTCCGGGAGCGAGCAGGAAGCAAGCTGATCCGCGCTTCGAGTCCGGACGTTTGTCGACCACCGTCGCCAAACCGTCGGCTTCGACCAGGACCGCCGTCATTTCATCGACGGCGATCGCACGCGGCGCTTTGGTCCATCCGTCTTGCGAAAGACGCGCCAGAAAGGCGAGTAGCCGCCCCATGCGATCGCGGTCGTGAAAGTGGCTGTCGGTGATCGTGTTGCGCAGGTACGCGTAGGGCGCCCCGAGGCTCGATGCATAGACGAGCGCACGATCGAGGGTCATGCATGCGTGGTAGGGATCGGCGAGCGCTTCGCTGGAATACACCGTGTCGTGGCTTGCGGAAAACAGAAATTCGCCCAGCACCGCCAAGCCTGCGCTCGAGCCTCCAACGGGCACGCCCCGGCGCAGAAGGTCGCCGATGGCCTGCTGAATCGGCGTATCCTTCCACATCCTGACGTAGTCCCACTGATCGCCGCCCTGGATGAAAAGAGCGTCGGCACCGTGGAGGGTCTGGATCACCGCGGGATCCACCGCTGCGTCGCGCGACGCGAAGATCAGCGTCTCCACGGACGCCGGATGCGGCGGTGGCAGGTCTTGATAGATGTAGCGGCCGTATTCGTCGCTGCCGTCGGCGCCGATGACGACAAAGCGGCCCCAGCCCGACTTGGCAAAGAGCCAGGCGAAGGCGCTGTCGACTTCGGGCGGCGGTCCCTCCGGTGGTCCGCCGAGCAGCGCCATTCCTGGCGTGACCGGCCCGCGCGGTGTGGGCTGTCTTGAAGAATGGACGTAGGACGCGTATCCCGTTGGCATGGGTCTAGACCTCGCGCAACAGCGACGGCAAGCGCGCCGCAATCGTTTCCGCCGGCACCCCCATGGCCCACGCCGCGGCCGCTGCGTGCAGCCAGCCGCGCGACGCGCCTTCGGCAAGAGTCGGCCCCGCGCCAAGAGACACCGTGTGCTCCTTCCCATCGCGCGACAGAAAGACCCAATGGCTATCGCGAAGGAAGACGGCGGCACGTCCCGCGTGCCGGGCGCGAATCGACGAGTCGTCGCCGACGACCATCACCGCGCCGGCAAAGGAGTCCATGGTTGCCAGCGCTGCATCGTCGCGCGCATCGATTACCACGGTGCCATGGGGCTGGGCCGCCAAGACCAAAACGCCAGCGGCTCGTGCGCTCTCGGCATCGAGCACGGCCGCAGCTTCAGGGTCGAAGGTCAGAATCGCAACGTCGATGCGATCGAGTCCCAAGCCCTCCTCGCGAATGCTGGCCAGATCGCGTTCCAGCACCGCCGTGTCGACCTCGGGACACAGCAGAGCCGCGTGATTACCGGAAAGGCTGCTTTGATCGCCGGACTTGATCGACTCTCCGTCCAGGAAAAGGCCTCGCGAGCTCGCCGTGCCTATCCCGCGCCCGAGCGCGCGCAATAGCTCGGCCAGAAGGCGACCGGTACGAGCCCGATCGCCCGTGCCGCTCACCAGGGCGAGCGGTATGCGACCTGTCTTGCCGTCGGGGAAAAGCGAATCGATGATGGCTTCGCAGACCGGACGGTAGCTGTCGCACAGGGGCGGAAAATGAAACGCGATGGTCGGCTCGGCGTTCACTTCGAGAATTGCGCCGCCCTGCTCTTCCAGCGGCCGCGCGATGTCCTCGGCGACCACATCCAGCCCGGCCACGTCCAAACCGACAAGTCGCGCCGCCCGCACGCATTGCGCGGCCACCCGAGGATGGACGTCATCGGTGACATCGGTAATGCCCGCCCCCGCCCAGGAATGGGCAATCCGGCTCAAAACCACCTGGCGGTTGGCCAGCACCACGGAGGCAAGCGTGAAGCCCTGCTCGGTGAGCATCTGGGGCGTGTCGTCGTCCGGGCAAACCTGGGTCAGGGGCAGCCGCAGATCGTCGCCACGTCTGGGGTCGCGATTGGCAATCTCCATGAGCTCCGCGATGGTGTGCTGGCCGTCGCCGGTCAGGCGAACCGGCTCGCGGCGCACGGCCGCGACCATGCGATTGCCCACCACCGTCAGACGGTACTGTGCCCCTGGCACGAAGCGTTCGACCAGCACCTCCTCGCGGTACTCCCGAGCGGCGGCGTAGGCAGCCTCCACCTGCTCGCGCGTGTGGAGGTGAAGGCCGATCCCGTGGCCGTAGTCGGCGCTCGCGGGCTTGACCACCACCGGCGTGCCGAGCTCGCACGCGACGGCCCACGCGTGCTCGGCGCTGTCGACTTGGCGACCGACGGGAACGGGAATTCCAACTTCGGCAAGCAACTCCTTCGTCAGCTTCTTGTCGAGCGAGATCCATTCGGCGATCTTGCCCGTGCGTTCGGTCACCGACGTTCGAATCCGTCGGCGCTGCGCTCCGTGGCCAAGCTGCACCAGGCTCTCGCCGTCGAGGCGACGATAGGGAATCCCCCTGCCGCGCGCGGCGGCCACCAGCGGTCCAGTCGCCCGGCCCAGGCACACGTCTTCCGCGAGAGAGCGCAGCCGTGCCAGCTCGGCGTGCATATCGAACCCTTCGCCGGCCAGGGCGGACATGCACATGCGTCGAGCGGATTCGAGGCAAGCGCGCGCGAGGCGTTCCTCTTCATACGCGATGGCGATGTCCACGGTTTGGGACGACCGGCGCGAGGCGATGGTCGCGGAGCTCGCGGGCGTGCTGGCCAGGGCTTGCAGGTGCGCAGCCACGCCCCGCAAGGCCTCCGCCACGCGCAATTGCGGAAGTGGCGGCGAAATCTCGTGGATGGGCAACCAACCCGGTAGCCAAGTAGCAAGTCGTTGCTCGAACGCGACGATAGCGTCGGCTGGTAGGCCTTGGTACGCCGCGACCGATACGCGCGCCTCGAGCACGGAATCCCTCCCCCACACGCTCACGCCCTGCAGGGCCCGCACCGCGAGTATGTCCATCGGCGTATCTATTGCCGATCCATGTGGCCGAGTCCAGACCTCCTAAAATTGAGAACAGGGTGTCACGTTCTTGTTTCGGAGATTTCCGGGCGGTTGCTTCCCGGCGAATCCCTCGGAAACATGCGTCAGGATCCATTGTCGAATCATCTTCGCCCTGCTTTCATTGAGGTAGGAGGCCACACCATGAAGTGCATCGAAGCCATTATCAAACCATCCATGCTCGAGGACGTGAAGCAACGGGTCCGGCAAGTCGGAGTCAAAACCATGACCCTGTCGGAAGTCGCGGATTGTGGTGGCACGAGCGGTCGGAAAATGATCTATCGCACGGCCTACACCGTTGACTCCGTGTCTAGGGTGCGAATCCAGACGATCGTCGACGAGGACATGGTGGAGCCTGTCGTGGACGCCATCATGGCCAGCGCAAGCCCCGGCGAAGACAACGGCACGATCTCCGTCTACCCAGTGTCGGAGACTATGCGCATACAAACTGGCACGCGTCCTTCCAAAGCAATCGGCGATCTCCATCACGGCCAAGCCAGGGTCGCCTGAGACGCTATTCGCGCCCGAGAAGGGCCTAGCGCGACGCTATCCAGGACAACCGGTCGTCGGGGCGTTGGCTCTACACTACAAGCACTCGTCGAGCGTGACGCTGTCGTTGGAGCCGTCGGGCTTGGTGAGGGTGGCCTCCCCGCACAAAGCCGTGAAGGTCAGGGTCTCGGTCTTGTTCAGATTGGGTCCGGAAGAGTAGATCGTGGTCACGCTTCCGTCCGTCGGGTAGCAGCACGCAGTGTCGCCGTAGGCAACGTTGTTGAAGGTCGTCGTGCTGGTGTAATGGGCCAGGTTGTGCTGGACGGTAACCGCGCCCGTGACCACGCGCCCCGAGCCCGACCCGGTGACGTTGATGCCGCCCGGCCCGGTGGACACCGTATGGTCCCAGCGGAGCAGGGAATCTCCTTCGCCGGTCAGGTGGCTACCGCTGATGGTGAGCGTACGGCCGACCGCACAGCCGGATGGGCCGCAGGTGAGGATCACACCGTCGTTGCTGGGGGCAGGCGTTACCGTGTTGTCCCAGCCCGTGCCTGCGCCGAAGGTGTTGTGCGTGATGGCCACGGAATTGCCCTTGAGGCCGGTCCAGGTGCGCGTGTTGCCGTCGGCGGCGGTGGTTCTGGTCAAGGTGCAGTCGGCCGGCTGATTGTCCATGAATGGCGAAGTCGAAACGCAACTCGGGCCGTAGCTCAGCGTGAAAGCGCCGCTCCACATCGACGACGCGGTCTTGCCGTTCCTCAAGGTCACCGAGCAGCTCACGGGCGTGTAGGCGTAGGGACCGGCGGCCGGGCCGCTCCAGGACGGATCCAACTCCGCGCCCGAACAGGTCCAGGTTGCGGCCCACGCGGGACGCACGGGGTTGATCTGGTCCCACAGCCACGCCGTCGCGGTCTTGTGCTCGCGCGGCAGCGGATTGAGCCCGAGGGCGGACTGGCTTTCCGTGTTATTGAGCGCGCCGCTGACCGCGCTCACCGCGACCTCGGAGCCACTGAGATCGTCGGTTTCCGTAGCCGGACACCCGGCGAGCAAACACGTGCCAATGCCGATGGCCGACACGGCAGAAAGAGAGAGAAGGTTCCAGCTTTTCATCGTTGCCTCCATGAAGTAGCGTCGTTCGGACCGATCCGAGGCCCGTACGATCCAGACACGGCAGCCGTACACAAAGGAAAAGCCATTTTGCGCCGGAAGCGCCGGGCGCTCAACCCGCCAATCGCAACAAGGAGCTGCTCATGGCCTCGCAGACCTGCTCCATCCGGACCGCGGACTGGTTGTTGATGCGCACGCCGGCCTCGCCTTGCGCATAGAGCAGCAGGGTGACTTGGCCGTCGACGATGACCGGCGACACGAGCACGTCGGTCGGGGCGTGGCAACGAAGCGCGTTCCACAACGGGCCTTGCACGGCCATGCCGTCGGGCGGCGGCGAGCCGCGGTAGGTCGACCGGCGGCTGCGGGCGATGCGGAAACAGGAAGGCAGGGAAAGCGAGAAGGTGAGGCTCTCGACCTCGGGCCGCACATGACCATCGGAGAAGCCGAAGCGTCCCCGCGCGACCGCGCCTGCCACCGAAAACATGGCGCCGACCCCGAAGCAGGTGCGCATGAAGGCAAACAAACTGTCCGAGAGATCCTGCTGATCGGCGGCGAACCGGATCTGATCGACGGCAAGCTGTGCGCCCGCACCGGTGATGGGCACCACCAAGGGCGTTAGCGGATTGCGTGAGGCCACCCGCGTCGGCTTGGGCGGCGTGCGCGCGTCCATGGGTGGGATGTAGGCTAGCGGCGTGGGCGTGAAGCAAAGGGCATCTTCCATGACCACGACCGGTGCGGCAGGCTCGCGCGCGCGCGAATCCGGCTTGAGCGGCGCGAGGCGAATGCCTTGGTTGTTGCCGTAGGGCGCCTTGCGATGGGTGCGCAAAGCCGGCCGGATGTCATCGTCCTTGGCCGCCGGCTTCCTGGACGCGGTCTGATGTGGGCTTGGCAGGGCCAGCGCCGCCTGTCGCGGGACGCCGGGCTTGCCCTTCCTGCGCACGCCGTAGAGGAGCTCGAGGTGACGGGCGATGGCCACCTCCGTGGCCACCATGGGATCGACAGTGGCGCCCAGAATGAAGGCCAGCCGGTCGAGAGCGTGTGGATTGGCCGGGTTGGCCATGGCCACGGCGACCCGACGGCGGTTGGTGAGAAACAGGGGGATGGCCTGCAGCTCGACCGCTTGGTGGACGACAACGCGCCGGCGCAGCGTCAGCTCGGAGCGCGCAAAATCCGCCTCCAGCGCTGGCGGCACGCCGAATTGTTCGGCCAGCGCCAGCGCCACCTGATCGTTCGTGAGAGCCCCTGATTCGACGAACCAGGTTCCGATGCGCACGCCCCGCGCACGTTGCTGGGCGAGCGCTGCTTGTAGGGCGGCCTCGGTGATAAGGCCCTGCTTAACCAGAATCTCACCCAACCTCATGCCTACCTCGCGGTCTGCGCACGAGCCTTCGCCTGATGCTGCTAGGTCGATCACCCGTCATCTCGCGAATGCTATCGGCACCTGCACAAAGGTTCTGTAGCCCTCTCCAAGCGGCGGCCAACGCGCCGTCCCTGTGCCGCGTCAGCAAAACCCTTGCGCGCACGAACCCGGTGCAAGAACATGGGCCGCCTAGCCGACCGATGTCATCCAGAATCAAACTTCGAACGCAGAAATGGGGCAGGCACAAGAAGGGCCCGCCCATCGCGGATCGATTGGCGGAGGCAATCGGGAAACATCAGGCAGGAAACGCTGAGGACGCGGCAAGAATCTACCGGGAGATTCTGTCCTCCTCGCCGACCCACTTGGACGCCCTGCATTTCCTCGGCGTGGCGGAGCATCAGCTCGGCCATTCCGAAGAAGCGCTCGAGCACATCAACCAGGTGCTGGAGAGGATGCCGAATCACCCCGACGCCCTTAACAACCGCGGCAACATTTTGAAGAAGATGGGACGCCTCGACGAGGCCGAGAAAGACTACCGACGCGCCCTCGAGCTATGCCCCAGCGATCCCAACACCCTCAACAACCTGGGAACCATCCAGCGCGAGCGCGGCGACTTGGAGGGAGCGGTCGCTACCTATCGCGAAGTCCTCCTCGATAAGCCCGACCACGTGCCAGCCTGGCAGAACCTGGGCAATACCCTGGGGGATCTGAATCGACTTCAAGAGGCCTTGGACGCCCACTACGAAGCCATGCGCCTTGCGCCCCAGTCAGCCGACTCGTACCGGCATCTTGGAAGAATCCTCTATGCCGAAGGACGCCTAGAGGATGCCACGGACATCTACCGCCGATGGCTTGCCCTCTTTCCCGACGACCCGCGCGCGCGGCACTTCGTCGCCGCTTGCACCGGAGAATCCGTTCCGAATCGTGCGTCGGACGCGTACGTTCGCGCGGAGTTCGACGGCTTCGCCGCCACGTTCGATGGGACGCTCGCCCGGTTGGAATACCAGGCGCCACAGCTGGTCGCCGATGAGGTGGCACGCATCCATGGCGACACCGGGCCACGTCTTGCCGTGCTCGATGCGGGTTGCGGGACTGGCCTGTGCGGCCCGCTCTTGCGTCCGCGCGCCGCCCTTCTGGCCGGCGTCGACCTTTCCGCCGCGATGATCGCTCTGGCCCGTCGGCGATCGGTCTACGATTCCTTGGTGGTGGCCGAATTGACCACCTACCTGGGCGAGCACGCGAGCCGCAGCGACCTCATCGTCTCGGCCGACACCCTGGTCTACTTCGGCGATTTGCGCGACGTCACGGCGGCCGCCGCAAGATCGCTTCGCCCCGGGGGCGCGCTGGTGTTCACCGTCGAGCGCGCTCAGCCCGAAGACGCGCCGGTCGGCTATCGCATCAACCCACACGGCCGATACAGCCACACCCGCGACTACCTGCTGAACGTGCTTGCCCAAGCCCGCTTCGTGGATCCATCCTTGCGCGAAGTCCACTTACGAAAGGAAGCTGGCCAGTGGGTCGAAGGCTGGCTGGTCAGCACACGCGTCCCTGCCACGCCGGCAGGTTCCACATCGTAGAAAGAACCACCATGAGCGACCCCGTCTTCTGGCACCGCCTGCAATTCGGTTTCACCGCCACCTACCACTATCTGTTCCCGCAGCTCACCATGGGGCTGGCGCTGTTCATCGTCATCCTGAAGATGCTGGCCCGCCGCTCCGGCAACCAACGCTACCAGGACGCGGCGCGGTTCTGGATCCGCATCTTCGGCATCAACTTCGCGGTCGGGGTGGTCACCGGCATTCCCATGGAATTCCAGTTCGGCACCAATTGGGCGCAGTTCACCCAGCGCGCCGGCGCCGTCATCGGCCAGACCTTGGGCATGGAAGGCATGTTCGCGTTCTTCCTCGAATCCAGCTTCCTCGGCGTTCTCATCTGGGGTGAAGAAAGGTTCGGCCGCAAAATCCACGATCTTGCCGCGTGGGCGCTTTTCGCGGGCTCGTGGCTGTCCGGGTACTTCATCATCGCCACCAACGCCTTCATGCAACACCCGGTCGGGCATCGGGTCGCGCTCGACGGCAGTTTCCAGATCGCCGATTTTCTAACCTTCCTGCTCAACCCGTGGGCACTCGCGCAGTACGCGCACAACATGGTCGCCTCGGTGGTCACGGCGTCGTTCGTGGTGACCGCGGTAGGAGCGTACTACTCCCTGCGCGAGGCCCACCTCGAACAGGCGAAGATCTTTCTCAGGGTCGGCGTCATCGTCGGCCTCGTGGCCAGTATGCTGGTGGCGTTCCCGACCGGGGACCGGCAGGGCAAGCTGGTGGCCAAGCACCAACCCATCGCCCTGGCGGCGATGGAGGGTCGTTGGAACAGCGGAACATGGGCCGAGATCAACTTCATCGGCCAGCCCGACGTCAAGAACCAGCGCCTCGACAACCCCATCCGCATGCCGGGCATCCTCAGCTTCATCGCCTATGGTTCCTTCGGCAGCAACGTCAAGGGCCTCAGCGAATTTCCCTCCGCGGAATGGCCGAAGAACATCGAGCTGCTCTACTACAGCTTCCACATCATGGTCGGTCTCGGGACCATCTTCATCGCGCTCATGGGCCTGGCGGCCTTCCTGCTCTGGCGCGGCCGCCTCGGGCGGGCGCGCTGGCTACACTGGATCCTCATGCTGGCCTTTCCCTTCCCGTACATCGCCACCACCGCGGGCTGGATGACCGCCGAGCTCGGCCGCCAACCGTGGCTGGTGTACGGCCTTTTGCGCACGGACAACGGCACCAGCCAGCTGGTTCACAGCGGTCAGACCGTGTTCACCTCGCTGGGTTTCGCCGGCCTCTTCGTGATCCTCGGCTTCCTGTTCGTGTACCTCATGTTGCGCGAAATCGAGCACGGCCCCGTGCCCCACGACGCCCAGGCGGAGAAATAACCATGGAAATGCTCTGGTTCTGGCTCGTCAGTGTCATGGTGGCCATCTATGCCGTGATGGATGGTTTCGACTTCGGCGCCGGCATTCTGCACCACTTCGTGGCGCGCACCGATGGCGAGCGCCGCCAGGTGCTGGGCGCCATCGGCCCGCTGTGGGACGGCAACGAGGTCTGGCTGCTCGCGGGCGGCGGCAGTCTGTTTCTCGCCTTCCCGGGGGTGCTGGCCGCGGGCTTCTCGGGCTTCTACCTGGCCATGTTCATGGTGGTGTGGTCGCTCATGCTGCGCGGGATCGCCATCGAGCTCCGCAGCCACATGAAAAGCGGCATGTGGCGCGCCTTCTGGGACTTCGTCTTCACCTTCGCCAGCACGCTCCTGCCCGTGCTGCTCGGCGCAGCCCTGGGCAATGTGGTGCGCGGCGTGCCGCTCGACAACACTGGCTACTTCAACATTCCGCTCTTCACCCACTTCGCCACCCACAATCCCGTGGGCATCCTCGACTGGTACACCGTGCTCATGGGCGTGTTCGTGCTGGTCACCCTGGCCAACCACGGCGCCCTGTTCTTGGCCTGGAAGACCGAAGGTCCCGTTCACCAGCGCGCGCGCAGGCTGGCCCTGCCCTTGTCGGTGCTGACCGCGGTGCTGGGCGGCCTTGCCACCCTTGCCACCGCGCAGGTCAACCCCGATATCTACGCCAACCTGCCGCATGCGCCCTTGGCCTGGATCGGACTCTTCCTCTTCGTGCTCGGCCTTGCCACCGCGTTCACGGGCCAATTGCGCGGGCGATTCCTCGTCGCCTTCCTGGGCAGTAGCGCCTTCATCGTCGGCCTGCTCGTGGCCACCGCGGCCTGCGTGTTCCCGGTCATGCTCAAGTCCACCCTCGATCCCGCCTGGAGCCTCACCGCCTACAACGCCTCCGCCAGCCACCACGGCCTGGTCACCGGAACCAAGTGGTGGTTCCTCGGTTTCCCCATCGTCGTCGCCTACTTCGTCTTCCTGTTCCGCCTCCACCGCGGCAAAGTCAAGGCTCCGGAGGGCGGTCAGGGCTACTGACGTCGATTCGCCTATGGACATGCCCCGAGCCGCGGTCGAGCTGGGCGCCGCCGAACGAATCCTCGGGCTGGATCAGATTCCGCGGGAAATGCTGAGGCTGTCGACGGGCTAGCTGCCTCTAATCGCCGGCCCCTTCCTGACACCGAGCAAGCGCCATGGCCGGCATTGAGCAACACACTGATGGTGCTGTCATTGATATTCGAGACCACCAGATCGGGGGCGCCATCGCCATTGAAATCGCCGACTGCGATCGACTCGGGGGAGTCGCCCACAGCATAGGTGGCGGGAGCGCGGAATGTGCCATCGCCGGCATTGAGCAATACGCCGACCGTACCCGCGGGGTCGTAGTTTGCCAGGGCGATATCGGGGTGGTCGACGCCATTGAAGTCGGCGACCGCCATGGCGAACGGAACAGAGAAGGTGGCGGCAGCACTGGCGAGCAATGCGACGCCGCTTCTGGATGCGCAAGTTCGCGCCGCGCGGGAGCTGGGAGCGACCGAAGAGCAGATTCGGCTCGCTGGCCACATCGGCGTCACTGCACGACGAGGTGCCGCGCAGGAAGCTGATGCGGCTCTTGCCCGCGCTCTTGGCGATGCCCCCCATGAGAGCCGCTGCGAACCTGCGAAAGCTGGTACCGGGCAGTGCGGGGCCGCCGACAGTGGACAGGCCGCGCCCTGCGGTTGCGCGCAGACGAGCCGAATCTGAGCCTGGATTTCCAGTCACCAAAGGAAGACCATGAAACGGAACCGCAAGCTCCTACTTGCTATTGCCGTCGTCGCTGTCTCCGGTGCCCTCGTCGCGACCTACGACTTCATCGCCCGCGTGCTGCACGTCCCTCTCTTTTGTCCCTTTGGCGGGAATGGCTGCGATATCGTCCAGAACAGTCCCTATGCTGTCGTCTTCGGCGTCCCGCTCTCCTTTTTGGGTATCATCGGGTTCGCGTCGTACGTGCTATTCTCACGCCTGGCCACACGCTCGAACACCAACCAGCGTCGGTACCTTGGGACCCTGGCGGCGTTGGCGGCCCTTCAACTGAGCGGCATGGCGTACTTTTCATACATCGAGCTGACCATCATTCGAGCGGTCTGCTCAATCTGTGTATTCTCTGCCACGCTCCACGTGGCGCTCGCTGTCCTGATATTCCTCGCAATCCGAAAGAGTTCGGCCGAGGAGCGTGCGGCATAGATTCACTCGACGGGTTGGAACGTCGTTAGCGTAGGCGCGCAGCCGTGGAGCGCCGGGAAAGCCGAACCGCGCACGCGGAGCTGGAAGACGAAACCCTGTGCAAGGTCGTGGTATGAACGAAAGATGCTCGGCGCAGTGCCCGGCCAGAAAGGAATTTTTCTGTGAAGTTCTCCGGCGTCTGGATCCCGCTCGTGACTCCGTTCCTTGACAATGAAATCGACTACAAGAGCCTCGTCGCGCTCATCAAGCACTACGTTGGCAAGGGCGTTGCCGGACTGGTTCCCCTGGCCACGACTGGCGAAGGTCCCACCATCGCAGACGACGAGTACTTCGAAGTGCTGGAGAAGGCCTTGGAGGCCGTCGACGGCCGCTTGCCGGTAGTCGCTGGCGTGAGCGGGAACGATACGCGGCGGGTGGCGGCCAAGCTACGCGAGTTGGAGAAATACCCGCTCGCGGGCACCCTCATTCCATGTCCCTACTTCAACCGCCCCGACCAGCGCGGCATCTTCGAGCATTTCCAGGCGCTGGCTGCCGCCTCCAGGCTGCCCATCCTCGTCTACAACATCCCCTACCGCACCGGCCGCAACATCGAGAATAGGACCATCCAGCGGCTCGCCTCGATTCCCATGGTTCGGGGGATCAAGGACTCCTGCGGCGACATACGCCAGTCCATGGAATTGCTCCTCTCGCCGCCGGCTGACTTCTCCATCCTGACCGGCGAGGACATCCTCTACTTCGACACGCTCTGCTTGGGTGGCGACGGCGGTATCCTCGCCTCGGCCCACGTGGCCACGGAGAGTTTCGTTGGAATCCACGAAGCGATCCGGGCGAACGACGTTACCAAGGCTCGCAGTATTTGGCAGAGGCTCGCTCCGGTGATTCCAGCCCTATTCGAGGAACCGAATCCGGCGCCTCTCAAGTACTGCCTGAAAAAGATGATGCTCATCCGAAGCGACGAGGTCCGCTTGCCTTTGACACCGATCTCCGATGCACTGAAGGTGAAGCTGGACGGGCTGCTCTCTGGGCTGGAGGATATGCTGTAGCAACTCGTCATTGCTGCGTGAATGCTTTGCAAGATAGGGTCGCGGATGAGCCCGGCGGACCGTCCGGGGAGGAACGAGGCGATGCCGTGGCCGCGCACTACCTTGGTCGACGCCAGCACCCGGCTAGGAATCGCCAAAGGTCAGTTGGATTTCTCCCCGTGCCGAATCGAGGAGACCTACTGACTCGGTAGATTGAACTGAAATCCTGACTGATTCCGACGAAGGAGCGTCCTCAACAATGAAGACAAGCGGTCTTGCGAGGTTCCCGTCTCGGCAGAAGAGCGATAGAGCACCGAACGGGTCGAAAGTGCCGAGAATTCAAGAAGTTGCTACGCACGTGCACCCTCCGATCCCCTCGCCCCGCGCAGCGGGGAGAGGGTTAGGGTGAGGGGCCAGCGCACTCTCTCGCATGGCCGAACCCCTCCGACGCGCTTCGCGCGTCGACCTCTCCCCGCTTCGCGGGGCTCGCGGGGCGAGTGAATCTTCGGAGCACTCGCAATCTCTCGATTCTGCACAGCATTCAACCTGTTCGGTGCTCTAGCCTGGCTCGACCATGTCACTGACAGCCGACCTGAGCATTAGCGGGGGGGGGAGCGCGGCGCGGACGTCATGCTTGATCCCTCCACGCCGTGGGCGACCGAGGGTGAACGTGATAGTAACGCATATATGCACGACGCCATCACCATGCCCCGGCGGCGCGACCGCCAAATTCTCGATCCGCACGACATTCTTGCCCTGATCGAGACCGCTGATTCGTGCCGACTTGGCTTGGTGGACATGCGCGGCTCCGTTCCTCTGCCCTACGTGGTCGCGCTCAACTATGGGTACGAGCCCGCCAGCGAGGATGGCCTGAAGGGTACGTTCTGGTTCCACGGGGCTCGGGAAGGGCGCAAGATCGTGGTGATGTGCGCCAGCCCACAAGCCTGCGTCCAGATCGATCTTGAACATCAACCCGTGAAGAACGCTCTCGGCTGTGGCTGGGGAACGAGATATGCGTCCGTATTTGCGCAAGGCACGGCAAGGTTGGTGGACGACGACCACCAACGGCGCCATGGCATCGACGTGCTCATGGCCCACTACGAGCGGCTATGGGGCGCCCCCGAAGGCGCCGAGCCCGGTGTTGCCTTGCCTATCGACGAGAATCTCCTCGGACGCACGCAGGTGTTTTGCATGGGGGTGGAACGCCTGAGCGCAAAGCGGAGGGCGTAGGAACGTGTGGTAGAAATCCCGGGTAGCCGGAGCTTGTCGTCCATGTCCAAGAAGTCCAAAGTCGCGATCCTACGTACCCGTCCCGAGACCGTCCTTGCCGACTACGAACGCCTGTTCGAGCTGGCTGAAGCACCGCAGGCGCTGGCGCCGAACACGCCCACCATTCTCAAGGACAACATCTCCTGGCACTTCCCGATGCCGAGCGCCAACACGACTCCGTGGCAGCTCGAAGGGACGGTGCTCGCGCTTCGCAAGACGGGCTACACCGATCTGGTGTGCGTGCAGAATAAGACCGTGGTCATCGACGTTTTCAAGGGCGAGGACCTCAACGGGTACCTGCCCATCTTCAAACACTACGGGATCCCGGTGAAGTACAACTTCAAGCCGGAGGATATGAAGTGGATCCCTTTCCGTCCGAAGGGTCAGCTGCTTGCCCTGCACAAGATCTTTCCCGAAGGGCTGCACATCCCAGACTTCTTCACCGGTAAGAACATCGTCCATCTGCCTACCACCAAGTGCCACCTATACACGACCACCACGGGCGCGATGAAGAACGCCTTCGGGGGACTTCTCAATACCCACCGGCACTACACACACACGTGGATTCACGAGACGCTCGTGGACCTGCTCATGATCCAGAAGGAGATCCACACCGGACTTTTCGCGGTGATGGACGGCACGACCGCTGGCAACGGGCCCGGTCCCCGCACCATGCGTCCGGAGGTCAAGAACGTCATCCTGGCTTCGGCCGACCAAGTCGCCATCGATGCAGTCGCGGCCAAGATCATGGGCATGGATCCCCTCAGCCTCGTCTACATCCGACTCGCGCATGAGCGCGGCCTCGGTGTAGGCGACCCGCGCGACATCGAGATCGTGGGTGACGTCGATGCTGCCCAGGAAAACTGGGGTTTCAAGGTCGGAAGCAACTTTCACGGGTTCCTCGCCTGGCTGGCCTGGTTCGGTCCGACCAAGTTCTTGCAACCGCTCATCATGCGCACCCCGCTGGTCAAGTTCCCAATCTTCGTCTCCGAGCTCAATCACGACTACGTCCAATGGCCCGCGCGCTACAAGCGCATTGCCCAAGAGTGGCAAGCCGAAACATCCTGGGGCCAGCTCTTCACGCGCTATCAGAAAGAGGGCCATCTGGGCTAGCGGGTGCAGGCCATGGCGAAACTCATCGAGGAACCGATGGTCATCCGGGCTGCGGGCAAGGCGGAGCAGGCCGTGGTCTCGCCCAAGAGCGAATGGGTACGCTACAGAACGCCCCATGCGGGTGGCGCCGGGCACATCGTCGTATGCGTGCCAGCGTTCTCGTCCGATATCGTTCACAGGGCCATCTGATGGAAGCCAACCGACAGAACTGGGATGCGGAAGACTACGCCCGGAATTCCTCCGCACAGCTCGAATGGGCCACCGAGCTGATGGTCAAGCTCGCCTTGAAGGGCGATGAGGCGCTCTTGGACATCGGCTGCGGAGACGGGAAGATCATGGCGGAGCTGTCCCGGCACCTCCCGCCTGTGCTTCCACCGCTCCTGCGTATCGTGGCCACCTTCGGGTGCCTCGCGCGACCGTCGCGCCAGGTCTAAAGCCTCACGCCGCCGCCCAACACGAGGCGCACGAACTGGGTGTTGTCACCGTGGGTGGTGTCGTCGACCGATATGCTCTGCAGGCCCCATTGATATCCCGCCCCGAGGTTGACAAACCCGCGGTCTGCGATGTTGAGCAGCGCTCCCGCCCCCACTGCCAGCACCCATCCGGTCGCGCTGTCGCCCTTGGGAGGCGAAAGGGTAGAATAACCCGCGAGGCCCTCGCCATAGATGGCGATCTTGGACACAATCGGGAACGCGTAGGCAACCCGGGCCATGACGTCGTATTGCTTCAGGGCATCGGCGGCTTGGTGCTTGACGTTGAAGAGAATCTGCCCGACCACGCCGACGCTCAGGCCGCGCACGATCAGGTAACTCAGTGACGGGGCAACGCCGTAGACGAAGGGCATGTCGTAGGTGGCGTTGGCCCTGCCGTGAAGCATGGACAAGAAGGCGGCCCCCACCTGGATCTTACCGTCGGGCGCGACTCGGGCGGCGCCCGCGGTCTCCGGCCCATGGCCGGCCGGGGTCACGACCGCGTCCTTGGCCAGCGGCACGGCTTCGACCTCGGCCCGGGCGAATCCGGACAGCGCCAAACAAGTGAAGGCAACGAATGCGCCTGTTCTGTGCATGGCTCCTCCTCGAAAACCGGCCCCGGTGGCAAGGATTGCTTCGACCCGCGAACCGCGTACGTGGACATCTTACGCACGGAGCGCGAGGCTCGTCCATAGCCAGCACGCGCGGCCTTCTTGAAGGAGCAGTACCAACAACCGCCTGTGGATGACCTTTCTGGTGTGCTGGTCCGCAACCCTCGGCTGTTCAGGAGGTGGCAACCAGGTGGACGCGAACCCGGTGTCCACGGCTTGCCCAGCGTCCTACAACGTCGGCTACCAGGAGCTCACCTTCGTCGATTCGGCAAGAGGTCGGACCCTCAACACCGCCATCTGGTATCCAACGAGCGATGGCGTTCCCATCATGCTCATGGGCGGAGAGCAGGACACCGCTGCTCCCCCGGAGCTGGAGCAGAAGCTCATGTACGAGGCCATTGTGTCGACGAAGTACCTGTTCATCCAGAGCGACGCCGCTCACTTCTCCTATCTCGATCGGTGTGGGGACGACATCGACCTGTATCCGCTCTGTTCGGCGCTTCATGCCCAGAGCATCCCGACCACGACCGCATTCTGGATGCAGTATTTAAGGAACGATTCTACGTGTGGCGATCTGTTGCGAACCTGGGTGCCGTCGCTGTCGGGCGTGCTCTTCCAATCGGACGTGAGGGATGCCGGCGGGGAAGCTGGGGCCGAGCAGACGCCCGACGCGACAGACCTCCCCTCCGAGTGCCCCGCGGCGTCCACCTCGGATGTCGACGCCGCGATCGCGCTTGATGCCGGCGCCTGACGCTGGGGATCCGCCGCCAGACGCCCTCTGAAAACTTATTCCAGGCGGCGGTCGATGAAGGTGCGGAACCAGAGCTCAAGCATCATGAGGTTCCAGATCTGATGGCCGTGCGGCTCGCCGCGGGCGTGCGCCCGCGAGCAGGGATTCCACCGCGGCCGGCGCGAGCAAGCCGGCAGGGTTCTCCAGCGCTCAAAAACCGCTTCGAATCGCCTATGGACTCTGGGTATCACGCTGTGTGCGTCAGGCGTCTTCGTCTGCCAGATCGTGACCAAGGGCCAGATGTTCCATCCCGCGCCCGCTCCCGTCGCTGATGAAAAAGCAAGGACGCGTCTCGCGCTTCTTACCATGAACGCCCCGTGCTGCGTACTTGACGGTCGGACTTGAGCCGCCGCCCGGGTATCTGGTCACGGCGCGACGCTGCCTCGCCCGCGCCCATTTCCTTTGGGACCATGGCTCGGTTCCATGCCTATGATGCCGGCAGATGTTGGCCCGACTCGCCGCCGCCTGGAAAGCCAGGTCCCGATGGCTGCCACCGCTGATGGTGGTAGTCGTCGCGGTGCGCATGTCGTGGCAATTTCTCCGTACCACGCCGCTGAGCCACGACCACCCCATGCACATTCTCAAGGCGTGGATCTTCTGGAACGAGATGCTGGCCTCGGGGCGGCTGCGCGGTTGGTCGCACACCTTGGCGTTCGGCTTTCCCTACGGCGAGCTGACGCCGCCAGGTGCCGAAATGTGGGTGGCGCTGTTTCGCATCCTGACTCTCGGCCAGCTCTCCTGGCTGCGCACCTATGGCATTGCCTTCGCTGGCGTACTGATGCTCGCGGCCTTCGCGACGTACGCGTTTGCCGCACGCTTTTTCGGACGCTGGGCCGGGGCAGTGGCAGCCATGTTGATGATCCTGGATCCGGGCGCCTGGGCCGAAGGTGGCTGGCTCTGGTGGCTGGAGTATGGCGTCTGGCCAGTGACCCTCAGCCTGGCTTTCGCGCTCTTGGCTTTGCTCTTCGTCGACCGCATCCTGTCGGCGGCGCCGGGCCGCAACGTCGTGTGGGCGGCGATCCTCGTCGCTCTTTCCATACTGGTTCACCAGGTTCCCTTGCTGGTTTACGCCGTGGCTGTGCCTGGCCTGCTTCTCGATCGCTTGGGCGCGGGGCTGCCCCGGCGTCGTCTACGTCGTCTCGTTCTCGCTTTCGGGCTCGGCACCGCGCTGGCGGGCTTCTATTTCTTGCCCATGCTGACCCATTCCGCCGTGACGCTGGACTTGGGCGCGCCGTGGATCCCGAATAAAGAGCTCGCCAAGCGGCTCGCGGATCTCACGATCTTCGAGCACATGTGGCCCTTGACCACCAGCTTGATGGTCATCGGACTTGTCCTTGCACTGCGCGCCCGGCGACCGCGCAGCCTTGGCTTGGCGGTCACGATGACCGCGCTCTTTCTCCTGGCGTCGTCGGATGTTATCTATGTGCTTCACGCAGAACGCATCTCGCGGACCCTACTCAAGATCGAAGGTCATCGCATGGTCCAGGTGGCGAAGCTGTTTGGCTTCGCCTTCGCGGGATACGCCGTCGTCACCATCGTCGCGAGCCCGGTGTGGACACGGCCGTGGCATAGACACCGGATCGGCTTTGCTGCCATGGCCCGTGTGGTGATCGCGCTTGCGATCGTCGCCCCGTTCGTCGCCCCAGTGCTTCGTCACCTGCGTGAGACGCAATTGCCGAAAGACGTTCCCTCCGAAGGCAAGACGCCGTTCTGGAACGACCTGCGCTCCTTCTTCACCTGGGCGCGCACCGAGCGCGCGAGCTCGCAAGGCTTCTACCGAATCGCGTACGACCTACCGTTCTACGACCATCTCAGCCTCATCGCGCCCGTGTTTACGCAAACGCCGATGTACAAAGTCGGTATTCCGCCTTCCCAGCAGTTTCGCAGCCTGCCCACCACCAACGAATCCGGGCTCTACCAAAACCTCTCCGTGAAGTGGGTGCTGAGCGATTACGAGCTTGCCGGCAGCGACTTCGTGCCGGTGTCGACCTTCGGCGCGCTCAAGCTCTATCGTTTTGCGCCCTACCATGGCGCTCCCTTCTCGCTCGTCGGGCCAGGTACGGCAGAGCTCGTAAACTTCGAGCCTGAAGGACTTGTCTTTCACGTGCGCGACACCCAACCTGGCAGCCACCTGATTGTGCACGTTGCAGGCTACGACCGCTGGCAAGCGACGGTCGATGGAATCTCATTACCCATCCGTCCTGCCAATGCGTGGGACAACGAGTATCCGTTCTTGATGGAGATCCCCGCGCACGACGGCGAGTTGGTCCTGCGCTACGTACCACGCGCCGCTGACCGGCTGGGCATGATCGCCTCGCTTGCGGCCATGATCGTGCTCGCCTTTGCGTTCTGGACAAAACCGTCATGGCTATTGGACAGGCTTGGTCCAATCGAAGCTCGGAGCGAGCGACATTCTGCAAGCCTCCGCAAACTGGCGCTCGCGGCAGTGGCTTTGCTCGTTGTCCTTGCCATTGTTCGCATGGCCAGCCCGCGCGTCCTACTACCGCCCACCTCGCTCTTCACACAAGAGCCGCAGCTCAGCGTCGCCGGCCACACTTGCGAATCCATCGGCGTGCTCGCCTGGGGCTGCGATGGCTACCATGCGAGCGCGAAACCCAGTGCCGGAATCTATGGCAACCACTATTGCGTCGAAAGCCCGACGGGCCCACTGGCGCTGACAATGAAGAACTTTACCGGCGACGTCGTCTATGGCCGCTACGATGGTGGCTATCAGGATCCACGCGGCAACATCCAGATCAGCGTCGATGGAAAGAAGATCGCCGAGACAGGGATCCGGGGCCCATGGCAGGGCCTGCAATTTCTCATGTACGATCTCAGGCCCTATTGGAAGCCAGAGGGCCAAACCCTGCGCATCGAAGTGGATGGCTCGGCACTGCACTGTCTCGACTTCAGTACCGACTTCTACTAAGCATGGTTCTCGTGCTTGCCAGCGTCGCGTTCGTGCCGCCGGTCGTCGCCCAAGAGCAGACGACGGCTCCCAAGTCGGAGCCCGCCGCGGTCCGGCCCCCTTCCCCCTTCCGCCGAGGCCGTGCAACCCGCAGCACAGACGAACCCACAAGGCCCCGCGCTGAACTTCGACCTGTTCACCGACGACAAAGGACAGACGACCTCGCCCGAGGAAGCCCGGCGTCTGACGGACAGCACCAACCTTCGACGGGCTCGGCTGCGAAAGCACCAAAGCTGGGGCGTCACCACGTGGGCGCTGATGGCGAAGGAGAATCCCGATTCGTCGCTGGGCCACCGCAAGTTCCAGCCGCGGCGGGCGTGCCGTGGACCTTGAACAGATCGCTGACCTTGAGCTGGACCGCCAGGATCTTTTCACCCTTTTCCGCGGCAGCGACCTTGAGGGTGTAGGGGGTTCCGCGCGGCAGGTAGACCAGCGACTCGGTGGCCAATGGCAGGGTCTCGCCCGCGACGTCGAGGGTACCAGGGCGGGATGGAGTAGTCTGCTAGACTGCCCCGCGTGCTCGAGAAAGCCCCGTCAGGCCCCAGAAACCCGGTCAAGTGCGCTGCGCGGACGTGATCGGGGCCGCGCTGATGCGGTCCGGCTGGGTTCTCCAGCGCTCAAAAAACCGCTTCGAATCGCCTATGGACCTGTCGGCGCACCAGCGAGCCCGACATCTTCATCTGGGTGCCCTTTGCCTTGTCCTCGCGGCAGAGAACCCCGCCCAGGCGGCACCCGCCGCGCCCGCAGCGGCGGAACGCGTACTCGTCAAGATGATTGAGGCAGTCAAAACAATATCGTCGAAAAGCGTAGGGACTCCATAAGGTTGGATGATGTGCCGAGGAGCTTGCAAGTCGCGAGACCTGTCCTCGGCGGGCTCCATCACGAGTATTGCGCGCGGCTCGCCTGAGACCGACTGTCGCACGACTTCGGTGGGAGGCACCTGACACGCGATTCGCGTGTCCGCGCAGATCCTCCGCACGTTCGCGCACCAGATCCTGGCCCACTTCAGCCCAAGAGTGGCGCTGCCCAACCCTCCCGCGATCAATCCTGGCAGCCCTTTCTGGAGCGCTCGGTCGTCGATCGGCATTGTTGCGGCGGACACGCCTCCTCACGGTCCGCAATTCCGGATATCATCGCTCGTCCATGCGATCGGTCGACCTCCATCTCGCATCCTTCCCGGAGCACAATCCGAATCCCATCGTCGAAGCCGACGTGGCGGGCGGCGTGCGCTACGCCAATCCGGCCGCTTTGGCGCTGTTTCCGGACCTCATCGAGAAAGGCCCCGCGCACCCCTGGCTCGCGGATTGGCCGGCGGCTATGCACGCGATCGAGATGGCGCTGAGCGAGAATACCGTCCGCCGCGCCATCGTCGTCGGCAAGCGCACCTATCACCAAACCCTGCACCTGATGCCCGAGGAGAGGCTCGTTCGCGTCTACGGCCTCGACATCACCGAGCGAGTGCAGGCCGAAGCGGCGGCCCGCGAGGCCCTCGCCCGAACCACCGCCATCCTGGAGAGCATTGCCGATGCCTTCTATTCGCTCGACGACGAGTGGCGTTTCATCGCGGTGAATCCCGCGGCAGAGCGCGCCCCCTTCGGGCGCCCCGCGAGCGAGCTTCTGGGCAAGGTGATTTGGGATTTGTTCCCCAAGCTGCCGGGAACGCGCATCCATCAGCACTACCTCGACGCCGTCACCAAACGCAGCCACGAGCACTACGAGGCGCCGTCGCCGCTCAATGGCCGCTGGTACGAGGTGTTCATGTTTCCGCGCGCGGGGGGCCTCGATGCGTATCTGCGCGACATCGACGACCGCAAGAAGGCGGAAGCCGCGCTCAAGGCGAGCGAAGAGCACTTGCGGCTTTTCATCGACCACGCCCCGGCATCGTTGGCCATGTTCGACCGCGACATGCGCTACTTGAGCGTCAGCCGCCATTGGCTTGCCGATTACCGGCTGGGCGACCGGGATGTGCGGGGCTTGTCCCATTATGAGGTCTTTCCGGAAATCGGCGAGGATTGGAAAGACGTGCACCGGAGGGCCCTGGCCGGGGAGGTGGTGCGGTCCGAGGGCGAGCGCTTCCCGCGCGCCGATGGCAGCGTGCAGTGGGTGCGCTGGGAGGCGCGACCATGGCGGGAGCCCTCGGGCACCATCGGCGGCATCGTCATCTTCACCGAGGACATCACCGAAGCCACGCTCGCCGCCGAGGCGCTGCGGCGCTACGAGCTCTTGGCGAGGCAAAGCCGCGACATCGTGCTGTTCATACGACACGTGGACGGCCGCATCCTCGAAGCCAACGCCGCGGCTCTGGACGCCTACGGCTACAGCCGCGAGGAGATGCTCGCGCTCTCCATCCAGAATCTGCGGGCTTCCGACAGCTTCGCCCTGACGGTCGAGCAGATGGCCCTCGCCGACGAACGTGGGATCCTCTTCGAGACCATCCACCGACACAAGGACGGCCGGACGTTCCCGGTCGAGGTCAGCTCGCGGGGGGCGCTGGTCGATGGTGAACACACGCTGGTGAGCGTGGTCCGCGACATCACCGAGCGCAAACGGCTGGAACGGCTCTACGCGGTCTTGAGCCGGGTCAACGAAGCCATCGTGCGAACGCGCGACGAGAAGACCTTGTGCGTCGACATCTGCTGCATCGTGGCCGAAGATGGCGACTTCCCCCTGGCCTGGATAGGGCTCGTCGAAGGGCACGCCGTCATCCCCGTGGCTTCGGCCGGAACGGAGAGCGCCTATCTGCGCGAGATCCGCGTCGAGGTCGAGGGTAACTTGGGCGTGGGGCCGACCGGGACCTGCGTCCGTGAAGATCGGCCGGTGGTGAACAACGACTTCGTCAGCAACCCCAGTACGTCGCCCTGGCGCGGCCCCGCGCTTGGCCACGGGTTCCGCGCCTCCGCCGCTTTTCCCTTGCACAGGCACGGACAGGTCATCGGCGCGCTCACGCTCTATGCGAGGCGAACTGGCGTCTTCGATTCGGCGGAGAAAGGACTCATCGAGGCACTGTGCGCCGATATTTCCTACGCCATCACCGCGCTGGAGCACGAGCGGGAACGGACGCAGGCCGAGGAATCCCTGCGGGCCGCCAACGCGCGGCTGCTTGCGGCCGACCAGCACAAGAACGAGTTTCTCGCCGTGCTCTCGCACGAGTTGCGCAACCCGCTCGCGCCCATCCGCAACAGTCTCTTCGTGCTCGATCGGGCCTCTCCGGATAGCGAACAGGCGAAGCACGCCCGCGAGATCATCGGACGGCAGGTCGATCAGATGTCGCGCCTGGTGGACGACCTGCTCGACGTCACGCGCATCTCACACAGCAAGATTCACCTCCAGCGGGTTCCGCTCGATCTGAATGACCTTGTCCGCAGCACGGTGGAGGACCACCGCTCCTTGCTCGAGGGCAAGGGAATCGTCGTCGAGACGAGCCTTGCGGCCGAGGGGCTGCCCGTCGAGGGAGATCGGGCTCGCCTGGCCCAAATCGTGGGGAACCTTCTTCACAATGCGACCAAGTACACCCCGACGGGCCAAAGGGTACGGGTCGAAACGAAGGCCATCCCCGCGCGGCGCCGGGCTGGTATCCGGGTCGTGGATACCGGCGTTGGCATCGAGCCTGCACTGCTCGGTCGGTTGTTTGACCCCTTCATGCAGGTCGGCGCGACCTTGGATCGCAGCCAAGGCGGACTCGGCCTTGGGCTGGCACTGGTCAAGGGCTTGGTCGAGCTGCACGGCGGGGAAGTCTGCGCCCACAGCGACGGTCTCGGGAAGGGAGCGGAGTTCATCGTCGAGTTGCCGCTTGGCGAAGCCAAGGATGGCAAGAGCATCCCGAAAGCCGGGCACCCAACAGGCCGGCGCCGACGCGTTCTGATTATCGAGGACAACCTCGATGCGGCCCAAAGTCTGCGCGAGGTGCTCGAATTCGGCGATCACCTCGTCGAGGTCGCCCACGACGGCGCCGAGGGGCTGACCAAGGCTCGGCGGTTCATGCCGGAAGTCGTGTTTTGCGACATCGGGCTGCCTGGCATGGACGGCTACGGCGTCGC
The DNA here is from genome assembly GCA_963824555.1 of uncultured delta proteobacterium. Lineage (GTDB taxonomy): Bacteria > Myxococcota_A > Polyangia > Fen-1088 > Fen-1088 > Fen-1118. Next base: position 12,173 of record CAWGPW010000005.1, on the reverse strand, counting down.
GCGCGCGTTCCGCTGCGACGAAGCGCTGAAGGGTGTCTTTCTCGTGGCCCTGAGCGGCTATGCCCTGCCCGAAGACCTGAAGCGCGCGTGGGAGGCCGGTTTCGATAGACACGTCGCCAAACCCCCGAGCCTAGAGAGGTTGGAGGAGCTTCTGCAAAACCCGTTGTCACCCGCCACTCCCGGTCTGGATTCGTAGCGCCTGGAGAAGTGCCGACGTTACCAAATCAGGTTGGGGATTCCGAAACGGTAACGTGACACCCCGGCTTGCTTCGGCTCCTTCGGGGACCAAGGCGAAATTGCACGGGGCATGGCGATTGGCCTGGGTCCTGCAACCAAAGCGCGATGAGGGGAATCACAAGTCTATAGACGACATATGACCACAGACAGGAGCAGGAACATGAACCCCATCATCCAAGAGCACAGTCAGCGCAGGTACAGTGTCGCGGAGCTCGTGGCTGCGGCCTACAAGGCGGCCACGCAGGTCACGCGCAATCGCATGCTCGCCGCGATGATCGTCAGCAAGATCCTCGAGGGTTGGCTGATGAAATCGGACCGCCAAGACCTCGTCAAGAAGCTCCAATCCGCGTCCACCTAGAGCACGAAGCGAGACCGGCCTCCGTGAGCCCGCGTCCTGAGCTCCTCGCTTCAAACCGTCGGAAGCCCGGCCCGGGCCAGGACTTCCTGCAATCGCTCGATGCTTGGCGGCTTGGGCAGATGGTCATGAAAGCCGGCCTCGGCTGCACGGCGTCTCTCCTCGGACTGGGCGTAGCCGGTCATGGCGACGAGCACGGCGCGCCGCAATTGCGCGTCTTCCCGCAAGGCACGCGCCACGGCGTATCCATCCATCACCGGCAGGCCTATGTCGCAAAGGACGATTTCGGGTTGAAACGCGCGCGCGAGGGCTAGGCCGGTGCGACCGTCGTGGGCTGTCTCGACCCTATGGCCAAGCGAGACCAGCACCTTTTGAAGACTCTCCGCCGCGTCCGGGTCGTCCTCGATCACCAGAATCCGGCGACACACGCGAGCAACCGACGTGGGCGGAGGCGTGCTCTCGCTGTCCAGGTGACCTAGCGGAAGGTCGACGGTGAAGGTGGCCCCGTGCCCTGGGCCATCGCTTTCGACCCGTGCGTCTCCCCCGTGTAGCTCGACCAGTCCCCTGACCACAGCAAGCCCCAGACCCAACCCGCCCTGGGTACGGGCCAGCGATTCATTGCCCTGAACGAAGGGCTCGAATACGTGCGGCAGCAGGTCGGGATCGATGCCGATCCCCGTATCACGAACGCTGATGCGGCAAAAACCGGCATTCGGACGTCGCTCCACGGCCACGGTGACCTCGCCGCCAGCCGGCGTGAATTTGGCCGCGTTGTGCAGAAGGTTGCCGAGGGTCTGCGCTACACGCGCCGAATCGGCAAGACCCAGTATCGGCTCTTGCGGCACCTCGACCATGAGATGGATGGCGTTGCCATCGAAGAGCGCGCGGTTGTCCTCGACCGAGGTGCGCACCAAGGCACACAGGTCGGTGTTCGAGCGGTGCAGAACCATCTTGTCGCGCACGATGCGGGCCGCGTCGAGCAGGTCGTTGGCCAGGCACGTGAGCTGATCGACTTGTCGGTCCATGATGGCCATCATGCGCTTGGCCTGCACACTGCCCGGCTCGGCCCGCTGCAGGACGAAGAGACTCGAACGAAGCGACGCAAGCGGGTTGCGCAGCTCGTGCGAGAGATTGGCTAGTAACTCCTCTTTGCCGGGATTGCCGCTATCCATGGATGACCCAGGGAGGATCCGTGCAAAGTCGGCGCCAAATGCGGAAATCCGGCGCCGACACCTGGCGAAATGTCCTTGCTTTCCCTGTGCCCCGCCCCCAACATCGGCACCGCTCTCCCAGACCGCTTGACCAGGACCATCGCGCAATGCTCGACATACTTCTGGTGGACGACGAGCCAGAGATTCGCCTGCCTCTCGGCGAGGCACTGCGCGAGATCGGGCATCGCGTGGCCTTGGCCGCGGACGGAGACGAGGCCATGCGCTGCCTGGAGCGCCAGACCTTCAACCTGGTGCTCAGCGATATCCGCCTTCCCAAGGGCGACGGCTTCACCATCCTACGCCGGGTACGCGACCAGCAACCCAACACCGACGTCATCCTGATGACCGCTTACGGTACCATCCAGGAGGCGGTCACCGCGGTCAGGGAGACCGCCATCGAGTACCTCACCAAGCCTTTCGAGCTGCCCGAAGTCTTGGCCATGGTGGGGCGCATCGACGAGCGCTGGCGGCTCATGCACGACCTGGCCGCCGCGCGCGCCGAATTGGCGGCGCGCCAAACCGGCCACATGATCGAAGGCAGCTCGCCCGCCATCGTGCAACTGCGCGAGCGCATCGCCGCCATCGCGGCCAGCTCCGCCGCCGTGCTGCTGACCGGGGAGAGCGGCACGGGCAAGGAGCTTGCCGCGCGCATGATCCACGCGGCAAGCGATCGGCGGGATGCCCCCTTCGTCGCGGTGAACTGTGCCGCCGTGCCCGCCGCCCTGATGGAAGCCGAGCTTTTCGGCCACGAGCGCGGCGCCTTCACCGGCGCGGTCAAGCGGCGCGACGGCCGGTTCAAGGCAGCCGATGGCGGCACCCTGTTTCTCGACGAGATCGGCGAGATGCCGCTCGACGTGCAGGCCAAGCTGCTGCGCGTGTTGCAAGAAGGCTCCTTCGAGCCCATCGGCACCAACACCTCGGTCAAGGTGGACGTGCGCCTCGTCTCCGCCAGCAATCGCACACTCAAGGGTCCGGCTGGCGAAGGCGCCTTTCGTCAGGATCTCTACTACCGAATCAAGGTCTTCGATCTGCACCTGCCACCCCTGCGCGACCGACTTTCCGATCTGCCCATCCTGGTCGAGCAATTCCTGCGCGAGTTCACTGCCGCCGCGGGCGAGACCCCGCCCTGCCTGGCCCCCGCCGCCTGGGCGGCGTTGCAGGGTTACAACTATCCCGGCAACGTCCGCGAGCTTCGGCACGCCATTCAGCACGCCACCATCTTGGCGCGCGGCCAGGAGATCAGGGTCCATCATCTACCGTCCGAGTTTCGCGGCGGCACCAGCGCGCTTGCCAGCGAGCGGGTCGAGCCGCTGGCCTCGGTCATGGCCCAGTTCGAGCGCGACTACATCGCGCGAACCCTGCAACTCGCCGACGGCGAGCGCCGCAAGGCCGCCGAGATGCTAGGGATCTCCCGCAAGAATCTTTGGGAGAAAATGAGCAAGCACGGCCTGACCTAATTCCTGGGCAACCAGAAGCACAGGACCAGATCGCGCGCGCGCTGGCTGACTGCGAGCTTGCCGCCGTGGCACGCGACCAGGAAGCGGGCGATGAGCAGCCCCAACCCCAGCGCATCGTCGCTGGGCGCCTCGGTTTCGCAGGGTGCGGTCAGAGTGAAGCGAACCTTGTCCTCGACCTCGCTCACCTGCAGGTCGATTCCCGCTCGACCCGTGTCCTGATTCAACGCCGTGAGGAGCAGGTTGAAGAAGATTCGGTCCAGGCGGCGCCCATCCACCGACATCGGCAGCGGTCCGGCCGGCAGCGCGATCCGAATGCGGGTTGTGTCCATGTCCCCTGCGTGGCGAGAAAGAAACTCCGGTAGCCATCGCGTGAGGTCGTGGCTGCGCACGTCGAGGTCCGCCTTACCCGCGCGCAGACGCGCCACGTCCCCCAGCTCCTGGGTCAAGGCATCCAGCTTGCGCGCCGAGGACACGATCATCGCGGCCAGATGACACTCCTTCTCGAGCCCCAATTTCGTCAGCGACCGCTCGATCAACTGAGCGTTGAGTTGGACCGAGGTTAGCGGCGTGCGCATCTCGTGCAGGGCGAGGCGAAGCATTCGGTAGTCATCCGACGGCGCGGGGCTCGACGCACCACCGTCGAGCTGTGGAGCAACTTCGCGATCGTTGTCGGGAACCGAAGTCATTCGCGCGGAATGATAGCGGCAATCACCCGGAAATGACACTGTGGCCAGCAGCGACAACGGCGACCTTGGCAACCGACCCCGCCTGTGACAAAAGGACAGGTGTCGCCCATCACCGGGCGCCGAGAGAACAGGCGATGAACAACGGCGATGAATTCACGTTCCAGGGTCAGGGCACGCTCAAGCGTATCGATACCTTCGTGTCCAAAGCGGGAAAGTCGATCCTCACTCTGATCTTCGAGATCCAGGGGCAATATCCGCAGCTTATTCCCATCAAGGTTTTTGGCCGGCTGGCCGAACAAGCCTCGGCCTGGAAGCCGGGTGCGATTCTATCCGTCAGCGGGCGGCTAGGCGGTCGCGATTGGAATGGCAAGGTGTATGGCGACAACGTCGCCACCAGCATCGAAATCGTCAGCGGCGCCGACGACAAGGATCCGGGAACGCCGCCCGGCCACGACGCCCCACCGCCCAGCGACGACGACGTTCCCTTCTAGCTCAGCTAGCCCGCAGCGGCGCGCGCCTGCGCCTTCGAGACCTCATGAGTTAACGCGTCATCGCCGTCTGGCCGGACGATGCCCGGCCCTGCCCAGATCCCTCGCCCCGCGCGACGATCGCTGCGCTGTGTTGTCAGAATTATGTGGCTCCGAATCCGCGGGGAAGATCCTGCGACCCAGGCCTCTCGCCGATCTCCGCGCGTACGCGGGGCTAGATCGGCAGCCCGCTGACGATGATCTTTCGCAGGCCCGAAACCGGCAGCGGCTGCCCTCGTTTCGTCTCTTCGAAGATGATCTGGGCCATGGTGGCGGCAGTCAGATCCTTGCCGGAGTCGCGATTCGTGACCCGGATCTCCTCGCCACTGCGGATCAGCTCGGCGATCTGCTGGAGGTTCACATAGTGGCTTTCCTGGGTGTCGTACAATTTCCTGTTCGAATAGCGGCGAATGGTTCTCATGACCGGAGAATGGCACAGAGAGCGAGAGACGGGAAGATGGCAGTTTCCATGCGTCCCCCGAGACCTCCCTGGGCCACGCGACCGCCCCAGTCTGCCTGCGACACCGGATCGTTACTCAGGAGCGGCGTTGCCCTTTGGTTTCGGACGAACGGCGAAGTTCACATTCTGGTAACCGGCAGTCGCGGCCGAGAACATGACCTTTCTCAGCATCTTGAACTCGACGTTCTTGTCCGACTGGATGATACAGACACCTTTGAATTCCTCGATCGGGTGCAACAGCTTGTAGTTGTTCTTGGCCGTGACAAGCTCGTCGTGCAGCTCGGTGATCTTCATATCGCCGGTGGCGCTGTCCTTCAGCAACTCTTCGCCCGTGGCGACCTGTCTGCCATCCAGGGTGACGACATCTTTGGTCACGCCGATGACCGGCGCCCGTTCCAGGTCGGTCCAATTGGTGGCATCGGGGAGCGTGATGTTCTTCTGGATGAAGAGGATCTCGCCGTTGGCCTGGAAGGTCATGAGGAGAAAGATCACGAGAACCGTCATCATATCGATGTAGGCCACGAGGTTGAGTGCCTGGCTCAGGCTCTTGCGTCCCGCATGGCCGAGCTTGGCCTTGGCCACTTCGAGCGGGATCGAATGGTAGAGGTGTGCCCCTGGTGCGTTGATCGGCATGGCAAGCCCCTTTCCTAGAGCCCAACCACGCCCGCAGGGACGAACGCATGCGGTCCGCCTCGGCTCATCGCCAGCCTGGGATCCCGCCCAGCCACCTGGACACCCATGCCCGCATTCGAACACTCGATCCGACAACAACAGCTCGTCATTGTTCCCCTCCTTTCGGCAGGCACGCCCAAATGCGCCGCCTGCCAACCACGGGCGGGACGCTAGCACCATTTCCGCAAAGTCAATAGCGCAAATTCTCGGGCCTATCTCGCCGCCCTCACGCGACGAAGAACAACACGGCGAGGTAGTGGCAGGCACTGCCCCCCAGAACGAAGAGGTGCCAAACGCCATGTCCATGGCGCAGACCCTTCTTTCCCGCGACGTAGAAGAAGATTCCCCCCGTGTACAGCAGTCCACCCGCGAGCAACCACGCGAAGCCCCCGAGGGTCAGCATGGAAATCAAGGGCACGATGACCAACACCGCCAGCCATCCCATGAGCAGGTAGATCGCAAGCGACAGAATCCGGCTTCGTTGCGACCGCCGTAGTTCCTGGACAATGCCGAGAATCGCCAGCGCCCATATGGCGCCGAACAAGGGCCAACCCCAATGGCCGCGAAGGGTGACCAACGTGAAAGGAGAATAGGTCCCCGCAATCAGCAGATAGATCGCGCAGTGGTCGAGATTGCGCAGCATGGGCCTCGAAGGCCCATGCGCGGAATGGTACAGGAACGAGGTGACATATTGACCGACGAGGGCCGCGCCGTAGAGGCTGAAGCTCGCGATCCGCCAAGGATCACCCAGATGCGCCGCCGATAGGACAAGCGCAACAGTCCCTACCAACGCGAGACCGGCGCCGATGAGGTGACTGATGGAGTTGAATCTCTCTCCCGTCTGCGATCCCCTGCCGGCGCGGGCGAGGCGCCCGACGACGCTAGCCGCGTTGTGCACTAGGGACGCACGCCCGCGACGAGCGCTTGGGCCGCGGCGCGGAGATCCGCGGACTCATAGGGTTTGGAAAGGAGTCGGGTGACGCCGCACTCTTTGAGCGCCTCCGCAGACATCGATTCGCCGATGCCCGACACCATGAGCACGGGAATCTCCGGACGGGTCGCGAGCACCTTGGCGACCAGTTGCAGGCCCGTCATGTGGGGCATCGTATTGTCGGTGATGAGCAAGTCGAACCGACTGGGATCGGAACGAAACTCCTCGAGGGCCTGCAAGCTGGACGTGTGCGCGGTGACCTCGAAACCGGCGGATTCCAGGACACGCCGCCCGAGGGCAGCCAGCCGCTCTTCATCCTCGACAAGCAGGATCCGATGCTGCTGTGGACGGATGCTGTCGGTCTGCTCCATCCGCTGCCCGTTCCGGGGCGCCGCGGGAAGATAGACGTCGAAACACGTACCGTCGTCCACGCGGCTCGTGACGTCGATGGCTCCGCCCAGGGAGAGAACGATTTGTCTGATGACCGACAATCCCAGCCCGGTGCCCTCGCCTTGGGGTTTGGTGGTGAAGAAGGGTTCGAAGATGCGTTCGAGCGTCTTGTCGGGAATGCCGCTGCCCGTGTCCGAAACGCGCAGGCGTACGTGGAGCCCCGGCCGCGTCCCCGCGTGCGCGGCCACGAACGTCTCGTCCACGGTCACGGGCCCCACACGAATCTCCATCACGCCCCCATGATCCTTCATCGCGTGGGCCGCGTTGGTAGCCAGGTTCATGGCGATCTGGTGCAGCTCGTTTCCGTCGGCGACGACTTGGGGCGTGGTCGCATCGAATCCCTCGCGGATCTCGATATTGAGCGGCAGCGTGGCGCGCAGCAATTGGATGGCCTCGCGAACCGGCGTCTCGATGCTGGTGGGCGCGCGCGAGGGCTGCGACTTGCGCGTGAAGAACAGAATGCGGTTCACCAAGTCGCGCCCGCGCCGGGCGGTGTCGACGACGATGTCGAGATCCGCGACCACCGAGGGAAAATTGGTGATTGCTCCGCGCGCGAGCTCGGTGTAGCCGATGATGCCGAGCAGGATGTTGTTGAAGTCGTGGGCGATGCCGCTGGCCAGGTTGCCGATGGCCTCGAGCTTGTGCGTCTGGCGCAAGCGTTCTTCAAGGCCGCGACGTTCGCTGACGTCCACGATGGTGCCCAGAATGAAGACGCCCTCGGGGGTGTCGATGGGCGACAGCCCGATCTCGACGGGAATCTCGCGTCCATCCTTGTGGCGAGCGGACAGCTCGCGTCCCGCGCCCATGCGCCGAGCGGTTGGCGCTTGCGCGTACTGCCCGCGCAATCTCGCGTGCCCTTGGACAAAATGCTCGGGCACCAGCAACTCCACCGGGTGCCCAAGCAATTCATCGCGAGAGTAACCAAACAAGCGCTCGACTTCCTGGTTGACGGCCGTGATGGCGCCCCCCCGGTCGACGACGATGAGCCCTGACGGGCACCGTTCGAAAGCGGTTCTGATGAACTCGTCGCTAACTTCCCTCGGGATTTGCCGCGCCATGGTCTTCCTTCGGACAGTGCCAAGCTAGCATGGCCAAGCTCGGGTGCCAGGAACACGGCGCAAACGGCGTCGTCTCACGACGCCGATCGCTTGCATCAGCCTCTGCCGTCAAAAAGCGGGCTGATGAAATGCGGGCGTGGGACGGGCGAAGAGGAAGCCCTGAAAGAAATCGCACCCCAGGTCGAGCAGAATGTCGCGCTCGACGGGCGTCTCCACCCCCTCGGCGACGAGAATCATTTCCATCTCGCGACACAGGGACGCAATCGATGCCACGAGCTTGCGTTTGACGGGGCTGGCTTCGATGCCGCGAATGAGATTCATGTCGACCTTCACGATGTCCGGATCCAGCACCGCGAAGCTGGTGAGACCGGCATAGCCCGCGCCCAAATCGTCGACGGCGATGCGAAAGCCAAGGCTGCGCAATTCGGCCGCGCGTTCGCGCACCTCTTCCAATCTGGTCAACGGCGAGCGCTCGGTGATTTCCAGCACGACTCGGGAAGCCATGCTTACGAGAGGCGAGGACGGTTCGATGAGCTGGGGATCGAGCAGGTCGTCGGGGTGCAGATTGATGAAGAGCAGCCAATCGCGGTCCATCGACGAACGGCGACCTGCGGCGAAGGCCCGCGTGGCGCGGCCAAGCCTTTGCGTGGCCCCCAGCCGCTCGGCCGCGCTGAGCATGTCCTCGGGCTCGGGCAGCGAGGGCTCGCGGCTACGCAAGAGAGCCTCGTAGCCGAGGATGCTCTTGTTGGAGAGCGACACGATGGGCTGGAAGGCCATGCCGAAAGAGGCCAGCGCCCGCTCGAAACTGGCCTCCAGTCCCGCGCGATCCGACGGTCCGACGATCCCCGCCAGTCCCAAGGCCTCGCGTTTGAGGCACGCCAGCCGATGAAGCTGCGTGGCCTGCACGACCGTGCGGCGCAGGTGATCGATGTCGAAGGGTTTGGGCAGGTAGCGAAAGGCCCCGTATTCGACGGCCTGGGCCGCGCCCTCCCAGGAAGGGTGTCCAGTGACCAGGACCACGGGCAGATCGGGATCCTGCTCGCGAACCGCGCGCAGGAGATCGAGGCCGGTCATACCGGGCAAGTTGATGTCGCTGACGGCCGCAGCGAGCCCGCCTTGCTTGATGCGCGCCAGGGCCTCCGTCGCGGACTCGCAAGTGACGACCTCGAAGGTCTGCTCCAGGGCACGCACCAGCAGGCGCAGCACGAAAGACTCGTCGTCGACCACGAGCACGGTTTCGCGCGGTTCCAGCCCTCTCGCATATTCTTGTTCCGATTCCCAGGACCGCATGGACCACCTTCTGACCTCGGACCGACATCCCCGCCCGACGGGGCTGCCCAACACAGGACTCTTCTTGATTTGCCGCGGGCAGAAGTCATCGGGTCTCCTTCCCGAGAACTTTAGATTCCGAGGAGGTCGGAATGATTCAAGTATGGACCGTGCGGCCGGCCTCCAGTCTGATAAGGTTGCGCGCGCCCCGTCGTGATCCACGTCAGCAGTCTGAGCAAAACCTATCGTGTCCACCGCAGGCCTCCGGGCGTGTGGGCGTCGGTGCGATCGCTGGTCCATCGCAACTACGAAAACGTGCACGCGCTGGCGGAAGTCAGCTTCGCCATCGCGCCCGGCGAGCGCGTCGGGTTTCTCGGCCCCAACGGCGCGGGCAAGACCACGGCGCTCAAGATCCTGTCGGGTCTGCTCTACCCGACCAGCGGCAAGGTGACCGTGGGCGGCTTCGTTCCCCACGAGCGGCGCGCGGAGTTCTTGCGCACCATCACCCTGGTCATGGGGCAGAAGCAACAGCTCATGTGGGATCTGCCGCCGTCCGAGACCTTCGCCATGAACCGCGCCCTGTTCGACCTGCCGAGGCGCGAGTCCGACGCCGTCCAGAACGAGCTGGTCGAGCTGCTGCAGATCGGGCCGCTGCTCGGCAAGCCCTGCCGTCAGCTATCGCTGGGCGAGCGCATGAAGTGCGAGCTGGTGGCGGCGCTGCTGCACCGGCCGAAGGTGCTGTTCCTCGACGAGCCCACCATCGGCCTCGACGTCTCGATGCAGGCCCAGCTTCGCGACTTCATCCGCCGCCACAACGAAGCCACCGGCGCGACCATTCTGCTCACCAGCCACTACATGGCCGACGTGGCCGCGCTATGCCCGCGGGTGATTGTCATCGACAAGGGCCACTTGGTCTACGACGGCGATCTCAAGACCTTGGCCCATCGCATTCGTCCGGAGAAGCGCATCACTCTCCACTTCGCCTCGGTGCCCACGCCGGGCAGCCTGGACCGGTTGGGTCATTGCGTAGCACGCTCGGATTCGCAAGCCACGCTGTCGGTTCCCGCGGCGCAGGTGACCGAGGCCGTCCGCGCCGCGCTCGAACAGTTGCCCATCGCCGACATTTCGGTCGAGGATCCGCCGCTGGAGGAGATCATGCGCGAGTTCCTGGGTGGCGAGCACCAAGGCCGCGAAGCCGGGACACCGACATGAAGCGACTGGGGACCAGCCAGACGCTCGCCGCGGCACGACGATGGCTGCGCGCCTACCCGAGCCTCTTGCGCGTGGGACTGGCGGACATGCTGGCCTATCGCGCCGAGTTCCTGGTGTGGATCCTGTCCATGAACATGCCGCTGGTCATGATGGCGCTGTGGACCGCGGTGGCGGCGGACGGGCCGGTGGGCCGATTCGGCAAGCAAGAATTCGTCGCCTACTACCTCGGCATGCTGATCGTCCGCGTCCTGACCGGTTCGTGGCTGGTGTGGGAGCTGACCATGGAGATCCGACGCGGCACGCTGGCCATCCGCCTGCTGCGCCCCATCCATCCGTTGTGGGCGTTCAGTGCCATGCAGCTCGCGGCGGTTCCCCTGCGCGCGCTCGTCATCTCGCCGCTCGTCGTGGTCCTGTACTGGGTCGCGGGAGCGCGCCTGCCCATGCACGATCCCGAGCGCCTCGCCATCGTGCTCGCGTCCATCGCCGGCGCCTGGCTGCTGCTCTTCCTGGTCATGGCCATCATCGGCATGCTGGCGGCCTACGTCGAGAGCGCGCTGTCGGTCTTCGATCTGTGGCTGGGCGCCCAGGCCATTCTGTCGGGCTTCCTGGTGCCGCTCGAGCTCATGCCCCCGTGGGTGGCGCGGCTGGCGCGCGTGTTGCCTTTCCGCTACATCCTGGGTTTCCCGGTCGAGACCTTGATCGGCCTCGAAAGTGACGCCGTCGCCCTGCGCGAGCTGGGCGTGCAGTGGCTGTTCGTGGCCGGCGCATTCGCAATGACCGTACTCCTGTGGCGCAAAGCCCTGCAGCGGTTCGCGGCTTTTGGAGGATGACGGTGAAACGTGACCACTACCGCACCTTGCGCCGCTACGCCCTCCTGCTCTCGGTGCAACTGCGTACGTCGTTCACCCTTGCGGTGCAGTACCGCTTCGATTTCTTCCTCGAGGGCGTGCTCGCGCTGCTCTGGCTGGGCATCACCCTGGTCCCCTTGATGGTCGTGTTCGCGCGGCGAGCGACGGTTGCGGGTTGGAGCTACCCCGAGGCTCTGGTCGTGGTGGGACTGTTTTCGGTGCTCAAGGCCGTGCTCGACGGCGCCATCACGCCCAGCCTAAACCACGTGGTCGACGGCATTCGTAAAGGCACGCTGGACTTCATCCTGCTCAAACCCGCGGACGCGCAATTTCTGGTTTCGACGGCGCGCTTCGACCCTTGGCGCATCCTGGATCTGTTCGGCAGCATCGCCATCGTCCTCTACGCCCTTCGCCGTCTGCACCACGTTCCCTCGGTCTGGGAGACGCTGGCCGGCGTCGCCCTCTTTTCGGTCGCCATCTTGCTCATCTACTCGCTGTGGATCCTCGTGGTCAGCCTGTCCTTTCGCGTGGTCAAGGTCGACAACCTGTCCTACCTCTTCATGTCCATCTTCGACGCCGGTCGCTGGCCCATCAGCGTCTTCAAGGGCGCCCTGCGCGTACTCTTCACCGTGGTCTTCCCACTCGCCCTCATGACCACCTACCCCGCACAAGCCCTGCTTGGCCACCTGTCCATCGCGCACACCTTGCTCGCGGGCGCCGGCGGCCTACTCTTCGCCGGCTGCGCCCGCTGGATCTGGACGCGCTCGCTGCACGCGTATACGTCGGCGAGCTCGTGAAGG
>CAWGPW010000004.1:0-46216 GCA_963824555.1 uncultured delta proteobacterium | reverse complement strand
ACCACGAGGTCTGCAACCGCGCCGGCCAAGGCTGGTACCGCTACCTCGACCCGAACCCGTTCGACGCCACCGACGTCAAGACGTGTGACAATCCGGCGAACGACACCACGGGCAACTTCAACGACCCGTGGGCGGTTTCCTTCGGCGACACGCAGTTCGTCGTCTTCGACTCGTCGAACGTTTCGAAGTCCGCCTACTCGCCCGCCGCGTTTCAACCCTACACGAATGAGCTGGCCGAGGCGGCTGGCTTGACCCATGCGAACCTGCTGAACATCTGGACTGTTCACCACCCAATCCTCGGCTACACGGCGGCCAACCCGCCCACTATCGGCAGCGCGGGACTCCAATCCGTGATGAACGCCGCATACCCAGGCAACTACTACCCACCGAACATCGGGATTGCCATCCACGGACACGTACACGACTTCCAGGCCCTCAACTTTTCCAGCAGCCACCCGGCAACCTTCGTTGCTGGCAACAGTGGCGACAACCTGGACTCGGCTCTCCCGGCGACGTTCGACCCGAACAGCGATCTGCCGGCGCCGAACACGGTGGTCAATGCGTTTGCCTACTCGCAGGAGTTCGGCTTCATGGTGATGGACCGCGTGGGCGCAGTGGGCGACAAGAACTGGAAGTTCACTGCCTATCGTACGGACGGCACGGTCATCGCGGTATGCGCCATGGCACCTCCGGTCGCGTGCAGCGGTGTTTGCGACAGCACCCCTGGCAGCCAGATCACCTGTACGGACGGCAGCGGCAACGTGGTCGGTAGCTACGACAACGTTCCATAGCCGAAACCTCGCCGCCCGACCTATCTGGGTAAGAGACAGAGGCATACCCTGAAAAACCATGCAGCAACCTGGCGGCGCCTCGCAACGGGCGCCGTGATCGTGCTCGTCTTGGGCGCCTGCGGGAAGAGCCCGCCCGCGCTGAAGCCAACCATCGAACAGGCGTTGGCCGCGGCGAATATTCCCAAGCTCCCGCGCTCACCGGTGATACCGGCCCGCCGCACGCATGTCCTTCCGCTGCCACCCCGCCAGGGACCGCCGGACAATCCGGTGCTCGTGGCGCTGGGGAAGAAGATCTTCTTCGACGAGCGCCTTTCGGAGCCCCCCGGGACGAGCTGCGCGAGCTGCCACGATCCAGCGCACGCTTTCTCGGGCGGCCACGGCTCCCGGATTGGCGTCCCGCTAGGAAGCCGCCCCGCGCGCTTTGCCCGGCGTTCGACGCCGTCCGTCCTCTACATGAGATACGTTCCGACCTTCCACTATTTCCAGGACGACGAGGCCCCGGCACCGGAGCCTCGTGGCGGTTTCTTTTGGGATGGGCGCTCCGACAGCCTGGTGGAATTGGTGCGGGATCCTCTCTTCAACTCTGACGAAATGAACGCCGGAACCTCGCAGCGTCTCGCCGCCAAGATCGTGCGGGGGCCTTACGCGAGGGAATTCCGAGGCGCCATTGGCCGGTCGTCGGATCCAGCAGCGGTCGTACGCGGGGCGGGCGTGGCGATCGAGGCCTATTTGAAGAGCGACGAGATGACCCCGGCGAGCTCGAAGTACGACGCCTATGTGCGCGGCCAGGCGACCTTGACAGAGCAAGAGAGACGAGGCCTTGAGGCCTTCAAGGACCGCCGCCGCGGCGCCTGCTCTGGGTGCCACCGGCTGGCCGAGACTTCGACCGACCCGGCGGAATCAATGTTCACAGACTATGGATACGACGCGGTTGCCCTCCCCCGCAACCGCGACCTGACCGGCAATCGAAATGCCGCGTACTTCGATCTCGGGCTGTGCGAGCGCAAGGACACAAAGACCCCGTCGAACGACGAGAAGTGGTGCGAGAGCTTCCGCACTCCGTCGCTGAGGAATGTCGCGGTCCGCGAGAGCTTCGGACACAACGGCGTGTACAAGAATCTGCGCGACGTGGTGAAGTTCTATGCCTTGCGCGCGGTGGCGCCCGAGCGCATCTACCCGCCCGGTCAGAGGTTCGACGACGTGCGATCGAAGGACCGAGGAAACGTGAACATCTACGCCCCCATCTACAACCGGCGGGAGGGCGCGCCTCCGCCTCTGAGCGACGACGACATCGATGCGATTGTGGCCTTCTTGGGGACGCTGACCGACGCGCCCTATGCGGGAGCGGCGGCGGGCCGCGCACAGGTCGCGCAGTCGCCGTCGCGCTGAAGAGGTGTCCCGATGACGAGGTTTGTTGGCCGTGCTCTCCGGAGCGCCGTATTCCTTGCGGTGGCCGCAATCGCCCTCGCCGCGTTCGCGCCTGAACGCCGCGCTTGCGCCCACGCGGTCGGCGTCTCCAGCGGCGAGTACCGCCAGGATGGCAAGGTACTTTACGGCGACCTCGGGATGGCAGGACGGGAGCTGGCTCGCTGGCTGCCCGCGATCGATACAGACCACGACGGATCCATCGACGCCGAGGAGCTTGCCGCAGGCCGCGCGGCCGTCGCGCGCGCGGTGGTGGGCGGCCTGACCGTGACGGCCGACGCCCAAGTCTGCCCCGGATCGCTCGACCGTACGTGGGCGCTGGAAGGCGAGGGGGGGATCGTCTTCCAGGTCCGCTACACGTGCCCCGAGGTTCCCAGCCGACTCACGATCGCTGCTCCGTTTCTTGGCGCTCTGGCGCCTGGTCATCGTCATCTGGCGCGCGTCTTCTGGGCGGGCAAGGCGCAGGCCAAGGTGCTCGATCGTTCGCACGCCACCTGGACCTTGGACAAGGCGAGCCCGACCTCGAGCGCGGCCGGCATAGCTTGGTCGATGCTGAAGCTCGGCATCGAGCACATTCTCACCGGCGCGGATCACTTGGTTTTCCTACTTGGCCTCATCCTGGTCGGCGGAAAGCTGCGATCGCTGGTGGGGATGGTGTCCGCCTTCACGCTCGCGCATTCGATCACGCTGGCGCTCGCGGCGCTCTCGATCTTCGCGCCGAGTCCGCGCCTTGTCGAACCCGCGATCGCGTTGTCCATCGCGTACGTTGGCGTCGAGAACCTCTTCGTCAAGGACGCGAGCAAGCGCTGGCGGATTACGTTCCTGTTCGGGCTCATCCACGGGTTCGGCTTCGCGGCTGCGCTGCGGGAAATCGCGCTTCCCCGCGGGCAGGTGCCGATCGCCCTCGTCTCATTCAACCTGGGCGTCGAGATTGGACAGCTCGCCGTGCTTTCGATCATCTTACCCCTCACGCTCGTCGCCCGCCGCGCCCCTTGGTTCGGCGACCGCGGCGTCAAGGTTCTGAGCTTGGCCATCGCCGTCGGTGGGGGCGTGCTGTTCGTCGTTCGACTCGTCGCCGGCTAAATCGCGTCCCGCTGGTAGAGGAGGAGAAGCTCCATGTCAAGGTCGTCACCGTCGATCCGGCAACCACAAAGGTAAACGAGCCTGAGGAAAAGAAGCTATACGTGGTTGTTACGGTTTCAAGAGGGTCCAGCCTCGCCACCCACGTGTCATCATAGTTCTGCGTGGCCCCTTCGAGTTTTCGGGTCGGCCCAACGTCCGGACAGCAGCGCTTATCGCGCGGGTACTAGGAGTCCAAGGGTGAGTCCAGTCGCCGCCAGAAAAGCAACAAGCGTCGCGAGATCCACGAGGGCGTCCATCCAAAACTGGTCCACGAGCCATCTGGCAAGCGGGTACCATCGGGGCTTGTTGGTCTTCCGCCATTGCCAGCATGTGTAGTATCCCCACGACGACCACTTGTTGAGCGTGGCCAGTCCAATTTGAAGGGTCACGCCACCGAGAAACAAGAATGCTATGAGCCGTCCTCTGGCTGAGGCCGCCACGATGTCCCAGATCTCCTTCCGGTTGAGAAACAAAACAGGCGCGCCGATGCCATAGGCGACCAGCCAAGTACGTAGATGCTTTGACCACTCGGCGTATGAATCCCAAAGTAGTTTGATCTGCTCGACAGAGGGTTCCTTTTCCTCCGACGGTGCTTTCTTGTTCGCGCCACCCGTTTCTGCGGACATGGCGCGATTCTGGTCCAAACAGGCGCCCGATGCCAGTGCTCTATCCATGCGATCGCCGTGGGCCCGATGGAGGTGTCGCCAACGCTTGGGATTATGCTCAGGTAGGTCTATGCCCCAACAAACGACGGTCCCGTCGGTCTTGAGGCCGCATGTGTGCCATACCCCCGCGCTAACCGACAGGAAGTCGTTTGTCATGGTACTCCCTGGTGAGTTGACCATCCCAGGCCCAGCGTCGGCATGCCCTGGCGGCCAAGATCCGGCTCGATCACAATTCAAGGCGAAAGAGGCGAGATCTTCCTATCTGCGCCATGAAGCGCATGCCCTCTGTGCCGCCGGGAGAGTTGTAGATCCGATAGAGGAACGCCGCCGCCCGCTTGCAGCCGGGAGTGAGGTGCACTATGCGTATGCCGCGGTCCCGGCAATCCTGAAGGAATGCCTTTTCTGACCTGAGGGAAATCTCGTGCGCCTGGTTGTTTGCGTGGTAGGGCGGCAAATCAAGCCAACCTCCACTGTAGGATGGGACAAACGGCGGTATGTCGCGGAAGTAGAGGTAGAGGTCCGTCGAATAGACCTGCCGGGCGTCGGTGATTCCCTCGCGAACAAACACCTGTTCGAGGGCACGGTAATGTTGGGAAGCCTTGCCCCACGAAAGGACGGTCGCCGCATCTTTCGTCGCACATGCACCGATAATGAGCGCCATCGCGAGGATCCCAACCGGTCGCGGCCACGACGCGGAAGACGTGCGCGCGCGCAGCCGGTCGACCCAGAGTGCGTGGCCGGAGACCGCCAGAAAGGAAAGGGACACCGGCAGAGCGAGGAGCACCGCCCTGCCGCTATCGGCGGTGGCCATAAGCGCACTGTACAAGAAGGCGAACCCGAGCCAGAGCAGTGCCGCCCGCCGCAACTGGCGGTCCTTGGAGAAGAAAACCAAAATGAGGGGCGCGGCCAGGGCGGAAAAAATCCTGACAAACGTGGCGAAATACGATGACAGGAAGGCCGACGGATCGGAGAGGATGACCGACAGGGGGGTGCCCACAGAAGGTGTCGCGGCGGTGTGGTACCAGTTCACGTGATGCACGTGTAGGTAGATGTTGAACCCCTGGTAGGTTTGCAACGGCGAATGTCCCGACAGCAGATTCACAGCAATTTGGCAGCCGTAGACAACTGCGCCCGATGCCAGCGCGAGCATGATCCCCCAAAACCGCCTGCGGTAGACAAGGGCTGCGGTGACCAGGACGAACATACCTGCCGGGAGAGCATGGTAGCGCCATAAGGCGGCCAGGCCTAGCAGCCCACCGGCAAGCGCATACGACCAGGCCCACGGCCTGGGAGCAAGCAGTGCGACCAATAGAGCGTAGCTGCCGATTGTGAAGAACACCATTGCGCCCGAATCAGCGCCTGGCGTGTACAGGCACTGAAAGACCTGGGGAAAGAGAAGCACGAGACTAGCGATTACCAAAGATGGCAGGATTCCAAGCCCACGAAGCCGCAAGACGCCTAGCATCGATAAAGCCAGGAACCAGGTCAGTACCACATTGACACCCAGGGCGGAGCAGGCTGGATATCCGAAACGGGAAAGCGCGCGGAGAATTAGCGTGTAGCCGATGGGGAAGAAACCGTCGTAGAAGGTTCCCAGGTCGCGGGCATCGAGTCTCTGCGCGAGCTGCTGGTTTCCCCAGAAATCGTTCAGGGGTGTGTGGAAATCTGTGACAACTCCAACCAGCGCGATGACCACCGCGAACGGAAGCGCGGCGAGGGCATCACGCGCAACCGCCTGCAGTCGAGATCTCTCGGGACTTGGAACCGCCATTCGGGCGACAGATTACGTTGTTTCTGGCGCGTTGTGGAAGGACAAGCCCGATGCGCGAAGGTAGCTTTGGAACGTGGCTCTGGTAGGGTAGCCGCCACCAAGCCGTGATGCGGGCGCGCGAACTTTGCAAGACCTACCGGCCACCGGGCATGCTGGAGCGCGTTGCCATCCGAGAATGTGACCTTGGGCCGCTCAATGACGTCCCGTTGGACACCCAGGCAACCACGTATGCTGCGCGTCCTGTGCCGAAACTGGATCCGCCAAAATCGTCGTGATATCAAGCGGTTCCTCGTGGTCAACAGGGCGTGGTGATGCGTGAGGACCGCGGGGTTTGGCACTCCCATGGCCGCACGAAGGACAGGTTTGACGCTCCCACTGCCGTTGCAGTTCCTGGCGGCGTGGCTCGGGGTGTGGCTCGGTCGGGTGCGCCAGGAGCAGGTCGACTTCCTGAAGGCGGAGAACCGGCTGCTCAGGGAAAAGCTCGGGACCAAGCGGATACGGCTCACGGACGCGGAACGAAGGCGGCTGGCCACGCTGGGGCTAGTAGATGGTGCCCTCAACAAACCCGCAGTTGGTGAAGGTCAAGGTGGTATCGATGCGGAAGTTCGACTGCACAACGTGGCGTTCGGCATTGAACACCGCCAATGGGTAGGAATTGCCTGTGGTGATCCCCAGGTTGGAAGCCTGGCTGTCGAGATCCACCGATTGGGTTTCTTGTTGGTGAATGCCGCCTAGGTCGATGGCCAGCTTGTTGTTGATGAAGACCCAGACGTCGTCGTCGCCCTTGAATGTGAAGGTTTCCCCACCGTTGTAGGTGAACGAGGTGTGGATCTCGGTGGTGAAGGAGAAGTTGTGCATGTTTCCATCTGCCCCCTGCGCCTCGTCATTGAAGCCTAAGCCGTCGAGCGGGAAGTATGAAACGTTGGGCACTCCGCCCGTGTTGCCTATCGTGGCGGCGAACGTGTAGATGCTACCGCTTTGCACGAAGTGGAGCGCGACCACATAGGGGATGTTCACACCGTCGACGTCGTTGTACCACTGATTGAAATAGTCCGCTCCGTGCGTGGTCGCTGTCCCGCTCGGGTGATCACCATAGACCGGCTTTCCGTCGGAACCCAGGGTGTCGGTCACAATGCCGCGGTCATCAGCAACTACGGTTGGCTGCTGCTCGAAATCAGGGTTGGTACCGCCCTGGGTGCTCATCTTGAAGTCGCGCACGATGCCGAACAGGATGTTTGTGCACTGGGCTTGTCCGATTGTACCCGAGCTCCCGCCACTCCCGCCACTCCCGCCAGAGCCGCTCATGCTGGTTAGCGGATCTTGTGAAGTCGCGTAGTCACCGATAGAAGCCGCAGTAACGTTCACAAACCCGGTTGGGGGCCACGGGATGGTAGTCGCCGAGGAGGTGCCGCCCTGGCCACCGAAGCTTGGAGGCGGCGGGAGCGTTATGGTGTTGGCGCTCACGCCACCGGCACCTGAGGTGCCACCGCCGCCGATGTTGGTCGTGTTGAAGTTGATTCCTCCCTGACTGCCGCCCCCAACCGCGGGGCCGCTCTGGGAAGGAGAACACCCCCATGCGATGATCCCGACGGCGAACACGCCCATTCCAAGGACTAGATAGACGGCCTTCGTTACGCGCATTGAGTACCCCCCAGTGAGGCTCTCCTCACTCGACGTCAGATTGCCCTTTGGAGGCCCACGTGCTGGGCGTAGGCTAAGATATTCGATGCGGCCAACGGGCCGTTCCGGTCACCCGGACTTGGCTCTGGTTATTGGTGGTTCGCCTGTCGATCTTTTTACCACGACAGGTGCTGTCTTCAAGAGGGAAGTCAGCGCAGGGTAATTTGGCCCGCAGTGTCAAAGAAATCGTCGCCAGGCTTTTGTCGGAAATTCGCGGAGATAGGGAGCTTGGAGGATCGGCGACGAGCGAGCAATCTGGCCTGTCCGCCGACTATGAAGTGGCGGGTTGGTCAAATCCGCGATTTCCCGGCTCAGTGGCAAAACGCCGCACTTGCAGCGGCAAACCACCGCGCCAAGTTTCAGCTCTCGGCGTGCGTCGGCCAAGGTGCTGCGCGGGGCAATCTGCGCCAGACCTCTGACCTGAAACACCTCGCCCCGCGTAGCGGAGCGAAGCGGGGAGAGGTCGCCGAGCGCAGCGAGGCGGGTGAGGGGCTGCCCGTTTCACGCCTGAAGGATCCGGGCCATCGGCCCGGCGGCGGTACTGGTGGGGATGCGTGAAAAGCCACTCGGCTCTCGTGATCGAACAACCCTAGCTACAACCCGCCTGGATGCCCATGCCGGAGCGGCATGCTCATTGCGTAGGGGACGGTCATGTGCTGGATGCGCGTCCGTGCTGCTCTTTGGAAACCCTCGAAGCTCGTTCTGGGGGTGGCATCAGGTCGAGGGGTGAGCGTGGAGCTTGGCCCGTGAAGGGGCGTTTGCTCCTCGTTCTCGCGCTCCATCTCGGGGCCGCGTGTCGCAACCGTGCGGCTCGACAGAATTCGATGGATCGACCTTCCGGTGAAATCTGGCTCCGGCACGATCAGGTGGTTGCGGCCAAATTGGTTGTCGAGCCGCTCGCCCTGCAGCCGATCGGGGGCTTGGTGGTGACCAGCGGTCATGTGACCTTCGATGATCTGAAGGTGGCGCACGTGATGAGCCCGGTCACGGGACGCGTGATTCGCATCGAGGCCCAACCGGGCCAGCGGGTCAAGAAGGGCGGCACGCTAGCCGTCATCGAGTCGCCGGACGTGGGCAGCGCGTTCTCGGACCTTGAAAAGGCACAGGCGGATGCCATTTCCACGGAGAAGGACTTCAAGAGGCAGAAGGAGCTGTTTGATGTGCACGCCGGTTCGCAACGCGACCTCGAAGCCGCGCAAAGCAGCTTCGCCAAGGCGAAGGCGGAGCTTCAGCGGTCGAGGAGGAAGGCGCAGCTTCTGCGCGCCGGGGGCGCAAGCGCGGACGGGCAGAGCTATACCTTGAGGGCTCCCATCGGCGGCGAGGTCATCGCGCGCAACGTGAACCCCGGCGCGGAAGTGCAGGGACAATACACCGGAGGCACCCTCCTCGAGCTGTTCACCATTGGCGAGCTGGATACCGTGTGGGTCATGGCGGATCTGTTCGAAATGGATCTCGGACGTGTCAAACCCGGTGATGCGTGTCTGGTCAAGGTGGTTGCCTATCCCGGTCGCCTCTTCAATGGCATCGCGGATTGGGTCTCCGACACGATCGATCCGGCCACGCGCACTGCCAAAGTTCGCTGCAAGCTGGGCAACGCGGATCGTGCCCTCAAACCCGAAATGTACGCCACCGCTGCCCTGGCCGTGGATCAGCAGAGCGTTCTAGCTCTCCCGCGCAGCGCGATCCTGCACCTTGGTGATGAAACCATGGCATTCATCGACCTGGGCAACGCACCCGATGGACGGCTGCGCTTCCAGCGAAGGCTGGTCTCGGTCAACGAAGGTTTGGGTGGTATCTATCTGCCGGTCGTTCGCGGCATCTCGGTGGGTGAACGCGTGGTTACTTCCGGGGCCATCCTGCTTTCCGGCCTGATCTGACCATGATTGCCAGATTGGTGGCTTCAGCGGTACGTGCACCCGTGCTGGTCGCGGTGCTGGCCATCGCGCTGGTCGGGATTGGCCTCTATTCCTACAAGGTGCTCGCCATCGAGGCCTATCCCAACCCGGTAGCGCCCATGATCGAAATCATCGCCCAGCCGCAGGGCTGGAGCGCCGAGGAAGTCGAGCGCTACGTTTCCCTGCCACTCGAAACCGGCCTGGTGGGGATGCTTGGCTTGGAGCACATCCGGTCGCAATCGCTGTTCGGCCTGGCCGACGTGAAGTGCTACTTCGGTTGGGATACCTCCTATGCCATGGCACAGCAGCGGGTGCTCAACCAGCTCAACTTCGTGACCCTGCCCCAAGGGGTGTCGCCGGAGCTGTCGCCCTGGAGCGCGATTGGAGAGCTCTACCGTTACAAAGTCGTGGGCAAGGGGTACTCGCTTGCCGACCTGAAGACGGTGCAGGACTGGATTCTCGAGAAGCAGTTCCGGCAGGTGCCGGGGGTCATCGACGTGGTTGGCTTCGGCGGTCTGACCAAGCAGTACCACGTGGAGGTCGATCCCTACCGCTTGCGCGGACGCAGCGTGCCCCTGTCGCAGCTTCAGGCTGCCATCGCCAACGCCAACCAGAATGTGGGCGGCCAACGCATCACGCTTGGCGCGCAGTCGTTCGATGTGCGTGGGGTCGGTCTCATCCGTTCCGTGCAGGACATCGGCGACACTACCATTGGCGCTGTCAAGGGCGTGCCGGTCCGGGTGCGCGATGTGGCCAACGTCAGCGTGGGGGCTGCCCCTCGCCTTGGAATTGTCGGGCAGGATGACGAACCCGACGTGGTCGAGGGCATCGTGCTCATGCGCTATGGCGGCGATTCGCTCAAGACCATCCGGGGCATTCACGATCGCGTGGACTACATCCACCGCAACCGCGTGCTTCCCCCGGGCATCGACATCGAGCCCGTCTACGACCGTGCCGATCTTGTCAATCTGACCACCCACACGGTGATGGAGAATCTCCTCACCGGCATGATCCTCGTTGCCATCGTGCTCTTCCTGTTTCTCGGCAATGTCCGCGCCGCGCTCATCACGGCGGTCAACATTCCCTTGGCATTGCTCTTCGCCTTTTCGGGCATGGTGGCCAGCGGCACAGCCGCCAATCTGATTTCCCTGGGTGCCGTGGACTTCGGAATCGTCGTGGATTCGACCGTCATCGTGATGGAGAGCATCTTCGTCAAGTTCCTGTGCAAGGGCGGTAATGCGCTCGAGCGCGTGGTCGCGGCGGCGCGCGAGGTCGGACCGCCCATGTTCGCTTCCACGCTGATTATCGCCGTGGCCTTCATCCCGCTGTTCACCTTGACCGGAGTCGCGGGTGTCATCATGTCGCCGATGGCGCATACCTATGCCTTCGCCATCGGTGGCGCCATCTTGCTCGCGCTCACGTTCACGCCCACGCTCGCCGCGAGAGCACTGCCCATGCGCAACGCCGAGCATGGGGAAGGGGAAAGCGTGGTGATGCGCTTCCTCAGCCGGCTCTACCGTCCTCTGTTCGCATTCTCGTTGCGCCGTCCGAAAATGGCTATCTTCGTCGGGCTGGTCCCGGTGGCGATCGCCTTGGCGGCGTCGGTATTCCTCGGCCGGGAATTCATGCCCAAGCTCGAAGAGGGCAATTTCTGGATCCGCGCGACACTGCCCATCTCCATTTCACTCGAGCAGTCGGCTCGCTACGTCGGCCGTATGCGTGCCATCGTGCGCGGCTGTCCCGACGACGAGCGAGCCCCGTGCACGAAGGAACAGCAGCGTAGGCCGGAAGTGCAAACTGTGGTCTCTCAGCTCGGCCGTCCCGACGACGGCACCGACGTGTCCGGCTTCTACAACATCGAGATCTTGGCCCCGCTGCGCCCGGCGAAGGAGTGGCGCGCGGGTCTGACCAAGGAGACGATGACCCAGGAAATCCAGACGGATCTCACGAACGCCTTTCCCGGCGTGGTGTTCAACTTCTCCCAGGTCATTTCCGACAACGTGGAAGAGGCCATGTCGGGCGTCAAAGGGGAAAACACCGTCAAAGTCGTCGGTCCCGATCTGCATGTCAACGAGACCAAGGCCAACGAGATCGCGGCAGTGCTGGCGAAAGTACCTGGCATCGCCGATCTGGGCATCTTTCGCTCCCTGGGCCAGCCCGCCATCCGCATCACGCCCAATCGGACGCAGATCGGACGCTACGGGCTCAACACAGGCGACGTTGCAGCCGTCGTGCAAGCCGCCATCGGCGGGCAGGTCATTACCCAGGTATTCGAGGGGGAGAAGCGCTTTGATCTGATCTTGCGCTGGGCGGAGCAGTACCGGCGCGACGTGCCCTCCATTCGCAACATTCTGGTGTCGACGCCGGACGGCTCGCAGGTTCCCCTCGGCCAACTGGCTGAGGTCGTCGAGGAGGAAGGCCCTTCGGTGATCTTTCGCGAAGACCTCAAACGCTACGTACCGGTCAAGTTCTCGGTGCGCGGTCGCGATCTAGGCTCGACCATTTCGGAGGCGCAAGCTGGAATCAACGCGGCGGTCAAGCTGCCGTACGACACGCACCTGGAGTGGGACGGCGAGATGAACCAGTTGCGCGAGACCACCCAACGCCTGCTGCTCATCGTCCCCGTCACGCTCGTCGTCATCGCGTTTCTTGCCTTCAGCTCGGCCAAGAACTGGCGTGACACCCTCATCGTGCTGCTCGGGGTTCCGGTGGCGTGCAGCGGAGGCCTGATGGCTCTCTACGTGACGGGGACCGACTTCTCCATTTCGGCCGCCATGGGTTTCATTTCCATCCTGGGGGTGGCGGTCCAGGACGCGCTTCTGGTCGTCACCTACGCACGTCAGCTGCGCGAGGACGGCCACACCGCGGAGGAGAGCGCCCTTTGGGCGGCCGAGCGACGCCTGCGCCCCGTCCTGATGTCGACCTTCGTGGCCATGTTCGGGCTCCTCCCCGCCGCTCTCTCGCGTGGCATCGGTTCGGAAACGCAGAAGCCGCTCGCGATCGTGGTCATCGGCGGCGCGCTCGTGCTGGTCGTCTTGCCTCGCCTGCTCCAACCCGCGCTGGTCACCCTCGCCCACCGCAAACGTCCCTCATCGGGGGCACCCTGAGACCACCTTGGCAATGCTCCGACTGGCCGCCATGGGCTTGGGATCGATTTGAATCAGGGATCCATCGGTGTATCTTCACCACCCGCCGCTTCGTGAACCATGTTTTCCATCCATTTGCTCTGCTGGTCGTCCTCATTTGAGGTACCCGCACCCTCGAGCGAGGGCGCCGCAATGCGTTCACCCCGCGCCGAAGATGCAGCGTCCTTCTGCATCGCGGGACTCTCCTCCGGATCATGCTCATGATGACACCCGTCGCTCAAGCCACTATCCTGGTCGCCGAAGACGACGATCTCACCCGCGGGTTGTTGGTGGAGGTTCTCCGCCGTGGACAACACCGGGTCGTCGATGCCGCCAGCGGCATGGATGCACTGGAGCGGTTGAAAGAGGAACGGTTCGACCTGGTCCTTTCGGACATCCAGATGCCGGGTGCTGGCGGCATGGAGCTTCTTGCCCATGTCATGCACACGGCTCCCGAGACGGCGGTGATCCTAATCACCGCCTTCGCTCGCCCCGACTCGGCCATGGACGCCATTGCACAAGGAGCCGTCGACTACCTCACCAAGCCGGTGGATGTCTTCGCACTGCAGGCGGCCGTCGCGCGGGCCCTGGAGCGCAAGCGTCTCACGACCGAGAACCTCCGCCTGCGCAGCGTGAGTCTCGACAAGAAATCCATGGTCGGCACGAGCCCCCCGATGTTGAGTCTCTACAAGCAGATCGCGCAGGTGGCCCGCACGGAAGCTGCGGTGCTGCTGGTGGGGGAGAGCGGCTGCGGCAAGGAGTTGGCGGCCCGGAAAATTCACGATCTCAGCCGTCGGGCTTCGATGCCGTATGTGCCCGTCAACTGTGCGACGTTGGCCGAAGGCATCCTGGAAAGCGAGCTGTTCGGCCACGAGCGAGGCGCCTTCACCGGCGCCCATTCGAGCCGTCGTGGCGTTTTCGAGGAGGCCAACGGCGGAACGATTTTTCTCGACGAGATCGGCGATGTTCCTGCCAAAATGCAGGCGCAGTTGCTTCGCGTTCTGCAGGAGGGTGAAGTGCGACGCGTGGGCGGTGCGGCGGCCATTCGGGTCGATGTCCGAGTGGTCGCGGCGACCAATCGCGATCTTGCCTCCGAGGTCGCAAGCGGAAGGATGCGCGAGGATCTCTACTACCGGCTCAACGTGGTTGCGGTGAGAGTTCCGCCGCTGCGCGACCGGGGCGACGACATCATCGAGCTCGCGCGCCATTTTCTCGTTCGCCATGCCGTTCAATTCGGTCGCGCCGTGCCAGAGATGTCACCCGAGGCCGTGGCCGTCATTCGGGCCTACCCCTGGCCGGGCAACGTGCGTGAATTGGAAAACGCACTTGCGCGCGCCGTTGCACTATCTCCACACTCGGTGATCCTGCCGGAAGATCTGCCTGACGAGGTCGCCAGGGGAATCGCGACGTCGGGGAGTGCCGCCATCGATGGCGACTGGCCGACCCTCAAGGTCCTCGAGGAGCGCTACATCCAAAAGGTGCTCGAGCACGTCCAGGAAAACCGAACCCATGCCGCGAACGTGCTCGGCATGGATTGTCGAACCTTGCAGCGGCTGCTTGCCCGCGAAGCCGGTGAAGACGAATGAGCAACCCTGCCGAGGCTCCTGCGTCCTTTCCCAAACAGCCCCCGAAGGCTTGGCCTGTTCTCGTTGCTTTGGCCATCGTCGCCATTCTATTGCTCTCGATGCTGGTTGCCGATCTCATGGTGGCTCGTCGGGTCGCCTCGCGAACCTCGGAGATGGTCGACGACGAGCAGCGGTCGATCGAGCTGGTGGATGAAATGCGTGATGACGCCGAGCGCATGGCGTCGCTGGCGCTCACCGAGGGGGAGTTGGTCGTGGCGGCGCAGCACATCGCGCTCCATGCGCAGGCCTACGAACCGCTCACATCTCAGCCCGGCGAGCCTCGAGGAGTGGCGCCGCCTGCGCGCCGATTCTCGCAGACCTCGAGAGCTTCGTTCGCAGGCACGACTCGTCGGCCATTTCCGCCCGCATCGCGCGCATCCGTTCTTCGGTCCGCCGGCTCGGCGTCATCAACCGCGACGCTACCCGCAGGCAGGCCAAGGCCATCCGCTCCATCCACCTGCAGGCGATGGCCTTGGACGCGCTCGTGGGGCTCGTGGCGTTGGCCTTGGTCGCCGCGATTGTCTTGTTCATCCTCCGCGTCCTGGTCAGGCAACGCGCCTTGACCGAGGCACACATCAATCTTCTCTCGGAGCGCAACCGAGAGCTGGACGCGTTTGCCGAGCGCGCCGCCCATGACCTGCGTGTGCCCTTGAGTCCCATTCGAGGCTATGCGGACCTTCTCATGGCAGGCCGGGAAACTCCCGACAGCGTTCAGCAGATGGCGGCGCAGATTCGCCTGGCCGTGGATCAGATGACGCGTGTCGTGGAGAATATGCTCCACATGTCGCGCGCCGGCCGCCTTTCGCCTGGGACCGCATCTGTCGCGGAAGTCGCGACCGAGGTGCTTCGCGAGCTTCGTCCGCAGTTACTTGACGCGGAGGTCACCACGTCGCTTTCGGGCGATGTCGTGGCCTGTGCACCGAGCGTGCTTGCCCAGATCTTGCGCAATCTCATCACCAATTCAGTCAAGTTCCAGTCGAAGCAGCGACGATTGAGGCTGGCCATGACCAGCGTTTCCCACCCAAGCGACATCGAATTGGTCCTCGATGACAATGGCATCGGAATGAACGACGAGGACCTTGTCCACGCCTTCGAGCCCTACTACCGCGGGAGCGAACAGCGAGAGGTGCCAGGGCACGGCCTGGGGTTGGCAATTGTCCAAAGGACGATGACCGCGCTTGGCGGCAGCTGTCGACTAGCCCATTCATCCTTGGGTGGGACATCTGTCGCGCTTCGCCTTCCGCGCGCTTCGGCCCAGCAGTGCCGATGAGGAGCAGCCGCGTGGGCGAGTCTGGTGCGTGGCGGATGACCAAGATCGACCACAGATCTCGGATGGATACGGCAGCATGCCATCCCTCGGCGTAAGCAACCGCGCCAGCACGAGATTCATGGAGATTCTCCCTCTCCACTTCACGGCCCTGCAGTTGCCGCAGCTCACAAGGGAAAGACGCGTAACAGCCATGGCTCGGGGACGTAGCAGGCGACCAGCAGCGTGCTCATCAGTATCGCGAACCAGATCACCGGCCCGAACATGAGGCCGATGAGCGCGTGCATCGAGAGCCCGAAGAGCACGGCGTAGCGGCGCGTCCAGGGGAGCGCGAACCAGAGCGGAGCCAGGACCTCGAAGGTCAGCGAGCCATACTGCAGAAGCTGCCACGCCCAGCTTGGTACTGCCCGCGCCAGGAGCCAGGAGATCGTCGTTTGATAGTTGTCGTGCAGATGACTCCAGAGCACGTCGCCGCCCAGCCAATCGCCTCGCAGCTTGGCGATCCCGGCGCCGGAGTACATCGCACAAAGGAAGATCTGGAAGAACCGGATGACGCCCCCCCGGACATGGGTCGGCACGAGCGCCTCCGGATGCTCCCGCCGATGCAGCCAGGCGTCGAGGCCGTAGCGCGCACCCGACGGGCTCAGGCAGAGCGCGACTGCGAGCATCGGCCCGAGCTTGCTTACCGTGAACGCCTCCAGCCTGTCCGCGAGCGCCAGATAAGCCAGCAGCGCTGCGAACAGCCCGCCTGAGACGCGGGTGAAGAGCCCGGCCGAGACGGCCAGCCCGGTCAGCACGGTCACGACGGCAATCGTCCAGGCAAGCCCAGGCGACACAGGCGGGATGTAGAGCGGCTGGCGCCAGTCGTGGCCGCCGAGGTAGGGGACCCGAAATCCGACTGGGGAGAGCCAATGATCGGCGTGGACGAGCCGCGAAGTTTGGAAAAGCAAAAGGACCAGCGGCAACACGATGCGCGCCAGCGCCAGCCGCTGAATCGGTTGCGGCGTATCGATCCAGGCGAGGAGGCGAGTCCAGGACGTCTTGGGGAACGGCGGGCGTCTCACGGGAAACCGGGCTCCTGACAGCGCCGGACGCGCTCGGTGGACGAGGTGACGTACCAGTACTTCCGCCCGACATCGCGCGGGTAGTTGGTGAGCGGCAGGCGCTGGTATCGCCCCTCGGACGTGCCAGGGGGCGGAATCGGTATCCGGAGGCTCAGTAGCATGACACCGCCAATCCTGGCCTCGGGGTGGGCACGGTTTTGCTGCTCGACGATGAACGCGTCCAGCGCCTCGAGCACGCGCCGCTGGTGGCGGTGGAAGAACATCGCCCGGTAGAAGCGGCTCTCCTTATCGTCGCGCCGGATAGGAAAAAACGGGCGGATGTCGATCTCCTCGAAATGGCCGGCCACGCAGAGCCAAGCCTCGGCGCGGTACTCGATGGAGTCGCGTGCCGCATTCGGAAACAGCGCCGCCTCTTGCAGGAAAAATCGGACCGGCAGGGGCAGGATCTTGTCCGGAAGCCTCAGCCCAACCGCGTCCATCCAGATGAGGAGTGCGTAGAGCCCGCCGAGGACGACGAGCATCTTCCGGACGCGGAGAGGCGTCCACGGCTCGGCCACGACGCGTCCGTCAGACTTTGTGGCAGGCATGCGATGGATCTACAACGAAGTCATCTCTTTCGCTTGCGCGTCCATGTGCGACGAGCTCCTGCGGGCTTCGCTAAACACGCCATCGCTGAGGAGGCTGCGCTTGCCCCCGTCCTTGCCGCGATCCGTGGGGCGACGTTGGCAACAATAGCCATTGGGGCCACCGTTCACAGGACTTCAGAAGAGCGACTGCTGCAGCAGGCGACTGCGGACACCGCACGTAATAGTGACAGAGAGTGGCTACGGCGCTGCTTCACGGCAATTCCAATGCACAACTTCTCCTTCACCACCGAGATCCACACCTCGTTCACCGACAACGGTGGGGAAACCTTCACCTTCAAGTGCGACGACGACGTTTGGGTCTTCATCAACAACAAGCTGGCCATAGACCTGGGCGGCATTCACCAACAAGACTCCGTTCGTACCTTGGTATGGTCCGGGTGCGACGGGTCATCCACGACGCTCTTCCACATCTTATAGTGGCGTTCGAGTCGCCGCCGGTCGTCCTCGTCGTCGGCGACCATCTTCTTGAGAATTATAGCGACGGACAGGGGCCATCCGAGGAGTGTGGCGGAATCGCCACTCGGCCGTGCGAAGATGTGACGTAAAGGCTGCACCGTCGACTGCCCGGACACCCGTCACGACCAGCTACCCCAAGGTTCTTGCGGACCTTGCCCCACCGGCTGATGGCATGTGGCCTGCAGGGGAAGCGGGCGTGCGAAAACTCCGAGGGAGAACAGAAATGCCCCACAAGCTCTGCGTGTTGAAACCGTTTCTAATTGTCACAACGCTCGCCGTCGTCGGCTGCGCCCACCCAAGGCCGGCCCCGGCACCGCCCGGCCCGCCCCCTGCCCCGATGCCGCCTGTTGCGATGGCGCCGACGCCTCCTGCTCCGGTGCCGCTCGAACATTGGGCGGAAGCTCACCCGGAGGCGGCTCGCGAGCTCGGCGATTGGGCGCACGGCCATCCGCAGGCAGCCCGGCGCCTCTTCGAGTGGGACGGCCATCATCACGAGAAAGCGCACGAGTTCGTGATCTGGACGATCACCCATCCCGCCGAGGGCATCGGCGCATTTGCCGCGACACATCGGGGCTGGCCCTTCTTCGATGAATTCATGACCAAGCATCGGCCGGCCGCAGAGACGTTCATGGCCTGGTGCCGGCGCCACCCGCCGGCCGCCGACGCGCTCATGCGCCATCCGCGCGGCCTCGAGTGGGCCGGGCAAAACCTTTACCGTATGTAGTGAGGATGGCACCATGATCAAACAAAATCTCCGGGCAAACCTCATTCGACATTGGGCCGTCGCCTTCGCCACGACCGTGACCATTCCGCTCGCCGGGTGCGGCAGCAGCGGTGCGAGCGCCGACAGTGCATGCACGGTGCTCGCACAAGCCCAGTGCAGCCGCCGGCAGACCTGTGGCGACACGGTGGCCAGCCCAGGCGGGACCGTCCTGTACCCCGACGGGGTCTACGTCTTGAGCAACTATGGCAACATGGCGACCTGCCTCACCCAGCAAAAGCTGGCATGCATGAACGGGATCAGCGCGCCCGGCACAGGCACCTCGCCGGCCGAGGTCGAGAAGTGCGCCGCCGAGTACGCCACTTGGTCGTGCATCGATTTGTTCGACAACGGGGCCAATCCGCCTACCGACTGCGCGCTACCAGGCAAGCTCGCCAATGGCGCCGCTTGCGCGTTCCCCGGCCAATGCGCCTCCCGATTCTGCTCGGGCATCAAGAATGCGTCATGTGGCCTCTGCGCCGACCAACCCGTCGACGGCATCTCGTGCGCCACGTCGGGATGCGCGCCGGGCCAGACATGCACGACCGAATCGAGCGGCGACATGCTCTGTCGCGACCGCCTTGTGCTCGGGGATGCCACGTGCACGAGCGACACGGTATGCGAGGCATTCTCCTCCTGTGTGGGCGCGAGCGCGAGCGATCCCACCAAGACCGGGGTGTGCACTGCCTCCGGCACTTCCACGGGAGCGGTGTGCGGCGGGACCAACCCCGCCTGCGTGGCCGACCTGGGCCTCGCCTGCCTCGGCGCGGCCGGCGCCAAGACCTGTCAGACGATTGCCTACGTGCATGAGCCCGGCGCATGCGGCACGCTGCCCGACGGCTCGCGCGCCGGTTGCGTTGCCGGAGATTGCTTCACGCCGACCGCACCCGCCGCTGCCAGCGACACGAATGCGACCTGCCTGGACAAGGTCCAGGAAGGCGCGGCCTGCGACACCCAGGTTGGCCCGCTTTGTCTGGCGCCCGCTCGCTGCGTAATCCCGGTGGGCGGCACGAGCACCGGGATCTGCACGATTCCACTCGCGTCGATGTGTAATTAGATCATTGGATTAAGCGCTTTTGGTCTGGCGTCAAGCCGCTGCGGTACAGCCTCAAGGGTGCACGGCGGTTGCGGGTGGAGGACTGGCGCGTCGTCTACACCATCGAGCCACCAGACGTAGTGCTCATCGTGAAGGTTGGCCACTGCAAAGAAGTCTACGAGACGTGAGTGGAGATACTGTCCGCCGCAATAATGCCGATCGACGACCGAGTGCTCAGGAAAAGGCAGCAAGGACGGTCGCGGGGAGGCCGGGCAGCGCCACTTTGGGGTGAATTGCGCCGGCATCTGGTGTGCGAACGCACGGAGCATCTGCGCGGACGCGCGGACGCACGAATCGCGTGCCGCGCCTTCCACGGGCTGTGCTTCGATGGTCAGTCTCAGGCGTCCGTCTCCGCGCGTTCGTGCGCCAAGTCCCGCCAGACGAGTCCCTGGGTCGCAGCTTCCGGCTAGCGTTCTTCGCCGCGTCGACCAGGGACCGTATGACGAAGCTGTGGTCCGACCCGACGCGGTCTAGCTGAAGGTTGTCGACAAAGTAGAGCAGTGCTGCTATCTGACCCTGGTTCAGCGGTTTGTACTGCTCCAGAAATTCGTCGAGGCGCTCAAGGAAGCCCACGAACGACTCCGCAAGTAGTTCTCGGTTTGCGGGCGCGACCAGTTTGGTCGGCACTACGTCGACGAGCTTCTGCTGGAAGGCCTCGCTCAGTTCTGCGGCCTCGTCGCCTTCGTTTTGGGCGACCGAGCGTTGGTTGATGGGCTGCGCGAGAGTAAGACATTTGAGTAGACGCCTTCTTTGGAACTCGTGTGGCGCGGAACTTAGCGCGAGGTCGGTGAGGTGAAAGATGCGGATTTTGCAGGTTCGGCGCGGATCTATTCATGCCGCGGCACACGGCCTTTGCGATCTAGCTGAAACAGCATCGCCCCGAGCGTCCCGCCAGAATTGTCTCTCCACTCACGCACGACCGCATTGAGCAGCTTCGAAGAGAGCGGCCACGCTGGCAGGTGCGGCCACGGTCTCGCAGCGGGCGGAATGCAGCCGCGAGCCGCCGTGCAGGAGTTTCTCCAGGCGCGCGACGCGGACGGGACAGTGCGCGTGCTGTGCGTCCTTGTCGCCGTCGAGCAGAATAGTCCCAACCTGAACCCCCATGCGGAACGGTTTGTCAGAGCCATCAAATCCGAGTGTCTGAACCAGTCTATTTCGTAGAGCACGCCGGCGCGCTGACGCTCTTGCCATGTCGCGTATCAGGTCGATGGTGTCGGCGCTAAGGCGTGAACGCTGCCGAAGTTTGGAAGCAAATAGCCCTCGTAACTGAACCGTGACGAAATCTTAACCGCTCTTTCGCATCGTTGGCGCAATACTCGGCCTCTGGCGCGCCAGCCAACCCAACCGACAAGAGAGCAGGACCACAGTGGTGACCTCGCGCAAACGCAGACCCAAGAGAAGATGTGCCTGGCGCAAGCAGCAGCCGGAGTCTGTGACCGCGCTCTCCCCGGTGTTTGGCCTCAGGTACTCAGTTGCGGCTCTGGCCGTCGCCCTGCTTCTTCTCGGGGTGTACTTCTATCCCTACACTGAAGGCGGCACTTTGATGGTAGGCATCCACTCGTATCTTGCCGCGTATGCCAGGGCCGTTGGCGCTCTTGTGTCCTTGTTTGATCCGCAGATCGTCGTGGGCGGCACCACCATCCGAGGCCCGCACTTTTCGATGCAGATCGTAAAATCCTGCGACGCCATGGAAGTCAACATTCTGCTACTGGCCGCCCTGGCGGCGTTCCCGATGCCTCTCGTGCGCAGACTGTTGATCATGCCGGCGTCGCTCGCGCTGATCGCCTCCGTCAACCTAGGACGTCTGTGCGTGCTTTACTGGATGGGTGTTCATGCTCCGACCTGGTTCGACCGGATTCATCAAACCCTCGCTCCACTCTTGATGGTGGCTGCCGCAGTCGCGATCTTCCTCCTCGTGACCCGCCGAGTAGCAAGCTCGCGGGTAGCGCACGCAGCTCCCTCGGACGCGAGGCTGTAGTGCCCATCGGCCGGAGAAAGCTGACTTGCTTCGCGCTCGTCTTGGTTCCTTCTCTCGCCCTGTTGGTCTGGCCGTTCGACTTCTTCGGCCGGGGCGTAAGGTCCGCCGTCTGCTGGAGCGTGAACCGCTGGATCCTGGGCGCCACAGTCCGTCAGAACCCGGCGAGTCTGGTGCCGGATTCTCGGCCTGGCTTCGATTGGCAAGCTGTGGAGGTGGTTTGGGACCAGCCCGGCCAATCGGTGTTGGCAAAGCTCGAGGTCGATCTTCACCAGACCTTGTACCTGCCGGTGATGGTGTTCGCCGCTTTGCTCCTGGCCGGCCGGACGACCTTCGGAAACCGGTACTTCAGCTACCGGCTGGAGATCCTTGGTCTCGGGCTGCTGGTGGCACGGTCCCTGCTGCGCTTCGTGTTGCTAGGACGTTGGACCGACGGGCTCGCCCACGACGGCCCCTTCGACCTATTCCTGCAGGTGGTCCAACTTGGCCTGGCTGCCCCGCGTGGCATGGCCGTAGCCTTCCCACTGATTCTGTGGCTCGCCCTTTCGCGAAAGGCCTTGCGCCAGGCAACGCGGGAACCCGCTTGAATCGGGCCGCCCGTAGGGATAATTGGGTGTCACGATTCCCCAACGAGGCGCGGGGATGGCCTATGCCTTCTGGCTCCTTCTGCGCAGCTCGAGTATTCCCACTCCGGCCAGGAGCAAGACGGTGAAAGCCCTTGCAAGCGGTGATAGCGCCGGTACCGCCACCACCGCCGGCGACTGGGGAACCGAGTAGATGTGTACTTGGTAGGCCCCAAAGAGCCGACGATGTCGCCACCAGAGAACCCCGTGTACACCGGGACGCCAGGAAGGGCTGCTTTCCAGACCGCATATTCCGCACATAGCGATGAGGGCGGCTGCGCGGTGCCGCAGAAGTTGTTCGGCTCGTCGATATGGGACAGAGCGAGCAGAGACAGATTGCCCGCGTCTCTCTGAATCTGGGCCACCGTACCGGGTGGAGATCCGCCCATGAAAGGCTGCCGAATCTGGTACAGCCCAACCTGCTTCGCCAGACTGTCGAAGGTCTCCACTTCGGAATCGACCGCGGGGTAAGCGTCCGGAATGTCCACCACGGTGTTGATCCCGAAGCACTTCCATCTCAGGAAGGACTCCGCGCTCATCCTCGGTCCGTAGACGCCAATGACGAACATCCCGTCCCGAAACAAACCGGTGGCCCCACCCGTGCCGCTCGAACCCGATGTGCCGCCGGTTGCGGCATCGCTTCGAGCGCCGTGCAGGAGCGCGTAGCACAGCCAAGCCAGTCCAAGCAGGTGCCAGCGATACGGAAGCCACCCAAGCCATCGGCCGGCAAGGGCTCTGGGAGATTGAGAAGTGTGTGGCAGTTTCATGTTACGGTGGACCATTGCGCTACTTGAGGGCGATCTCTCGCAGCCTACGTGATAGAAGCGTCCGGCGCGAAACAGCCGGGTCACACATCTGTGTCCCTTCTTGTCACCGGCCTGTCACTTGACTGGTCTGATCTCCCGCCTAGGGTCGCCTTTCGAATGACCGAAAAGGGAGCAAGGACCATGGAGACGACCGAAGAAGGAGCCAAGGACTGGCTTGATGCAGAAATCGAAGACAACCTGGCGGAGGAATACGAGCTTGAGATCGCCGATACCTCGCTCTACACCGAAATCGGTCGGATCTACCAGAAGAAGCATCCTGAAGCCCTCGCGAGCAAGGAGTACCTGCGCCACCTTTTGAGATTGCAGTCCGAGTTGATCAAGCTACAGACTTGGGCTGCACACAGTGGCGCCAAAATCGTTGTGTTGTTCGAAGGCCGCGATGCAGCGGGTAAGGGCGGCGCGATCAAACGCATCACCCAGCGTTTGAACCCACGCGTCTGTCGCGTGGTTGCATTGCCCGCGCCGTCCCTCCGCGAACAGACGCAGTGGTACTTTCAGCGCTACGTCGCGCATCTACCGGCGGCGGGCGAGATCGTGCTATTCGATCGCTCTTGGTACAATCGTGTGGGTGTCGAACGCGTGATGGGATTTGCAACGCCTGAGCAGGTCGAGCAGTTCTTCATGGATGTGCCCGAGTTCGAGCGGATGCTTGTGCGCTCCGGCATCGTCCTTCTGAAGTACTGGTTCTCCATATCGGACGAAGAGCAGCAGCTGCGCTTTCTCATGCGCATTCATGATCCGATGAAGCAGTGGAAGCTCAGCCCGATGGATCTCGAATCGCGTGTGCGTTGGGAGGCGTATACGCAAGCCAAGCAAGAGATGCTCGATCGCACCCACACGCCAGAGGCGCGTTGGTACATCGTCGAAGGGAACGACAAGCGACGCGCCCGGCTCAACTGCATCGATCACATGCTCAAGCAGATTCCCTACACGGACGTTCCGCATGAACCGATTGAGCTCCCCGAGCGCGTCTTCAACCCGAACTACGAACGTCGGACCCTACCAGAACAACTATACGTACCGAATATCTACGGCTGAGTATTCGTCTGCTGCCCCTGATTCATGGCCTCACTACGACCCGCATCGGCGGCAGTGTCCGAGCCCGCGCGCGCAACACGGTCCGCGCTTGCGCCCGCGGCCAAACCCGCCAACATGTGCCCGCGCGCTGCAGGTGCACGCGTGGCTGAGACCTTGGGCATCCCGCCCGCCGAACGCACCGCGATCCCCATCAAGCACGTGATCGTGTTGATGCAGGAAGATCGCTCCTTCGACCACTACCTCGACAGGCTAGCCCAGAACGGCCAGCCTGATGCCGACGGATTGCCGGCGGGCTTCGCGAACCGCGATCGGCAGGGACGCATGGTGGCGCCGTTTCATTTATACACGACCTGCTTGCCGCACGATCCGCCCCATCAGTGGGAGTCCGTGCATGCAAACTTGGAACGGCGGGCGCATGGACGGCTTCGTCAGCGAGGCCGACGAGGACGGGGACGGACGGCCGTTGGTCGATGGGCTACTACGACGAAACCGATCTCCCATTCTACTACTGGCTGGCGAGAACGTTCACGGTCGCCGACCGGTATTTCAGTCCGGTGATGGCCGGTACCTGGCCAAACCGTCAGTTCGTCTACACGGGCACCGGACAGTCGCGCAAAGCTGTCCGCCGCAATAATGCCGATCGACGACCGAGTGCTCCGGAAAGGGCAGCAAGGACGGTCGCGGGGAGGGCAGGGCAGCGCCATTTTGGGGTGAATTGCGCCGGCCTCTGGTGTGCGAACGCACGGAGCATCTATGCGGACGCGCGGACGCACGAATCGCGTGCCGCGCCTTCCACGGGCTGTGCTTCGATGGTCAGTCTCAGGCGACTCGGGCGGAGTACTCGTGATGGAGCCCACCGAGGACGGGTCGAGAAACAACGTCCTTGGGTGGAATACGTCGCACGAGCGCCAACGCGCAGAATAGGCGTTGGGAGTGCTCTCGGCTCGTTTGCTGTCCTCCGTGACCCTCTTCGTTTGGTGGCGGGGGCCGAACGGTTCACCTTCGGAGCATGCAAGAGCCCCACGGATGGGTGAAAACCCGCTCCCTCAGCTTGCCACCGCGATGTGACCACCAGTGCACGGATGGCCTTCAGACTGGGCTCGCGCGTTGCCGCCGGGCCGTGTATGATTGTTTATAGCTGCAACATGGCAAACAGTCGGCTCTCTTTTCACACAGCGACATTGCTATTGGGTCTACCCGTCTGCCTCGTGGGCTGCGGCGAGGACCAAGTTTTTCCCAGTTTGGGCATGGACGCCGGAACCGACGCAACAGCCACGGACTCGGGGATGTCACCTGTCGATGTAGGCAGCGCGAGCATAGACGGCGGTGCTGCTCCGGTTCAGCCGACAGCCAGCATTATCGTGTTGCCAGACACCCAGTACTACACCTATTCCGAAGACTCTGGCTTCTATAACACCGCGCCCAATTCAGCCCCGGATCACGCGGGCGTGTTCGGCGAGCAAACCACGTGGATTCTGGCCCAGAGGGCGAAGTTGAACATCAACGTGGTCTTACACGTAGGCGACATAGTCGATAGCCCCAGCGATCCCGGACAGTGGAACATTGCCGGTGCGGCCATGCACACGCTTGACAGGATCATTCCGTACGTCGTTGTTCCCGGTAATCACGATGAGGACCGCAATCGCCAGGGTCTGACGGACAGTTACTTCGGCCCGGCCACCATGCCCTGGATCACTGGCACCAAGATAGTCGGCCAAATGGAGAATAACTATGCGCTGGTCGATATCGGTGGCCGCCAGTGGCTAGTTGTCGCGCTGGAGTTCGCTCCCACAGACGCGTCCGTGGTGTGGGCCGACAAGGTGCTGAAAGCCTTTCCAGACCGGCCCGCGATCCTGGTCACCCACGTCTATCTCTACAGCGATGGCACGCGCTACAACCTCGCGGTTGCCGGAACCGATCAATCGTGGTACCCACAGTCCTACGGCTATACCCCAAGCGATGGCATCAACGACGGTGAGATGCTGTGGCAGAAGCTGGTCCTGCCCAACTCGAATGTGCGCATGGTGTTCTGTGGTCACCAAACCGGTGCCACAGGCGGCGCCTGGCTTACCAGCAGCCGCCCGGACGGCACCGTGGTTCACCAGATGCTGTCGGACTACCAGTGGATTCAGGGCCACCACTACGGCTTCGGATTTCTCCGCATCGTTCAGCTGGACTTCGCGAACAAGGCCATTCGGGTCCAGACCTACTCGCCGGACTTGGACGAATACCTGACTGATGACAGCAATCAATTCACGCTAGACCTGAACCTGTAACCGGCATCGACGTGCCGGGGGGCTCGGCGATGATATCGCCGTCACAGATTTCTTCATGCATCCTACGCGTCGAAGAAGCGGTACCATCGTCTTGGGCCATGAAGGAACACGATGTCAGGCAGAGCATCGAGAGCGTCCTCGGGATGGCAACGTGTGTGGCAGTCCTTTTCGCAGCTGGCATGGTGGGAGTGGCGTGTGGCAACGCCGGGCTCAAGACCGGCACAGGTGACTCGGGGGCCGTGGGGGACGGCCACGCCAACAGCAGCGTTGGAGCCACGGGAGGGTTGACTGGCACGATTGGCTCGGGTGGAGCCGGCGTCGCCGGCACAGGCGATGCGAGTGGTACCAGCGGTCCTGGCGGAGTATTTGGAACAGATGCCACGGTGGATGTGGGTGCCCCAGATGCGGGGTACTGTGGTGACGGCATTGTCGAAACGAATCTCGGA
The DNA here is from genome assembly GCA_963824555.1 of uncultured delta proteobacterium. Classification (GTDB taxonomy): domain Bacteria; phylum Myxococcota_A; class Polyangia; order Fen-1088; family Fen-1088; genus Fen-1118. The sequence goes on along the minus strand of CAWGPW010000004.1, from coordinate 19,642 downwards.
GAGGCATGTGATCTCGGGGCGCTGAACGGAGCGTGCCTGGATTCCCAAATGAACCCAGTCGATGCAGGCTCTCGACAAAACCCAGAAGATGTCAGCTGTCCGGAAGGCACCTCGGTCATGTGCACCACAGGGTGCTGGATCTTCCTTCCCATACGTTGATGAAGCGGGGCAGGAACATCAACCTGTACACCCCCTGGCATGCGTGACGCCCATCGGGGCGCGGAAAGTAGGAGTCGCACGCGGTAAGCTTCTACCATGAGAGGCTTTGGCGGTGTTGCCGGTGGGCTCGGCCTACCCGACCCCAGTCTTCCACCGCCCAGCTGCGTGCGCGGACATTCCCGAGTTTTGTGTGCGCAACATCGGCACGCTCAAGATCATTCAGCTTTTCTTCCCGCGCGGCCCCGGACCGGAGGATTCTCCGACGAGGATGTCGGTCTCTTCGTCAGGACCGCGTACGCGCCGCACCTACGACCATCGCCTGCGCGAGCACGTCGTGCGCGCGGGTGCCAGGTCTCTGGGCCACGGCCTCGCTATCCCCCGTTCCACGATCTCGACCTGGCAGCGGCGCGGCCTCCGCCCAGTCGTCACCGTCGATATCATCGATCAGAACCGACAACAACTTCTCGAGTCCATCGCCAGGCTCGACCGGCGAGCCCGAGTTCTCGCCGCCGTCGTTCCCTGTCTGCTGGCTTTGCTTCGAGTGTCCGAGCTCAACCTCGACGGCCGACGCTTGCATGAGGGCGCCGCCAAGGCGGACATCCTCCGCTCCATCGAGAGTGCCCGACCTTGGCTGGCCCTTGGATTGGTCCTCCGGGTTCTCCGCCTCGAACCGGCTCGCTACCATGCCTGGCGCCACTCCTCGGCAGCCTGCGCCCTCGACGACCGCCCTTCGTGTCCCCGCACCAGCCCGGGCCAGCCCACCGTCGCCGAAGGTGCCACTGTGAGGACCATGGTCCTCGCCCCCGAGCATCGCCACATGTCGCTGCGTACCCTCGCGTTCTACGCCCAACGGGTCGGCAAGGTCTTCGCCTCGGTCACCACCTGGGCCAAACTCGTCCGCGAGCACGGCTGGCGGCGTCCGCGCCACCGCCTTCATCCCCCGAAGCCGATTGTCGTGGTACGCGCCACTCAACCCAACGAAACTTGGCATGTTGATACCACCGTCATCAGACTGCTCGACGGGACGCGGGCGTATATCCATGCCACCATCGACAACTTCTCTCGGAAGATCCTGGCGTGGACCGTGGCTGCCCGGTTGGCGCCGACCAGCACTTGCCAGGTGCTCATCGCAGCCGGCAAGCATCTCGTCTCTGCCGGAAGACCACTGCTCTACGGATTCAACCGGGCACGGCTGCCGAAAAGTGGTGCTCCAGGTGGTGATACGGGCAGCTCATCCGAAGAGAACAGCGCCGAGGCTGAGAAAAAAACCGCCTAGTTTCGATAGGTTAGATTGGAGCGGGCGAAGGGACTTGAACCCTCGACGTTCACCTTGGCAAGGAGAACATCGGCCTAGTGATTTCAATGGTTTAGCGGACTTGGAGGGCGCGAAAGGACCTGAAAAGCACTGCCAGATTACCTCATTACTACCTCATGCCGGAGGCGATTACCTCATGCTGCCCGTACGCGTCGGTAATGTTCAACATTGGGACCCACTGCAAGGCAACGCCATCCCTCAAGCATGAGTAGACCTGTGACCCAAGGCGCCGATCGTTCCGTGGTACGATTCGCACCATGATCCGGACCCTACAGATATCCTATGACGATTCGGTGCTGCTCGAAGCCAGCCTGCCCCAGGCGGACTTCGAGCAAGAAGCAAAGATTCTCCTCGCGGCCAAGCTCTTCGAACAGGGCCGATTATCGTCTGGAAAGGCCGCTGAGCTGTGTGGCTTGGGACGAGTAGCATTTCTAGCCTCCCTCCAGCGAGTCGGCGTCTCGATGAGCAATCTGCGCCCGGAAGATGTCGTCGACGAGGTCGCCTTTGCCGAGCGCACCTGAAGAACTCGTCGTCAACACCGGCCCGCTCATCGCTCTTGGCAGGATCGATGCGTTCGATTTCATCGGACAACTACCCATCCGCTTCACAACACCACGCCAGGTTTCCGACGAAATTGAAGTCGGCAGTCGATTGGGTCATCCGGTCATCGTCCCACCGTGGGTGACCGTCCAAGAGCTGGCCGATGCGGTCCCGCTATTGAGCCAGCATGTTCTCGACGCTGGCGAAGCCGCAGTCATTCAGTTGGCGATTGAAAGAAGAATCTCGGACGTGTGCATCGACGAGTGGCGCGGCCGTCGCGCAGCAATGGCAGTTGGCTTGCGGGTGACCGGATCGCTTGGGTTACTCGGTCGAGCCAAGCGGGTCGGCTTGATCACGACGGTTCGCCCCTGGATTGAGAAGTTGACTACCTCCGGTGTCTACTACCACCCCGAGCTACTCCAACGCTTTTTATCCGCGATGGGCGAGTAGACTGTTGAGACGCGTGCCACGCTTCAGTTAACCCTGTCCCTCGCCAAGTGGTCATCCGCACCCTGACTTTTCCGTCGGTGACGCTCCGGTTGCGTGTGAGTTCGCGTCCGGTATCAAAACTAGATCGTCGAAAAGCGAAGGGAATCTGGGCGGTTGTCGCAGGTGCCGAGGAGCTTGCAGCGGGCGGAGAAGGGTGTAAAGGGCAGCCCGTGAGCACGAAGAAGGCCGAGCCGCTCGGTTCGATGCTGCCGTTGCCGTTGCAGTTCTTGGCAGCGTGGCTGGCGGTGTGGTTTGCGCGCGCTCTGCAGCGGCAGGTCGACTACTTGATGGCCGAGAACAGGGTCCTCAAGGAAAAGCTCGGCGACCGGAAACTGCAGCTCACGAATGCCGACCGGCGGCGACTGGCGATTCTCGGCAAGGAAGTGGGCCTCAAGGTACTGGGCAAGATAGCCACGATCGCGGCGGCGGAGACGATTCTGCGTTGGTACCGAGAACAGGTGGCAAAGAAGTACGATGGGAGCGAGCGACGTGGCCCCGGACGACCTCGGAAAGCCGAAGACATCGTGGAGTTGGTGCTCACGATGGCTCGAGACAACGAAGGGTGGGGCTATACGCGGATAAGGGGGGCCCTGAAGAACCTGGGTCACAAGATCGGACAGAGCACGATCAAGCGCATTCTGCGGGAGCACGGCATCGATCCGGCGCCGATTCGAGGGAAGCGGATGCCATGGGCGAAGTTCATCAAGGCGCACCTGGGGGCGATCGTGGGGATGGACTTCTTCACGGTGGAGGTGGTGACGCTGTTTGGGCTGGTGCGGTTCCACGTTCTTTTCGTGATCGACATCGCGAGCCGGACGGTGACCAAGCCACCGGCCCAGGAAGCCACGCCAGAGCAGGAAGGCGGAGAGGTGGGCACCGATGAGGTCCGGGCGGCGTCCTAACCAGCGAAAAGTGGTTATGCAGGTGGTTATGCAAACCCACCTTCCACACCACGACGAATCCCGAAAAAGAAAAAAGCCCTGGGATTACCAGGGCTTTCGTGGAGCGGGCGAAGGGACTTGAACCCTCGACGTTCACCTTGGCAAGGTGACACTCTACCACTGAGTTACGCCCGCAGAGGCTGCATGGTTTAGGCTGAAAGCTCCTTTCCGTCAAGGGGGTTGGGTGGTGGTTTTGCTTTTTGGCATCACGCGCCGTGCGGGGGCAGGAAGGCTTTGCAGCCCGATGCGGGCCCTGCGCGGCGCGTGTTTGGGTGCCGGCTTGCGGATCCTACTACGGCACGAACTTGATGTCGGTGATGGTCACGTCGATGGGACAGCCGGCACCGGCGTCGGGGTCGACACCCGTGCCGGTCCACTGCCACTGCATGCCGACCACTTGGTTCGCATTCGCCGACGACCAGTTCGAGAAGCTGCTGAGCGGGGTCGTGACAGGCGTGGGATCGGAGGATGGGACCGCGACCTTCTTTGCGACCGGGAAATTGTAGCAACCTTCAGCCGCGTCTTGCAGGCAGCCTCCGGCCGGATTCTGCCCGACGGGCTGCTGGTCGAAGGTCTTGATTTGCAGCTCCAGGTCGCATCCTGGCGATGAGCCCGACAAGGTAAACTGGACCTGCGAGAACGAGTCGACCGTCGTGCAGACGCCGAAGCTGAGGCCGGAGCCACCGTAGTCACCCGCCATGACCGAGCCGGTGACGTGCATGCTCTTGGCCGAGGAGTCGGCGCCGGCGCTCATGGTCGATCCCTTGGTCCCATTGTACGAGTACATGTAGCCCCACAGGCCACTGGTGTTGCCCCACTTGCTGGATCCCCAGTCCGAGAAATCCGTCACGCCGCCGTTTCCGCCATTGTCCGGGACAATCGCATTGGAGCAGTCGAGCCCGCCGGTCGAGGCCTTGACGTCGGTTCCGCCGTCCTGCTTGAGGATTGGCAGCGTCCCCTGATCCGGGGTTTCCTGGGTCGCGTCCCAGTTTACGAATGTGACCACGCTTTGGCCCGGCAGCTCGTAGGTGAAGCCATCGCTCGCGGTGAACGAGCTCTTGGCCGCGAGGTCGTCGTCCGGGGACGTCACCCAGGGCGTGAGGCTGTCGACGGACGTGCCGTTGATGATGAACTTCTGGGTCACCGTGCCGGAGTTGGTGTTGATGGCGATGATGGCGATGTGGAAGCTCGAGTCTCGATACGCTTCGATGAGAACACCTGCCGTCGGATTGTCCGTCGCGTCGATGCGTTGGAAGCCCGGACGCACGAATTTGGACCAGTTCCCGAGCGCGTACCCGCGCTTGAACATGTACGAGTCGCCCATGTCCTTGTCCGGCTGGATGAGGGCCGGGTTCTCTCGGACCTTGGCTTGGTCTCCGCTCTTGAGGTCGTCGGCGGTGATGTAGATGGCCCACCAGTTCCAAGCATTCATGTTTGCGATCGTCAGGTGGTCGTGGATGTGCTGGGCCATGTCGATCGCGCTGGTCATGCTCGGATCCGGCGTGTCGCCATTCATGTTTTCCTGCGACCATTCCGTCTCCCAGAACTCTTTTCCGTTCTGCTGTGGCTTGGTGTAGTCCCAGTTGCCGGCGGAGTAGGGGTGGGTCGCGACGACGGGCACGTAGCCGTTGGCAGTCGAGTCGGCCAGCAGCGGAGTCAGGTACATGTCGCAGTTGGGCCAACTGGCAGTGTCGGGAGTGATGATCTTCACCGACGGGCAGCGCTGGGCGAAGGTGGGCCCTAGGTTTTGGCCGATGAACTTGGTGAGATCGTCCGGCGTCCACTGGGCACCGTCCCAGGTAGCGGTGTAGTCGGGCTCGTTCGCGGGCGAAACGCCCAGGAGCGGAACGCTGTTCTGGGCCATGAGGTCGACGAAGTCTGCCAAGTAGTTCGCGTAGTCCTGGTAATGGGAGGGGTCCAGCTTATTCGAGTCGTAGCCGTCTCCGGATCCATTCTTGTTGTTGGTCGTTTTCCAGGTAGGGGGCGGCGTCCAGGCCGTGGCCCAGACCTTGGCTCCCCGTGTGATTGCCTGTTGCGCTGTCGTGATCTCCGGCGCGGTGGCAACCGGCTTGGGGCTGTCCGTTGGCTCGGAGCCATCGGTTTGGGTGTCGTCCGGCACCCCGATCATGGTGCGCAGCAGACTAAGCCCGAGCCCTTTCTTGGCATCGAAGAGCTGGTCGGCCACATCGTTGGAGATGGTGCCACCGAAGAACGCCGATGAGGCGCCGAACCCCTCGATGGTTTGCTTGGTGCCGTCCCAGCTCACAGCCACGTCGAGGTGCTGCGGGTCCGACTTGCAAGCGACGAGGCTCGCGGGGATAGCGACGGCGAGAGCCAAGGGCAAAAGCGTCCTCATGGTCATGTCCTCCTGGGATCCTTTCGTTGAGCCTCGAACCTACCATTCGTTCGATTCTCGATGCGCGTGAGTTGCCATCACGGAGAGAGAAATTCGCTCCTCGGCGGGCTGAATTTCGCCTTTTCGTACGTGTCTTTGTCAAATCTGGCTAGGCCACGCCATGGCGCTGCGGGCGCGGGCGACCGAATCCATCCTCGGCCGTTCCGGCGGAGAATCGGCGAAGCCTTCGGAGCGCTTGGGGAATTGGTACAATGACAATGCAGCCGTGCAAATCGTCCAAAAGGCCGCCGCCGCGCGGGGAGGCACTTCGCCCAAGATTTTGATGTCCTCTTGGTCGTCCCCTCCTACCTCAAGAGCAATGGCATGACCCGGCCGCCCTATGGCGGCGACTCGAGCGGAACCGATGCGGTCGGCACGCTCATTCAAAACGACGGCAATGGAAGGCATCGCAACCGCCGGTTACGGGCAGGCTCTGGATGCCGTCTACAACGCGATTGAGGCGTCGAGCCTGGCATCGCGGCCCGTTCTCGTCGGGCCCGAAACCACCGGATTCGGCAACAACATCGTGCAGAAGTATCTGGCTGGCCTCAATCCGAACGAGCTGGTGGAAATCGCCCAATGCCCCGACCCTGTTCGACACTGCTTGGCTGATCGACAACGCCCTCACGGTCGAGAACGTGCCCGCCTACATCTATTGGGAGATGCTCTGGAGCGATTCGACGCCGCCGACCGGGCTGGTGTCCATGGCAGGCCTATCCTCGAGCTCGCCCTACACCATCAACGACTCTACTACACGCTCAAGCACTTCGCGCGCTGGACCGATCCCGGTTGGGTTCGAGTGGATGCGATGTCCTCGGTTTCCTCGGTACGAGCGTCGGCGTTCGTGAGCCCCGACGGCGGCAGTCTCACCCTGGTGCTTCTCAACAGCAGCGCCAAGGATCACCTGGTTGCGGTAAGCCCGGGCGCCTTCTCGTTCGGCTCGAACCCTGACCTGAAACACCTCGCCCCGCGTAGCGGAGCGAAGCGGGGAGAGGTCGCCGAGCGCAGCGAGGCGGGTGAGGGGCTGCCCGTTTCACGCCTGAAGGATCCGGGCCATCGGCCCGGCGGCGGTACTGGGAGGGTTCGCTTCGCCCTCGGCACCCGCCAACCCGCCCTGCCACCCCCTCGCTGCGCTCGGCCTCGCCAAACCCTCCCGCGCTCTGGCTCCGCCGGGCAAAGCCCGGCTTCGCCAACGCGACTAGCGCGTCCCCTGGGCGGGCTACTTGGCGGGGGGCAGACTCGGGGTCGCCTTGGCCGTTCCCGCGGCCGGGGCAGGCGGCACCGGAGCGCGGGTCTTGACCGCGGGCGCGCAGCCAAGCAGGTCCTGCGCGCGCATGCCCACGGGCAGGTAGGAATCGAGGCGGCCGAGGTACCACAGGGAAGCCATGGCCAGCAGGGCCAGCAGCAGCAGGTAGAGTTTCCACGGGCGTTGCTTGTCGGCGAAAGGATCGCGCATAGGGCGGCGCGCCCCCGGGGGCAGCACGGCTACCTGGGTCAAGGCGGATCCGAAGGGCACGTTGATTCTGGCCATGGCGTTCACCGACCAGCCGTTCGCGTCGAGAATCGGGCCCACGTTGCGCTGGCGCAGCTTCAGCCACGCGATCAGCATGGACGGTCCCGAGATGGCGAGGATCAACCCGAGAAGGCCGATCGGCATCCACCCCCCGAGACCGAAAAACAAGGCCAGGATGCTCGACAGGAACGTCGCGATTCCGCCCACCGCCACGCCGATGGCGGCCACGGTGCCGACGTCGATCTTCTTGGGCTCGGGCTTCTTGCTGGCGGTCTCGGGGCTGCTCTTGTCGGCGTGTGCGGTCTTTTCCGCCGAAGCCTTGATTTTTTGGTGCGCCTCTTGATCCGCGGCGGAGGCACGCTTGGCCACTTGCTCCGCGACCATGCGCAGGAAGCTCTTGTAGGGCGACCAGAAGGCCTGCCGGATACCGATGGGGTTCTCGACGACGCGGGTCACGGTGGCGTCCCAGTCGTTGCCCTTGCGGTCGACGAACACGCCATTGCGCCCCACCATCAGGTTGTCGGTGTCGCCTCCGGTGACGGCCGCGACGATGCTGCGCTTTTCACCCGACTTGCGCGTGCAATCGCAGTACAGCAGGTACGCGCGCGCCAAACCCGCCAGGCTGGCGTGCTTGACCGAGTCTTCGACGGGCAGGCACAGGTCGCAACTGCGGCCGTCGATGAACAAGGTGCCGGCCTGGAAGATGCTTCTGCGCTTGCCGTAGAACTCGGCGAAGTTGACGAAGTTGCGCAGCAGCCCCACGAAGTTGCGGTGCAGAAGGATCATCTTCTCGACTTGTTCGAGCTTCTGCAGTTGGTCGCCACCGGCCGCGTCCTGGGCGACCAGCGCGGTGAGGTCCTGGCGCAGGCTGCCCGCGAGCATGTCGCGCAATCGGGACGGCGCAAGGGTGGAAAGTGCCGTGCTCGGCTTGGCGGCTTGCCAGGCCAGGCCGGGGGCCAGGCGATTCCCGATCTCGTTCCATTCGGCTTCGGATACGGCGGATTTGCCGGGGCCGAGCATGGGGCGCACGGCGCTTTCGGCCAGGGCAGCCAGGCGCGACGCCCAGGCTGGATTCAATCCCTCGCCGAGGGGCAGGGCGCGACCGGCCGCGATGGGCGCCAGCGGCAGCTTCGCGATCTCATCCGCATCCAAGGTCAGGGTCTTGGGGCCGAGCGCCGCCAGCTCGTCCTCGCTGGCGTTCAGCACGGCGGCCGCGCGGCTGTCGAACGATGCCAGCCGGCAGCGCGCGAAATAGTCGTCGACCTTGGTCCGCACAGCTAGCAAGGCATCGACCGCGGCGAGCGTGCTCTCGCGTCCAAGGCCTGCGACGACAAGGCCGTCGCCTTGGTCGAGCCAGGCGACGAAGGTCTTGGCCTCCTCGAAGAACTGGTCCGCCGTGGCTTGATCGACGCCCGGTTTGCCGCTGCGGTCGATCTTGGATCCAAGGGTGGCGATGATGTCGCGCACCGCTTGCGCCGTGGTTTCGTCATCGGCCGATTCGGGCGGCAGGATGCCGTCGCCATTGAATCGGGTGGCGGCGAGGATCTTCGCGGTGTCGGCGATGTCTTCGAGTGAAATAGTATCGCTGTCGGCGCGGCCGAGGCTGTGCAGGACGTGGCGGGCTTCGGCGAGCAGCTCCTTGCCCAGCGCGGTTTCGCCGTGGATGGACGAGAGCTTGACCGTGGCCTCGCCTCGGAAAAGCTCGTCGAGATTGGCGAAGGCATCGCGCACCCAACGGATGGCGGCCAACATTTCCAGCGGGCGGATGTGTCCGTCGTGGTCGGTGTCGATGAGATCGAGGGTGCGGCTGTCGAATTCCAGCCCGCGCGTGGGGCAGGAAAGGGCCAGCCACAACTTCTGATCCAGCTCATCCAGGTGGGCCAGATCCGCGCCGCCGTCGAGCACGACCTGATCGACGCCGCCGGCGCGGAAGAATCGGAAGCGGTACTTGTCCATGGCGACCTGCCTCGCGAAGAGGGTTGGCTAGAAGAAGGTGTAGATGAAGGTCGCCTCGGTGAGCGTGTCGACCTTGTCGGCGAATCCCAGGGTGAAGCCGGGAGCCGGCGTGGCACCCGACGGGGTCCCGGCGGGAGTGGGGAGCGGCGCCGGATTTTGGTCGTATTTGAGCGCGAAGCTGAACCCGAAGCTGAGCTCTTTGTAGAGATTCGTGGACAGTGCGAGCTTCGCGTTCACCCGCGTGTCCTTGAAGGCTTTTACGCCGGGGGTTCCCGTGTCGACGGCAATGGCCTTGGTTTCCTTGTTCAGGTTGAAAAGCGCTTCGACGCTGGCCGTGAGACCGGTCTCCTTGGTCAGCGACAGGGTCTCCCCGACGAGAAGCCGCGCCGAATGAATGGCGACCGGATCGAGGGTGCTATTGGTGGGTTGAACGTAGCGCTCGTAGGAGAAGTCGTAACCGATCTCGGCGACCACGATGTTCCATTGGTCCTTGCGCAACTGCCGGCTGTAGCCGACCTGGCCGCCGCCATAGAAGGTCTTGCCCGCGATCTTGTCCGCGGCGGCTTGGGCGCTGGCGTACGTCGTGTTGTGCTCGGTGACAAATCGATCGTAGCGTCCTTTGGCCGCCCAGTTGTTGGTGCTCGTCACCTGCTCGCGATGGATTCCCGTGATCTCGTTCGTCGAGCTGTCGACGTCGGTGACCGTGGTGTTGCTTGTCCCGTAGGCCAGGCCGCCGTCCAGGGCCAGCTTGTTGTTGCCCTCTTTTCGGGAAGCGTTCACACCGAAGGTGAAGTTCTTCGACTGCGAGTTGCCGCTTGTGATGAGCATGCCGCCCTTGCTCTGTGCCTTCCACTCGACCGGATTCACGGGGGGGGCGGGCGGTGGCGGCGGGGTCGGACAGGGCGGCGGGCAGATGCACTTGATGGCCTCGGCAGGCGCCGGCTTGGCCGCCTCGATCGTGGGCGCGGCGGGGGCTGCCTCGGCGGCGGGTGCGGTGGTGGGTGCCTCGGGCTCGGGCGTCGCCTCGGCCTGCGCAAGCGCGCGCCCGCTTGTCGGCGCGAGCGTCAGCAAAGCCAGGGTCGCCGTTAGGATGGATTTCCGGGCCGAGGAAGGAAGGGAATGTTTGGCCATGCCAAGTCTCCGAGGGTAAGTTGTGGGGTGGCTCATACGATGCAAAAAGGGCGTTCCGGTTACGGAATCGTCCTTTGGGCCAATGGAGGCCCAGACTGTAGCTGGGATTCGCGACAACCACCAGCCCGGTGCTAGACCCAGGTCTCTCGCCGGATGTCGCCATCGAGAGCGACCACGATGGCTTTGATCGGCACCTTGCGCTTGGCCCGCGACACGGCCTCCTGGGCCAGCCTGAGCAATCCCCCGCAGCACGGCACCTCCATGATCATCACCGAGATGGTATTGACCTGGGCCTCGTCGACCAGGGCGGTGAGCTTGTCCCGGTAGATGTCCATGCCCTGGTCGAGCTTGGGGCAGGCGATGGCCAGCTTCTTGCCGGGCAGCCACGTCTGATTGAAGTCCGGCAAGGCAAAGGCCACGCAATCGGCCGCCAGCAGCAGATCCGCGCCTTGAAACACCGGATTCAAGGGCGAGATGAGGTGCAACTGCACCGGCCACTGGGAGAGCTGGCTGGTGAGAACGCCCCGGTGGGCGGCGGCGTCGGGAACGCGCACGAAGGATCGAGGGGCGGAACCGGGACAACCTTGGTGTGCAATCTTCTCGCGATACTCGGGAACCGCGTGACCGAGATCCCTGAGATGGGTCAGCGCCTGGTCGAGGTAGGTGGTTTGGCCATGTTCGTGGAGGTGTTTGAGGTGGGCTCTGAGCGTGGCGACGCCTTGGGGGATGATGCCGTCCAAGGTGGTTCGCTCGTCGTAGGCGGCGGCTTCGCGCCGCTCGACGGTGATGGCGCCCTGCGGGCACTCGCCCACGCAGGCCCCCAGGCCGTCGCAGGTGACTTCGCTTACCAGCCGCGCCTTGCCCTCGATCATCTGCAAGCGCCCCCTCGGGGCAGCCCTGGCAGCAGATGCCGCACCCGTCGCACTTGTTTTCGTCGATTCGAATGATCTGGCGCTCCATCAAGTCCTCCGGTGAGGACTTGATATAGGACACTGGTGGTCTGCTTTCCATGTGGTAAATGCTTTTCCACCACTGAGGCACAGGGAGCACAGAGGGGTTGATGAAGAAAAGCTCGGATGCAAGAGCCGGAAACCCCTTCTTTCCGGCCTCTGTGCCCTCCGTGTCTCTGTGGTGAATTCCTTCTCGTCGACGCAAAGGCGCCGCGTGGCAATCGGCCTCGATGCGCGCGGGATCAGCGAGGCGGGCGAGCGTTGGCGCGGGCCCGAAGCGTCTGGGCTTGCTGCCAATCCGCCGCGGCGGCCCCGCTCATGCCCATGCGTCGATACATGTTGGATCGGTTCCGGTAGTAGCCCGCCTCCGCGGGCCGAAGCCGAATGGCCTCGCTGGCGTCGGCCACCGCCTCGGCCATCCTGCCCAGCCGCACGTAGGTGATGGCGCGATCGTTGAAATACGCCGAGCGCCGCTTCGTCGCGTGTACGGTGCCGACCGGCGGGGCGTAGCTCAAGGCGGCGTCATAGTCGGCGAGCGCGCTCTGGTAGTCGCCCTGCTCGAAGTAATACGAGGCACGATTGTTGTGGGCCTCGGTGTTCCATGGCTCGTAGCGGATGACCTGGTTCCACAGGGTCTCGCTGTCGTGCCACACCGCCATCTGTCGGATCGACAGCAGTGAAAGTACGCCAGGCGCGAGCGCCATCGCCAGCACCAGCGCGGCGGCCCGCCAGCGCGACACCATGGATCCCGCCTTGTCCCACAAGGCCGCGAACGCGCCGCCAACCAGCAGCGAAAGTGCGACCGAGGGCAGGTAGGTGTAGCGGTCCGCCATGGCCTGCGGTCCGACCTGCACGATCCCGATGACGGGCAAGAGCGCCAAGAGATAGCACGCAAGGGCCATCAGCGCGGCCCGGCTTCGTCGCGCCAGCCACCCGCATCCCGCCAGCAGCAGGGCCAGCACTAGCACCGGAACGGCGAACCGCCACGAAGCCCACGACACGTCTTGCGGATACGCGTAGAGCGGCAGGAGGTGCGACGGCCAAAGGGTCTTTTCGAGATAGCCCACTATCGAGTGAGCGGCCACCAGGGCCTTCGTGGCAAGGGGCACGCCACGCATGGCGCGAAAGGCCCCGACCGTGCGCTGGGCTTCGAGGGTCACCATGGCCGAGGCCAGGGCCAAGACGAAGAAGGGGATCTTTCCCGCGAGCAGTCGCCAGCTTCGCGTGTGCTCGAGACGCTGCAAAGGATACGCATCGAGCACGAGCAGCACGAGTGGGAAGCTCACCGCCATCGGTTTGCTCAGCAGGGCGAGCAAGAAGCAGGCGAGGGCGCCAATATAGAATCGCTTCCCGTGTTGCCCGGTGGCTTCGCTGCCCGCTTCCCTGTTTCGGCCAGCGTAGCGAAGATAGCAAAGCAGGCCCGCCAGGTAGAACGCGGCACACAGCAGATCCTTGCGTTCCGAGATCCAGGCCGCCGATTCCACGCGCAGTGGGTGCAGACCCCAGAAAAGACCGGCTGCGATTCCCGCCACGATCTCGCGCGCAGACCGCACGGATGTACGCGTGCGCGCCCGGGCCAGCGCGCACGAAAGCACGACCACCAGTCCGGCGTTGAGCCCGTGAAGCAGGATGCTGGTCAGGTGGTGCCCGAACGGGCGCATGCCCCACAGCGCGTAGTCGGCGGCGTGCGACAGCTCGGTGAGCGGGTGCCAGTTTCCGCTGGCGTGAACGCTGGAAAATGTTCCGAGCAGCGAGGTCAGGCTCAAATGGAGTAGGCGCGGATTGCGGACCACGTAGATGTCGTCGTCCCACCCGACGAACCCGTTGCGCAGAACCGGGCTGTAGACCACGAACACCAGCAGCGCGACGGCCAGGGTCGCGCCGCGGACGGAAAGCCTTCCGTCGTTCCCTTCTCTCTCCACCTGGCTCATAATGAACACGCAAGCTGTACAAGAACCACGGAGCTGTCAAACCTTGATGTCATGCGGGCACCGGTGCGCACCGCGGGGAAAACGACCTGACGAGAGGAATCGACATGGCAAAGCAAGGCGGGATCGTTCTTGGTTGGACCTTGAGCATACTCCTGCTCGGGTGTTCGAGTGGAAGCTCGGGCGGCAGCCCCGTGGCCACCACCGGCGGTTGCGACATCTTCCCCGCCGACAACCCGTGGAACCTGGACATCTCTGCCTATCCGGTCCACGCGAGCAGCGCGACCTACCTCTCCAACATGTCACAGACCACCGCCTTTCACCCCGACTGGGGCACGGTGAGCGACGGCTACGGATTCCCCTTCTCCTCGGGCACGGGCGCTACGCCCGAGCCCATCACCTGGACCGCCGACTGGGGACCGACCGAGAGTGACAAGCTTCCCTGTCCCACGGGCGGCAACCAATTCTGCTACCCCATCCCGCTCACGGCGCCCATCGAAGGCGGCCCCAGCGCTTCGACGGACAGCGACCGACACGTGCTCTACATCGACACCGCAGGTGCGCCCGGCAACTGCTCGCTCTACGAGCTGTACAACGCGCAGAATCCCACCGGCGGCTCAGGCTGGACCGCGGCCAACGGTGCGATTTTCCACCTCGGCTCCAATACCCTGCGCCCCGACGGATGGACCTCGGCGGACGCGGCCGGCTTGCCCATCCTCCCTGGACTGGTCCGCTTCGACGAGGCCACGGTTACCGGCGAGATTCGCCACGCCATCCGCTTCACCATGAACAGCACCTCCCAGGGCTACATCCATCCCGCCACTCACCAGGCGGGGGACGCCAACGCCTCGCTGCCGCCCATGGGACTGCGCCTGCGTCTCAAGTCCAGCTTCGATACCAGCGCGTACGCGGGACCGACCCTGGTCATTCTGAAAGCCATGAAGAAGTACGGCATCATCTTGGCCGACAACGGTAGCAACTGGTACATCTCGGGCGAATCGAACGAAGGCTGGGCGCCGTACATGGATGACCTGCTGACCGGGCTTCGCGGCGTGCACGGCAGCGATTTCGAAGTGGTGGACACCGGGCCGGTCTTGACGGACTGACTTGAAACAACCATAGCGATGGTATGTTCGAAGCATGGGTCGCAAGACCAGCACCTGCGTTTTTCTCGCCGTTCTTGCCAGCGCGCACGTGAACCCCATCACGGCGCGCGCCGGTGTTGACGCCGCCGCCGCGTCCGTCCCGATCGATGCGGGCGCGTTCCCGCCGCCGCACCCGGCCCCGGTCCCCCGACCATCGACGGCTTTGGCGCTGCCGCCAGCGCTGACGGAAGGCATCGACAAGCTGGCTACCGAGGCGCTCGCACAGGGAAAGCTCCCTGGCTGCGTGGTTGCCATCGGTCGTGCCAGCGGCATCGTGTACCAGAAGGCGTTCGGGTCGCGCACGCTCTTGCCCGACAAGGAGGCGATGACCCTGGACACGATCTTCGACCTGGCCTCGCTCACCAAACCCATCGCCACCGCGACCGCGCTGATGGTCCTCGTCGACCGGGGCAAGATCGAGCTCGACGCGCGCGTCGCGCGCTACCTCCCCGAATTTCGCGGCCAGGGCAAGGAAGACATCACGATTCGCCAACTTTTGACCCACGTGTCGGGCCTACCCGCCGAGACGCCGGTTGCCGACTTCGAGCGCAGCCGTGCCGCGGCCATGAAGCACATCATGTCGCTTTCGCTCAAGGCGCCTCCCGGCACCAGGAGCATCTACTCGGATGTTGGGTTTCTCGTTCTCGAAGAGGTGATCCGTCGCGTGACCGGCACCGACCTGGCGGCGTTCGCGGAGAGCACGATCTTTCGCCCGCTCAGGATGAACGAGACGGAATTTCTTCCCTCGGCCAACCTGCGCCCGCGCATCGCCCCCACCGAGAAGCGCGGCGACGCTTGGATGCGCGGGGACGTTCACGACCCGCGAGCCTATCGCATGGGCGGCGTCGCCGGCCACGCCGGGCTGTTCTCGACGGCGAAGGATCTGGCCCGCTACGCGCGCATGGTGCTAGGGGCGGGCGCGCTCGACGGGGTGCGCGTGCTCTCGGCCGAAACCCTGCGCGAGATGCTGGCGCCGCACGATGTGCCGGCGGGCATCCGAGCCCTGGGCTTTGACATGCAATCCGCCTACTCGACCAACCGCGGAACCGCCCTGTCGCGCCGGGCGGTCGGGCACGGCGGCTACACCGGTACGTCGCTGTGGATCGATCCGGAAGAGGATCTGTTCGTGATCTTTCTCAGCAATCGCGTTCACCCCGACGGCAAGGGGTCAATCAATGCGCTCGCGGGAGCCATCGCGACGCTGGCCGGCTCGACGTTCGCGCCGCCCGCGGCACCCGCCGACGGCTCTCGGCTCGCGCTCGGCATCGACGTCCTCGCCGCTCAAAACTTCGCCCGTTTGCGCGGTCTGCGCTTCGCCCTGCTGACCAACGACAGCGCCCGCACGCGCGATGGCGCGCGCACCACCGACGTGCTGGCGGCTCGGCGCGATCTCTCGCTTGAGACCTTGCTCAGCCCGGAGCACGGCTTGTCCGCCGCGCGCGACGAGAGCATCGGGGATGGCGTCGACGCCAAGACCAAGCTCCCGATCCGCAGCCTGTACGGTGGGGCGCTGGCACCGCGGACCGCCCACCCAACCGGGCCGCGGCCGGTGACCCTCCCGCCCGGCATCGATGCAGTGGTGGTCGATCTTCCCGACGTGGGCGCGCGCTTCTTCACCTACGCCTCGACCCTTCACGCCACCATGCGGGCCGCCGCGCAGCGCGGGTTGCGGGTGATCGTTCTCGACAGACCCAATCCCATCGACGGCGTTGATGTGGCTGGCCCTATACTCCGGCAGAGCCAAATGTCGGCCGTGAATCATCATCCGTTGCCGATTCGCCACGGCATGACCATGGGCGAGCTGGCCGAGATGATGAACGCCGACGAGCACCTCGGGCTCACGCTCGAGGTCGTGCGCATGACCGGTTACGACCGCCGCGCCTACTTTGACGAGACCGGGCTTGCATGGTGGCCGCCTTCGCCGAATCTGCGCACCGTCGAGCAGGCGGTGCTCTATCCTGGCGTGGCGCTTCTCGAAGCCACGAACGTCTCGGTCGGGCGCGGCACGGACATGCCCTTCGAGGTCGTGGGCGCACCGTGGATCGATGGTCCGGCGCTCGCCGCCGAGCTTGCCAAGGCCGGCCTTGCCGGCGTTTCGTTCAAGTCCATCGATTTCACGCCCGCGGAAAACCGGTACAAGGGCGTGCCCTGCCACGGCGTCAGGCTGGCCCTGAACGATCGTGCCGCATTCGACCCCGTGCGCACGGGGATCGCGATGGCCCTCGCCTTGCGCAAGCTCCACCGCAAGGACTGGGACGCCGCGCGTCTGCGGCGAATGCTGGGTGACCCGGCCGTGGCCCAGGCCGTTCTCGACTTGCGCCCGTGGCCCGAGATCGGGGCCCTGTTCAAGGAGGACCTCGACGCCTTTCGCGTCAAGCGCGCGAAGTATTTGCTCTATGCGCCGTGGCCCGGCGGCGTTGGAGTAGTCGTGGCGCCGCTCGACCGCGGCAATCCGCGCCCGTAGACTTTCGCGAGGCCATGTCTTCCCTTTCCGAGCCGCCGCTCTCGCTTTCGATTCTTGCGGGCGTCGCCGAGGTGTCGCCGACGGCATGGGATGCGTTGGTGGCCGACGACGATCCCTTTCTCGAGCACGCCTTTCTGGCCGCGTTGGAACGTTCGGGGAGCGTGGGACCGGGGACGGGCTGGGAGCCGCGCATTCTCGTCGCCCGGCAAGACGGACATCTGGTCGGCGCCGTTCCGCTCTATCTCAAAGACGATAGCATGGGCGAATTCATCTGGGACTTCGCTTGGGCGCATGGATCGCACGGCGCCGGCATTCCGTACTATCCCAAGCTGGTCGCCGCCGTCCCTTTCACCCCCGCGTCGAGCCACCGCCTGATGGTGCATCCGAAGGCGGCTCGCGCGCGCGTGACCCGCGTGCTGGCCCAGGGGCTGCGCGAAGTCGCCGAGGAAACGGACGCATCCTCGATCCACGTGCTCTTCTGCCGCGAAGAGGAATTGGCGGAGCTTGCACCGGCGGGGTTTGTCCCGCGCGCAAGCTACCAGTTTCATTGGAACAATCGACCCGAGAAGCACCCGAGCTTCGACGCCTATCTGGGGACGTTTCGGTCGCGCATGCGCAAGCAGGTTCGGCACGAACGCGCCGTGGTTGGCGACTACGGCCTGCGCATCGAGACGTTGCTGGGCAGCGAGCTCGACGACCGCGGCTGGCAGGCCCTCGACCGTTTCTACCGATCCACGGTCGACCGCTACGGCAATGTGGCGTCGCTGACCCCGGCGTTTTTCACCGAAATTCGACGCACCCACGCCGACCGGCTATTGGCCGTGCTCGCCTATCGCGGTGACGAGCCCATCGCGGCGACTACCAATTTTACACGCGGGGATAGGCTTTTTGGCCGTTACTGGGGAAGCGCGGTACACCTGCCCATGTTGCATTTCGAGCTGTGCTTCTACCGCCTGATCGAGCACGCCATCGCCCATCGCCTGACCACCTTCGAAGGCGGTGCCGGCGGCGAGCAGAAGCTGGCACGCGGGCTTCTGCCGCAGCGAACGTTCAGTGCCCACTGGATCCGCCATCGTGGGTTGGCCCAGGCCGTAGGCGACTACATCGCGCGCGAGGCCATGGCCGTGCAGGCGGAGATCCGCGCGTGCCTCGAACATTCGCCCTTTGCGCGCACGGCATCGCTATAATGCCGCCCCGGTGACGAGATGGATGCCAGAATGATGGCGGTTGCGATTTCCATTCTTCTGCTGATCCTTCCGGCCCAAGTTGCCGCGAAGACGCCCGAAAGGCTGGAAGCGAGCGCGCCTACACCCGCACCGGTCATCTCGAAATGGTTTCCACAGGTAGAGGGCTGGAAGCTCTCCGCCGCGCCGACCCGATACACGCCCGACAACCTCTTCGAATATGTCGACGGTGGCGCGGATGCCTTTCTGCGATTCGACTTCGAGGAGCTTCTGACCGCCAGCTACGTCAATGCCCAGAAGGTGGAGGTCACCGTGGACCTCTACCATCATCGCAACGCCGTGCGCGCCTTCGGCATGTATACCCAGGAGCGACCACCTGGCAGCACGCCCGTGCCCGTCGGCATCGAAGGGGTTGCCGGGCTCGACTACTTGGAGTTCGTAGCGGGGCCTGTCTACGCGAAGCTGGCCCAGGCCGGGGGCAAGGGCGCCCCGTACCTGCGCATGTTCGCCGAGAAGATCGCGGCAAGACTCCCTGGCACGCGCGAGCCGCCGGCGGTCCTCGAGTGTTTTCCCGGCCAGGGCCAACGGCCGCGGGCCGAGAAACTGACGGCCCGTGATTTCCTCGGGCACGCGTTTTTGCACGACGCAGCCGTCGTTCCCTATCATGCGGAGGGCGCGAGTTTTCGTTTGTTCGCCATAGAAGGTGAGGACGAAAACGATACGCAAGCGATGATTCAGCGCTACCGCGTCGCCGCCAAGTCGCCGGCCGGCCGGGTAGAAAGGGCCGGCGGAGAGACGCTGAAGGACCCTCTCAATGGGGAGGTCCTTCTGCGTTGGGATGGCCGCTGGCTGTGGGGGGCGGTCGACCTGCCAGCCTCGAACCGTCCGGCGATGCAAGCCGTGCAGGCAAGGGTGGAGGAGCTGGGCAGGAAGCTTCGGCACGGGCCAATAGCGCCGCAGTGATGGCCGCTACATGCCCTGCCGCGCCAAGGTGCTCCGGTCGGATTGTCCAGCGGATCTCGCCGAATTCCGTAGCCGTCACGCATAGGATGCTTGCTATACTCACGCCCAGAGCGCGGGACAACGCCTTTCGCAGGTTGCTTCCGAGTCCTTGTTTCTCGAAGTGATGAGGGGACTATTCCAATGATGTACATCAGCCGTTCGAGCCATCATGGCAGCGCATTCAAGGGACATTCGGCACTGATTTGCACGGGGGCGATTGTCTTGATTGCGGGGTTGGGCTGCACCAATGCCCAAATCGTCGGCGGGGCAGGCGGCTCTGGGGCGTCCGGGCCCAAAGGCGGTGCGGGGGGCGGCAACAGCGGCTCGAATGGCGGTCAAGGCGGTGGTTTGACTTACTCGATCGCGGCGATTCCCGACGCCGGCCCCGATCGTCCCGGGGGCGGCAATTGTGGCGATGGCATTATCGAGCGAAGCGAGCAATGCGACGACGGCAACACCGTCAGTGGAGACGGCTGCAGCCTGAGCTGCCAGATCGAGGCGAACTACGAGTGCCCCAAGGAGGGCGAGCC
>CAWGPW010000003.1:0-199037 GCA_963824555.1 uncultured delta proteobacterium | reverse complement strand
CCATCGCGTTTGATGTCAGTCGGATGTCAGTCTAGGGCCGAAGGTTGAGGTTCTACCAAAAACCATCGGTCTCGCCAACTTGTCTCCGTATAATCGGCTCACTTATGCAACCAGACAGAGCCGTTCTCTTCGACCTCGACGGCACCTTGGTCGATACCGAACGTGAAAACGTCGAATCCGTGGTGCTGGCCGCTCGCCGCTGGCACTTGGAGGTGTCTGCCAATGCAGACATGCGCAAATTCATCGTCGGCCACTCGTGGAACGAAATCCACGCGAGAATCCAGCGCGACTATGGCCTGGAGGTCGACATGGGCGTTCTCATCAGCGCCGCCGTGGAGGAAAAGCGCGCGCTGTTCGCCACCCACGGCTATCAGGCGCTGCCCGGAGCGCTGGCACTGGTGCGACGCCTCTGCGGACGGGTCGGCCTGGCCATCGCCTCGGGGTCGAGCCGAATCGAGGTCCACGAGACCATCGCCGGCATCGGACTTGGCGAGTGCTTCCAGTATCTGCTCGGCGCCGAGGACTACCGTCAGGGCAAGCCGCACCCGGAGCCCTACCAAACCGCCATGCGCCTGCTCGGTGTCGCGGCGCGGGCGTGCATCGTCATCGAGGACGCCGAACCGGGCATTCTTGCCGGCAAGGCGGCGGGCGCCCGCGTTATCGCGGTGCGAAGCGCGAATTGGATGGGCTACGATCAGTCGGCCGCGGACGTCATCGTGGACACCTTGGAACAAGTCGGCGACGATTTGCTTGAGAAGCTGTGGCGAAGCTAGCGGAGAGCGAGGCAGGGTGATGGCCGCGAACAAGACCACGAGCATCCCGACCCCAGGTCTGGTTCTGGTCGAGCGTCAGGGCTCGGTGGCGTGGCTCGTGCTCAACCGGCCCGACGCCGCCAATGCCCTGTCGCGCGGCCTGGTCGCCGCCCTGCGCGCCGAGTTGGCCGCGCTGGCCGGGCTGGCCGACCTGACCGCGGTGGTGCTGGCGGGTGCGGAAGGCAAGCCCTTCTCCGCCGGCGCGGACTTGAAAGAGCGCCTCGGCATGACCCTCGACCAGACCCGCGCCTTTCTCGATGACCTCGGCGCCTTGGTTCGGGCCATCGAGGACTTTCCTCGTCCTGTCATCGCGGCCATCTCGGGCGCGACGCTCGGTGGCGGGCTGGAGCTCGCGCTAGCCTGCGACGTGCGGCTGGCCGACGAGAGCGCGACCATGGCCCTTTCCGAGGTGCGGCTTGGCATCATTCCCGGCGCCGGGGGCACGCAACGTCTGTCGCGCCTGTGCGGCATCGCAGTCGCGAAGGAGTCATTCTGACCGGGCGGCGAATCGATGCGGCCACCGCGCTGAGCTGGGCTTGGTGTCGAAGGTGGTGGCCAAGCCGGATCGCGCGCGGCCGTCACCTCGCTGTGTGGCGAGCTGGCCGGCGCCGGCCCGCTGGCCTTGGCCGCCGCTAAGCGCGCCATCGACACGGGTTTCGGCCAGCCGATGAACGAAGCCCTGGCCATCGAGCGCACCTGCTACGAAACCGTGTTGGGCAGCGAGGATCGGAACGAGGGCTTGCGCGCCTTCGCGGAGAAGCGCCTGCCGCGCTCCAGGGAAGGTAGTCGCGCACGCGGCTACCGGCGAGCTATCGGCGAGCTATCGGCGAGGCTATCGGGTAGACGAATCGGGGAGCGCAAACTGGAAGACGCCGCCATCGCCGGACGTCGTCTCGGCCAGTGGAAGGGTCGGATCCACGCAATAGGGCCAACCCTCGATACAGAAGACCTGCATGGCGGTCCGGCCAAGCCGTTCTGCAGTCCGTCCATCACGATCGAGGACCAGGGCATGGCGGCCGGCACCTCTTGGATGAAGGCGAACTCGCTTGCCTGCATCGGGCCAGGGCCGACGAGGGTCCGCGCCAGCCCCGTGCTCACCTCCGGCACGACCAGTAGGACATAGGCTCTTCCCGGGCTGACCCCGACCGAGAAGGTACCGTCGAGACTTGCGGCCACGGCCACGGGCACCTCCGGAGTGTCGCTGCTGCGGTCGTAGGCGACGACCTCCACGTGCGTCCAGTCGATCTGTCCCGAGGCTGACGTCAGTTGCCCGCGGACCCTTCCTTGTGCCGCGAGAAGAACGGACTGGGTTGCCCCACCCGTGGGCAGGGCCAGGGAGAGCGACGTGGTGGCCGAGCTCGGTCCCAGTGCCGGCGGCACCAGCAGGACGTTGTACGTCGCGCCATCGGGCAGGTTGGCAAAGGTGACCGAGCCCGTGGCAGACGTCGTGTCCTCGATCTGAACATTGCCGTTCGCGGCTTGCGCGCCCGACGGAGCCGACGAGGCTGTCAGGGTCCCCACCTTGTTCGCTTGCGCCGAGGTGAGGCGCACGCGCGTGCCCACGCTTGGATTTCCCAGCGCATCGTACACGTTCAGCACGAACGAGGCCGCGCTGACAGGATCCCACTTGAAGTCGATGGTGGCGTTGCCGGACAGGGGGACGGTGACGGCCGCGGGCGTGACCGCTTCCGGCAGGCCGCTTTCGAGCGGGGGCGAGATGGAAACCCAATAGCTGCCGGGCTGGGCGTGCAGCGAAAATCTCCCTTGGGCATCGCTGCGCCCCACCGACGAGAAAACCAGCTTGCTCGGCTGCGGAGCGGCGGCGGGATCCTGGTTGGTCAACATCACGCGCACGTCGGCCACCGGCTGACCGCTCGAATCGAGGGTGGAGCCGGTCACCGTGACACCACCGGACAGGCTGAAGGTGGCGCTGTTGATGTTGGCCGGGGAAAGCGTCTGGAACAGCTGCGGTGCCGTGGCGCCCACGGTTCCGCCGGCGCTGCCGTCGATGGGCACGACCAGCACGTCGTATTTCAGCAGGGCGCCGGAATAGTTGACGTCGAGGAGTTGCGTGGCAAAGCCGCCGGCCTGGGGGTCCGACAAGCCGTCGGCGACCAGGTCGCCTCCGGAGTCGTTGATGCGGATGTAGGAGGCCACACGAGCACTGCCGACGCTGGGAGAAACCTGCACCGGCACGCCGCTGGAAAGAACGAGCGCATCCTGGGCGAACGGAGCAGTCCCGATGAGCCTGAAATAGCCCGACTGGACGGGGATGTTGGTGTTGGGCGCTGGGGCGAAGCGCAGGTTCCAGTTGCGACTGCAATCTGGACAGGTGGTCGCGGGCGCGACCGCATTCTGGACCGTGACCGAGCACGTGCCTGTCTGGTCGGTGGCGGTGAAGAAATAGTTGCCCCCATCCGTGAGCAGGAAGGTCGCCGATGCGGGATCCTGGGCGCCGAGCGTGGACGGAATGGGCGTGCCGTCCCGGTTGGCTTGCCAGCTCCAACCCGTCGCGATTGCGGGCCCGCCAGAAACGACCACGGCGCGCAGCACGACCCTCAGATTGGGCCCGGCCACCAGGCTGAAGTCTTCGAATGAATCGGTCGCCGGAACCACCGACTCGATCTGCGCCACACAGCGAGACAAGGTGTCGGTCGGCAGACTGTCGGCGACCAGGGCATCCGCCGAGTAGCTTGCATCGGGGCCAGCATCGCGTGTCAAGCCACCAACGTCAGGTGCGGCAGCGTCCGTCAACATGGGTGGCGCATCGGAGGGCCCCGCGTCGGCGCTGCTGCCTCCGGTGCCACTGGCACCGCCGCTGCCCGTGGTACCACCACTGCTCAGGGCTCCGCCACTACCCGGGCTTCCGCCCTTGCCTGTCGCACCGCCTGCTGCCGACCCACCCGCGCCGCTGGTCTTGCCACCGCTGCCCGAGAGACCACCCGCGCCACTTGCGCCGGTCGAGCCGCCCAGCCCTCCCGTGCTGCCGCCGGTGCACCCCACGCACGCGTCCCACTTGTAGGTGGGGGCATCCGCGGAGAGATTGGGATGCACCGCCTCGGCCCGGCTGGCATCGGGCTTGGAGCTGGCGTCCGCGTCGCCCACGAAGGCGGCCGCGTCCGCTCTCGATGATGTCGAGCCGCCGTCGCCCCCGGTGCCCATCGAGCCCCCACCACCACTTCCATAGATAGGCTCAGAACCGCCGCTGGCGGCGCACCCCGCGGCCAGGGCGACCAGCGGCACGAGGGTCGTTAGAAAGTGGCAGCGAGGCATGGTCATGGCTGGAATTGCACCGTCCATGTGGTCCAGCGGACGCAATCGTTGGGCGTTCCACACGCGGTGCTTCCGCAGCAGATGTTCACGTCCTGCGCACAAACCTGGCCGCCCGCCTGGTAGAGCTTCTGCACCACCGAATCCCGCGCCTCGACGCGCACCTCGACGGTGTCGCCGGGCCGCGCGTTGGGGAACAAGGCCTGGCTGACCGTGAAGGAGTCGGAGGTGTTGGTTTGATAGGTCCAGGTCGGCGAAGCCTGCGTCGAGTCGAGCACCGACCAAACGAACTGCGTCGGTGAATTGGTGGAGCCCGCGGGCAAAGGATAGGGCTCGCAGTCATCGGCGACGTTCAAGACCTTGAAGGTGCGGCTTTGGTAGGTTCCACCCAGATCCGCGCTGCGCGAGAGCAGGATCCGCTGCGCGTAGACATCGGGATCGGTGCGCTTGAGGCAAGGCGGAGTGTCGGTATTGACAGGTACCACGAAGGTGTCGGTGTTGCTGATCACGGGGACAGAGGAACCTGAAAGGGTGTCCTCGATGGATAGGGTCACCGTGTACGTTCCGGGCGAGCCAGCGTAGAACCATCTGTGCAGATCGGCTTTGTCGGTTGCAACGTTCGCGCAGCTTGCGACGCTGCCGGTACAGGCGGAAAGTTGAACCGACTTGGCCGCAGGATCGGTCCCGGTGTACTGGATGCTCCAATCGAGCTTGAGACTGTCCCCCGTCGGAAGGACCGAGCTTTCGGCCGAGAGATGAACTTGAGAACAGAGCGGGCGAGGCTGTCCGGAATAAGCTCCTGAGACATCCGCGATGGTGGCAGTCATCGTGGTGGTGATCTGTAGCAGGCTTGCCCCGTGGCCCCGTTGTGGTCGGTCGCCCGGGCGCACAGACACACGGCACCCAGGGACTGCGCAGTGAAGGTGTACGGAACGGAGCTACCCAATCTGACCGTTTGGGATGGCCAATCCGCGAGCGTGATCCAGCTGCAACCAGCGGGATCGGGCTTGGCCGAGAGCTCGGCCCACTCCAGCGAAAAGGACCCAGGGCTGTCCTTGTCGTCGGTCACGGTCGCGCTGAAGTCGGCGGGGATCCCGAGCATGACCGGATCGCTGGGGGGATGGATGGTCACCGTGGGAGCCTTGTTGATGGGATCCGTAAAGAGCAAACACCCGGACAACCCGAGCACCGCGGCGGAGGCGATGTAAGCGCGTAGCGACCGACCCACGCACGGGACGCTACCACAAATGCCGTTGCGCGAAGCACCCAGTGCATCTCGATAGCCATCTTGCCCTATCGAAATGCAAAGGGCGTTCCAAGGCCCGATTTCGCCAGGGATGTCCGGCAAGATAGTCACGCGTCCCCTGCCCGCACGACCTGAACCCGACACGAATGTCGCGAAGGCTGGAGAACGCCTGTGATCGAGGCACTGTCGACCTGTCCATGAATTGGACAGGTCGACGGAAGCCGAGCCAAAGGCTCGGCCGCAGGTGGGGTGAAGTCCGCGAATTCACTTCGCGGACGAGGGGCGGGCTGCGGCCCGCCCCTTTGAAGCCGAGCCAAAGGCTCGGCCGCAGGTGGGGTGAAGTCCGCGAATTCACTTCGCGGACGAGGGGCGGGCTGCGGCCCGCCCCTTTGAAGCCGAGCCAAAGGCTCGGCCGCAGGTGGGGTGAAGTCCGCGAATTCACTTCGCGGACGAGGGGCGGGCTGCGGCCCGCCCCTTTGAAGCCGAGCCAAAGGCTCGGCCGCAGGTGGGGTGAAGTCCGCGAATTCACTTCGCGGACGAGGGGCGGGCTGCGGCCCGCCCCTTTGAAGCCGAGCCAAAGGCTCGGCCGCAGGTGGGGTGAAGTCCGCGAATTCACTTCGCGGACGAGGGGCGGGCTGCGGCCCGCCCCTTTGAAGCCGAGCCAAAGGCTCGGCCGCAGGTGGGGTGAAGTCCGCGAATTCACTTCGCGGACGAGGGGCGGGCTGCGGCCCGCCCCTTTGAAATCTTCAAGACGGGTCCATTTATGGACACGTCTTGTGCTGTCAGTCGTTGCGCCAGCGCCCTGCCAGCGCCGCGGGCGGCGAGGCGATGCTCTGAAAGCGCGGGACGCGAACCTCGCCGCGGCCTTGGGCCGACACCATCGGCATCAGGCCTTCCTTTATCAGCGCGTCGATCTTGGATTCGGGCAGCCAGGTTTGCGCACAAGGGGTTTGCACCGATTCGCCGTCCTGCCTGGTAATGTGGATAGGAAGGTCGTCGATGGACGAATGGTCGCCAGGCGCGAAATCCCAGCCGCCCGCGCTGGCGAACGACTGGGCCAAGAGCTGGGCCACGGCCAAGGCCGGCGAGCCCCAAAGGTAGCGTCCGGACGCGGGAGGGGAGGTCTGCTCGGTGAACACGAATCGTTCGATAGGTTCCGTCCCCTTGCCGTAGGGCAAGCGCAGCAAGATGCCTGGCAGCGACACCGCGATGGAGGTCGCCGCGGTGCTGTTGCGCAAGGCTGTCCACGCGCGCTGGTCCTCGAGAGAGGCGGAGCCCGCGGAAAACGCCGCCCAGTCCATGCCCGCCACCACCGCCGCGTCCACCTGTTGCGCCAGCGTGCCCAGTCGGGCGAGCAAGGCCGCATCCTCTTGCCCGCGACCATAAGGATTGCAGTCGATGAGCAGCGACCAAGGCTTGTCGCCCGCGCGATCGACGATGAGCCCATACATGGCCGTCTCGGCCAGACTGGGCGCGGCCGCGAAATCCTCGGCCAGCTCGGCTCGGCTGACGTCGAGAACGTGGACCTGCAGCGATTCGTCGAGCTCGAGCCCGCGAAGCAGTCTGTCGAGTCCGCGCCAAACCGCTTCCACGGCCTGAAAACCCGGGTCGTGCAAGAGCGCCCGCATCAGCTCACCGGTCATGCCGTCCGCGGCGGCGACCATGTCTGCCTGCCGCGGATCCGACTTGCCCACGACGTGCGGCGCAACGGCCTCGCGGAGCATGGCATCGACCACCGAGGCCGGCTTCACGGCAGCGGGCGCCTCCGGGGTGGAAGGCCGGCCGAGCAGCCGCTGCAGATCCTCGCCGTGCGCCGCGATGTCCCCCGCCGTGGGCCCAGCCTGCACCGGCGCCACGCTACCCACCATCGCCGCCGCCACGGCGAACGTCTTGGGATCTTGCAGTTGCCGGCGTAGCTCGCGCATGGGCGCGAAGAATTCCAGGGACGCGAAGAGTCGATCGGGATGAAAATCCTCCAGCTCGCCGATGGCGACCGTGACGGGTGGCTGATCGCCGAGCCGAATCTGGATCCGCGGGGCGATCTTGCCAAGCAGCGAGGGAAAGTTGTCGAGGTCGACCCGCTGCGGACGAAGCTCGGCGCCCGTTCGCACGTGTTCGCGGCTTCCGTGGCCACCGAAGTCGCCCAGCACCAGCAGGCGCATGGGAGCGTCCGGCCGTTTTTCAGGCTTTGCCTTCTGGCCCTTGCCAAAAGCGAAATTCATCTCGATACCGGCACGCGATCGGTCGGACATGGACTCCTCCAGCCCGCAGGCTATTCGTTCGCCGGCCTTCTCTCAAGCCTGGCGATGGGGATTTTCGCAGACAGGATGAAAGGCGGAGCTCACGGCCATCATCGAGTCCGCGCCTGAGGGCGGCTTCTGGGCAATGTGTCCCTAGATTCCCGGCGCGTAGTGCCCGCGCACGAGGCAGGAGACAGACGCGGAATTCGAGTTGGCTCGGACAAGCCGCGCGCGATACGATGCCGCTGAAATGCGATCGATTGCGATTCGACGGTGTCTGGTGGGTTGCGCGCTGCTCAGCACCGACATCGCCAAGGACGGTGGCTGTGGATGTGCCCTGGGCGGCGCGCCCAAGGCGGATGCGCGTCTGTTCCTCATCGGATTCGCCGTGCTGACCCTGGCGCGACGCCGCCGATTCAGGGAGTAGCCCGGAATGGCCATGCCTGCGCGAAGAAATGCCCTTTGGGCCGAGCTCGTCCAGCTGGTTCCCGTCATCAGCTTGGCTTTTCCCTTCATCTTGGCCGGCAAAGTCGACCTGGGCCGCGCCGGACCGGGATTTCTCCTTGGCGCGTTGCTGACGATCCCGATCACGGCGGTGGTTGTCCGACGCGAGCATTTGCTCAATCCCATCCTCGTCGGAGCAGGAATTTGGCTTTGGCTAGGCGCGATGGCCTTCGAGCTTCCCGTCGCGCCACTTCAGGCTTGGCTCGTCGACACACAGGCCTTCGGGCTGTTCGCCGCGGCGCTTCTGGCAGGCCTGGTCGCGACGCTGATTTCGCCCCACGGCTACGTCGCGTGCCGCAGCGACGACCCGCGCTGGCTCAGAAAGGCATCGCTTGGTTTGCTTGGGCTCACCTTGGTGATTTCGTGCTGGGCATGGCTCTTCAGGCACGACATTCGCCTCGGCGGGGGACTGCCGTTCATCGTTCTCAATGTCGCCCGGCGGGTTCTCGGTCAGGCGAGCCCCTGTCGCCGAAACGGCGTCGCCTTGAAGCCGTCGTGGCCGACGGCAGTTACACGGCCACGGCCGCGGCCACGATCACGACCTTCTGCGGCCATCGCGGGATTGTCCTTCTGGCTGGCATCGTGAAATGGATTCGGGTTAAATGGGCAGCCCGTGAAGCTCTTCCCAACCTGCGCCACGTTGCTCGCTTCGGCCATTCTTTCGCACCATGGCACTCGCCGATGGCGGCTACTACGCCGGAACGATGGGAGCGAGAGCCTCGGGACGAGGTGGGAGCATTCACCGCCAAAGCGGACGACATGTCGGCCATCACCTTCAATCCCGCCGGGCTTGCCAAGCTGGACGGAACCCTGTTTCAGATTGGCAACGAGGCTTCGTACAACTCCTATGCGTACACGCGGGCCCCAACCTACGACTACCGAAGAGCGGATGCGCAGACCGGCGACGCGCCCTTGGTGGTGTTCGACAAGGTCACCAACAGCAAGCCATGGCAAATGCTTCTTCCCATGGTAGGCGCGACCTCGAAGCTCGGGCTCGAAAACTGGGGCTTTGGTCTCGCTGCCTTCGCGCCGCCGGGAATCAGCCAACGAGGAATTTCCGCAAGGCGGCGGCCAGAACTATGCGCAGGGCGGCCAGCGCTACATGATGCTGTCCCGCGAGGCCATCATCCTTACCTACGCCGCCAGCGCCGCCTGGAAATACCAGGACGTCTTCGGCATCGGCGCCACCGCCGAATGGATTCAAGTACCACGCCTCAACTACTCGCTGGTCGTCGACGGCACTCCGTTCGCCAAGGCCGACGATCCGGTGTCGTCTCCGCTCGACGTCCTGGCCACGACCAAGGGCTCGTCGCTCTTCACCTTCAATGCCATCCTGGGCGCGTGGTACCGGCCGGCTCCCTTTCTGGAGCTCGGCCTGTCGGGCCAAGTCGTGCCCGCGAACATCGTGACCCGCAGTACCTTGGCGGTCACGCCGCTTGGCAGCGACGTCACGTCCGTCACGCTCACCAGAAACGGACGGGCGGCCAATGACGTGACGCTGACCTTGCCGTTGCCGATGGTCTTCCGTTCGGGCGCGCGCTACCGTGGGCTCGCGGGCACGCGCGAGGTCTATGACCTCGAGCTCGACGTGGAGTACACGACCTGGTCGCGCGTGAAGAAACTTCACCATCGATACCCATGGGCTGCAAGACACGCGTGTCTGGATTCACCGCCAGCGACATTGGCAAGATCGTCATCGACAAGCACTGGCGCGATACCGTCGCCGTGCGGCTGGGCGGCGACTATGCGGTGGTTCCGGGCCGGCTCACCCTGCGCGCGGGCGGCTACTACGAGAGCGCTGTCGCAGATCCCGCCTACGCCAACGTGGATTTTCCGGGCGGGCCGCAGATCGGGGGTGCCGTGGGCGCTTCCCTATTCTTCGGCCAATTCGAGGTTGCTCTCGCCTACCAGCTTCGCGTCCAGCCCAGCGTCTCCGTTTCCGAAGTCGAGCGCCCGCGTGTACCAGCAAGTCCCCAGCAGCGCATGCGAGCCACCCTACACCGACACGGACTACTGCAACTCCCACCTGATTGGCCAGCCGTCCCCGACGATCAACGCCGGCACCTACAGCGCCAGCTCGCACTTCGTAGCACTCAATGTCCTCTACCGACTGTGAATGCAATCAAGTGTCCGCCATGAGTGTCTTGCTGACATCGAGTGTGCAATGCTCGGTAGGATGATCATGACATGCAAACATTCACCGCCACGGAGGAACGATGGCTAGCAAGAAAGGTAGTTTGTTCGCAGCCGCAGGAACGCTGTTCCTGGTAGGTTCCCTCGCAGGTGCAAGCATGGCTGACGGATCGCTGCCTTCCCTGGATTCCCCCGAGCTCGCCCGTGGCCCGTACGCGTACATGCATATGCTGCTGCAGAAGACCATTCTCAGCATCAACGTCGCCACCATCGAGGTGCGGGTGGACCCATCGACGCAGACGCGCTTGGCTGCCCTGGCGCGCGGGCAAAACTATTCGGATGAGCTGGCGCGGCAGTTGGCCAACGTAGCCATCGAGGCCAAGCATGCCGTGGTTCAAATGCGCTTCAAGCGGGATGTCTCGCTCAACCGTTGGATGGGCGTCGTTCGCGAGAACCTCGAACAGGCCCGCAAGGCTGGTCTGATCGACACAGACCTGGAGCGTCAAGTTGGCCAAGGCCTGCCGCAATGGTTCTCGGCGCTGAAGGACCGCGGGTACGAGAAGAACGACCGGCTGGTCTACGCCGTGGGACCAAGCTCGCTCCGGACCCTGGTCGTATCGGCGGAAGGACAGGTTCTTGTCGATAGGGCGGACAGCGAACAGGGCACGCGGCGGGTCGTGCTGGCCAGCTACTTCGCGTATGGAAGTGAATTTCGCGAGCCCCTGCTGCGCTCGTTGTTCCCACCGAGCCCGTGAGCTCGCCATCGGAATGCTGATTTGGTTTGGGTTTGAATCCATGTCGTGCCACGGAGCCCCCTTGTGAGCTTGCCGAAGTTGTACCTTTCGAAGCCGGGTGTCAGCTTTCCGGACGACCGCGTCGACAACGCCGAAACGATTCGCCGCGTCCGCGCGCAGTTCAAGGGCACGGACCAGGAATTCGCCACCGTCGCGGCGGCCATCGAGCACGTGTTCTCGCTGTGCAAGACGCGGCAGCGCTACCTCGAATCCGACAACAGCGGTCGCGTGGCCGACTATGCCGTGAAGGCGGCCAAGGAGTGTCTGGAGGTAAACCAGACCTCGCTCGACGAGATCGATCTGGTCATCTGCGGGGGAATCGCTCGCCAGTACTTCGAGCCGGCCACCGCGATGGAGGTGGCCGCCAAGCTGGGGCTCAAGAAGACCCATGCCTTCGATGTGACGTCGGCCTGCGTGGGGCACCTGGAGGCGATTCAAACCGCGGCCGGCTATCTGAGTCTTCATCCCGACTATCGGACCGCGCTCGTTTGCACCTCCGAGCTCTCGCGTCACTACCTCAGCTACGACATCCAGTCCGTGCGCGACCTGCGCATGAAATCCGCCAACCTCACCGTTGGAAACGCGGCGGCCTGCATGCTCGTGCGCAGGACGCCGTTTCCAGAGGGCGGCCTTCGCATCCTGGCGCTGGACACCATCACCGCGCCTGACCACTGGCACTTGTGCCAGGTTCCCGTCGACGGAACGCTCTTCTCGTCGTCGGTGGAGCTGATGCGGCTGGGCAAGCTGATCCCGCCGTGGATGACCGAGCGCTTGGCCGCCATCGGCATGAAACCGAGCGATATCGATCATTACGTGTTTCACCAGCCAAGCGAAATCATGGTGCGCAAGGTCCTCGAGGACAGCGGCGTGGACCCGGACAAGGGCGTGTACACGCACGCCTTGTACGGCAACACCGCCAGCGCCAGCGTGGGGGTCACCTACAAGCAGCTCTTCGTGGAACGAACCGTTCACCCGGGCGACAAGCTCGTCCTGGGCAGCGCCGCATCCGGTTTCGCCATCGTGATGGTGGCCGGCGAATGGACCGGAAAACCCAGTGGAGGTACGCATGTCTGATGGACCAGCCCGCGCCTTTAGCCTTGTTGGGATTTTGATTCTCCTCGCCAGCGGAGGCGCCATCGCCGGGGAAGAGGCGGGCACGCCCACATCCACCGTCCCGGACGCCGGGGCATCGGATGCGGCCCCGGCAAAGGGGGCCGAGCCTGGCAGTCCATCGGCCACGCCGGAAGCGAGCGAATCCGGCGGACTGTTCGAGCAGAGCCAATCCGCCGCCGCCGCGACCGCGGCACCGGAGCGGATGCCTTCAAGCTCGGCGGCTACGTGCGTGGCGACGTGTACGCGGGCAAGGTGACGGGGCAAAACCAGGGCGAGATGAAGGCCAGCTACGGCGAGGCGGCGCTCATCGCGCGAACGAAGAAGGGGACCTATGGCGACGGCTTCGCGGAACTGCGCCTGCTCTATGGCATGCAGGGCTTTCCGCAACAGCAAGCGGTCATGGATGTCCGCGAGGCCTACGTCAATACCTACCTCGGTCCTGTGGACCTCCGGCTCGGCAAGCAGATCATCGTGTGGGGACGCGCCGATCTGCTCAACCCGACCAACAACCTGACCCCCAATGACTTGCACGTCCGCTCGCCCATCGAGGACGACCGGCGCATCGGCAACGTCGCCGCTCGCGCGAATTTGCGGCTTGCGCCCGTCCGCATCGAGGGCGTCTGGATCCCCATCTACGCTGCCACCGTGTTGCCTCCCATCGACCTACCCCAGTACGTCGCGTTCGGCGATTCGACTTACCCGAAGCCCGAGCTCGACAAAGGGCTTCTCGCCGGGCGGGTGCATCTCGAGCTTCCGACGGTCGACATGTCCGTCTCCTACCTGCACGGCTACGCGCCCTTGCCTGGGCTCACCCAGACAAGCCTCACCTTCAGCTCGGTGAATCCCTCGGTGATCATCTCGAGGACGGCCTACAAGCAGCAAGTCGTGGGCTTCGACTTCTCGACCTCGCTGGGCGACATCGTCGCGCTTCGCGGAGAAGCCGCCTACCGCAGGCCCTACGACTACCAAAACCCAGACCTCGTCAACATCCCGAAGCCCGATTTGCAATACGTGCTGGGGGCGGACCACACCTTCGGATCCGTCAGTGTCATCGCCCAGTACCTGGGACGGTACACCTTCGACTGGAGCAAGGAGGAGGGGCCCACCCTCATGGCACTCGATCCGAACCTGCTCAAGACGGATACCCCCAGTGTGTCGAAGTCGCTGGCAACCGAGTCGGTCAACCTGGAGCTGGCGAAGGACAACCAGATCCTCTTCGGGCAAACGGCGAAGATCCAGCACCTCGCCACCGTGCGTATCGAGTACCTGCTTTTGCACGACACCCTCTCGCTCTCCGCGCTCGGCCTGGTGAACTTCACGACCAAGGAATGGTTGGCCGCGCCGAAGATCGGGTACCACCTATCCGACAACCTGATTGCCTATGTGGGTGCGGAAATACTCACGGGCCCGCGCGACACGCTTTTCGGCATGGTCGACCAGAAGATGAGCGCGGGGTACGCTGAGCTTCGATCCACGTTCTGAAAAAGGAAATCCTCATGATTCAGCATCGAACTGTTTTCGCTCTCCTTCGCCAACCTCTGCGCCGCCGGATGGCTGCTGCCCCAGGTCGCGCAGGCCGCGCCGGCCTTGTCGGCGCGGGAGATCATGGAAAAGGTCACGAGTCACCCGCAAGCTCGATGGCTCCGAGGCCACCATCAAGATGACCATGATCGACGAGAAAGGCCAAACCCGCGAGCGCACGCTCAGCTCGGCGACCAAGCTCTACGACGGGGGCAAGACCGAAAAGCGCGTGTTCCGCTTCTTGTCGCCAGCCGACGTACAAGGCACGGGATTTCTCATCTTCGATTACGAAGACAAACCCGACGATGCCTGGATCTACCTGCCGGCGCTGCGCAAGACCCGCCGCATCCTGAGCTCGCAGGGCGGGCAGAGCTTCATGGGCAGCGAATTCTCCTATGCCGATTTCAACTACCCGGCCCTCGACGACTACAAATACTCCTTGGTCAAGGAAGAGCCCTGCGCCGGTGGGGAACCCTGCTACGTGATCGATGCTATTCCCAAGAACAAGGAAGTCGCCGCCTCCGATGGCTACTCGAAGCGAACCTACTGGGTGGACAAGAGCAAGTTCGTCGCGACCAAGGTGCTCTACTACTCCCTGGACGGCAAGCTCGCCAAAGAGCTGATCGCGAGCGACATCAAACTGCTCGACCCCAAGAAGAAGCGCTACCGCACGATGCGCAACGAGATGATCAACAAGGTGAACGGCCGACGCTCGGTGTTCGAGTTCACGAAGATCATCTTCGCGCCAAACACCAAGGACGAGTATTTCACCACCTCGTACATCGAGCGCGGCTAGGCGATCTGCACTGCCAACCCGCCATCCATCAGGTAGATTTCATCCAATGACACTCTCCCACCTGCAGCGGCTAGAGGCCGAAAGCATTCACATCATTCGCGAGGTCATCGCCGAGGCCGAAAAGCCGGTGATGCTCTATTCCATCGGCAAAGACAGCTCCGTCATGCTGCACCTTGCGCGCAAGGCCTTCTTCCCGGCGGTGCCACCCTTCCCGCTCATGCACGTCGACACGACTTGGAAGTTTCGCGACATGTACGCCATGCGCGAGCGCATGGCCAAGGAATCGGGCATGGAGCTCATCGTCTACAAGAACCCTGAAGCGGTCGCGAAGGGCATCAACCCGTTCACCCACGGGTCGGCGGTTCACACCGACATCTGGAAGACCCAGGGGCTGAAGCAGGCCCTCGACAAGTACGGCTTCGATGCGGCGTTCGGCGGGGCCCGGCGCGACGAGGAGAAGTCGCGCGCCAAGGAGCGTGTGTTTTCGTTCCGCACCGCCCAGCACCGTTGGGATCCCAAGAACCAGCGTCCCGAGCTGTGGCGCCTGTACAACGCGCGCAAACACCGGGGCGAATCCATCCGCGTGTTCCCGCTGTCGAACTGGACCGAGCTCGACATCTGGCAATACCTCTACCTCGAAAAGGTTCCCATCGTGCCGCTCTACTACAGCAAGTTGAGGCCGGTGGTGGAGCGCGATGGCGCCCTCATCATGGTCGACGACGACCGCATGCCGCTGCGTCCGGGCGAAAAGCCCATGATGAAGAAGGTGCGTTTTCGCACCCTGGGTTGCTACCCGCTCACCGGCGCGGTCGAGTCGAACGCCGAGACCCTGGCCGAGGTCATTCACGAGATCGCGGGGGCGCGCACCTCGGAGCGCGAGGGACGGGTCATCGATCACGATGCCCCCTCGTCCATGGAAGCCAAGAAGCAGGAAGGGTATTTCTGATGAGCGGTTTGGACCAGCCATCGCAAGCAGCAGCGGCGCCGGGCGTGGCCGTGGCCGACGCCGGCATTCGTCTGCGCGTGTCCAAGAGCCTGCTGCGTTTCAACACCTGCGGCAGCGTGGATGACGGCAAGAGCACGCTCATCGGCCGCCTGCTCTACGATTCCAAGGCGCTCTTCGACGACCAACTGGCGACGCTCGAGGCCGACTCGAAGAAGGTCGGCACGCGGCCGGGCGAGATCGACTACGCGCTCCTGCTCGATGGGCTCTCGGCCGAGCGCGAGCAGGGCATCACCATCGACGTGTCCTACCGCTTCTTCTCCACGGAGAAGCGCAACTTCATCGTCGCCGACACGCCCGGGCACGAGCAGTACACGCGCAACATGGTCACCGGCGCGTCGACCGCCGACCTCAGCGTCATCCTGATCGACGCGCGCAAGGGCATCCTCACGCAGACGCGCAGGCACAGCGTGCTGGTCTGGCTGCTCGGCATCCGCCACGTGATCCTCGTGGTCAACAAGATGGATCTCGTCGACTACTCGCGGGAGGTGTTCGACAAGATCGAGGCCGAGTACCGGGCCTTCGCCACCGAGCTCGGGCTCACGAACGTCACCTGCATCCCCATCTCGGCGGTCAAGGGCGACAACATCATCGACCGCTCGTCCGTGATGACCTGGTACGAGGGGCCCACGCTGATGCACCTGCTCGACAACGTGGAGATCGACGAGACCCGCGTGCGCGACCTGCCGCTGCGCCTGCCCATCCAGTGGGTCAATCGTCCCAACCAGGACTTCCGCGGCTTCGCGGGCACCATCGTGGGCGGCCGCATTCGCAAGGGCGAGGCCATCCGCGTGCAGCCTTCGGGCCGTACCAGCCAGGTCTCGCGCATCGTCACCTTCGACGGGGATCTGGACGAAGCCGTCGCCGGGCAGTCCATCACCATCACGCTGGCGGACGAAATCGACGTCTCGCGCGGCGACCTGATCGTCGCCGCCAACGAGCCGGCCGAGATCGCCGACCAGTTCGAGGCCACCGTCGTGTGGATGAACGAAGCGCCACTTCTCCCCGGCCGCAGCTACCTCATGAAGATCGGTACCCGCACGGCCACCGCGACCATTTCGCCGCTCAAGTACAAGATCAACATGAACACCATGCAGCACCTGGCCGCTGCCACGCTCGAGCTGAACGAAATCGGCGTGTGCAACCTGGAGCTCGACCGTGCCATCCCGTTCGATCCGTACACCGTCAACCGCGACACGGGCGGCTTCATCCTGATCGATCGCATCACCAACGACACGGTGGGCGCCGGGATGTTGCACTTCGCCCTTCGCCGCGCCAGCAACGTGCAATGGCAGGCGCTCGACGTCAACAAGACGGGCCGCTCCTCCATGAAGGGCCAGAAGCCCTGCGTGCTGTGGTTCACGGGACTTTCCGGCGCCGGAAAATCGACCATCGCCAACCTGGTCGACAAGAAGCTGCACAGCATGAGCCGTCACACCTACCTGCTCGACGGCGACAACGTCCGCCATGGGCTGAACCGGAACCTGGGCTTCACCGAGGTCGATCGAGTCGAAAACATCCGCCGCGTCGCCGAAGTCGCCAAGTTGATGGTCGATGCCGGACTCATCGTCAGCACGGCCTTCATCTCGCCCTTCCGCGCGGAAAGGCACATGGCGCGCGCGCTGCTCGAAGAAGGCGAGCTCATCGAGATCTTCGTCGACACGCCCATCGACGTGGCGGAACAGCGCGATCCGAAGGGCCTGTACAAGAAAGCCAGGCGCGGCGATCTCAAGAACTTCACCGGCATCGACTCGCCCTACGAGTTCCCGGAGAAGCCGGAGCTGCGCATCGACACCACGACGACCTCACCCGAAGCCGCAGCCGAGCTCATCGTGGCCTACCTGGCGGACAAGGGGTTCATTCCGCGATGACCCGCCTCTACGCGTTCAACGGCGATGCCGACGGCCTGTGCGCTTTGCAGCAGCTTCGCCTTGCCGCCGGCGCGGTCCGGAGGCGAGCGCTTGATCACCGGGGTCAAACGCGACATCGCGCTGCTCGAGCGCGTGCAGGGAGCGGCTGGGGACACCTGCACCGTGCTCGACGTCTCCCTCGACGTGAATCGCGCCGGATTGCTGGCCCTGCTGGAAGCGGGCGTACAGGATCCGCTACTTCGATCACCACTTCGCCGGCGAAGTCCCCACCGCACCCTGGGCTGGAAGCCCACATCGATCCCGACGCCAAAGTGTGCACCAGCATGATTGTCGATCGCCACCTCGGAGGCGCCTTTCGCAGATGGGCAGCCGTGGGCGCTTTCGGCGACAGCCTGGTCGAGCAAGGACGCGCTCTCAGCCAGGAGGCGGGGCTTGCGCCAGAGGACGCCAACCGTCTCGCGGAGCTGGGCGTGGCCATCAACTACAATGCCTACGGTGAGACCATCGCCGATCTTCATGTCGCCCCCGCGGACCTTGCCGCGGAGATGCTGCCATACGAAGATCCCCTGCGCTTTGCCGCCGCCTCGCCCACGTTCCGCAGGCTCGCCGATGGCTTTCGCGACGACATGGAGCTGGCCCGGCGCCTCGAACCTACTCGCAAGGTGCCTGGGGCGATCGTGTTCGAGCTTCCGGACGCCGCCTGGGCGCGGCGATCGAGCGGCACGCTGGCCAACGGCCTGGCCAAGGCCCACGCCGGCAACGCCCTGGCCATCGTCTCGTGCAAAACCGGCGGCGGCTATCTCGTCTCCCTGCGCGTTCCCGAAAATTCTCCGGTTTCCGCCGAGGCCTTTTGCCGCCGTTATCCCACCGGAGGCGGTCGGCGAACCGCGGCCGGTATCAATCATTTACCGAGCGAAGAGCTCGAAAACTTCAAGACGGCCTTCGAACAGCAATTTCGCGTCAGTTGAGGGGTGCCATGAACAGCATTTTCTCCCGGATGGGACATCTCTACCGCGTGCTCCGGCGGACCTTCGGCGTCACGGTGATTCCGCTGTTTCTGGCGGTGCTCTTCGGTGCCTTGCGGACCATCGTGGCTGTTGGGATGATGCTGGATCACGTCTTCTTCTCGCGGCTGAGAAGGACGCGAGCGAACCGCCCCATCGTTCTGGTCGGCAATCCGCGCACCGGCACGACCTTCCTTCAGCGCTTCCTGGCCGATGAGGGCTTCGGCTGCGGCATGGAGCTCTTCATGATGCTCTATCCCTCGCTCATCATTCAGAAGCTCTTCCGTCCCTTCCTGCCGTTGCTCGAAAAGATCAGCCCGGCCAAGTTCCACGCCACCAAAGCCCACGAAACCAATCTCTCCTCGGTCGAGACCGACGATGTGGCGGTTCTCTTCCGGCATCTCGACGGCTTCTTCTTCTACGGGTTCTTCCTGGCCTTCGACGAGACGGATCGCACTGCCCTGCAGTTCGATCCGCGCGTGCGCGATACCTCGGAACGTGACTATGCGTGGCTCGACCAGCTGTGGCGGCGCAGCCTCGTGCTTCACAAAGCCGAACGTAACGTCGCCAAGTTGTTCTCCCTCGCGGTCCGCCTGCCGCAGTTTCTCAAAGCTTGTCCCGAGGCCCAGGTTCTGTACATGGCCCGCGATCCATTGTCGATCCTTCCCAGCACCATGAGTCTGGTCACAGGGGTGCTCGATCGCGCATTTGGTTTCTGGAAGTTGCCCGAGGAGATTCGCAAGCGCTGGCTCGAGCGCCTGTACAAAGGGCTGATCATGCTGCTCGAACGATTCCACGAGGAGTGGAAGAGCGGCGCCATCGACCAGAAGCGCGTCTTCGTCGTGCGCTACGACCGGATGATGGCCGACTTCGAGGGGCTGATGGACGAAATGTGCACGTTCCTCGGGCACGAGATGACGCCCAAGCTGCGCGAAACCATCCACAAGCGCGGCGAGAAACAGCGCAAGTACGAGTCCGAGCACAAGTACGATCTGGCGAAATACGGTCTTACCGAAGAGCAGGTCCGCCGCGACTGCGCCTTTTTCTACGACACGTTCCTGCCGCCCATGGAGTTCCCGGTAGCCGCCACCAACAAGGCCTAGCGCGGAGCCACCACCCTCGCTCCTACGACAAGGCTGGCGACACCCCGATGCCCACCTCGCTGCCAGCCAACCCACTGGCCCGCTTCATCTGCAAGAAGCTGCCGGCCATCGATTCGTTACGCCGCTACTCCCTTGCCACGGGCCGGGCGGACGTGTTGGCCGGGCTCAGTGTCGCGGCCGTCGCCGTGCCGCAAGCCATGGCCTATGGCCTGTCCGCGGGCGTGCCCGCCGAGTACGGCCTCTACACCGCCATCGTTGACCACCATCGTGGGCGCGCTGTTCGCATCCTCCAAGCAGCTCATCAACGGGCCCACGAACGTCCTCTCCATTGCGGTGCTGAGCGCGTTGGCGCCCATTCCCCCCGAGCTCAGGCTCGCCAGCGTCTTCACCCTGACCCTGCTCGTGGGCGGCTTTCAGACCCTCATCACGCTGCTGCGTCTGGGCGATCTCACACGCTACATCTCCCACTCGGTGATTGTCGGCTTCACCGCGGGAGCGAGCATGTTGTTGGTCCTCGATCAGACCCGCAACCTGTTTGGCCTGACCGGCGGCGGCAATCCCCATGAACATTTTCTGGTTCGCACCTGGCACACGTGGACGCAAAGTGGCTCGCCCCACGCCGCGACCACGCTCATCGGTCTTGGGCGCCATCGTGTTTCTCCTCGGCATTCGTGCGCTCAAGAAGCGTATGGGCTGGTTGCTGCTGCCAGAGCTGCTGATTGCCGTCATCGGCTCGGCCTTCATCGTCGCGGCCCTGGGGCTGGACAAGCAGGGCGTCAAGGTCGTCGGGGCCATTCCCCACGCGCTGCCAACCTTCGCTTGGCCGCAACTATCCCTGGGTCGATTTCGGACACCTGTCGGAGAGCGCGCTGGCCATTGCCTCCTTGGGCCTGCTCGAAGCGCTGGCCATGGCAAGAAATCTTGCCTCTCAAACCGGACAGGATTTCAACCTGAATCAGCTCTGCCTCAGCACCGGACTGGCCAATGTCGCCGGCAGCCTCTTTCATTGTATTCCGGGTTCGGGATCGCTCACGCGCTCGGCGATCAACCACCAGGCCGGTGCTCGCACCCAATGGTCCGGGATCTATTCCGCGGCGGCCGTGGCGTCTGATTACGCTGGTCTTCGCCCCCTATGCCCGCTTCGTCCCGCGCTCTGCGCTGGCCGGCATCCTGATGGTCACCGCGGTCGGCATGATCGACTGGAAAGCCCTGCCCTTTCACCTGCGCGCGACCCGTTTCGACGCATTCATCGTTCTTACCACCGCGATTGCCGCGGTCGGCGTCTCCGTCGAGTTCTGTATCTTGATCGGCGTAACCGCATCGTTCCTGCTTGCCGTGCCGCGCGCCGGACGCATGACTCGCACCGAATTCGTCTTGGGTGAAAACGGCATCTCCCACGAGCGGCGTGAAGGCGAGCCGGCCGACAAGGAGCTTCTCATCTTCGGCCTCGAGGGCGAATTGTTCTTCGGCTCCAACCTGGCCCTCGACGAGCACCTGGCCTATTTCGAGCGCCGCGCCGACGATGGCGCGCATGTCATCGTCCTGCGC
Organism: uncultured delta proteobacterium; assembly: GCA_963824555.1. Classification (GTDB taxonomy): domain Bacteria; phylum Myxococcota_A; class Polyangia; order Fen-1088; family Fen-1088; genus Fen-1118. Next base: position 178,079 of record CAWGPW010000003.1, on the reverse strand, counting down.
ACGAAACGGCTACGCAACCCGGACGCCGTGGGCATGCGCGACATCGACAATTTCGTTCGTCGCATGAAGGGCAACGGCATCCGGGTCATCCTGGCCGGCATGCGGGCCGATCTCCTCGAAGGACTGCGCGCAGCCGGAGCCCTGGCCCATCTCGACGAGGATCAGGTATTCCCCGAACGCCCCGCCCGCGGCTCCAGCGCCATGGAGGCCATCGCCGCCGCCCTGAAGTACATCGAGGCCAATAAAGGCTCCTGGCCTCCACCCAAGCAAGTCTAGGTCCCAGTTCCAACAGCCCACGGAGCTGGAAATTCACCGCAGATCGCTTTACTTCTGCGAGTCATCCGACCCGGAGAACAGCCGTGCAAACGCGGCGATGACAGCCGGCCTTGGCCGACGGATCGGAGGGACGGACTGATAGCTCTCCCATCCCCCTCCCAGGGCTTTGTAGAGGGCGACAAAGGCATCGGCGGTCGCGCTCTGGGCCCCGGCATACTGGTCCTCGAGATCGTATTCCTGGCGTTGCGCATCGAGCACGTTGAGAAAGTCGTTGAGGCCTCGCTCGTAGCGATCCGTCGCCAGGGTCACTGCGCGGTGGCCCGCCGTGAGGGCATCGTCGAGGGCGTCGAGCCGTTCCCGCTGCGCCATGTAGGCGGTGACGGCCGTGTCCACCTCGCCCACGGCGCGGATGACGGTCGCCCGGTAGGCGACGAGCTGTTCACGCGTGCGAAGGTCGGCGATATCGACCACAGCATCGAGCGCGCCGAAATCCAGGATGTTCCATAGCCCGAGTGGCCCCGCCGACCAGATGGGGCCGCCACGCCCGGACGAGGCGAGCGCCGGCACCTGCACGCCCACCCCCCCGGTGAGACCCACGTGGGGAAACAGGTCGGCAGTCGCCACGCCGATGCGCGCCGTCGCGGCTGCGAGCTGTCGCTCCGCCTCGCGGATATCGGGCCGCCGTCGCAGGAGATCGAGCGGCAGCCCGGCCTTGACCTGCGGGGGGATCGCGGGGATGGCGCGCGATGATTTGAGCTCTCTCGCCATCTCTTCCGGGTACTGACCAAGCAGCACCGCGATGGCATTCTGCGCGGCGCTCACTTGTGCGGCGAGCGGCGCGACCCGCGCCCGCAACGTGCCGAGCTCCCTTTGTGCGAGGGCGAGGTCGAGCTCGTTGGTGAACCCGCCCTGGAAACGGGTCTGCATGAGGCCCACGGTCTGCTGCGCGGTATCGACTGCCTGACCGATCACGGCGAGCTCCATCTGCAGGCCGCGCATGTCCAGGTACGTGCGGACCACGTCGGCGACGACCGCGATGAGAACGGCATTGCGAGTCTCGGCAGCGGCCTGGGTATCGTAGCGACTCGCTTCGAGCTCGCGCCGGTACTTGCCGAAGAGGTCGAGCTCCCAGCCGGCGTCGAGCCCCGCCACCCAGTGTACGCTCTGAAGGCCGCTGCTGTTGGTGGCCGCATTGAGGGGCGAGCCGACTCGGCCGCGGCCCAAGTTGCTGCCCGTGCCGAAGCCCCCGCCCGCGCTGAGATCGGCCTGCGGCAAAGCACCGCCGAGGACGACGACCTCTTGCGTGCGCGCCTCCTGCAGACGATAGAGCGCGATCTCGATGTCGGGGTTCGAACGAATGGCGCGCGCGACGAGCGCATCCAGGTCCGAATCGCCCAGCGAGCGCCACCAGGCTCCCGGGTCCACGGCGGTCGTGGACCCGCTCGTCGCAGGCGCAGCGCTCGACGGCTTGACCGTGGGCGCAGCCTGGGAGGCAACGAAGGAGGCCGGGAGCTCCATCCGAGGAGCACGGTAGTTCGGCCCGACGGCGCAGGCGCAGAGCATCGCCGCGAAACCAAGCACGACGAGGTGTGCAGTGGAGTTGGAGAGGCGTCTTCTAGGCATTCCAGTCATGGTCCATGCGTGAGGGCCACTCCGTCGCGCGCCGTCGCAGGGGTACCTTCGCGCGTGACGACGACGGGCTCGCCCTCGGTGATTTGGCTACTGAGGTTCAGGATCACTTGATCGCGTGGCGACACTCCCGACGCGAGCAGGACATTGATGCCGTCGTCGCGCGCGATGGCGACGCCATGCAGATGCACACGACCGTCGCTTCCGACCACGGCTACTTGCGGTCCGGCGGCCCGAAAAACCAGGGCCGCGGCTGGCACCTGGAGCAACCCGTGCGAGGGCAGCGTGAAAGCGACCCTCACGTACATGCCCGTGACCAGGGAGCGGTCCGGATTGGGCACGTCGATTTCCACCTTGAAGGTTCGCGATTGTGGATCCACGGCGTCGCTGGTGCGTACGATCTTGCCCTTGAAGCTGCGGCTCGGAGACTCGTTCGTGACGACTTCTGCGGATACCCCGACTTTCATGAGATCATCTGCCACGGCCTGCGGCACATCGACCCACACCCGCATCGGATCCTCTTGAGTCACGCGGTAGAGCGAGGTCGTCCCGCTCGAGCTACCTGCGCTGACCAAATTGCCGATGTCGATGCTGCGCTCGATGATCCTGCCGTCGTAGGGAGCCGTCACGTGCTTGAACTTCTCGAGAGCGGAAATGCGGTGGATTTCGGCCTGATCGAGCGCCACCCGGGCGCGGGCAGCGGCAAGCTGCGCGACCGCGCCGTCGTATCCAGCTTTCTTGTCCTCACGCTCTTGCTGCGAAACCACGCCTCGGGGCGCATCTCGCCAACGCAGGTTGGTCGTGCGCGCGAACTCGGCCTCCGCCTCCCGCACCTTGACGTCCGCCTCGGCCGCCTTCAGCTGCGCCTGGGCGGCCGAGAGCTGGGCATCGAGCTCGGGTGTCTCGATATCGGCCAAGACCTGCCCCTTCTTGACCCGGTCGCCGATATCGACGTTCCACTTCGCCACATACCCGTTCACGCGCGCGTAGATCGTGCTCTCGTACCAGGCGTGCGTCTCGCCGGGCAGGGTCAGACTCTGGCCGTCGGTGGAGGCAGGCCGAACCTCGACCGTCCTCACGACGGCCAAGGACGCGGCCAGGGACGCCGTTTCGCGGGCCAGGGAGCGCTTGGAGGAAAGTCGCAAGACGAAGACGACGACGAACGCGAACAACAGCGTGAGCATCACGCTGCCGGCCAGGCGTTTCATGCGTCGATCCATCATCGTGCTATCGCGCGTGGACGCCATGAGGTTCTCCTTCGGTGGTCTCTGCGGCGGGCTCTGCGGCCCGGGCGCGGTGCAGTAGCCGGTACATGGTTGGCACGAAGATGAGTGTGGCAAACGTCGCGAAGAAAAGCCCGCCGATCACGGCGCGAGCCAGCGGTGCGTTTTGCTCGCCACCCTCTCCGACGCCAAGGGCCATCGGTATCATTCCGAAGATCATCGCGCCGGCCGTCATCAGCACGGCCCGCATGCGGGTGGAGCCCGCAGCCGCCGCTGCCGTGGCCTTGTCGTCGCCGGCCTGCACGCGATCGTTGGCGAAGGTCACCACGAGAATGCTGTTCGCAGTCGCAAGCCCGATGCACATCAGCGTTCCCATCAGGGCAGGAATGCTCAAATGGGTTCGCGTCACGAACAGGGACCACATGACCCCGCCGAGCGCGAAAGGAACGGCCAAGAGGACGATGAAGGGATCGATCCAACTCTGAAAGTTGATCACCAAGAATAGGTAGACGAGCACCACGGCCAGCGCCATGCCGCCGAACAGACCGGAATAGCCCTCGCGCATCGTCTCGACCTGGCCGCTCAACGTCACTTGCATGGCTTTGGCAGCATCGGGCCGATCGGCTGCGATCACTTTGTTGATCCCGGCCGCCGCCGAATCGAGATCCGTGCCCTGGACGTCCGCATGCACGTCGAAAACCGGACGAATATTGAGTTGCGACATGACGAGCGGCGCGGTCGTAGGGGTGAGCGAGGCGACATTCATCAGCAGCTGGTGGGTACTCCCCAGTGCTCCGGCCGTCACCGGCATCGACCAAAGCTGTTGTGCGGAGGTGATCTCGTACGTCGGCAGCTGCACGACCAGCGGATAGCTCACACCGGTCTTCGGCTCGACCCAGAAGTTCGGCGCGGTCTGGGCGCTGCCGTTGGTGCCGACCAGGACATCGTTGGCCGTGGTCCGCTGGTCCAGACCGACCTCGCTCGCGAGCGTGCGGTCGACGTTCAATGACAGGGCGGGGGCGTCGGGGACCTGGAAGACGTGCGCGTCGACGATCCCCGGTACACGGCCAACGTCGCGCGATAGCCGGGCGGCGAGCGCGTACGCCTCGTGGTGGTCGGGCCCCGAGACCCGGATGTCGATGGGCGCCGGCTGGCCGAAGTTCAATACCTGATCGACGATGTCGGCAGGCTGGAAGAAGAACCCGAGGTCGGGAAAACGCTTGGGCAGGTCACGGCGCAGCCTGGCCGTAAGCGCCGCAGTCGGGGTGTGCCGCTCCTTGAGCGAAATGAGAATTTCTCCGTCCATGGGCCCGACCGTCGCCGAGTCGCTCAGTGCGATGTTCATACCGCTATACGGTAGGCCGATGTTGTCGAGCATCGCATCGATCTGTTTGGTCCCCACGAGATCGCGGATGGAGGCTTCGACTTGTGCGAAATAGTCTTGCGTCTGCTCGATGCGAGTTCCCACCGGCGCCCGCACGTGCAGGCGCATCTGGCCGGCATCGACCTGAGGAAAGAAATCGCGCCCCAGCAGGGGAAAGAGCAGCAGCGAGCCCGCCATGAGCGCGATGAAGAACACCGCCGTGGCACCGGGCCGCTTCAGGGCCCACTCGACGTATCCGCGGTAGGTCGCCCGGAACGCCTCGAAGCGATGCTCGAATCCGCGCTGCAAAGCGACCAGGGGCGCAAACACTCTCGCGGCAAGAGTCCGTGGGACGCCCGCTGCCTGCTCTCCATGGGCACGCATCAAGTACTTGAACAGAACCGGGACCATGGTGAAGGACAGCCCGAGGCTCGCCAACAGGGCGATGCAGACCGACAACGAGAGTGGCGAGAACAGGTACTTGGCAGTCCCCTGCAAAAGAAACACGGGCACGAACACGATGCAGATGCACACCGTGGAAAGCAAGGTCGGCACCCCGACCTCACGGGAGCCCTCCACGATGGCTTGGTAGAGGCCCTCCCCCATCCGGGTGTGCCGCTCGATGTTTTCGATGACCACGGTACCGTTGTCGACCAGGATCCCGACCGCCAGTGCAAAGCCGCCCAAGGTCATCGTGTTGAGCGTCTGCCCAGCGGCGTAGAGCAGCAGCACCGCCGTCGTGATGGAAAGGGGTATCGCGGCGAGGGTTATCACCGTGAGCCGCCAGTCTCCGAGAAAGAGCAGAATCATCAGGGCCGTCAGGCCCGCCGCCATCAAACCACCCATCTTGACGCTGTTCAGCGCCGCCCGGACGAACACCGACTGGTCGAAGAGTGGCTTGATCGAAACCGATTTGGGGATGGTCTTCAAAATCTCGGGCAGAATCTCGCGTATGCCGTTTATCACCGCGAGCGTCGACACGCCCCCCGTTTTGCGGATGGTGATGAGCGCGCCGGGACGGCCATCGACGGTGACCGAGTTGGTCTGCACCTGAAAACCGTCGTGGACGTGCGCGATGTCCCGCATGAAGACGGTGCGGCCGTCGATCTGCCGGATGGGAAAGTCATTGATTCGCTCGATGACGTCCGGACTGTTGTTCATGGTGAGGGAGTAGTCCTTGGCGCCGATCTTGATGTCACCCGCGGGAAGGATGACGTTCTGGCGCTGCAGCGCAGTGCTGACATCGGCCAGGGACAAGTGGCGCGCCTCGAGGGCGCGCTCGTCAAGATCGGCCATGATCACCCGCGGCTTACCCCCGTACGGCTGAGGCACCTCGGCTCCGTGCACAACGGCGAGCTCCGGCCGGATGATGTTCTGGCCGAGATCGTTCAGCTTGGTGTCGGGCAGCGACGCGCTCGAGAGGCTGAGCTGAATGATGGGTACGTCGGTAGCGTCGTAGCGCAGGACAAGTGGCGGCGTGATGTTAGGGGGCATGTACTTGAGGACCACCAGCGCGCTGCTGGCCAATTGGGACACCGCCCGGCTCACGTCCGCACCTTCGTGCAGATAGATCCTCTCTACTCCAACGCCCTGGTAGCTCGTGGCTTCGATGCGCGCAATGTCGTCGACGAGCGAGGCCAATTGGCGCTCATGGAGCGACAGAATTCGGTTTTGAATGTCTCGGGCATTCATCCCGTTGTAGGTCCACACCACGCTGACCACGGGAATGTCGATGTCGGGAAAGATGTCGACCGGCATCCGGCTCGCGGCACCCACGGCGAGCAGGCAAATCATGATCAGCACCGCGGCCACGGTGTACGGACGCTTCAGCACGTAGGCGACTATCTTCATGACGCCTCACGATGGGCGAAGGGCCAGGTCTGGGCTCTGGGCTCGCCGCATGGCGAAGACAGCCCCGGGCTCGGTGGTGGCGAGCCGGCCGAGCTACCAGAGGAAGTGAAGACTACCAGCCATGGGTGGTTGGGGCGGAAGAGATTGAAGCTGGTTGGCCTCACGTCACCGCCCTAAGGCATGGGCCGTACCAAATCGTCTGGCGCGGAAATCCAGCGTCTCTTCGGCGTCGATAGGGTTTGGGTCGGGCCGAATTTCCCGGCCTCAGGGAAAAAATCCCGATTCGCCGGCATGATCGCCCTGCGGCAAAGGCGCTTAAAGGCGTTAAGCGCCTATCCCTAGAAGCCCGGCCCCTTCTCGCCGACCAGGGCCGCCCTTAGTTTGTTTCCCAGCTCGTCGGCCTGCTTTTGCTGGGTTGGGAACAAGACGCTTAACGGCAAACAGGTTCCCACGACGCCCGTGTTCGTGATGACCGAGTCGCTCGGCGAGCAGCGCTGCACGTCCGTGTCGAGCCGGACCGTCTCCTGCCCGTTCTGGCGCACGAGAGATACCCGGTAGCGCAGAAAGATGTTCGTGTCGTACTTGCGGGTCGGACCATCGTTGATGGCACTGGTAGCCCTGAAGCGATAGCCCGTATCGAACCATTGGGTCGTGATGGTGCCATGGGCGCGATCCACGGCAACAGCCTTGAGCCCGTTCGCCGCCAGCGTCTGGAGCAAGACGTCCATGGCATTGCGAGACTGTGCGACCGTGAAGCTATCCGATTGGGGCCTGTGCGCGCAGGCCACGCCGGCAAGAACAAGAGCGATGGCAGTGGGATAGATTGGCTTCATGGTGGTCTCCTTTGTCATTCGACGATTACGAAGACGAGTCAAGGAAAAGGCGGATGCATGGCCGCTCACGTCGGCACCTCCGCCGGGCTGTGGGCAAAGACCTCGCGCGTGGACTCCGCCGGTCGCTTGGCGAGCAGCAAGAACATCACCGGGACGAGAAACAGCGACAGGAGGGTCGACGAGGTGAGACCGCCGACCACCGCCAAGGCCAAGGGCCGGTTCGACGCGGTGCTGACGTCGAGACCGAGAGCGGTCGGGATGAGCCCGATGACGGTGGCGAGACTTGTCATGGCGATGGGAATGAACCGCGTTCGCGCCGCCGCGACGATCGCCTCGACCTTGGCCACGCCCTCGTTGAATCTCCGATTGGCATCGTCCACCAGCAGGATTCCGTTCGACACCGCGATGCCGATGACCATGAGGATTCCCATCAGCGCCGTGACCGAGAATCCCTGGCCGCCGGCCAGCAATGCCAGCACGATGCCGAGCAGCGACACCGGAATCGTGAACAGCATGACGAAGGGCAGACGCAGCGACTTGAACTGCGAAGCCATGATCATGAAGACGACCATGATCGCAAGCCCCAGGGCCAAGCCCAGCCCCGAGAATGTCGTGCGCATCAGCTCGACTTCTCCCACGAAGCGGAGGTCGAGCCCGCGCGTTCGTGGATCCGAGGCGAGCTTCTCTTCCAGCTCGCGGGCGGCGCTGCCAATGTCCCGCCTCTCGGTCTGCATGAGAACGTGCGCCGCGCGCTGGAGCCGGTTGCGCTCGATCGCGATGGGACCAAGCGAGCGGCGAATGTTGCTGTAGGCGCCCAGCGTGACGGCGTCTCCCGTATCCCCGATGTGCACGGGGATGCTGGCCAGCGCGGAGGGATCGTCGATCACTTTGCCATCGAGATAGGTGACGACGTAATAGGACTGGCCATTGCTCCCGTCGATCCACACGCTGGGGGTGTTGATGTTGCCGAGGGTTGCCTCGAGCGTCGACTGGGCGGCTTCGCGCGAAGAGACAGCGACCATACCGGCCTTGGTGCGATCGGTTTCGACGCGGATTTCAGGATAGTTCACTTGCAAGGAAGGATAGAGGTCGCGAATACCCGGAACCGTGGCAGCCACGGCAGCCACTGCCTTGGACTCGTCCTCCAAGACCTGAAGGTTGTCGCCGGTGATCTCGACCACCAACGGGGCCAAATAGCCGTTGGAGAAGACGCTGGCCACGAGTCCTCCCGGCCACTGCAGGAACTCGACCCCCGGAAAATGTCGGTTCAGGATTTCGCGCATCTTATCCGCGATTTCCCCTTGGCTCGACTTGCGTTTTTCCGGCGTGACCAGGGCGACACGGATGAAGCCCATGTGGGGCCCGGCGTTGGGACTGGTCATCGCGCTGCGCGCGTTCTGCGGCGATCCCACGTTGGTGAGGACCAATTCCACGTCTTCCTTGGGTAGCTCCTTCGCCAGCACCGCGCCCATGCTGTTGATCTTCTTGGCGGCGTCGGTCAGGGATGTGCCGGGAGCGAGCCGCACATAGACTCTTTCCATGGATTCATCGATTTCGGGGAAGAACGTGCTCGGTAGCTTCATCGCCATCCAAACGCTGGCGAGCACCAGCACGGCGGCCGATACCACCACGGTTCCACGGAAGGGAAGGACCTTGCGCAGGGTGTTTGCGTAGCCTTCGGCCATGCGGTCGATGAAGCCTCCAACCGCCCGGCGCAGCCGGCCAGGTTTGTCGTGCACGAGAAAGTACCGGCAGGCGAGCGGGGTCACGCACATGCTGACGAAGTACGAGGCGATCATGCTGACCGCGACGGTGATCGCGAGTGGCACGAAGAGCTTCTTGGCCAGTCCCGCCAGCAAAACCACAGGCAAGAGCACGGCCATGGTCGTCAGCGTGGAGGCGAGAACGGGCAGCGCGACGGCATTGGCCCCTTCGAGCGCGGCCTGGTAGGGCGACAAGCCTTGGCTCTGGTGACGGTGGATGGATTCGAGCACCACCACGGCATCGTCGACCAAACGGCCCATGGCCAAGGTCAATCCGCCGAGGGTGAAGGCATTCAGCGTGTGCCCGCCAGCGTAGAGCACGATGAGGGTGACTGCGAAGGAGAGCGGAATGGCCACCGAGACGATGATCGTCCCGCGCACACTCTGCAGAAAGAGAAGGATGACCAGCGCAATGAGGACCAGGGCCTGGATCACCTCCTTCTTCAAACCCTCGTAACTCGTGCGCACGAACGTCGATTGGTCGAAGATGGGCTTCACGACCACGCCGGGCGGCAGGTCCTTGAGGCCGGACACCATCTTCTTCACGGCGTCGACGATTTCAAGGGTGTTGCCGCCAGGGATTCGAAGCACGTTCAGGTAGACGGCGTCGCTCCCGTTCACCGCGACCGACTGCGTTTCCGGCGAGCCGCCGTCTTCGACACGCGCCACGTCGCGGATGAGAACCGGTTTACCGCCCCGCAGCTTCACGATGGCATCGCCGATATCGCTTACCTTCAGGGCGACGGCATTGGTGTAGACGTTGGCGTCGAAGGTCGCCGCGATCAGCTCGCCCGAGGGCAGAAGAGCATTCGACTGCGCCACCGCGGCCGCCACGTCGGTGGAGGTAAGACCGCGCGCCTGGGCTCGGGCGGGGTTCACGATGACATTGATCTGGCGTTGCCGGCCGCCGTTGATGGCGGCGCTGGCCACGCCGGAGATGCCCTCCAGAATCGGCTCGATGGAATTCAAGGCATAGTCATAAAGCTGGGGTCCACTCAGGCCCCCACCCGACACCGCGACTTGAATGACCGGTGCGTTCGATGGATCGTACTGAAGAACGAAGGGCGGCAACACCCCCAGCGACTTGGGGACCGCGGACATGGCGAAAGCGACCTGCTGTTGCACCAGGGTCTGCGCCGAATTGAGGTCCGTACCCCATTTGAGCCAGACGAAGACGACGCTCAGGTTGTTGCGCGAGTTGCTTTCGACGTGGTCCACGCCCGGGGTGGCGCTGACGTATTTCTCGATGCGCCAGGTGATGGTCTTCTCCACGTCCTTGGGCCCGAGTCCGGGCGCCAAGGTGCCCACGACCAGCACCGGAGGGGTGAGCTCGGGAAAGGTGTCAACGCTCATGCGCGGGGTGACGACCACGGCGAACACCACCAGCCCGATGCAAATCATCAAGATCGCGATGGGATTGCGTAGCGACAATCCGGTCATTTCTGGGCCTCTGCCAACTCCACGCTGACCTGGACGCTCTCGCCTTCCTTGAGCAGGGTGCGGCCCTCGGTGACGACCAGGGTCTTGGCGGGCAACGACTTGTCCACGAACAACTGGCCCGCTCTCTCCCCAAGCACCTTCATCGCCACCCTTTTTGCCCGTCCGTTTTCGACCAGAAAGATCGTCGCCTTGCTCCCCTTGACTTCGGCGGCGGCCAGCGGAATCTCCGTGGCGGGCACGGGTGCCCCGGCGGCGACCGCGATCTCGGCCGTGGTGCCGACAGGGAGCGTTCGGCTCGAATCCGCAAGATCGATCTCGAAGTGCACGGTCCGCGTGGCCCCGTCGGCGGCGGGCGAGCGGCGGGCAATGGTCCCCACAAGCTTTTGCCCGATGGCGAGCGCGACGATGTCCACCTTGACGCCGGGTTTGACCATCTCGAAATCCTCCTCGGGAACGTCGGCCACCACGCGCACGACATTGCGATCGATGACGGAGGCGATGGATTCGCCAGGGTGGACATAGGCCCCCGGATCCATGGTGCGATCGGAGACTTCTCCGTCGAAGGGCGCGCGCAGGACGCAGTCGCTGACCTCCAGGGTGGCCCTCTCCAGGCGCGCCTTGGTCGACATCAGCTCGGCCTCCTTGCTGATGCTATCGGCCTGCTTCCTTTCGATCTCGTTGTCCGAGGCAAATCCCCCGCTCTGCAGCTCGGCGATGCGGGACGCCTCGTGGGACAGGGCCAGCTGCTGCGCCTGAATGGCTCGCGCCTGCATGGAAATGCCCTGGCTCGCCGCCGAGGCATTCCTGCAGTCCAGGGTGCCGATGATCTGCCCGCGTCTGACCCGATCCCCAGGCCGCACCAGCACCGATCCCACATAGGCCGAGATGAGCTGCGGGCCGATCTTCGCCTCCACCCACGGGCGAAAGGTGCCGACGTAGTGGCGCGTGGAATTGTAGGACGTCGCACGCGCCTCCACGACGGTGACCCCCACGGGAAGTGACGCCAGCGCGACCTTGTTCACGCGCGCGCCGGCGCGGGCCACCATGAGGAACCCGAACAACAACACGATTGCCACGCCCACGGCGATGACGATGGGGACATGTCGTTGACGCCGTTTTTCGGGAACGGAAGAATGGGCTTGGGTGGTCTCGATTGGTGAAGATGACATCAGGATTCCTCTGCAAGTAGCTTCCCGAGCACCGCGCGCGCACGGGAAAGCTCGAACTGTCCATCGGCGAGCTGGATCTCGGCGTCGGTACGCAAATACTCCGCGTCCGCAAGCTCCAAGGCCGTTCCCAGCCCTGCCTTGAAACGTGCCTCGGCTTGGGAATAGTTCGCGCGCGCGGCCTCCACCGAACGGGCGAGGCTGGCGAGGGATGCCTTTGCCACTTCCGCCGCGACATAGGCCCGCTGAATCGCCGAAACCTCTTGCTGCACGACCGCTTCGAGGTCGCTCTGCAGGGTGGTCTCGCGCGCCGAGGAAGCCCGCTGGCGGGCGGCGACGATACCATCGTAGAGAGGCCAGTGCAGGAGAAGCCCGACATCCCAGTTGGGAACGTCCGGGAACCACCCTCCGTCGTTCGCGGCAGCCCCCGAGCTCGGCGTGGCGCCACCTGCCCGGCCCGAAAAGGTGCCGGTCAAGAAGATGTCTGGCCGCATCTCCGCGCCGATGGCGCGGGTGACGGCTTGTTGGGCGGCAACCCTCGCCCGGGCCTCCATGAGCACGGGATCGCGCGCAGCCGCGTCGGCCATGGCCTGACCAAGAGACGGCATAGGCGGTACGGGAGACAGAACATCGGCGGCGTCCAGCATGCGATCGGCGACTCCCACGGCCGCCGCCAGGACCACCTGCGCACTGGCCACCCCGCCCTCGGCGCGCATGCGATTGACTTCGAAGCGGGCCAAGTCGGCCTCAGCGCGCGTCCGCTCGATCGGTGCGTACAGTCCGCTATGCACGCCAGCCTCGGCCATATCACGATGAACCCGCGTGCGTTCGTACCCGTCCTTCGCCGCGCGCAGCACGGCCTTGGCGCCTTGGACGGCAAAATAGGATTCCTTCACGACGAGGGCGATGGCCAGCCGTTCGGCCTCGGCGCGATGGCGCTCGCTGACGACGGCGGCATCGGCGGCGGCACCTAGCGCACCGATGCGACCAAAGTCGAACAGCTCCTGGCCAATGGAGATCGCCGCCAGAGTCGAGGCGGCGGGCGTCCAACCGCCACCGCTGCCGACGCTCGTGGTGGCACCAATGCGCGGCAGGGCAACATCTTGCAGCCCGACATACGAGGCGGTCGTGTTGTTCGTCGTCCCCTCCAAGACTTCGGCCACGAGGGAGGAGCGCGGAAGCCAGCTTGCCCTTGGTACTTGCGCGTCGGCCTGAGCGACCTTCACGCGGTCAAGAGCAGCCTTGAGCGAGGGCTGGTGCGCTTGGGCGTAGGCGATCGCATCTTGGAGGCTGATAGCGCGCATGGTCACGAGTTGCCAAGGAAACGGTACGGAGCCCTCGCCCTGTTGCGTAGCGCGGGCCTGAGACGCAAAAAGACACACGAGCCCCATGGAGGCACGAAGTCCTCCACGTCCACGTCCCTTATTGAACATTGAAGGCGCCGCTACGAGTCAAATCCAAGCTTGGCTGTATCGAATTCACGATTCGTCGCATAAGCACTCGCCGTACCAAGCGATATGCCTGGAATTGCGTGGGATTCGACACGCGGAAGGTGCCGAGATCGGGAGGAATTCCGAAACGACAGAAATAAATCCCGACTCGGGCAATTTCGAGAGAGACAACGTTCCCTCTTGGCTGCCCGGATTCCCGGCGCACCTCTTGCTTGCCCTTCGGTCAAGGGTATGATTTTCCCCTCGAAGACATTGCAGCTGCCGCTGATGACAACTAGAGTCACGAAGCGGGCAAGTGAGGCAAGAGGCCCAAACGCTGGTGCGACGGGTGAAGGACAGATGAAGATCTCCACGATCTTCTGGCTCATGTTGCTTGCCATCGTCGTCATTGCGGGACTTGCCTATGTCGACGAGGATCGCGAGGGAGCGTCTGCACTCGCCGATTTCGCCGAGGAGCAGACCACCTTGGCCCAGAGTCTCGCCGGGGCCTTGAGCGCGCACCTGTCCGCGGTTCGCCACGATGCGCTCGCCGTGGCCCAGAGCCATCGCGCCGAGCGGCCTGACATCCCTTCGGTGCTCGAGCGCTACTTGTCCGTGGTGGTTCGCCCAGCCGGAACGGCACCCGGGCCCGCGCCGGCGGCGAGCGACAGCGCCGTCCAGCTCTCGTTCCGCCTTCCCGGGGAAAGCAGTGTCGATCTGACCGTCGCCCTGTCCACCTTGCTTCGCGATCTCAAGACGACCGAACAGACCAATCGGCTCATGGTGCTTCTGCGCCCACCCGGCGCTTCGGGATTTCACACCACCGACGGGCGATTCCTTGCAGCACCGGGGATCCTCGCCGCCCTCGAGCAGGGGCAAACCTATCTGCGTCTGGCCCCGGCCGAGGCTGGCCAACTGGGGCTACCGGCACGTACGGCCCTTGCCGGCATGGCACGCGTGGATGCGGGACCGGCAGGACGCTGGGGAATCGCCGCGGTCGCCAGTGCCGAGCGCGAACGAGATCGCGAGCGCTGGGCGCGCTGGCGGCTCGTCTTGAGTGTCGCCACCGCGAGCGGCCTCGTGCTCAGCTTCGGTGGGCTGGCCATGCGCAATCAGCGCAAACAGCTCCTGCTGCACCATCGCCTGGAGCTCGCCGACCTCAGCGGTCAGCGTGACGAACGCCTGCAACGCGCGGGACGGGCAGCCACCATGGGAACCCTGGCGGTGGGTGTGGCGCACGAAATTTCCACGCCGCTCGGGATCATCGCCGGTCGAGCCGAGCAGCTCGCCACCAAGCTGGCGGGAGACGAACGGGCGGCGGGCAGCGCGCGCATCATTCTCGATCAGATCGATCGCATCCACCGCATCATCCGCGGACTGCTGGGGCTGGCCCGCGGCGACCGCCCGACCGCCGAGCCCGTCGACCCGGCGGCCTTGGTCGCGGGAGCGGTCTCGCTGGTCGAACATCGCTTTGCCAAGGCGGGCGTTCACCTACAAGCGGACCTTGCGCCCAACCTTCCCATCATCCATGGCGATCCGCGCCTGATCGAGCACGCGGTAGTGAACCTTTTGCTCAACGCTTGCGATGCCTGCGGCAACGGAGGGCAGGTGGTGGTCTCCGCACGCGGTGGGGACGCCATTCACGGGCTCGTCTTGACCGTCGTCGACGATGGCCCCGGAATTTCCCATGCGGACGCGGGCCGCGTCCTCGAACCCTTCTTCTCCACCAAGCCGAGCGGCCAGGGAACGGGCATCGGCCTCGCCATCGTGCAGGAAATCGTAACCAGCCATCGCGGCTCGCTTGCCCTCGAATCCGTGTTTCCGCACGGAACCAGGGCCACCATCAAACTGCCATCCTCCGAGGACTCCGCCAATGCCTGAGCGCAAGCCGCACGTGCTGATCGTCGACGATAATCTCGAGATGGCGCGCACCCTGGCCGACAGCCTGTGCGACCGCGACTTCGCGGCCGTGGCGGTCGGCTCGGGCACGGCTGCCGCCGATTACCTGAAGTCCGAACCGGTCGATGCCTTGGTCACGGATCTACGCATGCCAACTGTCGACGGGCTCGACCTCCTCGCCCTCTCGCGCAGCCTGGCCCCCGAGCGCCCGGTGCTCATCATGACCGCTTTCAGCGCCGTCGACACCGCCGTCGAATCCATCCGACAGGGCGCCTACCACTACCTGACCAAGCCCTTCAAAGCCGAGGAACTGGTGCTCTTCCTTCGCCGCGCCCTCGACGAATCGCAAATCCGCCGCGAGGCCGCAGCCCTCAAGCGCACCCTGCGCGAGCGCTTCGCCATGGAACGCATTCTCGGCAACAGCGCCGCCATGAGGAACGTGCGCGAGATTGTCGCACGCGTCGCCTCGGTACCGGTGCCGGTCTTGATTCTCGGCGAAACCGGCACGGGCAAGAGCCTGGTCGCACAGGCCATCCACACCGAAAGCACGCGAGCAAGCCGCCCCCTGGTGGTGGTCAACTGCGCAGCTCTTCCCGAAGCGCTGCTGGAGAGCGAGCTCTTCGGCTACGTCAAGGGTGCCTTCACCGGGGCCGCCGCCGATCGCCCGGGGCTTTTTCGCGAGGCCGACGGCGGCACCCTGTTCCTCGACGAGATCGGCGAGATGGCGGCCGGCCTGCAAGCCAAGCTGCTGCACGTGATCGAGCACGGCACGATTCGTCCCGTCGGCTCGACCAAGGAAAAGGAGATCGACGTCCGCATCATCGCGGCGACCCATCGCAACCTGCACGAGGCGGCCCGAGACGGGAGCTTCCGTGCGGATCTGCTTTACCGACTCGACGTGCTTTCCATCAGCATGCCTTCGCTGCGCGAGCGGCGCGAGGATCTGGCGGAGCTGGTCGCACATTTCTTCAAGCAATCGCGCGAAAAGTACGCCAACGCGCTACCCGAAAAAATCTCACCCGAGGCCCTCGATTGCCTGATGGCGTACCCGTGGCCGGGAAACGTACGCGAGCTTGGGCACGTTCTCGAAAAGGTCGTGCTTCTTGGCCGCTCGAACGTGGTGACCCTGGACGATCTTCCCGAAACCGTCAGGCACCCGGATCGGCCGGCAGTGTCCCAGTTTCAGGGGGACATCGTGCCGATCCGGGATCTTCAGCGCAGGTATGCGGCCTGGGCCCTTGCTCAGCTCGGTGGACACAAGGGCAAGGCCGCCGAGAAGCTGGGCATCGACGCCAAGACCCTGTGGAAGTGGCTGAGCGACGGCGGCCCGGACTAGTATTAGTGGTCGTCGTCGATGGGAACCCCAAACCCACCTCGCCCCGCGAAGCGGAGAGAGGTCGCCGAGCGTAGCGAGGCGGGTGAGGGGTCGCCGAGCGTAGCGAAGCGAAGCGAAGCGGGGCGAGGGCGCCGAGCGCAGCGAGGCGGGTGAGGGGCGCTGCGCTGCCGGCTTAGCCAGCGAAGCGTAGGCTCCGCACGCGCTAGAACAAATAGAAGCCCGAAAGCTGGACGCGGTGGTTGGTTCCCTTGGTGCCGTCGAGGAAGGTCTGGCGGAACCAGGCGTATTCCAGCCCAAAGCGGATGGACTCGGTGGCGTCGACGAAGAGATTGCCATCGGCGA
The DNA here is from genome assembly GCA_963824555.1 of uncultured delta proteobacterium. GTDB lineage: Bacteria > Myxococcota_A > Polyangia > Fen-1088 > Fen-1088 > Fen-1118. The sequence goes on along the minus strand of CAWGPW010000003.1, from coordinate 161,528 downwards.
AGTCCGACTTGTCGAAGATCTTGCTGCTGACGTTCGGGCCACTCGTGCCGACGACGATGTTCTTGATGTCGCTGGAATTCATGTGCGAATAGTTGCCTGAGACCCACATGCGAAAGGGCGAAGTCGGGAAGTAGTACTGCAGGCCGAGCATGACCGCCTGCCAGCGGATGGCGTGCATCTGGCCGTTGCTATCGAAGATGACCAGGCCGTTGTCGATGTCGGACGTGAAGGACGTGGGCGCGGCCGGCGAGACGAGGCTGACGCCGCCGGAGAGCCCCGTGAACTGATCCGCAATGGCCTGCCCCTTCACGAACGAAGCGGTCAGGGTGAGGGCATTGTCCCAATTCGTGGCCGTGGCGGGAACGACGGGGATGAAACCGTCGAGGGAGAATCCGTAACCGTTGATGGTCTGGGTCTGATCGGTCGGCATCGCGGCCTCGAAAATGGGCAAACGGAAACGACGAGCAAGGCCGGAGACTCCGATGGACAAGGGATCCACGGATGTTCCCGTTCCACCCGCGGTGCGCATGCCCTTCCAGTCATTGAGAGTGAGGCGCAAGCCGGCCTGTCCGTCGGGCAGACCCGAATCACGCTGAGTCGGGCGAACCGCCGCCACGGCGATTTCCACGTTCACCATGTCGGACTTGACCGTGTGGGACAGCCGCAACTGGGGAGCGCGGGAGTAGACTTGGCCCGGCAATCCCTGGATATCGACGCTGTTGGGGTGGAAGTTGGACTGCCATCCGAAGAGCTGCCAGTACTGCCCGGCCAGGATGTCGATGTAGGGCGTTTCGAGCTTGAGCGCCATGTGGCGGATGCGGAAGGTCGGGTTGGCGAAGTAGGCTGATTCCGACACTGCCGGCGAGCCCGCCGGGGCGGGCGACCCCTGCGGCTGGTTGCCGAAGAAGTCCATCTCGGCGATGGCCGAGGACTTGATGGACTCGCTTTCGGGGCCCTTCAACTTGAAGCCTAGGCGGGAGTTGCGTGCACCGAAGGTCATGCGGTCGTGCTTGGCGGCGTAGAAATCGCCATGCACAATAGTGCCGTTTCCGGCCAGATCGTTGAAGCTCTGGGTGGAGTCGAGAATGGAGTCGAATTCGACGAACCCGTAGAGGGTCGCGCTGAATTTCGACATGACCGAGGGATGGCTGGGAGGTGCGGCCGGCATGGGGCTCGCCGAAACCACGGCAGGGGCCGGCGCCGGCATGGGAGCAGGAGCCGGCGTGGCCGACGCCGAGGGTTGCGACGTTGGGCTGGCACCCGACGTCGACTCTTGGGGCGGCTGTCCCTCGGGAGCAGCGCTGCCCGATTGAGCAAACGCCAGCGTCGGGGACAGCATGAAGGAGGTGAGGCAAAGTGCATGAAAAACACGTTTTGTTCTGTTTTGCATGCACGGCAAGATAGTGAAGCTGTGTTACAAAAGAGTGACGTTCGGGTGAACTATTCAGCGCGAGGCGAGAAAATGAAGGGGCTGGACGTCAACCTGCTCACCCTTCCATCGGCTGCATGACGGTGTGTTCGCCCCTGGTGTTTTATTGGATACGCGAAATAGCCCATGGTGCACCACCTAAGATCGTCGTGCAGCAACTCCATGCAGACGCTGTCCTCTTGGTTAGGGCGTGAATTGCCGCATGCGCACCAACGAGCGGGAATATTTCCCGGCGGTTCGGGAAAACGTCCCGCGGACTTCTTGAAGGTCGACCTACCGAGACCCCGGCCCGGCGCCCATAGCATCCACGGCCTCGCCCAGCTTCAGGAGAGTGTCGGCAAGCGAGGCGTTGCCATCGAGCTCGAGCACGCGAGGCCATGCTCGTCGGCGGGCCAGGTCCGCGAGCTCGCCGCCCATGCACCACAGCGCACCTCCGCCGAGGAGAGACCTCGCCGCGCTCTCACGCTCCAGCGTATCTAGCTCACGCTCCGTCTGCACGAACCACCCGGCCAGCGGCGCCGTGCCGATCACCAAGCGCGAGGCCGCAGTCAGAGGCGCCGGGGCCAGCAACACCTCCGCGCCCGCGTCCTGAATTGCATCGCCGAGCTGCGACCGCGGAGCGAACAGGGCGATGCGGGCGCCGCGCAGCGGGCGCGGCAGGGTGGACACCAGCGTCTCGGCGTGCGCCACCACCTGCCCGATGACGAAAATCGCGGGCGGTTTGATTGCGTCGCCCTGGGCGACCTTGACGATCTCGGCCAGCGAGGCGCGCACCGAGCGCTGGCCCGCAAGCGTTCCTTGCTCGATGACCGCAGCGGGCGTCGTGCCGCTCATCCCGGCGGCCATCAGGGCGGCGCTGACCTCGGCCAAGGTGCTCACCCCCATGTATCCGACGAGGGTGGCGTGGGTATCCTGGGCCAGCAGAATCCCACCTCGCTTGCGGCGCCCCACCCTCGTGTGCGGTGACGAAGGTCAGACGAACCGCCTCGCCCCGAAACGTCACCGGGATGCCCGCCGCGGCCGGGACCGCGATTCCCGCGGTTACGCCCGGGATGACTTCGCAAGGGATGCCGTCCCGGCCAAGCGCGAGAGCTTCCTCGCCACCGCGCGCGAAGACGAAGGGATCGCCGCCCTTGAGCCGCACCACGCGCTTGCCCTCGCGAGCCAGTCGCGACAGCAGCGCATTGATCTCTTCCTGGGGCACCGGGTGTCGCCCCGTCGCTTTGCCCACGTCGTGAAGCTCGATGCGATCCGGGAGATCGAGCGGAATGGCCGGGATGGCGAGCCGGTCGTAGACGATGGCGTCCGCGTCGCGCAGGCGGCTCAGCCCCGCGACGGTGAGCAAGCCAGGATTGCCGGGGCCCGCGCCGACCAGCGCGACGTGCCCCAAGGCGCCTCGACCGGGCAGGATCTGGGCGGTGCAGAAGGAGGCTTCTTCGGACTCGCTCGGGACGCGAACATCAAGCAATTGGTCGTCGACCGTGGCCGCGAAGAACCAATCGTAGCATGCGTCCGCGTCGGCCACGGAAAGTCCTTGGGCCTGCACGCGCTTGCGGAAGCGCTTGGCGGCCGAGATCCAGCCCGACCACGCCGGCCCGATCTTGCGTTCGAACATCTGGCGCAACCGTCGCACGGCAAACGGCGCCCCTCCGCCAGAGGCGATACCGAGTTGCAGATCGCCCCGCTGCACGAGCGCCGGCAGGTGGAAATCGCACAGGTCCGGGACATCCGCGACGTTGACCCAGATACCGCGCGCCCGGGCCGCGTTTCTGACCTGCTCATCCACGCTGCGGTCGCCGGTGGCGACCATGACGAGCTGGCTCGAATCCACGTCGGCGTCGACGAATTCTCGCTCGACCAGGGTGACCTTGCCCTCGGCGGCCAGCTGCGCGATGGACTCGATCGCGGTCGGAGCAACAACCGTCACCGCTGCATGTTCCGAGAGCAGGCGCTGCAGCTTGCGATACGCGACCTGCCCTGCCCCCACGAGGAGGCAGCAGCGGCCGCGCAGGTCGAGCATGATCGGGTACATGGGACGAAGACCTCTTTCTATCACGCCTCATCGCTTTTCCGCCGGGTGGTCCATGGTCAGACGAAGCAACCGACTGGACGAGCCTTCCGACCAGCCATGATGGCGCGCGGTCTAGGGAAACTGCTAGACTTGCGCCATGTCGTCTGCCTCGACGAAGTCCCGGCCCGCCAGCTACGAGGACCTCCTGCGCCTTCCTGAACACGTGATCGGAGAGATCGTCGACGGCGATTTGATTGTCTCTCCTCGACCGGCCTCACGCCACGCCATGGCCAGCTCGGCGATCGGGGGCGAAGCTCGCGGGGCCGTTTCACAGGGGACGCGGCGGCCCAGGCGGTTGGGTCATCCTCGATGAGCCCGAGCTCCACCTGGACACGCAGGTGCTGGTGCCCGACCTGGCAGGCTGGCGCCGCGAGCGCATGGCCACCTGTCCCGACGTGGCCTACTTTACCCTGGCACCCGACTGGGTGTGCGAGGTTCTCTCGCCCGCCACGGCTCTCATCGATCGGACCCGCAAGCAGCACATCTATCGCGACCACGGCGTGTCCTGGCTGTGGTTTGTCGATCCATCTGCACGCACGATCGAGGTCCTCAGCCGTGGTGAGCGCGGCTGGATGGTCACCGATACGTTCGGCGGCGAAGGCGAGGCGCGGATTCCGCCTTTCGACGCGGTGGCGTTCGACATCGGCGCGCTCTGGGACATCAACTCCCCGACCTGAAGCATCCCCTCATATTTGACCGAAGGTTGCACGGATGGTTGCTTGTCGACGGAGGAGGTGCTGAAAGTCGCGGAGGAGATCTGGGAAGCGTGACGCTCCCATGCTGAGCATGCGGAGGTACTCGCGGCCTTGGCGAAACAGCGAGTGAGTGCGACGCTTGACCGTGTTGGCGCGCAAGAGCCGATCAAGACCGAGGTGTTCACCAGCCGCGCCCAGCAAAGTGAGGAGAGCGGCCGCAAGGGCGAGAATGAAACAAAGACGATCACGGCGGGCGGCATCGCGAACACGCGCCAAGCGACTGCCAAGACCGAAGCGCGGATCCTTTTCATCCCGAAAGTTCTCCTCACAGGTGAACCTGCGACCGTACAGGGCTACGACGGCATTGGCTGGGTCCGACAAAGACGTGGCGAGTAGCCAGGCCTCCTTCATGCCGATCTGCTTGACCGCGACGAAGGCGGCGACCTGATGGCGCTGGCCGGTCAATTGAGCCTTCAGGATACGGCGAGCACGTCCGCCCAAGGGCACCCAGTCCTTCGCGGGCGCGGTTCGGCCGTCGGGCGAGATGACGGTGATGACACCGCGGAATCGAATGACGAAGTCGAAGCCCAACTCCTGGATGTGGTCGTACAAGTCCACGTTGCCGAACCCGCGGTCAGCCAAGATGACCACCTGCTTGACCGAGGCCGGCAGTACGGCCTTGAGAACCCGCAGCAGCCCCGCTTCCTGGTGCGCCATCTGCCCCTTGAGTTCAGCACTGGGCACCGTTTTCCATAGTAGGGGTGTCGCGCGGCCATGACGGGTCACCAGGTTGATTGCGAGCCGGTTCTGGCCGTGCAACCCGTACTCCGTCCAGTCCATGGTCACGACGACCCGGCTCCTGCTGCCAACGACGAAGGCGACGTGCTGACCGATGAGGTCCAGGTCGTCGATTTTGCGGTTGCTCAGCAATCGGTCGACTTGCTTGATGCCGTGCTTGGCGGTCTTGTCCCGCGCCGCGGCGGCCGCACGGCCCACGGCCGAGACACCGGCGCTCGGCGCCGTCATCGCGCCGAGCACTGCGTGCATGACCGATTCAATCTGCTTGGCGTGAAGCTTTGTTCCTGCAAACATAGCGGTCACGGTGCGGGCGATGGTCGCGTAGATCTGGGGGGCACCTGTGTGTTGGGTTCTCATTGGCGTGAAAACCAGATGCACAATGCCCTGTGGACAATTCAGCCATTCGTCCGCGCCGTGTTCTTTTCTTCACCCTGTGGATGAGTTCGCAATTCATCAACCAGTCCGCAGGGTTAGAAAATGAGGGGATCCCTCAGGGCGGAACCAACACCGCCGCCTGCCGTGTTCCATCATTGTCGTCGACCACACTTCCCGTTGCCACCTGAAGGAGCGACTGCGCTGAATTCACAACTGTGACATTGGCATCAGCCGCAATCATGACCACGTCGTCAACCTGCCCGAACCCTTGCCAGGGCGTCTGCACTGGCCGATCTACCGGCAAGTACCCCGACTTCGACATCTGCACGATCAGCGCGCCACCCCCGTTGACGACCAAGTCATAGCCGCCGTCCGCACGGCTGGCCGCCGCGCCAAGTTCGGGGTGATCCGCGAGGGCGACTTTCACTGCCTCGAGGGGCAATCCGTCGCGTGTGAAAATACGACCGCGAATCCCGGCCGCGCGGTTGTACTGAATCGTTCCGGGAGCGACACCGAGCTGGCTTGGACTGGTGCCTTTGTAAATGTGGGAGAGAGTGTCGGCCAGGTTCGCAGTGACCGCTGGAGGCTGCTCCGGTATCCCTACGCACGCGCCGGCCTGGCAGCTGTCCCCCGACGTGCCGTCGTTTCCGTCGTCGCAGACCGTGCCGTTGGCCTTGCCTGGAAAAGGGCATAGGCCCGTGGGGGGATCGCATGCTCCTGGGTTTTGGCAGTCATTGCCAGTCCCGCACACGACCGGATTGCTGCCTGTGCACGCACCTGCCGAACAGAGATCTGTGTGCGTGCACTGGTTTCCGTCGTTGCAGGCCGTCCCGTCGGCCTTGTTTGGGTTCGAGCATGCGCCCGTCGAGGTGTTGCACGTCCCTGCCAAGTGACACTGGTCTGCCGCCGTACAGACCACGGGGTTGGTGCCTCTGCAAGTTCCACTTTGGCAGGTGTCCGTGGTCGTACAGGCGTTGCCATCGTTGCAAGCGACGCCGTTGGCTTTTGCAGGGTTGCTACACGTCCCATTCGAGGTGTTGCATACTCCCACGTCATGGCATTGGTCGGAGGCCGTGCAGACGACGGGATTTCCGCCGGTGCAAGTACCGGTTTGGCAAGTGTCCGTGCGCGTACAGCCATTGCCGTCGCTGCAGGTCGTACCGTCCGCTTTGTTCGGGTTCGAGCAGGCACCGGTCGACGTGTCGCAGGCGCCCACAACATGGCACTGATCGAGCGCCGCGCACACGACCGGGTTTCCGCCGGAGCAAGTACCATTCTGACAGGTATCGGTACGCGTACAAGCGTTGCCGTCGCTGCAGATGGTTCCGTTGGTGGCTATTGGATTGGTGCAAGCACCGGTCGAGGGGCTGCAAGTGCCAGGCACGTGGCAAGCATCGAGCGCGGTACAGGTGACCGGTGGACCGCCAACGCAGGCACCGCCCAGGCAGGTGTCCCCAACCGTACAACCGTTGCCGTCGCTGCAGGCGATCCCATCGTTCTTGGGAGGATTCGAGCATGCACCCGTTCCTGGATCGCAGGTGCCGGCAGCGTGGCACTGGTCCAGGGGTGTGCAGGTGACCGGGTTCGTGCCTACGCAGCTTCCGGCCATGCATCGGTCATTTTGCGTGCACCCGTTGCCGTCGTTGCAAGAAGCGCCATCGGTCTTGGGCGGATTCGAGCACAAGCCGGTTGCCGTATCGCAGACACCGGCAGAATGGCACTGGTCGGATGGCGTGCACACGACTGGCGTGCCGGCCTGGCACAACCCCGTGGCGTCGCACGTTTCTGCGCCGTTGCAGGCATTGCCGTCACTACAGCTCGTCCCTGCCGGGCTTGCTGTATGCGTGCAAATCCCAACCGAGCAAGCGTCAACTGTGCACGGATTGCCGTCATCGCACGATTCCGAATTCTGCCAGGTGCCCGTCGCATCGCAAAGCTGCGTACTCTGTCCGCTGCACTGCACACGTCGTTCTTCGTGCAAGCATTCCCATCGTCACAGGAGGCGCCGGACGGAGCCAAACTCCAAGCACTTTGGCTGGAGCTCGGGTTGCAAACCTGGCACCGGTTCGCCGGGTTCACGTCACCGTCCGCGTGGCGGGAGCCATCGATCACGCAACTTCCGGGATTGGGCGCATAGGTACACGTGCCGACTGCGTTGCAGCTTCTGGTCGTGCACGCAAGCCCATCGTTACACGCACATGGCTGGCACGCGCCAGCGTTGGTGGTGGTGCTGTAGGTCTCCGGCGCGCACTCGCTGCATACGGCGTCGCTGGAGGCGCTTGCCGGGATGCTCACAAAGGTCCCCGCAGAGCACACGCTGTCCGGCGTGCACGCGGCGGCATTGCTGGCGCTGCTGAAGGTGTTTGGACCGCACGGAGTACACACCCGATCTGCCGTGGTCGACGGAGTGTTGCTGACAAAGGTACCGGCTTGGCAGGTGGCCCATGGCATGCACATGGCCGAGTTCAGGTCGGTCGAGAACTGCTCGTTTCCACAGGCGGTGCAGCTCCGATCAGTGGTCGAGCTGCCTTCGCTCGCAAGGTAGGTTCCGGCCGGGCAGATCGACTTGTCCACGCACGCGGTGGAAGGATCGCTGTCGTGGTCCCACGTGCCGGATGCGCAGGCCATTTCTGCGCCCGTCCCACCTGCGCAATACTCGCCCGCCACACATGCCTGGCAGACCGCGGCTGAGGTCGAGCTTCCCGGTGTCACCGTCACCGTGCCCGCGGTGCACTCCCCTTGGGGAAGGCAGCTCGATTGGTTGTCGCCGCTCGAATACTGCCCCACTTGGCAGGGAGCACATTTCCGGTCGGCGGTGGAAGATGGCGTGTTGCTCACGTAAGAACCGGCGCTGCACGTAGTCCAATCGGCACACGCCAGCGCATTCTGAGAGCTGCTGTATCTTCCGGTCTCGCAACCCGAGCACACACGATCCGCGGTCGGGGATGGTGCGTTTGACACATAGGTGCCGACGTCGCACGTCGCCCAGGCTGCGCAAAGAGCTGCATTGGCGCTGGAGCTGAAAGTGCCGGTTTCGCGCGCCTGGCACGTGCGGTCGGTGGTCGCGGTTGCTTCCGCGAGCACGCGGGTGCCTGGAGAGCACACACTCACCGTGGCGCAAACAGTGGCTGGGTTGCCATCGTTGTCCCAGGTGCCATCCCCACAGACGGTCGCCCGGCTGGTTCCGCCGGCGCAATACTGGCCTGCCGCGCAGACCTGGCACACTGCCGCGCTGGTCGAGGTGCCGGGTGCGGTCTGCACCGACCCCGCGGCGCAGCTCCCCTGGTCCAGGCACTGCGACTGATTGCTGCCACTCGAGTACTGTCCGTCATGACACTGCGTGCATACACGATCGACGGTGGAGGATGGCGTGTTGCCGACGAAAGTGCCGGCCAAGCAGGTCGACCAGAGTGCACAAACCGCGGCGTTGGTCGCGGCGCTGAACGATCCGCTCCCGCACGCCGCGCACGCGCGGTCGCTGGTCGCACTCCCGTCGGAGCCAACGAAGCTGCCAGGCAGACACGAGGTCTTCGCCACACAAGGGGTGGCAGGGCTGAGGTCGTTATCCCAAGTGTCGCCTGCGCAAGCGACCGGCTCCGCGTCGCCACCCGAACAATACTGACCAGCCACACACGCGGTGCAGATCGTGGCCGAGGTGGAGGTCCCGGAACCAGTCTGCACCGTTCCCGCTGGGCTGGTTCCTTGCGCCTGGCACGAAGTCTGGTTGTTACTGGCGTCGCTGCGTCCGATGTTACGACGACGGATCGGTGACGTGCCCCAAGAAGAGCCAGGTCGAGGTGGGCTGGTCGTAGATGCCGAAGAAGAACGGTCGATTGACGTTGACCTGCTTCACGTCGGTGGGAGGACCGCTTCCCGCCATCATGACGGCGGTCGCCGCCGCCGCCTCGACGCCGTGCTCGTCCACCGCCACCATGGCTTTGTGTACGACGTCGCCGATGTAGAACGGTTTCTCCTTGGTCATGCCGGTGAAGTCGGCGCTCGGGTCGAAGGCGTCCGCCATTCCCAGCGCAATCAGAGCGCCACTCAGACGCACGGACGCGGTCGTGAACACGAACTTCGGCAAAGCGAGGGTGACCTGGGGCCAGGCCGTGGCCATGCCCGCCACAAGCGTTTGCGCATGGCCTTGCGCCAGCGAATCTTCGAGCTGGGCGAGTGACGAGGTCGCTTTGGGCAGGAAGACCACGAACTGGACCGCGTTGCCGGACAGCGGGATGGCAACCGCCTGGGTGGTGTCGTCCTCGGCGTAGGACAAGTAGCTGGTCTTGTTCATGAAGGGGACGGATACGGTCGAGCCGCCCGTCTTGGTGAAGAGTGCCGGGCTCGTGCTGGTCTCGACGAAAGGATCGAGCCAGGGCAGCTTCAGGTGGATGGCGTTGACCAGCACTGACCGCGTGGTTGAATCGATGGCGCCTTGAGGAATGAGGTCGTTGATCCGGTTCAGGGTTTCCTGGCTCACCCACGCATTGATGGCGATGCGCTCGGTCTCCGGCTGGTTCAGGAAGTCCGCCAGATGAACGCCGCTGCCGAAGTCCGTGGCCAGCGTGTCCAGGTACGGCTGCTCGAAGGTCAACGTGCGGTCGCCCCAACACGCATTCACCACGTGCAGGCGAAAGTTGGCCGGATCCGGGGCCGCGCCGGCATCGCTGCTGCTCGTGGACATGCTTTGCGCCTGTTTCAGGGCGGCATCTGCCCTGGACTCGAGTTGCTGGTCGAGCCAATTGAGCGAGCGGAAGTAGACGTCGCTGTCGGTGGTGACGTGCATCGCGGTCTTCATCTGGGCCGCCGTGTTCCCCGCCGCACCGGCGTAGGTCATGCCCAGCGCCAGCGAGATGCTGGCCGGCGAGAAGGCGAAGTTGTTCGCGGTGGACGGATCTGCACGCAGTTCTTGCCACAGCCCGAAGGCGAAGGCCGACAGGCTCGTCGACAGGTCGCTCTTCTCGGTATCGCCGAGCACGACCGTCTCGCGTGCCAGGGGCGAGCTGGCCAGTGCCCCCGGATTGGCCCCCGCTTCGACCGTCCCGGCCTCTGCCCCACCCTGCGCTTCGGCTCCCGCAGCGTCCTGTGGAACCGCGTCTTGCGGGGTGACTGCAGCGCCGTCTTGCGCGGCATCTGCTGCCGCGTCCGGCGGGGCGACGACCGGCCCGTCCTGCCCGTTGGCGGCGGCCACGTCCTGCCCGCCAGTTGGCAGCGCATCCTGCCTGTTGTCGGCCTGGTCCGATCCACAACCGGCAGCCACCACAAGGAAGGATCCCATAAGCGAGGTGATCAAAATGGAAAAGCGCATCGTGGCCTCCTGTTTCCATTCTATGCCCAACTGCGCTTCGCGGACGCTCATCGGCTGTGATCGCCGCCACGCCGAGCCAGAGTCGTATCAACCCACCACCCTTGCAACAGGGTTGCGCCTCCAAGCATCTACTGGCACATCTTCACGTTTGCGGCGTGTGGGTCGAAAGTGTCCTATGCGAAGGAAATGGTGCTATCTTTTGCGCGTATTCATGGCTCGTCTTGTCATGGGGTATAGCGGGAATCAGAGCGAGGGGTTGGCTGCCTGAGGGTGGGCCATGAGGGGCAATGGCCGTGCGTTCTGACGTTCAAACGAATAGGATCGTCGGGGCGGTGCTCGGAGGTGCCTACCAAATCACTGGCCTTCTCGCCGAGGGCGGCATGGGCTGGGTCTACGAGGCACGCCACCTTCGCCTGAACAAACGCGTCGCCGTCAAGCTGATGGCGCGCGAGCTGGCGGCAAATCCCGAAGCGCTGGCTCGCTTCCATCGCGAAGCCGAGGTCACGTCTCGGCTGGGGCATCCCAACCTCGTGCACGTCCTCGATTTCGGAACGACCGACGATGGCAAACCATACCTCGTGATGGAGTACCTGGACGGCCAGGACCTCGAGCGCCGCATCCATCGTGACAAGCACCTGCCCCTCGAAGCGGCTGTGGCGATCATCAGGCAGGTCGCCTCCGCCCTGGGCGCCGCACACGCCGAAGGCATCATCCACCGGGATCTCAAGCCCGCCAACGTGTTTTTGGTCAAGGTGCCGGACGAGGCGGACTTCGTGAAGGTGCTCGATTTCGGCATCTCGAAGATCAAAGCGGGGCGCACCAAGCTGACGCGGGCGACCGCCGTAATCGGCACCCCCGAGTACATGTCCCCCGAACAGGCCAACGGCCTCATCGAGGACATCGATCATCGCGTCGATCAGTGGGCACTCGCCTGCATCGCGTGGGAGATGCTGTCGGGCTATTCCCCGTTCATCGCCGACGACGTCGGCGCGGTCTTCTATCGCATCATCAACACGGATCCCCATCCGCTCTCCGCGCGGGCGCCCAGGCTGCCACCCACCATCGAGCCGGTCTTGCGGCGAGCCCTGTCCAAGCAAGTCGCCGACAGGTACCCGACGATCAAGGACTTCTCACGCGCCTTCGAATGGGCGGCGATGGGAAAGCCCGCCGAAGCGACCCCAACGCCCATCGGCACAAGCTCACCGCAGGCGAGCCCTGCTTTCACACCCGTGGCGATAACCCAGGCTGCCGCGCGACGAGTGACCCTGGGGTACGGCGATCCACCGGTGGTCCGACCCGGTTCGTCCCAGCCCGGTACGACCAAGGTAGCGGGCGCGTCCGAGGCAGGATCGCCGTCAAGCGCATCGACGTTCGAAGTGCGGGTGCTGTCGTCGGCAGAATTCGATGGCGTTGACAATGCTCTCGACGGGGATGGGCTCTCCACCAAACGGTACAAACCGGTGGCTCTCGCGGCAATTGCCGCGGGCGTGATCCTCGCGGCTGGGGTCGTCGCGCTTCGTCCGCGCAAGGTCGTGCCCACGGTTAGCCCTAGGCACGAGGCTCGGTTCCTCCCGGTCGCGCGCACATTGCCCGAGCAAGCTCCCGTGCAAGCTGCTGCCCCGGCACCCGTGCCGATCGTCCACGTTGAGAGAGAGGCAGTGGAACGGTTCGCGCCGGTCGGCACGCACCCGAGCGACAAGCAGCCTTCATCGAGGACTGGGGTTGCGAGCCGCAGCAACCGCAAAAAGGCTGCGCCCGAGCCCGTCAAGAAGCTCGGGATGGAACGTCCCGGCGTCGTCGACCCTTTCCAATCCGATCCCGCGAATCCGTTCGTTGCGCCCGCCGAGCCCGAGCGCAGCGACCCGTTCCAGCCGGACAAGCTGGCCACCAAGAAGGCTGCCGCACGCAAGCCGGATTACGCGGACCCCTTCGAAGCCGAAGCTCCGGCAGCGAAGGGGCCTGCGCCCGCCATGGAACCGGGCAACATCGACCCGTTCGAGCCCGACCAGGTTAAGCCGGCACCACGAAGGTAGGTAGGCCCTTCATCGGGAGGTTTCTGTCTATGGGCGACAGCGTCGCGCACGCGTGGGCCTCCTGGCGAAAGTGGGATTCTGATCATGGCGGGAATGCTTCCATCCCGGGCACCACGACCATCGGCTGCCGGCTTGGTTTCGCTCATTGCGCTGGGCGCTCTTGCGTGCTCGTACGGCGGGGCTCGCTACGCTTGCGATGAGCTTGGCGTCGCGCTACGCAAACTGCGCGTGTTGGAGCGGGAAGCCTTCGGGCACCCCAAGAGATCCTCGCCGGTTCGTGTTTCGGGCCAAGCTTCGCGTCCTCTGTACCGAGCGGCGTCCCTGGCTCTCGGCGTACCGCGGCTCCCACCCCGAATGCCGCCTCTGGCCAGCCTTCGGTAGGTGGCCCCAATAAGGCGTGTCAATCCTTGTGGGCGCAAATCCTCAATGGAACGAACCAAGAAGGCAATCTCGTTGAGACAGCGAAGAGCCTCGCTTCCCTGGATCACCTCGCCCGACTCCATCCGCACCTGGAGGCAATCCGCCGTTCGCTCGATTGGGATACCCGCATCCCGGTCCGCGTCGAACCCAGGTGCAGCAATGTCCGTGAAACGAATGAGTCTCCTCGTATCGTATTCGCGCAGCCGTTTCATTTGCAAGCTGCACGAGGGACAACCACCGTCGTAGAGTGCAGCAATTTTGAAGCTCTTATTAGGCATGGCAACTTGCCCTCCTTTCGCCCTGCGAAAATTACCTATCTTTCCGTCGTTGGATGCCTGAGCAGCTCATGGGGTGCTATGGCGCTGGGCGAGGCACGGTCAGCTGCGCGCCTTTTGCTTTTTAGCGATGGGGCAATTGCTGCCGCGGCAGTCAGGCCATACGCAGCAACAGCTCGGGAACAGACTGTACCCTGGGTGCGTTACGAGGTCGTGAGACGGGCGACGGCTTCTTCGAGATTGTCGGACTTGATGATCTTCAGCTCGGCAGTTGCGCAGCCCAAGACGTTATCGGTCGACGTCAGCCCAGACAAGCTCGACCGCTCACGGCACGCCCTTCGCGGACTGGGCGTGACATCCCCAGCATGACAGCGTGACCGCGGCTCGCACGTGACATCGGTCGCAGAATTCGCCGGCCTTGCCATGGCAGCCCAGGCACGTGCCGGTGAGACTCATGCGTACGTCGCGACCATCGCCCGTGCGGTGCACGCGTTCGCCGAGACGAACCGCACGTTCGCGCCAACGCGCCAGCAGCGCGGGATGATCGACGCGCATCTGCTCGGGCGGCTCGATGCAGGCAGCTTCCCCCGTGGCCTTGGGCAGGGGCTCGCTTTTCACACCACGTTCGGATCCCAGCCACAGAGGACCCGCGACGACGGCGACCAGGATCGCCAGGCCCCCGACAATTCTGCCTCCGTCGAGCATGGCTAGGTTCCGCCTCCGAGGGGCTCGTGCCGCAGGTTCTCCGTACGCGGCTTCTCCCCCTTCATGACCAGGGCGTTGCCCACCAGCTCGTGCAGGCCGGCCACACGCACCCCCTCGGCCCAGAAGTCGCAGACCGTGGTCAAGGTCACCCTGTCGATGGCGCAGATGGTGACCAGCGTGTTGACACCGTCTGCGTCCCGCACGTGCGCCACCGCCTTGCCCCGCCCCATGCCCGCGCGCAGGCGCACCTCCATGTTCTCGTCGGCGCCGAGCCCCGCGCCGCCGCCGCAACACAAGGTTCTCTCGCGGATGGTGTCCTCGGGCATCTCGTGAAACGCGCGGCACACGCCTCGCAGCACCGCGCGCGGCTCTTCGAGCAGCCCCATACCACGGGCGGTATTGCACGAATCGTGAAACGTGGCACGAACGGCCGCGTTTCTGGATGGATCCAATTTCAGCCGGCCGTGCGCAATCAGGTCGGCGGTGAATTCCGCGATGTGCACCATCTTGGTTCCACGCGCGTGCTCGAAGCGCGTGCCGGTGATCGGCGAAGTCGGCACTTCGAGAAAGTCCGCCGGGCCGTTCATGGTGTCCATATATTGGTGGACCACGCGCCACATGTGGCCGCACTCGCCGCCCAGGATCCATTTTACGCCGAGACGCTTGGCCTCGGCGTAGATCTTGGCGTTGAGTCGCTTCATGAGCTCGGGCGAAGCAAAAAGCCCGAAGTTGCCACCCTCCGAAGCATAGGTGCTGAAGGTGTAATTGAGACCAAGCTCGTGAAAGAGCGCGAGGTACCCCATGGCGGTGTAGGTCCCAGGATCCGCCATCAAATCCCCGGACGGCGTGACGAACAGAATGTCGGCGCCCTTGCGATTGATGGGAACGTCCACGCGAACCCCGGTCACCTCCGCCAGCTCGTCAGCCAAGAATTCGAGCGAGTCCTTGATCCCCTGGGGCTGGATGCCGAGGTGATTGCCGGTGCGATAGCAGTTGGCCACGGGCTCCATCACCCAATTGGCCGAGATCCCCAGGCGCAGTAGCAGGTCGCGCCCGAGCATGGTGAATTCGGCGGTGTCGATGCCATAGGGACAAAACACCGCGCAGCGACGGCACTCGGTGCACTGAAAAAAATACTTGAACCACTCTTTGATGACGTCCGCGGTCAGCTCGCGCGCCCCCGCCAGCTCGCCGAGGGCTCGGCCCGACACCGTGAAGTACTTGCGGTAGATGGACCGAATGAGCTCGGCCCGCAACACCGGCATGTTCTTGGGATCGCCGGTGCCGATGTAGAAGGGACACTTTTCCGCGCACGCCCCGCAACGAACGCACGTCTCCATGAAAATGCGTAGCGTGCGCGAGCCCTCGAGGCGCTCGCGCAGCCCGTCGAGCACGATCTGTTGCCAGTTCTCGGGCAGCTTCCAGTCCTCGTCGAGAGGCGACCACACGTGGGCATTGGCAAGCCCGAGACTTTCCAGGTTCTTGGCCTTGGCGGGATAGAGGAACCCACCCGGCTGGAAGGATACGGGTGCCCGCGCCCACGGGCCGCGCGGAGGGGTGTAGTCGACGCGTTCGAGGACCGTCCGGTCGTAATAGTCGGGCTGGTCGGGTTTTCGTGGCGACGCCATCCTACTTTGCCTCCGGCGCATTTTCCGGCGCCCCTTCGATCGGCAAGCCGGATTCGATCATGCGCTCGCGAAAGACCGCCTCGTAGTCGGCATAGTGCAAGGTCGCGACCTCGGGATTGCGCACATTGATGTGGCGTCTCTCGCGATTGCTGTTGGCCATGGTCAGCGTCGGGCTCATCAGCACGCCGGGCATGTGCATCAACTTGCCGAGGGGAAAGTAGGCCAAGAGGAGCCCCACCAGGAAGACGTGCACGGAGAGCCACGGATCCACGGTGGATGGTAAGAGCGACGTCCCATGGGCCAGCCCCAGGGTCACCTGCTTCAAGGCAACGACATCGGTTCGAACCACGTGTCTCATCACGAAGCCGCTGCCGGCGATGGCCAGCAAGAGCAACAGCGGAAAGTAGTCCGCGGCCAGGGAGATGTATCGGATGCGCGGCAGCAACAGACGCCGTCCGAGCAAAAAGGCCAAGGCGAGCGGCAAGAGCACACTCGACACGTGCAGCTTGGGTAGCAGCATCTCGGTCGCGACATCGAATCGTTCGAGAACGGCCACGAAATGGGGCACCGGCTCCAAGAACAAGCGAAGGTGCCGGAGCACGACCATGGCGAGCGAGAGATGAAACACGACTGCGATTATCCAGAGGGATCGCGCCATTCCGTGCCCGAGCCCGGCCCCCACCGACGGCGCCGTGGGCGTGGCCCGAAACAGGGGTCGCAACAGCAGCACGTCGAGCAGCACCCGTAGCACGACCTCCGCGCCCGAGCACGGGCTACCGGTCCGACTGTGGGGGATCGAGGCCAGCGCCCTCTGCTGCCCCACCGTGACCGGGATGCGAAACGGCACCGGCGCTCGCATCCAGCGCGCGACCTTCCAGACAAAAAGCGCAAGCGACACCGCGGGCGCAACCACCAACACGAGGGCGACGACCAGCCTGCCGCGCACGCCGAGCAACCCACACGCCAACGTGGGCACCACGCAGGCAACCGCCACCGCGCCCAATGCGGCGCCGAGGTGCAGAGCCGTTGGTCGACCCGCTTGGCGCAAGAGAGCCCTCACACGCAGCCGGTCGGCTTGGGCAATCCCGCTGCTTTGCAGGCGCCTTTGGCCGGCCCGGACGGAAACAGCTCGTAGACCTCGCTCAGCTTCATTCCGACTTCCTTGCACATCTTGCGGATCATCGGCGCGATGCCGAACTTCTGGTAATGGTCGCGCAGGTAGTTGATGAGTTGCCAGTGCTTCTCACCGAGCTCGGTGACGCCTTCCGTTTCCGCCAAGGCTGCGGCCACGCGCTCGTTCCACTTAGCAGGCTCCTGAATGAACCCGTCCTCGTCGATTTCGATCTGCGTGTCTTGTACGGTAATGAATGCCACAGTCGTCTCCTGTCTTGGGTTGATTCAGCCCCGCTTCGGCTCGCGCCACCCGAGCCGCGCGAACCAATGCCGGTGCCCATTCGGGCGCCCCGGGCGCAAAGAGGTGCAAATAGCTTGCGAACACACGGCCCACCACGATGCCGTCGCGGGCGCCGCCAAGCCCCGTCCCGGTTTGCAACGACAAGACCGTCCTGACCGGGCCACTCCCACTCGCCACTCGGGAATAGTGAAACTCGTGCCCGCGAAGTCGCGTCCCGCAAGCGAGAAATGGATTCTCGCTGTCCACCATCGCCTCGACGTACCCGTGTGCCTGGGGACGCCCCGTCTGCTCGATCTCGATGGGAAGAGCGCCCACCATCGGATAGCGCGCGCCATTGCTGACGAGTGCGGAGGCCAGATACATCAGCCCGCCACACTCGGCCCACACCGGAAGTCCCGCCGCGATCCTGGCCGCGAGGGCCGTGCGAAAGCGCGCATTGCCGGCCAGCTCGGCGACGTGCTCTTCTGGGTACCCGCCGCCCGCATACAGAGCATCGATGGCAGGCAGCTCGACGTCCTGAAGGGGCGAGATGGCCACGAGCTTCGCGCCGTGCGCTTCGAGCGCTGCGAGATTCTCGGGATAGTAGAACGAGAAGGCACTGTCTTGCAGGATGCCGATGCGCACCTGCTGCTCGGGGATCGGCGAAAGAATCCGAGCAGACCGTGATGAGGGAAGGTCGAATGCCTGAGCGGCCAGGCCGCGAATGGCCTCCACATCGACGCCAAGCTCGACCGCGTCGGCGATGGCGTCGAGAGCGCGCTCGCGGTCGTCGCGTTCGCCCGGCATCACCAAGCCGAGATGGCGCGACGGCAAGTGGTCGAAGGCCAACCTTGGAATGGCGCCCAAGACCGGCACCCTTGTGGCGAGCGCAATGGCCTCACGAATGACACGTTCTTGCCGGGAAGTTCCGACACGATTGAGGACGATGCCAGCCAAGGGCAGCTCGGGATCGAGTGCAAGGCAGCCGAGAACGAGCGCCGCGATGGTCCGCGTGGACTTGCTGACGTCCATCACCAGCACCAGCGGGGTGCGAATGCGCTTGGCCAATTCCGCCGTCGAGTGCGTTCCCACGGCGTCGACCCCATCGAAGAGCCCGCGGTTGCCTTCGATGACGGCCATGTCGGCCTCGCCAGCCTCTTCCAGCGACTCGACGATGGCCTCATGGGACATCAGGAAAGTGTCGAGGCTCTTCGCCTCGCTTCCCGCCGCGGCGCCGAGCCACGCCGGATCGATGTAGTCCGGCCCCTTCTTGAAGGCCGCCACGCGCAGCCCACGCCGTCGCAAAGCGCGCATGAGCCCCGCGGACACCAGCGTCTTGCCGGTACCGCCAGCAAGGCCAGCCACGACGACTCTGGGCAAGGAGAATGAAAACATGGGTGTCCCGATTTCCGCTAACTCATTTCGAGAAATCCGGCCGGGCATTCCTCGGCGCACTTCCGGCACCCGTCGCACTTGTCGAGATTGACGGCGTAGTATTGCCCAGGCGCCACGTTCGCCAGGCGGGTCATGCAACCGGGCGTGCAATACATCCAGCAGCGCTCGCAGCCAAAGCAATCGCCACACGACAAGCACCGGCTTGCCTCGCGGAACACGTCCGCGGCCTCGCAGCCCAGCTCGATCTCGCTGTGCAGATCGGCCAGGCGCTTTTGCACCGGGGCCAGCCTGCGCTGCAGACGCGCCTGCGCCTCGTAGCATTCGAGCTTGAGGCTGCTGGGCTTGATTTCCGGGAGCCTCTCGTGCTCGGGCACCGGCTTGCCTCGCAGCTCGGCGTCGATGGAAATCGCGACTTGCCGCCCTTGTCCGATGACCACGGCGGCGAAGCTCGGGGTGACGGCATCGCCGCCGCGCCACACGCCCTCGGTCCGCGTCTTGCCCTTGTGATCGGTCTCGAACTGCGCCTCATTGCCCTTGAAGATTCGATTCACGTTGGGCTTTTGTCCCAGGGCCAGGATGATGGCATCGGCACGCAGCTCGTAGCTCTTGCCCGCGACGGCAATCAGCGCGGAAAAACCGCTCTCGTCCTTTTCCCCGAGCTCGATGCGCTGGACCACCGCGCTGTCCACGCCGCCCATCACGTTGCGCACGACCGAGTTCAACGTCGTCAGGAACTCGACCTCCACGCCCTCCTCCATCGCCTCTCGCAGATCGTCGTCGATGGTTTCGTTCTCTTGGCGCAACAGCGTGATCACGCCCGTGCCGCCGAGGAGACGGGCACACACGCGTGCGGCGTCGATGGCCGTGTTGCCACCGCCCACCACCACGACGTGGCGGCCAAGCGCGGGAGGCTCCTTGCGGGCCACATCGCGCAAGAAATCCACCGCACGCATGACGCCCGCGCCGCTGGCGCCTGGAATGTTCACGTCCCGGCTCACCGCCGCGCCGGGCGCGACGAAGACGGCGGCGTATTGCTTGCGTAGCTCCTCGAGACTTACGTCGCGACCGATGGTGGTCCGCGTGCTGAGCTCGACGCCGGTATCCAAGATGCGCTGGATCTCGCCCTCGAGAACGCGGGCCGGCAGACGGTAGGCCGGAATTCCGTAGCGCAACATTCCGCCGGGCTGGGGCATTCCCTCGAAGATGGTCGACGCGTAACCGCGTCGCGCCAGCTGGTACGCGCACGACAGCCCGGCCGGCCCCGCGCCGATGATGGCGATTCGCTCGTGGTGGATGGGCCGCTCCGGACAACCGGGCAACTCGAGGCCGCAGTCGAGCGCCCAATCGCCGAGAAAACGCTCGATGGCTCCCACGGCCACGCCGCCATCCTTTTCGTGGCGGCTGCAACTGTCCTCGCAGCGGTGCGGGCAGATACGGCCCGTGGTCGCGGGAAAGGGGTTGGTCTCGACGATTAGCCGCCAGGCCTGCTCGCAGGCCTGGTCATCCGTCAATCCGAGCTTCGCCCGCTGGTTGAGAATCGCGACCGCGCCCCGGACATCGGTGCCCGCGAGGCAGGCGCTCTGGCACGGGCTGGTCTTCTTGACCGGTCGGGGCCGCAGCGTCGACACCGACGCGCTCGCCGGGGCGCCGGCCCGCGGCCGCAGCGGCTTTTTCGTCTCGCCTCGATGCAAAAGCGCCATGACGTCACGTCTCGGGTGGCAGCACGATGTAGCTGCCACCGACGTAGGAGTAGGTGCAGCGTTCGTCTTCGATCAAGAGCTTGATGGCTTCCTTGCACAGGGACTTGTCGCAGGCGCCGCCGAAGCGTTCCATCATGGCCTTGTTCAAATCGAGCGGCTTGAGCTGCCTTTTGCCGTGGCACTCCTTGACCAGGGCGACCATCGCATCGGCGACCTGCTCTACGGTGATCTCGCTCATCGCTTCATCCTCCTATGCTTTCGAACCGCCCCAGGCGGGCGAGCGCCGCAGTTGCGCCGAGCGCTTGTAGGTCTCTCCCGCGTGGGTGAAATCGTCGATGTGATCGCGGGTGAAGGGAATGCCCGCCATGCGGAAAAAGCGCGGCCAGCCGATGCGCTCGATCCATTCGCCCATGCGTTCGAAGGGCTTGGCGTGGGCAGCGTAAAGCTCGACGATGGCCTTGACGGCCGTCGTGACCTCGGGCCAACGCGGCGGATTGTTGGGCAAGAAAGGAATAGCCAGCTTGGTGAACATGGGCTCGCGGCGTGCATTCGACACCTTGCCGCCGACCCAGATCGACACGCCGTCTTCCGGATCGTTCAGTTTCATCGACGGACAAACCGTGTAGCAATTGCCGCAACACACGCACTGGCCCTCGATGATCTCCAGCGAGGGCTTGCCGTCGACCGTGGCGGGACGAATGGCCCCCGTGGGACAGGACGCCACCGTGGTGGGGATCTCGCAGGTCTTGAACAGCGTCCCGTGGTCGACCTTGGGAACCTTGCGGTGCAATCCCAGAATCGCGATGTCCGAGCAGTGCACGGCCCCGCACATGTTCAGGCAACAAGCGAAGGCGATGCGCACCTTGGCCGGCAACACCATCGAGCCGAAGTAGGGAAAGAGCTCGTCCATCACCGACTTGACCACGCCCGAGGCGTCGGAGGCCGCCGAGTGACAGTGAACCCAGCCCTGGGTGTGCACGATGCTGGTGATGGCCGGCCCCGTACCGCCCACGGGAAAACCCTCGGCTTCCAGGCGCAGGATGAGGGGATCGACGTTGCCCGGCTCGGAGAGCAGGAACTCGACGTTGTTGCGACTGGTGAAGCGCAGAAAACCGCCGGAAAACTCGTCCGCCAGCGCGGCGAACATGCGCAGGGTCTTGGTGCTGAGCAGACGCGGCGAACCGGCCCGCACCGAATAGAGCTTCTCGCCCGACGCCGCCGTGTGGATGAGGACGCCGGGCCGCTGGATCTCGTGCCGCACCCACTGGCCGTAGTTGCGCTGGATGATGGGCGGCAGAAAGCCGCGGTAGTGCGGGGCGCCGATGTCAGTCTTGCGCTTGGCGGTGATGGGTGGCATCAGGGCTTGTCCTCGTGGCGTGCGATGTAGGGGTTGGTTCGCGGGTGCGCGACCATCTCGGGCTGCGGATCCAGGCCGATCTGCTCCAGAAAATTGGCCAGGCCGATGCGCTGGATGAATTCCCCCACCCGCTCGCGGTGCTTGCCGTGCTCGGACCACACGTCCCAAATGGCGGCCAGCAGCTCCTTGATGTCTTCGAAGGGCGGCTCCAGCTTGATGAACGGCACCAGGACCGAAGACAGGAGCGCGCCGCCCAGCACCGGCGCCTTGCCACCCACGAGCAGCATGGCCCCGCGATCCTTGCCCGGCGCGAGCGCGTTCGGGAGGGCGTTGATACAATGCATGCACCGGGCACACTCGTCGTTGTCGATGCTGAGCTCGCCGTCCTCGAAGCGCATGCAACGGGTTGGACAGCGATCCACCACGTCGCGCGCGATGTCCGGCTTGCCGGCCTGCACGTACTTGTCCAGGGCGGCCTTGTCGATCTGGATGTCGTCGCGCCAAGTCCCGATGATGGATAGATCGGAGCGGGCGATGGCGCCCACGCAATCGTTGGGACAGCCCGAGGCCTTGATCTTGAATTTGTAGGGAAACGCGGGCCTGTGCATCTCGTCTTGGTAGGTCTGGGTCAGGTCTCGCGTGACCTCCAAGGTGTCGAAGCACGCCCATTCGCAACGCGCGGGTCCGCAACAGCAACTGGGCGTGCGCAGCGCGGAGCCCGAGCCACCGAGGTCGAAACCCGCGGCCAGAAGCTCGTCGAAGAGCGGCTCGAGCTCGACGGTCTTGGCCCCCAGAAATACGGCGTCGCCGGTCGCGCCATGGAAATTGGTCAGGCCCGAGCCATGGCGCTCCCAGATGTCGCAAAGCTGGCGCAAGACGTCCGAGGTGTAGAACCAACCCGCCGGGGGATTGATGCGAATGGTATGGAACTCGGCGGCCTCGGGAAATTCCTTGGCCAGATCGTTGTAACGACCGATGACGCCGCCGCCGTAGCCCTTGACCCCGACGAGCCCACCGTGCTTCCAGTGACCGACCTTCTCGACGTAGGATCGCTCGAGCACGGAGAGGAGGTCGGCCGCCATGGGGCCATCCGCGCTCTTTTTGATTTCCTTGACGAAGCTCGGCCAGGGGCCAGCCTCGAGCTCATCGACCAGCGGTGTTGGTTTTCTTTCAGTCACGGTTTCGCACCTGACTTGGGCAGAGCAATAGCCGTGCCGCGGGCTCACGCTGCATCGTCGGGCCTGAAAATTGGGCCCTGTTCTCGTGGCTGGCGCATCTGCCTGCGTTCCGAGAGGCGGTCTCAGTGAAACCCGGGCGCCATCAAACCGTCATATGTGACGGGCATGGCCAGCACAGGACACGGGACAGCCATTTGCCTAAAGCAAACAAGTACGTGATATCTGTAATTGCGGCAGGGACAAATCTGGTAGGTCGGTTGGCACGGTTAGTGCTGTGCAAGTCACCGTGCAAGAGCGCGAGCCATATCGGTCCCAGGAGCATCGGGCATGAAGAAGGGCCTGAGCCGCCGGGATCTGTTCGCGAGCACAGGCGTGGCGATCGGCGCCGCCCTCGCGGGAGGCACGGCCGCACGCAAGGCGCTCGGAGCGACGAGGGGAATAGCAACACCCCTTTGGGGCATGGCCGTCGACCTGGCCCGCTGCGCGAGCAAGTCCGGGTGTCGGGCTTGCATCGAGGCTTGCCACGCGGCCCATCGGGTGCCGGCCACCACGGATCCGCGGCACGAGATCAAATGGGTGTGGAAGGAGACGTTCGCACGCGTGTTCCCCGAGCAGTCTCACGGTTGGGAATCGGACGCGCGCCTGCAATCGCCCGTGCTGGTGCTGTGCAACCACTGCTCGCAATCGCCTTGCACGCGCGTGTGTCCCACCGGCGCGACCTGGCGGCGAAGCGATGGCATCGTGGCCATGGACGAGCACCGCTGCATCGGCTGCCGCTACTGCATGGCCGCTTGTCCCTACGGCTCGCGCAGCTTCAATTGGGAGGCCCCGCACCCGGCCCCGGCGGCCAGCAACTACCCGACGCGCGCGGCCGGCGTGGTCGAGAAGTGCAACTTGTGTGTCGAACGCATCGACGTCGGGCAGATTCCACTGTGCGTGGAGACCTGTCGCGCCAGCGGCGCAGACGCGCTCACCTTCGGCAATCTGGAAGACGCCCATTCTCCCCTTCGTCAACTGCTTGCCAACCGGCAGGTACTGCGGCGCCGTCCCGAGCTCGGGACCCAACCTCGCGTGTTCTATCTCGTGTGATGGTCATGCCGGAAGCCAATCGCCGCCCACTGCTTGCCTGGACCGTGCGGGGGATCCTCTTCGCACTGGTCCTGCTGGGTGGCGCGGCCTACGCGGTGCAGTTTCGCCAGGGCCTCGGCGTGACGGGGCTGTCGCGGGATGTGCCGTGGGGGCTCTACATCTCGCAGTTCACCTTTCTGGTCGGAATCGGGGCCTCGGCGGTCACCGTGCTTTTGCCCTACTACGTCCATCGCCAAAAGGTGTTCGCGCGCGCTCTCATCCTAGGCGAGATTGTCGCGGTCATCGCTCTCGTGCAGGCCCTGTTATGCATCACGGTCGATCTTGGCAAGCCGGGCCGCCTGCTCAACATCCTGCTTTACCCTGCCCCGTCGTCGCTGATGTTCTGGGACTGCCTCACCCTCGGGGGCTATTTGACCCTCTCGGTGGTCGGCCTGGCCGCGACCTTGTTCGCCCGCGGCCGGGAGCCCGCGAGGTGGGTGCGCGGATTGGCCCTGGCCACCATCCCATGGGCCATCGGCATCCATGTCGTGACGGCGCTCTTGTACGCCGGTCTGGCCGCGCGCCCGGCCTGGATGACGGCCGTGCTCGCCCCAAGATTTCTGGCCACGGCCTTCGCCTCGGGGCCGGCCCTGCTCATTCTGCTGGCGGCCCTGCTGGCGCGCACCAAGGTCTTCGACATCGGACGCGAGGCCATCGATCGACTGTCCATCATCATGACCTACGCCGCGACGGCCAGCGTCCTTCTGGCCTTGCTCGAGGCCTTCACGGCCATCTATTCGGGCATCCCGACGGCGGGCGAGCACCTCGAGTACCTTTTCCTCGGCCTCGACGGGCACGTCGGGCTGGTGGCCTGGAGCTACAGCTCGTGGCTTCTGCTGTTGGCCGCCCTGGTGGTGTTGCTGGTTCCTCGCCTCCGTCAAAGGCGGGGCTTGGCCTACGCCGCCACCGCCTTTGTGCTCGCGTCCGTGCTCATCGACAAGGGACTTTGCCTCGTGACCTCGGGGTTCGTGCCGTCGCCGCTCGGCTATGTTCGCGACTACCGGCCAAGCCTCGTCGAGCTTGCCATCGTCGTCGGCATCTACGCCGGTGGCGCCCTGGTGTTCGAGGCCGCTTGCCGCATTTTGCTCACCTTTGCTTCGACCTCCACCATCCATGCAATCCACTCACCACCCCAAACCACGCGCGAACCGGGCATGGCAACGGTTGCGCCAATGGAGAACTGATGCCCAGCTACGTCATCGCCAGCAAATGTGATGGGTGCAAGGCTTTGGACAGGACGGCTTGCCAATACATCTGTCCCAACGACCTCATGACCTTGGACCGCCAGAAGATGAAGGCCTACAACCGGGATCCGGTCATGTGCTGGGAGTGCTTCAACTGCGTGAAGATCTGCCCGACCCAGGCCATCGAAGTGCGGGGCTATTCCGATTTCGTTCCCATGGGTGCCAGCGTGAGCGCGCTGCGCAGCACCGAAGACATCATGTGGACGGTGCAGTTCCGCAACCCCGAAATCAAATCCAAGCGCTTCAAGTTTCCCATCCGGCGCGGCGTGGGCGAGGGGCAAATCCAGCCTCACGGCCACTTCCCGACGGCCACCGAGGATCTGGCAAGCCCCATGCTCATGGGCGAGCCGAGCGCGCTCAACACCGAACAGGGCAAGGTGAAGTTCACGTCGCTGCCCGAGCTTGCACTGACCCGATCGAACGGAGGGAAGTAATCATGACGGAATTCAAGACGATCGTGGTCGAGACCGACCTGCTCATCTGCGGCGGCGGCATGGCCGCCTGCGGGGCCGCGGTCGAGACCGCCCACTGGGCGAAGCAGCACGGCCTCAAGGTCACCCTGGTCGACAAGGCGGCGGTGGATCGCTCGGGCGCCGTGGCCATGGGGCTTTCGGCCATCAATCTCTACGTCGATCTCAACAGCGGCAACAACACCCTGCGCGACTACGTCGATTATGTGCGCAACGATCTCATGGGCATCACGCGCGAGGATCTCGTGGCCAACATCGCGCGCCACGTGGATTCAACCGTGCACATGTTCGAAAAGTGGGGCCTGCCCATTTGGAAGGACGACAAGGGCGGCTACGTCCACGAAGGCCGCTGGCAGGTCATGATCAGCGGCGAGTCCTACAAGGTCATCGTCGCCGAGGCGGCCAAGAAGGCCCTGGCCGAGGCCGGCGGGCAATACTTCGAGCGTGTCTTCATCACCCACCCATTGATGGTCGACGGCCGCTGCGTGGGCGCCGTCGGCTTCTCCAACCGCGAGAACACCCTCTACGTGTTCAAGGCCAAGGCCGTGCTGACGGCGATGGGCGGCGCGGTGCACGTGTTCAAGCCGCGCTCCACGGGCGAGGGGCTTGGGCGGTCGTGGTATCCGCCGTTCAATTCGGCGGGCAGCGCGGCCTTCACGCTCACCGCCGGGGCCGAGATGACCTGCCAGGAGGTCCGCTTCGTCCCCGTGCGCTTCAAGGACGCCTACGGTCCGGTGGGCGCGTGGTTCCTGCTCTTCAAATCCATCGCCACCAACGCCCTCGGCGAAGACTACATGGCGACCAACGCCGCCGAGCTCGACAAGTGGGGGCCTTACGGCCAGGCCAAGCCCACACCGGCCAACCTGCGCAACTGGCTCATGATGCTCGACATCCAGAAGGGCAAGGGGCCGATCTACATGCGCACCGAGGAAGCCATCAAGCGCATCAGCGCGCAAATGCCCGATGAGAAAGCCGCAAAACGAAAGCTCAAGGAGCTGGAGAGCGAGGCCTGGGAGGACTTCCTGGACATGACCATCGCGCAGGCTCTCCTGTGGGCATCCACCAACGTCGAGCCCGACAAGACGCCGTCGGAGATCATGGCCTGCGAGCCCTACTTCATCGGCTCCCACTCGGGCGCCTCGGGGGCTTGGGTCTCGGGACCGAAGGATCTGCAGACCGAGGAAACCGCCAGCGAGTACTTCTGGGGCTACGCCAACATGACCACCGTTCCGGGACTGTTCGCGGCGGGCGACGCCAGCGGCGCCTCCAGCCACAAGTTCTCGTCGGGCTCGTTCACCGAAGGCCGCCTCGCCGGCAAAGCCGCCCTGCAATTCATCGTCGAGCAGGGCAACGGCCCGGCCGCCAGCCCCGAGCAGATCCAGGCACTCACCGCCGAGATCGTGAAGCCGCTGGAGCTGTTCGAGAAGAACCGCGACTACTCCACCGATCCCGACATCAATCCCAATTACCTGCGTCCCAAGCAGTTCATGAGCCGCCTGCAGAAGATCATGGACGAGTACGCCGGCGGCGTTTCGACCCAGCTCGCCACCAGCAAGTCCCAGCTCGAAAAGGGGCTGGAGCTGCTGGCGCTGCTGCGCGAGGACTCGAACAGGCTCGGCGCGGAAAGCCTGCACGAGCTCATGCGCTGCTGGGAAAACCGGCACCGGCTGCTGCAGGCCGAGGCGCACATGCGCTCGGTGCTGTTCCGCGAGGAGACGCGCTGGCCGGGCTACTACGTGCGCACCGACAAGCCTGGGCTCGATCAGGAGAATTGGTTGGCGTTCTGCAACTCCAAGTACAACCAGGAGAAGAACGAGTGGACGATGGTCAAACGCCCGGTGAAGTACCTCACCCGGGATTCGGCGCGGTGACCACGACCGCTGCGGGAGGGTGAGATGTTTCTTCACCACAGAGAGCATAGAGAGCACGGAGAGCGGAAGGGAAAGGGTTCTCGGATCTCGGGTCCAAACTCCTTCTTCTCTTCTGTCCTCTGTGTGCTCAGTGCGCTCTGTGGTGAAATCCCGCTGGCTCCTTCAAGGAGCCCCTGTTGATGCCCGTGCCCTCGATTCCAGGACAAGCACGCGGGCGCATCTTGGTCGTCGGCGGTGGCATCGCCGGGATCTCCGCCGCCATCGAGGCGGCGGAGGCCGGGTGCGAGGTCGTGCTGGTCGAGCGCGAGCCCCACCTGGGCGGGCGGGTCACTCAGATGTACCAGTACTTTCCCAAGCTGTGCCCGCCCGTGTGTGGGCTGGAAATCAATCTGCGGCGCCTGCGCACGAGCCCCCGCATTCGAACCCTGACCCAGGCCGAAGTGGCGGCGGTGACGGGCGAGCTGGGCCGTTATCGGGTCAGCATCGAGCAGAAGCCCCGCTTCATCGCCGAGCGTTGCTCGGGCTGTGGAACCTGCGCCAGCGTGTGTCCGGTGGAGCGCTCGAGCGCGTTCGACTTCGGCATGAAGACCAGCAAGGCCGCCTACCTCGCCTACCCCGGCGCCTGGCCGACCCGCTACACAATCGACGCCCAGGTCTGCCTGGGCCTCCCCCCCCCTCGCCCCGCGCAGCGGGGAGAGGGTCGGGGTGAGGGGCTCCTCCCCCCTCGCCCCGCGCAGCGGGGAGAGGGTCGGGGTGAGGGGTTCCTCCCCCCTCGCCCCGCGCAGCGGGGAGAGGGTCGGGGTGAGGGGTTCCTCCCCCCTCGCCCCGCGCAGCGGGGAGAGGGTCGGGGTGAGGGGTTCCTCTGCACCAAGTGCGTCGACGCCTGCCCCAGCAAGGCCATCGATCTTTCCCAGCAGCCGCGCACCATCGAGCTCGACGTGCAGGCGATAATCTGGGCCACTGGCTGGACGCCCTACGATTCTTCCCGGCTGACCGACCTCGGCTTCGGTACCCACCGCGACGTCATCACCAACATGATGATGGAGCGGCTGGCGTCCCCGCACGGCCCGACCGCCGGACGCATCGTTCGTCCCTCGAACGACAAGGCCCCGGCCAGCGTCGCTTTCGTCCAGTGCGCGGGCTCGCGCGACGACGCCCACCTCACCTACTGTTCCGGCCTTTGTTGCATGGCCTCGGCCAAGCACGCGCGCTACGTGCGCGCCCAGCACCCCGACGCGGAAATCTTCATCTACTACATCGACCGCCGCGCGACCGGCAGGCAGGAAATCTTCCTCGCCGAGACCGAGCGGGATGCCAAGGTCCATTTCGTTCCAGGCAAAGTCGCGCGCGTATCGGTGGACGCGGGCTCGCCCGTCGTCGAGGTGGAGGACATGGGCCAGGGACGCAAGCTCAAGCAGAAGGTAGATCTGGTCGTGCTGGCTACCGGCATGGTCCCGTCGAGCGCGAGCGACGGCCTGGCGCGGGACAAGTATGGATTCCTCATTCGGGAACAGCCGTCCGGGGGACACTTCAGCGCCGGTTGCGCGCGCGGCCCCATGGACGTCGCGTCCTCGGTGCGCGACGCGACCAGCGCGGCGTTGCGAGCCATGGCCATCACGGCGGGGAGCCCATAGACCATGGCCAAGGCGGCGGTGCTCCTTTGCCAGGGTTGCGACCTTGCCGGGTCGCTGGACCTGGGCGCGATCGAGAAAGTCGCTGGCAAGTGCGAGGACGTGGTGCACGTGCGCTCGCTGCCCTTTGTGTGCGACGAGGCAGGAGCCAAGGCCATCGACGACGCCCTCGCGCTTGGCGCGAATGCGCTGGTCATCGCCGGCTGCGCCGCCCGCTTTCACAGCCAAACCTTCGCTCGCCAGGGTTGCCACACCGAGCGCGTGAGCCTGCGCGAGCTGGCGGTGTATAGCCACGAGCCCAAGCACGAAGACACCCAGATGCTGGCCGAGGACATGGTCCGCATGGGCGCCGCGCGCGCGACCAAGGTGGAAGTCGTGGAGCCTCAGCCCCTGCCCGTCGAGCGAACAGTCCTGGTGGTGGGCGGTGGCCCGAGCGGGATCTCGGCGGCGCTCGGTGCCGCGCGCGCGGGCTATGGGGTGGTGCTGGTCGAGAAGCAACCCGAGCTCGGGGGATGGCTGCGCTCGTGGAAGAGGACGCTGCCGAGTCGAGCGCCGTATCGCGAGCTGGAGTCGCCGGGGCTCGAGCCGCTTCTGCGCGAGGTGGCCGAGCATCCGCGCATCCAGGTTCACTGCGATACGCAATCGCTCCGCATCTCGGGACAGCCGGGACAGTTCGAGGTGGAGCTGAAGGTCGGCGCGCAAGCGCTTACGACCAAGGTCGGCGCCATCGTGCAGGCAACCGGTTGGAAACCCTACGACGCCTCCCGCCTGTCGTACCTCGGGTACGGGCGTTCGCCCGACGTCCTCACCAACGTCGAATTCGAGCGCGCCCTTGCCGCCGGCAGCGTGGAGCGCCCTTCCGATGGAAAACCGGCACGCCGGATTGCCTTCATTCAGTGCGCCGGCTCGCGCGACCGCGACCATCTCCCCTACTGCTCGAACGTCTGTTGCCGGGTCACGCTCAAGCAAGCCCTGTGGGCGCGCGAGCTGGACCCGACCTGCGAGGCCTACGTGCTGGCCAAAGACGTTCGCACCCTAGGCCTGCACGAGGACTTCTATCGACGCGCCCAGGAAGATCCCGGCATCTTCATCAGCAAAGGCGAGGTGACCGAGGTCGAGCCGACACCCGAGGGCGTGCTCGTGCGCATGGGACCAAGCCAGCTCGGCGACAGCGTCGAGCTGGAAGTCGATCTGGTGGTGCTCGCCACCGGCATGGTGCCCGTGGCCGCCGATGGTCCCGCCATCCGCGAGCTCAAGGACGCGCGCAAGGGGCTCGCGCGAGGCGACGGCAACACCGAGGTTCTGCAAGCCACCATCGACCGACTGAGCCCCCACGAAGGCACCGAGATCCTCGGTTTGACCTACCGGCAAGGCCCCGATCTCCCGCCCCTCGAATACGGCTTTCCCGATTCGCACTTCATCTGTTTCCCGTACGAAACCCGCCGAACCGGCATTTACGCCGCCGGCTGCCTGCGCGCCCCCGCCGATCTGGAAAGCTGCCGCATCGACGGCGAGGGCGCAGCCCTGAAGGCCATCCAGGCCATCGAGCAGACCGCCCTGGGCCTGGCCGTGCACCCGCGCTGGGGCGACCCCTCGCCGCCGACCTTCAACCTGCAACGCTGCACCCAGTGCAAACGCTGCACCGAGGAGTGTCCGTTCGGCACGCTCGACGAGGACGAGAAGTGCACCCCCAAGCCCAACCCCGGTCGCTGCCGTCGCTGCGGCATCTGCCTCGGCGCGTGCCCCGAACGCATCATCTCGTACGCCGACTACTCGGTGGACATGGTGGTGCGCATGATCAAGGCCATCGAGGTGCCGGACGAGTTCGAGGAGAAACCGCGCATCCTCATGTTCCTGTGCGAAAATGACGCCTATCCCGCGCTCGAGCTGGCCGGCTTCCATCGCCAGCGCTACAGCGCCTTCGTGCGCGCCATTCCGGTGCGCTGCCTGGGCGCGGTCAACATCGTGTGGCTGTCCGACGCCTTCGCGCGCGGGTTCGACGGCGTTCTGCTGCTCGGGTGCAAGCCCGGCGAACAGACGCAATGCCACTACACCCGCGGCAGCGATCTGCTGGCCACGCGCAGTGAGAACGTCAAGCAGAAGCTCAAGCAGATGGCTCTCGAAGACGAGCGGGTGCAAGTCGAGCACGTGGCGCTCTCGGATTACCTCACCCTGCCCGGCCTGATCGACAGGTTCGTGAAGAAGATCGAAGACCTCGGTCCCAACCCTTTCAAAGAGTGAGCAGGATGGGCACGGAAGGGCCATCGGTGGGAAGCGCGCAAACCAGGGAACGCCTGAGGCCGGATCGCGCTCTGGTCCGCCGCCTCCTCGAAAGCGGCGGCGAGGATCTGCGCAAGTGCATGCAGTGTGCGACCTGCTCGACGGTGTGCGAGCTGGCCGACGCGCGCAATCCGGGGCCGCGCAAGGAGATGCTGTGGGCGCAATGGGGCCTGCGCGACCGCCTGATGGCGGATCCGGATCTGTGGCTGTGCCACCAGTGCGGCGACTGCTCGCGCCGCTGCCCGCGCGGCGCCCGTCCCGGCGACGTGATGGCGGCCTTGCGCCGCGAGTGCGTGATTCACTACTCCACCCCGCGCGCATTCGGGCGATGGGCGAACCGGCCGGCCAGCCTCCCTTGGATCGTGCTCGCGGCGGTTGCGTTCTTGGTGACTGCGGCCGCAGCATGGGAGGTGTCGGGGATCGCGAAGGCCGAGCTGGCGTTTTCCGTCGCTGGCCAGCGGGCGGTCTTCCCGTTCTGGACGCGTCTGCCGCACGGTTTGCTGGGGGCCGTGTTCGCGCTGCTGATTGTGTTCAACCTGGCGGTCTTGGCGAGGGGCGCGCGGCGTTTGTGGCGCGACATGAACGCCTCCACGGCGAAGCCCAGCACCTCGCAGCCCGTTCGCGGCTTCAGCACCGCCTTCCGGCGCATCGTCTGGCACAACGATTTCGCCAACTGCACCAGCAATCGTTCCCGCCGCACCCACCACCTGCTCGTCGTCTACGGCATGCTCGCCCTGTGGCTGACCAGCCTGTGGGCCGTCACCGCCCGCTGGAATCCCCTGCTCGAAGGCTTAGTGTATCCCCTCGGCTTCTGGAATCCGTGGAAGCTCATGGCCAACCTGGCCGGACTGGCCGTGGCGACAGGGTCGACGCTGATGCTCGTCGAGCGCTGGAAGCGCCCCGAGACCGCAGGCGCCACGACCTACTCCGACCTCGCCCTGCTCGGCTCTCTGCTGGTCATCGTCTTTACCGGCTTCGCCACCGAGCTGCTGCATTTCGCACGCCTCGAGCCGCTGCGCTACGCCGCGTACACCGTGCACCTGGTCGCGGTGTTCGTGCTCTTGTGGATGCTTCCCTACTCGAAGCTGGCCCACGTCGTGTATCGCGCCCTCGCCCTGCTCTACGCCGAACGCACCGGCCGAGGGACGCGATGACCGGCCACCGACGCGCCATCGTCGCCTCGCTCGTGCTCATGGCCATGCCCTTGCTCTACGCGGTCATCGTCTTTGCCGCGCGACCGCAAGCCAAAGCCCCGTGGCTGGAGCCTGCCGCCGTGGGCACGACCTGCATCCTACCCAAGGCCAACATGCGCTTCGAGCACATGCAGCATCTCAAGCGCCTGCGCGACGAGGTCGTGCGCGAGGGAAAGCGCATGGAGCTCGCTGGCGCTCGCCCGCAAGGCATCTCATCTTGCCGAAGCTGCCACGCCCACCGCGAACAGTTCTGCGACCGCTGCCACCTGCAAGCCAGCGTCCGCCCCGACTGCTTCGACTGCCACGTCTACTGAACCAGACTTGTTACGGTTGCCGTTGTGAAGTCAATGCTTCCAGTACCACCCATTGCTTCTACAAAAATCTTGGCCTCTTCCATCTTCCCTAGTGTCATGAATTTGCTGGTCCACGCGGCAAAGTGCTGGGAAATGGATATATGCCCGCATTGGCGAGCTGTCTGCCGGACACTGTAGAGCCCCCTCCAATTCGAGACGCGGGAGCAGTCTGAGATACCGGTTCCGGTCATGACACTCTCGTATAGGATGTACGTACCTCCATCAAGGTCATAGGTACCCATGTTGGTAACAGTGCCCGGACGGACCGGCATCGTGTCGTACGAGTCTTCGATGATATAGTATTCAACACATGGGCTCACCGACCACCCGTAGACTCCTATGTATGAGTAGCTGCTGGCAGTTCCCGCTTTGGTCTCCGCGAAGTCCCCTGAAATCGTTCCGAGTTGGTCGTATGTCTTGGTTGAGTCCCATTGCAGGCCGACCTGGGCCAGTACGTCCCCAGAGTTGTTCCAACTTGCACTAAACGCACCATTGGAATAAGTGGTGATACATCCGGCACTTCCATTCTCCCAGAATGACCATTGGGAGCTGCCGTAGCTGCCCGAAAAGTTGCCGTTGCAGTACTGCGTACCGCCGGTCAAAGGTGTACCCGCCGTGCAAGCGCTTGATGTGCTGCCGCCCGTTGCGGTACTGCCCGCGTCAACGATCCCGCCCGCGTCGACGACCCCGCCCGTGCCGATGATTCCACCACTGCCTACCTTGCCGCCGGTGGCGACTACACCGCCGGTGCTTGAGATTCCCCCGGTGCTGCCCCTTCCGCCGGTGCCGGCAATTCCGCCCGTACTGACCACCGGCGCGTCCGCCTGAGCGCTGGCGTCCAGGGTGGTCGTGCAGGCCCCGGGGTTGGATCCGCAGCAGGGCTGCCCAGGGTCGTCGCCGCAAACCATGCCGGTGATTCCCCCTTGAGCCACACCGCCAACCCCCGCTCCGCCCTTGCCGGAGATGCCTCCGCTGCTTTGGCCACCTCCACCGCCTTGGAGGCCACCACCGCCGCCTTGGGCGCCACCGTCACCGAGCGGAGTCCTGGCATCGGCCGGCGCGCCACCCTCGTGGCCGAGGCTCGATCTGCCGCAACCTGGGGCCGAAAGCGCAGCGCCTCCGGCAAACAAAAACGCACTGACCATAAGGTAGAGGCTTTTCGAATTCACGCGACTCCTCCTTGAGATCATCCTGGTGAGACAGGCTGGTGCGAGATGCACACGGGCGATGATATGCCTTTGGCGCGAATCTCGCATCCTGTGCCGTCCCGAGAATCACTGCCATGCCTCAGGCGGCTAGCGGACCGCTTCCCGAAAGCCGAGGACCTCGAGGCTGAAGAAATCGAAGCCTAGCAGCCCTTTCAAGCGCTCGGGTTTCGAACAGCGAGACCTTTGCCATTGCCATCGCGTCGGTCGATGCCACGGGCACGGCGGTTCCGGCAACGTTGCCCGGACGATACGCTATCGGCGGCAGCGCCGGACCCGCCACGAGCGGGCCCAGCGGTGCCCATAGCCCAGCCGCGGTGCGCCTGTGGAGACGATCCCCTTCAGTAGGTGATGAGGGTATCCCATCCGTGAGCAGGAATGCTGATCTGGTACATGGTGCCGCCCACCTTCACGATCGTCGTCTGCGCGGAGGTACCTTTGTTGTAGACCTCGGTGACGACGCTGCCGTCGGCGTTCTTGAAGGCGACGGCATTGAGACCGTTCCAGGCTTTGGTGTTGATGCCCGTGAAGGCGCTGCCGCTGGCGGTGATCGCAATGCGCGTGGCTCCCGGGAGGATGAACTGGGAGTATTGCCGAAAGGCGTAGTACGCCGGAGTCTGGATGAGCTTCTTCGCCGTCCGGTCCACCACCAAAAGTGCGTTCTGCGGCCAGCCATCCAGGCTCATACCAACGGTATCGAGCACCATGTTCCAAGCGCTGTACGAGTTCACCCCCGCGACGATCCAATCCCGGAGGAGCTGCCAAGTTTCCTCGCCATAGGCATGATCGTTCGGCGGTTTGCTCGAGTTGTACTGACTTTGGTTCCAATAATCACTTGAGAAATTGTAGTTGCCGCACCTGTGCTCCGTCTGCATGACGGGACCCTTCTTGGCCAAGGTGGCTACGGCGGCCAGCGGGTTCCACTGTACGCCGAAGCCCTTGATGTATTGCATAGCATCACTATCAGCGGCCGCGGCCAGCGCAATGTTGGTGTCGTCCGGATCCTTGGACATGGTCCCGAACCAGATCTCGCAGGTGAGGTTCCGTTGGGCAAAGGTTGGCCCCAAGTAGGTCTTCACGAAGCCGATCAAGTTCGCTTGCGTCCAGTGAACCTTGGCGTATCCGGGTTCGTTCTGCACGTGAATCGCCTCGATCTTCAGGCCCTGCTTGGCATACTCTTCCACGAACTTCGCCATGTAGAGGGCATGGGCCGTGAGCGTCTGCGCATCGCCCTTCATGTTGGAGCTGCTGTCCATCATCCAACCGGGAACGACCCATGGGCTCGCCCAGAGACGGATGTCGGACCTGGCCTTAACCGCCGCCTGGATAAAGGGGATCAGCTTTTGCAGATCGCGACTGATGGAGAAATTGGCCATCGTGTAGTCGGCCGAGCCGTCGTCGAGCGTGTACCAGCTCATGGAGTAGTCGCTGGCTCCCATCGGGACCCGTCCGTAGAGAAAGTTGGCGCCGTTGTTCGGGTCGAAGAGGAGTGTCATCGCGTTTGTTACGTCGGCGGAGGTGAGGACGGATAGGGCGTCCCATTCCATCTCGTTGAAGGTCCCACCGAACCCGTCCCATGGTTGATACTTGGTGCCATCGTCGACGGTCAAGTCGACGGTTCCGCTTGTCACAACCGTCGCCTGCTTCGTGGTGTTGAAGTAGTCGTTTTGGCCGGAGGTGATCACGCGGGGCTCGGTAGAAGTGCTGCCGCCGGTGGCCGAACCTCCCGCTGCCTGGCCTCCGGTGGCCGTTCCTGAACCACCGCCCGCAGCGCCGCCGGTCGTGACAACTTGGCCACCGCTCCCCCCGCTCGCGCTCCCACCAGTGTTTCCGGCTCAGCTCCCGCCGGTTGACCCGGCCACGCTCCCGCCTGTGTTGTTTGTCGAATTTCCACCGGTGTTTCCAGCCGTCCCACCTCCCGTGTTCCCTGTCGGTTTGCCGCCACTGCCCATGGAACCAGCGGTCGAGCTGCCGCCGCCGCCAGCGGTCGAGCCGCCGCCGCCAGCGGTCGAGCTGCCGCCGCTGTTGCCGATGGAATTACCGCCGGTTCCGTCAATGAAGCTGCCGCCCATGTTTCCGACAGCGCTTCCGCCCGCGCCCGTGTTGCTACCCCCCGATCCGCCCCGTGGCGTGGGCGAGGATGTCTGCGAGCCGCAACCGGCGACGGACAGGACAAACAAGAGGCTGGCCATCGATGCGAATGGTCTGTTCATCGCTCAGGTTCCTTGTCGAGATTTACACGCGCAAGAAGGCACGTTGTTTGGGACGGCCACATGATAGCACTTTGATCGCCTCCGGGATCTACCGCCGACTTGCAGCGCATTCTCGCCGAGGCTCCGCCGACGCCACAGCCCGAGGTGCGCCAAGCCACGTTTTCCACCGGTGGCGCTACTGGCAACGGAATTCGATCTTCGTTCCAGGTTTGATGGGATCGCCAGCGGCCGGCCCCCGATCGAGCTGCACGAGGAAGTCCGTGCCCGGGCACAAGGCGGGGTCCGCGCCAAGGCTATAGCAGGGATAGCTTGTCGTCTGCGGGTCGCAGACCGGGATGACATCGGGGTCGAGCACGTCATTGCCGGCGCTATCCGGGATCACGTAGTTGGCCGTGCAGGCGGCATAGTGGGTGAAGATCTCGGGCAGACAGAGGTTCTGCATCTTCCTGGCCAGCCCTCCCCCGATGAGACGCATGGAATCCGAGAAGTCCCGCTGACAGATACTGAATTTCAGGCCATTGGCGCCGAATTCATCGATGAATGCGGAAAGGCGTAGCCCGCCGGTGGCGCCCCAGCCCGCCGCGATCTCGTCGAAGCCGGTGGCGGGATCGGGGTTGCCGGGTTGGTGGTCCGGGTCGTAGCAAATCGGCCAGGAGTCGTAGATCTGGGGATGCTGTGTGTCCGCGATGTTGGGGTTGGGAACGGGCGCGATCTTGAAGGTCGCGTTCGCCAGATCGGCCTCGTCGAGCGGAAAACCAAAGATACCGACGACGAAGATCTGCTCGTCAGGGTTGTCCTTGAGCCCTCTGATCTCGTCGGCCATGCGCGAGATGCTGCGTAGGGGAGAGCAACTGGTCGGTCTCGACGTATCGGTGCCCGTCTTGCCGTCGAGCGCATTCGGGCAGGCATCCGTCCTGGCCTGACAGCTCGTGAAGGGGGCCTCGAAGGCGGCGTCGGTCGGATAGCCGGGTGGCGACGCGCTGAGGTTCTTGCCGTTACACGTGCCGCTCCGGGTGACACAGCGCAAGCTGGCGCTCTCCCCTCCCAGGTCCGAGAAGTCGCCGAACATTCCGTCGTTCGAGGCCGCCGAGCAGTCATCTTCGTCGCTCAGGAACACGAGCCCGAGATTGGCTTTGGCCCGCAACATCTTCTGCTGATCGTCATTGCCGATGTTCTTCTCGGCCAGGGCGAATTCGAAGGCCTGCAGTTGGTGCTCTTCCCCGCATCCCAGCGTGCCGAGGTTGCCGGCCAGGCAGCCGAAGACGTTGGCGATGTCCCCCGTGAAGTTGACCGGTTGTCCGTTCGTGTATTCGAGCCAGAGCGCATCCCCGCTGGCGACACCACACGCCCTGGCCCCGATCATTTGAAACTTGCCCATGTCCCCGTACACGTTGGTCGACCCGCCGATGTTTTTCGGACCGCAGCTGCCGGAGGCGTACGCGCCAGCGGTGCCGAGATCGCTGTCGATGATGGCCACGCGCAGATCGGGAAGGCCGCCATCGATGGGATTCCTGAGCGCCGCGATCAGCCTCGGGAAGTTGTCGCGAAGCTTTGCCTGCTTTGGCGCCATCGAAGGCGAGTTGTCGATCATGAACACCAGATCGAGCTGCCGGATCGGATTGAGCTCGACGAAGTACGTGGTGATCGTCGGACCGTCGGGAGCCGCGTCCCGAGGGGAGACCCTCAAGGCCGTCGAGCGACCTTCGCAGGCGGCAAGCGTAGTCGCCAAGGCAACAACGCAGAGCTTGAGGCAGGGCCCTGAGCTAGTCGGTTTGCACATCGATCTCCTCGCAACGCGGATGGTGGCTGGCCCCGATCATGAACCCGTGAGCCTGTATCTACAAGGGAACCTGACCAAGTGCCAACCTGCGACCGTCGTCACGGTCAGCGCGCGATATCGAAAGTGACGGAGATGGATGTCGTGCCGAGCGCGGCGGGAATCGAGACGTGCCACAGCCCGTTGTTGGAGCGGCGGATCCAGCAGATGGATGGTAATTGCCGACTGGGCGATGCCTTTCGGGCATTAGGCCCAAAGCGTCGCGATGGGTGCGGCCAAGATGTGTTTGTCGATCTCGTAGACGCGCGAGCCCGTGTGGAGCACGACTCCTCTGGCGAAGCGCGCTCCTAGTTGGTCACGCAGCCAAACCAAATGTTGTGCAGCGTCCGCACGAGGCGCAGCGCTGGCCTTGACCTCGATACCGACGACCCGTGTCGCAGAGATCTCGGCCAACAGATCGATTTCGTGGCGGCCCTGTTCCTGCCGTAGATGGTAAAGGCGCGGGCGACAGTCGGCGACGGCCAACTCCGCACGAATCTGAGATGCAACGAAGGTGTCCAGAAGCCTGCCGAGGAGATCCCCTTCGCGCAAGATTCCACCGGCATCAAGGCGCACCATGCCCGCAAGCAGGGCCGCATCAGTCACATAGCGTTTCGGCGCTCTCACGAGTCTCTTCAAGCGGTTCGATCTCCAGGGCGAAGTCCGATCCACGACCATCAGGTTGACCAGGAGTTGCTCGTAGGCCGTGGCCGTCTTGCGATTCAATCCCGCTGCCTCGAACAGCGTCTTCTCTTCCACCAGCCCGGCCGAATTGAGGGCATAGGCCTCGAAGTAGCGGCGCAGCTTCGCCGGATCGCGAACCCCGCCCAGTTGTATCGCATCCCTGGTCAGGAGCTGCTCCAGATAGCTCTCGATCCAACGAGAACGTGTGCGCTCGGAGAGTCCCAGCGCCGCTTCAGGAAATCCGCTCTGCAGGGCCAACTCGACATAGCCGCGAAGATCGGGCGCATCGCGAGGGACAGCCAGTACATCACCCTGCACCAGCCGGTCCAGCAAGGGCTTGTTTCGGGGCCGGCCTCGCTGTTCGGCGATGGTCATTCCAAACATAGGAACCCGCACCAGGCGGCCCGTTCCCGGCCAAGTGGGAGCGTCGAGATCCGCGCGCACCGATCCCGTGAGCAAGAATCGTCCCGGCCGCGGGTCGGTATCGACGGCGCGCTTAACCGCACCCAGCACCTCAGGAATGGCCTGCCACTCGTCGAGCAGAATCGGCTCATCGAGCCCGCGAAGGGCCGAATCCGGGTCGGCCTGAAAAGCCACAGCATCGGCCGGCCGGTCCAGCCGGATGACCGTAGCTGCATGCCTCGACGCGGTGGTGGTCTTCCCAGTCGCACGTGGCCCCACCAGCAGCAACGCTGGAAGCTCGGAAAGGAGATCACGGATCAGTCGATCGACAGAGCGCTCACAGTACCGGGACATGCCTGACAAATACCACTTTCCCGCAGCACTAGATACCCCTTTACCGCAACACTTGATACCACTTTCCCGCGGTCGATCCTGACAGCAGGGCTCCGCGCAAGCGCGACGGATGGTCGACGTGGAAATGATCGCGCGACTCGCATGGCGACTGGTAGGCGATCGAAGGCCTGCCGGGCAACCTACCGCGCGATATCGAAGGTGATGACGACGGCTGCGGTGCCGAGGGCGGCGGGAATCGTGACGTGCCACAGCCCGTTGTTGGACGAATCGGTGAACGGCGTGCAATCGATCTCGACCTTCGCGCCGGGAGCGATGGTGACGTCGGCTTGAGAGGTCCCGCCGACACCGGAGTCTCCACCAGAATTGCCGAGGATGACCAACGGGTCGGAACAATTGTTCCGCACGGTCAGCGAGCCGGCTTGGGCGTCGCAGACATCGAACACCGGCTGGATGCAGCTCTCCGTTGGAGTCACGCGAAAGTTCTCTTGTGTGGCGTAGCAACCACCTCCAAGGCAGCCAGGGAACAGCGTGATCGCGCACGCCGCGAGCAGCAGGACCGAGCCAAACGGAAATCGCATGGTCTGACATCTAGCAATCGGTGGGCCAGACTTGCACGATGGAGGAAGCAGGCCAACTGGCGGCCTTCCTGCCAAAGGATCGCGTCCCTTCCGCGACACGGATGTCGCTCTCTTGCGCCTACGTTCTTGCAAAGACGCACCCGCCAAGGTCAGTATCACGGGCAGGAGTCCCTGCCCCGACGTTGAAGGACGCGAGCACGAGCAGCTGATGAGACTGGCTGCGCCGTCAGGAGCCCATGAAAGCGGAGCAGTACCAGGTCCCTATCGAGCCATCGGCTACAGCTCCACCGCACCCACACGTTACAACCCCCAAGCCAGACTCAACGTCGCTGCAGCCCGTTGCTGGGTCAGCTGTGTTGCACGGTCGCCTGTCGAGCGCGAAGCAGTTGTTCAGGAACGTCGGAACAAGACTATCGGGAACGCAGTAGGCCTCGTCCAAGTACGTCGCCGTGTTTTTAGAGGGACAGGCTTCACGGTACCCGTCGGTCTTGCACGGATTTTGCGTGACAGCTCCTGTCGTCGAATCACAGCAGGCGTCAGGGGTCACGCCACACCCCTGGGCAGGGCAGCTGCTTGCGAGGACGTAGCCCGACCGGCAACCCCAGGCACCGTTGCTACACGTAGCATTACCCCACAACGCGTGGTCTGCCAAGCATGCCTCGACACAGTAGTCGGAACTCGGTGTGGCGCATGCCTCCGTTCCCGATGTGCCTCCGTCCGCACCGCCTGCGGAACTCGAAGCTCCGCCAGCAGCGTTCCCCCCAACGAGCCCTCCGCCCGTGCCGACGGCACCACCTCGCCCTGAGACAGTGCCCGACGTTCCGCCACTGCCGCCCATTCCGAGCACGCCGCCCGTTGCGGGCATGCCACCTGCGCCGATGGTCTTGGTGGTCGCACTGACGCCGCCAGTCCCCGGCTCACCTCCTGCGCCCAGGCGACCGCCGATCGCGGGTGCGCCACCAGCACCCTTCACGCCGCCAGTGCCAGGCGTTTGGGTGTGAAATGGCTCGGTGCAGCCGCAGGCGAGCAATACCGCGACTTTGCAGTATCTCGCGAAGGAGCCAGTCCCTACCCGGGTCCTCTTGGTGAGCACGGCTCCATGATACCAAGTCTTGCCCAGGGTATAGGTGACGTTGCGGTTCGTTCGGCCTAGGGAGAAAGGTCGGGAAGGGTGAGCCGCCGGTACACCCGAGGAGAAGCTGGACCGTCGCGCTGCCGCCTGGGAGCACCCGGTCGCAGTAGCTGCCGCCAAGAACGATGCTCGCCGGGTTGCTCCCGAAGCTCCAGCCGTCGGAAGCGCTTTGATTCACGAGCACCTTGTCGACGTAAACCGCAATGTTTCCCGGATCGGGAGGCGGGGTCGAGGCTACGAACTCGCACGAGCCGACCTCGTTGGCCACGGCAGTGAAGGCATGATCGTCGCTGTCGAAAGTGGGAGGATTCCCGGCGCAGTTGGGCTCGCCGTCCAGAGGGTTGCCAATTCCATCTGGCCATTAGGGTACCAGCTGGCCATCCCTCCAGAGTGTGTCGGACGATTTCTGACCATTGTCGTACCAGCGACTTCCTGGACCTCCTTCCCGGCTTGCGCGAACGGCACCGACCCGCCAAGATCGCACCTGTCATGCAAAGTCCCCTGGCCGATGCCCTCGGCGTCAAGCGCGCCCCCGTAGCGATCATCCTCACCGATCAGCTACCGGCCGACGGAACCCAGTTCAAACCCGGTCGCATGGGGTGTGTCGCGTCCATGCTGCTGACCGCCGCCAACGGACGCACCGTCTTCTTCGATCGAGACACCTTCGGCTGCCCCGGCGGCGGCGCGGGGCTTGGCTTCGGAGACTGCTATGCGCGCATGGACTTTCCCATCGACAGGTTGCTCTCGACCGGGGGAACAGCGCAACTGGCCAACGGCCAGAGCTACGACATGCGCGAGGGCGAGCGCTTCCACCGCACGCCGGCCATCACGCGCCGCTGGTTGGCCGAGTTTCCTTTCCGACAGATCCAGGCGAGCTACGTCGTGGCCAAGCCGCTTGCCGAGGCCACCGCGGACGACACGATCGTTCTCGTCCACTGGCACGTGAACGCCGATCAGCTGTCCGCACTGGTGACCCTTGCCGGATTCGAGCGCGGTCAGATCGAAACGGCGACGGCGCCCTGGGGTGCCGCCTGCCAGGCCCTCGCCTATGCCTACGCCGAGGCACAGCGCCCCCAACCTCGCGGCGTCATCGGCTTCTTCGACATCTCTCGCCGCCATCAAATCGAACGGGAAACGCTGTCGTTCACGGCACCCTATGCGCTCCACCTCGAGATGGAGGCCGCGGTCCCCGACAGCTTCCTCCTGACGGCGGCCTGGCAAGAGCTGCGCGCGCGGCAATAAGGGGCCACACGACCTGCGGCGTCCACGTCTTGGCATCTCGAACGCAAACCATCGGTCGACTGCGCCTGCTCAGCCAGAAGCTGGTGGGCACCCCACCCGCCACGCCCGAGCAGGCGGTGCGCA
The DNA here is from genome assembly GCA_963824555.1 of uncultured delta proteobacterium. Classification (GTDB taxonomy): domain Bacteria; phylum Myxococcota_A; class Polyangia; order Fen-1088; family Fen-1088; genus Fen-1118. The sequence continues at coordinate 118,852 of CAWGPW010000003.1, read as the reverse complement.
ACCTGTTGGCCATGCAAGCCCAAGATCTGGACAGCGTCCTGTGGTCCATCGGGGTACGGGCGCGAAGCGCGACCGTGTCCGACGTCAGGCAGGCCATGACCACCGGCTCGATCGTCCGTTCGTGGCCGTTGCGAGGAACACTGCACATGGTTTGTGCCGACGATCTGCCCTGGCTGCTGGAAGCGTTGGGGCCGCGCGTGGTAGCGAGCACGGCCGCGCGGCGAGCTGCGCTGGGTCTCGATGCGCGAACCTTGGCCCGCGCGCGAGAGGTGGCACAAAGGCGTCTTGCTGGCGGCCATGCCTTCACCCGCGAGCAAATGCTTGCCGCCTTTGCCGCCGCCGGCATCGCGGTAAATTCCCAGCGCGGCTATCACATTCTGTTCAACCTGTCCTTGACCGGCACGCTGTGCTCCGGGCCGCCCACCACCAAAGACCCAACCTTCGCTCTGCTTTCCGAGTGGGTGAAAAAGCCGCGTCGCCTGGAGCACGACCAAGCCCTCGGCGAGCTCGCCCGCCGCTATGTCGAAAGTCATGGACCGGCGAAGCTGAGCGACCTGGTGGGATGGGCCAAGCTCACGGCCAGCGACGCCAAACGCGGGGTCGAGGTCGCCGGCCGCGCCCTGACCAGCATCGATGTCCATGGCGTTCGCTACCTGCTCGCGGCCGGCGCGCAGGATGGTTTTGCCGCCGTCGAAGCAAAGATCGCCTCGTCGGTGCTGGCCCTGCCCGGCTTCGACGAATTCGTTCTGGGCTACAAAGACCGCGAAGCCATCCTGGATCCCGCCTTCGCGGATCGCCTCGTGCCCGGCGGCAATGGCGTGTTCCGCCCCACCATCGTCGTCGGCGGGCACGTGGAAGGCGTCTGGCGCAAAAAGAAATCGGCCAAAGCGATGGTCATCGAAGCCGAGCCCTTCACCAAACTATCGAAGACCGTCATGCGGGGGTTCGCCAGCGCGGCCGCAGCCTATGGACGCTTCTTGGGCACACCCGTTCGCGTGGCCAGGCCGACGGATAGCGCCGCCCAATCCCGGCACTGCACGGAAAACAAACCTGGGCGCGAACGCCGTCGGTAGCTGGAGCCTCGATCAGAAGCGCGCAATGAGAACAGCGTTCGCGTCTATGTCGGTGATGGCGAGATCTCCGGAAGGCAGGACCGCCAAGCCGGTAGGAGAAGCAATGTAGGCCGGCAACGGTCCCGGGATGGTTTCCCAACGGCCGGCGTGCCCAATCACCGTGGTTACGAGCCCGGTCGTGACATTCACCTTACGAACCATGTCGTTTTGCATGTCGGCCACGAACAAGTTTCCGGCGCCGTCCGCAACCAGGGCACCGAGCATCTGAAATCGCGCGGCGGCGCCGATACCGTCGTCACTGCCCAGCACGCCCGTCGTTCCAGCCAACGTGGTCACGGTGGCCGTCGCAAGGACGATCTTGCGAAGGGTGTAGGTACCCGAGTCAGCCACGAACAGGTTGCCCACACCATCGCACGCCAGCCCGGCAGGATCGTCGAATCGCGCGGCTGTCCCGACGCCATCGTCGCCGCCCAGGCTTCCGGCAACGCCGGCGAAAGTCGTGACAGTTCCGCTGGCGAGCGCGATCTTGCGCAGGGTGTGCATCGCCGTGTCTCCGACGAAGAGGTTGCCGGCGCCGTCGAGCGCGAGCGAGGCCGGCGAATCGAAGTGCGCATTCGTGCCGACGCCGTCGTCACTGCCCGCGATGCCGGCCTCGCCAGCGACCGTGGTGACGACCGCGGTCGCCAGGTCGACCTTGCGAATCAAGTTGTTGGTCTGGTCGGCGACGAACAGGGTACCGGCTCCGTCGAATGCGAGGGCCGCCGGGTAGCCGAAGCGAGCGTCGGCTCCGGTGCCATCCCGACTGCCGCTCTGATTGGCAAGCCCGGCGAGCGTGCTCACGGCACCCGTGGCGGCGACCACCTTGCGGATCGTCCGGTTGAGCGCATCGGCGACGAAGAGGTTGCCCGCGCCGTCACTGACCAAGCCCATCGGCCAATTGAAGCGCGCGCCAGCTCCGACGCCATCGTCGCTGCCCGCGCTGCTGCCCAGGCCGGCGAAGGTCGTGACCCCGCTTGTTGCGACGGCGATCCTGCGGACCGTTTGATTGGCGGAGTCGGTCACGAAGAGATTCCCCGCGGCGTCGCAAGCCAGGTAGTCCGGCCCATTGAATTCGGCGACGTCTCCCGGACCGTCGCTGTATCCATTGTATCCAAGTACACCGGCCAACGTGGTCACCTCGGCCGTGGCGAGGACCACCTTGCGAATTCGATTGCTCCCGAAATCCGCCACGAAGAGATTGCCATGGCCGTCGGTGGATAGCCCGTGCGGGTAGGAAAACCTCGCGGCACTCCCTACGCCGTCATCGATTCCATCGGCCCCCGCCGTGCCCACGAAGGTGGTGACCGAGCCCGTTTCCACGACGATCTTTCGAATCGTATGATTGTCCGTATCCGCGACATACAAGGTGCCCGCACCGTCCGACACCACCCCCTGCGGCCTCCAGAACAGGGCGCTGGTGCCGGTTCCATCTTGGCTGCCCGTCGTGGCCGAGCTGCCGGCCACCGTGGTGACATCCCCGGTGGTCAGGACGATGTCTCGAATCGTGCCGTCGATATCGGCCACGAACAGATGGCCGGCCCCGTCGTAGGCCAGGGACATCGGCGAGTCGAAACGTGCCGCCTGGCCACGACCGTCTTGGCTGCCCAGTGCGTTCGCGGTGCCGGCGATGGTCGTAACCTCGCCGGTGGCCAAGGCCAATCTGCGAATCGTGCTGTTGACGGAGTCGGCAATATAGAGATTGCCCGCGCCATCGCACGCCAGGCCTTGGGGTGAAAAGAAGCGTGCGCTCGTCCCGATGCCATCGTCGCTGCCCGTGACTCCGAGGGAGCCGGCAAGGGTCGTCACCTCGGCCGTGGCCAGCACGATCTTGCGAATGGTATCGTTGGCAGCGTCCGCGATGTAGAGATTCCCTGCCCCATCCGTCGCTGCGCCCGCGGGAAAGTAGAACTGTGCCGCCGGGCCGATCCCGTCAAGCGCGCCCGGCCCAGCCAGAAGACCTGCCAGTATCCAGAGTCCCGGGCCTTGTGCATCGGCTGTGCCGAGGACGTCGGCGCGATCGCCCGCCTCGGCGTCACGAGAGCCGAGCCCGGCATCGGCACCATCACCTGGGACGTCCCGCGAAACCTCCGAAGTCATGTCGGCCGGCGTGTCGGGACGCCCATCGGCCGGGGTGTCCAACTTTCCGTCGGGTGGGAGATCCGCGCGCGTGTCCGGCATCGTATCGAATCGTTCGCTCGGCATGTCCAGCGCCAGATCTGCGCTGGCATCGGCCCTGGCGTCGGCGCGCAGGTCACGTACACCATCCGCAGCAACGTCCGGGCTGGAAGACACACTGTCCGGCCTCGAGGGTCCATCCGCAAGACTCGAATCGGACTTTCCGCCCTGACCGCCGGTCCCGGGTGGTCCGGACCGCTTCGCCTGTGCTGCCGTCCCGGTTGACGTCAGCCAGCGAGGTTCGTCCGCCACATCCGGCGCCGAAGGCCGCCGTGCCGAAAGCAAAAGTCCAAAGAACGAAGGGAGCGAGTGTCCGCCCGCGGGAGGCAACCATTGTCTCATCAAGCTTGGATAGGCGCATCGGCAGGCAGGATAGACCATATTGCCGGGTGTTGTGCCAATCTGACAGGCCGTCGCCGTCCATGCGTGCCACCGGGTATTGCGCGACTTCGCAACTCCGCGAGAACACACGCGGCCATGCGCGCGTTCGGCCCGGCACGGATCGTGAAAGAGGCTCAATCCGAAAGGACACGCCGATTCCAATGTTCCCACAAACCCTCGACAGAAAGGAGGTGCCAAGCTCGTAGTCCAACCCATTCAGGCGGCCCCAGGGGTCTTTCGTCACGACCCACCCGCGGGGCCGCCTCCTCCTATCCCACGAAAATGGGACCGGGCGGTCCGAGATTGCTTTTCTCCCCCAAGAAGGCGATTTCTTCGTCCAAGTCTGCGTGGCCTGTTCGTTACCCTGGCGTGGCCTATGTCGGCTCCCTTCCAATCATGGCTTTCAAGGCGCCTCCCAGCATAGACGACGAGTCGGCGCTGGCGCGTTTTCACGCGGGAGAGCGTGATTTCATCGGGCTGCTGTACCGTGAAACCTATGAAACCGTGGATGCGACGGTAGGGCGCGTTCTGCGCGGGGCCGATCGCGAGACGGTCGTGCACGACCTGTACTTTCGGCTGCTGTCGAAGGCCGACCTGCGACGGAATTTCTCGGGGGGCTCCATGCGTTCCTGGCTGGCCACCCTGGCGCACAACCTGGCCGTGGATTTCTGGCGGCGCCACCGACGGGAAACGAACCTGCAGGATCGAGACACTCCGCCGCTTGTCGATCCGATGTCCCAGCGCATGGAGGAGCGGGCCGAGCTGAACCTCTTCGTGCAGCGATTCAGGCGCGATGGCTTGCCCGAGGAGCTTTGGTCTTTGTTCGAGGCCCGCTTCGTGGAACGACTCGACCAGCGCGAGGCCGCCCGCCGCCTGGGCGTGCCGCGCACCACCCTGGCCTATCGGGAGCTGCGCGTGCGACGGTTCCTGCGCGCCTATCTGCGCAAGAGGACACGGCCATGAGCACGAGCCACGACGACCTGAGAAGACTGGTGGATGGACATTTCGGCAAAGGCCTTTCCTCGGCCAACGAGGCGCGTTTGCGCGCTCATCTGCCGGTGTGCATGGACTGCCGCGCGGCCTACCAGTCCTATCAAGCCGCGGAAAGGCTGGATGCCGAGGTGCTTGGGCCGCGAGAGCGCCTGGCTGCGGCGCTCGGCCTCCCCTCGGAAGCGAGGCAGACACGACTTCGGGCCTGGCGCTGGGGCCTCGGAGTCGTGTCCGCGCTGGGAGCGGCGGCCTTGCTGCTTGTCGTCACCTCTTCGCACCTCGCCACCGATCCAGGGCATGCGATCGCGGCGCGCGGAATGGCCATCGAAAACGCGGAGCCACTGGAAGTGGCGGTCTTCCGCATGAAGGGTGAGCGGGATTCGATGCGTGTGACGGAGGTGGTTTCCCCCAGGGATGAATTGGCCTTTGCCTATCGCAACGAAGTGGGCAAGTCTTTCCTCATGATCTTCGCCGTCGATGGGGCTGGTCACGTGGCCTGGTACCACCCGGCCTGGACGGATGCCGCGGACAACCCGACGGCCGTGCCCATCACGAAGCAGGTTGGATTCAAGGAATTGCCCGAGGCCGTGCGCCAGCCCCTGCAAGGCACGTCGCTCACGTTGTACGCGCTGTTCATGGACAAGCCGCTCGACGTACGCTCGGTGGAGACCAGGATTGCCCGCGGCGAATTCACACCCGATGCCGCCGCTGGTGAAGTCTTGCGTACGATGGCGTTCGAGGTGCGCCCGTGAAAGGCTTGGGCATCTTCTTGGGTGTGCTCTGCCTGCTTTGGGTGGGGCCGGTCCAGGGGGCAGAAAAGGCCCCGCGCAATGCCGTCTTCGCCCTGATCATGGGCGTGAATCGCAGCGTGGATGCCGACCTCAAGACCCTGCTCTACGCGGATGACGATGCCGTCCGGTACCAGGAGCTCTTTCGCGCGCTCGGCGCCAGGACCCAGTTGCTCGCGCGCTTGGATCGCGAGACCACGGCCTTGTCGCCCCAGGCCGCGGCGGAGGCCTTGCCGCCCACGCGCACGTCTCTCGCCAAGGTCGTCGCGCAGCTCGCCTCGGAGATCGCCACAGCCCATGAACGTGGGGTGAAGACCACGCTCTACGTGCTGTACGCCGGGCATGGCAACGTAGACGGGGACAGCTCGTACCTGACCCTGGAGGACGCGCGGCTGTCGGGGGATCAACTGGCACGGGAAATTCTCGACCCCATCGCCGCGGACGAGAACCACCTCATCGTGGACGCGTGTTACTCCTACCTCCTGGTCGGGGAGCGTGGTCCCGGGGGCGAGCGCCGCAAGGTTCAGGGCTTTTCCGTCACCTCCGAATTGGGACGGCGGAAGAACCTTGGTCTGCTGCTGTCCACCTCCTCCGGCACCGAAAGCCACGAGTGGGAAGCCTTCCAGGCCGGCATCTTCAGCCATGAAGTTCGCTCGGGTTTGTACGGAGCGGCCGATCTGGATGGCGACGGAAGCATCACCTACGCCGAGATCGCGTCCTTTCTCGCTCGCGCGAACCAGGCCATCGTGAACGAGAAATTCCGTCCCCACGTGTTCGCCCGCGCCTCGGCGGCGTCGACGCAATTGCTGGATCTACGGCCCGGGCTCGGGCGCACGCTCGCCGTGGGCGGGGATTTCCCCTCGGCGCATTACATGATCGAGGATCAACGGGGCGTGCGGTTCCTGGATTTCCACAACGCCAAGGGACGGGGGATTCGCCTGGTACGCCCCGGTGGCGCCAGTCTTCTTTACGTGCGCAACCTGGAGGACGACAAGGAGCTGACCGTGCCGGCCTCCGACGCGAGCCTCGCGCTCGTGGCCTCGCAATTCGCCGATCCGCGGGTTGCCGAGCGTGGAGCGGCCCACCACGCCTTCAGCCTGATCTTTTCCTTGCCCTTCGATCGCGCCTCGGAAGACTTGGTGGTCGTGCAACGCCCGCCGCCTCCTGCCCGGCCCATCTCCGGGCGCAAGGTCGTCCTGTGGTCTAGCAGCGTCGCCGCGGCCGCGGGCGTGGTGGCAGGTGGGCTCTTGCTCTGGGATGCCTCGCACCTGCGTGACGAGGCACAGGGCTCATCCCAGCTGCGCGCGGCCCAGCTCAACGCCGGCATTCACACGCGCAAGGTGGAGGCCGCGGCGGTCTTTGCCTTTGCGGGGGCGGCGCTTACCACAGGCGTGGTGACCTGGATTCTCACGGAACGCAAAGCCACGCCACAGGACGCTCCGTCGTCGCCGCACATTGAAGTTGGGTTGGGCGAGATTCTGTTCTCGGGTCATTTCTGAGAAAGACTTGTCCGAAAGCGGAGGCCCGTTCGTTCCCAGTACTGGAGGACTCTTCGACATGAACCATGCAAACTCTCTTCTCTGGGCGTCGCTTTCACTTTCGCTCGCAGCTTGCGTGGGCAGTGTTCCCCTCGAGGGCAAGTCCTGTCCCTGTACATCGGGCTTCGTTTGTTGCGAGAGCAAGAACCAGTGCCTGGCGGCCGGGGAGTCTTGCGCCGCAAGCGATGCCGGCGCGCGTGCCGACGCACCCACCGACACGCTTAGCATCGCGGCCGCGAATGCGATCGGACGACTGTGCGATCTTTCAGTGAACGCAACGACATCCCAAGCTGTTTACAACGCCAGCGCCCCCGAGTGTCCCAGCAACCTTTGTCTCAAGCCGGCGGTGCAGCCAGGTGCTGCGTGGCCCGATCCACCCACGCAAGCAACCTGCTCCGCGGGCTGCTCCTACGATAGCGACTGCGACGGTGAGCTGCGCGAACCGACCAACCCTCTCGACCAGCGGTGTGTGCAGGGTTTCGCCTGCGACATTCCTTTTACCCTAGGACCGCTCGCTTGCAAGAAGTTATGTGTGTGTAAAGATTTCTTGAACCCGACGGTCGGTTCAACAACGCCGCTTGTCTGTTTAGGAGCAGTCAGTAGCCTCCCCATAGGCGACGTAACGGGAGTGGGGCAGCAAACGGATATGTACGTCAGCATCGCACCAACTCGCTTGGTCGATATCGTGACCATGGTGGATAACTCGCCGTCCATGGCCCCCAAAATCAGCAAGCTGAACGCCCAGTTCCCGAAGCTGATCGATGCGCTCAAGGATCCCAACGACGGCAGTCTGCCCGACTTGCGCGTCGCGATCATCGACAGCGATCTCGGCACCGGGGGCGCCTATGCCAGCGGCGTTTGCGGTCCCAAGACCCTGCCCGACGGGACAATCAGCAACTTTGGGGATCTGGGCAGGTTCCAGATGATCAACGCGCAAGGTTGCGGTGTTACCAGCGCCAGTGCGCTGTGGCTCGAGTATTCCAATGGGCAGCCGGTGAACTACACCGGAGACATCAGCTCTGTCTTCGCCTGTTTGGCCGGCGGCGTTGGCACCTTGGGCTGCGGCGAAGAGCACCAACTCCAGGCCTTCGAATTTGCGTTGCTTGCCAGCAACATAGGGAATGCCTCTCAGCAGCTGATGTTACGTGGCAATGCCTACCTCGGCCTGATATTTCTGACCGACGAAGACGACTGCTCGGCGGCCATGAACGACGGCATGTTCGGCGACAAGCCCGAGTTGCTCGGAGAATCGACCAGCTTGCGTTGTGCCACTCGAGCACACGTGTGCGGGGGCACGAACCTCACCACTTCGCCGCCGGGGTACCCGACCACCGCCGCCTTCACCCATCCCTTCAGCGACTGCCAGGCCAGAACCGATAGCTGTCCCAACCCAACCGATGGCTCCAGCACCGGCACCGACACCTCGATCCCGACCGACTGCAGCCCGCTCAGGGACATCCATCGGCTTGCAAATGAAATCAAATCCCTCAAGGAGGACCCTGACAACCAAATCCTCGTCGCCGGCATTTTCGGCTGGCCACGCAGCGATGCGGACATGGCCAGCGCGCAGTACAAGATCGCCCCTGTTCCCAACCCCGACACCACGGACACGCAGCACCCTACCCTGTACGACTACTGGCCGGTCTGCTACGACCCGAATCACCTGCCATCCCCCGCGACCACGGATACGGCCACCGGTTTCGACGCCACGGCGGCGGGCTGGGGCGCCACGGGCGGCTTGCGTGAATCGGCGTTCGTCGACGAATTCGGAGCCAACGGTCTCAAGCTCAGCATCTGCGAACCCGACTTCACGAAGTCGATGGCAACCATCGGCAGCGCCGTGGCCAAGCACCTTCAGAACCTGTGCGTCGACTACAAACTGCTCGACACCGACACCGACAGCGCCACGCCCGGCCTCCAACCTGACTGCCGCGTAAGCTACCGCACGCCTGTAGTCAATCCCAACGACCCAACCGAAGTGTACTATACCGAGGATCCGGTGGGTCTTCCTCAGTGCCCCTCCGGCGCGTCAAGCAGCAACATCGCCGCCGACTGCTGGCAGTTGACCAGCGACTTCGACAAGTGCCCTGTGAAGGGGCAGATGATCATTGTGCTGCGCACAGCGGCTGAAATCATCGCCGGCCCAGTCCCGGAGGGCACCAAGATCGGAATGCAGTGCCGAACCTGCCCCGATCCGCTCCCTGGCGCCGCCGCTGTTCCCGGGTGCGATTATTAGCCTCCGACCTTCGTCAGCGCCTCGAATCCAACCGGCAAGCCCTCGTCACTCGGGCTCTCGGTCGGCGCCGCAACCTTCCCTGCCGAGCGGTGGTCGCGGGCGATGAGGACATAGATCGCGGGCACAAAGAACAACGTGAACGCCGTGCCCAAGGCCATCCCGGCGACCAGCACGATGCCGATGCTGTTGCGGGCGGCGGCGCCGGGGCCGCGCACGAGGGTCAGCGGGAAGTGGCCGCAGATGGTGGCCACGCTGGTCATCAGGATGGGGCGCAACCGGGTCACGGCCGCTTCCCTGACCGCCTCGATCTTGGAAAGACCCTGCTCTTGCAACGTGTTGGCGAACTGGACGATGAGGATGCCGTTCTTGGACACGAGGCCGACCAGGGTCACGAGGCCCACCTGCGAGTAGACATTGATGGTCGTGGTCCAACCGTCGGTGAAGTAGTGCATGTTCGGGTTGGGCATCTTGAGAAAGGCCAACGTCAGCGCGCCGAACATGCCAAGCGGCACCGAGCCGGCCAAGATGACGAAGGGATCGCGGAAGCTGTTGAACTGCGCCGAGAGCACCAGGAAGATCAGCACCACGGCCAGGATGAAGGCGGGCAAGAACTTGTTGCCCTCGGTGCGCAGCTGGCGCGACTCGCCGGTGTAGTCGACGGAATAGGCCTTGGGCAGGATCTTGGCGGCCTCGGTTTCGAGGTACGACAGCGCCTGGTCGAGGGGCCGGATGGCCACGCCGCTGATCTTGACCGCGTTGAGCTGCTGGAAGCGATTGAGCGAGCGGGGCACCACGCTGTTGCGGATCGTGGCGATGGCGCCGAGCGCGATGAGCTGACCGTTTGGCCCCGTGATGTAGATGTTGTTGAGCTGGCTAGGGTTCAGGCGCTCGCTGCGCAGGAGCTGGGGAATGACCTTGTAGCTGCGACCGGCGACGCTGAAGCGGTTGACGAAGTTGCCGCCCAGGGACGTGGACAGATCCTGCGCCACGGTCTCGAGGCTGAGCCCGAGCTCGGCCACCTTGTCCCGGTCGATCTCGATCTGCGATTCAGGCTGGTCCAGCTTGACGTCGATGAGCGGGGGAAAAGCGAACATTCCGCTCGTCGCGGCCTTTTGCTGCAGCTTTTTCGCGAAGCCAAGAATCTCGGCGCTCTCGGCGGTCGACGACAAGACGAATTCGACCGGAAACTGTCCGCCGCCCGGCAGCGCCGGAGGCAGGATGGGAAACGTCTGAATGCCCGGGATGACCGCAACCCGCCTTTGCACGTCGGGAACGATCTGGGCGGCGGAGCGCTTTCGCTCTTCCCACGGTTTGAGGCCGAGGCCCCAGAACCCGCCGGTGGGAAAGGTCAGTTGGAAGGTGAAGGCCGCCTCCGGGATCTGCATGACCGTGCGATTCACCTCGCGGGTCGAGAACGTGACCTGGTCCAGCGTGGAGTCGGAAGGGGTGTTGACCACGCCGAACACGACGCCTTGATCCTCCGACGGCGCGAGCTCTTTGGGCGCTTGCGCGAACATCAGGAAAGCCAACACGCTGATCACGATCCAGGCGGTGTAGATGGCGCCGCGCGCACCCAACGTCATGTCGAGGTGGCGCGCGTATGTCCTTCTTATGCTGTCGAAGGCCCGGTTGACCACGCCCGAAAAGCCCCGGTCTTGGTGTCCCGCCTTGAGCAAGTAGGCCGACATGACCGGCGACAAGGTAAGCGCCACGATGCCCGAGATGGTCACGGCCCCCGCCAGAGTGAGCGCGAACTCGCGAAAGAGCGAGCCGGTAAGACCGCCCTGCAGAGCGATGGGCGTATACACCGCCGCCAAAGTGATGGTCATGGCGATGATGGGCCCGACCAGCTCGCGCGCGCCGGCCAGCGCCGCCGCGAGAGGCGTCAGGCCCTCGCGCAAGTGCCGCTCGACGTTCTCCACCACGACGATGGCGTCGTCCACCACCAAGCCGACGGAAAGAACGATGGCCAACAGGGTCAGCAGGTTGATGGTGAAGCCGAAGAGCGCCATCAGCGCCACGGCGCCGATGAGCGAGACCGGAATGGCCACCACCGGGACCAGCACGGAGCGCATCGAGCCCAAGAACACGAAGATGACCAGCACGACGATGAGCAAGGTCTCGGCCAGGGTGTGCTCCACCTCGTGCACGGCATTCTTGATGTAGTTGGTGCCGTCGTAGGCGACCACCGCGGAAATCTGCTCGGGGATCTCCTTCTGCAGGTTGGCCATCTCGGCTCGCACCCGCCCGATCACGTCCAGCGAGTTGGCGTTGGGCATCGGCCACACGCCGATGAAGACCGCGGTCTTGCCCGTGAAATTGACGGCGGTGTCGTAGTCCTCGGCGCCGAGAGCGATGTCGGCCACGTCGCCCAGCCGGACCACGGCGCCCCCTTTCTGGCGCACCACCAGTTGCTGGAACTCGCGCACCGTATTGAGATCGGTGTTGGCGGTAAGATTGACTTGGACCAAAGATCCCTTGGTCTGCCCAACCGCCGCCAGGTAGTTGTTGGCGGCCAGCGCTTGGCGGACTTGGCCTGGGCTGATGCCGAACGCCGCCATCTTGTCGGTCTTCAGCCAGACGCGCATGGCGAAGGTGCGCGCGCCCAGGATGTCCGCGCGCTGCACACCTTCGATGGCCGAAAGCCGCGGTTGCACGACCCGCACCAGATAGTCGGTGATCTCGTTCTGCTTGAGGAACTGGGACGAGAAGCTCAGGTAAGCGGACGCGAATTGGCTGTCGACGGTCTCGATGTTGATGACCGGAATCTCCGCCTCCGGGGGCAAATCGCCGCGCACCTGGTTCACCTTGGCGCTGATCTCGGCCAAGGCACGGTTCGAATCGTAGTTCAGGCGCAGACGCGCGCGGATGATCGAGACGTTCTGCTGGCTTTGCGACTCGATGTAATCGATGCCGTCGGCGGCCGCGATGGCCCGTTCAAGCGGCGTGGTGATGAAGCCGCGCACCAGCTCGGCGTTGGCGCCGACGTAGGAGGTCGTCACCGTGATGGCCGCGTTCTCGTTGCGCGGGTATTGCCGCACGTTGAGCGAACGGGCTGCCTGGAGCCCCGCGATGAGGATGACGAGGTTGATGACGATGGCCAGAATCGGACGCCGGATGAAAAGGTCGGTAAGCTTCACGAAAGCCTTTCAAGTCACATTTGCCGATTCGCTCGCATCAGACGCTGCTGTTGCCCGGCTCACTTGTCGATTGGATTCGGATCGAGCTCGACGGGCGGAGCCAGGGTGTTGTTCACGATGACCGCGGAGCCCTTGCGCAGCTTGAACGCGCCATTGCTGACCACCGTCTCGCCTTGCTTGAGGCCCGACACCACCGCGACCAGATCGCCGCGCCGTTCGCCCAGGCGGACGAAGCGCGGCTCCGCGACCAGCGCCGGATGGTCGCCGCCCTGATTCTGGCCTTCCGCCTCCTGGGGTTTCTGCGAGTCTTCGGTCTTCGGGGCCTTCCGATCGAGGACGAAGACCGAGTCGCCATACGGCGCATAGACCACGGCGGTGGCCGGAACGACGAGCACGTCGCGCTTGTCCGAGGCGTTGACTTCCACGTTCACGAACAGGCCAGGACGCAAGATGCCGTCCTTGTTGGGGAAAGTCGCGCGCACGCGGATGTTGCGCGTGCTCGGATCGACCTCGGAGTTCACGGTGCTGACCGCGCCCTGCCAGGTCCTGCCGGGGAACGAATCGACGTGCATGGTGGCGGTCTGGCCGACCTTGAGATCGGCAAGCGCCTGTTGCGGCAGCGAAAACTCGGCATAGATGGGGTCGACGGATTGCAGGGTCGCCACCGGCGTTCCCGGCGAGACGACCTGGCCCCGTTCGACCTGCTTCATGGCCACGCGACCGTCGAAGGGGGCGCGGATGGTCTTCTTGGTGATGGTCGCCTCGATGTTCTCGACGGTGGCCTGCGTCTGCTTGGCCCGCGCCTCCGCGGCGTCGAGCTCGACGGGCGTGTTGGCCCCGCCCTTGCGAAGCGCGCGAGCCCGTTCCAGGGTGATCTTGGCCAGATCCTCGTCCGCTTTGGCGGCGGCGAGCTGCGCCTCCTCGTTGGTGGTGTCGAGCCGCACGAGGACCGCGCCACGCCTCACCGTCTTGCCCGAATCGAAATCCACCTCGCGAATCATGCCCGGCAACTCGGCCCCCAGCGTGACGTCGTGGACGGCCACCAGCGTGCCGATGGCGGCCTGCCTCGACTGCCAGGTGGCGGACGCCACCTTCACCGACGTGACCGATTCGGGCGGCGGAACGAACGACTTCCCCGCGGCAATCATGGCGCGGATCTGCCCCACCTTGATTCCCACCAACGCGACCACGACGACAATCAGGCCGACGATCGCGGCGATCCAAACTTTTCCCTTGGGCTTCATGACGGATATCCTTGGCTAGCGCCCGTCGCCGAGCCAGTGGGATCTAGCCGAGAATCGGCGGGATCCACGGCCCAAGGCGCCAAATACGAGCAAAAAATCCTTTACAAGATCGTTACAAAGAACACTTCCGACAACGCTTCACGTGTGTACGATGTCCGACGATGTTCGGAGGATTCATCTCCACCCTGATTCGCGGCCTACGTTGGCAGGACTGCGCCGATGTTCTGCTGCTGACCGCCATCTTCTCGTGGGTCTACTCGTGGATGCGCCGGACCATCGCGGTCCAGATCTCCTTCGGCATGGTGACCCTTCTCGTGGGTTCCTGGGTTTCCAATCACTTCGGGCTGATCTTGACGTCCTACCTGCTTTCCGCGGTCAGCGCGGTGGCGACCGTGGTGCTGGTGGTGGTGTTTCAGCGCGAGATCAGGCGGGGACTCGGTCGGGTCAGTCCGGTACGCTGGATCAGCAACCGGCACCGCAAGCAGTTGCCGGTGGGTCCGTCGGCGGTCATCGCCGAAGCCGCCTTCACGCTTGCCGCCGCCGGCAAGGGCGCTCTAATCGTCATGCCACGGCACGATTGGGTCGGGGAACACCTCAGCGGTGGCACCGCCATCGACGCCCACCTTTCGTCGGCCCTCATCGAAACCGTGTTCACCTCGACCGCCCCCCTGCACGACGGCGCGGTGTTGGTCGTCAACGACCGCCTGTCACGCGCCGGAGTCGTCCTGCCGCTCGCCACCGAGACCGGCGATCCTCGTCACGGTACCCGGCATCGCGCGGCGCTGGGCCTGGCCAGCGTCTCGGATGCCGTCGTCGTCTGTGTCAGTGAAGAACGGCACACCGTCATGGTCGCCCATGACGGCGGCTTGGCTTCGGTGCTCGGCGAGACCGAGCTGCGCGACACCATCGAGCGCCTGTGCACCAACCACAAAGCGACCAAGCCCAGCGCGCCCGAACGCCGCCGCCGAGCGCTCGATGCGCTCGCGTACCCGCTCATCTTCCTGGCTGTGGTCACCGCGTGGGCCGCCATCGCCTCGGATTGCTCGCACGAGGTCGGCCGCGTAGTGCCCCTGGAAATCCGCGGCGTCAGCGACGGTCTCCGCTTCGATCCACCACGAACCGCCAGCATCACCGTGCAACTGCGCAGCTCCAGCCGCGAGCTGGATTTGACCGCGCCGGACGCCGTGGATGCCTATATCGACGTCTCGGGCAGCAGCAGTGGCCTCCACGTCTTCCACGTTCGCACCAGCGCACCGGCCGGCGTCGAGGTCGTGAGCATCGCCCCCAGCACCGTCTCCCTGCGCATTCGCAAACGAGACGCCGACCAGCCGGCCGCCGTCAAGCGGTGACCGCCTCGCTGCGCGGGGCGAGGGGCCGTTCAGGCAAGGGCGAGAAAATCCCATGTCCCGAGAGGAGATCCAACAACAAGGTCCCCTCGCCCCCGCGCCAGCCGACCGACGCCGCTTTCGGGCGTGGCGAGTCGATCCCTTGCCCGTGGGAGATCCAACAACAAGCTCCCCTCGCCCCGGCGCCAGCCGACCGACGCCGCTTTCGGGCGTGGCGAGTCGATCCCATGCCCGTGGGAGATCCAACAACAAGGTCCCCTCGCCCCCGCGCCAGCCGACCGACGCCGCTCTCGGGCGTGGCGAGTCGATCCCATGCCCGTGGGAGATCCAACAACAAGGTCCCCTCGCCCCCGCGCCAGCCGACCGACGCCGCTTGCGGGCGTGGCGAGTCGATCCCTTGCCCGTGGGAGATCCAACAACAAGGTCCCCTCGCCCCCGCGCCAGCCGACCGACGCCGCTTGCGGGCGTGGCGAGTCGATCCCTTGCCCGTGGGAGATCCAACAACAAGGTCCCCTCGCCCCCGCGCCAGCCGACCGACGCCGCTTGCGGGCGTGGCGAGTCGATCCCATACCCGTGGGAGATCCAACAACAAAGTCCCCTCGCCCTGGCGCCAGCCGACCGACGCCGCTTGCGGGCGTGGCGAGTCGATCCCATACCCGTGGGAGATCCAACAACAAAGTCCCCCTCGCCCCGGCGCCAGCCGGGGAGAGGGACAGGGTGAGGGGCCATCTCGGTGTGGTACAGGAGATCGGTGACAGCGAGAGACAGGACATCGGTGACAGGTGTCACGCCAGGGGATGCCATGGAAGGAGCATCACGACGGCGCTTCGGCCGTGGCACTACGCCCTGGCCGCGCTCGTCCCCTTGATGCGCGCCACTGGTCGCCGGTTGGGCCTGGTAACCCGCGGACAAATGCTGCGCGCCCTGCTGCTCGCCATCGACGCCACCGCCCCCGGCCTGACCCTGGTCGAGGTTCCCGCGATCCGCGGGGCACGTCCGATCCCCTCACCCCGCGAAGCCGGAATCCGGCCAGGGTGATGGATGGGGCAGAGCGATTCTGGAAAGCTTGGGAGACCGCGACACGCACCTTTTTCGGCTATGCGCCGATAACCCTAGCTGCCATGATTCGACACCGGATGCACATCCTTCTGCCCCCCTTCGAAGACCGCCTACGCAAAGCCGTCGCCCACTACTGGCGCACGCTCGCCGCCCAGTCGAGCAAGCAG
The DNA here is from genome assembly GCA_963824555.1 of uncultured delta proteobacterium. GTDB lineage: Bacteria > Myxococcota_A > Polyangia > Fen-1088 > Fen-1088 > Fen-1118. The sequence continues at coordinate 102,676 of CAWGPW010000003.1, read as the reverse complement.
AAAGCCGGGATGGACCATGGTCGGCGGCCTGTCGTCGTCGGCGTCACCGGCGGCAAGCAGATGGACGGATTCTGCGAGCTGGTGGACTGGGTCCTGCGCGAAAACGGCCTTGACGAGGTCAACACCTACGCCCGCCATGACCGCCAAATCCCAGGCGTCTTCCCTTCAACCAAGGAGTAGGACCTGCTGGTGGTGCACCAGGGCCGGACCGTGGCCGCCATCGAGATCACCTCGCGACGGGTACCACCGCTCACCAGCGATACCCAGACGCGCATCGAAGAAACCATCGTCATGGCTTCCGACGTTTGGACCGCCTATGGCCAAGGCGCCTACCCCCCCGCCCCGAAAGCGCCCATGGCTCGGCTGGGTGATGCTCTTCGAAGACCGCACCGACTCGGATTCCCACGGCACGTGCTACGAACAGATCCTGCACAAGTTCACGCACGAGAGGCTCTTCGATGCAGCCGCCCTCCTCGCCTCGCCGGAAAAGGGCGCCGCCCAAGGTGCGCTCATCGAGCCTGTCGAAGACCTGAGCATGAGGTGGTTCCTGGCCAGCCTGCTGGGTTGGGTTGGGGGATACATGGCTGCGACCAAGTTCGGGACGAGAAAATCGGATGAGAGCCGCAGCCGTTGGGCAGGAGCTGCGGTGGCGACCTGACCCAAGCGATGTGAAGGCCGGGCTCCTCTGGAAGCCGAAGCTGCAAGCCACGAGCTCGGCGATGGCAATAATGCCTTCTTGTTCGCGGGCGCCGTATATGGTGCCTGGCAGGGGCACAAGAGCATTCCGGCGGAAGGAGACCCGCTGGTCTCGAAGACCGCGACGATTGGAAGTTGAGCGAGTCCTGACAGGCCGCAGCCAGTCTCGTATAGGACTTTCAACTAGAACAAGGACGCCTCAGCCTGTTCAGCCTCGCCCTCACCACGTTTGCACGCCGCGTATCCTCTGCCTGTGCCCGGGTGAGGGTCGTGCTGGCCCTGAAGGGACCGGAATCGGCGCGGAACCGGGCGCACCGGTTCAGGGGGAGGTACGGGCGAGCGAGCTGGTGGCAACAGCTTCGGAGTGCCACTGGGGCGGGGCAGCCCCAGAAGCTGTACCCGGATCGCACGAGCGATCACCTCGGCGAGCAACGACGGGACGGCATTGCCGATCTGCCTCTGGACCGACGTGCGGCCTCCAACTGGCCATACGTCGTCGGGGAATGTTTGGAGGCGGCACAGCTCTCGGACTGACAGTCGACGGTTGTGCCAGTGAAACGGCCCGACCGCGGGGCCAGGCTGCGCTTGTACGGTCCAGGATGGGCGATTCTTGGCGAGCTTCAGGAGGAAGGACCAGTATCGCCGACGCCAACCGAAAAGCGGCAAGCCCTCGTCCCGATCCGTATGGAACAGATAGTTTTTCCCCTCAGGGATGGATGGCAGTAGCTCAGCCCACTTTCCCTTCACCTCAAGATCCTCATCGGGGTCGGGCTCTACATCGGCCAACGCATCCCAGGCAGTTCGGTACGGTAAGGCATCGCCGAAGAGGCTCGGTTGGTCCGAGTGGGTTGGGTCCGGAAACCGAAACTGGTGGCCATCTCGCGAAGCCACCATGACGAAGCGGTTTCGGAATTGCGGCACCCCATGGTCTGCTGCACTGAGCACGGCGAAGACTGGACGGTACCGGCTGCGGGTGCGCTGGTTTATGTCATCAATGACGCCGAGCAGAAGCCGAAGTCCTTCGTCCTTGCCCCGGTAGGCGAGCCCCTCCACGTTCTCAAGCAAGAACGTCCGTGGGCGCGCCTCCTGCAGGACGCGCAGGTAAGCGCCCAGGGTTCCGGCACGAGGATCCTCGAGTCGCAGCGAGTCGCCTCGCGCCCAGTACCCAGATTTTGAGAACGGCTGGCACGGCGGGCCCCCAATCAAAACATCGATCTCGCCAGGTCGGGTTTCAGCAGCCTCCAGCATTTCCGAGGTAGGAACGTCGAATATGTCCCGCTCGATCACGGGCCACTTCCGAGCGGCCCTGAGAGTCTCGCACGCGTCATGATTCATCTCGACAGCAACGCTTGTCGCAAAACCTGCTGCCTCGAAGCCATAGTCCAGGCCGCCTGCGCCGGTGTAGAGACTGAGTACTTTGGGACGTGCCATTCTGAAGGTCCTAGTCTAGTAGAATTGGGCTCCGCGGTACATGTTTACGGCGGAGGTTTACGGCGGAGGTCCCAACCGCTGCAGTCGGTCACTTGACCTATTCGGCATCTCGCCCGAAGATCGCCCGGCATGGAGAGATATTCGGTCATTCGACGCGAGCCGGTAGTGACCCAAATTGAGGCCGCAATCGAGGCCAGCGGGGGGCGCGTCATCGAACGGCCGGATCCCAAGCTGGCGCCCTTCATGCTGAAGGTCGCCTTTCCAGATGGGCGCGTTGTCGAGCTGATCTGCTACGCATTCACAGCCAACAAATACCGACAGGATGGGCGGCCGGCGGACGAGCATAGGTTCCAGATCAAGTACGGCAGTGATTTTGATCGGTACCATCGCATCTACCTCGCCCCGGAGAGAACGCGCATCACCCTGATGTTCAGTGTGCACCTGGAGCTTGGGCTCTTCATCGCTGTCGACCCTCGGATGCACACGCCGACGTGGTTCTCCTCCTCGGTGGAGATGAAGGAAGCGGATTTGGAGCAGGCCAGGATCGCAGGTTGGCACGGATGGGAGCGCGAACGCTCCAAGGCCAGACGCAAGAAGGACATGCCGCAGGAGAACCTCTCGACCGAGGTCCTCATCGGTTTCCGGCCAGAGCACTTTCTTAAATACGTCGACCTCGAGGCCCACGCGGGCCTGCTGGACCCTGGCGAGCGGCTGTTGCTCTCCGATCGCATCGAGCGTGCATTCGCCGAGGGTCGCTCTGCCCGTCCACAGCACATCCTCGAGGCTCAGCTTGAGCTCTCGGCCAGTGAGATCCTCGACCTTATCCACTCGAGATTCCGGCTGCATGCCGCTGTCCGCGGTGGCGTGGCGGAGCTTCACCTCGGTCGGCACCTCCAGCACGTCAAAGGTGTCTCGGATGTCCGGTCTATCGACGAGGATGGGCGCCCCGACTTCCAGATCAGCTACCGTCGCCAACCGGTCCGAATCGAATGCAAGAACGTCCTGGCTCGGCCGAGCTTGGCTGGGCCCGTCGTAGATTTTCAAAAGACGCGTGCCTCAAAATCCAATCCATGCAGTCGATACTACGAAGGAAGCCAGTTCGAGGTGCTGGCAGCTTGCCTTCACCCGATTACTGAGCGCTGGGAATTCAAATTCTCCCTTACCTCCACTCTGGAACCACACCGAACCTGTCCCGGTCGACTATCGGCACGCGTGATTGTCGCAGGACCAGGATGGGAGGCCGACCTCCCGATGCTACTCGATAGGCCGCCGGCCTGACCTTCGGGCTGACACTGCGGCCTCGACCTGCGTTGCGAGCTCGGCTGGGCGTCGCATCAGGTCACCCTCCCAGAAGCGAAGCACAAGCCACCCGGCAGCCTCCAGCTCAGACGTGACCCGGCAGTCACGCGCGACGTTCGTTTTGATCTTGGCCACCCAGTAGGCAGCGTTGTGACCGTGCTCGAGTCTGCTCAACCGCTCGTCAAGGTTGCGGCCGTGCCAGAAGTCCCCGTCGCAGAACACGGCGACCTTGGCTCCGGGAAAGATGACATCCGGCCGTCCGGGAAGCGAGGTCGTCAGCCGGTAGCGCAAGCCCAGCCGAGTGAGCTCACGCCGAAGAAGGAGCTCGCACTTGGTATCGCGCTTCCGACTCGATCCGCGCGCCGCCGCGCTGGCCCCAGCAGAAGTCGGGCCCAAATCTGTGAAGCTCGGAGTGGAACGGGCTTGAGACACGTGGCCTATTATCGCTCAACGTGGGCAGGTAGGCACCCGCTCTTGGGGAGAGGCAGTATCGAAGAAGGAGGTGAGTGGAGTGGGTGGGCGCAGTTTGTCCCATCGCGGACCCCATCTACAGAGTATGGACAACAGCCCGGGTTCGAGCTTGTGGTCCCGCACCAGCTACTTTCCCCGAATCATGTCGTCGACCCGAGCGAGATGATCCCGCACGCCGGGGAGCGCGCTCCAATTCCCGGTGTTCTTCCAGCAGGCGAGAAACGTCGGCCACATCCGGGCGGCGTCTGCTCGGCCGGCTGGTCGGCGGCACGAGACGTTCCATCTAGGTTTTGATTGGCGATGGTCCGCGGGGCAAGAGACACATGGTGCCCCGGGCCGGTTACGTCCATCTTTCGCAACGCCGCGAAGATCGCGCCGATGTCGTAGTCGTACTCCCTGGCAATCTCGTCGCGAAAGGCCCGAACCTCGTCGACGATGGCATCTCTGGTCATGTTGCCTCCTGTGACACCAGTTCCTCGGGCGTGCAAATCACCGGAGGTTGAAATCCGTTGCCTCTGAGAGACGGTTGGTAGGGGGGCTGCCACCCCTCCATCCACCCGCGCCCGCTACTTTCCCCGAATCATGTCGTCGACCCGAGCGAGATGATCTCGCACGCCGGGGACCTCGCGCTCCAATTCCGGGTGTTCTTCGAGCAGGCGAGAAACGTCGGCCGCGTCCGAGCGGCGTTTGCTCGGGCGGCGGGTCGCGTCCTCGGCAGCTTCGAGCTTGTGCATGACCAAGTCCGGTAGATTCACCACGCGAAGTCGCATGCCGGAGACTTCAAAGGTCCGGGCTCGCCTTACCGAACCTGGCGTCAGCAGGTCCGCTGTGAACTGAACGGCGGTGCGTTGCTTGCGCGGTGCCAGGCCGGGCGCGCGCCAGTTGTCGGAATGCTCGAAGCGGCCTTCGTGCTCGAAACCGGCAGCCTCGAGGGCGCCCGTCGGCAGATTGTCGTAGCTCGCGAGCGCGAGGTCGATGTCGCGCGTGGTGCGGGGCTCTTCGGTGTAGAGCTGCACGGCGACCCCGCCTATCAGGGCATAGTGTACGCGCTCCTTCTCCAGCAGGTCGGCGAGTTGGCGAAGCGTCGCTTCCTTGGTGTCTCCATCGGGCAGGCCCATGGTTAGCCCCCAAAGTTGGTCGAGGGCGAAGCTGTCCCGCAGACGTTCTCGAAGTTGCTCTGCTGTTGGCAACTGCGCCATACCGCTAGTGTACCAGACTCCTCTCGCGCCAACGTGCCCATGCTGCCCGCGCCGGTCGCCGCCCGACGAGGGTCCGAAGCCGGTGGCATAGCCGCTCACCAGAAGCCGGCGGGTTTCCGTTCCGTTAACTTTTGCGCGCTCGCACGCGCAGCCTCTTGACTCGAACGGCTCGGGCTGGGATTTTCCACGTCATGGAAATCAGCGCGCGCAACCAGCTCAGGGGAACGGTCAAGCAAATCGTCCGCGGCAGCGTCATGGGCGAGGTCGCGGTGGACATCGGCGGTCAGACCGTCACGTCCACCATCACCCTCTCGTCCATCGACCGCTTGGCGCTCAAGGTCGGCGACACCGTCGTCGCCATCGTCAAGTCCACCGAGGTGATGATCGGGAAGTAGCGCATCTGCCTATGGTACGGGGCGCTTTCTTGTAACCTTCGTGGTCTTCGCCCAGCTCGCCCTCGGCTTGCGCGACGGCCGGGGCCGCACTTTTCGGGCTGGGGTCAGCGCTTCCAGCATCGCCACGTCCCGCAGGTCTTTGTCACGGCCGCTGGCGCGCTTGTTGGCGATGAGCTCCTTTCGGCCGATCAAGTAGAGTGGCCCAGCACTGAAATCAGCCTTGGCACGACCGTTCCAGACCCTGGCGAAGGACACCCCATCGATCTTGTTCAGAACGTCGATGCGCCATGGCTTTCGCCCGAGCATCCAGATGCTTCCGGGCACCGCCAGCTCTCGGGCCGAGGGGACCTCGCTGCCAAATCCGAACGCCAGCAGGGCTTCACGAAGCCGGACGGCGTTTGCCACCGTGGGGGCGACGAAGACGTCGAGATCCTCTGTCAGTCTTGGTTCGCCGTGGGCCGCCACCGCGTGTCCGCCCACGAGCACGAAGCGAACGTGCTTCGAGATCAGTAGCGACAAGAATTCGGTCCAGTCGGGATTGAGTTGGAGCTTCACCGAACCAGGTCCTCCTCAATTGTTCTACGGCGGAGACGCGCTCTTCGAGACTGAGACGAGCCATGTCCTGACGGTCGAATTCCTCGACCTCCTCGAAGCTCTGGGCTGCGCGCAAAATCCGATCGATCACGCGCCAATCTTTGCACCCGATCCGCAGCCGCACAAGCTCGGATTTCGTCACTGCTGCCGACGAACGGGCTCGGCCCGGACTAGAAGCGGGCAAGGACGCCCAGCTTCGCGCAAAACAGGCCAAGTCCCTCGGGCTTGGCTCCATCCGGGTCGTCCGTCGTGGAAAAGATGCTCATGCCGCCGAAAGACCCGGCGTTGGCGAGCGTTGCGGTCGCGCCGATGCGAACGTGATCCCGGGCGCGGGCGGCCGGGCTCGACAAAAGCAAAGCCGCAAAAGGCCACAGGGCGAGAAACGTCTTTCGCATGAGCTGCCTGAAAGGTTCGAGCGCTCAGAGCACTCGGACCTGCTTCAGACCGCTCACCCACAGGTCCGGCTCGACCGTGATGAGCCTGACGTAGGGCGGTTGATCGTCGCCTTCGTGCCCCTTCGCGAGGCAACGCGGGCCGCAGCCCGCGGTTTGAAGCAGGAGCGGCCCGAACCAATCGGCGGGGGCCTTCGCATCCTCGCGTTCGGCATAGGCCCTCTCCACGACCGCGGAGAGCCTGCCCCAATGTATCTCCGGTTTCCATGGCGCCTGCGCATCTCGGGGCTTGGCCAGCTTGAATTCCTGACACCAGTGGGCGTGCCCCGAAAGCACGACATCCACGCCGCAACCCAAGTGTTGCTTGCCCATATCGGTGGCGCCCTCGCGCACGCCAAGGCAGAGGTAATAGAACTGACTCAGGTAGTGGTTGATGGTGCCGTAGCAGACGTCGTATCCGCGGTCGGCCCAAGACTCTGGACGCGGCAGCAGCATGCTGTCGTCCGTGCCCAGCTCGTCGCTTGCTCGCGCGCTGTCGGCGGCGGACAAGTTGGCGGCCGGGGAGTGCACGCCGATGAAGACTCGGCAGGTTCGGGGCGCGCCCACCTTCTGTCCCGTGGCCTTCTGGATGCACCGGAGCGCGCGTTCCATCCAGGCGATTTGGCCATACGGGAAATGCACGTTGGGAGGGAAGAAGCCCATGGTGTCCGGCGAGCCACCGATGATGTTGTCGCCGAGGCTCAAGCGCTCGATCTTCTTGCCGCCTTCGTCCCAGAAGCTTTGGGCAGTCAAGCAATCGTGGCCGGTGTCGAGAACGAGGAAATAGCAATTGCCCACCTCGAAGGCGTAGTTGAAATAGGGATTGAGCAATACGAAGTAGTCGCGCAGGTTCGGCAAGCTCTTCTCGATGGCAATCAGCCCTTGCACGAGCCGCCGCAGCTTGTTTCCCGCCATGGTCCGCAAGAGCGCCAGCCCGAACCATCCCAAAGCCACGGCGATGAGGACACACGGAATGCTCAGCACGGGGTGCTGCACCAAGGCGTCGCGTAGCAGCCGGGGCGAATTCTGTATGGCCCGCCCAAGCAGCCCCGTGATCCCAAGCCCTCCGACCGTTGCAGCGGCAAGCGCATAGAACGCATAGCGTATACTGCTGTTGGCCCACGCCCAGAAGCGCGACATGATGCGATCCGCGAGCACCTCTACACCTCTCAGCCCGAAGGACACCATGGTGTGCCACCACGAGTGGGCGAGGATCGGCGATCCTTCCTTGACCAGGCGGTCGTGCACCTTGCGAATACGCTTGCCCACCGCCTCGGAGTGGTCGCGGTAGACGTAGTCGAGCTGCTCGGCCTCTTTCTTGGTGAGCCCGAAGATCTCGGCCTCCGTCTCGGGCGGATAGGGATTGCCACGCCAGTCGTGATTGCCGAGGGTGGTGAAAAACGGCACGCGCAAGCCCGGGTTGCCTCGCTGAGCCTCGTCGCCTCCACCGGTCAGAATTTCGACGAACAGCTGCCAATTGTTGGGCGCCGCCTGCAGTTCGGTAATGCCCTGCTTGACGAAGTCGACCAGATCCCCGAGGGCCAGAACCAGGTCCAGCTGGCCACGGTCGGCCAAGTCATTCGCCCAACGAATGAATCGCCGTAGATGCTCGTTGAAGTTGACGAACTTGGTTGCGGGTGGCGGCGAGATCAGGTGGGTGTACTCCCTCGCCCACAAGTCATTCCTTTCGGCCACGTGGAGGTCGGTGACGTGGGCGAATTCGACTTTCTTCTTGGAGGCATCCCGCAAACAGAAAGCGTGCGGTACACGATGCAAGCACTCGTTTCCGTGCCTCAACTCCAGGTCGTAGAGCGTCGGCAGCGGCTTGCCCCGGCGAAAGTGTCTCGCGTCCAGAACCGCGGCGGTCCTCGCCCGGAAGATCCAGAACCTGGCCTTGTCATCGAATGTGACGGATCTCAGCGTCGTGCTCACCAGACGACGCGTGCTCGCCAGCTTCGGGAATTCCTCGGGCAGCGAATCATCGGTGAGCTCCTTGGGCAGCGCCTGGCCCGCTTCCATCGCATCGAAAACCGGATCGAACGCCACACCGTCGCCCGCACACGAGGGAATCGCCTGCAACGTCCACGGACCCGGCGGCCCGTCTTTCTTGCTGGTCGCAACGAGGACGTCGAACCCATCCTCGTGCAGAGCCTCGGGCGAGAGAATGTCGGGGCAGCCGAGGTTGGGGGCCAATATTCGAGGTAGCGAAGGGTGACTCATGCGACAAATCCCTTTCCTTCGGACAACCCGTAGCGCGAGTCTCGGACTTCGGCCATACGCATAACATCACGCCGAAGCGACTTCAAGAGGCGACCGCGCGATCATCCAGGGCGGTATCAACCACATCGTCACGTGCACCGATGGCGACCTCAACCTGAGGCCGTCCTTCACCGCCGAGCTGCTCAGCCTCATGCGCTCGGAGCGGGCGACGGGCGTGCCCCTGACCGTTCGAGACCAGGTCTCGGCCGCTGGTCGCGGCTCAAGCCGCGCGCAGGCGTTCGAGCACGGCGGGGTGGGCGCGCACGTCGAAGATGACCGCGTCGGGCTGGTAGCGCTCCCCCAACACCTCGCACGAAGCGAAGATCTCGCCGCGCAGGTGCTGCCTGTCGTAGGGCACGCGTAGCTCGCCGGCCACCAGATCGCGAGCGAAGAAGGCAATCAAGCGCTCGCGCAGCTTCGCCACGTCCTCGGACCTGCGCGCCGACATCACGAACGAATCGGGCCAGCGCGCAAGCAGCCTGTCGGTGGTAGCGGTTTCACTCTTCGCGTCGCCGACACGGTCCAGCTTGTTGAAGATGATCAAGCGCGGGATCTCGCCCGCACCGATGTCGGCCAGGACCTCGTGGGTAACCTCCAACTGGCGCTCGAAACCCGGATCGGACGCGTCCACCACGTGGGCCAGAAGGCCCGCCTCCAACGCTTCGTCAAGCGTGCTCTTGAACGACGCTACCAGGCCGTGCGGTAGCTTGTCGATGAAGCCCACGGTGTCGGACACCAAGATGCGCGGGTGCGACTCGGGCACCAGGGTGCGCACCGTCGTATCGAGAGTGGCGAAGAGCTTGTCGGCCACCAGCACCTCGCTGCCGGTCAGGGCGCGCATCAGGGTGGACTTGCCCGCGTTGGTGTAACCCACCAGTGCCACACGCTGCATGTCGCGGCGGCGCGCCCGCTGCGTGGCTTGCTCCTCGGCCAGCGACGCCAGCTCGCCCGTCAGCTCGGCGATGCGATCGCGGATCTTCCGCCGATCGAGCTCCAGACCGGATTCGCCCGAGCCCTTGCCGCCGATGCCGCCGCGCTGCCGATCCTTGCCTGCGCCGGTTTCGCGCATGCGCGGGGCCATGTACTGCAAGCGAACGATTTCCACCTGCGCCTTGGCCACCCGCGAGCGGGCGTGTCGGCGGAAGATCTCGAGAATCACCGCCGTGCGATCCATGACCTCCGCGCCGGTTGCCTTTTCCAGATTGCGCGCCTGCGACGGCGAAATGTCGTGATCGACCAGAACCACCTTGATGGGCTTGGAATCGCCTTCCGCGACGGCCGCCACCGGACCATCTTCGTCAGGGTTTGCCGCCCCGGTCAGCGCCTGCAGCTCTGCGAGCTTGCCGCTGCCAACCACGGTGCCGGGATGAAACGATGTCCGCCGCTGCGTGATGGTGGCCGCAACGGTCAAGCCCAGCGTGCGCGCCAGACGATGCAACTCGGCCACCGACGCCGCGAACACCGCGTCGTCGACCCCGGACAGTTGCACCGCGACCAACACCGCGCGCAGCGGCTCGGATTCCTGTTCGAATAGAAGCGCCATGTGGACGGCGCAGTATAGGCGATGGGGGCGCAAGCGCCCGAGGTAGTTGGCCCGTCAACATGGGCATCACCCCCGACGCTTTCAAGTTGCTCGGACGCAATCGTTCCCGCTCCTAGATGTCCGCCTTGGTGAGGTTCACGTAGATCTTCGATTCTCGGTAGCTGATCCGAGCGACCTCGTTGGTTGCGATCCGGACTTCCTTGCTCGAATACCAATGGCCGGCTTCGACGACCAGTTGGTGAATCGCCCAGTTCTTGCTGTCGACGAGAAAACCGGTCACATGGCCCGCGATTCCATCGGCCGCTTGAATGCGGTAGCCGGTCACGACCAGCGTGCTGCGGAGGTGCCTGTCCTGCTCCAAGGAAGCCGGGGAGGGTTGGTTCGCGCGCACGCGGTTAACCACCATATCGCCCCCCCATCCCAGTACATCCCAGTACGCAGGCCAGTCGCGATCGCGATAGTAGCCAGCCTCATGCTGGCGGAAGACCGGCTGGTGCGATTCGATTGACGGGCTATTTTGAACCTGCATTTTGGGCAGGTCTATGTGCAGCATCCTTTCGTGCCGGTCCAGTCTTCCGAAAGTATGCGGGGAGAGCAGAACGACGCTACCGGTCAGCAAAGACCCTGTCCGTACAACCGCGTAACGAATCACCCAGGTGTTGTCATCGAAGTAGAAGTCCCTGATGTGGCCTACATCATCGCCACCCAATGCGACAAGCCTATTGCCGTAAAGCTCCCTGGTGTTTTCCAGCTGCGAATGGACGGCAGGGACAACAGGAACTTCTTCAGCGTATGGGGTCATCGTTACTCCTTGGTGGCAATGGCACCTACCGTGCCATTGCCTTCGAGCCCGAGAATCTCGGGGTGCTTTTCTTCTTGCCTCAGCTATGTTGGATGCCGTTCCAAGGAGGTGCGTCGCGTATGACCAAGATAGAAATTGTCGCTGTTCTCGATGAGATCATCGACGCAGCGCAGGTGGCTGTCCTTGCGACGCTCGACCCAGCGGGTAGGCCCGCCATGCGATGGATGACGCCTACCATGGTGCGCGGCCGACCGGGCTATCTCTACGCCGTCAGCTCCGTCGAGTGCCGCAAGGTGCACCATCTCCAGTCGTGCCCGGCGGTGGAGTGGCTTTTCCAGACACCCGAGCTCAACCGCATCGTGACTGTCCAAGGTCGAATGTCGGTCATCGACAACCCGCAGCTCAAGAGCGAAGTTCTCGAGAGTATCGGGCCGCGACTCGAGGTGTTTTGGCGCACCAACGAGAAGAAGACCGACTTCATCGTCCTCGAGACCATGATCGATCAGATCTCCGTGTTCCAACCCATGAAGCAGCTGCAAGACACCGTGCATTTCGGCGAAGAGGACCGGCCGTGAGCGCTCCCGAGCTCAGCGACACGGCGGCCAGAAAATACGACGAGGCGTTCCTCCACCGGCTCCTCGCCGACATGCTCAAGCTCCGCCGCTTCGAGGAGAAGGTCGGTCAGATGTACGGCATCAAGAAGATCGGTGGATTCTGCCACCTCTACAGCGGGCAGGAGGCCGTCGCCGTGGGCGCCCTCGCCGCCCTCGATCTGGCGAGAGACTACGTGCTCACCGGCTATCGCGACCACGGCCACGCCATCCTCTGTGGCGTGGACCCCAAGGCGGTCATGGCAGAGCTGTTCGGGAAAGCCACGGGCTGCTCCCGAGGAAAAGGCGGGTCCATGCACCTGTTCGGCGCCGATCGTCACATGTTCGGCGGCAACGGCATCGTTGCCTCGCATATTCCCGTCGCAACGGGGGTGGCCTTCGCCATCCATTACCGCAAAGAAGACGGGGTTGTGCTCTGTTTCTTCGGCGATGGTGCCATTCACCAGGGAGCCTTCCACGAGAGCCTGAACCAGGCCAAGGTCTGGCAGCTTCCCATCGTGTACATCTGCGAAAACAACCAATATGGCATGGGCACGCGCTACGACCGCGTCTCGGCGGTGCGCGACTTCTCGCAGATGGGACAGGCCTACGACATGCCCGGGACGCAGGTTGACGGCATGAACGTGCTCGCCGTGTACGAGGAGATCGCTTCCGCGGTTGCGTCCGCCAAAGGCGGAATGCCGGTGCTCGTAGAGGCCAAGACCTACCGTTACCGCGGGCACAGCATGAGCGATCCAGCTACCTATCGCTCGAAGGACGAGGTGGCGGACTACCGCCGACAGGATCCCATCCAGATCCTGAAGACCCGACTCGAAGGGCAGGGACAGCTCAACGAGGAACAATTCGGCGCGCTCGATTCGGAGGCCAAGAAGATCGCCGACGAGGCCGTGGCGTTCGCAGAGGCAGGCCCCGAGCCGAATCTCGCCACCCTGCACGAAGATGTGTACGCGTAGCCCGCATAATTTGCGAGCCGCACCAAGTCGGTGTCGGGGCGGGCTATGCAGACGCGTGCGGAGCAAACCCGCCCAGGGTCCCCATTAAAACGGAACGGAAGGAACGTCGAGCAATGGCAGTCATGACCTTTCGAGAGGCCTTGAACCAAGCGATGGACGAGGAAATGGCCCGCGACGAGCGGGTGGTCCTGCTAGGCGAAGAGGTCGCCGAATACGACGGCGCCTACAAGGTCTCCAAGGGACTGCTGGCGAAGTACGGCGCGCGCCGAGTGCTGGACACCCCGATCACGGAGCTCGGATTCACCGGCATTGGCGTGGGTGCAGCCATGGCGGGACTTCGTCCCATCGTGGAATGGATGACCTTCAACTTCGGAATCCTCGCCCTGGACCAGGTCATCAGCAACGCGGCCAAGATGCGCTACATGTCCGGCGGCCAGTTCACCATGCCCATGGTCATCCGCGGCCCCAACGGGCCGGCCGAGTATCTCGCTGCCCAGCACTCCCAAGCCCTTCAGTCTTTCTTCGTTCACATCCCGGGGCTGAAAGTGGTGGCTCCTTCCACGCCGGCGGACGCAAAAGGACTGCTGAAGACGGCGATTCGTGACGACAACCCGGTGATTTTTCTGGAGGGAGAGCTCATGTACCCCTGGAAGGGCGAGGTGCCGGAAGGCGAGCACCTGGTTCCCCTCGGCAAGGCGGAAGTCCGACGCCAGGGCACGGATCTGACCCTCGTGAGCTACTCCAAGCCGATGCGCATGCTCGCCGAGGCGGCCGAAGATCTCTCGAAAGTTGGAATCGAGGCGGAGCTCATCGACCTGCGCTCGCTGCGGCCCCTCGATATGGAAACCGTGACCGCGTCGGTGCGCAAGACCAACCGGTGCGTGGTCGTGGAGGAGTCCTGGCCCATGTGCAGCGTCGGCTCCCACGTGGCCTATCTGGTGTCGCGCGACTGCTTCGACGTGCTCGACGCGCAGGTGGAATTGGTTGCCTGCGAGGACGTGCCCATGCCCTACAACCACACCCTCGAGCTCGCGGCCCAGCCCTCGGTGGCAAGGATTGTCGAGGCCGCACGTCGCGTGCTCTACCTGGCGTAGTTACGGAGGAACGACGATGGCGGAAAAGATCCTCATGATCGCGCTCTCCCCCACCATGGACGAAGGCTCGATCGTGAGCTGGAGCAAGAAAGAGGGAGAGAAGGTCTCGGTCGGCGACATCCTCTGCGTGGTGGAAACCGACAAGGCCGCCATGGACTACGAGAGCCAGGCCGAAGGGGTGCTGCTGAAGATTCTGGTTCCCGGCGGTGGGCAGGCCAAGGTGGCCGATCCGATCGCCATTGTGGGCTCGCCAGGGGAGGATATTTCCTCGCTCCTGAGCGCGTCACCCGGCGCTGAGAGGCCGACGCCGGCGAGCCCGCCACCCGCCGTCGCCAGCGCGAGCCAGCAGCCTCAGGCGCAGGTCGCGCCCGAGGCGCCACCTGCCGGCGGCCATGTTCGTTCCTCCCCGCTGGCGCGAAAGCTCGCAGCGGCGCGCGGTATCGACATCGCACGCACGGCCGGATCGGGCCCCGGGGGACGGGTGATCAAACGTGACGTCGAAGCCGCCTCGGCGCCCGGAGCGGCCGAGCCCCTTCGCGCCCAGGGCCAGGCTTCGCTTTCCCCGGCGGACCAGACCCTACCGGTTACCGCCAAGCGGAAGCTCATCGCCCAGCGTCTGTCCGAGAGCGCCTTTCACGCCCCGCACTTCTACCTCACCGTTTCCATCGCGATGGACGGCCTGCTTGCCGCTCGGGCCCGGCTCAATCGAAGCAGGGACGGGAAGGTCTCTTTCAATGCCTTCCTCCACAAGCTGGCCGCCCTGGCGCTCTGCCGCCACCCCGAGGTGAACGCGAGCTGGCAGGGCGAATCGATCAAGCGCTTTGGCAGCGTGGACATCGGGCTCGCGGTAGCTCTTCCCGACGGCCTCATCACCCCCGTGGTGCGCGGCTGCGACCGCAAGGGCGTACTGGCGATCGACACCGAGCTCGGCGAGCTGGTCAAGAAGGCGCATGCGGCAAAGCTCCAGCCCGACGAGTACACCGGCGCCACCTTCACCATCAGCAACCTCGGCTCCTTCGGCATCGAGGCGTTCACTGCCATCATCAACCCGCCGGCCTCGGCGATCCTCGCCGTGGGCATGGTCCAAAAAGTGCCGGTGGTGGGGGATGGCGACGCAATCGTCGTCCGCTCCATGATGAAGGCCACGCTGTCCTGCGATCATCGCGTGATCGACGGGGCCACAGGGGCCGTGTTCCTCCGGGACCTGAAGGAGATGATCGAGAACCCCTACGCGGTGCTGTTGTAGCCGGGAGGCGCACGATGGGCAGCAAGAGCGACTACGACCTCGTGGTGATCGGATCGGGCCCGGGCGGCTACGTCGGGGCGATCCGCGCGACCCAGCTCGGGTTGAAGGTGGCTGTCGTCGAGCGGGATCACCCCGGTGGCGTTTGCCTCAACATCGGCTGCATTCCCTCGAAGGCCCTCATTCACCAGGCCGGCCTCTTCGCCGGGATCGAAGACCTCGAAGCCATGGGGCTCGCCGTCGACCAATCGCGGCTGGACTACGGAGCGGTGTTTCGCAAGTCCCGCGCCGCGGCCGACCGTCTCTCCAAGGGGGTGCAGGGGCTGCTCGCGAAGAACAAGGTCGATTACATCCCCGGCACCGGCACGATCGTCCACTCCGGCCAGGTGTCCGTGGACGGAAAGCAGACCCTTCGCTGCAAAAACATCCTGGTGGCCACCGGCTCTCGCTGCAAGGACATCGGCGGCTTC
Organism: uncultured delta proteobacterium; assembly: GCA_963824555.1. Lineage (GTDB taxonomy): Bacteria > Myxococcota_A > Polyangia > Fen-1088 > Fen-1088 > Fen-1118. The sequence goes on along the minus strand of CAWGPW010000003.1, from coordinate 87,185 downwards.
AACGTCGACGAGAAGAGAGTCCTCTCCTCCACCGGGCTTTTGATGCTGGAGAAGCTCCCCAAGTCCATTTTGATCCTTGGCGGCGGCGCCATCGGGGTGGAGTTTGCCTACGTCATGAACGCCTTTGGCGTCGAGGTCCACCTGGTGGAGATGATGCCGCAGCTCCTGCCCTTGGAGGACGCGGAGGTCGTCGCGATCCTGACCCGTGAATTCCAGAAGCGCGGGATCGAGATCGCGACCTCCACCAAGGCCGCCGGCATGACGGACAAGGGAGATCGCATCGAGGTCGCCCTGGAGGGACAGACCAGGACCACCGTGGCGGTGGAGAAGGTGCTCGTCGCTGTCGGGAGGACGCCCAACACGGAAGGGCTCGGGCTCGAAGGCGCGGGCGTTGTCCTGGAGAAGGGATTCGTCAAGGTGGGCGACTACTACCAGACCGCTGCGCCCGGGATCTACGCCGTCGGAGACATCGTTCCGACTCCGCTCCTGGCCCATGTGGCGTCCAAGGAAGCGGAGATCGCGGTAGAGCACATGGCGGGGCATCCCTGTCCCCGCCGCATCGACCCGCTTTCAATCCCGGGTGCCGTCTATTCGGAGCCGCAGCTCGCGAGCTTCGGCTACACCGAAGAGAAGGCCAAGGCCGCCGGTCTGTCCTACAACAAGGCCAGCTTTCCCTACCGGGGTGCCGGCAAGGCCGTGGCCGTGGAGAAGCCCGAGGGCATGGTGAAGATTCTGACGGATTCCGCGACCCAAGAGATCATCGGCGCCCATATCGTCGGCGCGGACGCCACCGAGCTCATCCACGAGCTTCTGCTCGCGCGGACGGCGGAGCTTCTTCCCGAGGACATCGCCACCATGATCCACGCCCACCCCACCCTGTCCGAGGCCGTGATGGAGGCCACGCGCGCCTCCGAAGGTTGGGCGATCCACGTCTAGCAAGGGCCCTCAAACCGTCGGGTGCGCGGGAGCCTTCCAGTGTTGCCTCTACACACCACCAACACAAGCAGCACCACGCCGATCGCCACCGACACCCATTGCGCGGTCGACAGGCCGAGCGCCTGTCCGCGATCTCGATCGCCACGCAGGAGCTCGATGGCGAAGCGGCCGGCGGCATAGAGGGCGAGGAAGATCGAGAATGCGCGGCCGTCCCGCCGCCCACGCGCGAGCACCAAGGCGGCCAGCGCGGCGGCCACCAGGCCGAGAGCGGCTTCATAGAGCTGCGTGGGATGAACAGGCAGGCTTGGCGCGCCCGGCGGGATGAAGCCACGGCGGACATGATCCAACGCCGCCAGACTGCCGGGCGGAAAGCGAACGCCCCAGGCGTGCGCCGTGGGAAGGCCGTAGTCGCAACCGGCGAGAAAGCATCCGGTGCGAACGAGCGTGAAGCTCAGCCCCGTCCCCACGGCGATGCGATCGAAAAACGCGACGATGGGTTGCCGGGTGGCCGCCAGGTAAAGCACGGCGGCGCCGCTGGCACCCAGCAATCCGCCGTAGGCAGCCCGCCCCGGATGCAGAACGGGACGCCACCAGCCCGAGGCCAGCGCCATGGGCAGCGCCCGCGCCGCCTCGAACACGTACCCTCCCGCCAGCGCGCCGACGTAGGCGCAGGCGATGGCGCGCGCGGTGTGCATTTGCGACGCGCGGTCGCGCGCGGCCAGGCGAAGAGCGATAACCGATGCGGCCAGCGCCGCGATGACCGCAAGCTTGAAGTAATCGGGAACGAGCCAACCCGGCAACCCACGATGCACCAGCCAGGCAACCGCCCACGGTCTCACGAACGCCTCCGCAACAGCAGGAAGGCCAAGGGCGCAAGCAGCCAGATCCGGGTCTCGGAATTTCTGTGCCTGCTGCCATGGGAGACCTGACAACTGGCCGCATCCGCACCGTCGCCAGCTCCAGCACAGGCATCGCCGCCATCGTCGCCGGTGCTGGCGCAGGGATCGCCGCCGCCATCGCTTCCGTCATCGCTGGCACTGGCGCAAGAGTCGTCTCCGCTGTCGCAAGAATCGCCGTCCCCGGTGTCGCAACCGGCGGCGCACGTGGCGCATGAGTCGGCAACGTCACCGGCCGCCGGCGGTTGAGGATCGGTGCCCGAGGGTTGCTGCACGACACCGGCGTCGCCGCGATTCGCCGAGGGCAGCGCACCACGAAGGATCTCGGCAGGCGCGGCGTTGGCAGGGACCGGCGCAATTCCATCCCACGATGTCGCGCCGGTCGCATTGTTGGAAGCTGCCGTGGCGCCGGGCTCGGCCGCCCCGTCGGCGACTCCGCCGTCCGCACCGGCGGGCGCCAGGCTGACCAGCCAGGACCCATTCACATAGACCGTATCCTCGATGGCCACCGCGCCCACCGGCCAACCGACCACGCGATGCAAGTGATGGGCTCCGGACGCGGCGAAAAGGGCTCGCACGGCTGCGCCACCCTCGCCTTGAAGAGCCCAGTTTTCCAGGGTAGCCGTCGCCGCCGCGAGCCTGCCCTCGATGGGCGGCAGCACCGGTGCGCGGGGAGGATACGCGTGCTCCCTGACGGGCCACGCCGCTCCGTTGCTCACGATCCCTACCACCAGAGGCTCGCCCTTGCGGCGCACGCGCACGCCATCGAGCGCCGCCACCATGGCGGCGGGCGAGATCGCTTCGCCGGTCGCAACCTCGTCGGTGCGGTCGTCCTTCGCTCGCGCGGTTTCGAAGCGCGCGGCCAGTTGCACGCGCGCGGTGTCCGGCAACGACGCCACGATGTCGGGATCGGCGTGCAGTGCATCCCGCAGCGGCAGCTCCTCGAATGGCGGCGGGCCCTGATCGCAGCCCACCAGCAAGAGCAACGCGAAGGCGGATTCGAGACGCATCATCCGCAGTGTGTCGCAAACCCCGTGCCAACCCTTTGGACGCCATCGGCCGCGGGTGCGGCCAGCAAGCGCGCGGCGCACGCTTTCGCCGGGAAAAAGCTTCACGGCAGAGTGTGCCTTTTCGGCCCAGCCGCGAGAGCTTCACCTGGCCTTCATGATTCGCCGCCAGCAGTCTCAGTTCCTGAACTTGCTCCACTCGAGACCGAGCTTGCGCATGCGAGCGCGCAGGGTGTGCGGGTTCACGCCGAGGAGGGCGGCGGCGCCACCCTTTCCTTCGATGCGCCCGGAGGTGCGACGAAGGGCGGCCTCGATGTGTCCCTGCACCACGGTTTCGAGGCTCGGGAACTCGGTGGAGCGACTGGCGGAGGTCGAGGTCCCGCGATGGAGCTTGAGCGAGCCGAGCGCGTTGCGAACGTCGAGATGGCGGCCGTTGCCGAGGATGGTGGCGCGTTCGATGACGGATGCAAGCTCGCGAATGTTGCCGGGCCAATCGTAGCTCGACAGCAGCCCCAAATCCTCGGGCGTCGGGGTCAGGGGCTGCCCGCCGATGCGCGTGCCCGCGTGCCAGGCGAAGTGCGCGGCCAGCGCGGGGATGTCGCGCAGGCGCTCGCGCAGGGGTGGCAGTCGAATGGGGAACACGCTGATGCGATACCAGAGATCCTCGCGGAAGGTGCGGGCCGTCACCATCTCGTCCAAGAAGCGATGGGTGGCCGCGACCATGCGCACGCTGACCTTGATGGGATGCTGTCCGCCGACCCGCTCGAGCGTTCCATCCTGGAGCACGCGCAGAAGGCGCACCTGGGCCGCCAGCGGCAACTCGCCGATCTCGTCGAGAAAGAGCGTGCCGCCGTCGGCGCGCTCGAACCACCCCGCCCGGGCGGCGAGGGCACCGGTGAAGCTTCCCCGCTCGTGGCCGAAGAGCTCGGAATCAACCAGCCCGGGCGGAATCGCGCCGCAATTCACCCGCAGCATGGGCCCGCGGTTGCGCCGGGAGCGGGCGTGAATCGCGCGCGCCACGACCTCCTTGCCCGTGCCCGTCTCACCGAGAAGCAGCACGGGCGCGTCCGTGCCTGCCACTTGCTCCACCCGGCTCATGACCTCGCGGAAACCGGCGTCGGCCCCCACGATGGTGCCCATGATGTCCTGGCGGTCGAGCTTGGCCAAGAGCGCCCGGTTGTCCGCCTCGAACGTCTCGCGCATGCGTCCAAGCTCCTGAATCCGACGGCTGGAAGCCAGCGCGGCCTCGAAGGGCTCGAGGAGGCGCGCCATTTCGGACTCGTGGCGGCGGCTCATCGATCCCTCGGGACCGAGCAAGAGCAGCACTGCCAGCGGCGACTCCTCGCTCTCCCCGACGAGCGGACCGGCCATGACGTCCGCCTTGAGCGCGCCGCCCACCATGGCACGCAGAAGCCCGTGGCTACGCGGCAGGCCGCGAACGATCTCCTTCGAACCGTACCAAGCCAGAAGCTCGTCCACCTGCTCCGGCCTGCACTTGTTTTGGGTCGGCGGAAAAGCGCGCCAGGTTCCCGCTTGGCTCTTGGCCGTGGTGGTCCATGTGCGCGCCTTCAGAATCGAGCTGTCGCACGACCACGCCGCCCACCCCGAGCTCCGCCTCGAGAATGGGAGCAATCCCCGCGATGGAATCATCCAGGCGAGGATGGCGAAAAAGCTCCTTCCAAACCTGCAGCGTGTACACCCGTCGACTATAACCCTAATCCCGCGATAGCCGCAGAACCTGCTCGTCGTCGAGCACAGCACCGAATAGCACAGAAATCCACCTGAATTGCCCTTGCTGCGCGGCCAAGGTCCATGCGAATTTGCATGAACCCGTCATGCTGCGCCGATATGTGACTTCCCTCGTGAGCCGTCCAAAGACGGTGATTGCGGCCGTCATGGCCGTCACCCTGACGCTCGGCTTCTTCATCACCCGATTGCGGCTGATGCTGGACATCGATTCGCAGATTCCACCCGGTCATCCGCTGGTGGTTGTTGGAAAGCGAGTCGAGAAGTTGTTCGGTGGCAAGTACATGACCGTCGTGGGTTTCTATCCCTCGAGCGGAACCATCTACACGCCGAAGATTCTGGCCAAGGTGAAACGCGTGACCGAGGCGCTTGCACGCCTGCCGGGCGTCAAGGAGGGCAGCGTGCTCTCCCTGATGTCGCCTCGGGTGAAGGACGTGCACAGCACCGAGGATGCACTGGAAATCACGCCACTCGCGGCCAAGGTTCCCGAGACCGATGCGGAGATGGCCGTTTTTCGCGAACGCGTGAAGGCCAACGCCTTCATCACCAGCCTCCTGGTCAGCGACGACGGTCGGGCTACCTCGGTCCTGGTTGATTTCGATGACTTCGAGAAGGCCGGCGGCGCCAAGCACCTCTACGGCCGGATCGAGAGCATCGTCGGCCCCGAACGCGAGCCCGGGCTCGAAATCCTTCCCGCCGGCGCCGTCACCATCCTCTACTGGTTGCTCGTCTACACACGTCGCGTGGCCGCGCTCTTCCTCCTCGCGCTGGGCATGATCGGGTATCTCCACTACCGCGCGTTTCGCACCCTGCAGGGCATGATCGTTCCCTTGGTCACGGCCATCATGGGCGTGATTTGGGCACTAGGCCTGATGGGACTCATCGGGGCGCCCATGGATCCGTGGAACATCATGACCCCGATCCTGCTGCTGGCGATCGGTGCCGGTCATTCGGTGCAGATTCTCAAGCGCTATTACGAGGAGTACAGCCGCGTGAAAGCGGCCCGGCCCGAGCTGTCGGCGGTCGAGCACAACCGACTCGCCGTCATCGAAGCCACCACCAAGGTCGGCGTGGTCATGCTCGCGGCGGGCACCATCGCGTCGCTCAGCTTCGGCTCCCTGGCGGCCTTCGGCCTGCCATCGATCAAGAACTTCGGTCTGTGCACGGCCTTCGGCATCCTGGCGGCGCTCACCGTCGAGATGACCTTCATCCCGGCCATCCGAGTCCTTCTTTCACCGCCCTCGCCCAAGCAAACTGAGCGCGAGAAACGCCAGGAGTACTTCGACCCGATCTTGGAGAAGCTCGCGAGCATCATCCGCAACGGCCGAGAGCGTCCCATCTTCTGGGTGTCCATCTGTCTCATCGTCCTTGCCTTGGTGGGTGTCCGGCGCCTCGATACCAACAACAGCCTCGGGGCCCAGTTCTTCGAAAGCAACGCCCCCATCCACGGTTTCCGCATGGCCGACTCGCACTTGGCAGGCACGCGCGTCATCCAAGTCCTGATCGAAGGCAACGCCCCCGACACCATCAAGAATCCCGAGGTCCTGCGGCGCATTGACCAGCTCGGAACCTTCATCGCCAAACAGCCCCTGCCCATCGGCAAGGTCGTGTCCATCGTCGACCTGTTCAAACAAATGAGCCGGGTCATGGACAACGGCGGGCCGGGCAATCTCCCGGACACAGTCCAAGGCGTAGCCCAGTATCTGTTGCTCTACTCCATGGGCGGGGACGACAAGGATTTGAGCCGTCTCGTGGACCACGACTTTCGCAACGCCGTGATCACCATCTACCTGCGCACGGACGACTACCGATCCATGAAAGCCCTGGTCGTGGCGGCCAGTGCAGAGGCCGAGCGGCTGTTCGCCGGGATGCCGGTCCAGGCGCGCGTCGGCGGCGGCGTGACCAACGCCATCGCACTCAACGAAACCATGGTGCATGGCAAGACCATCAACCTCATTCAGATCTCGATCCTGGTCGTCGTCATCACCTCGGTCCTGCTGCGCTCGCTCGCCGGTGGACTGCTCGTGCTCTTGCCGCTGGCCACCTCGGCGCTCATCAACCTGGGACTGATGGGCTGGACTGGAATTCCGCTGTCCATGGGAACGGCCGCGATTTCCGCCATGGCGGTGGGTATCGGCGCGGACTACGCCGTCTACTTCATCTTCCGCGTGCGCGAGGAATTCCAGCGCAGCGGCGATCTGCGCGAGGCCACGGCGATTGCCCTGACCACGTCGGGCAAGGCCATTGCCTACGTGGCGAGCGCCGTCGCGGGTGGCTACCTGTGCTTGACCTTCTCGGGATTCAAGGTCCACGTTCTGCTAGGCGTGCTGGTGGCCCTGACCATGGTCACCAGCAGCGCCGCGACGGTGGCCTTCCTTCCCTCCGTGCTCCTACGCCTGACCCCGCGATTCCTCAAGCGCCGCTAGCCCCAAACCTACTGGCAAGGCTTGAGGATGGTCAGGTACCAGGGCGCGGGATTGCGGCAGCCGCCGCACTGAAGCGCCACCAGCCAGGTGCCAGTGTCGTCGATTCCCTGGAAAGGTTCGCTGTTGTCCGTCTTCAACGACGAGAAGTTGACGGTGGTTCCCGTGACGATGTCACCCTCATAGAGCTTGGTGGGAATCAATTCGAGATCGAGGAACTGGGTCTCGAGCTCGGTTGGAGTCTGCGTGTATTGGCCAACAAGCGCCCTCGTGATGTTGGACAGGACGAAGTCGTTGCCGAGCGCGTTCTTGGTCATCTGGCTCCAATCGAGCGTGATCCCTGCTTGTCCCGCGGGGATCTCGGTCGGGGTCAGGCTGTGCAGATCGGCGGTGTAGGTGAGCTGGGTGGAATCCGTCGTCATCGTGACGCTGGTATTCGTGGAATTGGGGTCGACCTGGAAGGACTGGATCATCTTGGTCCCCTCGCCGAGCGTCGAGCCCGTGGCCGCCATGAGGGTGTAGGTGTAGCTCGCCGGCGGGTACTGGGTCGCGTCCAGGAACGAGAGGATGGTGGTGGCGTCGGGGTTGCCGCTGTTCGTGAATGCCAGAAGGTTCGCCGATGTGGCGTTGCCGTCGGTGGTGTACTGCAGGGGCAGGGTGACGAGATCGCGTTGCTGAAGGGAGTCGGCGTTCAGCTTGGTCTGGAGGTCGGAAAGCGTGAGCTTCCACATGAGAACCAAGATGGTGTTGAGATCCTTCTTGGGATCGAGGTCATGGCCAAGAAAATCCGTGGTCACGCCACCCCAATCGAACGTCAGATCGGTCATGGGCTTGACCTTCACCGGAGGAAACGTCAGCGTGCTCGCGAACGCGTAGTCGTGGGCGGCGCTTGCCATGAGCGTGGTCCCGCTACAAACTCCGCTGCCGCCAGCGCCACCACCACCTCCGTTCCCGCCAGTCCCGCCGCCTCCGCCGCTGCAAGCCGGCGCCGCGAGAGCAAGGAGCGGGACAAGGAGAAGGATGGATCGATTCTTCATGGGAAAGAGCCTCCGGAATGGAATGTGGTTACTGGCACCCGGCTTACCTGGGTGGCGGACCGTACAGTGTGGGACGCTTTTGGACATAACCAAAGGATGCCCCAAGGGGCCAATCCAGTTCTTGCAGGAGTGTTCCGCTGGCGTCGACCTCGTGGAGCACGCCCTGGGTCGAGTACGCAACGATGGTGTTGCCGTTGGGAAGCCGTTGCACGTCGCCCATGACGTCGTTCTGGATACCATCGGACGATTTGTACGACCAAATCTGGGTGACCTTGTTCGCGGTCAGATCGAGCTTGAACTCCGATGCGATTGAACCGCTCCCGTCACCACCGGCCGAGGCGAAGCTCCCGGCGACGTTCCTACTGTTGTTGTTGAAGACGATGAGGTCGTCGAGCCCCAGGACGTGAAGCCCGTGCTCGCCGCCCTTCCAGATCGGCGACGTGCTGCCGGTGAAGGTGGATTTGGTCCCGTTGAGCCTCCACACGGTCGAACCGTCGCTGCGCTTGACCTTCACCACGACCTGGTTGTCGAGATCGGAGAAGACCAACGTGTCGTCCGACTTGGAGTACTGGACGTTGTTGCAGTGGCACGCCGTGGGGTTGCTCCCCTCCGCGGTCCCCGAGTTCACAATCGTCTTGACCGTTCCGCTGGGCGAATATTCCTTGATGTCGTCGCAACCACTGGTCATGCCCGGACACTGCGTCCCCGACATCGGGTAGGCGTAGAAGGCCACGGTCTCATCGGGCAAGACCGTGAGCTGGTGGTTGAGACCGGTGAAGTGGGACGATAGATCCTCGTCCGTCGAGCCGTCCATCGCCACGCGGTGGACGCTGGTGGTGCCACACGGCACGTTGGCGCCGTTGATCCACATGTGCGTCCCGGCGTAGTCCATCACGGCCCCGGTCACATCCTTGCTGACGCCATACGCCCAGACCATGTCGCCGTCGGCGTCGAGAATATAGGACGGCGATGCGCCGCCGCTTTGCAGGTACTGGCCGGTGATCAAGAAGCCACCGTAGAGCGCCGACTTGTTCTTGGTGGTGACCGAGATCTTCGGCAGACCACTTGCCAGCGTGCCGGTGGCGATCGTGTAGTCGCTACTCGCGCAGTTGCCGCTGCTGTTCGTCGCCGTGATGCGATAATGGTACGTCTTCGACTGCTTCATCCCGAGCAGCAGCGTCGTCACGGTATCTGTTCCGGGATTGTCGATCGGCGCAGTCATTCCGTAGCTCGTGTCGAGCCCGAAATCGATGTACGCCGAGGTCAGATTCGACAGGGTCGTGGACCATTTGACGATGCCGACGGTCGCGATCTTCGCGCTCGTCGACGACGATTGCGTGAACGTGCAGGAGACGGATGTTCCCGAGCCGCCGCCACCACCTGAGCTGCCGGATCCGGACGCTCCGCCGGCCGATCCGCCACCGCCGGAGACGCCGCCGCTGCCCGACGAGCCGCCGTTCATGGACGATCCGCCGCTGCCGCCCTTGGCCGACGAACCGCCGCTGCCTGCCGCCCCACCACTGCCGCCTTTCCCGCCACCCGATCCGCCGCTTGAAGAACCGCCGCTGCCGGAAGCCCCACCGCTGCCGCCTTTTCCGCCGCTGCTCGACGACCCGCCGCTTGCGGAAGAGCCGCCGTTGCCCGACGCCCCACCGTTTGCGGAAGAGCCGCCCTTGCCCGACGCCCCGCCACTTGCGGAAGAGCCGCCGTTGCCCGACGACCCGCCGTGATTGGACGAGCCGCCGCTGCCGGAAGCCCCGCCATTTCCTGACGAACCGCTTGGAGCCGGTTGGCAAGCAAGACCGCTCAGGCATAGACAGCCGGAAAGGACAAACGCTGTAGAAACACGCAACATCTGGAGGGCCTCCTCGTCGGGTCTGTTGTCGTACGGTTTGTTAGTGTCAGGACGAAAGGTCTATTGCTGGCAAGAGGGAGCCGGCAGTGGCGCTGGCCGCAAGCAGCACAATGGCGATGGCTCCGGTCTCGCACAAGTGCCGAACCAAGTGTCGCATCAAGAGGAATCTCCCTCGATCTGAAGAGAGAGGCACCTAGGCGCAGGACGCATGAATACCTGGAGTACGAGCGCGGACCTGCGCGCAAATCTATTGGTGACTGAACTTAGTAAGATTATGGCCGCTTGCCAAGCAGGAAACACTGCGCGGTGGGCTCTGCGAAGCAAAAAGGCGCGCGCCATCGCCAGCGGGCCTTGGTGAAAATAGGTATGCTCCACTCCTATATCCGTGAAATGACGGCGATCCTGGCTCGCGTTGGGACGGGCGAAGAAACGGGAACGAAGACGCTGCGATGGCGTTGATCCAGGCAGGAGGGACGCCATGAAGATCACATCCGCCCATTGCCTGCTGCGCATCCTAGCCCTTTCCGCCGCCATGCTGCCGACAGGCTCGGCCGTCGCCCAGACCGGGGCCACGTCGGGCTCGCAAGGCTCGGAAAGCTCGGAAGATGACGGCTGGGTTCCCGTCAAACACCTGGAATTCAAGCCCGAGGACGTGGAGGGCGGGCGCCTGGGACCGGGCGGTGAGGAAATCGTCAGCGTGCCACGGGCACAGCATCGATCCCTCATCGAGATCCGCGCTGGCTTCGAGGCCGAGATCGTGAAAACCATGGATGATTGTATGTGACACCAACCGATCCAGGTCGATTGCTAGACGGAGGGCGAGGATTGGGGCTAGCATCCCATCATCATGGCGGCCATCAAGCGCATCGGAGTGCTCACCGGCGGCGGCGACTGTCCGGGTCTGAACGCGGTGATTCGAGCCGTGACCAAGACCGCAATGCACCAGTACAAGCTCGAGGTTGTAGGCGTGGAAGACGGCTTCCTCGGTCTCATCCAGAACCGCATGCGCGTGCTGGGCTGGAACGACGTCTCGAACATTCTTACCCAGGGCGGCACCATCCTGGGCACCAGCAACCAGGCCAATCCCCAGCGCTTCGCAATCGAACGCAATGGCAAGACCGAGTGGGTCGACGTCACCGACCGCGTAATCGACCACGTACGGGCCAACGAGCTGGACGCCCTGGTCTGCATCGGTGGCGACGGCACCATGACCGGCGCCGCGAACCTGGTCGAAAGTGGCATCAACTGCATCGGCGTGCCCAAGACCATCGACAACGACCTGGAGGGCTGCGAACGCACCTTCGGCTTCGACACCGCCGTGCACACCGCCGTCGAGTGCTTCGACAAGATCCACACCACGGCCATGAGCCACCACCGCGTAATGGTCGTAGAGGTCATGGGTCGCAACGCAGGCTGGCTAGCCTTGCACACGGGTGTGGCTTCGGGTGCCGACGTGATCCTGATCCCCGAGATCCCCTACGACCTCGACGTCATCGCCGAGGTGCTCCGACGCCGCAGCAAGAGCGGCAAGCGCTTCTCCATCATTTGCGTGTCCGAGGGCGCGAAACCCAAGGGCGGTGACGTCGTGATCCAGCGCCGCGTGGAAACCAGCCCGGATCCCATTCGCCTGGGTGGTATCGCCAACAAGCTGGTGGCCGACATCGAAGAGCGTACCAAGCTGGACGCGCGCGCCACCGTGCTCGGGCACATTCAGCGCGGCGGCTCGCCAACCCCGGCCGATCGCGTGCTGGCCACGCAATTCGGCCATCACGCGCTGGAGATCTTGATGGCCGGCGCGCAGGGTCAACTCGTGGTGCAACAGAACGGCCACCTGGGCGAAGTTCCCATTCAGAGCGTGGCCGGCAAGCAGCGCAAGGTCGCGCCCGACGACCCCTTGGTGCGCACCGCCCGCGCCGTGGGCACCTGCTTCGGCGACTAGCCGTGGAGAGACGACCATGATGCTTACGACCTTGGTCCTCGCGGAGATGTTCCGATTGACCGTGCCGCAGGTCCTGCAACAGACCCCGAAGGACCCAGTTCCCTTGAAATACAACCTGGCGGACTTCGCCGACGCGGTCGAGCGCGAGGCCGAGCGCTGCATCTGCACCACCACGCGCCTGTCGCCCGCCACCCTGCGCGCCGAGATCCTGCTGGTCAGCGACTGCGAGTGCGGGAAATGACGGCAGTTAGCCGCCCATGGCCTGGCAATCGAGGTTGCCGTTGGCGAAGCGCACGTCCTGCGCGCACTTGAACGCGTAGGGTTCGCAGAAGCCGCTGCTGCAGTCCTGGTCGACGGAGCAGTCCTCGCCGATGTCCAATTGAACGGAGCAGACGCCTGCCGCGCAGCGCAGGTTCTCCAGGCAAGGGTTCGCGGCGTTGCATGCACCGCCGAGCCCCAACTTGCTCGCACACATCCAAACGCCGCTCGCGGCGCTGCAATAGGATCCATACGGGCAGTATTCGCCGATGTTGGCGCACCCAGCTCCTTGCGCGACCAACTTGGCGGTTCCGCAGTAGCCCTTGTCGCAGATCAGTCCATCCAGGCAATCGGCGTCGACGACACACGGTCCGTTGGGCAGCTCCGTCCCCCGATAGACATTGCCGCAGGCAAGATCCACGCTCATGAGGTCAGCAGGACTCAAAGAGACTGCACCCCCATTCAGCTTGCCGTAGGTGGCGTTCACCTTGTTCAGACAGGCCTCGGCGTTTGGAGGGATGAAATCCCAATGATTGTTTGCAGCCGTCTGCGCATCCCCCGTGCATTGTGCAAGACGACCTGCCATGCAGGTCGCCGGTGTCATCAAACAGGCCGGCGAAACCCCATCGCACACGTCCTGCGCGTACTGGTTGCAGTACTCGGTTTGGGTCAGGGGGGCGGGCTGGCTGCTGCAACCGGCCAGAGCGATCGCGCAGAGAAGGACGAAACGGTGGTTCATGGCCGGATATCTTGGCCCGGACGGGCCGCACGTCAAAAAAGCGTTACTTGGCGAAATCAACGGCACGCGTTTCACGCACCACCGACACGCGGATCTGCCCAGGGTACGCGAGCTGCGCCTCGACCTTGCGCGCGATTTCCTTGGACAGCACACGCGCCTGTTCATCGCTGACCTTGGTATTCTCCACCAAGACCCGCACCTCGCGCCCGGCCTGGATGGCGAAGGCGCGTTCCACCCCCTCGAAGCCGGACGCGATCTTCTCCAAATCATCCAGTCGCTGCACGTAGGATTCCAGCGACTCGCGTCGAGCCCCGGGCCGCTGGTTGGCCAGAACATTGGCGGCGTCCACGATGTGGTCGAGCACGTCTTCGGCCGGCACCTCGCCGTGGTGGGCTTCGATGGCGTGGCAGATCTTGGCCGCCTCGCCGAACTTGCGCGCCATGACCGCGCCCGCCACGGCATGCGAGCCGTCGACCTCTTGATCGACGCCGCAACCGATGTCGTGCAAGAGCCCCGCGCGGCGGGCCATCTTGACCGGATAGCCGAGCTCGCCCGCGATGGTGCCGGCCAGGAAGCCGACCTCGATGGAATGCTGAAGCAGGTTCTGCGCGGTTCCCGAGCGGAAGCGCAACTTGCCGAGCAACCGGCCAAGATCCGGGTGCAGGCGGCCGATGCCGAGGTCGAAGGCGGCCTGATCGCCGGCCTCCTTGCACTGCTGCTCCACCTCGTCGGTGGCCTTGCGGACCATTTCCTCGATACGGGTCGGATGGATGCGGCCATCGGCGATGAGACGGGTGAGCGCCAGCCGGGCAATCTCGCGCCGCACGGGATTGAAGCACGAGATGACCACCGCCTCGGGGGTATCGTCGATGATCAAATCGATCCCGGTGGCCGATTCGAGGGCGCGAATGTTGCGACCTTCGCGGCCGATGATGCGGCCCTTCATGTCGTCCGACGGTAGGGGCACCACGGCCACCGTGCGCTCGGCCACGTATTCGCTGGCGTAGCGTTGGACCGCGGCGCCAAGGATAAGCTGCGCCTTCTGCTTGGCCTGTGCCTGGGCCTCTTCCTCGATGCGCTTGACCTCGCCGGCTGCCGCCGCGCGCGCCTCGGTCTGGACCTCGGCGGCCAGCAGCTTGCGCGCCTCGGCTTCACCCATGCCCGCGATCTTTTCGAGCCGCGCCCGCGCCTCCGCGGCGGCGGAGGCCGCGGTCCTGGCCACGGTCTCGGCGGCCTGCTCGCGCGCCAGGAGCTGCTTGTCCTTGCGCGCGATATTCTCGCGTTCGGTCTTCATCTCACGATCGCGCCGGTCGGCGGCTTCGACCCGCGCGCGGAGCTCCGCTGCACCCCGGTCCAGTTCCTGGCGTCGGGTGCGCAACTCGCTTTCCACCTCGCTACGGATCTTCTGCGCGCCCTCCTTGGCCTCGACCAGGGCCTGGCGTTTGATGGCGTCCGCTTCGCTGGTCGCGGCCGCCAGCGCCCGCTTGCGTTCCTCTTCGCTTTCGGGCACCGCGTCCGGCTTGGACAGACGTCCCAGCAGGAACGCGACCACCCCGGCTACCGCAGCAGCCAGGATCGCGCCGATGATTGCTCCAGCGGTCATGTTCCCACCTCAGTCGTTCGATTCTTGGCAGCGGACGACACGCTCGTCCGTCACGATGGTGTCGAGGGGCACGTCCCACTCGCCCGCGGGACAGGTCTCTACCAATTGAAAGTCGAATGCGTAGCCGACGAAGCGGGCATTGGTGGCATCGGGATGGGCCCGAACATAGGCGGCCAGCTCGTCGTAGTAGCCGCCGCCGTAGCCGATGCGGGAGCCGCGCTTGTCGAACACCAACCCCGGCACCATGAAGACGTCGATGTCCTGCGCGGCCAACTCGGGGCAGTCAAGTCCGGGTTCCAGCAAACCGAAGATACCGAACACGAGGTCGGACCGCGTCTTCGCCCGGTGGAAGCGCAGACGTGGCGGGATGAGTCCGGTGCTGACCCGTGGCAACACCACGTCGACCCCTCTGCGCCGAAGCTCGGTGAGAAGTGGCTCGGTATCGATCTCCGAACGGGTGGAAACGAATCCCGCAACGCTTCGCGCCGTGCGAATTTCAGGCAGGTCGAGAAATCTTTCTACGGCGCGCTCGGTCATGGCCTCCCGCTCTGCCTGCGCCAGCACATCCCGTTGCTCCGCCATGGCGCGACGTAGCGCGCGCTTTTCCTCCCTTAGCGATAGCTCGGCTTGATGCATCGGCACCGACGTTTCGTTCTTGCCCCAAGATGGTCAGCCAACCCATGGAACAGGTACCCCGCCCGATGGGCAGGGTACGCATCAAGAACGAGGAGGTCGCCTCGCGGGAAGATGGTTGTGAAGTTGATCATCTATGTCGAGCGCCGCCTCGATGTTGGACGGATGGTCTCGGGCGCACGCAGTGCTGGGCACTATACCCGAAAACCCCTCGGCACGATCAAGCAGGCGGTTCGTGCGCCTTTTCACGAACCTTTGGACGTCGCGGCATCATGGCCTTGGCCACCGCGAGCAAAATGAATTTCCGTGCGTCACGGCTAGTGGATGGTAGCTTTCGAGCTGTGACCGGTATCGGCTCCGGAGTTTTGATCGACAGCAGGGAGATGGCGAACATGAAATGGGAACGGCCAGATTTCGTGGAGATCGCAATGAACGCCGAGATCGGCGGGTACCAGTCGGATTTCGGCGACGAGCCACCGCTGGGCCCGCGGGTTCCCGTGCTCGATGCCGAGCCCAACGAGGGCAAGGACTCCGCCGCGGCAGTTTCCTGACCCCGGGCGATCAGCCGTTGCGCGTACGAGTTCTCGGCTCCGCTGCCGGAGGCGGTTTCCCGCAGTGGAACTGCGGCTGCCCCAACTGTCGGGATGCGCGTTCCGGGAGGCTGCAAGGTGTGTCGCGTCGGCAGGAATCCGTCGCCATCAGCGCCGACGGGTCTGACTGGTTTCTACTCAACGCGTCGCCGGAGATTCGCGAGCAGATCGAGAGCTTTCCCCCTCTGTGGCCGCGGCAGCTCCGCCATTCGCCGATTGCCGGTATCGTGCTCACCAACGGCGATCTGGACCATTGTCTGGGCCTCTTGTCGCTGCGCGAGTCGCAGCCCATCACCCTCTACGCGACGGGCTCGGTGCGGGCCGGATTCACGGACGGCAATGTGCTCTACCGGACCCTCGAACGGTTCGATGGGCAGGCCACCTGGCGGACCTTGTCGCTCGGCGTCTCGCGCGGGTTGGGAAGCGATGACAGCCCGCTGTCGATCACGGCTTTTCCGGTCCCCGGCAAGCGACCGATTCATCTCGAAGGTCGCGGGCCCGCCAGCGAAGAAGACAATGTGGGGCTTCTGATCCGGGATCGCACGGCCAACCGCACTGTCGCGTACGTGCCCGCGGCGGCCACCTGGACCACCACGCTGGATCGGATGCTTTCTGGCGTCGATGTCGTGTTCTTCGATGGCACCTTCTGGTCCAGCACCGAGCTGCTGACCACCGGAGTCGGCACCAAGCGCGCCGAGGACATGGCCCATCTGCCGGTGGGTGGGCAGGCGGGCACCCTCTCCCATCTCGGCCGACTGGCGGCCGCGCGACGAGTCCTGATTCACATCAACAACACCAACCCGCTGCTGCGAGATGACTCGCCCGAGCGCGCCGAAGCCGCGGCGGCAGGGATCGAAGTCGCTTTCGACGGCATGGAGATCGCGCTGTGAGCGCCGCATCCGGCGGGATCGCCGCGGACGGCGAATTGGGTCCGCCGCTCGATGCCGACGCGTTCGTCGAGCACCTGCGCTCCGAGGGCTCAGCCCGCTACCACGACCATCACCCCTTCAACCTGGCGATGCACGAAGGGCGCCTCACGCGCGACGATCTCGCCCGCTGGATTCTGAACCGCTACTACTACCAGACGCGCATCCCGATCAAGGACGCCCTGATCGTCTCCAAGAGCGAGGATCCCGCGTTTCGGAGGGCGTGGGTGCGCCGGATTCACGATCACGACGGAAACGCTGCCGGCGAGGGCGGGCTGGCCGAGTGGCTCAGGCTGGCCGTGGCCGTGGGACTGGACGCCGACACGGTCGCGAGTTGCCGCCAGGTCTTGCCGGGCGTGCGTTTCGCCTGCGACGCATACGTGTCGCTGGTTCGTGAGAGCAGCCTGGTGGTGGCCGTGGCTTCGTCGCTGACGGAGTTCTTCGCGCCGGATCTCATGTCGAAGCGGATCGCCGCGTGGGAGAAGCACTATCCCTTCGTCGACGCCGGCCGGGCTGGCCTACTTTCGCGGTCGCGTGCCGCGCGCGCGCCGCGACTCCGAGGAGGCGATCGCGTTCGTGGTCGCGCACGCTCAAACCCGCGCCGAGCAGGAGGCGTGCGTGGCGGCCCTGATTCGCAAGACCGAGATCCTGTGGCACCTCCTCGACTGCGTGGGCGCGGCGCCCGGTGGGGCGACGGCCATGGAGGCGACCTGAGCGTGACCGCGATCGACGTCGGAGCGAGACCGCGTCTGGCGCGCGGGGCGCGCCTGCGCCGGGATCGCATCAGCGGGAAGCTCTTCCTGCTGCGCCCGGAAACGGGCTTCGAATTGCTAGGCTCGGCGAGCGAGGTGGTGAAGTTGTGCGCGGCGAAGCTCACCGTCGCCGAGATCGTGGACCAACTGGCCGAGAGCTACCGCGATGTCGCCCGCGATCGGATCGCGGAGGATGTGACGCGGCTTCTGGCGAATTTGGCTCGCCGGGGGCTCATCGTCGTCGGGGACGAGCCATGACGGGCGAGCCTGCGGCGGCTGCGGCCACGGCCGCCGAAGCCCCGCGCCCGTACACGCTGGTGGCCGAGCTGACCTACCGCTGTCCGCTTCGCTGCGCCTATTGCTCCAACCCCGTTCACCTGGACGCCATGGATGCGGAGCTGGACGCGGCCACCTGGGGCCGGGTGTTCGGCGAGGCGGAGGCTCTCGGTGTCATGCAGGTCAACTTGACCGGGGGCGAGCCGCTCTTGCGTCCCGATCTGGAATCGATCGTGCGGGCCGCCCGAGACAGCGACCTTTACACCACGCTTATCACCAGCGGCATCCCGTCCGACCGGGATGCCCTGGCCCGCCTGCGCGACGCCGGACTGGAAGGCGTTCAGCTCTCCATTCAAGACGTGGACGGTGGCGCGGCCTCGCGCATCGCCGGCGTGGACGCGCTGGCCAGAAAGCACGAGGTGGCGGGCATCATCCGCGAGCTCGGCTCTGCCGCTCACCGTGAACATCGTCCTGCATCGGGCGAATCTGCCCCGCCTCCCGGACATGATCGCGATGGCCGAAAAACTGGGAGCCAATCGTCTCGAGCTGGCCCACGTGCAGTATCTCGGATGGGCCCTGGTGAACCGGCCGCACCTGCTGCCGACCGCGGCCATGATCGCCGAGGCTCGGGCCACGGTGTCCGAGTCGCGCGCGCGGCTCGAGGGCCGCATGGAGATCGCCGCCGTGTTGCCCGACTACTTCTCCGATCGGCCTCGCGCCTGCATGGACGGGTGGGGACGCCGCTACATGGTCGTGGCGCCGGATGGGCGGGTGTTGCCCTGCCATGCCGCGCACACCCTGCCCGGCCTTACCTTCGACAATGTGAGGACGCGCGCGCTCGCCGATATCTGGCGAACGTCGCCGGCCTTCACGCGCTTTCGCGGCGAAGCATGGATGCCCAAGCCCTGTCGCACCTGCGACCATCGCACGGTCGACTTCGGCGGTTGCCGCTGCCAGGCGTACCATCTGACCGGCGACATGACGTTGACCGATCCAAGCTGCAAGCTTTCTCCCCGGCACGACATCGTCCGGGCCGCGCGCGCCCTGGCCGAGGATGCCACCCAGTCGCGCCGCCGGGCCGAAGGCCCGGATCCTTCAGGCATGAAACGTGACAGCCCCTCACCCGCCTCGCTGCGCTCGGCGACCTCTCCCCGCTACGCGGGGCGAGGTGTTTCAGGTCAGTCGCGATCCGATTCGCCACCTATCCACCTGCGCCGGCCACCCACGGTACCGTGATAGAGGGGCGGCATGACTTGCCCCTGCGGACTTGGACCATCCCTGGAAGACTGCTGCGGTCCGTTCGTCGACGGGCGCGCTTTCCCGGACACCGCCGAAAAGCTCATGCGCTCGCGGTACACGGCCTACGCCACCCGGCGCTTCGACTACGTGGTCTCGTCGCACCACCCGGAGACTCGCGGCGGCTTGACTCGCGAACAGGTGGAGCAATCCAGCCACGCCCTCACCTGGCTGGGCCTTGTGGTTCTGGCCAGCAACGAAGGCCAGCCCGGCGACGAGCGCGGCTTCGTGGAATTCGTCGCGCGCTATCGCAGCCACGGACGCGAGGCGGTCCTGCAAGAGCGATCGCTGTTCCTGCGCCACCAGGGACGCTGGCACTACCACAGCGAACAGCCGCGCAAGGCCGCCGAACCCGTCCGCGCCCAACCCACGGTTGGCCGCAACCAGCCCTGCCCCTGCGGCAGCGGCAAGAAGCTCAAGAAGTGCTGCGGCCCCTGAGCGAGCCCGGCGAGGCCCCTGCGCAATCCCTTGTGTACGTTGATGAAGACTTCGGCTCGTTCTTTTAGCTCCATAACAAGCATCCTTTCGCAATGTCCTTCGGTTCTTCGGTTTTCTTACCTCCGGCTTGGATGTCGAGGGACGGGAAGCGTTTCCCAAGGGCGTTCGGCCGGCAGCCATTCCGCCGGATCTCGGTTCCCGCGACCTTCATGATCTCCCGGCTGGCGGGAACTTGCCATCACGCGCGCTCTGTCGGAATCGTTCTTTCATGTCCATGCCAGTCCGCGCGTCCTGGGCGGCGGAAGCAATTCGCCGTCGTGATGAGGTGCGGTCCGGGAAGGTGGAGGTGATTCCTGGTGATGTTGCCCCCACGCAGGTGAGATCCCTTCTTCGCAGCGATCCGCGAGCTTCCGAACATCTCCGGGAAGGGCGCGATAGCTGCGCCAGAACCGAGCACCCAGCAGCAGGGTGGTAAGGCGCTACCGCATGAGGGGCAGCGCGAGATGCTGGATTTCGTCGAGACTCCCATCGTTACCCCTTGGGTTGACTGGGAAGCGCTCTCCCGGCCTGCTTGCGCCAAGCTGGGTCCCAATGCAGAGTTAGGCCTCCAAACGGAGGCATAAGATGACACGAGCTCGCGTTGGGGGCTTCACCATCTCGCTCGACGGATACGGAGCAGGCCCAAATCAAGACATCAACAATCCGCTCGGCGTTGGCGGGACGGATCTGCACCAGTGGTTATTTCCAACACGCACGTTCCAGCGGACCTTGTTCGGGAAGGACGGCGGCACGACCGGGGTTGACGATGACTTCGCCGCTCGTGGCTTCGAGAATGTTGGGGCTTGGATTCTCGGGAGGAACATGTTCAGCCCCCTTCGTGGGCCCTGGTCGGACATGAACTGGAAAGGCTGGTGGGGAGACAATCCACCGTATCACGTTCCGGTCTTCATTATGACGCATCACACACGTCCACCCATCGAGATGGAAGGCGGCACGACATTCCATTTCGTCATGGGCGGCATTCGCGACGCGCTTGAAAGGGCACGCAAGGCGGCCGGCGGAATGGACGTGCGCATCGGCGGTGGGCCGAACACCATCCAGCAGTATCTTCGCGAGAGCCTCATTGATGAGCTGCACATTGCTATCGCACCCGTCCTGCTCGGCGGAGGAGAACGCCTGTTCGAAGGGGTTGACTTGCGGGCTCTGGGATACGAATGCGCCGAATTCGTAGCATCGGAGAAGGCCACGCACGTCGTCCTACGGCGCCCTGGCGTTGGCGGAGCTGGCATTGCGCAGAGCTGGGATTGATCGATGAGTACGAGCTCGTGGTGCATCCCAGGCTAGCGCGTCACGGGCCGACGTTGTTCGCGGAGCTATCGAAGTATGTCGACTTGAGCTCCCTGAGCCGCGCAGCACCTCGCCCGCGCCGGGCATTCGTGAGACAATCGGGAAGCGAGGCCACCTTGGATACTCAAGAAACTGAAGGATCCGCGGCCCCGAGTGATCCCACGGGACCGGATTCAGCGCCGAGTTTCCGGTTGACGGCAGCGCATCGCCGGCACTGGAGGTTAACAAGCCGTGGCCCAGGGTAGATTGATCACAAAAGCGTTCTCGGGGCTGTCGTTTCTCATGCTTGTGCTTGCTGCCGGGCTGTTCGCTTCGGCGGGGTCGCTTGGGTACTGGCAGGCATGGGCATATATGGGCGTCTTCGGTTCGAGCACGGCTGTCATCACGGTCTGGCTCATCCGCAATGACCGGGAGCTGCTGGCCCGCCGGGTGAAAGCCGGGCCAGTCGCGGAGCTTCGCCGAAGCCAGCAGGTCATCCAATCCTTCGCTAGCATGTTCTTCATCGGCCTGTTCGTGTTTTCAGGCCTCGACTTCCGCTTCGGGTATACGCATGTCCCGAGCGTGGTTGTGGTCTTGTGCGACTTGCTCGTGGCGACTGGTTTCGTCATCGTCTTTTGGGTCTTCCGCGCAAACCGGTTTACCAGCGGCACCATCGAGGTGGTGTCCGAGCAGAGGGTGACCCAACATGGGCCCTACGCCTTCGTTCGTCACCCCATGTACGCAGGCGGCGGTCTCTTGGTTCTCGCGACCCCGCCCGCCCTGGGATCCTGGGCGGCTCTGCCGATGTCCTTAGGCGTGCTGCTTGTCTTGGTCGCCCGGATTCTCGACGAGGAGAGATTCCTGTCGGCGAACCTTCCCGGCTACAACGATTACCTGGTGAAGGTTCGCTATCGGCTGGTGCCGTTCGTATGGTAGTTGCCCAACCGCCGCCAGATCTCCTTCGCGTGCATCTCGGGTTCGAACCATGGACACGTGTTAGCACGCGTTCGCGTCTCTCGCTCAGGCCGATGCCCTCCTCTTTGGCCGGCGAACGTGGACAGCGAGTGGTACGCGTTCCAGGGCGACACACGCTGCTTCCTGTGCGCCAGCTCGGTAGCGCCCGGATGCTCGTCGATCGTCAGCTACACCTGTGGAAGCTGGGGCGACGGGCTCTTACTGTGGCACCTCGTCAAAGTCTGTCTGCTTGAGAGCTGACCAGGACATCACGGCAGGTGGGTCATATCCCGACCTTATCCCGACCCGCTTCAGCGGACACAACGGACCCTGAGGGGATAGCTCACCGCTATATAGTTCACGCTGCTGTGCTCGCAGGAATTCGCATAGCTGCCGGACAAATCGGCGAAGCGCGCGATGGCGGACGAGTCAGCCGCGAGGGCGGGATACAGCGTGGACGTCCAATAGACCTGTTTTCCCGTGTTCGGGAATGGATTGTCAATGGTCGGTCCCGAGGCCACCGTGAAGTCTGCAAGGGAGCCTAACTCCTCGAGCGTGGGCAAGCGGAAGCCCGAGCCCAAGGACGAACAGTAGCTCTGCGCGTCCGCCCAAGTCATCTGCGTGCTGCTCGCCTGCTGTTGCCACACGAGCTCCGTGAGCAGGTCACGGACGAGCCCACCATCAAGCACGACGAAGCGGGATGGGGGATAGCAGCGCGAGCCGCGGACGCACCGAACGGATCCATAGGAATCCCCACAGTAGCCTGGGATCCCGTCGCCAAAACTGATGTAGAAGTCGACGCCGGAAATGCCACGGTACCGCGAGGAGGTCCAGAACCAACCCGAGGGTGTGCTCGGGAACACCGTCTGGTCGATGGACGGGTGCGTCCTGGTGAAGTCTACGATAGTGCCCAGCTCCGTCACAGTGGGCAATCGCCAGTCGGAGACGCCTCCCAACGTGAGCGACGCGCAGTAGGCTTGTGCCTCGGCAATCGTGCAGTAGTTGAAGGTTCCACTGCACCCTGCTCGCGTGCCAGAGCCATCTCGTTGCCAAGCCAGGCCGGTGATGGTATCGGTGACGGTCACGCCGTCTGCACTGACCACGAGCTCTCCGGGATTGGCGCCATCTCCCGAAGGCAGCCTGGTGCCATCGCAGCTCTCGTCGGAACCATCACAACAGACCGCATCCGACGGGCAGTCCTGGCGGGTCGTGCAGGGCATGCCATACCCCACCGTCCCACCCTGGCCAACCGACGAGTTGGCCGCGAGCTGGTCGAGAGAAGTTCGCATACCACATCCGCTTGCAACCAGGAGCCAGAGAGCCCAACAGCGCCGAGGCATTGCTTCCCGAACATAGTGGAAGCGTTGGCGACTGGCCGACCTGGTGGGCATGGTGCTATCGACTGGCTTTCGGATTCCTACATTCTACCGCACTTAGACCAAGACGGGCGCGGCATGTGAGCGACGAGCGACGCGGCCAGCCGGGATGAATCGGCCGCGCCGACCACCGACGGTGCCGGCAGCACGCTGTCAGTCGTGCACGTCGACGCCGACCCAGGCCGCGCGCGGTGCCCCTGGGCTCTGAAATCGCGGATCGGTGAAAGTCGGGAACACCGGCGTGGCATCGCCCAAGACGCCGAAGCTCGCGTAGGATGCGCCAAGAACATTGTCGACGCGGACGAAGGCGGAAGTCCAGCGGGTGAAGGCATAGTCGGCGCGCAGGTTGACGAGCAGGTACCCCGGAAGCTGGGGCAACAAATTCGCCTCGTCGCCGCGATAGTACTGACCGCTGTTGCCGAGGACCGTGGCGCCCAAAGCCAGGCCGAAGTGTGAGATCCAGGCGAGCGAAGCCTTGCCGACATGGGCCGGCGTCGATGGCAGGCGCGCGCCAGCCGCGACGTCGATCTGCCCGTCGACGGCCAAGGGATGGTTGGGGCTCGGCGCGATGAACGGCGTCCGGAAGGTCGCATCGAGATAGGTGTAGCTCGCCGCCCAGTCCAGGCGGCCGGTGCGAGAGCCCAGGCGGAGGCTGCCGTGCAGGCGCGCCTCCACGCCTTGCCGGAGGGTATCGCCGACGTTGGCGAAGTAGCCCTCGCTGGTGAGCGGGCCCGCGCTGACGAAGAGGATGTCGTTGCTGTTCGCAGTGCGGAACGCCGAAACGGCGTAGTCGACGAAGAGCCTCCCACCGTCGAGGTGTCCGCGCACGCCTGCCTCGAGGGTGCGCGCCACCACCTGCGCCAGCGGGGGATCGGCGACGAATTCGTCGGGCAGGCGGCAGGGAGCGGTCGGGCTCGAACAGGTGAGCTCCATCGGTGTGGGCGAGCGCGCCGATTCGCTGTAGCTGCCGTAGACGCCGATTTGGGGACGCGGCTGGTAGGAAAGACCGGCGGCCGGGTTGAGACGACTGTACGCGTGGTCGCCCCCCAGAGCGCCGCCCAGCCGATCGCGCAGCGAGAGCATGGCGCGATTGAACCGCGCCGATACCGTCAGGAACAGCGCCGGCAAGAGCGCGAAGGTGTCGCTTGCGTGGATCCCCAGGTTCTTCACCGTGCCGTCTACCGCGACCGGGGACGTCGGATCGATGAAGTCGGTATCGACCACTTCGCGCGCGTCGTTCACGCGAGCGAGGAGTGTCTGGGAGCTGAAACGAATCAGCCCCGCGTCGGCGCTCCCGCCGACGAACAGGTGGTTCTCGCGCCCGCCGAGCCTCGCCTCGAAGCTCCCCTGCGCGCTCCCGCCGAATCCGATCTGGTGGGTGTAGGTGGTGTGGTCAGACCCGTCGTAAGGATTGCCGGCGTCGAATGGCACGGGGTAACCGGAGGGATCGAGGACGACCGCCGCACCCTCGGCGCAGACGAAGCCGGTCTGGCCGGCGGTCGTGCATGGATTCCACGCGCCTTGATCGCCGTTGCGGGTCAGCGAGCGACTGACACGGTAGTAGGCGGTGGCCGAGACGTGGGCGGTCGACGACAGCGGTCGGTCTCCGCGCAGGATCGTCATCAACATCCGATTGCGGGTCTCGTCCGGATAGGTGAAGGCAGCGCTGCGCTCCTGCGCCAGAAGCTGAATCGGCGAGGGGCCGAGGCCGTCCATCACGGTGCCGGCTCCGACCAGCGACAAGTCGAGCGTCGAGCCACCCTTCTGGTAGGCTGCGGAAAGAAAGCCGTTCAGCGCCTGCGAGGACGAGTGTTGCCGCCAGCCGTCCTCTGTGAAGAGGCGCCCGGCCCCGAAGGTGCCCCAGTGCTCGCCATGACCGCCGGCCGCGACGGACAGGACCCGACGGCCCCAGGATCCGCCCGACAGCACGGCCTCGACCCCGGGAGAGTCGAAGCCGGTCTTGGTCTCCATCGAGAGGGCGCCGCCCAAGGTGTTGAGACCGAAGAGCGGGTTCGACCCTGGCATCAAATTCAGCGAGCGAATAGCACCGGGCGGAATGAGATCCCAGTTCACGACGTCGCCGAACGGCTCGTTGAGGCGAACCCCGTTCAAAAACACCGACATCCCCTCCGATGCGCCCAAGACGGGCGAGGCGCTGAAGCCTCGATACTGCAGGTCGGGTGCGAGCGAGCTTTCTTGGACTTGATTGATCGTCACGCTCGCCAGCGACTGGTTCATGAATTCGGCCAGGTCGAGGTCGCGATTCGCATCGATCGTTTCGGCGGTCGCCGCTTGGACGTCGGCAGCGACCCGATCGCTCGACAGCAAGGAGCCGTGCAAGGGCGTGGTGGCGACGACCACCGTCTCGTATTGGGGCGTGGCGGCAGGCGCGACGGGAGCATCGTCGGCGGCGTGGGGAGTCGACGTTACGAGCGCGAACGACGAAGCGCCGACGCAGAGAAGGGCCCAACGCACCCAGAAATATGGTCGCAACGTGATCGATCCGTCAAGGCCGTGGGCACCGAACGGGTTGAAAATGCCGAGAATTCAAGAAGTCGCTACGCACGTGCGCGCTCCGATCCCCTCGCCCCGCGCAGCCCCGCGCAGCGGGGAGAGGGCTAGGGCAAGGGGCCAGCGCACTCTCTCGCATGCCCGAACCCCTCACCGGCCGCGCTTCGCGCGTCGGCCTCTCCCCGCGTGCCCGCGGGGCGAGGCGATAGGGCCGCTACGCGGCCCCTTGAAAGAGCTGGCCCGTGGGCCCGAAACAAAGACCCTCGAGCTTGTCCGGGCGAAGGCTTCTGCTTTCACATCCCTTTCGACCGCCGCAGCATCTCCTCGGCGTGGGCTGCGGCTTGCGCGGTCACGGTGGCTCCGCCGAGCATCCGCGCAATCTCGTCTTTGCGCTCGTTTTCCGAGAGCAGCGCGACCCGCACCGAGGTCCGGGTCTTGGTCGCTTCCTTGGTCACCTTGACGTGCTGGTCGGCCAGAGCCGCGATCTGGGGCAGGTGGGTGACCACCAGGACTTGTTTGTGCTGGGCGATGGCGCGCAGCTTGCGTCCGATGACCTCGGCCGTGGCGCCGCCGACCCCGGCATCGACCTCGTCGAAGACGTAGGTCGTGGCCTGCCCCTCGCGTGCCAGGGCCTGGGTCACGGCCAGCATCACACGCGATAGCTCGCCGCCCGAGGCGATGCGATCCAGCGGACGCGGTTCCTCGCCGGGATTGGGCGCGAAGAGAAAGCGCACGCGGTCGCGCCCACTGCCGCCCATGCTCTCGCGATCCTCGACCGCGATGGGGACGCGCGCGCCGGACAGTCCCAGGTCGCGCAGGGTTTCGTCGATTCGCTTGGCCAGGGTCCGCGCGGCCTTGCGCCGCTTTTCACCGAGCAGGCCGGCCAGCTCGTCCATGCGCTTCTCGGCTTCGGCGACCACGGCGCGCCGGACGGCGAGGCCCTCCTCGAAAGAGCCCAGCTCCGACAGCTCGCGCGCCATGTCCTCGCGGCGCTGGATGGCCGCCTCGATCGAGCCGCCATGCTTGCGCACGAGGCGTCCGATGAGAAACAGCCTCTCCTCGATCTCGCCCAGACGCTCAGGCTCGAAGCGAAGCTTGCCCGCGTAGCGCGACAGAGACGAAGCCGCGTCCTCGACCTGGGCCTGCGCCGCCTGCAGATTCTCGACCACCGGGGCCAGTGCCGGGTCCAGCGCGGACAAGGCGGCGATCTCGCGCGCCACCGCGACGATGCGACCCGCCGCCGCGTCCTCGCCCGAATAGAGCGCGTCCTCGCCCCGTGTGCACGCCGCGAGGAATCTCTCCGCGCCTTTGCAGCGCTCGCGCTCGGCGCGCAAGGCCTCGTCTTCGCCTACCTTGAGGTCGGCCTCGGCCAGCTCGCCCAGTTGGAAGCGCAGCAGGTCCTCGCGCTCGCTACGCGATTTCGCGTCGGCGTCGAAGGCCGCCAGCGCCGCGCGCGCCTCGGACAGCGCCGCGAAGGCTTGCTTGGCCTCCGCCAGCGTGGTCGCGTTGCCCGCGAACGCATCGAGAATGGCGAGCTGGCTGTCCGGATCCATGAGCAACTGTTGATCGTGCTGCGAGGTGATGTCGCACAGCCGGCCCACCGTGGCCGCGAGATCCGCCACCGTGCCAAGCCCCCCGCCAAGATGAATGCGTCCCCGTCCGGTGCGCGCGATGGCGCGGCGGACGACCAGGCCGTCCCCCACGTCGCGGCCGTCGTCGACAAGGGCGCGCGCCATCTGCGAATCGGTGGGCATGTCGAACACTGCCTCGACACGCGCCTCCTCGGCGCCGGTGCGAATCAGGTCCGCCCTTGCCCGCCCACCGCGCAGAAGCCCCAGGGCCTCGACCAAGATGCTCTTGCCCGCGCCGGTTTCGCCCGTGATGACGGTCAGACCGGGGCCGAGCGACAGCTCGACCTCGTCGATGAGCGCGAAACCGGAAACCCGCAGCAGCGTCAGCATGGTGTCTTTGTCGGCAAGGGGGCGGTCGAAGTTGCGCGCACGGGTCAGGCCTTGCGTTCTCCCCACGAAAGCTTCTGGCGCAAAATCTTGAAGAAGGAATGGCCGGGGCGAAACACGCGCAGGCGTCGCTCCATCTTGCGGACCTCGACCACGTCGCCGGGCATCACCTCACGGCTCCAGTGTCCGTCGACGGTGAGCACGCCCTGGTAGCGCGAAACATTGGTCACCGTCACGCCCATGTCCGCGCGTACCACCAGCGGCCGGTTGGACAAGGTGTGGGGACAGATGGGCGTGAGCATGATGGCTTCGAGATCGGGGCTCAAGATGGGGCCGCCCGCCGACAGGTTGTAGGCGGTCGACCCGGTCGGGGTGCAAAGGATGAGCCCGTCCGCCTTGTAGGTCGTGATGGTGTCGCCGTTGGTGGTGGCCAGAAGATCCATCAGGCGCGCGACCTCGCGCTGGTTGATGACGGCTTCGTTGAGCGCGCTCTGACTCTCGGCGGGTTTGTCGTTGGCGTGCAAGGTGACGAGCAGCCGCATGCGCTCCTCGACCGGCAGGCGGCCATGGGCGGCTTCGACGAGAGCGGCGCTGGCCTCGCCCACGGCGTAGGGGGTGAGGAATCCCAGGCTGCCCAGGTTGAGGCCGAGCAACGGCACATCGTGGTCGGCGACCAGCTTGGCGCCGTAGAGGAAGGTGCCGTCACCACCAAGCGCAACCATGGCGTCGATGCGCGCCCCGATGTCCGCTCCAGACACGGATGGATAGCCGGCCGGCCCGCCCTGCCCGTAGTCCGCGACGAAGAGGACCGTCGCTCCCTGCGCGTGGAGCAGGTTCGCGAATCCGGCTGCGAGGCTCTCGGCCTCGGGATTGCCTTGCCTGACCAGGAAACCGAATCGCATCGGGCGTGAGTATGGCACGGAGGTGCCTGCGACCGCACCTGCGACGGTGAAGCCATCCGTCGCGACGCCGCCAGGGAGGCGCCACGCGACCGGCAACACCGTCCGGTGCCGCTGCCCGTCGTTTAGGGCATTTCTGGACGAGCCCTTACGCCAAGGAACTATCGACCTGCCGCAGCCTAGGGCTGCATCTCGTAGAAGATGGTGATGCTGAGACAGTGGAACTCTCGATCCGAGCTCTGGGTCACCACTTTATCGATGATCCGGGCCTTGGGATTGTCGTGAATCCACCGTGTCAGAACCTCCCCGAGCTCATCGCGATCCTTCGCCTTGGTAGCCGTAAAAACCTTTGCCCCCATCATTGGCGCTTCTCCTTCCGAACTGTCCTACAGAACGCTGTACGCGAGGCTCTCTCACAACCTGCTTGCTTATTGAGATACGATGCAAAGGTCAAAAGGTAAACATTTTTTTTGGTAATCTGCGATACGGTAAAGTTTTTCGATAACGCGACGTTCCCGCTAGACGAGCCTTGACCGAGAGCAGCTCTAGTGGTTAATACTCACGCTTCACAAATTCGACCGCCCCACCTGGAGGATTGCTTGGAGACACTGCTCGGACGCCCCCTCGAAGTAGAAGTTCGGGATTCCATCGAAAAAGCGATGAAAATCCTGAAGCAGAAGATGTCGAAAGAGGGCATCCTGCAGGAGATCAAGCGCCGCAGGTACCACGAGAAGCCTTCGGTCAAGCGCAAGCGCAAGATCCGCGAGGCGCGCAAGCGGCGTAGGCGCGAGGCCAAGAGGCGCGTGATCCGCTGACCGTCTGACCTGAAACCACCTCGCCCCGCGCAGCGGAGCGAAGCGGGGAGAGGTCGCCGAGCGCAGCGAAGCGGGTGAGGGGCTGTCACGTTTCATGCCTGAAGGATCCGAGCCATCGACCCGGCAGCGGTACTGGATCGAAATCCAGCTCGAGACGCAGGCCGAAGCCGCCGAGGTGCTGGCGGCGGAGGTCGGTCCCTTGGTAGGAGGCGTCGAGCTGCGCGACGCCGGAACATTGCTTTCCGTCGCGCCCGGCCGCACCGCTGTCATTGCCCTGTGCAAGCCCGAGGATCGCGACCTCCTGCTGGCCAGCGCGCACGATGCGCTGGCCACCGCACGCGAGTCGGGCCTGTCCGTCGATCCCGTGATCGTCCGCGAGCGCCAGGCCGACGAAAGCGAGTGGCGGGACGTTTGGAAGCAGTTCTTTCGCGCCACGCGCGTCGGCCGCCGCTTCACGGTTCGGCCGAGTTGGGATCCCGGCCCAGCCCCAGCCGGCGAGCTCATCATCGACCTGGATCCCGGGCGGGCCTTCGGCACGGGGGCGCATCCGTCGACCCGACTGGCCATCGCCTTGGCGGAAAACCTGGCCGAAGTTTCGCCCCGCATCGAGCGCTTTCTCGACCTTGGCTGCGGCTCGGGGATCCTGTCCATCGTGGCCACCCGGCTGTGGCCCGAGGCTGCCGGGCTGGCCATCGACAACGATCCCGAGGCCACCGAGTGCAGTCAGGAGAACTTCGAGCGCAACCACGTGACCACCGTCGCGCTGGCGACCGGCACACTGGACAAGGCCGAGGCACCCTTCGACGTCATCTTGGCGAACATCCAAGCCGACGTGCTGTGCGACCTGGCGCCGGTCATGGCGGCCAAGCTGGCGTCCCATGGCCGTGCGATCCTCTCCGGCATTCTGTGCGAGCAGGCGGACGAGGTTCTGGCCGTCTACGCGACGGCCGGATTCGCGCTGCACACGCGACAAGATGAAGGCGAGTGGACCGGCCTGCTGCTGTCCAGGGCCGGTTCACGGAGCTAGGAACGCGCATGGTCCGGCTCTACGTTCCCCCGGAGAAACTGCAGGGCGACCGCGCCACCATCGACGAAGCCGCCCACCGCCACCTGATCAAGGTGCTGCGCCTCGCGCCCGGGGCGGCGATTCAAGTCTTCGACGGCGCGGGCACCGTCATCGAGGCGCGCATCGAATCCGTGGGCAAGTCCTCGGTCGAAATCGCCCTCGGCGAGCGCTTTCAGGTGCCCGGTCCCGCCTGCGCCATCACCTTGCTGCAATCGCTGCCGCGGGGCGAGCGCATGGATTTCATCGTGCAAAAGACCACCGAGCTCGGCGTGGCGCGCATCGTGCCCGTGCTTTCCGAGTACGGCATGGTCAAGCCGCCGGCCAACCGCAGCCGGCGCTGGCAAACCATCGCCGAAGAAGCGGCTCGGCAGTGCGGCCGGGCCGACGTTCCCGAAATCCTCGATTGCCTCGCCTTGGCCCCTGCCCTGGCCCGGCTCGCGGGCCAGGAGGGCGCGCGCTTCATGCTGTGGGAAGGCGAGAGGGCCCATCCCTTCCGTGCCGCTCTTGCCAGTGGTCCGCGCGCGGTCGTGCTACTCGTCGGCCCCGAGGGCGGTTTTTCCCATGCCGAGGTGGGCGCCGCCGGCGAGGCCGGCTTCCTGCCCGTTTCCATCGGCCCGCGCATCTTGCGCGCGGAGACGGCCGCCATGGTGGCCGTGGCACTGGCCCAGGCCGCCGCTGGCGGCCTAGATTAGCTGGGTTTCCATAACAATGAACCAATAAACTTGCGGCCGGAGGCCGGCCTTCGCAAAATGGTCGCGTGACCAGCTACGCGGCCGTCGTCGAGACAGGCATCCAGAGCGAATCCGCGGGGACGGGCGTTCCCGTGCGGGCGGTATCCACTGGCGCCAAGACGTACAGCCGCGAGGCGCAAGTGCTGCGCGTGCGGGCCGCGGGGTTTCCACGGCGGTTGCTGGCTTCCCTCATCGACTTGGCACTCGTCCTCGCGATTGCGGTGGCGGTCACGGTGAGCGCGGCTCTCGCGCTCGGCGTGCACTTGCCGACGGCCAAGGAATTCGGTCCCGACTTCGTGATGGCCGGCCTGCTCGATCGCAACCCCATGGCCGCGGGCGCAGTCGGTCTGCTTTTCGGCTTGAGCGCGCTCTACCAGATCTACCTCGGCGGCATTCTCGGCCAGACTCTGGGCAAGCGGCTGCTCGGCCTGCGCGTGATTTCCTCGCGCGGCCAAGCACCCGGCCCGCTTCTCGCGTGCGTGCGCTTTCTCGCCATGGTGCTTTCGCTGGCCCTGGCTGGCCTGGGCTTCTTGTGGTGCATCTTCGATCGTGAACGCCGCGCCCTGCACGACCACCTGTCGAGCACCTACGTCATCCTCGATGAACGATGATGGCGATGCGCCGGGATCAGCCGCCATGCCCTTGTCCGAAATCGCCCAGGCCCTCGTTCGCCGCGGAGTGATCACGCGCGACGCCGCCATCGAGGCGGAGCAGCGCAAGAAGCTCTACGGCGGCGGCCTCGACAGCGCGCTTCTGGAGTTGCGAGCCACCGACGAAGAGACGCTGACCAGCCACATGGCCGAGATTATCGGTATTCCGCTGGCGTCCCCGAGCATTCTCGCGACGAGGCCGGATCGGACGGCGAGCACGTGGATGGATGGCGCCACCGCGCAGAAGCTGGGTGCCGCGCCCCGTGTCAAACAAGGCGATGTTCTCGATGTGCTGGTCCGGCCTGAGCACGATCACGACGCCCTGGTGGTCTGGGCCTCGGAGCGCTCGCTGCTCATCGAGCCCGCTCTCGTGTGCGAGGTGCGCTTTCGCGCCCACGTCCGTGCGCTGTACGACGTTCCCATGCCGCCGCGCTATCTATCCCTGCTGGCGAAGCTGGTCGGCACCGACAAAGCACGCGCCGTGGCCGGCGACAGCGCGCGGGATATGCGCACGCCCACGCCGGTCATGGCCGGCGGGGTCGACCCGGTCGCGACCCTGCTCGCCGCCGCGCGCCTGGGCGACGTCAAGGCGCGACGAACGGCCCTGCGACGCCTTTCCAGACGCCTTCACGACCCACGCGTGATCGCCTTTCGGCGCGCCCTGGAAAAGAAGGCGGAAACAGGCGACGCCGTCGTCGCCACGGGCGCGCTACGCTCCCTGGCCGAATTGCGCGACAAGAACGCGGTCCCAGCCATCGCCGAAATCCTGGAAGCCGCGGATCTGGACAGCGCGGCGGCGGCGCACGCCGCGCTGGTGGCCCTGAGCTGCGAGGACGTGGGCATGAAAGCCAAACGCTGGCAGGATTGGTGGGCCAAGATGGAAGGCCTCTCGCGCACGGAATGGCTTCTCGAAGCCCTGGCCAGCCGCGATCCCGAGCTGCGCCTGCTCGCTTCCAACGAGCTGTACGAGATCTCCGGCGAGTATTTCGGCTACCACTACGACCTTCCCGAGCGCGACCGCGAAGAGGCGCGCCAGCGCTGGATCGCCTGGTGGCAGAGCAAGAAGCCAGGGGCCTAGAAAGAGCCCCTACGGACACGGCAGGATGCCGGACTGCAAGCGCGCGTAGCCCGCCTTGGCCACCGGGTGCTGCGCGAAACGCCGCCGAACCAGGTTGTCCTTGCACGCGTTCACGAGGCCGAGCTCCGTCCAGCCCGTATCGAGGTAGCGGTAACTGTCGCGGGCGCGGGCGCCGGCCTGGTCGAAAGCATCGTGCAAACCCAGGGGAATGCCGTCGGTGCCCGTGTCGAGGCAAGCGTCTGCACCCAGAAGATGGAAGGCGCGCAACATGTGGTAGGCCTCCGGAAACTCGTCGGAAGCCGCCATGCCGGAGATGTACGGCGTGACCTTGTCCGGCGCGAATCCGGCGCACGACAGGGTGGCGCAAGCGTCGGGGTCGGAGGCGTCCGACCACCCCGCCAGGGAAAGATTGTTTTCAAGCGCGAATCGATACTGCGCGCGCAGCATGTGCTGCGCGGATGCGCCCAGCGAAAGCCGTCCCATGGATATCTGGTCGCTCGCCAGATAAAGCAGCCCCGCGAGCTGCAAGCGAGGTCCGCCGCCATCGCTGGCCGGGATGGCGGCGTTGGCGCAGAGGTCGCCGGCATCGTACCAAGGCGCCTCCTTCGGTCCTGCCAGCGCACAACCGCGACGCGCAAGTCCGTTCGTCCAGAAGCAGAGGGGCGCGGCACCGGTAGCCTCGGCCAGGAACGCGCCCAGTAGATGGTCCGTTCCGAAACGATCCACAGACCCATCCGTCTCGAGGCCCCCACAGCGGTCGAAGCCGGACAGAAGCGAGCCCGGACAGCCAGAACGGCCGTCGTAGAGCACCGAGATGTCTATCCTTCTCCGTTGGACCGCAGCGCGCGCGGCCAGGTCAGGCCACGTGGTCTCGACGACCATCAGCGCCGCGAAAAGCTGGGACTGGTCGGCGAGGCTTGCCACCCGGTTGCGGGGATTCGGCATCAAGGACACCGGCGAGTGCCAATCCTGGAACCATCCCCCACCGGGGTAGGACTGGCCATTGGCGCGTGTGCCGGGGAGGGCGCCCGGGAAGGACTCCAGGCTCTCGAGGATGCGGGTTGCGCCGGCCTTGGCCGTCGCGTCATCCAGGAGCTCGGCCGCGGAGGCCGTGCCCAGGAAGGTCAGGGCATTGGCGATGTTGACCGCCCCGGTCTGGGGCTCGAAGCAGGCGAGATCGGGATAGGCCGGCAACGGAGATGGGCACGAGACGCGGCAATCGGCCCGCCGCGACGGATCGGAGACGAAGCTGACCTGGTCGATCCAGAGGGTCGGATTCGCGCCGCTGGCCGCGACGGACGATGCGAAGGTCAGGTCGTTGAGATGGGACGCGTCCGTGCCTGGGAAGTCCGTGGCCATCGTGAAGGTCCGATCAGTCCACGCCGTCGAGCCGGGTAGGATGACCGCGGGCTCGCCCCTGCGGGCGGTCCCGGAATTGAGCTTGAGCTGCCAGGCCGCCGCGGTCTCCGAGGTCCGATAGCGGATGCGAACCTGGGCATAGCGGCTGACGTCGGCCTTGGCCTGCCACATGAGTCCGCCAAACCGATTCTTCGCGCCGGCTTGGCCGCCATTTTCGAGGCGCAGGGTGATTCTCAAGGCCCACAGCAGGCTGGGAAGGGTGCCGTCGGGCGCCCGATCCACGAATTCCCAGTCGACCGTCGTGCTCGTCCGGGTTGCATCTTCGGCGAACGCCGAAATATCGGCAAAGGCCAGCTGCGGAAGCACGCCCCAGGCTGGGTTGGCGCCGGTCGGACGGGTCGCGTGGGGCCCCCCGCACGGAAGGCTGTCGTAGGGCAGCCCGGTCCAGGGATCTCGCAAAAGGTCCAGAAGTTTCCCCGTGGCGTGGAGCAATTCTCCGCAGACGTAGGTCTTCTCGATGACCTTCAGGCCGAGGTCGGGAGGCATGGTTTCCGGACAGAAGCTCAAAGGCAAAGGCAAGCTGGACGTCAAATCCGAGCTCCGTACGAGCGGGGCAACGGTGGGCGCGACCGCCCAGGGAGTGTCCACCAGCTTACCGCCGCGGCTCGAGCAAGCGGAGCTGAGCACGAAAAGAACCGCCGGCACAAGCTCTCCGCACCTGGGCATGTCTTCCGTCAGGGTAGCCTGGGCGGTCGTATCTTCAAGCGTGAATCCAGAACCTTCGCGCGCGAAGCAGCCGAATTGTGTCCCCGCGATCGCGCCGGCTGCGGTCGGGCAAGCCTGTGGTAGATTGCGCGCCCGATGTTTGAGACACTTACCAAGGGATTCAGGTCCGCCAAGCAGAAGTTCCAGGGCCTGGCCGAGCTCGACGACAAAACCGTAGACGAAGCGCTGGCCGAGGTGCGGACCGCGCTGCTCGAGGCGGATGTCGGGTTCGAGGTCGTGCAAGCGTTCTGCAAGCAGGTGAAAGAGAAGGCCGTCGGCGTCATCGTCAAGGTGCGCGCCACCAGCAAGGAGAAGGTCCGCCGGGTCAGCCCCGAGGACCACTTCGTCAAGCTGTGCCATGACGAGCTGGTGGAGCTCATGGGCGTCGTCGATTCGGACATCCGCTTCGCCAAGAAGGGCCCCACCGGCATCATGCTGGTCGGCCTGCAGGGCAGCGGCAAGACCACCACCGTCGGAAAGCTGGCGCGCTATCTCGAGAAGCGTGGGCGCCGGCCGCTGCTGGTCGCCGCCGACGTCTACCGCCCGGCCGCCATCGAGCAACTTCAGGTCCTGGGCCAGACGCTGGACATGCCCGTGTACGCCGAGCCGGGCGGAAGCCCGCCTCTCATCTGCGAGAAGGCCCATCGTTACGCCGCCGAGCACGGCCGCGACACCGTCCTCTTCGACACCGCCGGCCGCCTCGCCATCGACGAGCCGCTCATGAACGAGCTCAAGGAGATCAAGCGTCGCACCAACCCGGCCAACATCTTCTTCGTCATCGACGCCATGATCGGCCAGGACGCCGTGGCCACGGCCAAGACCTTCCACGACTGGCTTGGCTACGACGGCGTGATCCTGACCAAGCTCGACGGCGACGCCCGTGGCGGCGCAGCGCTGTCGGTCAAGGCGGTGACCGGCAAGCCGGTGAAGTTCGTGGGTATGGGGGAATCGCTCGACCGCCTGGAAGAGTTCCGTCCCGAAGGCATGGCCAGCCGCATTCTGGGCCGCGGCGACGTGGTCGGCTTGGTCCAGCAGTTCGAGGAAGTCGTCGACGAAGAAAAGGCCGAGCAGGACGCCATGCGTATGCTCAAGGGGAAGTTCGACATGAACGACTTCCTCGAACAGATCTCGATCTTGAAGAAGATGGGCCCGCTGTCCGAGATGGTCGAAAAGATCCCGGGCGTGGCAGACGCCAACATCCAGGTCGACGACAACGAGCTGGTGCGCATCGGCTCCATCATCTCGTCCATGACCGACGCCGAACGGCGCCAGCCCGAGATGTTCGTCATCACCAGCTGGGAAGAGGTCATCGACAGCGGCAAGCGCAAGAAGAAGCGCAGCGCATTCTTCGACCAAAGTCGCATCACCCGCGTGGCCCGCGGCTGCGGCCGCAAGGAATCCGAGGTCGCCGACCTGCTCAACCGCTTCGCGATGATGCGGCAAATGATGATGCAGCTCGGGGCATCGTCTGGCCTTCTCGGCAAGATTCCCGGCTTCAAGCAACTCGGGCAGCTCAACCAAGCCAGGAAAATGCTGGGCGGCATGGACATGGACCAGCTTGCCTCCATGATGAACATGCAGTCGCGCGAGCGCGGCCATTTCCAGGCGCCCACCCGCAACGTCGATCGCGCCAAGGAAAAGCGCAAACGCAAGGACGCGCGCAACGCCCGCAAGAAAGCGCGCAAGAAGCGATAGAGGATTTCACCACAGTTCCGCCGCCGGACCGAGGGTCCGGATCCTTCGGGCATGAAACGTGACAGATGCTCACCCGCCTCGCTGCGCTGCTACGCGGGGCGAGGTGTTTCAAGCTAGAGAAGACAGAGACACCTCTTCAGTCGGTCTTTCGCGCCCCCGCCCGTAAACCCGCCCACAGACCCAGCCAGGTTGGAAGGCTCAGCAGGATGAAGGGCCAATTGTCCTGGTTCAGCCCGGGGAGCGCCTTGCACAGAATCCCGAACGCGGAGAAAACCATGGCCGAGAATGCCAACCTGCGTGCCCAGCGCGCTGCCCCAGGCCTGCCGAGCATCACGCCGATTCCGCAACCGAACAAAATGACTGCCCAGGGCGCGAATTGCAGGATGTTGGCGTTGGCGTGCGCGACTTTGTGATTGGTGAAAGCCCAGAAGCAGACCAAGATCAGACCGAGCAGCCCCCAAACGCCGCCAACGACGGAAGCATAGGCCCCCAGGATGATGCGCGCGCTGGTCCGACGCCGGCTCGCGCGGCCGAGAAGAGCCGCCACGCTGCCCAGTGCCAGTCCAACCGCGAGGAAATACATGGCCCAATGGGGGGGCTGCGCGGGTTTGGCGGGCCGCGTGGATTGGTAGATCACCCTCTCCGACTTGACCAGATTTCTCTCTCCCGCACCGTCGCTGATGCGCACCGTGCGCAAGAGGTCGGCCAAGCGCTCTGGCAGAAAGGTTTCCGTCCAACGGTCGATGGGCCGGTCTGTGGCCCGGCTGAGGCCAAGGTAAAGACCGACATACTCGGGCAGAAAGTCCGCCACCGAGCGCAACGCATGGTCCCGCAGGGTTCTTGTCGCGGGTGCCCTTCCCGCGGCGCGAATCTGTCCATTCACGACGCGATCGATAGCGTCGCGCACACGCGTCGAGCAATTGTCGAAGAAGTAGTCGTAGAGGTAGTCGCGATTTTCGGGCCGCGCATTGTCGCGCAGAGCCTGCCAGAGTGCCCATTTCTGTGCAGCAGAGAGATCCAGCTCCTGGGAAAGGATCGTGCGGTTCTCCGCCTGGTAGGCCTCCAGGGTAGGCTGTGCTCCCCCCACCGACAGCCAGTACTTGAATCGGCCACGCAGGAATTTGGTGAGGAGATCCGGGTCGTTGAAGTCGAAAGTGCCGAAATTGAACACCCACCCAGGTCCGGCCTGGGGTTGAACGAGGATGGCGTTATGCCCGAACTTGAGAAAAGGATGCTCGCCTGGCCCGAAGGTGAGCACATAGACGGTCAGATCGTCTCCCGGCTCGGCATGGATGTGCGACGACGATCCGCCGACGGCAAGCAAGGCGGCCAATGCGAATAGCCAGCGGAACATCACGATCGGTCGCTTCATCGGCCACCTTTCAAATCGGGAACAACCTCGACTTCATAGAGGTGCGGCCACAGCTTGCCCGTGACCAACAGGTGCTCGGTGCTCGCCATGTCGGCAATACCGTTGAGTACATCCGCCCCTGCGGCCTCGGACGGATCCAGGAGGCCAGAGGCGTCGATCCAGGCCGTGACATCGCCCGACTTGGCATCGATGCGGGCGATGTGATTGTCGTGCCAGACGTTGGCGTAGACCAAGCTACCCCTGCACTCGAGCTCGTTCAGGTTGGCCAAGGGCTGCCCCGCCAAACGCACGTGGACCTCGCCTTCCTTGGCGAAGCTGGTGGCATTCCTCAAGGTGAGCTGGTCGCTGCCGTCGCTCATGAGCAAGTGGCGACCGTCGAAACACAGTCCCCAGCCTTCTCCTTCGTAGGAGAATTCGGACTCCCTTTTCAGGGTGGCAAGATCCCAAACCAGCGCCTTGTGGCTCTTCCACGTGAGCTGTATCAGCCGCTGTCCTACGCGGGCCAGCCCTTCCCCGAAGAACTCCGGGGAAAGCCTGGATTCCTGCTCGACCTGGCCGCTGGTCAGATCCACCCGACGAACCGTGGAACGTCCGTTGAGCCCGGTGCTCTCGTAGACCGCGCCGTCCACAAGCAGCAGCCCTTGCGTGAAGGCGCGGGGGTCATGGGGATACACGTGAACGACCTTGAGGTGAAAGGTCGGTGGCGATGGTGCGCGCGCGGCTGGCTTCGCACAGACGCTGGCTGCGGCCATGGCGGCAGTCACGATAGCCACGTGCACAAAGCCCGGGAATACCCGCTTGGGTCGTGATGGTCTGGCCTGCTTCATCGTCGCCGGGAACGCGAGCATGGTCAGAAGGTCACCTTCAGGGCAAGAGCCGAGCGCAAGCGGCGAAGAAACTCGGCGCGCGATATCTCGCGAGCGCCCAGGCTGGCGAGATGCGGATTCATGACCTGGGCATCGAGCAAACCAAAGCCGCGTGCACGCAAGTGCGAAACCAAATGGCCCAGCGCGGCCTTCGAGGCATTGGAGCGACGCTTGAACATGGATTCGCCACCAAAGAACCCCCCCATGGTGACCCCGTATAACCCGCCCACGGGATCGTCGTTTTCATAGACCTCAACGCTATGCGCTACGCCACGCCGATGGAGCTCGTGGTAGGAGGCCACGAAGTCCTCCGAAATCCAGGTGGTCGGCCGGTCGGCGGTGCTCTCTGCGCAACGCCTCATCGTGCCCTCGAAATCCCGGTCGATGTGGAACGTCCAACCGGAGCGACGGATCGATTTTAGCACGCTGCGCGAATCGCGAAAGGACTCAAGCTCGAAGATCGCACGTGGGTCGGGACACCACCAGGTCACGGCGGGGTGCGACGACCAGGGAAAGATCCCCATGCGATACGCCCTTTCCAGGACGTCCGGGTCAAGCGTACCCCCGACGGCGACCAGACCGTCCTCGTCCGTCTCGATGCCAAGAACCGACTCATCGACAGTCGAGTTTGGGGGCTGGGGCATTCGCAAGACTTCCTTTCCTTGATGGCGCAACATAGCCTGGCGCAGAGATCCATAGAGACCTAGCGGCAAATCAATCAAGAAAATGTTTTACTTTTGTAACAATCTAAGTAGTATGCCGCGCCAAAGCGATTCGGCAGAGAACAAACCAGGAGAGAAGGCTATGATGAGGAAGCTTGCAGTAACAGTATTCGCACTTTCGCTATCTGCATTCGGCTGCGGCAGCGACAGTGGCAGCAACAAACCAGACACCGGCATGGGCGTGGATAGCGGGAAGACGGAAAGCGACGCCCCGATTGCCGATGCCCCCGTGGGCCCCGAGGTTCAAGTTGGGGTGGACGGTCAGGCGGTCGATGGCCCATCTGTCGATATGGCGCATGGTGAGGACGTGACGCCAGGAGTTGACGCGCCCGCCATTGATGCCCAGGTGGTGGACGGCCCCGCGGTTGACGCAGTCAAGCCGGTTCTTGACGGCGGCCCTGATGCGACGCCGCACGTCGATTCCGGCCCGGCGGTTGACGCAGGAAGCGTGGACAGCGGCGCGAACGGCTAGAAGTCCCGAGCTCAAGACCACTGGAAAGCGGATCCCACGAGGGGTCCGCTTTTTCATTTTCCGACGGATTTTGTCCATCGCCGGTCACTATTTTCCGACCCCGGACAAAATCCGGCCTGTGTGCCTAGGTCAGCGCGGTCGTATCAGGAAGGCTTTCCGGCGTCGATTCGGGAGATTCCGCGCCTTCGACCTGCCCAGTCAAGAGTGGCACGCGACCTGCATGGTAAGACCTCAGAGGCAGCATGCGGCAACGAAAATCCAGTGGCTTTACGTTGGTTGAATTGATGATTGTGGTTGCCATCATCGGCATCTTGGCCGCAATCGCCATTCCCGCCTTCACGAGATACATTAGAAGGTCTCGTACCACGGAAGCCGTAGGGCACCTCAACAAGATGTGGGCGGGTTCGGTCACTTATTACATGAGCGACTTCACCACCATCGGAACGGACGGTACGGCGGTCGCGTCGCCCAAGCAGTTTCCAGGCCCTGCGGCTCTATTTGAACAGGGTGGAGTCCCGTGTTGCCATCTCACCGGCGCGCGCTGTCCCGGAGGGGATCCGGTCTGGGCGAGCGACGATGTCTGGGTTGCACTGAAGTTCGCACTCGCTGACCCGCATAACTATTTGCCTGGCTATTCAGCCGCCGGCACAGGATCGGAATCCAAGTTCACCGCCATGGCGCTCGGAGACCTGGACTGCGATGACACGTTTTCCGAGTTCAGACGTGATGGATTCATAACGTCCGGTGGCGACGTGGCCGGACAAACCCAGCCCTTCGTGATCAACGAGCTGGAATAGCCGGCGGCGGCACCGAATGATCGCCGGCAGCCATTCACGGTCTTGCTTGCGTTGCCCTGGCAACCGGGCTATCTGAGGCAGGCGACGGGGAAGAAGCATGGCAACTGACCAAGCGGTGACCGCAACCCTTCTCGTGAACTGCCGCGACCGAACGGGCCTCGTGGCGGCCCTCTCGAGCTTCGTGTTCACCCATGGTGGAAACATCCTGGATGCGGACCAACATGCCGAGATGGACAGCGGCGAGTTCTTCATGCGCCTGGTTTGGGAACTGGCCGGCTTCGATATCGAACGCCAGCAGATCCAGTCCGAGATCGCGACGCTGGCACGGCGTTTCGACCTGAAGTGGGAGCTCACCTTCTCGGACCATGTTCCGCGCGTGGCCGTGTTCGCGACCAAGGCCTCGCACTGCCTCTATGACCTGCTGCTCTGCCAACAGATCGGAGATCTGGGCGGAAAGATCGCGGCCGTCATCTCCAACCATGACGTCCTGGCCGAGGTGTGCAAACACTTCGAGGTTCCCTTCACCTACATCCCAGTCGACCCACGCGACAAGCGCAAGGCCGAGCAGGCGCAGCTCGATCTGCTCGATTCACTCCAGCTCGACGTGGTGGTGCTGGCTCGCTACATGCAGATCCTGTCTGCCGAATTCGTGGCACGGTGGCCGAACCGAATCATCAACATTCACCACTCGTTCCTCCCGGCCTTCGCGGGCGCCCGGCCTTACCATCAAGCGAAGGAGCGGGGCGTGAAGATCATCGGTGCGACCGCCCACTATGTCACCGCCGAGTTGGATCAGGGGCCGATCATCGAGCAGAACGTCCGTCGCGTCTCCCACCGGGACGAGGTCGAGGATCTCATGCGAGCTGGTCGCGACCTGGAGCGCGAGGTCCTGACGCGAGCCGTGCGCTTGCACCTGCAGCGGCGCGTGCTCGTCTCGGGCAACCGAACCATCGTGTTCGGATAGTTCGGCGGGTTGCGAGGAGTTGCGACTGCGCTGTTGACTGCCGCATGATGGCGTCGGAGAATGCCGGCCTGTGAAGTTGTAGCTGACTGCCTGCTTGGTGGAAGGAGACGACGATGAAGATTCTACTGGCCCCACTCGCACTGCTCGTTGCCATGAATGCCACGCCCGCATTCGCCAAGAGTGATTCGGGCGGCAAGGCGGCCAAGAAGGGGTCGACATCGAAGGCCGCC
The DNA here is from genome assembly GCA_963824555.1 of uncultured delta proteobacterium. GTDB lineage: Bacteria > Myxococcota_A > Polyangia > Fen-1088 > Fen-1088 > Fen-1118. The sequence continues at coordinate 45,229 of CAWGPW010000003.1, read as the reverse complement.
GATCCAAACACCGCGGTCGCGAAGGCCCATGGAGGAAAGGTGTGGATCCTTCCTTCGTCGCCGCCCAACGCGGAAGGCGAGGATCTTGCCAAGTGGTTATCCAGCCATCCTTCGCTGGCCGAGGTGAGCAAGAAGCCGAACGAGGAGCGTTGGCCCATCAACTACCTGGCCGTGTTCAAGAAGCCGCCGGCCAAGGGGCCGATGACGATCGAGTTCACGGACAAGAAGGAACCGGGAACCTTGGTCAATCAATACTCGACCCAAACCCAAGGTGGAAGCTCTCGTGTTCCAGGAGCCCTATGACCTCGATACCAACAATGGCTTCAACAAGGGCCATACGTACGTCATCAAGGTCGGCCAGATCATCAAGAACAAGTTCGTCAGCTATGCGAATGGCGAAGTGACGCTCAAGTAGTCGCGCCGCCGCATCGCCTCCACGCCCAGCTTCACTCCCCAATCCCGGTCACTCCATTCCCCTGTGTTCTTCCTGTCCTCTGTGTTTAACTTTTCCGGTCTTGGCTTCACCCACAACCAGCCGCCCGCGTCCTCGACCCGGCGATGAATTGGTCGCGACCGTCGACCGGCTCACCTACGGCGGCGAAGGCGTGGCCCGCGTCGATGGCTTGGCGGTGTTCGTGACGGGCGCGGCTGCGGGCGAAGTCGTGCGCGCAAGGGTGCGCAGGGTGCATCGCCGTCATGTCGAGGCCGACCTCGTCGACGTCGAGAGCGCTTCGCCGGATCGCGTGGCGCCACGCTGCCGGCACTTCGCCGAAGGTTGTGGTGGCTGCTGCTGGCAGCACGTAGCCTACCCGGCACAACTTGCCGCCAAGGCATCCGCCGTACGCGACAGCCTGGAGCGTCTGGGCGGATTTCGCGACCTTGCCATCCGGTCCATCATCCCGGCCCCGGACGCCTTCCACTACCGAAACAAGATGGAGTTTGCCTTTCATCCGGACGGCATCCTCGGACTTCACCCGCGCGGCGCCTGGTACGACATCATCCGTTTGCACGAGTGTTTTCTCCCATCGCCCGAGGCTGTGGCCATCGTCAAGGCGGCCCAGGCGTTCGTCGAGGGCCGCGGTATTTCGTGCTACCACCCACGCTCCGGACAGGGACTTCTGCGCGAGCTTTGCGTTCGCCAAAGTCGCGGCACGGGCGAGATTCTGCTCGGCATCGCGACCAGCCCCGGCGACTTTCCCGAGGGCAAGGCCATGGCCGCCCATCTGGCCCAGGCCGCCCCCAACGTCGCCGGAGTCGTGCGCAGCATCCGCGACCACCCCGACGGTGCGGCCCCGCCCACCGCGACCACGGCCCTCTTTGGCCAGGACCACATCACGGAGATCTGCGCCTCGCTGCGCTTCCGCATTCACATGGAGACCTTCTTTCAGACGAGCTCGGCGCAGGCGGAACGGCTCGTCGAGGTGGTCAAGGAGCTTGCCGGTGACGTGGAGGGCGCCCAGGTGGTGGATGTCTATTGCGGCGTGGGCCTTTTCAGTTTGGCTCTGGCCGCTGTCGGCGCGCGCGTGGTGGGTGTCGAGATCGTCGAGACTGCCATCGAAGCCGCGCGCCGAAACGCTACCGAGAACGGGCTGACGTCGCTCACCTTTCACGCCGGCGACGCGCGCAAGGTGCTGGCCGAGGTTCTGCCCGCCGAGCTTTCTCCCAAGGTTCTGGTGCTCGATCCACCGCGCGCCGGCGCCGGCGGCAAAGTCATGCGTCGGATCGCCCGCGCCCGTCCCGAGCGCATCGTCTACGTTTCCTGCAACCCCACCACGCTGGCCCGCGACCTCGTCGAGTTACGCCCCTTCGGCTACACGGTGACGGCCGTCCAGCCGCTCGACCTATTCCCGCAGACCTACCACGTCGAGACCGTGGTAGCCCTGACCCGAGCTTGACCCGGTCGTGCTCGCCCGCAATCGCCATTCACTCTCGGGCTGGTTCGTGTAACCTTCGCGTGGAGCCTTTCTTCCAAGGAGAGCCCATGCCGCACGAACTAGCCGGAAAGCCCGCCCCTGCCGAAATCTTGGTGGATATCGATCACCTGGTGGATGCCTATTTCACCAAGCAACCGGACGTGGAGGACACGGAGCAGCTGGTCAGCTTCGGAACCAGCGGCCATCGTGGCTCATCGCTGCTGGGCTCGTTCAACGAAGCGCACATCCTGGCCGTGACCCAGGCCATCTGCGAATACCGCCGGCAAGAGGGCATCAGCGGACCGCTTTTCCTGGGCAAGGACACGCACGCGCTGTCGCGGCCCGCCGAGCGCACGGCCTTGGAGGTTCTCGCGGCGAACTCGGTGCTGACCATCATGCAACGCGGAGACGGCTACACGCCGACGCCTGCGCTCTCCCGCCTGATCCTGGTGGCCAACCGTGGAAAACGCACCGCGCTCGCTGACGGCATCGTCGTCACGCCGTCGCACAACCCGCCGGCCGACGGCGGTTTCAAGTACAACCCACCGAGCGGAGGGCCGGCCGACACCAACGTCACGGCGTGGATTCAAGATCGCGCCAACGAGCTTTTGCGCGCGGGCAACCGCAAAGTACGCCGCGTGCCCATCGAGACGGCGCTCAAGGCCTCGACCACGCGCCTGGATGATTTCGTCGCACCCTACGTCGAAGATCTGGCCAATGTCGTCGACCTGGAGGCAGTCCGAAAAGCCAACATCAAGTGTGGCGTCGATCCCTTGGGTGGCGCCTCGCTCGCTTACTGGCAAGCCATCGCCGAGCGCTGGAAGCTGAACCTGGAGGTCGTCAACCCCATCGTCGATCCGCGCTTCGCGTTCATGACGGTGGATTACGACGGCAAGATCCGCATGGACTGCTCGAGTCCTTTCGCCATGGCCAACCTGGTGAAGATGCGCGGCAACTACCAGGTCGCGTTCGGCAACGACGCCGATTCGGATCGTCATGGCATCGTCGTGCCTGGGGCAGGCCTGCTCAATCCAAACCACTATCTGGCCGTCGCCATCCGCTACCTCTTCACCCATCGACCGAGCTGGCCCAAGAACGCGGCCATCGGCAAAACCCTGGTGTCGAGCGCCATCATCGATCGCGTGGCATCCGCGCTCGGACGCGACCTGCGCGAAGTGCCGGTCGGCTTCAAGTGGTTCGTGGAGGGTCTGCTGGACGGTAGCTTGGGATTCGGCGGAGAGGAAAGCGCGGGCGCCAGCTTCTTGCGCTTCGATGGAAAGGTGTGGACCACGGACAAGGATGGCATCATCTTGGCGCTGCTCGCGGCCGAGATGACCGCGACCACGGGCAAGGATCCCGGCCAGCACTACGCGGAAATCGCGATGGTGCACGGCGCGCCGGTCTACACGCGTGTGGATCAGGCGGCCACGCCCGCGGAGAAGGCGAAACTCAAGCAACTATCGCCGGCTCAGGTGAAAAGCTCGTCGCTGGCCGGCGAACCCATCCGTGCTATTTTGACCAAGGCGCCCAGCAACGGCGCGGCCATCGGTGGCCTCAAGGTCGTGGCGGAAAACGGCTGGTTCGCGGCGCGACCGTCGGGCACCGAGAACGTGTACAAGGTTTACGCCGAAAGCTTCGGCGGCGACGCCCACCTGACGCAGATCCTGGCCGAGGCGCGCGGCATCGTGCAAGCCGCGTTGGCCGAGCCGCGCACCTCTTGAAGACAACCCCCCCCCGACTCGACCATGTGGCCACCGCGCCTGGCAGCTAGCGATACTTTGCGCGCCTGGGATTTGAGGCATAAGGTTTCCCTGATACGTCGATGAAATCCGCCTTCTTCGTTTGTTCTGTTTTTGCCTTGGCCGGCAACGTCGGTTGCCATGCTGGGACGCAGGCGCCTCCCTCCACCGCGCCGACCCAGAGCCTGCCTCCGACCACCGCGACGCCGCCCAAGCGCCCTCCCCTGGCGGCCGAACCCAAGACCGCGGCCCCGACGACGCCCGCCGTCGCAGCCGAGCCCGAGCACACCGACAACCAGGCCTTGGTCGTTCACGACGGCAAGGAAAGCTGGGTCGACGCGGAAGCCGCCGCGCGCTCGGGCTACACCATCATCGATTTCAGCAACGACTGGACGCCCTTCATCTTCGCCGAGCAGCGCGGCGCCGACGGAACCGTGCTGCACAACCGCTACCGCCGCGTCTTCCTCGGTCTGGCCAACGACACCCTGGACGAAGACGGCGAGCCGCTTGCCGCGGGCGAGAAGAACTACCTCGAGCTCTATGGCGTGCCGCCTTCCTTCGGCGTTCTGCGCGAGCGCTTCCTGGCCAACGAGCAGCAGACCTGCCACGCGACCATCAATCAGGAAAAACTGGAAGAGGTCGAAACCATCGCCTACGTCGCGCCGGAAAAAATGAGGGTGGAGGAGCAGCGCACGGCTCGTCTGCATCGCGAGCTCGAGGACGCCCGTCGAAAAAACAAGGCCGCGACCCTGGACGACCTGGCCCAAAAAGATCCGACCCTCGCGGCCAAAGTGAAGAGCTACGAGCACCGTGTGGCCGAAAAGGCTGCCATGGCCGAGGTGGAGAAGCGTCTGACTTGCGAGGGCATGTTCAAGCGGGGCGTTCGCCACGCCACAGGCGTCTACGACGATGCCATGCGCTTGGCGGTCCGGCGCTTCCAGCAAAAAAACATGATCTACGAGGCCAACTACCTGCGCTCGAAGACCATGGATGCCTTGGACCTTCCTCCCCTGACCAACGATTACCACGCCTTCATGCGCGTTCTGCGCGAGCGCGTGGTGTCCGCGGCGGGTGTGGTCGAGGACGGCAGCGTGGAGGGCAAGGCCGGCGCGCCGACCTACACTGGCAAGTCAGGCAAGCCCGTGGCCGAGCGCAACTTGGTCGACGAGCTGACCCGGTCGGCGGCCGAGCAACTGGGACTGTCCACCCAGGAAGGCGCGCTGGCCTTCCTCAAGCGCCACTCCGCCGCCGATTTCCAACACCTGCGCGCGGCGGTCAGGCTGCCCTCGCTGCCCGAGTACTACGGGCCCGACATGGATCTTTCCATCGTCATCGATCGCGGCGAGGTGTGGTACGACCTACCGTGGGATGCCCAGGGCGTGCGCCACGCGCAGCCGCGCAAACGCTATCCGAGCTTCCACCTCTACGTGAAATACAACAACCAGCGCATCTTGCTCGCCCGCTGGCGCACCACCGTCGGTGGCTGGCGCGCGGAACAGGCCTCCGACGGCTACGAGTACTTCCGCTACAAGGGATCGGACGTGGGTCCGCGCGTGCTTCGCAACGTGGTCGCGGGCCCGGTGTGGATCGCGCCGGAATCGACGCCCATCCGCTCGCTGCTCAAGATGAAAGACGTGGGCGGCGCCTGGCAACGCGTGGTGAACTACGACGAGCTCGGCCCGGGCTACCTGTCGGCCTACGGCCTCGTGGCCGGCTACTTCGTCCAACCGGGAAAGAATGGCCGCCCCGACTGGGACAACGGCATTCGTGCCCACGGCTCGTCGGACTACCTGTCCATCTACAGCTCCGAGGGCTATTCGCACGGTTGTCATCGCCTACCCAACCACCTGGCCCTTCGCCTCTATTCGTTCATCCTGCGCCACCGGCCTATGCGCGTGCTTGGCGATCAGGGCATGGGTTTCGCGCGCCAGTTTCTGGCCGGCGACGATGTCTACGAGGTCAGGCTACCCTCGCGTGGCTACGCCTACCAACTGGACCCTCCCTTGCCCGTGGATGTGCTCGAGGGCGACATCAAAGGCACGCTCAAGACACCGGTGCTGACCTACGTGCCCAAGCCCGGCATCAAATACCCGGGTCCGCCGCCACCGGTACGCAACTCCGACGAAGGCCGGGCCGGCGCTGCGGGCGCGAAGCCGGAGGGTGAGGAATGAGAACGCGCAAAGACTCCACGAAGGCGCGACGCTGGCGCGCGCACAAGCGCGCAATCGTGGTTGGTACCGCGGCCATCCTCCTGGCCGGATCGATGGCGGTGTGGGCAGCAGGCAAGAAGGGCAAGACGGCTGTCGACGCGTCGACCGACGGAGCCGACCGGACCGTGGACATCGAAAACGCGCCCGCGAAGTCGGACACGGTACACATCACCATTCAGACCGTTCCGCCGCGCAAGGCGCAGGTCAAGTGGGGAAGGAAGAGGCTCGGCACCATCCCCGTGCCTCGACCGCTGGTGGTCGAGCGACCGCGTGACAGTGGGCCCATGGATCTGGTCATTCGAGCCAGCGGCTTTCTGCCGGTTCACACGCGGGCCTACACCTTTTCCGATTCGCGGGTCGCCGTAAAGCTGACGCCACCGGCGGAGAAGAACACGCTGTTCGGTTACCGCGAGGAACCCGCGCCCAACCCCGACGCTGGCGCGCCCGCCGCCTCCGTCGCCCCGACCCCGCCAGCCGCTCCGACGCCGTAAGGCCGCATGATTCCAATCAGCGACGACAACCCGACGTTGCGTTTTCCCGTCGTGACGGTATTGCTGCTCGCGGCCCTGGGCCTGGTGTGGATCTTCGTGCAGGGCGCGGGACTCGATGCCGTCCGGCTGTCCGAGACCGTGTGCAATTTCGGGCTGGTCCCGGGGGAAATCACCCAGCGCGCCAGGGTTGGAACAGCCGTCCCGCTCGGCATGGGGCTCTACTGCGTCGTGGATCGCGACCCGATCAACTTCTGGACGCCCTTGCTCTCCATGTTCCTGCACGGGGGATGGGCGCACCTGCTCGGCAACGCGCTGTTCCTGTGGGTCTTTGGCAACAACGTGGAAGACAGCATGGGCCGCCTGCGCTTTCTCGTCTTCTACTTGCTGTGCGGCTTGGCCGCCGCCTTCGCCCAGATCGCCATCGATCCCGCGTCGCCGGCGCCCATGGTCGGGGCCTCGGGCGCCATTTCGGGCGTGCTCGGCGCGTACCTGATCCTCTACCCGCGCGTGCGCGTGCACGTGTTCGTGGGCTTCTTCCTGTTGCCCTTGCCGGCCTACTTCGTCTTGCTGATATGGATTGGATTGCAGCTGTTTTCCGGCTTGCCGCAGATCACCTCCATCCATCCCGCGGCCTCGACCGGCGTGGCGGTCTGGGCCCACATCGGCGGTTTCTTCGCTGGCGTGCTGCTGGTGAAATTCTTCGAGAACCCTGAGCTAGTCAGCGCGCGCACCTTCATCAGACGACGCAACTACCCAACCCATTGGTGAAGGAGACACCCTGGCAGGCGCAGCTTTTCGCATCGCTTTCGCGTCCGCCGCATGCCTTGCCTTGACCCAGGGCGCGGCACGCGCCGACCCACACCCATGCCGTGAATCCGGCGATACCCGCATTTGGTGGTCGCCGCTCGCGCCCGCGGCGGGCGGCCCGCTGCGCATCCTGGTGGTCAGCGAGGATCTGCGCGAAGGCGAAATCCAGATCGCACGGTCGGGGCGCGCCGCGGAGAAGCTGGCAACCTCCAAGCGCGGCGGTCCGCCTTTCAGCTTCGCCGCCGAGCTACGCTCGGCCACCGCAGGCAACTGGCGCATCGAGCTTGTCAGGAATGGCGAAACGGTCGCTTGCCGCCCCATCTCCGTGGCGAGCAAGGGCCACCAAGCCACGCCAGCGCGTCCGGACAGCCCGGGCGCCTGGAAGGCAACGCAAGAGTGGAGCCGCAACACCGAGAGCTTCTTCTCGGCCTGGATCGAGCGCATGTTCGATGCGCCGGCCGACGCCAACCTGGGATTTCCCTCGCTCGCGCCGGTGCTGCACGACCCGGCTCGCAATTTTCTATGGGGCTATCTTGGGCTGCGCGAAGACGACCCGAGGAATCGCGACATCCCGCGTGCCGTCCCCGACTGCGCCGACCTGCCCTACTACCTGCGCGCCTACTTCGCCTGGAAGCTGGGCCTGCCCTTCGCCCTTCGCGACTGTGACCGCGGCAAAAGCGACCGCCCGCCCAAGTGCGGACCCATCCTGCACAACGAACAAGCCGACGAGAACATTCGCGGCAGTGGGGCGCTCGAACGCTTTCGCAGCTTCTTGCACGTCTTGGCCAACCGGGTTCATTCGGGCAGCGCACGCACCGCGCTTGACGACGAGCAAACCGATTTCTATCCCGTGGCGCTCTCGCGAACGGCCCTGCGGCCGGGAACCATCTACGCCGACCCCTACGGCCACGTGCTCATGATCTCCGCCTGGGTCGAGCAAACTCCCGAGCACGGCGGTCTGCTCTTCGCCGTCGATGGCCAACCCGACAATACCGTGGGCCGCAAACGCTTCTGGGAGGGAAATTTCCTCTTCGACAAGGACATCAAGAGTGCCGGCCCAGGCTTCAAGGCCTTTCGCCCCATCGTGCGCGGCCCGGACGGGAAACTCGCTCCTTTGCCGAGCAGCGCGCTCGTCGCCGATCGCCGTTTTGCCCCATTTTCCACCGAACAGGCCGGGATGGACCGGGAGACCTTCTACGCCCGCATGGCCAAGATCATCAACCCGGCCGGTCTCGACGCACGCGCGGCCTATGCCGAAACCATGAACGCGCTGGTCGAGCAACTCACCACGCGCGTAGGCTCGGTAGACAACGGCGAACGCTTCATGCGTGAGAAGAACAATCCCATCGTACCTATGCCCATGGGCCCCAAGATCTTCGAGACCGTGGGCGCGTGGGAGGACTACGCCACGCCATCGCGTGACATGCGCCTGCTTATGGCCTTGCGCGTGCTCACGGGATTGCCCGCACGCATTTCCGAGCACCCCGAGCTGTTCAAGCTGGGCGGGCGCAAGCCCGGCGAGGTGCGGGCCGAGATTGTAGCTCTTCATGAGAAGCAGATTCGCGAGCGCGCGGTGGAATACCGGCGCAGCGACGGCTCCGTGTTCCGCCTGAGCGTCGCCGATATCCTGGCGCGCCGGCCGGCCTTGGAAATGGCCTACAACCCGAACGACTGCGTCGAGATCCGCTGGGGCGCCAGCGAAGGAACGGCTGACTTCGCGACCTGCAAGCGCCATGCGCCCGAGGAGCAGCGTGCGCGCATGCAGGAATACCGCTCCTGGTTCCACGAGGCCAAACGCCCGCCACGTTGAAATGGAAACCCTGGAGCACCGAAGGTTTGAAACCCGTGCAATTTCCGGATTCTAACCACAGAGGACACAGAGAACACGGAGACGGATGAGGAATGAAGGGTTCGGATTGAGATCCGGAGAACCCTTCATCCTCCGGGCCTCTGTGCCCTCCGTGTTCTCTGTGGTGAAAAATGGGCTTGTCAGGCAATCCCTCGGATTCAGGAGGAATTCAACCCGTTCGGTGCGCTAGGAGGGTTTCCATACTCATCAAGAAATGGCCTACTTTGTGGGTCTGCGCTCACCTATGCCCACGCACCAGTTTGCACCCGGTGAAATGTTTTCCTAGTGCTGTCGATGTATGCCCTATGATCGTGACAGAAACTCACATGATCGGGGCTGGCCGAATGTTTGCACGCAAATGGAGCGGGGAAGCATGGTGACTGTTCGAAAACGAGATGCAGGTTTCACCCTCACGGAACTGATGATGGTGGTGGTGATCCTCTCGCTGCTCGCCGCGATCTCGACACCGCTATTCACGCGCGACAACAACGCGCGCAAGGGGCGCGACTGGTCCAAGATGGTCGCCCAACTCCTGCAGCGCGCCCGCTTCCAAGCCCTGGGCGACAGGGCAAACATTCACGTTCTATTCTACCGCACGCGCGTCGACATGTACCGCGAGGAGCCGCCTGGAGCAGCCACGCCCTTCACGCTCCTGAGCTCGACCCCGGGGCCCGCGGCCGAGGGCGACAAGACGGTGGCGATTTGGGATGCGAGAACGGACGGCACCCTGCCCTCCGCGCAAAACAGCGCGCTGGTCGGCGCGCCCGCCGCGCCGACCTCTCCTACGCCCGCCAACGACCTCGTCTTTACCTCTCTCGGCAGCACGGCGAATACGGCCAGTTGGCGCGTGTTCCTACGCAACGAGCTGCTGTCGTCGGTCCACCCCGATGCCTCCTTCGTCATCAATATCTGGGGCCTGACGGGTTTCATTTCGTCCAATGACAAGGTGACCCTGCCTTGAAACGCGAAGCGGGTTTCACGCTTCTCGAGGTCATGGTTTCCATGCTCATCGGCACGATCGGCCTGATGGGCACGATTGCGGTTCAGCAGTCCATCATCGGTACTTCCAAGAACGCCAACGACGCAGCGGTGGCCATGCGTCTGGCGAGCCAGAAACTGGAAGAGCTGTCGAGCCGCAACACGGACAGCCAGGCCGCAGATATGGCCACCGGCCTGTTTCCGCTGGCCACGGCTCCCAATGCAACGCCCGAGTGGCGGCCGAAGGACGCAACGGGGCTGCCGGTGCCCGAGTACGTCGACGCCGAGGGACTCTGCCTTCGCGACAGCGACGGATTCCCCATCGAGCCTCAACCCGGACAGCTTGGCCGCTATCGATGGCACCGACAGTGGCGGGTGGTCGACACGGGGACCGGCTTGCCCTACGTGATTTCCGTCATCGTGACCTACGACAGCGATTCCGGCACCCCCAAGACCGTCCGCCTCGATCTCGAAAGGAGGAAGTCCTGGAATTGAGGCATGGACGAAATTCGAGCCGTGGCATGACCCTCGTCGAGATCATGATCACCCTGATCATCTCCTCGATGATCGCGGCCTCGACCTTCATGTTCTTCGCTGGTCAGCAACGCATCTACGATACGCAAACCAAGCTGCTCAACATCCAACAGAACCTGTGGGCGTCCATGGAGGTGGTGGCTCGCTACGCCCGCGCCGCGGGCAGCGGCATGTACCAATGCGTGCGGCCCGCGAGCTACTACAATGCGAGCGCCGACAACGGCTCGCGGGGCCTCAGCACCGCGCCCAGCGCAGGTCCCCTGACCGACAGCCTGACGGAGAGCCCCCCCACCGGCATACGCGCCTACGACGCGACCACCGGCAACATGCAATGGATTCCACCGCTGTGGATTGTCAACAACGATACCAGCGACACCGCGATGGGAGTCATCGAGAACACGGATGTCATCAGCGTGGCCTTCGGGAATCGCACCTCGGGGACGGACATCGATGCCCCGATCTCGCTCGATTTCGCCGGCACGACGCCCGCAACGGTCATCAATCTGGCTGGCGTCGGCACGGGAGACATGTTCCGCCTCGGGGAATTCATTCTCCTGCTCACCACGCCGGATTGGAGCTACGGCAGCGATCCGAGTGTCGATCGCGGATGCACCATGTTCCAGGTCACCTCCAATCCGGTCGGTTCCAACACCCTGGCCCACACCGCAACCGCCATCAACCCCGGGGATATCGTGTGGAATCCGAACGGGGACATCCCCGGCATGCTTCCTGGCGGGGGCTACACAGGCGGTTCGGCCGGAGTACGCAATTTCGGGCAGCTCACCTGGGTGACCTTCTTCGTGCAGACCGGGCCCAATGGCATCCCCAATTTGATGATGCAACAGCGGCATCTCGGCGGAGCCTCCGGCACGGCGCAGGTTTTGGCCGAGGGTATCGAGGATCTCCAGGTGTCTTTCGCCTGCGACACGGGCAGCCTTGCCAACAACAATCTGACCCAGCTCAATGGCCAGCTCGACGAAGGGACCGACGATACCACCAAGAAGGACGACGAATGGTGGAACAACGTGCCCAACGACCATCTGCCCCTGATCAATACCGCGGGATTCTGCAACATGCCCACCGCCGTACGGCTGACCCTGGTCGTGCGCACCCTGACACCCGACGATTCTCATCGACACCTCCGTCACCAACAACGGCCCCATGGATGTCGAAGACCATCACTACCCATCGGACGCCACCAGGCCCAGGGACCAATACCGCCGCCGCGTGCTCACGACAACCGTCTATCCCCGCAACAACAAGCCGCTGTAGTCGCAGGCTTCATCCTGGGCTCGCGGTCGGCCTGGCCTTTCGCTGCGCCTTTCGCTCGGGCATCGCAGAGCCCCGGCGGAGGTGGGTCGGACGGTTTTCGCCCATGGTTGGCGCGGGCGGAGCAGGGGGAGCTGGCGGCGCACCGTGCGGCCCAGACGAGGGAACTGCGGTCGACGGCGGTGCGGAAGGGGGTGCCGGCGGGGGGGCAGGCGGGGGTGCAGGCGGGGGTGCTTGATTCTTGCATCGGCGGGGGTGGCGCGGGTGGCGGGGGTGGCGCGGGTGGTGGCGCGGGTGGCGGAGGGGGAGGCGTGGGTACAGAGGCTGGAGCAGGCGGTGGGGCCATTCGGGGACGGGGTGGCATCGGGGGCGGAAGGCCAGCCGCAGGCCGAACCGGTGGGGTTGGTCTGGTGGGCGCCGTGAGGTTGATAAAGGGCGAGGTCTTTTGCCACGACACGCTGCTCATGTTCCGAAACGTGCCGGTGGCGCGAAACCCGATGAAACCGTCGGGCCGTTTGCCCATCTGCGCGGTCAAATCCATGATGGTGCGCAGCTTTTCCGAGCTGCGTAGCAGGCTGTCGCTCAGCTTGAAACGAAAGTAGAGATCCACATGGGACGTGGCGATGGGCTGGGCAAGGTGGATTTCGCCTTCTACGCTGACCTCGAGATCCGGCGACTTGAGCTGAATATTTTGCAGACGTCCCACGCCTTTGTCGATGACGACCTTGCCCGAGAAATCACCCAACCGAATCTTGGGCAACCCCAAACCCGCGGCAAGCAGGGGATTGCTCGCGATGGTCAGCTTGGCCTTGCCGTCGCCGACTGCGCAGGCTGTGCAGGTCCAGGCAAGCGTGCCTTTGGCTTCGGACGGCCGCTGCTTCGGCAGCTCAAAGTCCATCCTGAGATCGAGTTTCCCTGCCAGGGGAAGGTTGATGGCGCTCTTTACCCAAGGGATCTCCGCCAGATCGATCTCCTCCGCACGCGTTCTGATGGTCGTGTCGTTCTTGCCAACCTTCGCCTTGACGTTGATGTCGCCACCGAAAACCACCGCAGCAACGCTGTACGCGTTGGTTCCGAACAAGTAAGACAAGAGCGAAAAACTCAGGGTAGCCTTGTCGATCAGAATGCGCGTGGGTTTCTCTGTTCCTCTCGCGGGCGATACCAGCGTGACTTCCCTGAGTGTCATGCCCCCACTCAGCGAAGGACCCGCGTGTTTGACTTCCATGTCGTAGCCGAGGCTCGCCACCTTGCTCGCAAGCAGGTCCTTGAAGCGCGCATAGGGCAGCGACACGTAGAAGACGATGGCGAAGATGAACAGGCCGAACCCCGTGATGGCGCCAATTTTGCCAAGCCGGCGCAGCTTCTCGCTGGGCATGGTCTAGCCCTTTCCCTTTCCGGCCGCGGCGCCACCCTTGAGCGAGGGCTTCTTGCTGCCACTCTTGATTCTCTCGTAGGTGGTCGCAGTCAAATCCACATCGACGGTGGTGCCGTCGCTGCCGAAGCTGCGCCGGATCTGCAGACGCGTAACGAGCACCAGGCTACGGGCGGTTTCCACCTTGCTGAGGAAGGTCGCGAGCGACTTCAGATCGACCTTGCGCAATTTCACGTCCAGACTGTGCTCGATATAGCGCTTGCCCGCGGGGGCGTCGGGACGGTCGGCGGTCTCCGGGATCTGGATGCCGGCTTCCTTGGCCGCCGCTTCCAGATCGGCGGCGAGTTGCGGGGGCTCGCTGCCGATGCGTAGCGCTTGCGCAGCCGCGCGGGCCTTGGCATCGCGGAACTCGTCGCTGTGCTTGGCGATGGCATCGAGAGCATCGCGCATGTCCTGGTTGTCCTGGGACATGGTTTGCATGGAATCGAAGACCAAGTATCCGATGACCAGGACAGCACAGCCCGCGAAGGCGCTACCCAGGATCGAAATCAGGCGCCGCTCGCGCGCCGACATGCGATTCCATTCGGCGGCGGCATAGGCGCCCGGACGCCCGACCAAGGTTCGGAGTTTGGCGAATATACGCACTAAGAATCTCATGGGTTCATCATCCTCAAGGGCACTTGGAAGCGATGGTTAGGCTGAACTGCTTGGCACCGCCCGACACCTCGGTGATGGGGCCCTTGCTGATGTCCTCGAAACACTCGACGCCCTTCAACTCGGCGACGATCTCGTCGACGGCCGCGGCGGAGTCGATGGTACCCTTGAGGGTGGTCTTCTTCGGCTTGATGTCGAGGTCATCGATGTCGATCTGGACCTTGTCGGCGGATGGAATGTGGCTCGAAATGTCGTCGAGCAAATCGTAGGCCGTGGCCTTGGGCAAGGGCGCCATTTCGTCGCGGAAGCTGCGTTTGAGCGCAGCGGTCACGTCGGTCGCCTCCATGCGGGTTTCGCCGAAGAGCTCCTTGGTGGCAGTTTGAAGCTGCACCTTGAGCACGCGCTGCTCGGCCGACAACCGGCGCAAGGTCATGGTTGCGTGGATGCCGACACAGACAAACAAGGACGCGGCCAGGACGATGAGGTGCGAGGCCCGTTGGCGCAGGACAGAGAAGCTCGCCCGGTACTGGAACTCCCCGCGGCGAAGATCCAACTGTTTGTGTCCACGCGCGGCGATTTCGGCGATGGTGCTGGCAAGCACGAAGCGGTCGGCCTCCGGCTCCGTCGCTTCGATCTCGACGGGAAGACCGTCCGGCCCCTCCTTGGCTTCGGGCGGAGCGATCAAAGAACGCACGGGAATAGCCAGCTCGTCCTCGAGGAAGCCTGCCAGACCCGCGAGCCGCGAGCCGCCGCCGGTCAGCAGGATCTCTTCCACGGGCGCCTTGTCTTTGGTCGCGAAACTGGTCAGGGTCTGGCGCAGATCGCGCAGAAGGGGCTGCAAAGCCTCGCGCACGATGGTATCGACGTTGATCTCCACGTTGGTCGCGGCGGGCCGGCGGCTGCTGGCCACGAATCCGACCTGCGTCTTGCCCTGCTCGGCCTGCTCCCAGGTCCAGGTGCCCTTCGACGCGCGCACAAGGCCCTTGGTGATGGCCTCGCCCCCGTCGAGAAGGGTGCGCGCGAACACGGCCTCGTCGCCGACGACGAAGCAAAGATTGGTGCGACGGTGTCCGATGTCCGCGATCACGCGGCACCCGGGCGGACTGTCGTCGATGACGACCGCGGGGCTTCGCGGCCGGTACAGCAAGGGCGCCACATAGAGCGACCGCGGGTCCACGTTGCACCCCTTCATCGCCTCCAGGAAATTGCGCACAGCCTCGATGCGAACGGCCACCACCAGCGCCCGGCACCCCGCGTTGCCCTCGTCCACTTGCCCGCGCGCCGACAGCACGACATGGTCCAGGAGCACATCGTTGAGCTCGTGGATGATCTGGCCTTCCATCTCGTAGCCCACGACCTGATCGATCTTGCGCGCATCCGCAAAGGGCAGCTCCAGTACGCGCAGGGTCAGCATGTCCCCCGGCAATGCGAGGTAGGCGGTGGTCCCGCCCGGCAGGCGCGTGGCACCTTGGCGCAGGGCCTCGTACTGCCGCTCGACCAGGGGCCGCTCGTCGACGGCGACGCGCTCTTCGAAGGTCGAGGCGACCCGGGTGTGGCGGAATCCAACGTCGAGGACGGTGAACTTCACCGCCCAGGAGCCAAGGTCGATTCCGCTGATGGTGTGGGCCATGATGCTGCTATTCCTCCCGCCAATACTGGAAGACCCCGGCAGCCTTCTCGCTGGCGGGGTCGTTGGTGACCGGGTTGTCGAGACTGCGCGCGGTGTCCAAGATCGCGGTGATCCTCTTCTTCACCTTGCCGGACTCGCCGGTGGTCACGACCCGGTACACACGCGGTGGCCCGACATAGGCCACCTGCGATAGTTGCTGCTCGGTGATGGTTATGCCGGTCAGGTTCTGCATCATCTGGAAGCGCGGATCGTCCTTGGACAACGAACCCGCCGGATTGGTGAGCACGCCGATGACGGTCTTGAGGCTGTCGAAACCGACCGCGGCGCCGCGCTCGCACAGCACGCTGGCCAGAGGATAGACGCGGTTGTCGTCCAAGACGGACGGATCCGTGGGCGGCACCGTCGGATCGGGAATCATCGCCGCGCGCACCAGCCCCACGATAAGCGGCGTGCAGTCGCCCTTGACCGAGGCCAGGTTGACCTTGCAGTTTTCGTCGCTGGCGTAGGTGGTGAGGTAGGGCTTGAAGGCCTCGCTGAAATCCGCGTTCATGCCGCGCACGAGCGCGGTCTCGCCGATGGTGTCGTAGTAGTTGTTGTGTGCGAGGTACGGATCCGCGCCTTGATCGTAGCGGTAGTCCTCCGCCCCGGCGTTGTTCGCGTCGAGGCTGAACATCTGCTCGTCGCCGTCGGCCCAGTCGATGAGAGCGCGCGCCAGATCCGTGCGATCGACGAACATGCCGTTGGCGTCGGGCGTGGAGAAAAGCAGGTCGTAGCGCGGGGACATGGTGAGCGCCGAGAGCAGCCGAAAAACGGTGATCTGCCGGCTGCGCACCGGTGCAGGACCGCCGCCGCAGTTGATATCGATCTTGCCATCTTCGTTGGTGATCTCGGCACCCATCTGGCCTGGCACGGCGGAAAGGCCCTTGGCCTGGCTGGTGTCGATGCCAACCATGCCGCCGAGCATGGCGACATCGGTCTTGTTGCCGCCGAAGAAGCCGAGCAGCATGGGAACGTAGTCGGTGACGCGTAGACTGATGCCCAGATCCTGGCCTTCGTTCATTTGGGCGAGCATCGCCTGCGCCTGGCTCATGATGGGCTCGACGAACTGGAGTTGGATCTTGATGAGCATGCGCGACAGCTCCATGGCCGAACGCGCGAGGTAGTGGGCGCGCAACTCGTCGCGCGTATTGGCGGCCTGCGCGGCGTCCACGGTCGTGCCGTAGGAGAATTGCGACACCAATGCAATCAGCAGCGAAAGCGCGGAGATCGTCACCAGCAAGGCCACGCCACTCTGTCGATCGCGGCTGCGGCGCGCGCGGAAACGCCCCACAAAAGCCGCGAGAATCCCGCCGCGGGCTCGCGTCGAAGGGGTGGGGGAGGACTCGAGGGTGAACATGGGGTCTCAGGATTTCCCGGGCCGGTAGCTGACCTTCTCGAGAACATGAAGGCGCGCGATACTGGTGAAGGTAATGGGCGCGCCCCGCTCGTCGAGCACCGTGAGCGACATGCGGACCTGCGTGGGTAGGTACTGCTGCCCGTCGGCCGTGGTGGTGTCCCAATCCTCGCGCCAGTCTTTCTGTTTGTAGTCGTAGTAGGCGAACTTGAGGCGTGAGACGTCCGGACAGAGGATGTAGGTTTCGCCCGGTATGAGCTTCGGATCCATGGCCTCGATCCGCCGGGTCTCGCGACGCATGAGATTGGTGATGGTCGAGTCGTCGGGGTCGGGCGCGGGGAAGTAGCTGACCAGCGCGGTGTCGCCCTCCGCTGCGTCCATGCGCAGGCGCTGGTGACCGAACCACGAGAAGCGCAATTCGTCGAAGTCGGTGTGCGAGGTTCCCGAGAACATGGTGCGTCGTTCTTGCGTGCCCGAGGTCTCGTCATCCATGAAGGCCATTTCGATCTCGCGGGTCATGCGCATCAGCGCCACGCGCACCGTGTGGGTGCGATCCTGCTCCTGTTCGATACGCTTCTTGACCTTCGCGGTCTGGGCGATGGTTCCCCACAGAAGCGACGTCAGGAAGGCCATGAGGGCGAGTGCCAACATGACCTCGATGAGCGTGAAGCCGTGCTGTGTCTGCCCGCGGGTACGCATGGTCATTGCTTCGTCGCCGAGGCCGAGGACGTCTTGACGCCCGTGCTGGTGCTGGTGCCGGTGGCTGTGCCCGTGCCGCCCGTCGCCGCCATCTGGACGGCCATTTCGAGACGCGAGGGATCGGTCAAGAACGACACCACTTCGAAGGACTGTTCGAGCTTGCCTGCCTCGTTCCAACTGACCCGCACGGTGAGCTTGCGCACGGACTCTTGCAGACCGAGGCGAATCGGATCCATGAGCGTGGACATGAAACCGCCCATGAAGCCACTCAGCATTTCCATGGGATTGGTGGACTGGGTCGCCTTGGTGGACGCTTCCTGCACCTTCTGCGTGGAGTCCTCCGGCAGCTCAATCCGTTCGACGTTGGTGTACCAGCGGAAATTGGGGAACCCTTCCTCGGCAAAGTCGCCGTTGTCCTCGCCATCCATCTCGGAGAAGCCATATTCGAGCAAGCTCTGCTCCATCATGGAGACGCGCGTGCGCGCCAGGAAGGTGGCGGCGGTGGTGAGGCGCGAGTGGTTGGCGGCGACCACGTTGGTCGTCACCACCCGGGACAGGATGACCAAAGCCATGGCCAGGATGGCGAGCGACACCATGACTTCGAGCAGGGTGAATCCCGTCTCGCCCCCACGCGTTACCCTGGGTGCGGCGATCGGCGCGCACCTCATTGCGCGATCACCTTTCCCGAATCATCCACCTGTTCGCCGGTGTTGGCTTCGACATACGAATTCTTCACGGTCACGCGGCCGGTGAGGGGGTGCACGATCAGCGTGTAGAAGGCATCCTTCCCGTCCGAGAGATGGATGACGGCCGCCTCGGTCATGCCCATCGGAAAGAAATAGAGGTACCCCCTTCCCTCGGACAGGGGTTTGAGCAGCCGTGGCGTGTAGATGTCGGTCATGACCACGCCGGACTTCACGGTGATGGGTTTGACCGCGGTCTCGCGGAAGGCCTCGAACTTGGCCCGCTTGGGAATGAAGGGTTTGGGCATGTACTTGGACGGAATTTGCGAGGTGCCGAAGAATGATTCCTGCTCGGCCGCCTTGCGCTTGGCTTCCTCCTCCTTGGCGATCTTTTCGGCCTCTTTCTTGCGGCTTTCCTCCGTTTCCTTGCCCGCGCCAAAGACGAATCGATCGTCCGACACCTCGGCCCAATACTTGCCATCATCGAAATCCAGCACCAGCCGGTGCACGCGCCCCGTGATCGAAGCACGGTCGAAGAGGTAGCGGATGGAGCCGGCCATGCGCGCCGCCGTCGCGCGCAGATCGGTCTTGAACATGCTACGCAGCCCCACCACGGTCACCACCGTGATGAGCGCGACGATGACCAGCACGATCATCACTTCGATGAGCGTGAAGCCTCCCGCGAGCGATCTGCGTTGCCTTGCCACGATCCCCTCTGGCTACTGCTCGACGGCCGTGATGTCGTCGTCGGTGCCTTCCTTGCCGTCTGGCCCCAGCGACACCACGTCGATGCCGTCGACATTGACCGTGCCCGGGCAGCGCAGGATGAAGTCGTGGTTCCAAGGATCCTTCTGCTTCTTCGGCATGTACTTCTGCGCCACCAGGTCGTCGACGGTCTTGGGGCACTCGTTGTTGTTGTCGGTCATGTACTGCACGGTCTTCTGCGCAATTTCGTTGACCGCCACCTGGGCAATCCTCTTCTGGGCTTTCTTGTACGAAGAATAGACACCCACCCCGACGACCGACATGACGAGGCCGATGATGGCGAGCACGATCATGATCTCCAGCATGGTCATGCCGGCGTCCCTGATCCGCCCGGCTTGGCGGGCAACCTGCGTGTGATGACTTTCCGCGACTTTCATGGGGGTCTCCTTTGTCTATGCGTCCGTCCTATTGAACCATCTGGCCCATCTCGATGATGGGCATGAGAATCGAAAAAACGATGAAACCCACGCCGACCGCCATGACGACGATCATGATGGGGGCGAGGATGGAGGTCAGCTTGTTCACCTCGGTGGAGACATCGCGCTCGTAGGCGCCGGCGACGTTTTCCAGCATGGCTTCGAGCTGGCCCGAACGCTCGCCCACGGCGACCATGTGGCACATCATGGAAGGAAACTCGCCCGACTTCTTGAGCGTGATGGCGATGGATTCGCCCTCGCGGATGGCCACGCGCGCGTCCTCGACGACCTTTTCCAGCACCGTGTTGTTGAGCACGCGCTTGACGATGTCGAGCGCGGTCAGCACCGGCACCCCCGAGGCCAGCATGGTGGCCAGGGTGCGCGAAAAACGTGCCACGGCGATGAAGCGGACCAGCTTGCCGACCAGCCACAAGCGCAACTTGAGGCGATCGACGAAGGCGCGGCCCTTGGGCTTGCGCATCCAGCGGCGCATGAGAAGGGCCGTCAACACCAGCACCGGCAACACCACCCACCAGTAGCCGCCCGCGATGGCGGCGATGAACACCAACAACTGGGTATTCCAGGGCAGCGCCTTGCCCGAATCGGCGAAGATGCCCGCGATGGGCGGGACCACGACCGTCATCAGGAAGCCAAGCACCAAGCTGCCCACGATGGTCATCAGGATGGGGTAGGCCATGGCACTCGACACCTTGGAGCGCAGCTCGATCTGCGCGTCGAGAAAGTCTGCCAGACGCGCCAGCACGGCATCGAGGTTACCCGCGGTTTCGCCCGAGCGAACCATGTTGGTGTAGAGCTCGGGAAAGACCTTGGGGTGCACGGTCATGGCATCCGCGAACGAGCCACCCTCGTTCACCTTTTGCCTGATGCCGGCCAGGATCATCTGGAGCTTCTTGTTGTCCGACTGTTCCGAGAGCGCGCCCATGGCTTCAGCCAGGGGAATTCCCGCGTGTAGAAGGGTCGCCATCTGGCGCGTGAACACGGACACGTCGCGGGGTTTCACCCGTTCGAAGATGCCCTTGAAGTCGACCTCGCGGCGCAGTCCCTTGGCGCCGCTGCCGCCGGCCGAGAGTGCCTGCCGGTTCTGCTTGCCACCCACCACCTCGCGCACCTCGCTGATGAAGATGCCCTCCTTGCGCAGAGTCTGGCGCAACGCCTTGGGCCCGTCGGAGTCGCGGGTGCCGGTGGCCGCCTTACCGGCTGCGTTGAGTCCTTTCCAGGCGTAGACGGGCATCGCGATCCCCTACTCGCTGTCTCCGGTGGTGATCATCATGACCTCCGCGGCGCTGGTCATGCCGGCCAGAACCTTCTGCGCCCCATCCTCGCGCAAGGTGCGCATGCCCGCCTCGACGGCGGCGCGCTTGATGGTGCCCGCGTCCGCGTTCTTGATGGCCAGCTGCCGGATGCGATCGTCGATCATGAGCAATTCGTAGATGGCGGTCCGGCCCTTGTAGCCCGCGTTGAGACACGCGTTGCAACCGCCTTCGCGTGCCCGATAGAGCATGCCGGGCGGCGGCGGATCGCCGGAGCCCTTGAAGTGAAT
The DNA here is from genome assembly GCA_963824555.1 of uncultured delta proteobacterium. Lineage (GTDB taxonomy): Bacteria > Myxococcota_A > Polyangia > Fen-1088 > Fen-1088 > Fen-1118. The sequence goes on along the minus strand of CAWGPW010000003.1, from coordinate 24,266 downwards.
ATGGCGAAGGCTATTGGCGAAGAACGCGGCCGGATCCAGCCCCAGGCTGGCCACATCGACCTCGGTCGGGCGATAGGTCTCGCGGCACTCGCGACACAGCCGCCGCACCAGGCGCTGGGCAAGGAGAGCCATCAACGACGAGGCGACGAGGAACGGCTGTACGCCGAGATCCACCAGGCGCGTGATGGCGCCGGCCGCGTCGTTGGTGTGGATGGTGGAAAGCACGAGGTGTCCGGTGAGCGAGGCCTGAATGGCGATTTCCGACGTGGGCAGATCGCGGATTTCGCCGACCATGATGACGTCGGGATCGTGGCGCAAGAACGAACGCAAGCCGGTGGCGAAGGTGAGATCGATCTTCTCGTTGACCGCCACCTGCGAAATTCCGTCGAGCTGGTACTCGACCGGATCCTCGATGGTCAGGATGTTGAGGTCGGGCGAATTGATCTTGGCCAGACACGCGTAGAGCGTCGTCGTCTTGCCCGAGCCGGTGGGCCCGGTGACCAGCAAAATGCCGTGCGGCCGGGTGATGAGATCGTTCATCGCTGTGAGGTGGTCTTCGCCGAAACCGATATCGGCCAGATCGTGAAGCACGGTCTCGCGGTCGAGCAGACGGATGGTGATGCGCTCGCCGCCCTTGACCGTTGGCGCGGTGGCGACGCGCATGTCGATGTCCTTGCCGGCGATCTTGCGCCGGATACGACCGTCCTGCGGCAGGCGCTTCTCGGCGATGTTGAGGCCGGCCATGATCTTCACGCGTGAGATGATGGACGGAACGAACTGGCGGGCCGCCCGCCGCGTTTCGTAGAGAACGCCGTCGATGCGGTAGCGGACGATGACGTCCTTTTCGCCGGGCTCGATGTGAATATCGCTGGCGCGCTCCTTGACCGCGTTGAACATCAGCGCATTGACCCAACGGATGATGGGCGCCTCGTCGTTGACGTCGAGGATGTCGACGAGCTCCTCGGCCTTGCCCATGTCGTCTTCGTTTTCGCCCTCGCCCAGGTTGCCGGCGTCCTGCTTGCGGCCAAACACTTGGTTGACGGCCTCCAGCAGCTTGCCCGAGGGAAAAAGCACGGGCTGAACCTCGGTGCCGAGCATGCCGCGCACGTCGTCGAGCGCGCCGATGTCGAGCGCATCGGCCATGGCCACCAGCACGATATCGCCCTCCCGTCGCAGCGGCATCACCCGGTGCTGCTTGGCGAAGCCGATCGGCACCTTGGCGGCCAATTCGCCATCCATGTCGGCCACGGGAAAATCGGCCAGGAAGGGAATCCCCAGTTGCACGCCCAGTGCCTTGAGCACGTCATCCTCGCTGCAAGCGTGCGCCCTCTGCAGCAGCTCTCCCACAAGCCCGCCCTCGCTCTGCTGCTGCGCGAGCGCCTGTTCGACCGCCACGGGCTTGACCGCGCCGGCGGCGACCAGAATTTCACCGATACGTTTGCGTGCCACGGCTGCCTACTCGTCCGACCTCGGCAAGGCCGACTCGCTGTCGGGTGCCGCCGAAAGCGGCTTGGGGGGAACATCGTCTGGGCTTGGCGCCTCGGCCGAGGCTTTTTGCGCGCCCGATTCATCCTTGTCCAGCCTGCTGCCTGCCGAAGGATCTCGTTCCGGTTCGATGGGCGTGGACTCGTCGCGCCGGTCTCGCTCTTGAATGGCCCGAAGCTGCCGCTCGTCCTCTTCCATCTCGCGCACGCTGCGGTTGATTTCCTCCAGCATGCCGCGCTTGCGATGGGTGTCGATCTCCGTCTGGTCGAGCTTCGAGGTGTCTTCCAGCGAGCTGTAGCGCTCGATGAACTCACGCCGTTCGCGCAACTTTTTCTCGGCCACCCGGCGCAGGTCGGAGAGATCCGACACCACGTAGGGCGTGATGGCGATGATGATGTTGGACTTCTTCACCTCCTTGACGGTGTTGCGAAAGAAGAAGCCGATGACGGGAATGTCGCCCAAGATGGGAATCTTGGTGACGTTCTCGGAGATCCGGTCCGCCATGAGGCCGCCGATCACCACGGTCTGTTGATCGCGCGCGACTACCGTGGTCTTGACAGCACGCTTGGACGTGGCCGGCCCCATGCCGTTGTAGTTTTGGGACTCGACGTCCGAAATCTCCTGGTCCACGTCGAGGCGGATGATGTCGTGCTCGTTCACGCTGGGGGTCAGCTTGAGCTTGAGCTCGACGGGTTGGCGCTGCACCGAGGTGAAGGGCATGAAGCTGGCGCCGCCGGTGGCCGTGGCCCCCATGGCCGCCGTGGTCGTCCCTGGGAAGGGCAGCACCTCGCCGACCGAGATCTCGCCTTCCTGGTTGTTCATGATCAAGATGTGCGGATTGGACAGGATGTTGACGTCGTTGTTGGTCTGCAAGAGCTGCAGGAACACGCCAAACGAGGGGATGTTGATGGGCAGGCCCTTGAACAAGGTGCTGTTGCCGAGGTCACCCGTGGTAGGGCCGAACAAGGCGGCACTGAGCCCGCCCAGGTTGTTGACCAGGGCGGTCGGGTTCATCGTGTTGTTGGCGTTGAAGCCGCCCATGAGCAGCGACTGTTGTCCCGCCACGGTTTCGCCGGTACCGGCATGGTAGGAAACGCCCACGGTCCGGGTCTTGTCGAGCAGGACCTCCATGATGGTGGCATCGATGAAGACCTGCTTGCGCGGCGAATCGAGTTGCTCGATGACCTTGCGCAGCGACTGGTAGTCCTTGAAGGTGGACATGATGAGCAGCGAATTGGTGGGTGCGTCGAAGGAAATGCGGATGTCGCTCTCGAAAAGCAAAGAGGCGGGGTTGACCTGGCCGGGGGCAACCGCCGGGGCCGAAGGGGCGGCGGACTTTCCGCCATGGCGGCCGGACGAGAGGGAGCCGGAAATCTGAACTCCGGTGATGGCGCTGAGCGTGGCCGCCAATTCGTCGCAGTTGGCGTTCGCGCAGTAGTAGACGTGGAAACGTCCCTCGCTGCCGCGGCCGGCCTCTTCCAGCGGCACATCGAGCTTGTGCACCAGCGCCACCAGCCAATCATGCGCGGGCTTGTTGGCCACCACGATGAGGCTGTTGGTCCGCTCGTCCGGAATCAACTTGCTGACGGTCATCTCGGTGAGCAGCTCTCCCGCTGGCCCAGGTGGAATCTTGGCCTGGGGAGGAGCCGCGCCACCACCTGGGCGGCGCTGCCCCGTGCCGACGAAATGAACCGGCATGATCTCGGCGATGCGGGAGGCCATGTCCTGCACCGACATGTTCTTCACGCGGATGACCCAAATCTGGTCGCGCGTCCCCAGCGGTGCGTCGAACTGCTTGATGATCTTGACCATGCGGTCGATGCTTTCCGACTCGTCGGTGATGATGAGCGAGTTGCGGTAAGCGATGATGTCGCCGGTCTCGGACTTGAGCCGGTTGAGCACGTTGTTGGTCAGATCGAGAGCATCGAGGTAGACTAGGCGCACCAGCTTGGTGACGAAACGTCGATAGCCGGGCATGTGCTGGCCGGGCTCCACCAGGGACAGCGGCGCGAAGCGCGCCTTGGCGTTCTCGATCACGCGCAGGAACTTGCCCGTGGGCTCGACGGTGAGCCCCACCGAATCCAGGGCTGAGAAGAACAAACGATACGCCTCTTCGGGCGTAATGAGCTGGGGCGAGACGATGGTCAATTTCTTGCCCTGCAGCGGAACCGAAACGATGAACTGCGCGCAGGTGATGCTGGAGATCCAGCCGATGAGATCCATCACCTCGGTGTCGGGCTTGAGATTGAGGCGAACGATGCGCTTGCCCGCGGGAAGCTTCTTGCAAGAGTTGAATTCCTTTTCGCCCGGAATTTCCACGACGCCAGCGGCGGGGGCGGGTTCGCCTGGCTTGACGGCGGGGGCGGACCTGACCGGCGGCGCGGGTGGAAGCGGCGGCCTGGCGGCAGCCCCGGCCGGCTGTTGCAGCCTGGCCGCGCGCAAGGCGCCGAACGGTCCCGCTCTTCTCAGGGCTGGCCGCGTGTCAGGTGCCGGTGGCACAGGAGGGACTGGCGTCTGAGCCAGCGCGAGGGATCCCTCGGCCAGCGAGACCACCAGGTACGAAACCACAGTTGCTGAAAGAAGGCGCTTCATCGGATGTTGTATTCCTTCGTGACTTTCTGACCGTTACGCTCCATGCCCAAGGAGAGGTGGCTGGCGGATTTGAGCTTGGCGTAGACTTCCAGGGCCTTTTCCGGACTCGTGATTTCGAGCCCATTGATCGAGGAAATGATGTCGCCATTCTGCATGCCGATCATGGCAAACGGGCCGTCGGGCCGAACCGCGAACAAGCGGAAACCGGCGGCCTTGCCGTCCTTCATTTCGGGCACGATGCGCGCCGAGCGTGACAGCAACGCCATGTTGCCCAGAACAGATTCGAGCGTGCCACGTTGAAGCTCGTACTTGTGCTCGCTGAGCTTCTTGATGCCGTTCGCGAGATCTTTGGCGAGCGCGTCGTCCTTGTTCGGGACGGGAGCGGCGGCCACCGGTTGCGGCGGTGGCGCGGGCTCCTCGAACAAGTCGATGTATTCTGGTTTTCCCGCGTTGTCGAGGTAGACGCGGGTCTCCTGGATGCCGGTGACCGTGGCGCCGTGAATCTTGCCGCCGACCGGGTAGGCGCCCATGATCTTGGCCTCGGTATCGCGCATGACCGCGATGGACCACTTGATGCCGTTCGGCGGCGGCGCGTACATGATGGCCAGCAGAGCCAGCGGCAATGCCGTCTTGGTGTCCAGCTCCGGCGGATTTTCCGGGTCGTCGGGTGCGTCCACATCGAAGATGGGCGGGCAGGTCGAACAGAACATGTTCCGCTTCAGGACGGCGGTGGGATCCTTGTTGAAGGCCGGCTTGCCGTCCGGTTTATGTGGCTTGGCCGGCGCGATGCGAAGAGGCACCGGTGTACTGGCAAGTTTCGATTCCACGGCGCCAGACGCCGCCATGCCAAGGAACATCGCGCACAAAGCGACCACAGCCAGGTCGATGGCCCAAAGATACTTTCGCAGCAGGGTTTCCACGGTCTGCCCCTCGCAAAAGCAACACCGGGGCCAGATCCATCTAGCGTCAACCCTAATAATTTCAGGATCTTACGGCCGACAGGACCACGAAGCTCCTGCCAATTTGGCAAGGAGATTCCTACCCGGACTCCTCGGGCGAGACAGGCTCGGCCGTGCCCTCCACGGTGCCGTCCCGGCCTTCCTCCAGACGGCGGTAGATGGTCCGTGTCGCGATGCCGAGTAGTTGCGCGCACAGCCGTTTGTCGCCGCTGACGTGGTTCAACGTGGAATGAATCACGCGACGTTCGATCTCGGCCAGCGGAGTGCCGATAGCGAACGTGATGCTCTTGGCGTCCGTGCCGCTGCCGGTACCGGCGCGAACATCGACGGGAAAATCCTCGATTTCGACGGCCGCGCCTCGCGACAGAACCACCGCTCGCTCGATGGTGTTTTCCAGCTCACGCACGTTGCCTGGCCACTCGTAGCGCATGAGCGCCTCGGCCGCGGGCCGAGTGAACCCCGTGAGCTGGCGGCCATTTCGCTCGCAATAGAGGCGCAGAAAATGCTCGGCCAACAAGGGGATGTCATCGCGCCGTTCGCGCAGGGGCGGCACCCTCAGGGCGATGACGTTGAGCCGATAGTAGAGATCCTCGCGAAATCGTCCCTCTTTCACCGCAAGGCGCAGATCTTGATTGGTGGCCGAGACAAGGCGCAGATTGACCTTGGTAGTGCGGCCCCCCAGGCGCTCGACCTCGCCCTCTTGCAGAACGCGCAGCAGCTTGACCTGGACGTGCGTCGGAATCTCGCCGATCTCGTCGAGAAACAAGGTGCCGCCGTCGGCCTGCAAAAAACGGCCGTCGTGACGCTGGATCGCGCCCGTGAAGGCGCCGCGCTCGTAGCCGAAAAGCTCAGCCTCGAGAATGGTCTCGGGCAAGGCCGCGCAGTTGACGGGAACGAATGGGCCCGACGGGCGCTGCGAGGAACGATGAATCGCCCGCGCGATCAGCTCCTTGCCGGTGCCGGATTCGCCGAGTAGCAGCACGGTGGCCATGGACGGCGCGGCCTGCATCACGGTTTCCATCAAACGACGCCAGGGCAGCGATTCGCCGATCACGGCCTTGTGCCGCTCGGCCTCGAGTTGCGCACGCAGCGAGCGGTTTTCCTGAACCAGATTGCGCTTCTCCAAGGCCTTGGTCACGGCCCGCACCACATGGGCGCGCTTGAGCGGCTTGGTCACGAAGTCGTAGGCCCCGTGCCTCATGGCATCGACTGCGTTCTCGACGGTGCCATAGGCGGTCATCAAAATGGTCTCGGTCTCCGGAGAAACGCTGCGACTGGCCTTGAGCAGGTCGAGCCCGGACATGCCTGGCATCACCAGATCGGTTAGAAGAACAGAAACGGGCTCGCGCCGCAGGATCTCGAGCGCCTCGGTGCCGCCCGCTGCGGTGAGCACACGCAGCGATTCTTTCTCGAAGATCTTGGCCAGGGGCTCGACGATGCCTGGTTCGTCGTCGACGACCAGCACGGTGGGCATGGTCCGACCGGCGGCCTCGACCGCTGGTCTATTCTCGCCGGGTGGATCCTTGCTCACGTCGTCAAATCCAGCTTCGCTTCGAGTAGTTCAACCTTGGTGCCATCCGGTCTCAGCCGGCCTGCGTCTGTAACAAGTCGTAATCATTCAAATCATGTCGAAGGCACCAAGGCCGTTCAACCCCACGTACTGTCATCTTGTCACAACTTGCGACTAAGCGCCCTAGCTTGTGCCACTTTGGCAACTGAAGATCCGGATGACACGACCGACTATGCGTTCCTCTTTCTTGACACGTGACAGATGTTCCGTACCATACGTATGTTCAGTAACTGACCATAGGAGCAGGCATGGGCCATCTGACCATCGTGCGCGACGAAGAGCCGGCGGGCGGTTTGACCGAGCGCCAGCGCGAGGTACTGGACTTCATCAGCAGCTCGATCCGGAAACGCGGCTACCCTCCCACCCTGCGCGAGATCGGCAGCCACTTCGGCATTCGCTCCACCAACGGCGTGAACGATCACCTGCGCGCCCTCGAAAAGAAGGGTTTCCTTCACCGCGAGGACCTGAAGTCGCGCGCCCTGCGACCGCTCTTCACCGAGGACGATTTCGTCGAGGTTCCCGTGCTCGGCAAGGTGGCGGCGGGCCAGCCCGTGCTGGCGGTGCAGAACTACGAGGATACGGTCAAGGTCGACCGCTTCTTCATCGGCCAGAACCGCGAGGTCTTCGCCCTGCGGGTGAAGGGCGATTCCATGATCGAGGCCGGCATCTTCGACGGCGACTACGTGTTCATTCGCAAGCAGCTCCAGGCCTCGTCAGGCGAGATCGTGGTGGCCATGATCGGGGACGAAGCCACGGTCAAACGCTACTACCCCGAGGGGGACAACATCCGTTTCCAGCCCGCCAATTCCGCCATGAGCCCCATCATCGTGCGCAAGCGGGACTTTCGCAGCGTGAATCTGCTCGGCGTGGTCATCGGCGTCTATCGCAAGATGGTGTAAAGCACCGGGCCCACCCGCAGCTCGGGCCCCGGTCTATTCCGCGCCCGGCTCGCCCACAACCGTTGCCTCGGGCATGTGAAAGTGGCGGTGGAAGAGTGCGTGTCCCAAATAGATGAGAGGCGTAAGCAGGACTGCCATGATCAGCTTGCCGACGTAGTTGTCGGTGGCATTGACCACGATGAAATGCATGGAACGCCTGCCCACCAGGAACACGAAGCTCACCGAGAGACTGTCGATGGCTTGCGAGATCACCGTCGAGCCCGTCGAGCGCAGCCACAGCAAACGCTGCCCCGTCAAGCGACGAAGAATCCCGAAGATGGAAATGTCGAGCAGCTGGCCAATCATGTAGGCGGTCAGCGAGGCGAAATAAAGACGCGCGGAGGTGCCGAAGGCGCTGCGAAAGACGGCGTCGGGGATGGGTGAATCAGGGACGGTCGGCAAGAGCAGGGCCAGGTTGATGGTCCCCCACACGAACAAGGCGGCCACGAGTCCCGCGTACGTGAGTCGGCGCGCCCCTTCCTTGCCGTAGAACTCGTTCACCACGTCGGTCAGGACGAAGGTCAGGGGAAAGGGAATGATACCGGCCGAAAAGGTGTGTCCGGCAAAGGCGAAGAAGTTGCCGCCGATGAAGTCGCCCACGACCAAGGCGGCCACGAAAATGGCCGTGAGAAAGATGAAAGCGCGTTGCTTGCGGTCCAAGGTAGTTTCCGAAAAGCCAGGAACGCGCCGGCCCCCAAGCCCAGCGTGACCACCCGACGTCCTTGACGCGACAACTCTGTCTCGAAAATCGGACTCGCGCCAGCCGCTTTCGCGCGCCCCCTCTCAGGGCTCGACCAGGGCGCCGTACTCTTCGGAAACCATGAAGGCCACGAGCTCGCGCATGGCCTGGGAAGCACGCATCTGTTCCTGCCGCTGCTGGGCGGTCGCGGTTTCCTCGCCGCCGCTGCCGTCCTTGAACAGCCCGGCCAAGGCTCGTAGCGCGGCCAAGGGATGGCCGCACAGGAGCAATCCCACCCGGTCCGCGGTGTAGCGGCAGCCGCGAATGTAGTCGTCGAGATCGGGTGGATTGGCCAGGGCGTGGCTCGCGTCCGCGACGAGGGCATCCTTGTGCTCGTCGACGGGAATGAGCACCGCGATCTCCGGCTTGCGTAAACGCGTGAGCCAGAGCGCGGTGGCTTCGTCGGCCGCTTCTTCGGCGATTTCGAACGGCGTTCCCGGCGCGCCCGCTACGCGAAGCACGGCCCTCAACATACCGCGCAGGTTGTCCGGCGACATGCGCAGAACCGCCAACGTCCCGGCCCGCGCTTGTTCCAGGGCGCGCGCGACGAAGAAACGCAGATGCGGGGCGGCCAATCCTTCAGCCTTTCGCCCGATGAGAATACTCAAGGGTTGGGTGGCGGTGAAGGTGACGTCCACCCCATGCCCTTGGGCCACGATGGGAATCGGGGGTGCGCCCAGTCGGACGCGCAGGTCCTCGCATAGCGCGACCGTCTCGGGCAGAAGCGGCACCGCCGGCTCGTCGTACGAAGCGGGCCCGGCGCTGGCCAGGGCGCGCGCCAGGTGGTGCAGAACCTTGCGCAGGGGTCCCCGGCACAGCGGGTGCACGGCGCTGTCCGGCGCGGCCGCCTCCGGCCGTGGCGTCGTCGCCTCGCCAAGCTCCGACAGGCGCTTGTCCGCGCCCAGACCGGGGTCGATGAAATGGACCAGGCAGTAGGCGCATCGGGCCGGACCGATGTGGCCTCGGCCTTCGAGAAGACGCCCCAGCACCATGGCCATTCCGGCGTCGCCGGGATCGTTCGCGAGACTGCGTTGGGCGGCAACCACCAGCTCGGCCTCGAAGCCGGTCGGCATAGCCATGCGCAAGAGCGCCAGCACGGCGTCGAGTGCGCCGAGCGCGCCGCGCAGAACCCTGGACACGACTCACCCAGGCGCTTGACCGCCAGCTCGGCATGAAGGGGCGCGCCAAGAAGCGCCGATGTGAGGGCCGATTGCGCCAGCTCCTCGTCGTGGCGCGCGAGCAAAGCCGCGATGGCGACGAGCAAGCCCAGATCGTCTTGCTCGGCCTTGGGAATGGGTGCCGCCTGCACCAGATCCGCTCCCACGTCGGCCAGATTGGGCAGATCCGCGCATGCCCAGTAGTAGGTCACCAGACGGCCGAGGGTGGGTGCGTAGGTCGGGTCCAGGTCGGAGGCGCGCAGATAGGCCTCGTTGGCGCCCTCCACGTCAGCCAGGGCGGTGCGCAGGATCTCGCCCTTGCGGAACAGTGCCTCGGCCTTCTTCGGCGGATCGGTCTGGACGCGCGACAGACGCTCGCACATCGCCGCAGCATCGCGGTGCAACCCGAGCCGCCCGAACGTGGTGGACATGAGCTCGAGGGTCGAAGGGCGATCCGGCTCGCTGGCCAGGGCGAGTGCGAGGTTCTGTCGCGCCGCCTGAAGATCGCCGAGCCCGAGATAGACTTGGCCGAGACGCTGGCGAATCTGTGTGAGTCTGTCGATGGACTCCTTGGGCACAAGAAGCACGACCTCTTGCAAGTGCAACGCTGCCTCGGCCAGATCCCCCCGCAAAAGCGCGAATCCGGCCAGCGCCTCGCGCGCGCCATCGTGCTGCGGATCGAGCGCCACGACCTCGCGGTAGGCTGTCTCGGCCTCGACGTGGTCGCCAAACATCTCGGCCAACTCGGCCCGGCGATACCACAGGATGTGCGCCGACAGCGCGGCCTCGGCCCCCGGAATCTGCGCCAGCTTCGTGTAGGCCTGACGGGCTCGCTCCCACTCCTGCCCGCGGTAGGCCAGGTCGGCCACAAGTGCCAACGCGGAGGTCGAATCGGGATTCAACGACAGGGCCTCCTCCAGCTCGGCCTGCGCCTGCAGGATCTCCCCGCGCGCGAGCAGCAGGCGTGCATGAACCACCAGCTGGTCCACGCGCGAGCGCGGCGATCGATCGAGCTCGGCGGCCTTGTCCAGCATTTGCTCGGCCGCTTGCAGGTCGCCCTCGCGCTCGGCGGCTTCGGACAGCGCGACCTGCAGGCGCGCGCGGTACACATCTGGCAGCGCCGGAACCTTGGCTAGCGTGGCCTGCCAGGCATGGTTGCGTGATGCCACGTCGTCCAGCCGTCCATAGGCCTCGAAGAGGGCCTTGGCCACGGTGAGGTTGTCGGGCACTTCCGCCTGAAGCTTTTCGAGGACGGCGATGGCGACGTCCTTGGCGGTCTGGGGCTGCGACACCGCTTCGGTCAACTGCTTGGTCAGCGCCGGGCGAGTCTCGTCCGTAGCCCGCATGCGTAGATGTTGCAGACACAGCACCGCATCGGCCATCTCCCCCGCCTTCTCGGCGAGCTCCGCGCGCAGGCTCAAGGCCTCGTTCTCCAAATTCTCGACCGCCAGGGTTTGCAGCATGGTCAGGGCCGGCCGCAAGCCATCAAGCTGGACCAGGCACAAGCGGGCGCGAGCGAGAAGCAAGGAGGAGGCCTCCGCCTCGGATGCAAAAGCCAGCCGCTGCGCCAGGATCTTGTCCGCTTCCGTGAACTCACCTTGCTCGATGAGCAAGGCGTGCAAGGCGTCCAGCAACGCCGGCGCGGTGGGCGCCCTGTCGAGCAGCCGACGCAGAATGGCCTCGGCACGTGGCCGGCCTCCAGGCGCATGCGTGAGCAGGGCCGCCAGATCCATCCCCACGGCCACGCCATCGATGGCGCCCCGCTCGGGAAAGCCTTCCCGCTCCACCGCAGCCCACAGCCTTTCGAGCCATTGCAGAAGCTCGTCCTTGCGCGACTGGCGCTTGCAGATGGAGGCCATGCGATCGAGCAGCTCGACATCGTCCGGCGCGGCCACGAGGAGGTCGCGATAGATCGCCTCGGCCTCCGCCAGATCGCCCTTGCGCTCGGCAGCCGCGGCCAGGGATCGCCTGACAAGGCGGCGATCTTGCTGGCCGGTCAGGCGCGATTCCCGCGCCGACAACAGCTCGTGCAGCTTCTCCTCGAGACCGAATGCGTGCAAGGTTTCGGCCAGAACATCGATGCGGGCGCCCAGGGGCTCGTGAGCGAGACCCCGCGCCAGGTGCTGCTCGGCCTCTTCCCGCAGCCCTTCGGCGAATGCGAGCTGGGCCGTGCGCAGGTGGGCCTCGGCCAACCTGGCCACCGATAGGGTCTTGGCCGAGGTCGAGCTTCGGTACCCCAGGCCGGCCTCCACGCGCTCGCCAGCGTCCCATCCGATGCGCGACAGGTGAAAAACCGCGTCCTCGTCCGAAGGCGAGAGATCGAGAAGGACGTTGCACGCCTCCTTCGCGTCCGCCCGCAAATGGGGAACCTCGACCAGCAGCCGGACGAGCGCGCGCAGGACCGCCTTGCCCTGGTCGGGCCTCGTCTCGCGCAGCTGCCTGCGCAGAACCGCGATGGCACCTTCGAGATAGCCCGTCTCGCTGGCCAGGCGCTCGATCTCGGCCAATACCTCCTCATGGGCGGGCGCCAGCCCCAGCGCGGTTTCCAGGAGGGATGCCGACTGTGCCGGCGCGTGCAGGTCCTGCCAGGTGATTTGTGCCGCCGCCACCAGGTGGTGGATCTTCTCGGCCTCGCTCTCGGCAACGCGCGCGTCCCCGGCCCATCCCGCCAGGGCCTGGGCCACGCCCGCGGGGTCGCCGCGCCGATGCAGCAATTCCACCAGCGCCTGCCATGCGGCGGCGGCCGTGGTGCCGCTGGCATCGCCCTCGATGCAGGATGCGAACCAGCGAGAGGCTGACGCGTCGTCGCCCAGGCTCAGACGCACCAGCCCCATCTGGTAGGCCGCCTCGGCCCGCGACAGCGTGGTCTCGGGCCACTCGTCGCGCAGGAGAATGGATTCCAGCGACGCCGCGGCTTGGGTCGCCAGCGACGTGTCCTTGGCCAGCCCACCCTGACGAACGAGCTCCATCACCTGAGCCACCTCGTCGAGCACATTCGGCTCGGCGAGCGAGGACTCTTCGCCGATGGTGGTCAGGATTTCCTCCCAGCGCCCCTCCACCGCCTGTTTCATGACCTTGGCCCGGGCCACGGGACGCAGAGACGAACGGGCGACCAGGGCGCGTTCGAGCGTGACCAAGGCCCGCTGCGATTGTCCGGAGGCGGCCCACTGGCGAGCCGCCGCGACGAGCGCGCAGCTTTCGTCCTCGCCCCTGTCCTTGGCCGCCGAAAGTTGCGCCACCTTCTCGAACAGCGCCGCGGCCTCGTCCGGCTGATTCCGCGTCGAGGCCACCACGGCCAACGCCAGCAAACCTGGGACAAATTCGGGCCAGCGCGAAAGGGCCGCTTGCGCAAGCTCCGCCGCCTGCGCGACGGTGTTTTGTCCGGCAAGCAGAAGTTGCAGAAGACGGGCCGTCCCGACCCGGTCGTCGGCCTCGAGCGGCGCCAACGCGAATAGCTGTTCGAGCGCGGTTGCGATGTCCCCGCGGGCGAGGGCGCTTTCGATGGGCGCGCAGCGGACCGTGAACTCCCGCATCGGGTAGGCCTCGGGGCTGGCATCCTCGCCCAGCAACAGATCCGCGGGGGCATCCGGGTCGGCCGGCGAAAACACCAGCGGCACATGGGGGGCCTTGGCGGCGCCTCCCGCGACGCGAATCTGCACATGGCTCTGCTCGGGGAGCCGCCACCCGTGCATGGGCAGGATGGCGAGCATGGCCAGCTCGCATACATCGATGCGAATGTCCGAAGCGCTGCGAATGTGCAAGAGCGGTGGCAAGGCAACGACAGGATCGAGGTTGGCGGGCGATTCGGCGCCGAGAGCGGAGAAGAGCGCGGTCACGACCAGGGGCGCAGGAATGGGCAGAAAACCGTAGGACCGCACGTCGTAGACGCAAAGCCCAGCGCTGCGTGGCGGCTGGGGCGACAGCAGGGCCGTGGCGGTGACTTCGCTCTCGTGTCCCCCGAGCACGACGCGCGCACAAAGGGTCAGCCGGGAGCCCGATACGGTCACCTGGGGATCGTGGATGCCGAACTCCGCGAGGGGCGCCCGGGCCAGGAAACCGGTCAGCTCGCGGCTGCCCACGAAAAGTGCCAGCTCGCGCAAGCGCAAACGCCGATTCTTGAAGCGAGCCACCCCGCCCGACAGATCGAAGGGAAAGTGCAGATTCGGGATCTCGAGCTCGAGGGAATCGACCCGGCCCAGGCCCTCGAAGTCCCGTCCGGCCAGGCTCAGCAGGCCGCGCCCCTGCACGAATGTGAGTCGAAATGCGCCTTCGCTTTCAACCATGGTCTGCCTGCCTGGGCTGATTGTAGAACAACCGCGCGCGCCGGCCACGGAAGTATAGGAGAAGCAGCAGGCTGAGCACCATGCCGATTCCTGTGACGACCAGGGGCACGCCGACAAGAAAAAGCTGCGCCTCCTCCCGGACCGTGAAGACCACCGGCAGCGCGCGACCGGCACGGGCGGCATCCTGCGCGAACGCCTCGGTCAGGGCGGGCAGAAGCCAGGGCAGCATGGGGCGCACCACCAGCAGGACGAACGCGGCATTGCCGAGGCAAACCACGATACCGGCCCAGGCGGCCAGCAAGGACACGCGCCGACCGCGGGCGTCGCCCGAGAAGACGGCCGCAACCGCGAACAAGTAGATGAGCCCAAGCCCGAGCCGCGCAATCGCGTGAATCGTCAAGGAGATGGGCCGATGGCGAGAGAGGGCGTTGCCGAGCACGATCTGCCCGCGCAGAAGCGCCTCCTGCTGGGCATCGAGGCCGCCGTCCAGGCGCAGGATCTCCGGCTTGCCGCTGACCAGCCGGTGCAGATCGGTCACGCTGCTGAAGAACATACGCCCGCCCAAGAGCAACATGATCACGGTCAGCAACGTCATCAGGCGCGGCCGGCGCCGCCGACCCTCCGGCACGTCCCGTTCGTCACGGCCGAAGGTCATGGAGACTTAGAACATCTGAGGGGGCGAGCAAGGCTCGTATTGGACCACGCCTTCAGGGCCGCCCTCGTAGCGCAGGAGATCCGAATTCACTTCGATTTGCCTGGCGTCGCGTGCCTCGCGACAGCGCTCCAGCGACCACTCCATGACGACCGCGCCCGACTTGCGCTTGGCCGCGTCCTCGATGAGTCCGACCTTGTTCTTCTCGAACTCGGCCACGTCGGGCTCCTTGCGCTCCTTCAACTTCACGACCATGAAGCTGCCCAGCTCCTCGATGGGGCCGGCGACCGGAGCTTCCTTGGTGAGCGCGAAGATGGCCTTGGCCAGAATCGGCGCCTTGCCGATGGCCGCGACCGTCGAGCCATGACGCGAGAATAGCCCGGTTTCCTCGGCCGCCACGCTCTTGTTCTTGGTGGCGCTGGAGGATCTACCTTCGCCACCTTCGCCCTCCTCCGGGGCCGGGAAGAGAATCCATCAAGGTCTTGTCGGGCGAGCCCTTGATCTTGGTCAGGGCGGCGTCCGCCTCGGCCATGGCGATGGCCCTACTCTTCTCCTCGCGCATCTTGCTCTCCGCGAGCTCCAGTTTGGCGGCATCGAAGGTGATGGTGCCCTCGCGCGTGCCCTCGGCGCGCACCAGGACGAACCCACTCGCGGTCTTCACCGGCCCCACCGTTTCGCCGTCCTTGGCCGCCGTCACCTTGGCGTCCACCTCGGGATCGAGCATGGTGCCACCGACGCGCTGCCAGCCGAGATCCCCGCCGCGCGCCTTGGTGCGTTCGTCCTCGGACGCGGCCTTGGCGACCTTGGCGAATGCCTCGCCTTTGCGAATGCGCGCGGCCAGTGCATCGGCCTTCGTTTGCGCGGCAGTCCACTCGGCCGGCGTGGCGTCGGCCTTGACCTTGACCAGGATCTGGCGCAAGTGGCGCTGCTTCGGTTGCTTCTCGTACAGCGCGGCCTTGCGCTCGTCGTAGAGCTTCTTGAGGGCGTCCACGTTGGCCGCCGCGTATTTCGCGACATCCTCGGGCTTCAGCTCGATCTCGGTTTCGTAGCGGCGAATCGGGAACCGCAGGTACTCCACGTTCACCTGATCCGCCTGCTGCATCCATTCGTCCTTGACCTCCACGGGCGACACCGAGACACCGGCGCGCAGGCTGTCGCGCATGTCGTTTGCCAGCATCTCGCGGCGCTGCTGCTCGATGAACGAGCGCGGGGTCATACCAAGCTGGAATTGCACGAACTTGCGGAAGGCATCATGCGAGAAAACCCCGTCCCGTTCGAAGACCGGCGCCTTCTGCACGCGCCCGAGGCCGATGAGCTTGGACTCCGCGATGAAGTCCTCGACCTCCTCGTCGGTGACGCGGAACCCGGCGCGCTCGGCCTCGCTGGCCATGATCTCGCGGTCGATGAGCATGTCCATGATCGTTTCATGCAAGCGCATCATCTTCGCCCGCTGCGGCGGGATGTTCTGCGCGCCGACCATCATCATCCCGTACAGGTAGTCCTGCCGGGTCAAAAGGTGCCCCTTCACGCGTGCACCCTCGATGTTGCTCTGGGTGCCCCGGCCGCGATTGCACCCGCCCGGGGATTGGGGACCGAAGTTGATGATGAAGACTGCGATTACGATGCCAAACAGCACGTAGATAAGCAGCGATCGTGACTGTTGACGCATCTGCTCGAGCATGGAACAAGTCCCTCCGTTTGCGGTTCTTTGCTAAAGGTGCGGCAATCTAGCACGGACTTCTTGGGAAGCGGAGCGGGGAAAGAAAGTCCCGCCCCCGCCGTGGCCGCAAGGCGGATTACCGCGCCGCCAGTAGGGCACGCACCACTTCGGCAAGGCCGAGCGCGGACTCGGACTCGGTGACGAAGGCGGGGCGGTCCTCGCCCAGCTCGGCCAAGAACTGATGGACGTTGCGCACACCCACGCTGGTGCGACGAAGGCGGGCGAACATGGAGCGGTCGTTGCTGCTGTCGCCGACGAACAGGATACTCTCGTCGGGTGTGGCGCAGGCCTGGGCGTCGATGGGCAAAAGCGCCGCCATCAGCCCTTCGGCCTTGCCCCAGCCCGATGGGCGCACGTGGATGTGGATCGAGCTGGCCATCACCTCGAAGCCCGGATCCACCAGCTTCTGGCTGGCCGCAAGGGCCGAAGCATCGAAGCTCGCCGGCCGCACGAAGGCGCGCTCGAACAGGCGAAAGGCATCGTCCGGCGTCACGTCGAGCGCATGGGCCGTGCGCACACGCGCAGCGTTTTCGGCCAGTCGGGCCAAGAAGTCCTGGCCCCGCTCCGGCCCCAGATCCCTTCGCAGGCCGCTGCCGTCAAAGGCCACCAAACCGTTTTCCGCCACCGCGACGCTCACACCGGGCAGGTATCCGGCCAGGGCCTGGGCCCATCCCGCCGGACGTCCCGTCACCAGGGCGATCACGACGCCAGCTTTCTCCAGTGCCTCGAACCCCGCGACGGTGCTCGCCGGGATCTTTCCCTTCGACGTGATGGTGTCGTCCACATCGGCGGCCAGCACGCGAACACCGGCCAACGTGGAGCGGGTCAGGTTCGAGAAGGGTTGCATGCTGGAGTCTCTGCGCACACGTGTCCCCTGCCAGGAAGGCGTGATGGACAACCAAGCCGAGGTCGGCTGATGGTGGAACTACAGCTCGAAGCCGTAGGGCTTCTTGCCGTCTTTGTCCTTCTTCTTCGGCTTGCTCCCGTCATTCTGTTTCTTGGCCCGCTTTCTTCGGCAATCGGTACCGTGCGAAGACGTTTGAACCGTTCCAGCCTCGGCAGCCTCGGCGACCGAGATGGCGAGCGGGACGAGAAATGAAAGAACGAGAGTGAGGAGTACGACGATTCGGCGCATGTGTGGATTTCAGTCTAGCCGAAAAAACGGAGGCTCCTAACCCAAAAGAAGCAGCAGACACTCCACTTTCCGCGTCGCCCTCCCAGGTATCGCCACCTGTCGATGGCCCGGATCCTTCAGACATGAAAAGTGACAGCCCCTCACCCGCCTCGCTACGCTCGGCGACCTCTCCCCGCTGCGCGGGGCGAGGTGGTTTCAGGTCAAGGTCCAGCGACCTATTTTCCTGGCGCGCCGGCCGGACCCATCATGCCCTGCACGACCTTCGCCACGTTCTCCAAGCTGCCAAGGGGAATGCGAAACTCACCCACGAGAGAGCTCCCTCCGCGTATCGCGAAGGCGAAAGGCGCGGTCATGTCGGCGACGCCAGGCATGGCGCCGGCCACCATCGCCATCTCCCTGCCCGGCAGACCCTTGCCCTGCCCAAGCACGCGTAGCGCGAACGAAATCACGTCCACCGAGGCCATCATTTCGTCGCCCTTGGTGCGATCCAGCGCCTCAGTCAGCAGGGGAGCGCCGGCCAAGGATCCACCTGTTCCATGACGGGAGATCGTCTTTCTCGCGTCGCGCCCTGTGGCCAACAAGAGCCGCCCGTCCTTGACCGTGATGGCGTAGTTGATGGTGTCTCCACCGGCCACGGCCCTGGCCACGGCCCTGGCCATGGGCTCCTTGTTCTCGATCTTCTTTTCGATTTCGACGATGTCTCGCGCGCGCTTGATCTTGAGCGGGCTCGCCTTCCGGCCATCGAGGCTCCGCCTCCCAGGCCTGCTGCGCGGTCACCATGGCGACCGCCGCATCGAGCGCGGCCTTGTTGCTCGTGCCCGACTTGAGCGTCGAGCTGCACATGGAGGAGAGCCCCGCCTCTGCGAGGTCCATCACGCACGACCACCCGGACGTCACGTCGAGCATCTTGCTCGTGCTCTTCCACATGGCGTTCCCGGCCGCCCCGGTGGCCTCGAGCACCTTGGCCAGCATCGGCATCCACGAGCCCCATTCCCCGGTGGCAAACACGGCGGTTCCGTCATTCTTCACCGGCAGCCTGGTATCGAACGCGTAGGGCGTCCTGTGCGCCGTGCGCGTGGCGAAGTCGGTCCCCGCCAGGGGAACGAGCTCGGCCTGGATCGTCAGCCCATTGCTCGGGCCGACATCGAAAATCACATTCACCGCCGCGGAATCCATCACGAGCTTGGTGGCCACCTCGGTCATGGCGACGATCATGCGTTGGACGGCGGGCGCGCTCTTGCCCGGCGCGGCCTGGGCCTCGTTGGCAATCATGGATGCCACGTGGGCCACGAGGGCGTCGGGCGTCTTGCCGCTGGCTACCGCGAGGGACTGCGGCAGCACGGTCAAGATCGCCTGTCCCTTGGCGGGCGGCACCTGCGCGGCCTCGGCCAAGCCACCGGCAAACAAGAGGGCCTCGGCGGATCCGGAAACAAACAGCGTGCGGCCCTTGATCCCCCCCCAAATCTTGTCGCCGCCTCCGGAGACGCGCTCCACGATACCGTTTCGTTGCTGGCCAAGCGCGCCCATCTCATCGAGCGTCCGCTTGGCGGAGGCGCGATCCCGGAAGGTGACCGCCGCGCAGTAGCCCTTGGCCTCGGACTTGGGCGGAAGAACCCACACCACGGCGATGGGCGCGACGGGATCCACGCGATCCCAGAGCTGCCGGAAATGGGCGTTGTCGCCCGCGATGCCCAAGCCACCGAGGGAAGAGAGCATCTCGTGCCCGAGCAGCATGGGCAGGTGCAGCCGATGCGATAGGGCATCGAGATCGCCGACCAGCCGATCCGGCGCGACCGTCACCAGACTGCCGACCATCGCGGACTTCGCCGCAGCGGGAGCCGAGAACTGAGGCTCGGCTTCGCTCGCGGCAACGGTCGGGGCCACGACGGGCTGCGCTGGTGCGAGCGGGGTCGCGACTTGAGCGGCGGGGGCGGCCGTTCCGCACGCCCCCACGGCGGCGAGGAGAAGGCCGAGAGCGGCCGCTTGGGCCAATTGAGAGTGATGGGAATGAAGGGTCCGGATTCGCGTGGTCATGGTTGGGCGAGCACGATACGACCGATCGCCTCCGCTTCCAAGCACGCAGGTTCCTCGACCGCGAAGCGAGCAAACCGGCTATACTGCCGGGCACTCGTGATCGGTCGCAGCATCGGCAACTACAAGATCGTCCGCGTGTTGGGAGAAGGTGGCATGGGGACGGTCTATCTGGCGGAACACCCCATGATTGGCAAGCGGGTGGCGGTGAAGATGTTGCGCCCGGACCTCGGCGCCGATCCCGGGCTGGTCTCGCGTTTCTTCCAGGAAGCCAAGGCGGTCAACGAAATTCGGCATCCCAACATCGTCGACATCTCCGACTTCGGGCACACCCAGGACGGCATCGTCTACTTCGTGATGGAGCTCATGGAGGGCCAGAGCCTGCGCGACCGGCTGTCGGCGTCGGGGCCGATGCCCATCGACCTGGCCGTCACCTTCGCCCGCCAGGTGATCGATGCGCTGGCGGCCGCGCACCGGGTCGGCATCGTTCACCGCGACCTCAAGCCGGACAACATCTTTCTGGTGGCCGATTCGCAGGTACCGGGCGGCTTCCGCGCCAAGCTGTTCGACTTCGGGGTGGCCAAGCTGCTCGGCGACAAGCAGAACCAGGTCGGCCATAAGACCATCGACGGCGCCGTGGTGGGGACGCCGTTCTACATGTCGCCCGAGCAGGCCTTGTGTCACGACGTAGGACCCGCGGCCGACATCTACGCCATGGGTGTCGTGATGTACGAGATGGTGACGGGCGCGGTGCCGTTTCGTTCCGAGCAACTCGTGCTTCTGCTCAATGCCATCTTGAAACAGCCCGCGCCGCCGCCCAGCCGGATCCGGCCCGAGATCCCCCCCTGGCTTGACCGCCTGGTGCTGCGCTGCCTGGAGAAAGATCCAGAAGCGCGTCCACGCAGCATGGAGGAAGTCGGCGTGGTCTTGGCCGCCGGGAGCGCCGAGAGGTCGGGCGGCGAAATGGCCTTGGGCGCGACCATGATGGCGCCCCTGGGCCTGACCCCGCCGCCCGTGGCCGTGGGGCAAGCGCCCGCGGCGCGCACGTCGATCGCACGCCAGCCAACCGTGGCCGGGCAAACCGCCGCGGCAAGCGCGGCCCCGCAAAGCAGGCCTTCGTCGGCCACCTCGCTGCCCAAGCAGGCGGCGGTGCGCGGCGGAGCCGCCCGGCCGAGCCAGCCCATGGGGCTGGTCGCGCAGGTGCGCACCTACCTCGACACCCGGCGGGTACAGCGGGTGGCCATTCCACTCATCGTGGTCGTGGCCGTCGGCATCGTGGCCAGCATCTTCGTGTCCGCCGCCGCCAAACGACCCATCACCGAGATTGCGCCCGAGGTGGCCCCGCTCCCGCCTGCGGTGCCGTCTCACGCCGCCATTCACATCAACTCCGAACCGCCGGGCGCGGAGGTGGTCCGGCTGAATGACAACCGCGTGCTCGGGACCACCCCCCTGGTGGACATCCGCCCCGTGGACGGGCGTCAGCTCAACTACCGCTTTCGCCTGGCCGGCCACACCGATGTGCAGATGCCGCTACAAGCTGCGGCCCCTGGAAAATACGAGCTCACTGCGACGCTTTCGCCCGTCGAGCGCAGGTCGGATTCGGGCAGTCGCGCAGCAGGCGGCTCGGGCCATCGATCGAGCTACGGTCATGAAAAGAAGCATGCGGCGCTTGCGGCACCGATCGCCACGCCCGCGCCGCGGGCCATTCCCGCCGCGCAGCCGACGCGCGATACCTACTCGCCCACCGGGATGCCGCCGCTCGGCGAGCGCAACCCGATCAAACGCCTGGGTCATTGAGCGCCCCTGGCGTGGATGACCTGCTTGACGCTGCGCTGGCAGCGAGGTAGGAAGCCTCGCTCCGCTTGCCGCCCTAGCTCAGTGGTAGAGCATCGCTTTCGTAAAGCGAGGGTCCCCGGCTCAATCCCGGGGGGCGGCTCTGGGTTTCGCTTACCTACGACTTCGCGACGACGGCCCGCGTGACCGCTGCCGCCGAGACGCCCGCGATACGGATGGTCTTCTTGCGGCCGGTCTCGCCGCGCACGATGGTCACCGCGGAGCGCGCGACCCCGAAGGTTTCGGCGAGAACGCGCACCACCGCCTCGTTGGCCTTGCCGTCGACGGGCGGCGCGTTCACCGCCACGCAAAGGCGGTCGCCTTGGATCGAGCCCACGCCTTCGCGCGACGAGCGCGGTTTCACGGCGATATCCACGGTGACCGCCCCGTCCCTTTCGGACATGCGAAGCGTGGACATGGCCGATTAGCCGACGACGATGTTCACGATTCGCCCGGGCACGACGATCACCTTGCGCACGGTCTTGCCTTCGAGGTGCTTGACAACGTTCGGTACGGCGAGCGCCTGTTTGCGGATCTCGTCCTCGGCCGCCTCACGAGGGACCTCCAGATTGCCACGCATCTTGCCGTTGACCTGAATGGCCAACGTGACCACCGCATCGACGGTCAGGGCGGGATCGAAGGTCGGCCAGGTCGCCGCGATCAAGAACCCCTTCTCGCCCAGCTTCTCCCACGCCTCGTCGCCCAGGTGGGGAGCGAAGGGGCCGACCAGCTTGACGAGCGCGAGCAGGTCTTCGTGGCTGGCGCCCTTGGCGGTCAATTCGTTGACGAATTCCATCATCGCCGCGATGGCGGTGTTGAAGGCCATGCGCTCCAAATCGCCTGTGACCTTCTTGATGGTCTTGTGGCGCAGGCGCAAATGTGGATCCTGAGGGTCGGCGGCGAGCGCCTTGTCGGGGGTCCATTCTTCCACCAGTCGCCACACGCGCTTGAGGAAGCGGGCGCAGCCCTCGATGGCGCGCGGATCCCAGGGCTTGGGCAGCTCGAACTCGCCCATGAACATCTCATACAGGCGCAAGACGTCCGCGCCGTACTGGGCGACCACGTCGTCGGGATTGATGCCGTTGAGCATGGACTTGGCCATTTTCTCGACAGAGACCTTCAGCTTTTCGCCCGTGGCCTTCAAGAAAGCCTCATCGCCGCGCAGCTCGACCGTCGCGGGCTCGTAGTAGCGGCCCAGGTTGTCCTGGTACGAGAACGCCAGCACCGTGCCCTGGTGGCGCAGCTTCTTGAACGGCTCGGGGGTGGACACGTAGCCGAGGTCGAACAGCACCTTGTGCCAGAAGCGCGCGTAGAGCAGGTGCAAGACCGCGTGCTCGGCCCCGCCGACGTAGAGGTCGACCGGTTGCCATTGCTTTTCGACCTCCGGCGACCACGCGGCCTGGGCGTTGCTTGCGTCGAGGTAGCGCAGGTAGTACCAGCACGAGCCGGCCCACTGGGGCATGGTGTTGGTCTCGCGCTTGGCCGGGCCGCCGCAGGTCGGGCAGGTGGTGTTGACCCAGGATTCGATGCCGGCCAGGGGCGATTCGCCCGTGCCCGTGGGCTCGTAGCGCTCCACCTCGGGCAACTTCACCGGCAGGTCGGCCTCGGACACGGAAACCACGCCGTGGGTCTGGCAGTGCACGACGGGAATGGGCTCGCCCCAGTAGCGCTGGCGCGAGAACACCCAGTCGCGCAGGCGGTAGCTGACCGTCGCACGGCCAAGGCTCTTGGATTCGAGGTAGGCGCAGATCTTCTTCTTCGCCTCGACTGTCGTCAGGCCGTCGAGCATTCCGGAATGGACGTTGATGCCCTCGTCGCAGAACGCCTTGCCGGCCTCGGGCGAGCCGCCGTCAGATGGCCGCACCACCTGTTTGATGGGCAGGCCGAGCTTGGTCGCGAACTCGTAGTCGCGTTGATCGTGCGCGGGCACGGCCATGATGGCGCCGGTGCCGTAGGTCGCGAGCACGTAGTCGGCAATCCAGATGGGCGTGCGTTCGCCGTTCACGGGATTGAGCGCGAAGGCACCGGTAAACGCGCCCGTTTTGTCCTTGCCGAGGTCGGTGCGCTCGAGGTCGCTCTTCTTGCGCGCGCTGTCTTGGTAGGCGCGCACCGCCTCGCGCTGCTCGGCCGTGGTGATGCGTTCCACTAGAGGGTGCTCGGGCGAGAGCACGACGTAGGTCGCGCCGAACAGGGTGTCGGGGCGCGTGGTGAAGACCTTGATCTCTTCGCCGGCCCAACCGTCCTTGCCGCTGACGCGGAAGACCGCCTCGGCGCCGTCCGAGCGTCCGATCCAGTTGCGCTGCATGGCCAGCGTCGACTCCGGCCAATCGACCCGCGACAAATCCTCGAGCAGCCGATCCGCGTAGCGCGTGATGCGCAGAAGCCACTGGCGCATGTCCTTGCGCTCGACGCCGTGGCCGCAACGTTCGCAGCGCCCCTGCGTGACCTCTTCGTTGGCCAGGCCGGTCTTGCACGACGGGCACCAGTTGATGGGAATCGTTCCCTCGTAGGCCAGCCCCTGCTTGTAGAGCTGCAGAAAGATCCACTGCGTCCACTTCACGTAGCCCGGATCGGTGGTGTTGACCTCGCGTTCCCAGTCGTAGGCGAAGCCCACCGAATCGATCTGGCGGCGGAAATTGGCGATGGCCTTTTCCGTGGTCGCGCGCGGGTGAATGCCGGTCTTGATGGCGTAGTTTTCCGCCGGCAGACCGAAGGCGTCCCACCCCATGGGGTGCAGGACGTTGAACCCCTGCATGCGTTTCCAGCGCGTGATGATGTCGGTCGCGGTGTAGCCTTCGCAGTGCCCGACGTGCAGGCCCGAGCCCGACGGATAGGGAAACATGTCGAGGGCGTAGAACTTCGGCCGCTTCGGATCGAATGTCGTGCGATGCAGCTTGGACTCGCGCCAACGCGCCTGCCACTTGGGTTCTGTGATGCGATGTTCGTACGGCATGAAAGCGGCGGGAGTTTACAACACTCCGTAGCGGATCGAAGGCGCATTTCAAGGCCATCGGCATGCCCGCGACACCGAATTCTTCACCACAGAGGGCGCAGAGAACACAGAGATGAAAGAAAGGAAGAGGATCCGGATCTGGGATCCGAACCCCTACTCTTCCGGTCTCTGTGCTCTCTGTGGTGAAAATCCTATACGTTGTGCTCTTCGCGTGGAGTC
>CAWGPW010000002.1:0-6075 GCA_963824555.1 uncultured delta proteobacterium | reverse complement strand
CTCTAGGGGCCGCTGCTCTCGTCTTCGCTATCCCCGTAATCCACGCCCGGCTTGGGAACGAACGCCTCGATGGGGCGCTTGGTCTTGCCCATGATTCGCCCCTCGGTGACCAGCACGGGAACGGGCTGCTTGAGCTCGTAGTAGTAGCCGCGGGTATCGAGCAGATACTCGTACTCCTTGTCCTCGTAGGTGAAGCGCTTGCGCAGGTTGAGCGGCAGGTTGCCGACGCGCTCGAACGGCCGCCGGCGCAGGATGAAGTCGAACAGGCGCACGGCGCGGCTGTTCACCAGACGGTGGCAGCCGTGAGAAAAACGCCGCGCGATGGAGGTGTAGTCGTCCGAGCCATGGGTGCGGATCTGGTTGTCGAAGAGCTTGCCGCCCGACTTGCGGTGATGAATCGCCAGTACCAGGCCGTAGGCCGACTGGAAGCCTGGCCCCATCACGTCGGTGTTCACCACGGTCACCGGGCCCACGTCGCGATCGAGGGTCTTGCGCGTGAGCAGCTCTTTGGCCGGCGTGCTGTCGGGCGGGATCCACACCGGGCTGGCCACGATTTCCTGCCAGATGCGCGGCCCAACATCCGAGTTCTTGTACTTGTAATACACCTTGCCGTTGGGATGGGTTTCGCTGCGCCACGAACCAATGGTCGTGCGCCAGCGCACGAGCGGAATCTTCTGTTTCTGCCAGTCGACGAACAACGTCAGGGTGGGGAAATTCACCCGCGGCTGCGCGATGGGCTTGCCGTCGTCGTCGAAGGGAAAATCGTACCAGACGTCCCCGCGGTCGATCTCGACGAACAACTCCATGTGCGGGCCGTAGTAGGGCGGCAACGGCCCGAAACGATACGCCACGTGCAAGGTCGCCAGCCCCTCGCGCCCCACCCTGTGCAAAAACGCGGCGACATCGTCGGGCGTGCGAATCTTCAACTCGGTCATCAGCGCATCGGCATCGTCACCGATCAGATTCGGCACTGGGTGCTCTTTCCCGGAGGCGTCCTTGTAGACCGCGGGCGTTCTGCCCCCGGCGGCCGATCCGTCCTCCACGATGCCCGCCGCATCCGCGATGCGCTCCATCAGAATGCGACGAAAGGTTTCGAGATGCAGGTCCATCTGCGGGCGCTGCAGCGCCGCCAGCGTTTCGCCTCCGAGAAAGCCCCAACCGAAGATGTCGTTCTTGCGCTCCCAGGCCGCCAGGGCCTGATTGGTCGCCAGATCGAAGAGGCCGTGGACGTACTTGGTCCTAGGGGAGAGCAGGCCCTCGCAAATGAGGCGTGCCTGCACCGCGCGCACGGCCCGCAAACGCGCCTGGCCCCGTCGGTAACGCTCGATGCGCGCGGCCTGCTTGCGGTCGCCGCGGGCGAGGCGCGCCAGCAAGGCGTCGCGATCGTCGTCCGAATTCGACTTGTCGCTCTTGGGCGCCATCTGCACCTTGCCCGTGGTCGCATCCGCCCCCGACCTGTCGCCGTCCAGGATCTTTTCCACCCACGAGGCGTCGGAGAGCGCCTCGCCGTATTCGCGCTTGGACTGCTCGCGGCTTTGGTAGGTCACCAGGCCATCGAAGGTCGCAAGCCCGGACAAGTCCACCTGGTCGTAGCAACGCTTGCCCCGATCTTCCTCGAAGCGCGCCAGCAGCACCGACAGCGTCGGCGGGATCCCATACGCTTCGAGGTAGTTGCGATCGCGCTGCACGCGTACCGCACGCTTGGCCTCGGCGATGGCGCGCCTGCCCTCGCTGCTCTCGGCGGCGCCCTTCTCCAACGGAACGCCTGCCGCGGACAGCGCCGCGAGCGCGCCCTGCGGGGTTTCCATCAGCAGCTCCTCCGGGCTCCTGCGGTCGTTGGCCAAGGCGACGAAGGTGCGCCGATAGCTGTTTGGCTTGACGGGACGTCCCGGCCCATCGGATTCGCTGAATATGAAAGGCGCCCATTCATCCGAAAGATCCACGTCGAGCAGGCCCTGCGCCAGCGCCTCGGCCGCAGACTCTCGGCGAATGTCCGGGGCGCCCAGCACGTAGGTCTCGCCCGCGGCCAGCGGACCGCGCGGATCCCAAGGTTCGACCGGCGCGGGGGCTTCCGCGGCCACTACAACCGCGGCATCGAGCCGGCTGGCTTGTTTCGCGACGGGAGCCGGCGGCGGCCTGTGATCACAAGCCGCCGCCATCGTCGCGAGCAAGGCGACGACGGGTGCGAGGGTCGAGTTGCGGTCTCGGATGATGTAGCCTCTAGCCGATTCGGACATCCAAGGCAAGGGAGCGCAGCATGCCATCCATCGCAATCATCGGCGCATCGAACGATCGAGGAAAATTCGGCAATCGCGCCGTGCGCGCGTACACGGCCCAGGGCTGGACCGTGTACCCGGTCAATCCCAGGGAGGATCAGATCGAAGGGCTGCCCTGCTACCGCGGCATCGCCGAGCTTCCCGCGCCCGTCGACCGCGCCTCGCTTTACGTGCCGCCCACCGTCGGCCTCCAGCTACTCGATGCCATCCGCGCCCGCGGCGCCAAGGAGCTTTGGGTCAACCCCGGCTCGGGCAGCCCCGAGCTGCTAGTCCGCGCCGAAGAGCTCGGTCTCACCGCCGTGGAGGCATGCAGCATCATCGCCGCCAGCGAGGATCCCGAATCGTGCGCCGTCGAACCGTGAAACGGCCACGGCGGCCGTAACTCACGTGCGCAGCAACCGGTTGACACCCGCTGCCCGTGCGAGTAGATCGTTGCGGCTCGAAACATTGGTCTCAGTGTTCCGAGTGTGGGGTGGTAGTTAAGTTGGTTATAACGCCGGCCTGTCACGCCGGAGGCCGCGGGTTCAAGTCCCGTCCACCCCGCAACGCCCCTTGGGAGAAATCCGGAGGGGTTTTGCTTATTTATGGCATTTGATGTCCATGGATGCTGATTAGTCTCCATGTGCCAAATCCGGACCTGTATCCATCCTGTATCCATTTTCTGCTACACTTTGGCAGGAGGTTGGCATGGGCGACATCGTCCGACGCGGTACACGGGACCATCCGAAGTACTACGGTCGCTATTTCGAATCGGGACGGCCGGCGGAAGATGCGTCCGCTGAAAGGCGCGCCGCACAAGAGCGAAGCGCGAGTCTCCTGGACAGCGCGCGAGCTGCGCGTGAGCCAGGGTCAGGTCAGGGCATCGTGCCGCTGGAGCCGAATCGCAGCGGTGCGGCCCGCTGATGGACGAGTGGCTGGCGGGACTCTCCAACCGGAACGCCGCTGACGATCGAAGTCGCTTCCGTCTCCACGTGCGCTCCGAGTTCGCCGACATGGACATCGACGAACTGCAGTCCATCGCACCCGTCATGGCCTGGATCGATAAGCAGCGCCAGAATAGCGACCTGAGCGACGGCTCGATCCGCCACAACCTGAATCTCCTGTCGCGCTTCTTCTCCTGGGCCGTCGAGCGCGGCCACGCCGAGATCAACCCTGTGCGATGATCCCGGTGGGCAAACGGCCGCAGCAGTCGCAGGAAGCGCGACCTGCCCTGGCTCAAGGACGACGCCACCGTGGTGGAGCTGATGGCCGCGTTGCCCGAGCCCATGATCTGATGTTCTACCTGGGCAACCGCTCGGGCCTGCGGACCGGCGAGTTGGCCGGCCTGCGCATGTCCGATCTCGGCTACCTGAAAGACGGCCTGGTCCGAATACGCTACTCGTACGATGGCCCGCTCAAGGAAGACAAGGGTGAGGTCGGCAAGATGAAGTGGGGCCCCGCGCCCGACGATGCCGGCGAGTTCCTGACCCTTTGGCTCAAGCGACGCAAGCTACGGGGTGCCGGACCCGAAGATTTGGCATTCCCCGCTGCACCCTCGCCCAACAGCAAGCGCAAGGGCACGTGGCTCGGCTTTCGCAAAGAGTTCATCGAGGACTGCTGGAACGAGGCCGTGGACAAGGTGAACAAGGAGCATGCCAATCAGGCCAAGGAGACCGACAAAGCGCTGCGGCCCCTCGCGCTCACCTGGTACCAGGCCACCCGGCACAGCTTCGTCACCCGCAACCTAGAAGCCGGTGTGTCGCTGGACGAGGTGAGCGCGGCCATCGGCCACTCGTCGCCGGTGGTGACCAAGCGCTACTACGACCACCACGTGCGCAAGACGTTCTCGGCGGGGATCACAGCAGGGTTGAAGAAGAAGTAGGCGGCCACCTGGAAACGATCGCAGTTTGATAACAGCGATGGCGACCAACGCGAACGCTTTCCCGCCCTCTGGACTGACCGTCTCCAGCAAGTTCTACAGCAAGTTCTCCAGTTGACACGGCGGGCACGACCAGACAATCTGAGATGCGTCGCGCCGACAGGGAACAGCCTCCCCATGCACCACCGCTGCACTCCTCTTATGGCGCCTCAGCAATCGTGACGGCTCCCCACAACTCTCTATGTCGCTCGTCCCCCCATCCAACCGCGCGGAGGGCCATCCCGCGCTGCTCTCGGCCACGCCCCGTATCCAGACCAGATGCGAAAAACATCGTTGCTCATCTGCGACACCTGACGTTCTTCTTCGCCAGCCTGCCCATTTTGCTGCGGGCCGAGTCGGCTTCTCCAGCCAGGTTCTCTTCTGCACGAGCTGAGTATCTTGCCGCCACAGTCATGACCGAACCGTTGTGGAGTTCGCCCAATGGAAACAGGACCGGACATTCTTCGTTTTGGCATTCCCAGTCTTGACCGACTTCTAGGACACCCAGAAGCCGAGAAGGGCAGCACACGTCGCTACGGGGTTGCGCTGGAGGGGCACTCCACTACCGTTTGCATCATCGGCACTGGCGGTGCAGGCAAGTCTGAGCTTGCTCTCCACATGGCATCCCGTTACGCCGCCGATGCCCAAAAAAGTGCCAAACCGGGTGTTGTCCGTACCTTCTATCTCTCTACCGATCTCAGCCACGGCAAGGCGGAAGCCATCTGGCGCCGATTCCGCCTGGATGAACCCAATGACCGCAGGAACCCGCTGGAAAACGCAGACTACAAACCAGATGGGCTCAGAGTCTCCCTTTCCAATCACGAGATCTCCAAGGTGGAGGACGTCGACAAGCTCGCAGCTCCGCCTGCAAACAGCGCGTGGCTCACTGAAGTTACCTTCGTCGATCTGCACAGGTCTTCTTCCGATGACGAGTGGGGTGCACTCACTCGTCTCGTCGAAACACTCCGTGATACCAAGGCGACGCCTAAGCAGCTGCTCATCATCGATGCCGCGCAAGGACTGGACACCCTCGTAGAGAAGAGCGACCAAGCCCAAGGGTTGAGAAGCAGGAGGTCACGAATCAAACGACTCCTGTCTCTTGCGAAGAACCGTTGTCATATCGTTCTTGTAGTCGAGGCGAGAGAGCGAGACGAGGGGTTCCACGAGGAGTCCATCTCCGATCTCGTTGTCCGTCTGCGAGAGGTCGAGGTCAATGGCTATCAGCGGAGAACCGTCGCCATCGAAAAGCTGCGCGGACAACCCTATGTTCGGGGTCAGCACCCGATTAAGTTCCGATCCGGTCGAGGCTCCAAGACGATCAAGGGCCACAGCACAGCCGCATCAGAGCACAATGGAAAGTACCTACAGAATCAAGATGGACCCGAAGTCCCCCACGACGGAGGAGGACAAACCCGCAGGAACCAAGGGCAGGCCTACAAACATCAGAGTTACATCCAGGTCTACTCTTCACTAGACGCCGTCAATCGATCCTCGACGAACGCAGAATCCCGGGTCCACAGGGACATCCTCAAGTGGGCCGTACGCCCGATTTGGTGTTAAGCACCTGGATGACCTTCTCGTGCATCGGATCGATCAAAAAGAGGGCGGTCTTCCTCCTGGTCGCGTCGCCGCCCTGATCGGCGAACCTGGTACCCACAAGGTGCACCTCTCCCGAGCCTTCCTGAGCGAGACATTCGCCCCCCTGAGCAAATGCCTGGCCGACATCAAAGGGAGAACAGTCGAGAATCCTTCGGCAGAAAAACGGCAAATTCGCCTCGGAGCTCCAACGCTGCGGAGCCTCCGTCCTCGTCACGACCTCGGACACCGACGCATGGCACTTGGCAGAGTTCTTCTCCAAGTTGCTCCTACCACCAGACACAGACGAAAGAGATGAAGCGGTCA
>CAWGPW010000001.1:0-349424 GCA_963824555.1 uncultured delta proteobacterium | reverse complement strand
GTGGATCGTCTTGTAGAGGGTCTGATCCGCACTAATTAGCCCGCTGCTGTTGAGCCCCCACGTCGTGATGCGGGAGTCGCCAGCGGTACCCTCGGCCATCAATCCGCCGCACGAGAACCCATTGGTTCCGATCTTCGTCGTGTCGAGGCTCTGGTAGTAGGCGCTGCAGGGTTTGTCGTTCTCGGCCATGGCCCAGGCGATGTACGCGAGCAGGGGCTTCCCCATCCCCACGGTGTCCGTTGTCTGGGAACGACTGGCTGAACCGTTCGGCGTGCCGTCTGCGATGACGAAGTATCCGTGGGAGGCGACTCGCCCATGGCCGCCGAGGTCGACAATCCGTTCTCGGAGCAACCACCCTCTCCCCAGGCGAAGATCGGGTACTTCTCTGTGCCCCCTAGGTCCGAAGGCCGGAAGATAGTGCCCTCGCTGATCCCGGAGTCGGAATTCGTCTCGACGGTCACTTTGTGCGGCCCACTACCGGATGCATTCGAGCCCGCTGCTTTCGACGCGGTGCAGGTCCCAGTACTTGTGCTCCCGGTGGTTCCACCGGTACCGCCGCCAGCCGCTCCGCCGGTCTCGTGGCCGCCGGCTCCCGTTATCCCCCCCGTTCTCGCGCCGCCGGTCCCTCCCGAAAGCCCGCCGGTATTGCCGCCACCGGTGCCCAGCGTGCCACCAGAAGGAACTACGCCGCCAGTTCCTTGCGTCGACGAGCCTCCTGTGCCGGCTCTTGTTCCACCTGTTGCCTGCGCCCCACCAGTGCCCATCGAGCCGCCGGGCGCCACTGTTCCACCGTTGCCGGTCGTCCCCCCCGTGACGACTTGCGCTGTGCTCCCGCCGGCGCCGGTCGTTCCGCCCGAAGCGACACCTCCCGTGCTGATGGTGCCTCCCGAGCCCCCGGGGCCGCCACTATTGCCACCCGAGACAGTGCCCGCCGAGCCACCTGCAGAGCTCGTCGTTCCCCCGGCCCCTGGGCTGCCTCCGCCCGATTTGCCGCAGCCGCCCATGGCGATGCTCAGAATGCCAGCGACCAACATTCCCTTTGACAGATGTTCTACCCTCATCGATGCGCTCCTCTGCATAGGCGAATGCCTTGCGCTCAAAGACTGATTGCTATGCAGCTGCACGGGTCTCGCGAATTGGCTCAAGAAAGCGACATCGCGGTGTGCACGCGATGGTCAGAGGGGGTGGCGCTCGAGAACAGGCCAAGCAACGCTGGGGTCGCCGGGATCCTCGCCGCCGCCCTGCTTGGTGCAGAGGATCACCTCGACCCCCGCTAGGCAGCCCGAGTAGCCTGAGCATCCGTGGCTGTCCTCTTGCGAAGGGGATCCGGTGCATCCATCGATTTGGGCCCATTTCTCGAAGGTCGCTACCGCGCCGAGGAACGTGATCGGCATGCCGGGCACCAGGGAGGAAGCCCCTCCGGCGTAGGGCACGCGGCTGACTGCAGTGCCGCGGAAGGAGATGACGGTGATGGGACGCGACGGAGTGCAGTCGGCAACGTTTTCTGCCAGGAGATCGAACGCGGCGGGCGCCACGGCAGCGAACACATCGGCCGCGTGGCATGCGAGGTAGTAGGCCATTCCGCCACCCGTCAAGACGCCGACGGCATAAACGCGATTGGGATCGATGCAGGCGGTCCTTTGGACGTCAACCACCAGGGCCCTGGCGAAGGCCAGGTCGTCGACGTTGGCCACACAGCAAGGACCCACATTCCAGGCGGTGCCCGCGGGACCCTTGAGGCCGTCCGGAAACGCCATGATCACACCTTCCGGATCGGTCGTGGCGGGGTACGGTGAGCTCGACAGCTCGCTCGATCCCGAGCCGCCTATCCCATGAAAGTCCACGACCAGCGGCACCGGCATGCGGCCGTCATAGGCCGACGGAACGTGCAGCACGTAGCTGCGGCTCACGGATCCCACTTGCAACGTCACGCTCGTGTCCCCCGCCTGCAACGCGGGTGATGGGCAGGTGACTGCATCCGCGCTTTGATCGCCGCCGCTGGCATCGCTTGGGGGCTCGCCCGTGATGGCATAGACGTTGGCGCGTGAGCAACCCGTGTTGGCGACGGCGATGCCGAGCATGCCGAGCAGCCCGGCCCGCGTCCATGAGGTCATAGCCAAGCACCGAGGGTAAAGGTCAGGAGGAGATTGGGACGTCCGGAGGTCGCCACAACCGCATCCACGAAGTGAATGGCCACGTACGGCTCGGCTACATGCACGTGTGCCGCCAGGGTCAGGTAGTAGCGACCGCCCAGGGGCAGCCCCGCACCCAAGCTTCCGTCGAGCAAGAATGACCATTGGTCCACGAAGTGCCCCTGCTTGGGCAGGTCAGCCCGGCCCTCGACCGAGGTGCGCAGCACGCCGGCCGAGAGAGCCACGAAGGGCTGCAACCGTTGGTCGGGGCGAAAGCGATAGCCGCCACCGAGGACACCATACTGCTGGGCGACCCGCGCGTTGCCCGCCGTCGTCGCGACCGTGGGGCGGCTCCCCAGGCCTGCCAGCGCCGCTTGCATCACGAGCCACGAGCGTACGGCCCAGTCGAGGCGCATGATGGGCAAGATTGCGGGCCCGACGCCGTCCAGGCTCGTAAGCGCAGCAGCGCCCACCTCCAGGCCAAGGCGCTCCGGATGGCTGGCCCTCCAGCTCACCTCGTTCACTTCAGCTTGGGGCAAGGTGGGTACCGGTGGCTTTGCACTGGGTTCTTCGCTGCGCCGCTCTCGTGCGGCCAAATCGATCTCGAGAAAGCTCGATCGCAAGACCTCGAGGGCACGAATCGCCAGCCGCTCCGAGGCGTTTTCTGTATTCGCTTCGAGGGCCACTCTCGAGACCTCGAATTTTCGGGGCGCCTTGTCGGTGACCCAGACTTCGACCGAAACCAGCCCGTGGTCGCTGGCGATGTCGATGACCGCGTCGAACCCGTGCTCGGCCGCCCATTTCTTCAACCAAGCACGCGGATTGGTTGCGCCCAGCCCACGGTCGGCCGGGCCGTCGGCAATCTCGACATCAAGTCCCACCGACAGCAACTCTCCATGGAGACGCACCAGGGTTTCGGTCATTTCGGCAGAGGGGTTGAGCGGCCGCACGATGGCCACGGTGACCGCATATGCAGGCGCCGTCCAAGACAGCAAGGTCGAAGCAAGGATGGCAAGTCGCAGGAAGGGTTCGCCCTGCACTCGGCACCTGCCACCCACCCTGCCACCCCCGCGCGCCGCGCGGCCTCGCCATGCCCGAGGCTTCTCCCCGCCACCCTGCCCACCGCTCATCACGCTCGGCCTCCCGCGCTGGTGAGACAAGTTCTCGCTGCACTTCGGCCCGGCGCCGCCATCGGCCCGGCGAAGGCGCAGCGAAGCTGCGGTGGCGGGGGAGGGGCAATTGGGTCCTGGTGCCCGCAGGGCTCGTCGGCAGTCGTCGCTTCGACGGTTTGAGGCATCGCTTCGCTAGGGAACGCGACCCAGGGCGCGCGCGGATCCAGCATAACTTCCTCTTGGAAAGCGACGAAGATACTCCTCGGCAATAGGTCGTGCCTCTGCCGGCCCCCCGAGCTCATTTGTCAGCGTCATCTTCCGTCCCAAAGCTTCCGCAGCGTAAGCGCCGGTCGGCGTGCGGGCCAGATACTCGTCGTACCACGCGACCGCTCGCCCCATCCCGCCTTCGCGCGATTCCTCCACGCGACCAAGCAGAAAGGTCGCGTCGAGCGCGCGCGGTGAGCCTGGGAAGCGGCGGCGTTCCGCCAGGAGTGCCGTACGCGCCAAATCCGTGCGGCGTCGATAGCGAGCCGCATTGGCGAGTGCGAACAGGTCTTCGCTGGAAGCCTTGTCCAGCGTCGCCTCCACGCCGGCACGTTCGACATCCTCGAGGATGCGATCCCAGTGGCCACGCACAAGCTCGCCGGCCCATCGGCGCTCGCCATCGATTTTGGCGATCGGCTTGGCAACGGTGGATGGCGCAGCTGCGGCGAACGTGCTCGGTCCGGCGGTCTTGTCTCGCACGGCCGACGGGCGCAGGGCGGGCGCGGCGATAGTGCGGGAAACGGGAGCGCCGGCCGGCTCGTCGACAGCTTCCTCCGGCTTCTCCTCGGCGATCAAGGTCTCCAGTCTTGCCAGGTTCACGACCAACCGCTGGCCAGCCCGCAGCTCAATGTCTCCGTCCGAAACTGGTCCGCTGACCACGACGCGACCACGCCGCAGCCTGAGCTTCGAAACGCTCGCTCGACGGATCCCAAGAGACCGTGAAAACAGTGCCTTTGACCGCGACCAGGAACGGACCTACCTCGACCAACCACCGCCGGCCAGTGCCTTGCGTGACCTGAAAGGAGGCCGTGCCATGCTCGATGGCGACGCGGGCACCTTCTTTGTCGACGGCACGGAGCCGCCCGCGTGTTCCCGGCATGAAGGAGAGCTTGCTACCCTCGTTGAAGGACAGCTTGATGCCGGCGTGGCCGGACTCGCGCAAGTACCCGCCTTCGAGGACGCTGCCTCCCTCGATCTGGTAGGCCAGCGCTGCTAGCTCAGGAGCAGGCAAGTGTCTCCGTGAAGCGATTTGCAGACCCAGCAGGACAGCGAACGCCGTCGTCACCCCGACCAGCGACCAACGAAAACGTCTTCGTCGGCGCACCTGGCCCATTGCGATGCGTGCAAAAAGTGCGTTCAATCCCTGGTCGAGCTCCGCCAGCGTGCGCGGCTCTACGCCACGGGTCACCTCGGCCAATGCGTCGAGCCGCCGAGCGTCTTTCGGTCCTTCGCAAGTCGTTGTCATCGTCCCCACCCCCTTGCGTCGAGAAGGCCGGCCAGCCCAGGGTCGGCATCGATCCAACGCATCAACCGATCCGAAGCATGGGCCATCGAACGCTTCACCGTGGAAACCGAGATGTCCATGGTGGCGGCAATCTCCTCCACCGTCATCGATTCCAGGCGTCTCATGATGAACACCAGCCGATCGCGCGGCGTCAGCCGGTCGAGCAGGGCATGACACTTTCGTAAAAGGTCACGTGACTCCACGTTCGACGTTCGGTAGCCCAGGCCCACCAGCGCATCAGGCTCGTCGAGCGAAAGCCAGGCGCGCAGTCGCTTGCGGCGGAGCTCATACCTCAACGCACGGATGGCAAAGGAATAGACGAAGCTGCGCAAGCTGTCGGGATCGCGCAGCGTCTTCGCCTTGCGGAATACGCTACAGAAGACCTCCTGGCCGATGTCGTCCGCCTCGGACCGCGAGCCCAGGGAGCGCTCTGCCATCGCGAGCACCATCGGCGCAAAACGGTGCCATGTCTCCGCGACGGCCCAGGCCTCGCCAGCGACCAGCCCGCGTGCGAGGTCGCCATCGCTGGTCTCTCGGCGGTCTGTATCGACCACCAAGGATAAGGGCACGTGAGAACGACGAGTTGGCATGGCGTACTAGAAGATTCAGGGTCGCATAGCAGTGGCTGCGACGACGGGGGATTGGTTCATCTTTCGTAGCCAAAGTGCGCCTACAGCTTCCCGCCATTTCGTGCCCATGTGGCCGCGGTCGTGGTGGGCGTGCCCATCGATGCAGTAGGTATCTTTCAGGTAAGGAAAAATCGGTATCTGACGAAGGAGTACCTCGAAACGGATGAGCCATGCGCCTCGTCAAAGTACAAGAAATCGTCCCGGGACAAACCGTGGCCGCCGACGTCGCCAACATCCACGGACAAGTCATCCTTCCGGCCTGGACGGTCATGGAATCTCGCCACCGCACACTGCTCAAGGCATGGGGCATTGTGGAGATTTCCGTCGCCGATGGTGCCGCAATCCCACCGGCCCCTTCGAGCGCCCTGCAGGCAGACGTCGCCCCCATCCCCTTCACGACCAAGGAAAGCCCCCATGCAGCACTGGTCGAGCTCGCGGCCGTCGTGGCTCGTCTGGGACGGAAGGGCGCCTCTGCAGATAAAACCAGCCCACCTCCTTCGACGGCCGCCCCATCAGAACGCAAAGGCTATCGCCCTCCTTGGCCGCCCATCAGCGCAGAGACCGTCGCCGGTCACGCCAAGACCCTGGTCTCGCTTCCCACGATCTTTTTTCAAATCGAACGAGCCATCAATCACCCAAGCAGCTCCAGCACCGACATTGCGAAGGCATTGCACACCGACCAGGGCCTGAGCGCGCGACTTCTTCGCATTGCCAACAGCGCCTTCTACGGTTTCCCGCAACGGGTGGAGAGCGTCGACCAAGCCATTCGCATCATCGGCACGCGCCAGTTACACGATCTGGTGTTGGCCACGGTCGTGCTCACGCAATTTCGTGGTGTGGACACCAACTTGGTCACCATGAAGTCGTTTTGGCAACATAGCTTCGCCTGTGGCATCGCGGCCCGATCGCTCGCCACGCGTCGTCGCGAAAGCAACGTCGAGCACTTCTTCGTCGCAGGGCTGCTTCACGACATCGGAAGCCTCGTTCTCTACCAAGAATTTCCTCAGCGCGCAGCGGTCGCCCTGGACATGCACCGACGCGACAACGCGGCTCTCGACGAGGTCGAGCGCTTGGTCATCGGCTGCGACCACGGACAGGTTGGCGCGGCACTCATGACGTTGTGGAAGCTGCCAGAGTCCTATCGCGAGGTGGCGGCCAACCACCACAATCCCGCGGGCACCAAATCTCCCTCCGTGGGCACCGCGGTCGTTCACATCGCAGACCTGCTGGTCGCCGCGCTGGCATTGGGTAGCAACGGGGAAGTCGGCTTGCCGCGTTTCTGCGGTGAGGCCTGGGACGTGCTGGCCCTGCCGCCGTCGGATCTGGGTCGTGTGGCCGAGGAAGTGCTCAGGCTCCTCGAGGAAACGTTGCAACTGTTCACCGAGGAGTGATCCGAGCATGGACGACGCCAAAGACCTCCACGGAGACCTCGACGATGTCGAGCTGCTCGAAACAAGGCACCTTCAGTCCCTGGAGGCCATTCTCTCACTGGGCCGAGCGCTTGCAGTCATTTCGCAGGATGCTCCGATTGGAGCGATCCTCAAGACGGTCGACCTTCACCTCAAGCAGGCCTTGGGCTTCCAGGCCACTGCATTCTTCCTGGTCAATCCCAACGATTTCACCTACGAGCTCGCCCTCGCCGATCCTCCCGAAGAGAAAGCCGCCCTGTCACGGGAGACCGACCAAGCCATCGAGACCGGCATCTTCGGCTGGGCCCTCAAGCGCAATCAAGCATTGGTCCAGATGGCCGAGGACTCGCGACAATTCGTGCTGCATCCTCTGACCACCCCACGTTCCACCATTGGCATGCTGGCCGCCTTCGCACACCCGGACTTCAATGCCTCGTCGTCCTCGCTGGTGTTTCTTTCCGTCATCCTGTCCAAAGTCGCGCTGAGTATCGAGAATGCCTTTCTCCATGCCGAGCTTCGTGCGCACAACCAGCAACTCAAGCAGGCGGTTGTCCGGCTACGTGACAGCGAAGCTCGGCTGACGACCGTTCTCGAGAAGATGCCAGTGGGCGTGGCCATCCTCGACCCCAAGGGCCGCATTCTCGAGCTGAACGAAGCGCTGAGAACGATGATCGGCGCGGCAAGCAAGGAGGAAGTCATCTCCTGCAAGTGCGCCGACGTCATCTGTAACGCGGGCTCAGCCTGCATTCGAGGCAAGCAGGCCGAACGCGAACAGAAGATTGTCCGCAAGGACGGGAAGGACCTTTCGGTGCTGCATTCGGCCCACCCCATCGAGGTCGGGGGCGCCCAGCACTCGCTCTGCATCTTCTTCGATATTACGCGCCGAAGAGCGCTGGAAACCGATCTCAACCGCGCACGCAAGCTGGAAGCGGTTGGGCAGCTGGCCGCCGGGATCGCCCACGAGATCAACACCCCTGCTCAGTTCGTCGGCGACAACGTTCAATTCTTATCCACCGCTTTCGCCGATATGTTCGCGCTTACGACAACCTACCGGGAGGCGATGGCCAAGGTGGCGGCCGACCCGGCCTATGCGCACCTCGCCGAGGAAGTGCGGACGGCCGAGGAAGGCGCCGATCTCGCGTATATCGAGCAGAATGCTCCCGTGGCTTGCGAGCGGGCTCACGATGGCATCGCGCGCATCGCAGCCATCGTGGGCGCCATGAAGGAATTCGCACACCCTGACCAGCGCGAAAAGACGTCTGCGGATCTCAACCGGGCTCTCGGAACCACCCTCGTCATCGCTCGCAACGAGTACAAATACGTCGCCGATGTTGAAACCGACCTGGGCGACATACCAGCCGTGCTGTGCCACGTGGGTGACATGAACCAGGTGTTCTTGAACTTGCTCGTGAACGCGGCCCATGCGATCTCCGACGTGGTCAAGGGGAGCGGGACCAAAGGGAAGATTCGCGTGCGTACCCGGCAGGACGGAGGCCGCGTGTGCATCGAGATCTCCGACACGGGCTGCGGAATTCCGGAAGCCATCGGAGAGCGTATCTACGACCCGTTCTTTACGACCAAGGAGGTCGGGCGAGGCAGTGGTCAGGGGCTCGCTATTGCGCGATCGATCGTCGTGGACAAACACGGCGGCTCGCTCAGCTACGACAGCGAGGTCGGCCAAGGAACGACCTTCAAAATCCTGCTGCCCGTCGGCGGCTCAGCGGGCGCTGACCAGCTCCCATAGCCGTCCTAGAGCACCGAACGGTTTGAAAACCGAGTGTTTTCCGAATTTTTCACCACAGAGGGCGCAGAGAACACTGACATGAAAGAAGGGAAGAGGATCCGGATTTGAGATCCGAATCCCTTCTCTTCCGGTCTCTGTGCTCTCTGTGGTGAAAATCCTATACGTTGTGCTCTTCGTGTGGAGAGCACCGAGAGAGACTCAGCAGTCGGATTCTTCGAGAAAATCAACCCGTTCGGTGCTCTAGGTGGTGCCGACATTGTCGCAATCAGCCAGGCGCGGAGAGCACAAATTGGCAATTCCATCGCTCTTCTTGCTTTGGAACCGACGACCCGTTTATCGTCGCCGACATGCTGGCTGGGATGGCTCTTGCTCTGGTGATGGCTGCCGAGGTGGCAGGAACGGCGCCCTCCAGTGAGCCGCGCTGTCCGGAGGACCGCGACGTGGATGCCGAGCTTGCTCGACTCGGGGCCGCGCGCGGCGAGCGCCCGGAAATCAGCGTCGAAGGCGACAACATGCGTGTGGTCTTGCGCGGTCCAGACGGAGCGACCGTTGGCAGCCGCGAGGTCGAGGCGCCTGCAAGCTGTCACGAACGCGCGACCGTTGCGGCCGTGCTGGTGGCAACCTGGATGGGCATCTGGTCAGAGCCTCCCAAGCCCGCCCCGCCGTCCCCACCGGCGAGGATCGGGCCCGAACCGACGACCGTCCTGCAGACGAAGAAGCCCGGTCCGTCGCGCACGGAAATCGGGTTGGTCCTGGCCGGCGCCTATGACGGCAACGCTTTCAGCCCGGGCGCGACGATCGAAACCAGACTGGCTTTGATCGGCCCCTTGTGCGGTGTGGTTGGTCTGACCACGACCACCGAACGCGACAAGGATGTCGGTCCGTGGCGCGCCGGCTACACGCGCCCGGCGCTGCAGTTGGGCGTGGCGCTGGTGGTCGGCCACGGCCGGATCCGCGGTGAGCTCGGAGTCGCCGGTCTGGTGGGACTACTCGTCCTGCGGGGCAAGGATTTGCCGGTCGCCTATGTCAAAACCCGTACCGCAGCCGGCGCCGGCGCTAACCTGCGGTTGGTCTTTGCTGGAAGATACATCTCGCCGCTCATCGCCGTCGGCGGAACCTATTGGTCGACCAAGCAGACGTTGACCATCGAGGGTGCAGCGCCCACAGCCGAGCTGCCGCGCTGGGACGCACAGGTGGGCGCGGGTTTGCTCTGGTCCTCCGGCCCGTAGAGAGTATGGCCATGAAAGGTTGGGACGAGATCCGTCACCAGAGCTGATCGGCATGCCTGCGTCCGCGCAAATTCCCGCCCTGGCCGACATCTATCGGACCCACGTCCGCGATGTCGCTCGCTGGGCCGAGCGCTTGGCGGGGCCAGGGTTCGACTTGCCCGACCTGGTCCACGAAGTCTTCGAAATCGTGCAGCGACAGCTGCCCGCGTTCCGCGGCGATTCCACCCTGGCGACCTGGCTGTTCGGCATCACGGAGAAGGTGGTGCGCCACCGGCGGCGCAAGGATCGTCTGCGCCATTGGCTTTCGGGCTCAGCCAACGATGTGGCCAAGAACGTGCCGGCGCCAGGACCCAGCCCACATCAATGCCTCGAACAGAAGGAGCGTGTCGCGCTCGTCTACCGCGTGCTCAATCGGTTATCGGAGCGCGATCGGGAAATTCTGATTCTGTTCGAGCTGGAGGAGCTGCCGGGCGAGGCGATCGCGGGTCTGCTTGGCATCAACGTGGCGAACGTGTGGTTGCGCATGCACCGGGCGCGCGCGCGATTCCTCAAGGCGTTCCGAGAAATCGAACCCATGCTCGGCGACGCGGAAGTGCCACGCCGAGCAGGCAACGGGAGGTATGGCCATGCAGGCTGACGAAATGAAATTGGCCCGACTCGGCGAGGGTGGCGAACATCCGTCGTCGTTGCAGGCGCGGGCAGGCGCCCTTTTGCGCCAAGCACGCACCACAACCGGGCTGCGCGAAACCGACATCGCCAGCATCGAACGGAAACTGCTCGGGTGTGCGCGCCCCCAGCGAAGAATTCGCCTCTTGCCCGTCCTTGCGGCGCTCGCGGTTTCGCTTGTTGCGGGCAGCGTGTTGGCCGTGGTCGGCGGTTGGCGTCCTCGTCTGCCCTTCATGGAACGCCAGCCCGCGCCTTCACGACGGGCGAAGCCCAAGGCGCGCGCAGAAATTCGCGTCGAGCCGCTCGCTGTTCCGCTCGGCAACGCCGAGTATTCCGCGCCGCAGGCACCCGGCAAAGATCCCGCCCCCCATCCGCAAGCTATGCTCAGGCGGATGGCCCGTGCTGACAGCTCGCCGGCCTCGCTTCTTTCCCCCAGCGAGCTTCCGCAAAGCGAAGGTGCCTTGTCGATCGAGGCGCGATCCCTGGCCGCGGCCCTGGCCCGCTGGCGGCGCGACGGCAACGCAGAGGCGGCCTTGGCGCTGCTCAGCGCCCACGAACGTCGCTTTGCAGGCGGAGCACTTTCCGTCGAGGCGAAGGTAGCGCGGGCGGAGATTCTTCTGGCGCTGGAGCGCCGCGATCAGGCGCTGGTCGTGCTCGACTCACTCAGCCTAGCGAGGCTTCCACGTGCCCGTGAGCTCGGAACCATCCGCGGCGAGCTGCGCGCACGCGCTGGACGCTGTCAGGAGGCACGCACGGATTTGGCCCGCGTGCTTGTCGGCGGCGGCGGCGACGACCTCGGCAAGCGCGCGGCTCGCGCCATGGCGAGCTGCCCCTGAAAGGTTGGTGGCGCATCCGTCACCAGGGAATCGGAGCCAAAAGCGTTCCTAGGAGATAGACAATGAATAACCGCAGTTACCTCACCGCCTTCCTTCGCATCGTTCCCGTCACCTCGCTGGTTGCCGTGTTGCCTTTTGTTTCGTGTAGCAACTCCGACTCGATCGGCAGGCTGAGCGACGGTGGAAGCGCCGGCTCGGGCGGCAACCTCGTAGGTTCGGGCGGCGCGGGTGGTTCGGGTGTGGGCGGCGGCACCGTCTCTGTCGGCGGCGCGGGCGGGTCTGGCGTCGGAGGAACGAAGAGCCCAACCGGCGGATCGGCCGCAGGTGGCGTGAGCGGAGGCGCAGGCGGCGCGGCGGGGTCAGGCGGGCAAGGCGGTCGCGATGCCGCCGTCGACGGTGCCCAGTGCGTGCTTACCAACATGTATTGCCCTTATGGCTACGTCACGGACGCCCAAGGTTGTCCTGTTGGGTGCGCGCCAGCGCCGGGCGGCACGGGCGGCGTGGGCGGTACAGGCGGCGCGGGTGGTACGGGCGGCGACAACAGCGAGGACGTGAGAAGCTCGGACGTCCAGGTTAGCCCTGACGCGCAGGACCTGGCTGCCCTGTGCACGTCAACTGGCGGACGAATCGATAGCGGACTTTGCTGCCTGAGCGTCGGCGATTTTCCTGATTCGTGTCTGGGCGGTGCCTGCGGCTGCTCGCCCAGCAACAGTCACACGGTCGTCACTTGCTCGTGTCCTCCAGGCGGTGGCTGCTTCTCGACCAAGACCGGCTGTGGGAATGACGGGACCGTGCCGGATGCCGGCCAAGACGGCAACGTGGCCTGTGGAAGTGCGACTTGCGGCGCGGGCGAGTACTGCTGCAACCCCGTGTCCAGTCTATGCGCGCCGGTCGGATACGGGTGCGCCCAGGGAGGCGGAGATGACGCGCAGGACGTGGACTCCAACGGTTGCACCGCGGAACCGAGCGGCGATGCCACCAACTGCGGAGGCAGCCGGCCCGCGCACTATTACGTCTGCGCGCTCACCATGCTTGCAGCCCCATGCGTGACCCTCAGCATCGGGGACGTCACCAATACCTTCTGCTGTCCCTGACACCAGCTGTTCAGTCAATTGTGGCAGGACCAAGCCGTGTTGCCACGGATCGGTCAGGAGGCCTAGACAGTCGCTACTTCTTGCCCTTCTTCTTGTGCTTGCCCTTAGAGGCCTTGCCCTTCGTGGATTTGCCCTTGCTCTTCGTTGCAGCCTCGGCGCTCTTCTTGAGCTCGTCGTTCTCCGTGGTAAGGCTGTCGACCTTCGTCTGGGCCTCGGCCAGCTCTGTCTTCAGCTCTTGCAGCTTGCTCAGGTTGGAAGAGCATTCCTTGCGCTGCTGGTCCGATTCCTTCTTGCAAGTTTGTAGCTGCTCCATGCAGACCTTGTCTTCGCAGCCGGCGCTGGTCAGAAGCCAAGCACCGAGCGCCAGGGTCATCAGCTTGAATGTTCGAGTCATCGCATGCCCTCTCTGTTGCATCGTCGCAACGTGGAGTATCTGGAGTACCTGCGCCTTGGAGGTGGAAACGCCCTCTTCGCACCGCCGCGCCCACTGAGGTTGTCTCGTAACGTCCCCCAAGTCAACGCCCGCCGCCTCCGGGCTTCCGGAGGCCACAAGTGCGGCTATCGAGCCGGATGCCACTTAGTGTGATGCAACCAGGGCGACGATCTCCGCTGCCGACAAGGCCCGTCTGTAGATGCGGAGGTCGTCGAGCGAGCCGTTGAAGAAGGGATCACTCGTGAACGGCGAGCGTCCGAGCCAGTTCTGGGTGGTGGTTCCGATGTCCGAGAGGTGCAGGGTCATGGCGTTGTTGGTGTCCACGGCAACACCGTCAATGTAGAGCGTCCCCGTGTAGGCTGCGCCGGCAGGCAGCACGACTGCGAGGTGGTGCCACACGTTGGCGCTGAGGGTGGTCGAGCCTTCGAGTCGCTCCTCGGCGGCGGAGGTGTGTCCAGTGTTGGAAATGCCGAAGCGCACGGGTATGTTGGGCGAGTCGCTGGCCCGTGAGGTCAAGTAGAAGAATGTCTTTGCGGTGGTGCCACTGCCGAAGTCGTAGATGCGCGCCCAGTTCTGGCTGGACGAGGTGGACGCAAGCCTGACCCAGATCGCGATGGTGACGGCATCGGGTGCCAATGCTTCCGGAGCGGGCGCCGTCACGTAACCACCCGACGAGGAGGGCGAGTAGGTCGACGGCTCTAGGCTGAGCGCGTGCGTGCCCACCTGGCAGTCGGTGGAGAACGTGGCGCTGCCGCTCGTACCGGCCGTGCTCACCGTGCCGTCGTGGCCACCGATGGAGGACGAATCCGACACAACCGTCCCCGAGCTTTCGTCGAACTTGTATTGAGGTCGACCGAGCACGCGCCCAGCAGCATGGCAGGCGCAAACAGGAGAAATATCCGGTACCCCTCGGCCAAGCAAGAGGTCGTGCTGCGTGGGCGTGCTTGCTGGCATGGCTTCATTGCGGGCCTTCCTTACCCCTATTGT
Organism: uncultured delta proteobacterium; assembly: GCA_963824555.1. GTDB lineage: Bacteria > Myxococcota_A > Polyangia > Fen-1088 > Fen-1088 > Fen-1118. The sequence continues at coordinate 335,604 of CAWGPW010000001.1, read as the reverse complement.
GCAACAATCGTAGGGCCGCCGGGAGTCCCTCGAGGATATTTCTTCCCTTTTTGGGCGCCGGTGGTGTAGCCGCACCGTCGGAGTTGCAGGCCCGGCAGGTGATGGTGGCTCGAAGGCTCCTTCGGCCCATGGAAGTGGCGCTTGGCCCTGCGGGTTCCGACAGAACCGGCGAAGAGAGAGCGCTGCGCTCTCCCTTCGGTCATTAAAGCGCACCGCTCGCGATGGTGTCGGCCAATGCTTTCGCATCGGTGACGTTGACCGAGACCCTGTCTTCGTTCGAGTTCGGATCAGCGGTCACGACGACTTCGAGGTCGAGCGCGGGGATCGCGTAGGCGAATTGGCCGCCGTGTCCGGACGCCGTGAACGCCGATCCGTCGGGTGTAAGCCACCACAGAAGCCCGAAGTCGAAGCTGACGTCGAAATTCGGTTTCACTTGGAAGGAGGTGGCGTTGTCGATCCATGCAGCCGAGACCACGGCAGCGGTTTCGTGGCGCTTGGCCCGCAGCGCCGCCTGGCCGAAGCGCAGAAAGTCGCGCGGAGTAAGAAAGAGGCCGTAGGCTCCGTAGGCCAGACCATCTCGATGGTGCAGCCAGTGGAAGCCGTCGATGCCGATGGGCCCGAACAGGTACTCGCGTGCGTAGTCGTCGAGAGCGCGTGCGACGTCATCCAGTAGAGAAACGAATCGTCCCAGTCGTAGTAATAGGCATCAATGGATTCGTAGCGGTAGGTGGCGCCCACCAGCACTTGAACGCGCCGGCCGGAGCGCAATCGCGCCAAGCACGCATAGTGGGCACTCTGGGTGACAACCATGCCGCCGTCGCCGTAGCGATCCCTGAGAATGCCGGCGCCGACCTCGATGCCCGCGCGATGAAGCAGTGGCCCCCTGTCCACTTCCAGGCCGACGACGATCGCCCCTTGCCCACCGCTCCAGCGCAGCGGTCGCAAAAGATCGTCGCGCACCTGGAGCGCGCCGAGCGCGAGGCCGTAGTCCAGTGTGGTCTTGGTGGCGGACCGTTCGTCCGGGCTCGAAGCTGCCGTCGCCTGGCCTGCGCCGAGCAGGACTCCTAGCATGAGGAAACCCGCGAGGCAGCAGCTCACCGGGACCACGTAGCACCGGGACCGGCGTGGAGCCAAGCTTGCAAAGGCATTCATTGGCGGGCGGCACTGTAAGCCCGCGCGGCGACGATGTCATGCGCCGAAGAGGAGCGCCGGATCGCCCCTGCTTCAGGCTCTTGCCCCTCGGCCGACGGAAATGTGCGTAAGCGCACGTCGCGTGCGCATACGCACGGTCCGCGAACCCGCTTTTGGGTAGCAACGTCCGTGGCGCGGCGAGGTCGCGAGCTGGGCGGCGAGGCACCTCCCTTGCAAGGTTGCCCGCCGGACCGAGGAAACGGGGAAAGCATGACGAAGACTGCCACTGCGCTTCGAGACACGGGAGAGCGCGGAGAGAAGGATCGCCGTACGTCGTCTGCGACGGGAGCGGCCGCACTGGACACGGAGTTCTGCAGTACGATCCTGCCGCGCGTATCGCGCACCTTTGCCCTTTCCATCGAGGCACTGCCGGACTTCCTGCGCGCGGCGGTGCGCAGCGCCTATTTGCTCTGCCGCGTGGTCGACTCGATCGAAGACGAGCCGACGTTGGGAGACGCGCAGCGTAACGAGCTGTTCGACATCTTCGATCGCCTGCTCGAAGAGGGGACGGATGCGACCGAGCTCGAGCTCGCGTGCGCACGCGCTTCCGTCGGAGGAACGGGTGCGGATGGAGAGCTGTGCCGGGGAGCGGGCGCGGTGTTTCGTACCTTCCGCGCGCTGCCACCGTCCCAGCGCGATGCGATCCGGCCGCACGTGCTGGAAATGTCTGGCGGCATGCGTTCCTACTGCGCGCGTGGCATCGCTCCGCGCCTGGCGGATCTGGCGGACCTCGAGCGCTACTGCTACTTCGTCGCGGGTACCGTCGGGAACCTGCTCACGGTGTTGTTCGAGGAGACGGCCCCGGGCCTATCCGAAGAGCTGCGCAGTGCTCTGCGCGAACGGGCGGTCAGCTTCGGGATCGGCCTGCAGATGGTGAACGTGGTCAAAGACGCAGCCGCAGATTTCGGCGAGCGAGGCGTGTGCTTCCTGCCGCTCGACCTGGCTCGCGAGCACGGGCTCGAGGTCGAGCGGCTGTTGGATCCGACGATGCGGGACGCAGGCGTCGCCGTGGTTCGCGCCGTGTGCGCACGTGCGCGCGAGCATCTCCGGCGCGCCGAGGAGTACGTCGCGTTGTGGCCCGCATCGGGCCCTGGCGGACAGGCCGGGCGCTCGGTGCGCTTGTTCTGCCTGGTGCCACTCGCACTGGCGCTGGCGACGCTGCGGACGGTCGAGCAGGGGGACGACACCCTGCGGGCCGGGGCCGAGCCGAAGGTAAGCCGCACCACTGTTGTCCGCGTCCTCGCCGAAGCGGCAGGAGCTGCCGCATCGAACCGCGCTCTCGCGGCGCTGCTCGGTCGCTTCCGGGAGGACGTGGCCTTCGCACCGGCAGCAGGCCCGCGCCGCTAGCTCGCATTTCTCACGACGCGACTCCAGTCGCACAATGGCGGGCTTCCACTCTAATCCCGCGAGAAGCGCAGAGACGTCGCGGAAGGCGGCAGAAAGATGCGCCCTTCCAGGATGGACGCGCCACCCAGTTGGAGCGATGAATGGTGGTCGTAGACGTCGTCGTGGTCGTGGTCGTGGCCGACTGAAGATTACTCCGGCCACGGCCACGTCCCCGCTGCGCGGGGCGAGGTGGTTTCAGGTCAGGGTTTCCATCAAAAAACCACGCGACCGAGCTTATCGAGCGACATCCCGACGAGCCCCTGCACGCCCCTCCAGCGCCCGAGCGGGCGGCCGTCACTGCCCGGAACGGCACCGCGCAGCGACCGTCCGATGCCGTGGCCGGCGACCCGCCAGTACTCGGCCAAGAAGCTGGTGAGGCGGCTGTCGGCGCCAGATAAGAGCGCCAGCGAGGCGGCGCGTGCGCGGCGATCGCCCTCCCAGTAGCTGAAGAGGCCCTCGCGGATCGCGCGCGTGCCATCGCTGCCGGCCAGGAAGGTCTCGTAGAGTGCGTCCGCGAGCACCTCGCGTGCGCGCGCAAAACGGTAGCGGCGCGTCTGGTAGCGCGCCAGTGCGCGGTCGAGCCCGACATCAGCCCTTAGGGCACCCAGCTCCTCGGCCAGGATGCGGACGTCGGTGAGGCAGACGGTCATCCCGGCGGCGGTGATCGGGTGCGAGCAGCCGCCGGCCTCGCCGACGAGGGCGATACCGGGCTCGACGCAGCGACGGGTGGCAATGGCGTGGCACGCGGCGACTTCGGGCTTGTGCGCGTCCAAGGCCCGTCCGGCCGAGGTGCGCAGCGGCTCGGGGACCAAGGGCAGGTAAAGCTCGCGAATCGCCGCGGCGAGGCGGGCGAGGCCACGCCCCGATTCGGGAAGCGCCGGGAAGTCGAAGCACATACGCACGCGGTGGCGCTCGCCTCCGGCAGATCCGATGGGATAGGCAAGGATGGGGCCGGGCGCGCCGAGGACGATGTGGCCATAGCGGCCCTCGGGGAGCACGGCATCGTCGACCAGCAAGGCGGCGTTGTAGGCGACCAGCCGAGACGACTCGCCGGTGCGGAGCTGCTGGCGCAGGAGCGAGTGACGCCCCTCGGCGACCAGGGTGAGGTCGGCGCGGACCCATTCGCCATCGTCGGTGCGCACGCCGGTCACGCGATCGCCCTGGCGCACGAGCTCGAGCACCCTCCTGCCGTACCGGATCTCGACGCCGTTTCGCGCCGCTGCTTCCCGGCGCAGGACCGCCACCATGTCGTGGTGCTCGATCGCGAAGCCATGCGGGCGACCGTCGCAGATGTCGGCGTAAGGCAGGTGCGTGGTCGCTCGTCCGGCGATGCCGATGGCGAAGCCGGCCAGCTCGACGCCACCGGCCCGCCGGAGGGCGGGGAGCACGCCGACTTGGTCGAGCACGTCGACGCCGGTCGGGTGGATCAGCTCGCCCGCAAAGCGAGGACCGCGGCCCTCGCGTGCTTCGAGCACGACAATTCGTCGCGTCCCGTCTGCCAGCGCGCAGGCGAGCGAGGTGCCGGTGAGGCCGCCACCGACGATCACGATGTCGCGGATAGGGACGCTCACTGCGCATCTCCAAGGCAGCTGGCGGGTCGGTATGCGCACCCTGGGCGCGACGGAAAGAGGCGGCGGCTGCAGCGACGCGGGCTCGGGCAGAACGGGAACACGATGTCCGAGAGTCTAGCAGCCGTTGCGCTTGCAGAACTTGCGAACGACCAGAATCCGCATGGGCGCGCGGCAGCTCGTGTTGGACTCGTCCATGTCTCTGCACCCGTGCGATTTTGCACGCCCGTGCGACGTCGCCCGCCTAGAGCACCGAACGGGTTGACTCCCGTCGTGAAATCGCGCATTTGCGTCGCGTCCCTGTGTTGCTCGTCGGTCGCATACGTCGAGTATTCTCCCTCCTCGCGCCTTGGGCCGCTCGCAACTGCGCAATTTCACTCGGTCCCTCAACCCGTTCGGCTCTAGAAGCGTCGCATGCCCGCCACGTTTTCAGTCTGCCGCACCGTCATACCTCGTGAATCGAGGTTGCGGCACGGAGAGCCCCAGGCACACTTCGACGGCGCGTTTCTTGCTGGTCGCCCGCCCTGTGAGCGATCTGACGGAGCACGAGGCGGTAGTCGATCACTGCGCTTACATTCTTGGCTGCCGCATCCGCCACCGTGGAGGCATAGTACGAGCATCGAAGAAGCGTCATCCATGAAAGTCATGAAATCACGTCGCAAGGTCGGCATCGTCGGCTACGGCGCCTACGTGCCGCGCTATCGTCTGCCGGGAATCGAGATCAGCCGCATGTGGGACGCGCAAGAGGCGTCGAGCCCGCCAGCGAAAGAAAAGGCCGTGCCCGGTCTCGACGAAGACGTGGCGACCATGTCGCTCGAGGCGGCGCGCAACGCACTCAAGCGGGCCGCGATCGACCCCTCGCTGATCCGCGCCGTGTGGGTCGGCAGCGAGAGCCACCCCTACGCCGTCAAACCGACCAGCACCATCGTCGCGGAGGCGCTCGGTTCGGTGCCGCATACCTTGGCCGCGGACTGGCAGTTCGCCTGCAAAGCGGGCACCGAGGCCATGCAGGCAGCGCTTGGCTTCGTCGGCTCCGAGATGGCCGACTACGCGCTCGCCCTTGGCACGGACACCGCGCAGGGCCGTCCGCGCGACGCCCTCGAGTACACGGCAGGTGCTGGCGGGGCCGCGTTTCTGATCGGCCCGGCCGAGCAGTCGCTTGCCGTCATCGAGGGCTCGACCTCCTACGTGACCGACACACCCGATTTCTGGCGCCGGCAACACGAGCACTATCCTTCCCACGCCGGGCGGTTTACCGGCGAGCCCGGCTATTTTCGTCACGTGCTGGCCGCGGCGACGGAGGTCATGGAGGGTCAGGGCCGCAGCCCTTCCGACTACCGGCACGTGGTGTTTCACCAGCCCAACGTCAAGTTCCCGCTCAAGGTCGGTCGCGAGCTGGGGTTTACCCGCGAGCAGCTCGAGGCGGGGCTCTTGGTCAACGACATCGGCAACACCTACGCCGGCGCTGCCATGCTCGGACTCACCAGCGTGCTCGACGTCGCGCGTCCGGGGGATCGCGTGCTCATGGTCTCCTTCGGCAGCGGCGCCGGCAGCGATGGCTTCGACCTGCTCGTCACCGATGCCATCGCGGAACGGCGCGGCCGCGCTCTCGCCACGCGCGACTACATCCTCCGCCGTCACGAGCTCGACTACGCGACCTACGCGCGCCATCGTAACAAGATTAGGATGGAGTAGAACCGCCGACGCCCAAGAAGGAAGTTACGAAAGCGACATGCGAGACGTATCGATCATCGGAATAGGCCAGACCCCGGTCGGCGAGCATTGGAACAAATCGCTCAAGGATCTTGCCGGGCAAGCCGTGGAGGCCGCCATCGAAGATGCCCGGGTGGACCGCGTCGACGCGCTCTACGTGGGCAACATGCTGTCCGGCGTCCTCAACGGCCAGGAGCACCTGGGGGCGCTGGTGGCCGACTGGGTCGGGCTGCGCGGGGTCGAGGCCGTCAAGGTCGAAGCCGCCTGCGGCTCGGGCGCGGCCGCGCTGAGACTGGGCTACGTCGCCGTCGCGGGTGAGCTGGCCGACGTCGTCGTCGTCGCTGGTGTGGAGAAGATGACCGATCGCCCGGGCCAGCAGGTAACCGCCGCGCTGGCCATGGCCTCGGACGGGGACTTCGAAGCGCAGAACGGGCTGTCGTTCGTGGCGCTCAATGCGTTGCTCATGCGGCGGTACATGCACGAATACGGCGTGCAGCACCGGGACTTCGCGCCCTTCACCATCAACGCACACAAGAACGCCGTGGCCAACCCGAACGCCATCTTCCCGCACGAGGTGACGGCCGAGGATTTCTGCTCGGCCAGGATGATCGCGGATCCCGTGAACCTGCTCGACAGCTCACCCGTTTGCGACGGCGCCGCCGCCGTCGTGCTGTGCCCCACGGAGATCGCGCGCTCTTTTGCGGCCCGGCCGGTGCGCATTCTGGCGTCGTCGTCGGCCACCGACACCATCGCCTTGCACGACCGACGCGACCTGCTCGGGCTCGAAGGTGTCGCCTTGAGCGCAGCCAAGGCGTACCGCCAAGCCAAGCTCACGCCCGCGGATATCGATTTGTTCGAGCTGCACGACGCGTTTACCATCATGTCGGTGCTGTCGCTCGAGGCGTGCGGCTTCGCCGAGCGGGGGCGAGGCGTACATCTCGCCAGCAACGGCGACATCGCCATCGGCGGGCAAATCCCGATCACCACCATGGGCGGGCTCAAGGCGCGCGGGCATCCCGTGGGCGCCACCGGCATCTACCAGGTGATCGAGGTGGCGTTGCAGCTGCGCGGGCAGGCGGGGGCCAACCAGGTACCCGAGGCCCACCTCGGCATGGCGCAGAGCATCGGCGGTAGTGGCGCCACCGTCGTCACTACGATTCTCGAGGCCGCCGGCTGACGATTTCGATGCTTGACACCGCAAACCCGAGGAGAGGAGAAACCCGCCATGGAGATTGCTAGGCATTGGCGATTGCAGCGGCACCGCTACGCGCTCGTCGGTGAAGTGTGCACTCACTGCGGCGACAAGATCTTCCCCGCGCGCGACGTCTGCCCTCAGTGCAACGCCCCTGCCAAGACGCCCTTCGTCTTCAGTGGCAGAGGGTGAAGTCTACTCCTACTCGACCGTCCGCCATCCGCCAGAGGGTTTCGAGCGTTTCGCGCCGTACGTGGTGGCCTTGGTCCGCCTGGTCGAGGGGCCGCTGGTCGCGGCCCAGCTCACCGACGTGGAGGGGGTGAACGTCGAGATCGGGATGCCGGTCGAGATGGTCACCCGCAAGTTGTACGACGACGGCAACAAGGGCACCATCGTCTACGGCTACAAGTTCCGGCCCGTGATCACCCCGGCGGCGGGCGCGGAGCCGGTTTCGGGCTAGGCCAAGCAGCGCGAGCGGCGAAGAAGTTTTTCACCACAGAGAGCACGGAGAGCACAGAGACGGAGGGGAATGAAGTAGTTCGGATCCTAGATCCGGAAACCCTTCTTCATCCGGCCTCTGCGCCCTCGGCGCTCTCTGTGGTGAAAAATCCGAAAATTGGTTCGTTGCTCTAGAGGCGGCTCTCGGCCGTGAAACGCGCCAGCGCCCAGAGCGGGAAGTAGCGGCGGTAGTTTTCGTAGTTGATGAGCGCGGTCTTGTTGAACACGCCCGAAAGCGTCTGGCGTGGCCAGTCGCCGTCGTCGAGCTGACTCGTGACGAGGAAGTCCGCCGCCCGGGCACAGCGCGGATCGCGGGCCTGGCCCGCGCTGGTCAGCGCCAACAGCGCCCAGGCGGTGTTGACGGCGTGGCTGGGCCCGCTCACGTAGCGTCGCTCTGCGCAGCTCGTGCCGCTCTCGCCCCAACCGCCGTCGGCATTCTGGTGGGAGTAGAGAAACGTGCAGGCATGCGTGAGCGCTGGGTCGTCGATGGTGGCGCCCACGGCGCATAGGCCGCGCACACCGAACCACGTGCCGTAGGTGAAACAGACCCCCCACGAGCCTTCCCAACTGCCGTCGTCGCGCTGGGATTGGCGCAGAAAACGCTCACCACGGCGCATGGCCAGGGCGACCCTGCGCGCGAGGACGTCGTCGTTCTCGGCGGCGAAGCGCCGCCGCCACAGGGCCAGGCTGGCCAGGCATGCTGACGTACACTCGGGATAGGAGTGGTCGACCATGATGTCGGCGAAGACCTGCGCGGGATTGAAGAGCTCGAGCCAGCGTCCGCCCCGCTGCTTTTCGTAGGTGGCCCAGCCGCCATCGCGATTCTGCCACGACAGGATCAACTCGACCGCGGCGCGGATGCGCTGCTCGGGCAGCGCCGAGAAGCCCGCCGTTTCGAGCAGCAAGGCGGCGCTGAGCCCCTCGGCGGTGCAGTCGGTGATGGGCCATCCGTGCTCGCGATCCGAGAACGGCCATCCCCCGCGGCTAGGGTGGCGATGGTAGCGACGGTAGTCGGGCAGATCCTCGAGCACCTGATTGGCGACGATGAACGCGTGCGCGCCCTTCAGCGTGCCTTGATGTGCGCCGGCTTCCGTGGTCGCCAGGACCGCCTGGGTGGCAAAGGCGGTGTCCCACAGCGCGGTGGAATTGTAGCCGTTCATCTTGGTGCCGTCGTGCCCGTCGCAGAGGTAGCCTTCGAGTGTCGCAAAGCTGCGCTCCGTGGCCTCGCTGTGCGGGGAGCGGAAGCAATGGACCAGCGTGTTGAGCGCGGCGTTGACCGGGCCGATGCGGATGAAATGCGTGGCGCGGTCTTCGAAATCGATGTGCTCGGCCAGGCGGGCGAGCGCACGCTTGCGCAACCCGGCCAGGTGCCCCCACTCGTAAAGGCCGAGGACGCGGCCCACCAGCTTGAGCGGCCATGAGGCCTTCGTGTAGACGTCGCCGGCGGCGATAGTGTTGCGGTGGTTGGCGAAACGGATGCGGTCGTAGGGACGATCGTAGAGCTCGCGCCGGAGGGCATGGGTCAGCTCGTCGGCCGGCATCTGCGCCTTCATCCCGTAGAGGTGCGCCATGGGCAGGTACACCTGCCGCGTGTGGCACCACAAACGGCTGGGATGAAAGGGGAAGCTCGGGGGCAGAAGCCACAGCTCGGGCAGGATCGGCACCAGGCCCTCGTAGTCGTAGAGGTTGAGAAGCGCGAGCACGAGCTTGCCCCAGCTGGCGCAGGCCAGCGCGGTGCCGTGTCCGAGGATGAAGGCGCGCGCCCGTGCCACGCGCTCGTCATCGGCCGGCAGGCCGAGCAGGCGAAGAGCCACGTACGACAGCACCGTGGTGAAGAGGCAGCCGGAGCTTTCGACGTGCAGGCCGAAGCTGCCGTCGGCGTGTTGGGTTGTCCCGAGGTACGCGAGCATGCCCTCCCGACGGCGCGGTTCGACCGGCCGACCGCCGATGTGATGCGCGGCCAGGTACATGGGCAAGAGAAACATGGGGCCGCCATAGTCGCCGCGCCACGCCCCGTCGGGCTCCTGCCGCGAGCCCAGAAAATCCAGCGCACGCGAAATCGCGTGCTCGCATAGCCCCAGGGTCATGCTCGGCTCGCCCTGCCCCGCATGCGGTCGGCTCATCCCGGATTCTGCCACCGTCGCCGCAACCCCTGCGCGGCGGTGCGCGTATAGGGCTCCCAGAAGGCGCCGGCATCGATATCACCCAGGAGATCCTCGTACAGAGGCTCAAGCTTGGCTTTGTAGCTCGCATCGATCTTGACCGCGCGCGCCGCCCATTCGTGGCAGTAGCGACAGCTCTCGCAATCGGTCGACTGGCAGTTGCGCTCGGCAAAGCGCGCCAGAAATCCATCGAGTGCGCGGTTGTCGACGACCACGGGGTTTTCGCCCTCGCGCGGGTAGAGCATGCTGGCGGCGTGTCCGAAATCGATCAGCTTGCGGAAGTGGAACAGGTTCACGGTGAACGGCTTGACGAAGTACTTGACCATGCGGCGAAGCGAGCTGGCGTCTTTGTCGACGGCGCCGAGCTTGTCCTTCGGGTAGGCGTAGTTCTGCACGAGGTCCAGGAGATTGCCGTCGTAGCGTCGCTGCGCATACGCCTTGACCCGTTCGAGCAGGATCTGCGTGGGCGTGTTGCGCTCGACGATCTTGAAGGTGTCGTAGCCGAGCTTCTCGTAGTAGTGCAGATCCTCGGGCCGGATCCAGTTGGCGCGCACGTAGTTGACCGGCTCGCGCAGGCGAATCTGATTGCATAGGATGGAACAGTAATCGAGCGGGAAGCCGTGGCTCTTGGCCTGCGAGGCCGCCGACAGCGCGACGGCATGGTTGCCGGCGATGGCACAGTCCTGGCGGCACCAGTTGTTGACGATGAGTTGCAGGTCCACGCCCTGCGCGGCCTCTTTCATCGCCGCGAGGGTCTCGAATTCGCGGTGCACCCCGACCTCGGAAACCACGATCACGTCCGCGCCTTGATCGACCCAGAAACGCACTTTGCGCGCGTTGTCCGTGAAGCGATGCGAGCTGACCCGTAGCTTGAGCCGCGGGTGGCGTCGCCGGATGAGGCGCAGGAAGTAGACGTTGGCCACGGTGATCGAGTCCACCCCGATGCCGTCCACCCAGTCCAGCATCTCCTCCATCTTGCGCTGCCCGGTGCGCGTGTACTCGGTGTTGCCCATCGCCGAGGCGTTGAGCAGGTAGTTGAACTGGATGCCGCCTTCGTGCGCCGTCTTCACGGTGCGCGCGAGTCGTCGACGATTGACCTCGGGCAGGTAGAAGGCAGGGCGTCCCCCACCGAAGTAGTCCGTGGTGAGCTTGCCGTAGACCTCGTACACCGGATAGCCGGCGAGCCCCTGCAAGAGTGCATCGTCAAAGTTGCATGCGACGGAGAGCTTCATCAGCGGGCGGTGCCTGCAAGGTCCGCACCACCCCGAAACCACCTCGCCGCCCGCAAGGGCTGAGAGGTCGCCGAGCGCAGCGAGGCGGGTGAGGGGCCCGCCACGACTGGCCACGTCGCTGCTCAGAAGTTGTCGGCATTTGCCCCGATCAACGCGTGCCGATCTGCGTTGTTTGCCCGCGCAGTAGGACGCGGGCGTGCGAAATCGCACGGGTAGCAGCCGAGGGCGATTGAAAGGTGGGCGTCGCACACCCTTTTTTGTATCATCCCCGACTTCCATGACGAAGGTGGAGTCGGCGAACCTCGCGCAGTTGCTCCAGGCGGTCCTGCGCGGGGCCGCGAAGATCGTGGGCTGCAGCTCCACCCATCTCGTCCTCTTCAACGAGAAGTCCCGGCGGGTCCGCGTCCACCTCGGCATCATGGCGGACGCCGTACCGCTCATCTCGACTATCGAGCGACTGCTGGGGGCACAGTTCGACGATTGTTCCTGGCCGATGGAGAGCGCGCAGGGGAGCCTGGCTGACCGTTGTTGGCGCGAGGCCGTGTTCTGCGAAACCAACTCCCTCAAGGAGCTGACGGGCGCGGCTCTGCCTCCCCTGGTTTTGGCCGCGGTCGAGCAACTCATCGGCGAGCGGCGCTTCGCTTGCGTACCGGCGCTGAGCAGCACGCGCAACTACGGCGTCCTCCTGTTCGAGAAGGAAGGCGCGGGCGCTTTCAATCGCCAGCAGCGAGAGGTGCTGATCCGCTATGCCCGGCGCATCGGCGAGATTATCGAGAACGACCTCATGGGCCAGGGCCAGTCGCTCTTCGACCACCTGCCAAGCGACCGGCAAGACAGTCTGTGGCTGGACGAGCGGGGCGAGCTGCGGGGCCATGGACCGCGGGGCGGCGCAGCCCTCGAGCGAGCCTTGCGCTCGCCCGAGCTCTTGCAGACTCTCGCGGTCCACGCCCGCGCCTTTCTTGCCGCCAACGCTGGCGAGGGCGAGCGTAGCTTCGAGGAGCGTGGCTTCGAGATAGACGGACAGCTTCGCGGCACGCTGTCGCGGCTCGATCTCGACGGCCGGCCCGGCGTGCTGTGCTTGCTGGCCTTTCCCCAGCCGAGCGCGGCCTCGCTCGAAAATCAGCTGGTGCGGTTGACGCTGGGTGACCCGGCCCCCGCGCTCTTCGTCGACCCGAGCTTCCGCATCACCTCGTGCAACCCGGCCACGGCCCAGCTTTTGGGCACCGACTCGGCCGGCCTTTGCGGCCAGCCGATTGGCGTGCTGTTCTCGGCCCCCGACGAGGTGATGAACATTCTCAGCCATCAGGTCGTCGATCCCCAGCGTGCCTACTCCGAGCGGGCGACCGTGATCCGCCGCCGCGACGGATCGCTGGTACCGGTTCGCGTCGAAGCGCTGCTGCTGGCCGACGATTCACACCAGTTGGTCGGCTTCCTGCTCGTGCTCCGAGGCGCTGCGAAACGCGACGGCGATCATCTCGAGCAGCAGGAACGTCTCGCCACCATGAGTGAGATGGCGGCGCATCTGGCCCACGAGATTCGCAATCCGCTGGTCGCCATCGGGGCAACCCTCGAGAGCCTGCGCTCGGATCCGGAGACTCCGCCGAGCCAGCACCCGATCCTGGCGGCGCTGGTCAAAGAAATCCTGCGCATGGACATGACCCTCAAGGACTACCTGGCGGCCCGTCGCGAGCTGGCCGTCACCCGCGTGCGCGTGGCGGAGCTGGTCGAAGAGGTTCGCCGACTGCTCGAGGGGGCGAACCGACCGACCGGCAAGACGATCCGATGCCGGCTGGATCCCGAGCTGACCATCGACGCCGACTATGAAGGCATGAAGCAGGTCGTGTTCAACCTCCTGCTCAATGCGCTCGAAGCTACGCCGGATGCGGGCGAGGTCGTCTGCGGCGCCACTCGCAAAGGCCACCAGGTCGCCATCACGGTCGAGGACCGGGGGCCGGGCTTGCCGGCCAGCCCGGCGGATTGCTTGCGCCCGTTCTTCACCACCAAGAAGAACGGAACCGGGTTGGGATTGGCGGTATGCCAAAAGATCGCGCACGCCCATGGCGGTTTTCTCGACCTGCGGGATCGCGACGGTGGCGGGTGCCAGGCCACGGTCGTGCTTCCCACGAGGCGAAACGTGATGGAGGGCACACGATGACCGAGCCGTTCCGCGCCTTGGTCGTCGATGACGAGGCCCTTTACGCCCAGACGATTGGACGTGAGATCGGGCGGCAAGGGATTGCTTGCGATGTGGCGTACACCTGTCGCGAGGCGCTTCAGCTCGTCGCCAAGCAGCAATACGGCGTGATCTTGCTCGATCATCGTCTGCCCGATGATGATGGAATTCGCATCATCCCGCAGCTCCTGGTCAAGCAATCCAGCGTCGCCGTCGTGATGATGACTGCCTACCAGACCATCCCCAACGCGGTGCAGGCAATCCGGCACGGCGCCGAAGATTACATCGTCAAGGAGGCGAGCGTCGCCCCCATCCTCGAGCGGGTGCTCGAGCTGCACCGGCGCGCCCGGCTGCGCGACGAAACCCGGTGCGCGACCGACGCGGAGGCCTGTGGGCTTCTCGGGCATTCGAGCGCCATGCGGGTGGTGATCGACCAGCTCAAGAAGGTGGCGGTGGCCCCCGACACGACCTTGCTGCTGACTGGCGAGACCGGCGTGGGCAAGGAAGTGGCAACTCGCTACGTTCATTCTCTGTCCCGCCCGGCGGGCTCGCCCTTCGTGGTGGTCGACTGCCTCGCGTTGCCCGAGCACCTGGCCGAGAGCTTGCTGTTCGGGCACGAGCGTGGCGCGTTCACGGGCGCGCACGAGCTCCGGGCCGGAGCCTTCGAAGAGGCCCGCGACGGCACCGTCTTCCTCGACGAGATCGGCGACATGGAGCATGGCCAGGGCAAGCTCTTGCGGGTGCTCGAAAGCCGCGCCTTCCGCCGACTGGGCTCGACCCGGGAGCTGCCCTTGCGCGCCCGCATGGTGGCGGCCACCAACCAAGACCTGCCGAGCCTGGTCAAGGCCGGTCGCTTCCGGCTGGATCTTTTCCAGCGGCTCGCCGTCTTCCCCGTCCATATCCCGCCGCTGCGGGAGCGCGGGGACGACATCCTGCTCCTGGCCGAGCATTTTCGCGTCCTGTTCAGCGCGCGCATGCACAAGACCACCGAGCCACTGGGGGTCGAGGTGTGCCGAGCGCTCTGCGCGTATGGCTATCCCGGCAACGTGCGCGAGCTCAAGAACATCATCGAGCGCGCCGTGATCCTGACCGAGACGTCCCGCGTCGAGCTGCAGCACCTGCCGCCACGGATGCTCGCCCTGGGGCAGGACGACGTGTCGCCGTCATCGAGCGCCCGCGCGGGCGTGCCGGGCATGGGCTCGTTGCTGGACGTCGAAGTGCAGATGATCCGCCAGGCGATGGGCCGTGCCGGCAACGTGCGCGCGCAGGCGGCCAGGCTGCTCGGCATCAGTCGGTTTCAGCTCTTGCGCCGTATGCGCAAGTTCGGCTTGACCGGCTTGACGGTCGATCCCGACGCGAACAAGCGCGGCTAGACATGAAACACGCAAGGAAAGACCTCATGGAGTATGAAACTATCAGCCCGCCGGCGCAGATTTCAGAACCAGCACCAACCGCGCAGGAACCGGCGGCGATTCCGTGGCGACAGTACAGCGGGCGCATCAGCTACTCGTCGTGCAACGAGGATTCGCACAGCGAGCTCGAGGCCTTACGCCTCACCCCGGACAAGCGCGTCCTCTGCGTCACCGCCGGTGGGGGGCGCGTGCTCAACCTGCTTTACGATCGGCCGCGGGAGATCATGGCGGTCGACGTGAACCCGACGCAGAATCACTTGCTCGAGCTCAAGATCGCGGCCATGCGCTCGCTCGCCTACGAGCCCTACCTGGCCTTTCTCGGCGTGCGCCAGACCCGCGATCGCCTGGCGGTCTACCAAGGCCTTCGCCCGTCGCTGTCGAGCGTGGCGCGTGACTACTTCGACACGCACCCGAAGCTCGTGCAGCGAGGTGTGCTCTTCCAGGGCAGCCTCGAGCGCTTCCTCGTGCACGTCGCGCGGATTGCGCACGTGGTGCGGCCGTTCTGGGTCAAGCGGCTGTTCAGCTTCGGGGACGTGGCCGAGCAACGCCGTTTCATCGAGGGCTGGGACACCCGGATGTGGCGCTTCGTCGTCGAGACCTTGTGCCGCCGCCGGTTCCTCGAGCTGTTCTCGCGCGATCCGGGCTTTTGGCGCTTCGTTCCCCCCGAGGTCCCGTTGCACAGCCGCATCTTCGATCTTATCCATCGTTACCTGTGCAACCACGTCGCGCGCGACAGTCACCTCCTGCAGTTGGTCTTTTTCGCCCGCTACATCTACGAGCCCGCCATGCCGATCTACCTGCAGCCGGCGCCCTACGAGCGCATCCGGCAGGCGCTCGCGACGACCCGGATCACGCCTGTCACCGCTCCCATCACCCAAGCCCTGGCCACGCTCGGGGACGGCAGCGTCGACGCCTACTCGATCGCCGACGTGTCGTCGTACTTGAGCGAGACCGATTTCGACGCGCTCATGGACCAGATCATGCGAACGGCGCGGCCCGCGGCGCGCATTTGTTCGCGCGGCATCTTCGTGCATCGCCCCCTGCCTGGCGCTTACGCCGCCCGCATCAGCCGCGATCCCGATCTCGAAAGGCGGCTGTCGCTGGACGATCTCGCGATGGTGCACGAATTTCTCGTAGGAACCGTGCAAGCGTAAGCTGCGGCAGCTAATCGAAAGGGCGACCGCAAGTTCGGCGAGCGGCGAAGAAGCTCTCACCACAGAGAGCACAGGGAGCACAGAGACGGAGGGGAACGAAGTAGTTCGGATCCTAAATCCGGAAACCCTTCTTCATCCGGCCTCTGCGCCCTCTGCGCTCTCTGTGGTGAAGAATCCGGCTCCGTTCAGCCTTCTCCAGGGTCCTCTTTTTAGTACTCGGCCAGGATGCTCTCCCCGGCCCGCACGCGGTCACCGGGCTGGCAGCGCACGGTCGGCCCGGCGACGCCGGGGATGAAGAGATCGCATTGGGAGCCCATGCGAATGAAGCCGATCTTGTCGCCCTTTTGCACCTGCTGGCCGGGGCTGACGAAGCAATCCACCTCGCTTACGAAGCGGTCGGCCATCTGGATCACGACCACGGGAACATCGCCACAGATGACGATGGTGTTGCGCGCGTTGTCCAGGATGTGGCGGCACTCTTGCTCGAACGGCGGCATGTTCCAGGCCAGGCGCATGAAGGCGCGCACCATGGAACGGTTTTCACCGCGGGCCGGGCGGGCGACCACTCCGGAGATCCGGCCCGCGATGGGCGCGCGGTTGTAGTGCACGGAAACCGGAGTCATGTAGATTCCAATCAAGGTTCCGCCGTCCGCGCTTGACGGTGTTCCGAGCCAATCGTCGAGCGGGACCGCAACCCCCGCCTTCACCGGATTGGGCAGCACGCCCGCCCGCACCTGGCGGACGTACAGCACGCGGCCATCGGCCGGTGAGACCACGTTCTGGCCGGGTGGGGGCCGCCGTACCGGATCGCGGAAGAAGTACCAGAAGCGCCAGGCGAGGAAGCTGAACGGATCCATGATCAACCCCGCGCCAAGCGGGCGACCCAGGCGATGATGCGATCCCGTATGGGCCGGCGCAATCGCCGTTCGAGCCACGCGACTGGCCGCTTGCTGACCACGAGAAAGAGCCAGAAGACGACCATGCCGATGTACGTCAGATAGTCCGACAGCAGGCGGACCAGCGCGGCGAACGGCCGCTCGCTCAGCTTGACCGTGAACCGTCTTAACGCTTGCTCCTTCATGGCAACTCTCGAAGACATCGGACGCGCAGCCCGCGCGACCCGAGCACGCATGGTACCACTTCAGGGAGGGTCGAGCCTGAAGGAACGTGGGGCAACTCACCCTGCGGTCTCGGCCAGTGCTAGAGCTAGAGCAACGATTCAGATGCTCGCCGCCGCAAGAGCTCGGTCCCGGGTCGAACCAGCGCCCGACTACGCGTGAGAACGCGATGCCCACTGACAGCCTTGTCCTCAAATTGAGAGGCTTTGGGCCCACCGACGCGCTTGATGCCTATGCCCGGTGGCCCTTTTCCCGAAGAGACGTCCGAACGCGTGGTAGCGCCTTACAATCCGGTAAGGGGAATTATCAGTGCGCGCGGCACATGCATGGCGGCATCGATTCCGGTCGCGACTTCCACGAGCACTGCCGCGGCGGCGCAGACGAGGAGAGTCCGCCCGATCCTGCTGACCAGTAAGCCTTTGCGTAGCCGCCGTTCCATAAGGTGGGGAACAACGATGGACGGCAGCAGAATGGACGCGGGCGTCATCAGAATGAGATAGCGAAGCAGAACTGAATAGCCCGCAAACGCGAGCCCCATGTGGAACGCAATCACCATCACCATCCACAGCAGGCATGCGGTGGCAGTGGCACGGACGTGAGACAGCGACGTATCGCCGGGCTTTTCTGCTCGGTCATCTTTCCCGCGCACGCAGGAGAACATCAGCAGCGCAATCGAGGGAACCATCGTGGTGACGACCTTTGGGGTTGTCGTCAGATAGACCCAGGGCGAACGTACGACGGTCAAATAGTAGACGTAGCTGTTGCTGCGAATGAGAGTTTGCGACGGTTTGCCCGCCCATTGCGGGAATGGCGAGCCGACCGCCAACCACTGCCATACTTCCCACGGCGCCTGGACAAGGACGGCGGGGATGGCGCAGCAAAGCGTATAGGTGACAAACATCCTCCAGTGCAGCGGTCGAACCGATACCGCGCAAACCCCAAAGATGCCTGGCAGAACCAGAAATGCAGTGAGCTTGATGAGGCTCGCGTAGCCGATGATGATTCCCGCCACGACAGCCAGGGCGATGTTCTTCCTTGAAAGCGAATGCAGAAACAGGGCAGCACCAAGAGTCGCGAACGCCAGCAACGGGGCGTCGAGCCAGAATTTCGTCGTCACATGCGCCAGGATCGGGTTGAAGGATGACAAAAGCGCCACGAGAAACAACCCCGTATCCGTCTTGGTGATGTTCAGGCCCCAGGCGAGTAACAGCATGCTCCAGAAGAAAAGCGCGAAACAACCAATCTGGACGAGAGGGAAGCCACTTTCTCCGAACAGCCGGTGCGCAAGCCAGAACAGCACGATACCACCGGGTGGATGATAGAAGAGCGGCCTGTCGTACTGATAGCGATCGAGGATGCCGCGCTCGACGAGTTGACTCTTCTGAAGTGTGTACCCGTGGCCGGCTTCAAGCTGTCCGACGAGGACCCTATAGATCGCCTCGTCGCCCTCCTGATGCTGGCCGCCAAGCATGGGTAGTCGCAAGAGCAGGCCCAGGACGAAAATGCCTGCGACAAGCCACCCGCGTAGTCCCACAAGCCTGCGGACCAAGCCCGTCACGCACGACATCCCTGGCTTGGTCGTGCCCTTGCTGTTTTCGCCATGAGATCGCGTAATGGTACTCCCTCTTGCTTCCGACGCGAGGCCCATCGGTCAGAAGCAGGACGAATCGGCCCGGCCTACGAAAACGATGGGCATCCTGCGACGGCGCGGTCAAGGGCGTGTGGGGTTGAGACTAGGGCCACGGTCGCGGTGCCTGTAGAGTGGCGCTAGTCTTCCTTGGTAGAGAGGTGTTTTAGAGAGACTGGCCGTTGTCGAACATTCGGAGGCATGGTGCTGCATTGAACAAAGCGGGCTTTCTTGACTCGCGCACGGATCGATTCCCGGCGACGCTAGCTTGGGTGCTCACGTTGGCGAGCGTCGCGGCGCTGGCGATCTTCAAGGCCTCGGACCCGGATCTCGGATTCCACCTGGCAACCGGGCGCGCAATTCTGCAAACCGGCGCCTTGCCAATGACCAACGTCCTTTCGTTCGCCGAGCCGGCGCACGAATGGGTTCTGCAACAGGGTTGGCCGGCCCTGCTGTTCGAACGGTTGTGGCACTGGGGAGGAATCGACGCCGTAATCATGTGTAAGGCGGCGGTCGTCGTCGCGACATGGTCCCTGGTCCTGGCGACAGCTCGGCGGCTGGGCGCGACGCCACCCATTGCCTGCGCAACCACGGTCTTCGCAGCGTGGAGTTGCGCGTTTCGTTTTGTCGAACGCCCACTCATCTTCTCCAACCTCGCGCTCGCGGCAGTCGTCTTCTTTCTCTCACGTGCGTGGAGCCGCCCCGCCCGATGGCTCCCCTCGATGATCGCGGTGGTTGTGGTGACCGCTGCCGCGTGCCACGTTCACGCTGGCGCGGTTTTTTCGTTCGTGCTTCTTGTCACGGCCGCTGGCGGCCTGCTTGCGGCCGGGGCGATCCATGGTGCACTGCCGTCCGGGGAACCCGCGGGTCTTCGGCCAGCGGCAATTCCCCTGGTCGCGGCCGTCGCAGCGCTCGTGCTGGCTGGCTTCACGCTCGCGCTCTATCACCCGTTCGGACTCCGAGTTCTGGAAGTTCCATTCCAAATGGGCACCGACCATTTTCTGGCCCAGCATCTGATCGAGTTCCGACCACCCTGGGCGACACCGTTCCGGATCGTGGCGGCCTACTGGGCCTTCCTGGCGCTCACCACCGCTCTTCTGATCGCGAGGCGCATTCCGACGGGATGGGCGCTGCCGGTGCTCGCTTTCGCGGTCCTGTCCCTCAGGCACGTTCGCATCGTCGATTGCTTTGCGATTGTCGCGTGTGGACCGGTCGCTGCGGCGATTGCGGCGGTGATGCAAGCTCGGCGCAGTTTGGCGTGGAGGCGGCTTTGGGCATGGCCCGTCAGCATCGCGCTGGCGATTGCCGGGCCGGTCGAGCAGTCCTCCCGCGTACCCCTTGGCCTTGGCTACAATCTAGCGGTCTGGCCGCTGCCGCTGTTCGAAATCGTGCGCAGGGAACAACTGCGCGGTCCCGCCTTCGTGTCCGACGGTTGGGCCGGCCCGTGGCTGGCGTTCTTCTATCCGGCCGAGCGCGTGTTCTTCTTCCCTTCTTTCGAGGCGTTCTCGACTCGCTTCGTTCGTGAGGAGTACTTCGATGTGCGCTACGGCAAACCCGGATGGGATACGACCCTCGATCGCCATGGCGTGGAACTGGTGTTACTCAAATACACCTCGCCGCGCGAACAAGAATTTCAGGGCGGCAGCGACAATCTTCGCCAGCGCCTGGCGCGCGACCCGCGCTGGACCCTGGTTGCGTTCGACGACATGGGCGCGATCTTCGTGCGTTCCACGGGGGTGAACGCCGCGCAGGCGCGGGCGCGCGGGATCCCGGGAGTCGACCCTGACCGACTGCTGTTCCTCGGACCGCCCGATCTGTCCCGCGCGGGGCTGGAAGCGGCCTGGCGGCGTGGCGAGCATTCCACACGCCTCGCCGCTCTGTTGGCTGCCGCTCGACGCGCACAATCCGGCCCCTGAGTAGGTGGAAGTGCCAGGTTGCAGCGCGGGCGTGCTATCCTTGCCGTCTCCATGACTCAAGCGATCGGAATCGGCCCAGCGGAATTGCGCGGCATCCACCTGTTCCGCGACTTCAGCGACGAGGATATCCGGCGTCTGACCGAGCTCTTCGAGCCCGTCGCCGCCAGCGAGGGCGCCGTCCTGTTCGCCGAGGGAGAGGCCGCGGACGCGTTCTACATCCTCATCGCCGGTGAGGTCTCGTTGCGCCAGGACGAGCGCGAGGTCTATCTCCTACGGCCGCCCTGCATCGTCGGCGAGCTGGGTGCGACGACCGGGGCGAGCCGCCACTCTCGCGCCGTGGTGGGGCCAGGCACGGTGCTTCGCCGTGTCGACTCGGCCCGCCTGCGCGACTTCTGCTCCCGCCTTCCCGACCTCGGCCTCGCCTTCTACCGAGCCCTGCTCAGCTCCGCCGCGGACAAGATCGCCCACGACCAGCGGCGCACCGCCGAAATGCGCGAGCACATCATCACCACCCAGAAGACGATGAAGGGCCTGCGTGAGTTCGTCCTCGAAAGCCCCGACTCGCCGATCTCCAGCCGCATTCACGACGCGCTCGATGGCCTGATCCAGCAGAACCGCCGCGCCAACTACCGCGTCGAGCCCCCCGCCGCCCTCGCAGCCAACCTTCGACTCGACGACGGCCGCGTAGCCCCCATCGTCGACCTTTCGCGCACCCACCTCAATGTTTGGCTCAGCGGCACGCCGCTCAAGCCCGGCGACGAGCTCTCTGGCGTTCTTGTCCTGGCCGGCCCTGAGATCCCTGTGTCGGGCCGTATCCTCCGCGTGCAGGGCGACCGCATCGTGGTCGTTCTCGACCTCCTTCTCGACGCGTTCGCCACCGTCCTTGAAGGCTACCTCACGCGCGTCCAGATGTTCGACTTCCTCGTCTGAGCGAGGGGCGGGGCTAGACTTCCGCCTTTGCTACGGCTTCAACCAATCGGGCCCGGAAACTCCGGAGTTGAAGATTTGATCAGATCGTTATGTAGCCCACATGCAGATGGCAGGGAGGAATCATGACTGGAGATCAGAGGGTGAGGTGTTGTCTCGCGGCTGTTGACTCGCATTGTCGCTTTATTGTTCTTGCTCGCTCGTTCGCCGTTTGCTCCATGTTCGACTGGCCCTTTGGCCAGCATTCGCCAGCCCTGCTGCCGAACGGCGACTTGCTCCTCTTCGACAACGGCGCCAGTCGAAATTTCGCGGGCTTTTGGGGGAGCTTCTCACGTGCGGTGATCTATCGCATCGACGAGGCGGCCATGACCGTCCGCCAGATTGCGCAGTTCATCCTGAGCAAGTCGGAGTCGTCCTACACCGTCTCCAACACCCACCGGCTCCCGGTGACGGGCAACATCTTCATCCAGCCCGGAAGCGCCACCGGCAATACCGCCCTCGCCAAGGAGGTTACGACCCAGGTCTCTGACGATGGAACGATCGCCTTCGACAAGGTCGTCTTCGATGCGACCTTGAACCTGGTTGTCGACTCGAGCCACTACGTCTACTCCTACCGGGGCCACCGGTGGACGTTCTGACCTGCGTCCTACCCCGCCGTCCGCGAACAGTCATAGCGAAGATTCTGGCGTCTTGCTGTCCCGACAGTGAAAAAAAGAGCGAATTGCACTGGTTGTGCGCGTGCCGCCGCCTCCACGTGGAGGAGTTGTCGGCACGCGGCTCAGGAAAGTTGCTCGGCCTCCTAGCTGACGAGCTTCGCGATGAAGTCGCCGACCTCGCGCGTGCCCATGGCAAGCTAGCATGAGTGTGGTCTGGCAGACGTGAATATACCGGCCCCGCGAACGCGGGCTGTGCGCGTGCTGCTGTCTCCACGACGGAGGATTTCGGTCGGCGGCGTGTGCAAGTTGCCCCTCATCGGCCGCGATTCGCGCGTCGGCCTCTCAGCCGAAGGCACTTCGGGTCCACCACACCCTGCCCCTGCCGGCACGGCGTCGCCCTTCGCGGGGCGAGGCGATTCGGCCGCTGCCGCGCTTCGCGCGGACCGTGGCGAAAGGCCAGCTCACCAGCTTCGCGATGAAATCCCCGACCTCGCACTGGGCGCGGACGCTCGGTACGCGAGTCAACGCCACCTCGAAGCACTTCCGGCCTTCTGCACGCCGAGCCTGCACCATCTGTGGAATCAGTGTCGACTCGGTTATGGTCGACAGGTCAGTGAGTCGCTTCGATATCCCCAGCGATCAACAGAATCGCGATCTGTGTTCATGAGGCGTGGCGTATCGTAGGAGGCCATGGATCCTGCGAAAGCCGTCGCCGCCAAGATCTTGAAGTCGTTCATAAAATGGTTGGAAGGGCAGTCGAATAAGGCAAGTCAACCTGATGTCCTTTACCACTTCACCGATGCGACGGGACTTGTCGGCATTCTCGGCAGCAAGACGATCCGGGCATCCTTAGCCGTTTCGCTGAATGACGCATCGGAAGTTCTGTACGGGCTGAGGCTCGCAAAGGATGTGGTTGAGCGTCGTCAGACAAGACAAAACAGTGCGTTCCTCGAACGAGCCATCGAGTACCTGACCAACGATTCTCTCTTCGCGGCGAACGCCGCGATGCCTTTGACAGGCGAGCTTCACTCCTTTGCATTTTCACTCTGCGATGGAATCGACAACGCCAGTCAGTGGTTCAACTATGCGAAGGCAGGAAGAGGGGCTGCACTCGGGTTCAAATCAAGCTTGCTCGTGCCTCCGGGCATTCTGCTGATGCCGGTTATGTACCGGACCGAAGTGCAGGAAGGCATGATCGATGACTTTATCGCGCTAATCGCGACGGAACTGGCGCGCTCGTCTCGCACAGATCTGGCCGCGGACGTCGTCGCCAAGCTTGGTGGAATGCTCTTCAGCTGCTACATGCGGGTACTCGCCTCGGTATTCAAGGCTCCATCGTTCAGCTCGGAGCGGGAATGGCGGCTCCTCACTCTTAAGGTTCGTAAGGGTGCCGAGACTTCCGACGTGGAGACGAAGTTCAAGACTGTCGATGGCCGTATTGTCCCATTCGTCGAGATGAATCTCACGCCAGGCCTTGTGACCAAGATCATCCTTGGCTATTCATCCCCGATGCAGGTCAACGACCATGGTCAGGTCTCGCCATGCTGATCACGGCTGCCAGTATGCAGGTCGACGTTTCAAAGTCCAATGTGCCCGCACGCTAGACTAACAGCCCGTGGCGAAAACCTAGCTCGCCTCGGACCACAGAGGAGTGTGGGAATGAAGGCGACTCCGAACGGGCACGCAGAGGGGCCGGCCGCCTGACGGTGGGTTCTCCAGCAGCAGAAACCGTCCAGGAAACCTCGCGAACAAGAAGGTCTTAAAATCGAGGTGTGCGGCTGGTTTGGTCGTCGCATCCAGCACGATTTCGCCTAGTTTGCGTTGATTCGCCGGGAATAGCTCGGGCGCAGAGACCTCGATCATCCACAAGTCGGAGGGTAAGTACTTCTCGAGCGCGTCGCAAATCGCCTTGTCTTCTCTACGGTAGCTCCAGTCTGTCATTCTCCGAAGATGTCGAATGTACTTCGCTTTCGTCAACCATACGGCCCGCAGGACCACATCCTGGCGCTCGGCGCTCTCAATCAACCGGGCCAGCCAGCGTCCGTCGGACGGGCTTAGACTTGGCAGAATCGAGTAGAGGTAGTCGACCGCGATCGCCTCAGCGACGACACCGCAATAGCGAGCCCCGGAGGGCAGGAGAGCGACGACGTAGTCGACCTGTCCTGACGTGACATAGAGTCGCGGGACGCAGAAATTCGACCCGAAGTTGTCGTCGTGACCGATGAAGCTGCTTACCCAAGCTTCGCTTGGGACGTATCGTGTATGTTCGCCGACGTGGAAGTACGCGGTCTCGGCCTTGGGCACCCATGCATCCTGGTTCGAGGTGTGCCCAAAGAATGGAATCATGTGGAGTCCTGCCGCCTTGGGTCCAGCCAGGCTGAAGCCCAGCAGTGCGCCTGCCCCAGACTCGATGCCGGCGTAGAGCAGCTTCTGGTAGGGCAATTCCTTCCGATACTTCGGCGGCTCGGCCGTGTAGTCGACATCCCTGAACCCGATCCCCACCCCCTGCAACACCGCACGGATCTGTACGGCACCCAGCCCTTTTGCCGGATCGAAGGTGCCACTGGCCTTTCTGGCTAGGAGGTTGATTCGTTCGTACGAGACCTCAGTGTCCGGCACATGCAGAGCGCACAACGATCGCAGGGCCACCTGCGCGCAAGCCTTGTTGAGGGCGTTCTGCTGACAGTAGAGCACGCCAGCCACCGAGAATCGGCGTTGTCCTGCAACCACCTGGTAGGCACGCGTTCCGTGCAGATAGCTGTGCTCGCGCGGAGAACTGGCGAAGGCCGATTCGAACACGTGCCACCGGTCGACGCCCCGACTGGGCACAAGGTCTCGCTTGGCAATCGCGAAGCCCAGCAGATGGGTACTGTCGACGCTGTCGAGATCGAGAGAGCGCCCGCGCCAGAAGGTCAGGCGCTTGAGAGCACCCATGCTGTAGTCGCCGAAGCGCTGAGAGATCTCGACGTTTTCCGACGCGATCACGCCGGAAGCCGGAATGTCCTCGACAACAAGCGTGGTTGCCGCTTGTGCGCGCGCTTGCGAGAACAACCGCCGAATGGAGGGCGTACCGCCGAAGTGCTTCTCGACAAAGTCGAAGTTCGAAAATGGACGGTGGGTCTCGGCTATTTCGAGCGCTGTGGACGCAACGAGACGGTGGTCTTCCATATGCCGTCTTCCTGATCCGCGCCTCGCGAACCGGCCTCGACTAGCCGAAATGCAGGTTGCTCTTCGCGGCCTTCTTGTTCGCAGCGTCCAACTTGCGGATGAATTTGGAAACATCCTTGGTTGCACGCATCGTGACTTTGATAGAGGACGCCCGACCGAATACCTTGGTCAGCTCCTTCGCGATCCGCGGGCTGGCGTACAGGACGGACGATTGGCTCACCCTGACCTCCGCATCATAGGCCAAACTGCTTGAACACGAAGCTGACTATGAGGGCAAACCAGGAGCCTGTAAAGTCCTGGCATTCAGGTTCTCGGCCGGCGGCGGTGACACCTTGCGAAACCATCTTGGTCGCGCGGCTGAAAATCACTGAACTGCCGCCGAACGTCAGCTCACCAGCTTCGCGATGAAGTCGCCGACCTCGCGGGTGCCCATGCCCATCTTGCCGGCGGAGAGGCTCTTGATCTTGCCCGAGGCCAGGGCGTCGTGGACGGCCTGGTCGACGGCCTTGGCGATGGCGGGCTCGCCCAGGGTGTCCATCATCATGCCGCCGGCGCAGATGGTGGCCAGCGGATTGATGATGTTCATGCCGGTGTACTTGGGCGCGCTGCCGCCCATGGGCTCGAACATGGAGACGCCTTCGGGGTTGATGTTGCCGCCGGCGGCGATGCCGAGGCCGCCTTGGATGATGGCGGCGAGGTCGGTGATGATGTCGCCGAACAGGTTCTCGGTGACGATGACGTCGTAGTACTCGGGCTGCTTGACGAACCACATGGTGCAAGCGTCGACGTGGTTGTAGTCCTGCTTGATCTCGGGATAGAGCTTGTCGCCGATTTCCTTGTGCACGCGCACCCACAGGTCGCCGGCGTGGGTCAGGACGTTGCACTTGTGGACAAGGGTCAGCATCTTCTTCTTGCTGTTGCGCTTGCGAGTCAGCTCGTAGGCGTACTTCACACAGCGCTCGACCACGGGGCGCGAGTAGGTCATGACCTGGACGGTGTTTTCCAGTGGGGTGCCCTTGTGGGTGACGCCGCCGATGCCGGTGTAGATGCCGCCGGTGTTTTCGCGCACGACCACGAAGTCGATGTGCTCGGGGCCCTTGTCCTTGAGCGGGGTCTCGACGTTGGGGTAGAGCTTGACCGGGCGCAAATTGATGTACTGGTCGAGGGCGAAGCGGGTCTTGAGCAGGATGCCGACCTCGAGGATACCGGGCTTGACGTCGGGGTGGCCGATGGCGCCGAGGTACATGGCATCGAGCTTCTTGAACTCTTCGAGAGCGCTGTCGGGCAGGATCTCGCCGGTGCGCTTGTAGCGCTCGCCGCCGAAATCGAAGCTCTGATAGTTCAGCTTCACGCCGTGCTTGGCGCAGGCCGCGTCGAGGACCTTCACGCCCTCGGCAAGGACCTCGGGACCGGTGCCGTCTCCAGGAATCAGCGCGATGTTGTACGATTTCATGGTCGCCCTTTCAAAGTCCCATATTGAGGAGGAATCGAATCCACGCTGATAACACGGCCAGGGGATGGGGAACAAGGGCGTCGATGTATCCGGGCGGGGATGAGGTAGACTGCGTGCGGCTACCGCACCTGGAAGGAGATCGCATGCCGTACCCGCCGTACCCAGGAGATCCGACTCTCCCGCAGCCAAACCAGCCCCCGCCGTTTCCGCCGCCTCCGCCCATCATCTTTCGCACACCGTCGCGGATGCCGTGGGTCGTGGCCGTCGCGATGACGGCTGCAGCCGGGTACGGCGCCTACTGGGGCTTTGGCGAACGGGCACGGTGGAAGGCCAAGGCCGAGGCGGCCGAGGGAAAGGTGCACGAGGCCGTGGCGGACGGTGAGGCCATGCACCGTCAGCTATCGACGTTGCAAGGGGTGAAGGACGCGCTGGAGAGCGACAAGGAGGCGCTCATCACCGCGCGGGACTATCTGGCCAAGAGCGTGGAGGAAAAATCGAGCGAGCTGGCCACCCTGAAGGGTACGACCGACGAGCTGCGCGAAAAGATGAAGGACGAGATCGCCAAGGGCGACATTCAACTGACCGAAAGCGGAGGCAAGCTGCGGGTTGGCTTGGTCGACAAGATCCTCTTCGACTCGGGAGAGGCCTCGATCTCCAAACGCGGGGAAGGCGTGCTGGCGCGCCTGGGCGCGGTGCTGGCCAGTATCGAGGACCGACAGATCCAGGTTTCCGGGCACACGGACAACACGCCCATCTCCGACAAGCTGAAGCAGCAGTACCCCACCAACTGGGAGCTGTCGGTGGCGCGCGCCACCAACGTCGTGCGCTTTCTGCAGGAGAAGGCCGGCGTGCCCGCCGATCGCCTGGTGGCCAGCGGCTACGGCGAATACCAGCCCATTGCCAACAACCGGACCGCCGCCGGGCGCGCGAAGAACCGTCGCATCGAGCTTCTGCTCACGCCAGCGCTGGCGCCCAAGCGGATCTCGAAGGCGGCGCTTAAGCATCAGCACGCGTCTGGGAAGGGCAAGAGCCAGGCCAAGAAGAGACGTGCCGCTGGCAAGGGCGACGCTAGGGTCCGTCCGGAAATCAGGTGAGACGAGCTCGGACGACGGGGCGACCGGCTGGCCAAACGAGCCCTAAGGCGCGATGATCCATGCCGAGAAAGCGCGCGTCTGATTTTAGGCGCACCGCGGTGGAACGAAATGGCTTGTAGAACAGCGAAGACGGAGGTCGAAGATCAAGGTGTCAGCGGCGGCGCTTATCCTATTGGAATTGCTTGAAAAACTACATGACGCATCATGATAACTGCCAGGAATCGGGCAGCTGGGGCCCCGCGGAAGCCCGGAGGTTTCTCAGCCAGCTCCGAGAGCTCGGGTTCGTCAGGATGGTCGGCGCAATCCCAGTCTTAGGTCTCGTTGCGGTGCTGGCCAACACAGTGAGCAGTTTCATTGACGACTTCTGG
The DNA here is from genome assembly GCA_963824555.1 of uncultured delta proteobacterium. GTDB lineage: Bacteria > Myxococcota_A > Polyangia > Fen-1088 > Fen-1088 > Fen-1118. The sequence goes on along the minus strand of CAWGPW010000001.1, from coordinate 307,596 downwards.
CGCGCAATGCAACTCACGTATGTATGGCTTTGCCGAGACAGCGGCTGGATAATCGCACAGAAGAACTTGGACCAGTAGGGTTCCAGGCATGTTGATCAAAGGAGTGCCCATGACATCGTCGTCCGTTGCCTGCAGAGTATCGCCGTCAAGTTTGGTTCTCGGGCCAGCGCTGGTGCTCCTGCTCGCTATGGGCTGCTCTCCTAGTGGAGGAATCTCCTCGGGTGCCGGCGGAACCACCAGCAGCGGCGGCTCCGCCGCGAATGGCGGGACCACTGGCGCCGGCGGCACAAGCACCTCTGGGGGCACGACCGGCACTGGTGGAACCACCGGGAACGGGGGCACCACTGGAAAAGGCGGAACCACCAGCACCGGTGGAATCACCGGGTCTGGCGGCAGCCCTGGCAGCGGCGGCACCCCTGGCAGCGGCGGCATTTCTGGCAGCGGCGGCATTTCTGGCAGCGGCGGCACCGGGATAGGTGGCGTCCCTGGCAGCGGCGGCGCCGGGAAAGGTGGGACCATCGGCACCGGAGGAGTCACCGGCTCTGGTGGCAACTCCGGCAGGGACGGTGGCCCCGGCAGTGGCGGCGCCCCTGGCACTGGCGGTGCCGCGACGGATGGCGGAACATCAACCGTCGATTGCACGGCCACCATGCCGAGCGGCGGCACTGTGTGCAGCGGAAACAATTGTAATGGCCAAGCCGACGGCCTCGGTTACGGTATCTGGGAGAGTGGAAGCGGAGGGAGCATCACCTACTTTACCAATGCTCATGCCTTCAGTGCATCTTGGTCGCCCAGCTCGGCAGATTTCTTGGCCCATCTCGGCCTGGATTTCAACGCCTCCAAGAGCTACACCGCTTATGGAACGATTGCCGCACAATTCGTCGAGACAAAATCGGCAACCTCCGTTCCTTGGTCGTCTATTGGAATGTACGGGTGGATGCATAGTCCATGCATTGAATGGTACATCAACGAAGACTCGTTCGGTGGGATGGGCGGGGGTGGCAACGTCACCGCGACCATTGATGGGGCCACGTACTACTTGACTCAACCACAACGACCGGAACCGGTGGCGCCAATGCTTGCGAATCCGGTCATACGGGCAGTTGGACTCAGATCCATAGTACCCGAAAGACGGCTCGCCAATGCGGGACCATTACCGTCAGCGACCACTTCGCGGCGTGGGCGGCGCAGGGCTGGAGCCTGGGAAGTCTGGCATCGGTTCACATCAATGTGGAGGTGGGGGGGGGCACCGGAAGCATTCAGTTCCCGGTGGCAAACGTTACAACGACCAGCAAGTGAAACTGCGTCGGACGAGCCCTAATGCGCGATGAGCCCTTGCTCGACGCGGAGATCGCCGAGCCAGAGGCGGGTGGGCGAGGGGCGATCGGAGGGGCGTGACACTTCGGCCCGCACCGTCAGGCGTAGCGGCCCGCCGGCGTGGTGAAGGGGAGAATGCCACGCGAGGGTCTGGCCATCACGTGAGGCGCGGGCCACCTCGGCGAGCGGAACCGTGGGCGAGAGCGCTTGTCCGTCGCCGGAAAACAGGACCGAACCGCTCGCGTCTTGCGCCACCAGCGCCGAATCGACCGGCGAGATGTCGAGGGCCACGGAGAGAGTGTAGTCGCCCGGCGCGGGATAGAATTCGGTCTGTGCCGCGACCGTGGCCTTCTTCCCCGGCGTCGCACCGGGCAGCGCAAGGCCGACCCCGTTCCACACGCCCCTGATGGTCGGACGTCCATCGAGATCGCCCTCGCTGCCAAGCATGCGCCACCGGCAGAACCGCGGCTTTCCCGCCAGCACGCACTCGTCCACCGCCCAGCGATGGCGCTCGCGCAGCTTGCCGCCAGCCCAGGCCAGCGTCGGCGCGAGGGCAAAGACCACGGTGGCGAAGCCGACGGCAAGCGCGGCCTCGCGCTTCCATCCCGGCGGCGCGGATCGATGGACAAGGCTGCGTCCGATTTGCCACAGCCAGTCGAGTGCGATGGCAGACAGAGGAAGCAGCAACATGAAGATGGGCAGGCGGTACCTCGGCTCGGAGAAGATGGCGGTGTAGAGCAGGGCCAGGGCAACCGCTTGGGGCACCAGCGAAAGTGCCAGCCACTGCTTGCGCGCATAGGCCACCGCGCCGCCCATCAGCGCCAGCGCCAGCACCGTCAGCCAGAAGTCGTCGGCAACGGCCTCGAGCATGCTGCGGTGACGAGCAAAGAAGGCTTGGTAGGGAGGGGGGAGCACGCCGGCACGAAAGAGCGGCCAGTAGAGCAGCGCGCGCTCGTGCACCAGCAGGCGCTCGGCCTTGCTGGTCAGCAGACCGATGGTGAAGAGGGGCTCGAAGCCGATCCAATTCTTGGCAATGGCCAGCGAGGCGCGGTTGGCGTCGCGATGGGGTTCGGCCAAAAGGGCGAACCCGGTCACGTCGCGGAACATGCGATTGAGCGAGCGCGAGTAGCAGCCATCGGTGTCGGGGTTGGCGCCCACCAATGCGGTCAGGCCGCCATGGCTGTCGGTGAGAAAGGTCTCGCCGTAGCGCAGGCGATTGCGCACGGCCCAAGGGACCAGCATCAGGAAGGCGACCAGGCACGCAATGGCCGCGGACTTGACCGACGTGCGCCAGGTGGCGCCGCGCGCGCGGAAGACCAACACCGCCAGCGCGGCCAACGGCACGACGACGGCGCGAATGGTGGCGGCGAATCCCGTGAACACCCCGAACAAGATCGCGGCCAAGGTCGGCCGGCTGTCGGCGAAACGCACGAGGAAATACGTGGCGACGATCAGCAAGACCGCTGCGGGCATGTCGGTTCCGGTCACGCTGGCCATGGCGATTCCGGCCGGCCAGCAGGCGTAGAGCAGACCGGCCACCATGGCCACCCGCGCGGATCCTCCCGCCACCCTGCGCGCGATGCCCAGCACCGCGCCGGCGCCCAGCCCGCCCAGCACCGCGCCCACCAGCCTGATGGCCAGCCAGCCTCCGCCCAGCGCTTGCACCGGCGCGATCAAGAAAATGTAGCCGGGCATGTACACGTATTCCGAATCGAAGCCGCCGTGCTCGACCAGATGCGCGGCCGACTCGACGTACATGGCGAAGTCGCCCACGGGCTTGCTGGGCACGGCGAGCACCCACGCGACCCGCAAGGCAATGGCCAGCGCGACGACGACGAACGACATCAGACGCAACTACTACCACCTGGGAGTTTTTCACCACAGAGGCACGGAGAGCGCGGAGACGGATAGGAAAGAAGGGCTTCTCCGGATCCCAAGTCCGGAATCTTGCCTTCCCCTCCGGCTCTGTGCTCTCTGCGGCTCTGTGGTCGAGCTCTCCGTCACGCGTGCCCCGTGCGTCTTCGGAGGGTCCATTCGGCGACCAGCAGGCCGATAACAAGGAGGAGCAGCAGGGGATTCGACCAGACCTCGACGGTGCGCAGGCTGCCCACACGCACTTTGCGGGGTGGTCGCACGTTGGGATTGCCGAGGGCGCCGTCGTGGAATTCCCCCCGCTCGCGGCGGCGATCTCGCGCAGCACGGAATCGCGCGCGATGACGTCGTCAAGCTCGTGGCCTTCGGGGCGAATGACGAACGTGGTCTGTTCCTCCACGGACCGTCCATCGATGACCGCTCTGCCGACCAGTCGGTAGGCACCCGGGTCGAGCGCGTCGAGCTCGACCTGGGCCTCGCCCTCGTCGCCGGTGGTGGTGACCTTGAGGGTGCGCAGCGGGGCGCCGGTATCGCCCGCCGTGGCCGGCCGCAATTCGAGCGCGACGTCGACGGCAGCGGCGGGGCTGTAGTCGGCGCGCAAGGTGCGCACGCGCAGGGACACCGTCTGGCCGCGCCGGTATTCGACTTTGTCGAGGTCGATGCGCAAATGGGTCAGCGCCGGATCACGCACCAGCCAGCGAATGGCGCCTTCCCAGAAGCGCTGGAAGGCGTGCCCATCGTCGCCTGCGCCGGCCGCCTGAAATCCCCAGCTCCAAGCGCTGTCGGTCGTCAGCGCCAGGGTCCGCCCCTTGCCGACCTCGGCAACGGCGAGCACCGGGGCCGGCTTGCCGTCGCCGCTCTTTTGCGAGGGATGGACCAGCAGTGCGCGCGCCCCCGGCCGCAGCCCGGCGACGCGGTTGATGCCCACGAGCGGGGGCAAGGCCGCCCAACGTGACTCGTTGATTTTCTCGTCGAGGCTGAGCGAGGTCACCGGATGGGTGCGACCCTCCGGGGTCAGGCGCGGTCGGAAAGTGTCGGTGCTGAACGCGGCCGCGCCATCGCGCGGAATGCCGGCAAGCTCCACGGGCAAGACATCGTGAAGGGCACTGTCGCCGTACCCTCCGCTGGCGAAAGACAAGTCGCCGCCCACCATGGCCAGGGCGCCGCCCGCCTCGATGTAAGCGCGCACGCCGGGCAAGTAGGGTTCGACCCAATAGGGCTTGAAATTGAAGTTGTCGAAGATGAGCAGGTCGAACGACTTGAGCTGTTCGTCGAAGATTTCCTTGTAAGGAAACGGGATGAGGGACATCTCGTCCGGACCCATGGTCATATCGTCGGTGTCGGTGCGCAGGATGAAGAACGAGACCAGATCGACGTTGGGGTCGAGGCGCAGCATCGAGCGCAGGAAACGTTCGTTCCACGATGGGCGGCCGCATACGTGCAGGATACGGATGCGGTCGCGGATGACCTTGAGGGTGAAGGCCTGGCTGTTGTTGCTGTCCAGCGCCTCGCCGGCCAGCACGGGCGTTCTGATCTCGAACACGTGGTTGCCCGGCTGGTCGGGGGTGTAGTCGAAGACCACGCGTGCTTGCGGCGCATCCTTGCGCAGGACCACCGCCTTGGCGTCGATCAGGCGCCCGTCGCGTAGCAGCGACACCTCGACCATCCGTCCGCCGAGCCCGCTGTGGCGGAGCACCGCCTCCAGCTTCACCGGCGTGCGCACGAAGGCGAAGTCGTCGGCCAACACGGCGGCCACCGACAGGTCGCGCAGCTCGTCCTCGCCGACGAAGATCGTGTGCACGGGTGCGGCCAGCGCCTCGAGGGTCTTGCGCGTATCGGCGTCGAGTGGGCCATGGCCGATGCGGCCGGTGTCGATGCCGTCGGAGATGAGCACCACCGCGCCGAGATTCGGCCGGACATGCGTGTGCGCAGCTCGGACAGGGCCTCGCCGATGCGCGTGGCCTCGGCCTTGGGTGCGGGCAGCGAGACGCGCGATGCAGGCACAAGGCCTTCGCCGAAGCCGTACACTTCGATCTTGTGGCCGCTCTTCTCCCACGCGGCAAAGGTGGGCGCGGCGCTGGCCAACAGGCCGGCCACGCGTTCCGAACGCGTGGGACCTCGATCGGGCGGCGCGACGCTCATCGAGCGCGAGGCATCCACCAGCACGACGATGGTGTTGGGCACCACGCTCACTTGGCCGAATTCGAGCCGCGGTTGCAGGCAGACCAGCAGACAAACGGCCACGGCCAGCAGGCGCAGGGTGAAGATGGCAAGGTTCCTCCCGCGACGGCGCTCGCGCCACAGCGAGAGAGCCGAGATGGCCACCGTCAGCGCGGCCGCCACCCCCAGCAGGACCAGGGTGCCGCGCGCAAGTTGGGTGCCGAAGGTCAGCCGCCAGTCGGCGATGAGCCCGAGGCGATTCACGGGCTGGCTCTCCGCGTGCGCATGATGAAATCGATGTGCGCCTGTTCGGTCTTGTAGTCCAGGCAAAGCGCGTACATGACCACGTTCACGGCGAAGCGGAACGTGCGCTCGCGCTGATCGTCGCCACCCGGGATCACGTCGTGCTCCCAGCGCCCGAACCCGTCGCGCGCCATGGCCCCGCAGAGGTCGTTCTGGGTGTAGATGACGGCCAGGCGACGGTCGCGCTCGATCGCCTCCACGATCGGCGAGGCCAGCACGCGTCCGGGAACCCCGTGCAGGATGTAGAAGGATTTCCACAGCACGTGGTCGTCGGGAACCGGTTTGGGCAGATCCCCCGGCAGCACGCGTGCCAGTAGCTTGCGCACCGATTGGTCGAAGGCGCCGCCCGCGTGGTCCTCGGCCGAATCGACGAGCATGCAGCCGCCGAAGGTCAGATAGCGGCGCAGGCGAACGACGTCACCGTCGGACGGCAAGGTGAACGCGCGGTCGCCGGATAGCACGCACAGGGGGTAGCGGAAAAGCTCGGGGCTCGACAGGGCCAGCTCGATGGGGTCGGGGATCGTTACCAGGCTGGTTCGTCGCTCCAGCTCCCAAGCCAGGCGGCGAAGGGCGCTGGGTCGTGGATCGGGCAAATCCGGGAAACGCAGGCGCAGGAAGCGGAACTTGGACAGATCCCCGAGGGCACGGGCCCCGCGCGCGGAAAACAGCACGCCAGCGGCGGCCAGACCGGCCAGGAACCGTCGCCGGGGCAGGCCGGTCATGCCGCACCTGGCTGTCGGCGAACATTCGGCGAACGATCGCGGCTCTGGCAAACCACGCCCGCTCATTCGATACTAGCGCCAGCCATGAGGAACCTATGGGTCATTGCCCTGAGTATGATGGTAGTCGTTCCCGCTGTCTCGCCCAACTCGGCGCACGCCGAGGATAGCGAAGGCAGCGCGCCCGTCGCGGGGCAAGACGCCGCGAGCTCCGCGCCCGAGGCGGCGCCCTCCACCGGAGCCGAGGATCAGGCTCCAAGGCCCAAGCACCGGGCGAAACCCGTCCAGCAGGCGGCCACCGAGGAGCAGGCGGAGCCGCCCAAGTTCTTCGGCGGGCCCGCCCAGTCCGACCACAAGTACCAGACCGGCCTTTCCATCATGCCGGGCTCGGGCTATCGGCTGATCGTGCCCTACAAGGAAGGCCAGAATTGCGGCGACTCATCGGGCATCCAGAGCAAGCGGGTGTGCGCGCACAGCGTTCCCTTCTTCCTCGATTTCCAACTTTCATTCGGCGTGGCCGCGCGCGCGGACATCATCGCCGACATTCGCTTCGGTCTGCAGAGCGATCCCACCATCGCGGGCGGCCATCAATTTGCCTTGGCTCCCGGGTTCCGTTTCTGGCTGGATCAAGATGTCGCCCTGAAGTTCTACACGACCCTGCAGTTCGTGTTCGACTACATGGACTACCAGAACACCGGGGCGCGCAACAGCGACTACGGCATGCGCAACGCCAACGGGCTGATGTACGACACCATCCGCAATGTGGGGTTCTTCGTCCAGTTCGGCGAAGACATCGGGTTTGCGCGATGGTTCAGCGTCGCTCTCGACGTCGGCCTGGGTGCGCAGATCAGGTTCCCGTAGTAATGGGAACCCTGACCTGAAACACCTCGCCCCGCGTAGCGGAGCGAAGCGGGCGAGGGCGCGGCGAAGCCGCGGGGGCAGGTGTTGGGCGTGTAGGACCCGAAGTGCCCGCAGGGCGGAGAGGTTGACGAGCGCAGCGAGTCAATTGGCATCGGTCTGTCGTGCCGTTGAATCTTGTCGTGCTCCTTCGCCTTTGGGGGCGAGCTTCGCCCAGCTTTGCTGGGCGAAGCGAGGGGGGACCGGGGGACTGCGAGCGAGAGCGAGCCAGTCCCCCGTAGGATACAAGGGGCCGCCCGTTTCACGCCTGAAGGATCCGGGCCATCGGCCCGGCGGCGGCACTGGGAGGGTGGTGGCGTGTCTCTATTCGGCGATGGCGGGGCGGGCGCGACGCTTGCGGATCATCTTGAAGGCGACGAATAAGGCGGCCACGCAGACCAGCACCAGGATCCCGTACTCCGAGCGCCGGGCCCACTTGATGACGTGGTCGATCTTGTCACCGAAGTAGTAGGACGTGTAGACCAGAAACGGGACCGAGAGCAGGGCGGCCAGGGCATCGTAGACGATGAACACATAGGGCCGGACGTGCAGCATGCCCGCGGATAGAAAGATCGAGAAGCGGAGCCCGGGCAAGAACCTCGCGATGAAGACGACCTTGCTGCCGTAGGTGCGGAAGTAGGCGCGCACGCGGCGTTGCCGCTTCGGGTTGAAGTAGCGATGGCCGAACCGGCTGGCCAGGATCTTCGTGCCGAAGGTGCGGCCCACGGTGAAGGCCAGCGAGTCGCCGCCGAGCACCGCGGCAAAACAAACCAGGAATACAGCGTGAAGATCGACGGTTCCTAGGTGCGCCAGGTACCCCGCGGAGATGAGCGAAATATCCTCGGGAATAGGCACTCCCAGGCCACAGAGCAGCAAAATTCCCGCCAACTTGGCGTATACATGAGAGGTAAGTTGACTGAGCAGCCACTCCATCGGACCGACTTGTGGCGAATCCCATAGCACGGATTCAAGCCCCGCGAGGAGATCACGTGATATTCTCCAGCCCGCGACTCGACGTTGACAGCGAGTCAAGGACGCCTTAGAAGCCCCTCAGAGAGCCATGCACATGAAAAACTACCAATGGAAGCTAGGATTTATTGCGGCCACCCTCCTCGTGGCTGCAACGGCATGCAAGCCCGAGTACCCGGCTTGCGACACCGACAAGGATTGCAAGAGCAAAGAATTCTGCGTTGCCCGCAAGTGCCAGCAGTGCCGCAACAGCAATGACTGCGGCGAGGGGCGCGAGTGCAGCAACGGCAAGTGCAACCTCATCGCCGGGTTCTGCAGGGACAACTCGCAGTGTCCCGCCGGTCAAGTCTGCTCGGCCAATCGCTGCGGCCCGTGCCAGTCGGACATCCAGTGTCCCGCCGGTGCGATCTGCAGCGGTGGCATGTGCGGCAAGGCCCAGTGCATGAAGGACGACGACTGCCCGCAGGACATGGACTGCCAGCGCGGACGCTGCGTGGGCGGCAAGACGAAGGCTGTCGAGGGGCCACCGTGCCCGCTCGATACCGTGTACTTCGGCTTCAACATCTCCTCGCTTACCCAGGACGCGCGCAGTTCTTTGTCCAAGAACGCGTCTTGCCTCAAGAAGACCGGGCGAAACATCGATCTCATCGGTCACGCCGATCCGCGTGGCACCACCGAGTACAACATGGCCCTGTCGGATCGTCGTGCCCAGGCGGTGCGGGACTACCTGCGCCAGGCCGGGATCGAAAGCTCGCGTCTCAAGCCTGTTCCCCGCGGCAACCTCGATGCCACCGGCACCGATGAAGCCAGCTGGGCCAAGGATCGTCGCGTCGATTCAGAATGGAAGTAGGCGCCTCGCGGCTTCGGTTCAGAAGGGAAGTCATCGTGCGCTCCGGGCTAGCATGCGCACTGGTCGGCCTCGCCCTGGTCGGCTGTGTAACGACCGGCCAGGGTGAGAAGATGAATGCCGACATCGCCCAGCTGCGCCAGCGGCTGGACACCTTGGATGTGCGCGATCGCGATATCAACGAGAAGGTCGCCAAGCTGCGTACCGTGCTCGACGAAGCCACCGCTCTGCTCGGGCGCAATTCGGCCGACCTCGGCGCCCGGGTGGCCAAGAACGAAACCGACATCGCGGCCGTGAACGGGAAGATCGAAGAAGCCAAGTACATGGTCGCGCAGCTCACCACCAAGGTGGCCGCCGACGAGCAGACCCAACAGCAGCTCCAGTCGAACCAGCAGCGCATCGTAGAGCGCGTGGCGCCCACCATGCCCGAGGACAAGGAGGCGCTGTGGAAGGAAGCGCAGAAGCGTTTGAGCGACGGCCAGCGCGAAGAGGCCCGCCGTTTCCTGCGTTCCTTCATCCAACGTTTTCCCGACGACCCGCGCGCTCCGCAGGGCCAGCTTCAGGTCGGCATTTCCTTCGTCCAGGAGCTCAAATACAGCAACGCCGCGGCCGAGTTTTCCAACCTCATCCAGCGCTTCCCGCGCTCGCTCGAGGTGCCCGAGGCCATGTGGCAGCTCGCCGAATCGTTCGTGGTGCTCAAGTTCTGCAGCGACGCCAAGGCCATGTACGAGGATCTCGCAAGACGCTATCCCAAGTCGCCGCGCGCCCGGCAGGTCAGGGAGCGCTTGCGTGCCATCCAGAAGATCGCCAGGGACAAGAACCTCTGTACTAGTTAAATGGGAACCCTGGGAGGGTTCCCAAACCCTCCCGCGCTCTGGCTTCGCCGGGCAAAGCCCGGCTACGCCAACGCGATCATGGGAAGCCTCGGAGGTTCTGTGAGGGGCCGAGCCTTCACAGGCCGAAGAGCTCGAGGACTTTGGCGAAGCGGGCGCCGACGGCCTGGCAGATGCGTTTTTCGAGCTCGGCACTGACGCCGAGCTTCTGGAACGAGGCGGTGTGATCCTCGGGGTAGGGCGGGGGCGACTCGGTCTCGGGCAGGATGGTCTTGGCCAGCACGTTGGCGACGCAGACCACGTGGCAGACCAGCGGGTGATCGTCGGTCGGCGTGTGATGGTACTGGATGCCGAGCGCGATGGTGCTCGGCAGACCCCAGTGGCGCGCGATGAGAGCGCCGAGCTCGGCGTGGTTGACCTCCAGGATCTCCATTTCGGCCTCGAGGGGGCTGTCGCGGCCCTCTCTCTGCGCGCGCTCGAGATACGACAGAAGGTCGGGGTCGAGGAAGCGCGCGAGTACCAGCTTGCCGATGTCGTGCAGAAGTGCCGCCGCGTAGGATTCCGGGGGAATTTGCACCTGGCACAGCGAACCCATCGATTCGGCGGCAAGCGCCGCGGCGACGGAGTGGCGCCACAGCATGTTTTCGGCCAGCCCGAATTCGGGGACGGCTTGCTGTAGTTGCTGGCGGACTTTGGTTCCAAAGCCGAGCGTGAGCATGGTGCTGCGCCCGAGGCGCACCACGGCCTCCTTGACCGTGGTGATGGTCGAACGCGCGGCGCTGGCCGCGGAGTTGGCGGCACGTAGCGCCCGGCCGGCCAGAGCCTGGTCCAGGCCGACCACCTCGGTGATGCTCTCCAGGGTCGACTCGGGATCGGCGACGAGGTTCGCCAGCTTGGTCCCGCTCATCGGGATGGGTTCGAGGTCGTAGGCCTTGGCGATGAGTTGATGAAGGTCGAGCACGCAAGCCTCGCTGGGATTGGACGCTAAAGCAGGCGCTCCTCGCATTCGGCACGGACCAAATCGTCGACGGTTTCCCGGCGGGCGATGAGGGTCGCCCGCCCCTCGTCCCACAGGATCTGCGGAACCCGCCCTTGGGAAACGTAGTTGGAGCTCATGGCCGCACCGTACGCACCGGCGTCGTGAAGCACGAGCAGGTCGCCCGGCTCGGGGCGCGGCAGAAGACGCGGGTCGAGCAGCTCGTGCTCGTCGCGCGTGAACACGTCACCGCTCTCGCACAAGGGGCCGGCCACCACCAGCGGCTCGGGAGCGCGGCTGGCGCCCTTGCCCAGGATCGAGATGTGATGGTAGGCGCCGTACATGGCGGGCCGGACGAGGTCGCAGAAGCCACCGTCGACCATGACGAAGCGATGGCCCTGTCCCTTGTCGTTGTCTTGGGTGCTTTTCACGTCGTGCACCCGGCATACGAGGATTCCCATGCCGGCCACGGGGTAGCGACCCGGCTCGATCTCGACCCGCACCGGCCGCCCGCGCACAGCCGCGAAGCGAGCGACCGCCTCGGTGAGCACGGGCCCCAGCCAGTCGAGATCGTAGGGTTTCTGACCCGGGCGATAAGGGTGCGGGATGCCGCCGCCGAAGTTGACGGCCTCGACGTCGGGGAACTTGGGCAGGATGCCGGCGAAGAAATCCACCAGCTTGCGCGCGTTGCGATCGAATTCCCGCGGGTCGGGGCCGGTGCCGATATGCGCATGAAGCGCCACGATCTTGAGCCCGGCCGCGGCGGCCTGTTTGCGTGCGTCGGAAAAGATCGGATCCTCGTACCAGATGCCGTGCTTGGACGACGGGCCGCCGGTGTCGCACGATTGCACGTGGCCGTGACCGAAGCCGGGGTTGGCGCGCATGGCGATCGGGCCGCGGTACCCGGCCGCCACGAGTTGCCCGATCTGGCCGGGCGAACCTACGTTGGGCAGCACGCCCTCGCGAAGGATGACGTCGAGCGAGTTGTCGCGGTAGACATCCGAGGTCAGCATGATGACCGGCGGGTTGGCGCCGAGGGGAAAGCCGGCACGGGCCGCGCGCAGCACCTCGTTGCCGCTGACGGCGTCGATCCACAGGCCCGCCTCGCGTACGATCTGCAGCACCGCGCGCGCCGAGTTCGCCTTCATGGCATAGCGCACGACCAGGTTCGGGCCGCTGGCCATGGCGGTCAGGCGTTGCAAGGCCGCGCGCAGGATGCCGGCGTCGTAGAGATAGAACGGCGTGCCCACGCGGGTCGCGATCGCTTCGAGAGGATAGGCGTCGAGTCTCATCGGAAACAAGCATCATAATCGATAGCTCGGAATCTTGCTTGTCGGCGCGCAAGCATGGAAACTTCTTCGCCCCACCTCGAAGCACAGGAGTATCCATGCCGACCACCGCCGAAAACCTCAAGACCGCCTTCGCCGGCGAAAGCCAGGCCAACCGCAAATACCTCGCCTACGCGGGCAAGGCCGACAAGGAAGGCTATCCACAAATCGCCAAGCTGTTTCGCGCCGCCGCCGAGGCCGAAACCATTCACGCCCTCGCCCATCTGCAAAACCTGGGAGGCGTGGGCTCGACGCTGGACAACTTGAAAGATGCCGTCGCGGGCGAGACCTATGAATTCAGCACCATGTACCCACCCATGGTCGCGCAGGCCGAGCAGGAAGGCCATCGCGGCAAGAACATGCTCAAGTGGGCGAACGCGGTCGAGAAAGTGCACGCCGACTTGTACCAGCAGGCCCTGCAAGCCTTGCAAGCCGGCCAGGATCTCTCAGCCATGGAAATCTACATGTGCCCGGTGTGCGGCCACCTGGAGCTCGGGGCCGCCCCCGGCAAGTGCCCGGTGTGCGGCCTGGCCGGCAGCAAGTTTCAGAAGACCGCGTAACTTCTTCCTGCGCCGGCTACGCCACTTGAGCCAGTGATTCTCTCATCCCAAGCTTCTCATCAGAAGCGGCATTCGCGCCACGACTCCGCGCTATCAACTCCTGGCGACGCAGGCGGGCGACGTCCATCGAGCCCGGAAGGCAACCCCTCAATGGCCTTTCGGGGGACCCTGGGATGCTGCTAAGCTGCGCGGCCAAGATGACTGCAACAAAGCACGACCGTACCGCATGGTTCAAAGGTGGAATCGCCAATTGCCAGGTGACGCTGGCCCCCGGCGCGCGCGCGTACCGCTTGGTACTGCTGGGCGCTCCCGGGGTGGGCAAGGGAACCCAGGCCGAGCTCATCAGCGAGCGCCTCGGGCCCTGCCACCTGTCGACGGGCGACGTCTTCCGCGCCGCCAAGACCTTGGACCCGAGCGAGCGCACGCCCGCGCTGAACGAAGCGCTCGAGTACATGAAGCGCGGCGAGCTGGTCCCCGACGAGACAGTCATCGGCATCGTGCGCGAGCGGCCGAACTGCCTGCGCTGCCCCGGCGGATTCCTGCTCGACGGTTTCCCGCGCACCGTGCACCAGGCCGAGGCCCTGGCCTCCATCCTGGGCGTTCTCGCCATGAAGCTGGATGCCGTGCTCAGCTACGACCTCCCCATCGACCAGATCGTGTCGAGGCTTTCGGGCCGCCGCACCTGCGGCGGTTGCAAGGCCGTGTACCACGTGACCACCAAGCCGCCCAAGGTGGCGGACGTGTGCGACGCCTGCGGCGGAAAGCTCATCCTGCGCGAGGACGACCGACCCGAGGCCATCCGCGTGCGCATGGAAGCCTACGAAAAGAGCACCGCGCCGCTGGCCGACTACTATCGCCAGCGCGGCCTGCTCGTATCCATTCCGGCCGAGGGCTCGCCGGAGGATATCTACAAGCGCACCGCGGCGTCTCTGGCCGCGCGGCCCTAGCACGTCTTTTCCGGGCGAGAAGGTCGGGTGCAGATCGCGGGTTGCCGTAAGCAGTGCTTGTGGTATCAATAATCAAGACTAAAGGACTCTTTAATTCCTTTATTGCCTGGCGCGTCCGGCCGGCACTGCCTCTACTACAACCCTCCAAACTCCGGCCCGGGCTTCGGGGAAAACCGTCCCGACTCGCGGTCGCAAGACGATCGGATATTCGCCATGACGAGCTCGCCCAAGTCGCCCTCCCCTTCGCTGGCCCGCTTGGCCACCTACGCGAAGAACACCCTGACGCTGCTCGGGTTCGGCCTCACCACCATGTCGGGCATTACCCTGCTCGCATTCTTGATCCTCGAGGCCTCCGGCGTGATCGAGAACCCCTACCTCGGCCTCGTGGGCTTGGCGTTCCTGCCCGCCGTCTTCGTCACCGGCCTCGTCGCGATGCCCCTCGGCATCGTGCTCCGCCGGCGCAAGCTGAGAAAGCAGGGCGACTTGCCCGGAGAGGTTCCGTCCTATCCCCGCCTGGATTTCAACGACGCGCACGTCCGGCGCGCGACCTTTCTCGTCGTCGGGCTGACGGTGGTCAACGGGATCTTGCTCGCCACCAGCACGGCGGCGGCGGTCAACTTCATGGACACCCCGAAGTTCTGCGGCGCGGTCTGCCACAAGGTCATGCAGCCCGAATACACCGCCTACCAGAACTCGCCACACTCGCGGGTCCGGTGCGTGCAGTGCCACATCGGCCCGGGCGCGTCGTTCATGGTTCGCTCCAAGTTCGACGGTCTGCGCCAGGTCTGGAAGGTCCTGACCGGCACCTACGCTCACCCCATCGCCTCGCCCGTGCACACCCTGCGCCCGGCGCGCGACACCTGCGAGGGCTGCCACTGGCCGGCCAAGCACTATGGCGACAAGCTCAAGCTCATCGGCCGGTTCGCGGATGACGAGAAGAACACCGCCAGCTTCACCGCCCTTCTGCTCAAGACCGGCGGTGGCGCCGCCAACGCCAACCAGCAGCACGGTGGCATCCACTGGTGGCACATCTACGCCGACAACAAGATTCGTTACCTCGCCACCGACAAGCGCCGGCAGGAAATGGCGTGGGTCGAGCTCACCACGCCGGACGGCAAGCGCAAAGAGTTCGTGCGCGAGGACACGCAGCCACCAACCGCGGACCGCATCGCGTCCGGCGCCCGGCTGATGGACTGCATCGATTGCCACAACCGTCCGACCCACCTCTTCGAGACTCCGGCCAAGGCGACGGATTCTGTCTTGCAGCGACAGGCCAACCTGCGCGCGTTGCCGTTCTACAAGCGCGAGGTGGTGAAAGCAGTCTCGGCCTCCTATCCGACCCACGAGCTGGGGGTGGCGGGCGTGCGCGGCGCAATCAGCAAATTCTACGCAACCACCTATCCCGAGGTCGCGGCCAAGCAGGGCGCCCTGGTCGCGCGCGGTTCCGAGGAGGCCGCGCAAGTCTACGACCGCACGGTGTTCCCGGAGATGAACACCGACTCCAAGACCCATCCCAACAACATCGGCCACGACGATTTTCCCGGCTGCTTCCGCTGCCATGACGGCAACATGAAGAACGCCAAGAGCGGCGAGGTCATCCCCAACGACTGCGACACCTGCCACGATATCCTCATCGACGGCAGCCCTACCGAGCCGGACCTGAGCAAGCTGACGCTGTTGCAACCGCCGGCCGAAGCGCCCAAAGAAGTGCAGTAGAGCGCGCGCTCTCCCCTTCAGCTTGACCACGTCCTAGCAAGGGCGGCCTTGTCCTGGCGCATCCCCTGGACGACGGTCGCGCAGCGCTACTCTGGCATGCCCTGGACGAGACCGCGCTCGGTCTTGTAGTCGAAGAGTACGGCCCACGCGAGTGGCACTGCACCCACGACGCCGTCTCCTGGTCCCGGGCAAGGCCGTGCTGTGGACGACCGCCGGCATCCACGGAGCGGGCGTGAGCTGACGCATGGGCGGTGACCTTCGGCTGACCGGCATGCGCGGCGGGCTTTTCGGCGACCGTGAGCTAGATCTAATCACGAGGTGACTCCATGTCCAATGCCAAACCGGTCAAACTGAGTGAAGCCGAGATTGCCTCGGCGGTGTCCAAGCTCCCTGGTTGGAAGGTCGAAGATGGTAAGCTCCATCGTGAATACGCGTTCATCGACTTCGTTGCAGCCTTTGCTTTCATGTCTGGCACGGCCCTGGTCGCTCAGGCCATGGACCACCACCCCGAGTGGTTCAACGTCTGGAACAAAGTGCGCATCGATCTCGCGACCCATGACGCCGGCGGAATCACCGCACTCGACGTGAAATTGGCGCATTCGATGGAAGATTTGGCGGGACGACAGCTCGGGAAATGAGACCCATCGAACGGCTATTCGAGCGCGACGGCCTACCTCGATTTGCACTGCCCGCGGCCTTGGCGAAGAGCTACGGGGGCGATTTCGGCCTCGCACGGCCTTTGCTGTACGCGAATTTCGTCTCCTCGGCGGACGGCGTGGTGGCTCTTCCCGGCCCGGGCGAGTCGGGCGGCGTGGTCAGTGGAAACAGCGAACCTGACCGATTTGTCATGGGGCTTTTGCGCGCCGTTGCCGACGCTGTTCTGATCGGCGCCGGCACGTTTCGCGCGGGCGCGGGCGATCTATGGCATCCCGAGAGTGCGTTCCCCTCAGCGCGGGAGCAGTTCATCGAGCTGCGAAAACAGTTGGGTCTGCGCCCCCACCCGCTCTTGGTCGTGGTGACTGCGTCGGGAAACATCGATCTAGCCAAGCCCGCGCTCCGCGATTGTCTAATCGTCACGACGGCGCAGGGCGAGGCTCGCCTGCGCGCCAGGCTTCCCATAGGCACCAAGCCAAGCGACCCAAGCATCGCCGTGCTCGATGCGCAGCGCTTCGAATGCCGCGTGCTGCTGGATCTTCTGCACGACCGGAAATTGCAAGTTGTCCTCACCGAAGGGGGCCCATCGCTGGTCAGTCAGCTACTCGATGCGGGCCTGCTCGATGAGCTGTTCATCACCACCTCGCCGCGACTTTTCGGGAGGCCGCCAAGTGATGGCCGCAAGTCGCTCGTCGAAGGAGTGGATTTGGGTGGACTTCCTTTGGACCTCTTGAGCGTGCGACGCCACGACTCCCACCTGTTCCTGCGCTATGCTCTTGCTGACCCAAGTCGTAAAGACCCGGTTCGTCCGCAGGTTTGGTGAATGAGGCCGGCGGCCAGGCTTCTGGTGCCGGCCCGGCCAAGCGGTCAAGTTTCGGGGAATTGTCTTGCATTCAGTATTTGCCAGGCCGTAGGCGGGACGCTGGAACCTCGCCGTCGTACGAATACCCGTATGCTTCCCAGTAACCCGTGACCGGCTGATCGGTGACTTCAATCCGCGAGAGGTATTTGGCGTTCTTGTAGCCGAGCAGACGGGGCACCACCAAGCGCACCGGAAAGCCATGGGCGAGCGGCAGCGTGGATCCGCCAACTCCGTAGCCGAGCAAAGTGTGCGGCTCGCGCGCGACGTCCAGGGGCAGCGATTCCCTGTACTGCTCGCCCACGCTGTAGAAGGTGAGGTGCGTGGCGGAGACGTCGACCCCGGCCAAGTCCAGCACGTGGGCTAGCGGCACCCCGTTCCAGGGCACGTCCAAGACCGACCAGCCTTCGACACAATGGAAATCGGTGATCTGGTCCTGCCGGTCGAGAGCCACGAGATCGACGAAACCAAGCGAGAGCGGGGTGCCCACCATACCGTCGACGGTAAGCGTCCAGCCCGCCAGGATGTCAACCAGGTTCTGCGCATCCACCGTGTTTTCGTACCAGCCATCGAAAATGGGATCGGTGCCCGGGCCGGGCTCGAAGGTGAAGCCTGGCGCGCCCGCTGCCTCGGCCGCCCCATCCGCGCCCCCGGCATCGGGCCGCAGGCTATCCGCGATGCTGGTGCCCAGGCACGCCGAGAGCACGTCGCCGCCCAGGGCAAGAACCGTCGTGTTGCCGAGCCAGCCCAGCACGGTTCGGCGCTCGACCGTCGTCTGCGCAACGAAGGGCGGCTGGCGTGGCTTCATGGATGGATTGGATGCGCCCGTGACAAGGTCGGTTCACTGATCGCACCCGTCGTGCGCGCAGACCGAAAAAGCGCGGCGACGAGCGGCCGCAGCAGGCCTGGACATCTGTGCCGAGAATTCAAGAAGCTGCCACGCACGTGCACCCTCCGATCCCCTCTCCCCGCGTAGCTCCGCTTCGCGGGGAGAGGGTTAGGGTGAGGGGCCAGCGCACTCTCTCGCATGGCCGAACCCCTCACCCGACGCGCTTCGCGCGTCGACCTCTCCCCGCTGCGCGGGGCGAGGTGAATTCTCCGAGCACTCGCAATCTCTCGATTCTGCACAGCATTCAACCCGTTCGGTGCTCTAGCAGCCAGCGCGAGGACGTCGGGGAGGTGCCAGAAACTTCCTGTCGCCCCCTCCGGCCGCTACAGTTCTACGTCACCGTACTTTAGACAAGTGGGCCGCTTGATTTGCTCGACGGTGTACTTGAACGTGAACGTCGTTTTTTGGGAACCCTCATCCTCGCTGACGGATATCTTGATCGGGACGGAACCCTTCTTGGGCGCCTTGATCTCTCCGGGGATGTCGACGAACCCGTAGGACTGGATGGTTTGGCTTTTGTCTCCCGCGGATATTTCCAACTTGTGGGTTGGGTGGTAGAGCGAGCGGGTAGCGCACCTGATCTGGCGTATCGAAACTGTCGAACCGCCTCACCTCGCCGCGCGCGTTGATGAAGAATCCGCGACTGGTCCTGCCCCAGGCGAAGTTCGCCTTGGCCACTTGGAAGACGATTTCCTCGCCATCAGGGCCGAGGATCGGCTCAATCGGTATTGACGTCATTTCCTGCTGGGCGTCCCGAGGAAGCTGCTCGGGGAGCTGAGGCAAGTTGTCCGGGGAAACGAGGGCGGCCGGGCGTCTATTCCAGGAGACGCCGCACACCAGCGCGGCGATGAACATCGCACCGGAAAGAATCATTGTGGTGGATCGGATGCGCACGACTCTTCTCGCCCCGCAAGGATAGACAACCCGCGGTCCGCGGGGTTCTCTTGCCTGGCACGAATACCCTTACACGGGGCTCGTTCGTGCGCCTATGGCATAGCCGATCACGTTGACCACCGCGTGCACGGCCAGAGCGCCTCGCCACGTCTTGTTGTCGCCAAAGACCCGCCTACCACGAAAGGTTCGCCCGCCATCGATGGGTTGTTTCAGACAGCGCAGGAGATTGAAACGCAGAACGGGCGCGTGAAGCATCAGCGAGCCGAGCAGAGGCAGGAATAGCAGCAGCGTGGGCATCATGGCCGGCGCAGTCTACTCCTAGCGTCGAAGTTCCTCGCTGGCGATGATCTCACCCAGCCGTTCTGTTGGTTGGCGGCCAAGGCCGCCGCGTCCGGGATGCCCGTGACGTATGCGCGCGCCCGTGTGGCCGCGGCGAGCATGTCGCGCAGACGGATGAGGTAATCACGCGACATGGATGGCTTCGCGCTCGACTCGCTCACGCAGCTCGTGCCTCAGTGCGCGCTTCGTGACCAGGTCCACGCGGCGACCGAGCAAGTCCTCAAGAAAGTGCTTCAGACCCATGTAGTGGCCGAACGTAGCCGCGCCTCGGAAGGACACCAACAGGTCGACGTCGCTCTGCTCGTGAGCCTCGTCGCGAGCCATGGAGCCGAACAGCGACAGGGACTGCACGTCGAAACGCGGAAGCTCGCCCGCGTGGGACCGAATGGTTTCGATGATTTGCTCGCGTTGCATGACCTTGGGAAGAGTGTACGTCGCACGCGATGGAAGGCCAAGACCAAGGCCAGGCTCGCCGCGGACCTGTCCTTGCCGCCCCTCTCTAGGCACGACTCGTATATGCGAGTGCTCGCAAAATTCACCTCGCCCCGCGAAGCGGCTCGTCCTTACCCAGAAAGCTAAGTGAATGACCTACAGCAGGCTGCTTGCGTTGGTGAGCCCCTCACCCCAACCCTCTCCCCGCTTCGCTTCGCTTCGCGGGGCGAGGGGGCGTTCGGGCGAGCTCGCAGAATCGCTTGCTCTCGGAGAGATCCAACAGGCAAGTCCCCTCGCCCCGGCGCCAGCCGGGGAGAGGGACAGGGTGAGGGGCTATCGAGTTTCGGCACTTTCAACTCGTTCGGTGCTCTAGGCGGCGCACTCCCGGCATACCGGCAAGGCGTCGACAACGCCGCACGGGTGCCAGACGCCCTCTCTGGATCCCTGACGCCATCGCATGAACCTCTACGATGTGCTGAGTGCGCTCCTCGTGATGACGGAGATGGGCGTCGTTCGCGATTGGCGCTGCCAGGATGCCCTCGATCTCCTGGAACGGAAGCGCCTCGCCGACGACTCATTCCCGGTCGAGTGGACCAACGTGAAGCAGGCCGACCGGATCGAGACCCGCGCGACCTTTGTCGACTGGGGCCTACTCCACAAGAAGAATGGGCAATCCCCTGGTGACCGTGGACGCGCTCTACGTGCTCAGGGAGGCCGGACGAGTAGGGTGAAGCGGAGGTAGTCACGCGACCTGGATGGCTTCGCGCTCCACGCGCTCACGCAGCTCGTGCCTCAGGAGAATGCGCTGGAGAAGGCCATCAGGCGGGTGGCGCTGCTGGCGCCGATCATGGCGAACGACAGACACTGTGAAACATGTTAACTTCAATAAGAAGAAAGCGACAAAAGGAAAATTATGAAAAGTTTAGTGAAAGAAAACATCAAGGTTCTGACAGTGGTGACTATCCTTGCGCTGATACTGATAACCGCCTTAATCCCAAGCTCGGCAGGAGCTTATGGCCCATCCGTCATGTACACACCGCCGGCAGGGGCACCGGCGCCGGGCGCCTTGTATGCAAGAGCCATGCAGGCAAGCAATGGCAAGATGTATGCAACCTTTGAACAGTACACAACGGGAGTATCGGTATTCCCTATCTACGAAAGCACAGACAACGGCCAAAGCTGGACTAAAGTTGGTGACGTAAAAGACACACATAAGGGAGTCGGAATGAGGTGGGAACCTCAGCTCTACGAACTGCCCCAGGCTATAGGCGGTATGGCTGCAGGTACACTCCTTTGTGCCGGTCTTGTTCTTCCCTATGATCGTTCCTTCTGTGAAATCGATTTGTATATGAGCACCGATTCGGGAAGGAACTGGACGTATGTGAGCACTATTGCAGAAGGTAAAGTTGCAACTCCTGGCAACGACCCAGTTTGGGAGCCGTTCTTACTTGTCGCAAATAGCAAGCTTATCTGCTATTATTCGGACGAACGTGATGCCGCCTACAGCCAGAAATTGGTGCACCAGACAACTACAGACGGTGTAAACTGGAGCAGTGTAGTCGATGACGTTGCGATTAGCGGCGGCCAAAGGCCCGGCATGGCCTCGGTAGCCGAAATGTCTAACGGAAGCTACATAATGACCTATGAAATAGTAGGAAATCCCAGTGGTGCATACTACAAAATTTCCTCAAATCCTGAAAGCTGGAATGCAGCAAACACGGGGACTGTTTTTGACGCCAACGGTAGCGGCCCATATTGCGTCAATGCGAACGGAACAGTGATTTTAAGCAGTGGAGGCAACAATAACCTCTATACAAACACCAACAATGGTACAGGCGGTTGGTCACAGATAAGCTCCACTATTGGAGCATGCTATTCGCGATGCATTGTACCGCTTAGCAACGGACGTTTGTTTGTGATAGGAGCGGGATGGAATGGTAGTGGCTTGAATAATGTTACCTATGGTGATATGGCCGGGTCGTGGGGGTCGTGGGCCGATGCGGGGGCAAGTGATGCGAATTCAGGCGACCTAGTGAGCGTGGGTGACCGGCCCGACGACAGACAAGACACGGCCAGAAGCGATGGTGCATTTGGACCGGACAGCCCGCTGGGGTCGGGCGGCGTCGCTGGCAGGGACGGGGGAGGCGGTGGCGTCTCGGGAACCGGCGGTATGGTCGGAGCTGGCGGATTCGGCTCTGGCGGCGCGGGCGGGAATTCCGGGTCCGGCGGCACAATCGGCAACGGTGGGTTGGGTGGCCAGATCGGTTCGGGTGGCAGATCATCCGGCGGGGTCGGTGGCGGTGGGCTTATCGCGGGTCAGGGTGGCGTCACTTCTGGGGGCGGCGGCGGCGGCGCGGGTGGTCTCACCACGGCGGCAGCCGGCGGGACCGCTGGGCGGTCAGCGAGCGCCAGCGGCGGCAGCTCGACCTCCACTGGACACAGCTCCGGCACTTCGGGATGCAATTGCCAGATTGATGGTCAGACCCGGCAGTCGCAACAGATCCCAATCGTAGCTATCCTTGCTCTCGCAGGATTGCGCGCGACCCGACGGAGAGGGCAGAAACTCGGCGCACACACGGATCTCGGATCGGCTTCGACTTCCCGTGTGCCGAGGGCATGATCAAATCCAGCGCGCTAGGTGACATCGAGCGCCTCGCGCTCCACTACCGGGCAACTACCGGGCGCATGCGCGGCTTCAGGGCAGCGCGCGTGACTAGGTCAACCCTGTTGCCGAGACGATCCTCGAGATAGAGCTTCAGTCCCAGGAACGAATCGAAGGTGGGGCCGACCTCGAAATCAACCAGCACATCCACGTCGCTCTCTTGGCCGGCTTCATCGGCAACGAAGAGATTGCCGGCCCCGTCGTAGGCCAATGACAGCGGCATCTCGAAACGTGCCGCCGTGCCACGGCCATCCTTGTGATCCGACACGTTCGCGGCGCCGGCGATGGTCGTGACCTCGCCGGTGGCGGTGACCAATTGCGAATCGTGCTGTTGAGCGAATCGGCCACGTAAAGATTCCCGGCGCCATCGCTGGCTACTCCTTGCGGCGAAGAGAAACGTGCCCGCTCCCCGATGCCATCGTCGCTGCCCGTGAGGCCGAGGGCGCCGGCAACCGTGGTCACTTCGCCCGTGGCAAGTACGATCTCGCGGATGGTGTTGTTGGTGGAGTCGGCAACGAAGAGACTCCCTGTTCCATCGAAGGCCACGCCGGATGGAAAGTTGAACTGGGCGGCAGTCCCAACCCCGTCGAGCGCGCCGGGTCCGGCCAAAATCCCCGCCAGGACCGAAAGACCAGAATTGGGCCCATCGTACCCGCCCCTCACCTCACGCTGATCGCCCGAATCGGCGTCACCGGAATCGAGGCCAACATCGGCGCCATCTCCCGAGCCATCCCCAGGCAATCGCAGGGCTGCCCTGCGCGGAAAACCGCCCTCGTGCAAAGGGAGCTACAGCCGATGTTTTCGAGGTGGGCGTGTCGTGAGCCCCGTCCGCAGCAAGGACCGGGCTAGTGAGGCAGAAGACCAGAGCCAGGGCCGCCGATTTCTACACGTGGTCTCGTCCTACTGTGCGGCTCTGGCGCAACGAAAACCCAGATCGCTGGTCTGTTGAAGAACGGATCCATCAAGACGAGCAGCGGCTGTTCGCATTCCGCCGGCAGTGTTTTGGTACGAACCGCCGCGATGGACCGGCTTCGGGTACTGGTCCGTCGGCACAGCAGCGCAGTCGCTGCACGGCACTGGGTAGCTTCCGTACTGGTCGAGAACGAGCTCCCATAGGCTTCCGGCAAGATCCGCATGACCATATCTGCCGTTGCCTGCGGGCTTCGAGCCGACAGGGAGAAGATCCGTGAGGGCACATCCCGCGTCCCCGACAGCCTGGCAGTTGAACACAGCGAGGGTATCGTCTGGCGCAGCGGATCCCCATGGATACTCACACTGTTCGTCCCCGCCCGCAGCGGCATAGTTCCACTCGGCCTCGGTGGGCAGGCGGCCTCCATCCCAAACGCAAAACGCAAACGCCTTGTACCAGGGGACGCAATTCATGGGCAGGTTCTCATTCGGCCCGATGGTGTCAGTCCACGTCATATCAGGACCCCTCATTCCTATCGTTTCCGAGTCAAAGAGGAAGTTCCAGATCGGGTTCCAGCCGCTGCCCGGGATCAGGGGATGGGCACCTGAACCCGCCGCCGGCGGGGTCGACGACGTTGCCATCTTGGCCGCCACGAAGGCGCGGTATCGGCCTACCGTCACTTCGTACTTGTCCAAGGCGAAGGTGCTGACGCTTGCTGGATAGTCCATCTTGCTATAGGGGGCAACACCGTCGTAGCCCCGGTAGAACATTCCCCCCGGTACGGTGATAGCTGCGCAGCAGCTTTCATTGCCCAACGGGCCACAGGTGGAGGGCAACCCTAGGCAGTTTGGTCCCGTGGCGGTGCCTCCGACTCCTGCGCTGCTGCCTGTGTCGTTGCCGCCGCTCCCTCCTGAGCTTGCACCTGAAGCGCCGCCACCGGCAGCACCGCCCGATGCGAGGATTCCACCCGTATCTTTGTTTGAGCTGCCGTCGGGAGAACGCGTGGGGGAATTACAGGCTGTGGAGGTCATGCTGATGAAACCTGCAAGGAGAAGACGTCTACAAGCCATACCGGCATGATATCGCGATCTCACGCTGTGGGGACACTAGGTTAGGGCGGAAGGCAGCACAGCCCTCCGCAGTCTCGGCAGGCTGTGCCCATACCGTTGGCGACGATGATGCAGTCCGCAGCGCCTATCTAGCCGACAACTGCGTGCTGGACGATAACGCCCGGAACGCGGCCATCTGCGAGCCCGCGGCCGGTCCAAACTCTGCGGACGGCAGCTGCCCTGAGACGGATCTTCCATCGAAACGCGGAAGCTCCAGGTCATGGTCGACCACGTTCCAGACCTGTTCCCAGTCGACTTGGAAGTAGGCGTGCACGACCGCATTTCGCATGGCGACCACTCGACGCCAGGGAATATTCGCGTAGCGCTCGCGCATCGGCTCGGAGACTCGGGCCGCCGCCTCGCCGATGATCACGATGTGGTGCAGACACCAAACGCGCAGCAGCTTGTCCGCGTCGAACCGCTCGCGCGTTTGGGCTTGTTCCTGGATGGCAGCGATGGCTTCCAGGATGTCGAGCAAGCGGTCGCAATCGGCTCTCACAGGACCACAGCGTCGGCAAGAACCCGCTCACGAAACCGATCGCCGAGGCCCCGCGCACTGACCACGTCGACCCGGCAACCCAGGACGGCCTCCAGATCCAGCACGAGCTCACCATGGTCCATGAGGCTGCACCCACTATCAAAGTCGACCACCAGGTCAAGGTCGCTGCCCGCGACCGCATCGCCACGGGCGACCGAGCCAAACACCCGCACATTGCGTGCACCATGACGACTCGCCAGCGCGAGTATCTGATCTCTGCGCTCTCGAAGATGGTCGAGCGTCAGTCCCGGCATCTGCTTCACCCGATCACCAGGCTACGCCGCCCCGAGCGCTGGCGCAACTGCCCCACGACGTCGGCCGGAGGTCGGGACGTCGAACCGGAGTAGCTTACGGGCACGACCATCGGCTCGCGCGCACACGGCGGCCTGGCAGAATCGTTGAAAGCCTTCACGAGGGCCATTTGTCGAGGACACGAACACGCAAGCTCATCGAGTGCGCGTGTTCCATGAGGATCCGACCACGCCGGTGTCGGGCGAGGATTGGCCCACGGAACACCGGCCGTGACATCGCCTCGCGAATGGCGTGAATCTCGTCGACGATGGGATCGGATAGCTCGATAAATTCACCACCAAGACCCGACTGTTCGCGGTCGTACCACAGCGCTGCCTCGACATGTCCAACTCCGCTTCTGGGCGGACACGGAGCGCTCTCATTTCGACGAGGCTCGCAGCCGCCCTTCGAGTCGGTTCAGGACTTCACCCCATGGTCTCGCCTCGTTGACATCACCAGCCCGATGAGCGGCCAAGCGTTCCTCAAGGATTTGACGCTGCCACTCATGCAGCGGAACCTGATCGGCGCTGGCCGCGATGCGGTCCCAAAGCGATTGGACGTAGTCGATCTTGTCTTCGACCGTGAGCTCGTCGAATCCTGAAGGCGGCATGGGCAATGGCTGGGCCATGGCCAGAGTATACAGCGCCAGGTTCGTGCAAGGCACCGCCTAACGGGCCTTCGCCACTCCTCTTGACACGCTCCGCCTCTCCCGATAACAAGCCGTCTCACTTGCCCGCCACGGAGGCGCCTAAAACCACCTCGCCCCGCGCAGCGGGGAGAGGTCGCCGAGCGCAGCGAGGCGGGTGAGGGGCTGCCCCGGTGTGGTACAGGACGGTCTCGCGGCACGCCTGTTTCCGTTCGTGCGCACCGGCGACAGCGACGAACCCAGGGCCATCGTGGTCGCCCCCCGGATCTCGTTCGGCAGGCCGGTCTTGGCGAAGACCGGCATCCCGGCCAGCACGGTGGTCAGTCGCCTCAAGGCTGGAGAGTCCCTGGACTCGATAGCGTCCGACTACGGCATCACCCCCGAACAAGTCACCGATGCCATCCGCTGCGCACTCCCGGTCGCTGCCTGAGCCTTGGGTCTTCTTCCTCGACCTCTCCCTTGGGGGCCGCCTGGTGTTCGAAGCACTGCGCGCCGTCGGCGAAACCGTCGAGGCACACGACACCCACTTCTCCAAGAATGCGACCGACGTGGAATGGCTGAGCGTCGTCGGGCGCAAAGAATGGGTCTAGGAGCAAGTAATTCCGGCCTTCACGGGCCGAAGCAAGGAAGACACCTCCTCCTGGCGAAACCGGGAGGAGGTGGCGCCACCGACCATCTTGCTGGCGCACAGACGGCAGCCCTGGCAGAATCTCTGGGAGACGAACATGCAGGCCCACCGAGTGCACGTCACCATTCCCGAAGACCACAAGGTCATGATCGAAGTTCCCGCGGAAGTGCCCACGGGCGACGCCGAGGTAATCGTACTGTCCAGCGCATCCCTGGGCGGGCCCCAGCCTGCCGACACAACCTTCGCCGCGCGTTTTCGTCCAAACCCGGCCTTGGGGCCGATTGTATTCCATGAGGATCCGACCACGCCATTGTCGGAAGAAGATTGGCCTTCGGATCTGCGGCCGTGACGCCGGTCGTTCTCGACACCTGCGTCGTGCTTTGGCTCGCCGGCCAGCAGGATTCGCTGAGCGCAAACGCTCGTGGCGTTCTTGCCGACCCGACCGTGGCATTGCACGTCTCCGCCATCTCGGCCTGGGAGATCGCAATCAAGTCGCGGAAGGGGAAGCTTGCGTTACCCAGCGCAACGGAAGCTTGGTGGCAAACCTTCCTAAACAGCTTCGGCGTGCATGAGGTTGCCGTGACCGGAGCCATCGCGATGGGTGCAGTCGCCGAAGAACTTCCCCACGGAGATCGAGCCGATCGCATAGTTGTGGCAACTGCTCGCAGCCTCGGCGCAAGACTCCTGACTGCGGACAAGATCCTGCGAGAGACGATGGCGTCCGTGGTCCGGGCGTGGTTTCCATCCGCGGCGATGGCCCGTGCGGCGAAGGGGGAGGGTTGTTTTTTTCCACCTGACACCCCAAGCGTCGCCCGATAACAATCCGTGTCACTTGCCCGCCATGGAGGCGGGACTGGAGGTACCCATGCGAAGTGTGAAACCCGCAATGGCCTCGGAGACGATGTTGGATCTGGGGCGCCATCACTTGGCCGCGCTGGCACAGAGTGTAGGTACGAAGGCATTGGCCAGCGCATTTCAGCCCACGCAGGACGAGCTGCAAACAGCGACCGCAGCGCGCGTGGAAGCCGAGAAGGCGATGACCAATCCGCGTGTGGCGGTGTCTTCTTGGGTAAGAACCCTCGAAGGGTTCTTACCAACTCCCGCGTGAGTAACGTCGGGCAAAGCCCGCCGTTACTCACGCGATTCCGCCGAGAACGCTGTGGAGCGTGCGATCCGGCAGGTGGCGCTGCTCGCCCACGGGGCGGACAACAACGCCACCGGCGGACCGGCGTTCAAGGCGCTGTTTCCGAATGGCCTCGACGCCGAGCTGCGCCCCATCGGCGCATCCCAAGTCGCGGCAGCCGTCACCTTGCGCGAGCGCCTCGGCACCCAACCGTCCGCGGCCAAGGTCAAGGCGCAAGTCATGGACGACTTCGACAGGCACTCGCCACCTTCAAGTCAGCCGGCTATTTTTGTTAGGCCCCGCCAACCGGCGAGACCAAAGTCAGTGAAGGCCTTGCCACCCAATGTGGATATTCGTCACGGGTGACCATCACCGATGTCCCGGTCATCGCGAGATCTTGACCGCATCGCCGGGGATGGATGCTCTCAGGCTCATCCGCCAATCTCCAGGAGGTACCTGGCGCTCGCGACACTTTGTCGCGAGGAGTGTCGCGAGAACTGGGCGGCGATGGCGCGAATCGCCTCGCGACAGAGTGTGGTGAGAAGTGTCGCGCTCATGGCTTCAGCACCTCGTATCTCGTGGATGAGCTCGCGCCCACCTTGCGCAACAATCCAAGCTCGGCCAGCTGCTTGAGGTGGCGCTGTGCCTTGCGGGCATCGAATCCCAAGTGCTCGGCATACTCCATCCGCGTGACAGAAGTCTTCGTGGCCAGAAACGCCCAGCCTTGCTTCTCGTCGACGTTCAGGGCCCTCAGCACGTCGGCGTTCAAGGCACCAACCGCCGCCTGGGCGTGTCGGTAGATGGTCAGGTTCAGGTAAAGTCCATCGAACGCATACTTCGGCACGGGCAACCCATACCTGTCAGCAGCCTCGCCGAAAGTCCGCATGCCAAAGCCTCGCCCCTCCACCAGTCTTGTTCCGCCAAACGCGAACTGCAACTTGGGATTCCGGTTGTACATCGGCGCGGTGAATGCCTGCATCTGCGCCACCGTGATGGGAGAAAGTGGCGCGCCTGGACTGCGCACCGTAACCGAATCCGACGTCACCACCAGATGGCAAGTAGCCCCTACCAGGTCGTAATCACGATGCACGAGAGCATTGATGACCGCCTCTCGCACCAGCTCGAAGGGCAACGAGGGACGCTCCCGGCGGGTCATCCTGCTCCGGTCAATCACGGTCGGCAGCTTCGGACGTAGCCACGCCTCCATGCGGTCGGGAATCAGGATAGTCGGCCCATCGAAGTCCCGAATCTCGTGCGTGCCGTCGGGAAACTCTATCGTGGCATTCAGACCGGCGTGGTGCAAAACCTCGCGCGGGGCCTTTCCAAAAAGCAGCAATCCAAACCCAGTCGGTACCAGCTTCGAGCCGCGATAGCGAAGTAGTCCCTGGCGCTCAAGCCGTTGCAGAAACGTGGCCGACGTCGCCTTGTCCGGAATTTTCGTGCGTTCGCGATAGCGAGCCAAAGCGGCTGACGCCAAGTCGTCTAGCACCGCGCCAGCCAGCGCTTCATCCCAAGGTGAGAGCGGCGCGTGCTTGACGGCCTTCCCATCCTTGGCCTCAGCCGCGCGTTGCAATGCCTGGGCGATGAACTCCTTGTTCGCCTGACTTATCTGCTCCTGCAAATCAAGATCGAACAGGTAGACCTTGATGCCGTTCTCCTCCAGATACCGAATACCCTGTCGGTCCACGGCGGGGTCGGGGTCTTCGATGCCCACCCAAACCTCGGCAATCCTGGCGTCTACGATGCGTTCGGCACAGGCCAGTTTGGGATGTTTTCGCGCTCCTGGCGCGCAAGGTTCCAAGGTAGCGAACAACACCGAGCCATCGAGGCGCTCGTCACGATGCTTGCGCTCGAGCAGCGTGTATTCCGCATGGTCGCCGTGGCGAAGCTCGCCACGAAACGCGGTGTCGAGCGTTCCGTCCGGTTTCACCAGGACGGCACCCACCAACGGGCTCGCCTTCTTGTCGGCGCGCGGCTCGTTGACGGACAGCTTCATCACGTCGATGGCTTTCTCCATCATCTTGCGCGGGTCGAATTTGGACTTGGTGGGCATAGGTTACGACTTTTGCAGCCGCAGGCTCACCCGGTGCAAGGTGGTACCAGTGCGCGGACGCATCCACGCGTTGACGATGATGTCGAGGATGACGTCGGTGAGCTCGGGGACGGTCTGAGCAGCAACCTCCCCTGAAAGTTCCGCGTGGTGATTTCGACGAGGGCGTGCTCCGGAACGAATCGCGGTGGTCTGGACATACGTTGCTATCGGCCTGGAGGCGGGAAAGTTGCGCGTGCTTCCCCAGAAATCTCTGGCACCTTCTCCGGTGCGGCGCATCCCAAGTCGCGGCTGCCGTCACCTTGCGCGAGCGCCTCAACACCCAACCGGCCGCGGCCAAGGTCAAGGTGCAAGTCATGGACGACTTCGACAAGGCACTCGCCGCATTCAAGTCAGCCGCCTATCTTTGCTAGGGCCCGCCAAGCCGGCGAGACCAAAGTCAGCCAAGCCCGTGCCACCCAATGTGGACAATGTGGATGGCCGCGCGCGCGAGCGCTTCGTTTCCGCCTACGACAGCACCGGCGAACGACACTAAGAGCACGCAATTCCGGCCTTCACGGGGCGAAAAACGTTGAAACCATCTCCTGGGCCCCCCAGGAGGCGGTGAGCACTCTGGAAATGGCCGATGGGTGGGCACAGGTGGCATTTCCCGAAGTGGTGGATACGCGATGCGGCGGCCCAGGTGGGGTTGACCGCGGGGAAGATGGGAGATGGGCGGACCCAGATGTCATTTCCCGCGCGGGAAATGGGGGATGGGTGGACGGAGGTGGCGTTTTCAACGGTGGAGGCTGACGTCGTGGTCTACGCATTCCCTGCAGGCCGTAACGCCACATGCGATCTCTTTCAATGTTACTATCCGGCGGTCCGCTTACGCCCCTTCACACGTATAGAGGGAGGTTCCCGTGGAAGTCTTCAGAAGATCGCTCTCGGTACTATTCTCTGGCGAACACCGATACGTGATCCCGCTTTTTCAACGGCCCTACGTTTGGACGCGCGAGCAGCAGTGGGAGCCACTGTGGGAAGACATCCTGGGCTGCGCGGAACGAGAAGCCGGCGCGACCGACACGGATCAGCCGCCAGTTCACTTTCTGGGCGCGATAGTAATCCAGCAACGTCCGAGCTGGGGTGACCAGCTCTTGGCCCATGATGTGATTGATGGGCAGCAGCGCCTGACAACCTTCCAGATCCTTCTCGCTGCGCTTCGCGATCTTGCCCGTGCGCACGGGGACCGCCAGGTGTCGGCGTGGCTCGAAGGGCTGACCAGAAATCCGAACCCGATTGCAAACCCAGAGGTGGAAAAGTTTAAGGTTTGGCCGACCAGCCGCGACGCCGGGCAGTTTCAGCTCGTAAGCTCGGCCGGGTCACTCGTCGAGATCGAGAAGGCTCATCCATGCGTCTACCGCCGCAAGCGCCTCCAGCCTCGACCCCGGATGGTCGAAGCCTATGCATTCTTCCACGAGGTCCTTTCGGAATGGCTTGGGCCGGTTGGTGAGAACGGCGCCATCGAGCAGCTTCGGTTGCTGAAGCGGGTAATCGATAAGCGCCTGGATCTTGTGTCCATCGAGCTGGCGGACCGGGAAGATCCCCAGGCAATCTTTGAAACCCTGAATGCGCGCGGTGTTCCTCTGCTGGCTTCCGACCTGCTTCGGAACTACATCTTTCAAAGGGCAGGAGATGGCAAGGAAGCGAAGCGCCTCCACGCTACCTACTGGGCAGGTTTCGAGGTTCCCACAGATCCCAACGTCCCGGATGGATCACGTTTTTGGGAGATTGAAGAGCGTCAAGGGCGCCTGTTCCGAGCCCGGCTCGATCTCTTCGTGCAACACTACCTGGCTATGAAACTTGGTCGAGATGTGCTAACGACCAGGCTGTTCCCCGAGTACAAGGCGTGGATTGAGAGGAACACTCCATTCGAGAACGTGGAGTCCGAGCTTCGCCACCTAGTGTGCTTCGCCGACCATTTCAAAGTTCTTCTTCAGCCGACGGCCGAGACCGCACTCGGCCGGTTCGCCGGTCGTCTTCGTGCTCTCGACGTCAGCACCGTTTATCCGTTGGTCCTCGGCCTGATGGGAAACAGGAAGCTTTCCGAGGAAGATCGCAACGGCATCTTCGTCGATCTGGAATCCTTCCTCGTGCGGCGGCTCGTATGTGGGCGACCAACCAAGAACTACAACAAGCTCTTTCTCCAACTGCTCCGCGATTTCGACAGCGCCCAGGAGACAACACGCCGAAGCTTTCAGGACCTCCTGGTCGCGGGCCAGGGCGAGAACCTGGACTGGCCAGAGGATGCAACGTTTCGGGCGAACTGGATCGCGTTCGACGCCTACCGTGTCCTAAAGGCCCCGCGGCTCGAGATGCTTCTTCGCGCGGTCGAGGACGCACACCCAAACCAGAAGACCGAACATGTCACGATCGCAGGGAGCCTCACCATCGAACACGTGATGCCGCAGACCTGGCAGCCCCATTGGCCGCTACCGCCGGGTGTCGATACCGATTTGGCCGCCCAGCAGCGGGAGGAGGTCGTCCACGACATGGGGAACCTGACGCTGCTCACCAGCGCACTGAACACCGGGGTCAGCAACGGCCCCGCGGACAAGAAGCTGCCCGCGATCGCCCTCCAGTCTGCCCTGCGCCTGAACACCTACTTCCAGGGGCGCAAGACGTGGTCAGAGGCCGACATCGAGGGGCGCGGCGCGGTGCTGTTCGATGCGGCACTGCGTGTCTGGCCACGACCTCAAGAGAGGTAGCGGCTGTTTAGCACGGTTACCTTCACGCGACCAGCCGGCGGCGTTACAATCGTATCCCGTGACACCCACGGTCAGTTTCCCGAACCGCTGACATGCCACCCCTTCGTTCCAACTTCGCGCACCTGCACCAGCACGACCAGCAACTGGTTCGTCTTGGCATGCTGGCCGAGCGCTACTTCGCGGACGATCCCAACACCGCCCTCCTGAAGCTTCGCCAGCTCACCGAGGTGCTCGCTCAGATCCTGGCGACCAAGGTCGGCATCTACACGTCCCGCGAGGAAGCCCAACACCACCTTCTCTACCGTCTCCAAGACCAAGGAATCCTTCCGCGAGAGATAGCCCAGCTATTTGGCGAAGTCCGCCGAGCAGGCAACGCCGCCAACCATGCCATCGCCGGGGACCACCGAATGGCCCTCGCGGCGTTGAAGATGACTTGGCAGATCGGCGTCTGGTTCCATCGGACCTTTGCCGACCCAGTCTTCAAGTCGGGACCGTTTGTTCCCCCCGTACCGCCCGAGAACGAGAGCGACGAGTTGCGCGCCGACCTGGCCAGACTCAGCAAGCAGCTCGCCGATCACCAGGCCGCCCACGAGGAGGCAACACACAAACTCGAATCCACTGAAGCCAAGCTCCGCGAAGCCACGGACGAGCGCACCTTCTGGGAGGGAATGGCCACCGAGGTAGAGCAAGCGAAGCTCGCGCTTGAGGAAAAGCTGGTCGCCGCACAGGCCGAGGGTAAGGCCCAGTCCAAGAAGAACCTGGCCGCCATGGTCCGGGCAGCCGAGACCGCCGCGAGCGCCATCGAGCTTGACGAATCCGATACCCGCAAGATTATCGACGAACAGCTACGCAAGGTTGGATGGATCGTTGATTCGACCGCGATCACCTATGGCCGCGGCGCGCGTCCCCAGAAGGGGCAAAACCTAGCCATCTCCGAGTGGCCAACCGCGAATGGCCCGGCCGACTACATGCTGTTCGTTGGACTAAGGCCTGTGGCAGCCGTCGAAGCCAAGCGCAAGAACATCGACGTCTCCGGTGCCCTCCAGCAAGCGAAGCGATACAGCCGCGGGTTCCAAGTTCGCGATGGCATGCTTTCCCCCGGCGGCCCCTGGGTCGACTTCCAGATCCCCTTCGCGTTCTCCTCCAACGGCCGCCCCTTTCTCCGTCAGCTTGCCACCCGCAGCGGCACCTGGTTCTGCGATCTTCGCAATCCAACCAACCTTGGCCACGCACTCGACGGCTGGTACACGCCGGAGGGCCTGACCGAGCTGCTCAAGCGCGACGAGCAGCAAGCCCACGCGCTGCTCAAGAACGAGCCCTTCGCCTACGGCTTCGCGATTCGTCCGTATCAACAAGCGGCTATCGAAGCCACCGAGGTGGCCATTGCCAAAGGGCAGCGCGAGTTGCTGATCGCCATGGCAACCGGCACCGGCAAAACCAAGACCTGCATCGCCCTCATCTACCGGCTTCTCAAGGCCAAGCGGTTCCGACGCATCCTTTTCCTGGTGGATCGTTCCGCCTTGGGCGAGCAAGCCACCGACGCCTTCAAAGACACGCGCATGGAAAGCATGCAGTCCTTCGCCGATGTCTTTGGCATCAAGGAGCTGGACGAGCAGCAACCCGACAGCGAAACCGCCGTTCACATTGCAACCATCCAGGGTCTGGTGCAGCGGATTCTCTTCCCACCCGAGGATGCGCCTCCGCCTCCGGTAGACGCCTACGACTGCATCATCGTGGACGAGTGCCACCGAGGCTACATCCTTGACCGCGACCTGTCGGACACCGAGATGGAGTTCCGCAGCGCCGCCGACTACATCTCGAAGTACCGCCGCATGCTCGATTACTTCGACGCGGTCAAGATTGGCCTGACCGCCACGCCCGCTCAGCACACCTCACAGATATTCGGCCTGCCGGTCTTCGTCTACAGCTACCGCGAAGCCGTCATCGACGGGTATCTCGTCGACCACGAGCCGCCGATCCAGATCAACACCCAGCTTTCGACCAACGGCATCTTGTTCCGCGCCGGTGAGGAGGTGGCCGTTTACGATCCGATGCAGAACCAAACGGCCCTATTCACCGCGCCAGACGAGATCCACATCGAGGTCGAGGACTTCAACCGCAAGGTCATCACCGAGCCCTTCAACCGGGTGGTCTGCGAGTACCTGGCGCGCGAGATCGACCCGACCTCGCGCCACAAGACCCTCGTCTTCTGCGTGAACGACGCGCACGCCGACCTCGTGGTCGACCAGCTCAAGACTGCCTTCAAGAACCAGTACGGCAGCGTAGAGGACGACGCCGTCCTCAAGATCACCGGTGCCGCCGACAAGCCCCTCGAGCTGATCCGTCGCTATAAGAATGAGCGCAATCCCAGCGTGGCGGTCACGGTCGACCTGCTCACCACAGGGATCGACGTTCACCAGATCTGCAACATCGTGTTCCTGCGTCGGGTGAACAGCCGCATCCTCTTCGACCAGATGCTCGGGCGCGCCACGCGCCTGTGCCCCGAGATCGGCAAGGAGACCTTCCGCATCTTCGACGCCGTCAGAATCTACGAAGCTCTCCAGCAGATGACCGCCATGCAGCCCGTGGTGGTGAACCCGGCCATCAGCTTCACCCAGCTCACCCAGGAGCTTGGCCAAGTGAACAGCGACAAGGCGCTGGCCCTGGTGCGCGACCAGCTTCTCGCCAAGCTCCAGCGCAAGAAGCACCACCTCAGTGAAGCCCAGCGCCAGGACTTCGAGATCCGCGCCGGGATGGCTCCAGAGGCCTTCATCAGCCACCTGCGCAAGCTGCCGCTCGCCGAGATCGCCGCCTGGTTCACCCAGAATCCCGACCTGGGCGAGATCCTCGACCGCAAGGGTAGCGGTCAGCGTCCGCCTGTCTTCATCTCGAATCACGAGGACACGTTCCTTGGTACCGAGCGCGGCTACGGCGAGGCCAAGAAGCCCGAGGACTTCCTCAAGGAGTTTTCGCAATTCATCAAGAGCCACGGCAACACCATCCCGGCCCTGGTCACGGTGCTTACCCGCCCGCGCGAGCTGACGCGCAAGCAGTTGCGCGAGATCGCCCTCGAGCTAGATCGCGCCGGCTTCAGCGAAACCAACCTGTCCACCGCCTGGCGCGAGATGACCAACCAGGACATCGCTGCCCGCATCATCGGATACATCCGTCAGGCCGCCATCGGCGATGCCCTGATCCCCTACGGGCAGCGCGTGGACCGTGCCCTGCACAAGATGCTCGCCTCCAAGCCCTGGACCACGCCGCAGCGCCAGTGGCTGCAGAAGATCGCCGAGCAGACCAAGGCCAACCTCATCGTCGATCGCGCTGCCCTGGACGACCCGGATCTCCTGTTCAGATGCGAGGGAGGAGGATTCGCCCGCCTCGATCGAATCTTCGATGGCCACCTGGCCCAGGTGTTAGACACCTTCAACGACTCCCTGTGGCTGCCCGCAGCCTAGCCGATAGCAGCAAGGACCCATGCCCGATCCCAGCACCAACATTACCAACGACATCGTCGCCAAGCTCTGGAACCTGTGCAACGTCCTCAAGGACGATGGCGTCACCTATCACCAGTACGTCACCGAGCTGACCTACCTGCTCTTTCTCAAGATGGCGAAGGAGACGGAAAGGGAAGAGAAGAATATTCCGAAAGGGTATCGTTGGGACGACCTGGAGACCAAGACAGGGCTCGATCGACTCCAGCACTACCGGAAGTCATTGGTTGATCTCGCCGTAGTAGGCAGTTCGAAGCTAGTCCAGGCGATCTTCGCAAATGCATCCTCGTTCATCAAGAAGGCGACCACACTGACCGTCCTGGTCAAGGAGATCGACAAGCTGAACTGGTACAGCGTTCATCGCGAGGACTTGGGCGACCTCTATGAAGGCCTGCTCGAGAAGAACGCCAACGAGAAGAAGTCCGGCGCTGGCCAATATTTTACCCCCAGGCGGTTGATAGAAAGCATGGTGGCGGTCACCAAGCCAACCCTGGCCGACACCATCCAAGACCCTGCGGCCGGCACCGGGGGCTTCCTGATCGCGGCGAATCATTACATCCGGAAGGCGGAAAAGTCAGACGGCTGGACCGAAGCCCAGCAGCGCAAGTACCGGCGCGACACCTTCTTCGGCATGGAGCACGTGCAGGAAACCCATCGTCTGGCCTTGATGAACCTGATGCTGCACGGGCTGGACGCCGCACCCAACGGCGCGGGCATCCGCTATGGCGACACCCTTTCCGCAGAGGGCGGGCCAAAACTGGCTCCTCGCTATTTGGAATGGATTGAATTGGGAAATGCACAGGGAAGTCTGAAGTCCAGTTTTGACAGCAGCAGATAAATCACAGTCTTCATTTTGCGCGCGGAGCGAAAGCCACGCGCCCGCGCCTTGGCCGCCTGGATGAGGCTGTTGAGTCCTTCCAAGAGACCATTCGTCAGGCCTGACATGAACCATCTCATCACGCCTGCCTGGTGCGCCTTGAGGGTCTTGGCGACCCTGATGACGGGTTCCAATCGGCTATGGGTGGCCCAGAAATACCAGCGCTGAAACCACGCCTCCGCTTCATCCGCACTCAGGCTATACAACTCCTGTAGCATGAGCTTGATGTGGTAGGCCCGCGCAGTGGCCAATTTGGAGGAGCGCAAGACCGCGAAGGGCTCCCTGTTCTCGGATTTGATGTTGGCCTCGTTCCTCAGCCAGTCGTGGCGCGTGCCCTTCAACTCCGGAGAGGACTTCTGCTCCTGCCTTCGCACCTCATCGATTGCGTCGTTCATGAGCTGGATGACATGGAACCTGTCGAAGGTGAGGTGCGCCGCCGGAAACGTCTCCAAGATGCCCTTGATGAATGCCTGCGACATGTCGAGACTGAAGTCCGTCACCTTCTTCACGTCTCCACCGTGAGAGAGCAGATCGTCCTTGAAACAAGCCACCGTGCCGTGATCTTTCCCCTCCGTGACGAACAAGACTTTCGCCGCTACCATGTCGGCAAAGACCGTGACATAGACGTGGTTCTTCTGCCGCGAAGTCTCGTCGACGCCAACCTCGGCGACCTGGCTGTAGTCGGCTCGCTCACGGGCCTCGTCCACGTAGTGTTCCAGGATGCGCCACAGGAGCGTGTCATGCTCGCCGACGATGCGACCGACCGCCGCCACCGTGAGGCCGTTGCGTGCCAGTTCCACCACCATCGCCTCGAAGAGAAGGGT
The DNA here is from genome assembly GCA_963824555.1 of uncultured delta proteobacterium. Taxonomy (GTDB): domain Bacteria; phylum Myxococcota_A; class Polyangia; order Fen-1088; family Fen-1088; genus Fen-1118. The sequence goes on along the minus strand of CAWGPW010000001.1, from coordinate 270,186 downwards.
GAAGTTCGACCCGCCACGAGCCCATGGCACATCGACCGTCAAGACGCCGTGCTTGTCACACTTGGTTCGAGGTTGTCTTGCCTCGACATAGGTGAGGTACTGGAAGAAGTTCAGGTGTCGCCATGTCTGCGGCGAGGCATCGTGTACCTTGCAAGCATCGCCACACGTAGGGCAAGGGAAGGTGCTCCCCGGCCTGAAGTCGACTTTGATGTCGAGGCGTTTCTTCTCGGCGTCAAGGTTCAGCTCTACGACCTCCCATGGATTGACCATGCCGAGAGCCACCGTAAAAAGTGCATTCGCGTCAAGACCAGAACTTGGATTCTTCACCGCGGAACATTAGCGGAACAACCGACCTCGCGTCCATTTGAGACAGCGAGGAGCCCCAAAGCTGCCCAAGGCCACCCTGATCCTCACCAACCCGCCCTTCGGCACCAAGAAGGGCGGCGGCCTGCCGACCCGGACTGACTTCACCTTCCCGACCAGCAACAAGCAGTTCTGCTTCCTCCAGCATGTCTACCGAGGCCTCAAGCCCGGCGGTCGCGCGGCAGTGGTCCTGCCCGACAACGTGCTCTTCGAAGGCAACGTCGGGAAGCAGATCCGCGCCGACCTGATGGACAAGTGCAACCTGCACACGATCTTGCGCCTGCCCACCGGCATCTTCTATGCCCAGGGCGTGAAGACCAACGTTCTCTTCTTCACTCGCGGCGAAAAGGACAAGGGCAACACCAAGGAGGTCTGGGTCTACGACCTGCGCGCCAACATGCCCCAGTTTGGCAAACGCACCATCCTGACCCGCGACCACTTCAAAGAATTCGAGGCCGCCTTTGGAAAGGATCCCCTGGGTACTCCCAAGAGCCTGGCCAAACGGAAAGACACAGGCGAGGGCGGCCGGTTCCGCAGGTTCTCCCGTGAGTGGGTCGCCGAACGTGAGGATAGCCTCGACATAGCTTGGCTGAAAGACGAGAGCGACGGTAACAATGACGAGCTTCCCGAACCCTCAGTGCTGGCCCGAGAAGCGATGAGCGCGCTGGAAGGAGCGTTCGAGGACTTGCGTGGGATCCTGTCGGAGCTGGGCGAAGACGTCGAGGAGGTCGAGGCGTGAGCAAGCTTCCAGGGGGATGGTGCCCAGCCAGACTTGGGGAGCTGTGCAGCCGCATTGTCGATGGCTCTCACAATCCACCTAAAGCCGCCCAATCGGGAAAGGCGATGCTGAGCGCGAGAAACATCCAAGGGCGCCGAATATTGTTTGATGACTTTCGATGGATCTCTGAATCAGCATTCGCCGTGGAACACGGGCGAACGCAAATCGCCCCTGGGGACGTCCTGCTTACTATTGTGGGCACGATCGGGCGGACAGCAGTGGTCCCAACCGACTCACCCAGCTTTGCGCTTCAGCGTAGCGTGGCCGTCTTGAAGGCTCAGTCGACAGCGGATCCTCGCTACCTCGCCTACGTGCTCGAATCCCCAGCCGTTCAGCGGTACCTTGTGGAGAACGCCAAAGGCACGGCACAGAAGGGAATCTACTTGGGTGCCCTTGGCGCAGTGGAAGTCCCTCTCGCCCCAACATTGGAGCAGAAGCGCATCGCCGACAGACTCGATGCGCTACTAGCCCGCGTCGACATCTGCCGCGCCCGCCTCGACCGCGGCCCCACCATCCTCAAACGCCTCCGCCAATCCATCCTCGCCACCGCGACCAGTGGCGACCTGACCAAGGACTGGCGTGAAGAGCGCGGGCTTTCCTCGGAATGGAAGGACGCAGCGCTCGGATCCCTCCTTGTGGATGTTCGCTACGGTACGTCCAAGAAGTGCGCCTACGAACCACGAAAGACGCCCGTTCTTCGCATTCCCAATATTGTTGGGGGCGCAATCAGCCACGAGGACATCAAGTACGCCGAATTCGACAAAGACGAACACAAGAGACTGGCGCTCGTCCCAGGCGACATCCTCATGATCCGATCGAACGGAAGCCTTGGACTAGTCGGCCAAACAGCGCTCGTGTCAGAGCGTGAGTCAGGCTTCCTGTATGCCGGTTACTTGATTCGGCTTCGGCCTGATGCTGCGCAGGCTCGGTCGGCCTATTTATCCTTGTTCTTGGGGAGTCCATCCTCTCGCACGCGAATCGAGCAAACCGCCCGGTCAACAACGGGCGTGAACAATATCAACGCGGAAGAAATTCGCGGATTCCCCGTCCCAGTCCCGGCCCTTGACGAGCAAGATGAAATCATCCGGCGGGTCGGTGTGCTGTTTGAGTTTGCGAATCAGCTCGAACGCCGACTCACATCGGCGCAGTCTCACGTCGAACGCACGACGCCCTCGATTCTTGCCAAGGCGTTCCGTGGCGAGCTGGTTCCCCAGGATCCGAGCGATGAACCCGCATCTGCGCTGCTGGAACGAATTCGCCGCGCAGCTTCGGGAGCATCCAGTGGATCGATCTCAGGAAAGCGGCACAAGGCCCGACCACGAAAGGAGTTGGATGTGGCGATGAAGAACCTTATCGACGTCTTGACCGACGCCGGCGACTGGATGGACGCGCAAGAGGCGTTTCGCGCGTGTGGAGTTGCAGATGGTGCGGACACAGACCTGATTGAAGGAATCTACTCTGAGCTGCGAGAGCTAGAACGAGGGAAGCGGGTCATCGTCAAGGCCGTAAAGGACGCGAAGGGGCGCAAGCTCCATGACCGACTGAAGATTGCTGCCACGGCGTAGCCATGCGGCTGGACAGGCTCACCATCGGTAGTGCGGCGCCCAGTACCCGCCACCAGTTCAGGAACCTGAAGAACGTCACCATCGACTTCGACCAGGATGACTGGGTGACTGTCCTCATAGGATGGAATGGCACCGGCAAGTCAAACATCCTGGAGGCCCTTGCCATCATCTTTCGTGACCTGATGCATGCGGCGTCGGTGCCAGCCTTTGCCTACCAGGTCGACTACCGGATGGGTGCCGGGGTAGACGCCCGCCGGATCAGGATAGATGCCGATCCGGATCGCAGCAAGGAACCCTACATCATCGACGTGACCACCCCGTCTGCCTCCAATCCTGCCCGGATGAAGCCATCTGCCTTTCTGGCCGATGCCGAGATCAACCTTCCGCGGTACGTCTTCAGCTACTACTCGGGCGAGAGCCACCGGATGCAGGAGGTGTTTCGCTCATATCTCGAGACCTACGACAAGAAGCTGCGACAGGGGAAGGATCCCGGCCTCAAGCGGTTGTTCTATGCCCTGCCCGTGCACAGCCAATTCGTTCTCTTGGCCTCCCACCACCTTATACTGGCCTTCGTGATGTCGGTGCAAATCGCCAGTACGTCGACATCGTTCATGTCGGCGAGGGCTGTGTCGTTCTTGTAGGATCCCTGCAAGATGGTGTCGTACGAGCACTGCCCAATAAGGTCGCGCACATTCTGGTGCAACGAAATGGCGTTCTTGATCGTCGTCTGCGATGGCGGACGGGCATATCGGGCTATCCAAGCTGGGTCGAGGACTGAGGATGCCATGATGACAAGCCTAGACGAACCTTCAGCTCACGTCATCATGAGACATTGAGTCGGTGATAGGCGCGATGGCGAGCTGACTGAGCGCCCCGGTGTCCGGGGTCACCAAGACCACGGTGTCTTCGCCGATCGAGAAGACTGGATAGGCGGCGTAGTCGTTGGTCGCGCGCGGGAACGGTGCCACAGTCTTCCGCGCGGGGCCTTGGCCCCATACCCGGTGCTCCTTGTGGTCAGGCAGGAGAAGCACTCCGGGGCTCGTAATCGTGGTAGGAATGGGTTCGTCGGTCGGGATGTACGTAGCATCGGAGGGCACAATGGTCGCAGGCACCGCGAAGAGGATCGGTCTTGTCATTGCTTCCACCCTTGCCGTCGCCGCATGCGGTGGTTCCTCGCTGAGAACCAGCAAGGCCAATGATTCAGGGACGGGCTCACCCGATCTTGGGGTGCAAGGCGATCTGGCGGCCGACCACAATCCCGTCTACAAAGACGCGGCTGCTGACGTGGCTGTCGTCATCCCCGATGCGGGTGCCGCCGCTGATGCGGGCGTCGTCGCCATCGAGCCCCGTCCGGATGCACCTCTCGTCGACCGCGACAGCGCAAGCCCGGATACTACACTCATCGAGAAGGATGCTGCGAAGGAGGCCGCGGGCAAGAAGGACGCTGCTGCCAAGAAGGATGCCTCTTTGGACGGTGGTGGGGCGTCGGTATGCACGGGGACGCTCTTGTTCGGCGGCCTGCCCTTGGTGGAAACCGGGTCTTCCCCGAATGCGCTGGCATTTGGGGATCTGAACGGCGACGGCAAGCTGGACCTCGTGACAGCGAACGTGGGCGCTGAGCACGGTGAGCGTGCTGCTTGGCAAAGGTGACGGGACCTTCGCCGCCAAGGTGGACTACCCCGCCGGAGACTCCCCGACCTCCGTGGCGATCGGAGATTTGAACGGCGACGGCAAATTGGATCTTGTGACAGGGAACCAAGGCGCAAACACGGTGAGCGTGCTGCTCGGGAAAGGCGACGGGACCTTCTCTGCCAAAGTGGACTTTGCTGCCGGGGGCTCCCCGGTTGCGCTGGTGCTGGGCGACCTGAACGATGACGGCAGGCCGGACGTCGTGACGGCCAATGAAGACTCGGACACGGTGAGCGTGCTGCTTGGCAAAGGCGACGGGACCTTTGCCGCCAAGGTGGACTACCCCACCGGGAAGACGCCGCAATCGGTGGCGCTGGGCGACCTGAATGGCGACGACAAGCTGGACCTCGTGACGGCGAACCACAACTCGGGCACGGTGAGCGTGCTGCTTGGCCAAGGCGACGGGACCTTCGCCGCCAAAGCGGACTACGATGCCGGAATGGCTCTGTACTCGGTGGTCCTGGGTGACTTGAATGGCGACGACAGGCTGGACATCGTGACGACGAGCTACTTCTCGATGTCCGTGAGCGTATTGCTTGGCAAGGGTGACGGAACCTTTGCCTCCAAGGTGGACTACCCAACCGGGGGCGAGGAGCTCGATACCGCCTCGACTCAGGACCTTCCGCTCTCGCTCGCTCTCGGTGACTTGAACGGCGACGGCAAGCCTGACCTCGTTGCGGCGAACAACATCACAGGCACGGTGAGCATGCTGCTCGGCAAGGGCGACGGGACCTTCGCCGGCAGCGTGGACGGTGCGACCGGAGGACATCCAACCTCAGTGGCGCTCGGGGACTTGAACGGCGATGGCAAGCTGGACCTTGTTGCAACGAACGACTCGAGTACCCTGGGCGTGCAATTCGGGAACGGCGACGGAACCTTCGGCACCATCATGGGCTACCAAGACGTGTTGCCGAATTATGTGTTGATGGGTGACTTGAACGGTGACGGCAACATGGACTTGGTTGGGGCAGGACCTTGGTTGACCGTCTTGCTCGGCAGAGGCGACGGAACCTTCGCGACCACGGCGCTCGACACGAGCCTGGCCGCGGAAGCGGCGGCGCTGGGTGATCTCGATGGCGATGGCAAGCTGGACGTCGTGGTGACGGCCACCAATCCAGAGGCGGTGAGGGTGTTGCTGGGCAAGGGGGACGGAACGTTCGTCGCCAAGGGGGACTACGCCATGTCGGCCGTAGCGCTGGTGCTGGGTGACGTGAACGGCGATCGGAAGCTCGACCTCGTCGTTGCCATCCCTGATTCGAAGGTCATGCGCGTGCTGCTGGGCAAGGGCGACGGAACCTTCGCCGCGAGCAGGGACTACCCAACCGGCGGCACCCCAAGCGCGTTGGTGCTGGGGGACGTGAACGACGATGGCCAACTGGACATCCTTGCAGCGAGCTACGAATCCCAAAGCGTGAGCGTGCTGCTGGGCAAGGGCGATGGAACCTTTGCCACAAACACGGACTATCCGACTCCGAACTCTCCCGACTTCGGTCGTGCTCGGCGACTTGGACAGCGATGGCGACCTGGACATCCTGACAACGAACAACGGCTTCCGCCGACGCCCTTGGCATTCTGCTTGGAAATGGTGACGGCACCTTCACCGCCAAGGACGGTTACCCAACCCTGCCTGACCTGACTCCGAAATCAGTGGCGGTGGGCGACTTGAATGGCGACGGCAAGATGGATCTGGTGACGGCGAACCACACCGGCACGGTGAGCCTATTTCTTGGCAAAGGAGACGGGACGTTCGCGACAAACGTGGACTTTGCCGCCGCATCCATATGTCTACCCTGTGACGGCGGTCCGGACTCGGTGACGGTGGGCGACTTGAACGGTGACGGTAGGCTGGACATCGTGGTCACGAACGAAGGCTCGGACACCATGAACGTGCTGCCCAACTCGTGCCAGTAGACATCCGTGGATGATGCCCACGGTTCGGGCCGGTACTCAGCTCAGCGGCAGCACAACCTACTCGACCAACCCTGCACCGGGTGGGAATGGACCAAAGCCTAGAACGTTCCTGAAAGCAGCGGCAGCAAGAACCCGGTTGGGTGCATCGGAGTCTCGGGCATTCCGGCTTGTAGCGATTGGGTGGGCCATAATGAGGGTGACGAGGAGGTGCTGCCGTCATTTGTCGTTACCAGGGGATGGTACCGGGCCGATGCCTCGGTCTCTGCCTCGCTTTGGCTGGCCATCTTGACGATGCCGGGGATGGCCATGGCGAGGCCGATAGCCTCCGAGACCAACGCGACAGCAAGACCAACCCGGGCCGCGTGCTTTCCGCCTGCACCGCAGTTGTTCGCGGGGCTCGGGCAGTTATAGGAGCCCAAGCTCGACACGATCATCTCGAAGCCAATCGCGGTGCCCAGGCCAAAAATGGTGAATCCGGCTATCGTCAGCACTTTGCCAGTGTGCTTGCGCTGCATGCGTGCGTCGGCCGCCTTTGCGGCCAGAGGCACCAGGCTCGGGTCGGTGGCTATCCGCCACGCGACCGTGCTCGTCGATTCGCCGACGAGCGCGGCAAAGGCGTCCAATTGCGCGGGATCGAGCGTTGCACGAGAGCTTGCCGCGTCAGCGCGAGCCAAGGACGGCAAAGATGCTGCAAGAAAGAACGCGGCGATGAAGACGGAGAAATGCGATCGGCGGTGACTCATTGGCAGCCTCACTTGCAGGACTTGTACCGAAGACCACGTGCAGAACGCGCGATAAAGCGAAGAGATTCGGCTCGCTTTGCTCTGGCCTGTCATCCATCGCGACATCGGCGTCGCGATCTATCCTTGGACAGGGAGGCTCTGGTGCGGAGGCGAGTCCGCCTTCCGGCTCAATGTGGCGGCGCGCCAGGACGAACATTCGGTGATGCTTGCCAGCGCTTCGTGCGGTGTGACCTGCCCCACGGCATCACGGTCGCTCGACCACCGCTCGGTGCTACGCTCGTCGAACAAAGGAGCTGCCAGCATGTCCCTGAACACGAAATGGTTTGTTGTTCCCGCCCTCACCATGGTCACCGCCTGCGGTCGTTCATCGCCGAGCTCAATCGACCGCACAAGTGTCGAGCTCGCCTCCGGCAGCCCCTACGGCATTGCGGTCGATTCGACCCATGTCTATTGGACGAATATGGGCGGCGGCCCGGCTGGGACCATCATCGACGCGGTGATGAAGGTTCCACTGGGCGGCGGCACGGCCGTCACGCTCGCTTCCGTGGACGGTAGTGCCTGGGGCATTGCGGTCGATTCGACCCATGTCTATTGGACCACCAATGACACCGTGATGAAACTTCCACTCGACGGAGGCACGCCTGTGACGCTTGCCTCCGGGCTGAACGGCGCCGGTGATATCGCGGTCGATGCGACCAGCGTCTATTGGATTGATCAAGGCGATTTCAAGGTAATGAAAGTTCCTCTCGGTGGAGGCGGAGATGCACCCACGACACTCGCATCCGGCCTGGAATACCCCAATGGCATTGCCGTTGACGCGACCAGTGTCTATTGGACGAACGGCGGATACACCGACTTCCCCGGCACCGTGATGAAGGTTCCACTTGACGGGGGCACGGCTGTCACCCTGGCAGCGGGCCAGAATAATCCCTATGGTATTGCGATCGATTCCGCCAACGTCTATTGGACGAATCTGGGCAATGGCACCGTAATGAGGGTGCCACTTGACGGCGGAACCACCGTAACCCTCGCTTCCGGCCAGGATGGCCCCCGCCGTCTCGCGGTAGACTCGACCAGCGCCTATTGGACGAATAGTGGGGAAAATGTCGCTACGAGTGGGGACGACGCCGTCATGAAGGTTCCACTGGGCGGAGGGACGGCTGTCATGCTCGCGTCTGGACCGTACACCACTTTGGGACCGAGAGAAGCCTTTGGCATTGCGGTCGATGCGACGAGCGTCTATTGGTCGAGTGACATTCAACAGGGTATGGTCGCAACCGGAGCGGTGATGAAGGTGACGCCCAAGTAGGTCGGACACGACCGACAAGGGCCCTTGCTTGACCCTCCGTGCCCTGCTGGAACGGCCGGTACAAACCAATGAGGTCGTCCGAGCCTCGGCCCTTCTGCCCGGCTTCCTCGAGCTGTGCCGAACTTTCGGCCTCCCCATGCGGCTCATCGAGCTTGGCGCCAGCGCCGGGCTCAACCTCCGTTGGGATCGCTTCTTTTACCTGGCCGTGGACGGAGCCAGCTTCGGCGATCCGGCGTCGCCTTTGCGGATCGAGGGCCTGCCGTCGTGGCCGTCCTTCGCCGCCCCCGCGGCCGTAAGCGAACGCCAGGGGTGCGACCGCTCCCCGCTCGATGCGACCTCGAGCGAGGGCGAGCTGACCCTCAAGTCGTTCGTGTGGGCCGACCAGGTCCAGCGCTTGGCGCAGCTCGAGGCAGCCATCTCCGTTGCGCGAAAGGTGCCCGTGCTGGTGGAGAAGGCGGGCGCAGACGAGTATCTGGCGGCCCGGCTGACGGATCTGCCCGAAGACCGGCTGACCGTAGTCTTCCATTCCGTGGTTTGGCTGTATCTCACGCCCGCGGAGCGCACGAGCATCACGGGGATACTCGAGACGGCGGGCCAGCGCGCCAGCCACCGGGCGCCGCTCGCCTGGCTGCGCTTCGAGGCTGCGCAGACCGGCAAGCTCTACGAGACGCGGCTGACCACCTGGCCGGAGCGGGGCGAGCGCTTGCTTGCCTGCGCCGGCGCGCAAGGACGGCCCGTGTGGTACCTCGACAGATGATCTGGGCCATGGGCGTCGCGAGGCATCGAACGATAGCAGTTGCCTAGGAAACGAGGCTTGCTACCTTCCCATCTTCCGGTTTCAATCCTGGTTGGGCATGATCGCGAAGTGACGCCCGGTCGGGCCAAGCAAGGAGGGACAAATGGATACACAGTTGGTCGAGATCGCTCAGAGCTGCCTGTCTGCCGCGTTCGATGGAACCCGGGACTTCCCCACCATTGTGCGGACACTGCTCGCAGCCGGGTTCGAAGGGTACGACGTAGACTATCGACGAGGCACGTTCACCTACTTTCTGCCCAGCGGCGCCAGTGTGCAGCTGGCCATGCCCAAGACGGAGGGCTCGGTGGCGGCGGAGCTCAAGGCGGCCGACGTCGAACGGGCAGTGCGAGAGGCACAGAGCAAAGCGCCGGGGTACACCTACTCAGGTTTCTGCGCGAAAGTGAAGGCGGCAGGTTGCGCGGGGTATATGGTCTCGTTCCTGGGCAAACGCGTCGTGTACTTTGGGCGAACCGCAGAGACGCATGTCGAGCACTTCCCGAAGTAAGCCCTCGAAGGCGAGATCTGCGCCGCGGCCATCTGGATCAACCCGGGAGCGGCCCCGGTCTGTGGGCCGGCCTGATAGGTTTGGCTTGTTCGCCCTGCGACGTCGCGACCGCCGACGCTAGTGCGAGAGTAAGCGCCTGCCGGGGCCTCCAGAGGGGGGGCCATTTTGGATGCCGTTAGTTCGGTACCTTACCCTCTTGAAACACCACGCGTTTTGACTTTGCGAAGCCGCCTGTACGCCGAACGTGACGTCAGCGGCGACAAGCTCAAGGCCGGGACCGCGGTCACGGTGAGCGGAGGTGCCCTCGCTGCTTCGCTCGCCGCCAAGACGGTCACGACGTTCGTCTGCAAGTAGCCTCGGCGTCAGTACCCGTTCGTCGGTCTTGCCGTCTGGGTGCTAGAGTCCTCCAAATCCCTCTACCCAGGGCTCGCGATCCGGTAGAATCCCGGGAAACGGAAGGGAGTCGAAAGACCATGCCCACCATGCCAGCCGCCCCCCTAGACTTCCGCCATGTTTCAGATGCCTTGGCTCAACGCCGCTGGGCTCTCTGGCTGCTCCTTGCGACCGGATGTACCTTCCAAACCGCTCTCGAGGTGCCCGCTACGACCCCGTCGGTCAGCACGGGTGGGGCCGGCGGTGGCGGGCTGCAAGGCTCTGGCGGAGCAATTCGCACGGGTGGCGTGGCAGGCACTGCGGGCGTTGTCGGCAACGCTGGGACGAGCGGCGAATCCGGAGTGACTGGTAGCTCCCCGCCGGGCAGCGGCTGCACGATGGACGCAGAACATCCCGGCTACCTCCACTGCGGCCCGTGGAACGGTTACGCCTGGACTGCCGCCACAGAGACCGACAGCAACATCTCCCCCTCCGATTTCGCGACCGCTACCGGGCTACCGTTTTGCGCTCAGGGGGTGCTGGCTCGGGTCGACAGCGCCGTCGGGTTGCTCGGCTTCAATGTCAATCAAAGCGCGGACGGAGACACGGGAGGCGGGCCAGGAACCTGGGCGGTCACCGGCACTGGCCTCAAGTACGAGCTCAGCAATCCCGGGGGCTCGCCGCTCAGAATTCAGATCCAAGGCGCGAAGGGCTGGCCTGACGAGACCTGGTGCGCGGACATCTCCGGCTCGAGCAGCGGCACAGTCACCTGGTCGACCTTCAACAAGGAATGCTGGTTCAACTTCTCCTGGGAAGCCTATGACGGCCAGACTCCGCTCGAACAAGTCATGATTCTGGTTCCCGGAATGAATGGGTTCGAGCAACCGTTCAACGTCTGCCTCATCAATCTCTCCCCCTACTGATGAGGTTGCCGGGCGTGCTTCCTCCCGCGCGCGTTCGGCAGAAGGCCGAGTCCAGGTTGCGTCATACAGGCGTGCCGGGTCATGGCAAAGACGTACCATTTATGGTACAAGTGGCCGAGGAGCATCTCATGACGTCACTCAGCGCGAGTCGAGCACGAGCCAACCTGTTCAAGTTGATGGAACAGACGGCCGACTCGCACGAACCACGATGCTTTTGGGGTCATGCACGAGCGCGATGATCGTAAGCCTGCCGGGCCGTCGTCGTTTGTGCTCTCTCTGTGCTCTCCTCCGCCACTGCGTTCTCTGTCCTCACAACTTGATCACGCCTTGCTTGAGAGCGAACTTCACGAGCTCGGTGCGGTTGTGGATGTCGAGCTTCTGCATCACCCGTTCGCGGTGGGACATGGCGGTCTTGACGCTGATGCCGAGGAGCTGGGCCACTTCCTTGTTGGAATTGCCCTCGGCGACGAGCTTCAAGACCTGCTTTTCGCGGTCGGTGAGACTGAGATAGCGCTCTTCCCCTTCGCCGCTGCCGGCAGGTTGGGTGGCGGGCATGAGGGCCTCGCGCGCCAGCGATGGGTCGAGCACCAGGCCGCCGCGGTGGACCGCGCGCACCGCGGAGGCCAGCTCCGAGCCGGCCGCCCGCTTGAGCACGTAGCCCGAGGCGCCGTTCTTGAGGAAGCGGGTCACGTATTCGCGGTCGTCGTACTGGGTCAGCACCAGGATCTTCGCACGCGGGTTGTTGCGCCGGATCGCGGGCGTGGCTTCGAGGCCGCCCAGGCCGGGCATGTTGATGTCCATCAAGACCACGTCCGGGTCGAGCTTTTGCGCCGCCGCGATGGCTTCGCTGCCGTCGGCGGCCTCGCCCACGACTTCGAGATCGTCGCACAGGGAGAGCAGGGCGCGGATCCCTTCGCGAACCAGGGCGTGATCGTCGGCGATGAGAATGCGGATCTTAGCCATGGGGATTCTCCTCCTCGAAGGGGACGCGCAGGATCACGCGGGTGCCGGCGTCGGCGGACGAGATCACCTCCACCACCCCGCCCACCATGGACAGACGCTCGCGCATGCCGAGCAGCCCGAGACCTCGCCCCGACGGTCCGGGTTTCGCCACGCTCGCGGGATCGAAACCATGGCCATCGTCCTCGATCTCGACCAGGAGATCGTTCTTTTGCTCCTCGACCTGGATGAGCACTTGGGTGGCTTCCGAGTGGCGGGCCACGTTGCGGATGGCTTCCTGGACGGCTCGGAACAAGGTGGTCTCGCGCTCCGAGCTGAGGGTGCGGTCGGGCAGCGACACCTCGCACCGGTACGCGATGCCCGCCGGGGTGAGGTTGTGCTCGGCCAGCCAGCGAATGGCCGGAAACAGGCCGAGGTCGTCGAGCACCGAGGGGCGCAGCTCGTAGATGAGGGCGTGGATATCGGCCAAGGTCCGTCCCGCGAAGGTCCGCGCTTCGGTCAGGCGTTCGCGCACGATTTCCGGCGTGGGCGCCGAGAGAGCGGCGTCGAGCTTCATGCCGAGCGCGGCCAGGGTCTGGCAGGTCTCGTCGTGCAGCTCGCGCGCGATTCGCCGACGCTCGTCCTCCTGGACCGAGACGATCTTCGTCAGGAGCTGCCGCAGCTCTTGCGTGCGTGCTTGCACGCGCTGTTCGAGGACATCGTGGCTTGCGGTGAGGTCGTCGAGCGACTTCTTGAGCGCCACGCGCATCGCCTCCAGCGATCGGCCGAGCTGTCCGACCTCGTCGTCCGCCTGCGCGGGCACGGCGGTTTCCAGGTTGCCCTCGGCGATGCGTCCCGCGGCCACGTTGAGGGCCTTGAGCGGCTCGGTCACGCTGTGGGTGGCACCCCACGAGAAGAGTAGGGCAAGCACCAGCAAGAGCGGCGACAGGACCAGGATGCGGCTGCGCTGAACCACGAAAGGCCCCAGCGCCTCGTTGCGAACCTGGCGCAAGACGATCCGCCAGGGCACGACGGACAAGGCACCCGTGGCAGTGAGGTCGTCATTGCCCGGCGGCACGGCCGGGGCGAGACCCGCGCTGGTCACCGTGCGCCCCTTGTCGTCCACGAGACTTGCGCTGCCGCTCCCGATTGCGCCCTGCCTGAGCATGGCCAGCCACGTGGGCGAGGCGGGATTGGCCACGGCGCACACCACGCTCGTCACCTGTCCATTCCAGTCGCGCACGGGCACGAGGAACACCAGCCGGCTTCGCTGTGGCTCGAGAAGGTGCGCGACGCTTTGGCGGCCGAAACCGAGGGCCGCGTCCATCTCGGGCAGGGCCAGCAGGGGCGTGCTGGCCAACCCTGGATGGCGCAACTCCTGCCAGAGCACCTTCTTGCCACCGTCCGGCTCCTTGCCGACGATTACGATGGCATCGAGCACGGGCGAGCGCAGCAGGGCGGCATGCAACGAGCGTTGGGCATTGCCGGTCTGCCAATCCTCGGGGTTCCCGGTCGCCACCGAGAGACTGGCCAGGTGATCGCGAAGCTCGTCGTCGAAGTGCAGGGCCAGGCTGCGGGCCAAGAACTGATACTCCGTCAAGAGGTCTCCGGAGACATCGTTGAAGGCCGAGTGCAGGGTCCACAGCGCAAGCAGCGTGGGGGCAAGCGCGCCCACGCCCACCAACAGGGCCACGCGGCGGCGAATGCTATAGGCGCGCTCTCTTCTCGGCCTCATGGATCCTCCACGAGAAGTCGCGCCACGCGAAGCAATTCCACCGTGCGGCCGTCAAAACGCAGGGCGCTCCCTCCCGTGCCATCGGACCACTCCAGGTCCTGCCAGACCGAGCCGTCGGATTGCTTTTCGGCCCTGAGCGAGCCCGTGTGGCCACGCGCGATGGGAACCGTGATTTCATGAAAGGAAGGCAGGGGCAGGCGCAGGGTGGCCGGAATGGTGCCCCGGCTTCGGAAGAGCGTGAGGTCGTTCCCGCCTTCGCCACCGTGCATGGCGATGGCGAGCGCCGGGACGGGTCTTGCCGTCGCGCGGATGCCGTTCGCGGCGACTCGGTAGCTGCCGAGAATGCGGCGGACGTCGCCCGTGTGCAGGCCCGTGCGTGTTTCGGCCTCCTGCAGGCTCGCGCACAGATGCACTCCGCGCGGTACGCCGGCGATCCATCCCGACACCGCGTCCCCGGTGCGCAGGACAAGCGCCATCCCCGCGAGCACCGCCAGGGTCGTCAAGGCTGCGCGCGCCGTTCTCTTGGACGATGGAATCTGGGGAAGACGAGGCGCCATGGGAGCTCACGCGACGGTCAGAAAGAGTATGACACCGAGACCGATCGCCGTGGCGGGAAGGATCCACGCCGGCTGCGCGTCGCTGGGTACTCGCTCTTCATGGAGCAGCGCCTGGCAGCGCGCCTCGATGGCCGCCAGACGGAAACCCTGCCAGGTGCGCGCCTCGAGTGGGAATGGTCGAGCCCCGTCCATACCGGACAATTTGCGCAGGCTTTGCACGACGGCGTCCGGGCTGGCCGCGATGCGAGCCGCGGCTTGGTCGGCCCTGCGCTCGATCTCCAGGGCGGCGGCGCGCGCGGCCAGTTGCACCGCCGGATTGAAGAAGCAAAGCCCTCGCATCGCCATGAGGCCCCAGCCAAGAACAGGATCGCGGTGCTTCGCGTGCGCCATCTCGTGCGCCATGCCCGCCTCGAGCTCCTCGGGGGCGAGCATTTGGCCCAGTCCGATGGATACGACGATGACCGGGCGACACAGGCCACGGCACATCAGGATGGGGTGCTGCGAAGGCAGCACCGTCAGCCTGGGGACGGCGATGCCCAGGGCCGCCGCGGCCCGATTCGCGGCGCCGATCACAGATACTGGGGCCTCGCTTAACGCGTGCCTTGCCACTCGACCGTGGACCAGATCCAAAGCAAAAGGGATCGCGTCGCGCAGAAAGAGCGCGGCTCCGGCCAGCGCCAACAAAAGCCAGACGGCGCTCGACAGGGCCACGCCATGGAAGGCCAAGGGCGAAAGGTGGCTCGCCGAAAAGAGCGACCAGTCATCGCGAAAGTGCTCGCCCTGGCGCCAAGGCGCCAGCCACCAGTAAAGCGGGGTCGCGGTCAGCGGTAGGCCGGCGGCGAGCAACCAGAAGCGAAGGCGGGTATCGGGGGCGCGGATGCGCTGAGCGCGCAGGAGCACCATGACCACGATGGCAGCCACGATGCCGTGGAGGATGCACTCGGCGGCCCGGTTACCCATCCTTTTTCTGCGCTGGCCCCGCCGCGTCTTTTCGCGTGGGGTTGTCTTCGTGGTGGCCGAGCACCTCGTCGGCCTCTTCCGGGAACATGCGCGCATACTCGAGCGGGTGCTCGTGGCGCATGCGCTCGCGCGGGATTTTGCCGGTGAAGATGGTCTTGCTGCCGGGGAAGACCTCGGGCGCGAAGATCACGTTGTAGATGTGCCAGAGAATGACCACCAGGAAGGCCATCAGGCCCTCGTTGCCGTGCGCGACCTTGGCCGCGGGGATGACTTGTCCGGGAAGAAAGCGCGTGGCCTCGATGGGAAAAAGCAAGGCGAAGCCCGTGGTGATCATGATGAGGCCGCCGAATAGGATGCCCCAGTATTCGAATTTCTCCTTGTAGTCGAAGCGATCGAACTGCGCGCGCACATTGGAGATGCGCAGGTAGTAGCGCAGGGTCGTCACCACGTCGCGGAAATCCTTGATCCCGGGAACCATGGATAGGGACGACCGGCCCGCGATGATCGCGGCGAGCACGCTGACCAAGTGGAGCAGGGTCATGACCGCGAAGAGCACACCACACGCGCGGTGCAGGTAGCGCACTTGCGCGATCCCGCCCAGAACATTGACGATGGTCTTGGAGAGCGCGGCGTCGTGGAATTTCTGCGGCAGGCCGGTCAGGGCCAGGGCGAAGAAGAGGACCATGACGAGCAGGTGCTCGATGCGATCGCGCAGCCCGAAGCGGACGACCTCGTCGTTGTGGTTGCGACTCATCGATTCACCACCGTTCGCCAGAGATGCAGGAGAATTTGCAGCAGGAGCCCTCCCACGATGAAGGGGATGATGATCTTGTAGAAGAGCTTGACCATGTATACGAGCGGCGCGCGCTTGAGCGACGGCTCGTAGTGCGAGAGCCACGCGGCCGGGAAGTTGGCGGAGGCGCCCGGGTGGCACTTCTGGCAGGTCTTGACCAGGTTGGCGCGGAAGGCGGGGGCGCTTTTCCCAGTGACCTTGCCGATGTCGTGAATGCCGTGGCAATCCACGCACAGCGCGACCACGGGCGCGTTGTCCGTCTTTCGTCCCTTGGCGCCGAAGGCCGCGGTGGTGCCGTGAAAGTCCGATAGATAGGTCGACAACACGGCCGTGGACAGGCCGTACTTGCCCATCAGCTTCTTGTCGGCGTGGCACTTGCCGCATAGGCTGGGTGTGTTCATGAGCCAGGCGCGGTCTTCGGGGCCGGCGATGTCGTGCGAACGATGGCAGTCGGTGCAGACCGGGACATCCTGGTTCTGCTCCTCGATCAGCGCGCGGCCGTGCACGCTCTTGGCGTAGGCCTCCGAGATGGGCAAATGGCAGGTGGCGCAGGTCTGCGAGATGCGCGAACGGGGTTGGGCGGGATTGGCGATATCGTGCGAGCCGTGGCACTTCACGCAGGTCGGGGCAAAGACATCGCCGCGCGCTTGCAATTGGTAGTGAACGCTATCCAAGGTCTTGGTGTAGTTCTCGAAATGGCAGTTTTTGCAGGCCTCGCCGAAGCTCGCGCGGAACTGCGCCAGGTTCTTGTAGCGGCGCTCGGGGTGCGGCACCTGGTCGAGGCCGGCGTGGCAGTCCGTGCAACGCAGATTCTTGTGCACCGAGCCTTCGAGAAGCTCGCGCTTCATGTAAAGGGGCGCGTCCTCGCCGCTCTCCAGGGTCATGCTCAGGTCTTCGTTGCCGTGGCAGGAAAGGCATTCCTCGATCTCGTCGGCCGCCGCGCCTTGGGCGAACGCGGGCAGGACCCAGGACAGCGAGACTAGAACGACACCCAGGGCGAAGGTTGGCTTGGTTGACCGCATCGAAACCATTCCGTTCATCGTCTGTTCGCCGCAGAAGCTGGTGGAAATTATCCCGTCTTGTCGTCGCTACGGTAGTCTTATTTGCACCCCGACCCGTGGTTCGGGTCAAAAAGGGATGTCTATCGTCCCTTTTGTCACGATTGGGGCTGCTGCGCGCCGGGTCTCGGGTGTTTTCCCTAGTCGCCTCCGGACTTTTCCCCAGGAAAACCGGGGATCTCCCGCATTGGAGAATCCCTCTTCTGGGCTTAGCCTGTATTCAGGACGCAATAACGGAATTCAAGGACTGGAAAGGAGCTCGTCATGCTGACTGCAGGAACAATGGTCAAAGGTGGTTTCTACTTGGGCCGGGACAAGCTGGACCTCATCACGGTAAGCGGCAAAGAAGGGGTACTCCCCGGTGCTGACGGACAGCGCTACCGGCGCGTTCCCGTTCTGGCCGTCGTGCTGCTGGCGCCCGTGCTGGGCGGCCTCTTCGTGATGTTCATGCCGTTCATCGGCTTCGCCCTGGTTTTCCAACACCTTGGCCGGCTCATGGTGTCCGGCGTGAAGCGCGCGGGCCGGGGACTACTCTTCGTCGTGGTGCCCACATGGCGCCCGGGCGAAGCCTACTTCGCCGGTAAAGAAGGTGAGAAGAAGCAGGCCAAGGCCGACGCCGACAAGCCCGGCAAGTCCGAAGAGTCGTCGAAGTAGATCAGTGCAGCAGGGCGTAGATGGCCAACACGGCGACGGTCAGTCCGATGCACACGGCGGTGGTGCCGATGATGCGACCCACGGTCGTGAGACGGTGCGAGGGAGGGCTGGTCATGACCTTCGCCAAGGCGTCCTCGGTTACCAGGCGATCGTATTCGGCGGGACGCTCGTGCTTGAGCTCTTCCACCGAGACGCGGCCGGTGAAGATGACCAAGTCCATGGGGAATTTGTCGGGGCGTAGGTGGCCGTTGAAGAAGTGCACGGTGAAGATGAAGACCATGGCCATGAGCGCCTCTTCGCCGTGGACGACGAGCGCGATGTTGAAGATCCAGCCGGGCACGAAGCGCGCGAAGAAAGCCGGGAACCACAGCATGAGACCCGAGGTTCCGATGATCCCCATGCCCCAGAAGACGGCCCAGTAGTCGAACTTCTCCCAGTACGAGTAGCGATCGAAACGCGGGCGCGGCCCGAGGCCGACGAACCAGCGGAAGTGCTGCAGGAGCTGAATCAGATCGATGGGCTGAGGCACGAGGGAGCGCGGGCCCCACAGCATGCCGTAGTCCTTGCGCACGAACAGGCGGTGCGCAAGTCGGACGAGATGGGTCGTGAAGACCGACATCAGAACGACGGCGGCGATGCGATGGAGGACGCCGGTTATGCGGTAGCCGCCAAAAAGGTTGGCCAAGGTCGTCGCCCAGGGTGCTTGCGGAAAGAGCAGGGGCATGCCCGTCAGCGCCAGGGTCAGGAAGCTGGCCATCAAAAAAACGTGCAGCAGGCGATCGTAGCGGTGGAAGCGCAGGACGAACCCCGCGCTCGCGGGCGCCGGAGGGGCCGGCGACGGCGGGGACGCGCCCGCCGGGCCTGGATCACTTGTCGTCATCGATTTTTCCCTCGGCTTGCAGCTTGCGAACCAGCACGAGCGAGCGTCCCAGCCACAAGATGGTATGAAGCCCGAAGAAGGCGAAGACGCTGATGAGCAGCAGCTTCATCGCCAGGGTGATGAAGTACAGCGCCGGGTCGCGTTGGCGGTTGTGCGCGTCGGCGTGGGGATCGTAGCGCGAGAACTTCTCGCTGGCGCCGGCATGGCACTTGCGGCAGGTCGTTACGCGGCGGGCGTCGGAAACCGTCGATCGGGGATCGGTCGGAGGCAGGATCGCGTGGCTGCCGTGGCAGTCCGCGCAGGTGGCGGCGCGGGTGAAGCCGAGGGTCGTGACCTTGCCGTGGAAGGTGTCGCGGAAGGTCCGGATCGACTCTTTGTGGCAGGTGCCGCACTCCTTGACCAGCCCAACCTTCCAGGTCGGGTTGACCTCTTGGATGTCGTGCGCGGTATGGCAGTCGGCACACTCCGCGGCGCGCGGGTTGCCTTCGCGCAGGGCTTTCGCGTGCACGCTGGTTTGGTAGACGGCGAGGATGCCTTCATGGCAAGAGCCGCAGGTCTTGGGAATGTTGTAGCGGTTGACCCGGCTCTTGTCGTCCGAGGCGCGACGGATGTCGTGGTGGCCGTGGCAGGTGGCACAGTTGGGTGCCACCACGAGCCCCATCTTGTTCAAGGCCCGGCCGTGAATGCTGTCCTGGAAAAGGGCAGGGACATTGCCCGCCTCGATGTGGGCCTTGGCGATGACGGACGCGTTGGCGTGGCAGCGGCTGCACGTGGCGGCCAGGTTGAAGTGGTAGGTCTTGGACAGCGGATCCTTCGCGCTGCGAATGTCATGCATCCCGTGGCAATCGCTGCACCACGCGGCAAGGCTGTCGCCGGACTTTCGCCGCGAGCTCGCGTGAACGCTCTCGTCGTAGGCCTTGACCGCATCTTCGTGGCATGCCGAACAAACGGGTTTGGCCAGCTTGTCGGGGTGGGGAAGATCCTTGCCTTGCAGATCGACGTGGCAATCCACGCAGGCCAGGTTGATCTGGCCGTGAACCGACTGGGCGAAGGTTTCACCGATGGGCGGAATGGCGCGTCCCTTGCTGCGATCGAGCTTCGTTGCTGTGGCAGCCCAGGCACTCGTCGTTCGACGGAGATGTTTCTGCGGCGGCGGCCGGGGCCGCGGGCTCCTCTGCCCGCGCGGGCGTGGCGAGCGGCGGTACCAAGCCGAAGAGCAGCGACACCAAAATGATGCCCATTCGAGTCGGAATTTTCGAGCTGCTGATTCCCATGGTCGACAACGCCACTGGCGCGCGAAGTCGGCGAAATATAGTACGCAAGGCTGCCTGTCTCAAGGGCAACGTGGAAGAATTGCGGATGCCGTAGTCCTAAATAGAACTGGGGACCTCCTGTTTTGCGGTTGCCCCGCCAGAGGGTAGCTCCACGGTGAAGCGGGCGCCACCCAGGGGCGATTGGCCAACGGTGACATCGCCGCCGTGGTCGATGACGATCTTGCGCACGATGGCCAGGCCCAACCCGGTGCCGCCTTCGCGGTGGGTCACGTAAGGGTCGAAGATGCGCTGGCGATGGGTCTCGGGGACGCCTGAGCCGTTGTCGTCGACGACGATGGCGGCGCGCTCACCGCGTGGCTCGGCCCCAATGCGGATCTCGGGCGTTCGGCCCGCGCCCTGCGCGGCTTGCATCGCGTTCTCGACCAAATTGGCCATCACCCGACGAAACAGCGTGCGGTCGCACATGGCGTACACCGGGGCAGGGTTGGGGACCACGCGTACGATGGTTTGCCACTCGGGCTGCGAGCGCAGGATCTCCGCCAAGAGCAGGTTGAGATCGATGGCCGCCGGCTCGACCTTGGGCAGCTTGGCGAAGGCCGAGAAATCGTCGACCAGGCGGCGCAGCCCGGTGATCTCCTCGCGCAAGATCTCGCTTGCGGTGTCGAGCAACCGGCGGTACCCGGCATCCTCGCCCCGGTACTTGCTGGCGAGCTCTTGCACGGCCAGCTGAATCGGCGTGAGCGGGTTCTTGATCTCGTGGGCCAATCGCCGCGCGACTTCCTGCCAGGCCGACACTTTCTGCAAATACTCGAGGCGCGAACGGGCCTGGCCGAGCTCGGCCACCATGCCATCGAAGGCGCGGCCGAGCTCCGCCAGCTCGTCCTTGCCCTTGGGTGCGACGCGCACTTGAAGATCGCCGGCGCCCACACGGCGGGCGGCATCGTGCAAGCGCGCCACCCGGCGCGTGACCTGGCGGGCGAACAGCCAACCGATGAGCGGCGCCGCGGCCAGCATGACCAGCACCATCAAGATGTACTGGCGCAAGAAGCGCGGAATGATGAGATCATACACGCGATCGAGCTGCTGCTCTTTGTCGATGGCGTCGCGCAGGGACAGGAAGTTCTCGTACATGTCGAGGGGAATTCCAAACGTCAGCTCCAGCACCCGCGTGCCCTCGTTGCTGTTCTTCGCGGGGATGGCCACGACGATGGGCGGAGCCTCGCGCGAGTGGGCCAAGGTCGTGGCGTCGGCTTCCCAACCGTCGATCTCGTCGTCGCCGTCAAGCAGGCGGGCACGCAGCAGGCCCTCTGTCGCCGCCAGGCTGGCCATGTCGGTCACGCCGGCGGTGGCGATGAGGTGGGACCGGCGCCGGAATTCCTCCTTGCGGTCGGCGAAGTAGGAGCGAAAAACCTCCGCCGCTCGTTGCGAAGCCATGGCGACCCGCCCCGACTGCGCGATGGAGAAATCTGCGAAGCGGTGCACGACGAAATAGAACGCGTAGGCCGACAGCAGCGCCGACAGCAGCGCCACCAGAAGCATCTCGGCCAGCATCTTGAGCGCGAAGCGGCCCGGCCATCTCATGGCTTGGGCTCCTCGGGCGGGACGAAGGATTGCGACACGACCTGCAGCAGGCGTTCGCTATCCTCGACGCGCGGATTGACGAAAACGCTGACGAAGGAGCCGAAGAAGCTGTCGCCCGATCCGGATCCACCGCGTCCGCTCGGGTGCGATAGCCAGCGGCGCACGTTGCTGACCAATTCCTCCGAGATGGGATTGAGATCCGCGCGCAAGCTGAGGTGGTAGGTCGCCCTTGCCTCGAGCCGGCCCATCTCGATCAGCGGAAACGCAACCAGCGAGGTGGCCACCTCCACGGCCGCCTTGGGCGTGGCCACGACCTGGGTTTCCGCCACGCCGGGTTTGCCGGTCGAGATGCGTACGCGCAGCTTCTCGTCCCACAGATCGTAGACGATCTCCGCCAGGCGTGTGCCCTGTGCCACCGGCTCGTCGCGGCCCTCGCGCAGGAGCGCCACGCGGATGAGCACGCGGGTGGAAAATCCGGAGAGCAGGCGCTCGATGTCGTGCGGGCCGAAGAGATCTTGCAACCCGACGCTGACCACCAGCTTGTCCGCCTTGCGCGCGATTCCAACGGTGCGCACCACCGTGGGCTCGGCACGCACGGTCCCCGCGCCGATCAGCGCGAAGAAACCCAAACCGAGAATGCGCGCTGGCCAGGTCATCAGAACGGGATCCGACCGATGGCGTTGGCCACGGAAAGCGTGAAGATGCCGATGGTGGTGTCGAGGCGGATGCCAAGGTCGGCGGTGAGATCGCTGGCGATGGCGCGCGACAGGGGAATATCCCCATGCCTCAGATCGTCCGGGTTCGAAACCGCGAGCACGCCGAAGGCCGCGAAGGCATCGCCCCGGTAGAGCAGACCGTGGCGGCTCCAGATGGGAATGGCGTACTCGACCAGGGCGCGGCCGGCGAGATTGTCGTAACGGTGGGCCGCGATACCGGTGCCGAGAAAATCGTGCGATGGCTGGGTCGAGAAATTGAGGCCGAGGGCGCGTGGCGGCAGGAGTTGATTGAGATCGCCGATGAAAAAGCGGTCGAAGTAGGGGGCATCGCCCCAGATGCCGCCGAGATAGCCGTGGATGCCGATGACGTGTCCCCAGCGCAGGGGAAAATAGTTGGAGGCCTGGATCACGCCCTTGACGAAGCCGTAGCTCGACGCGAGCTTGGTGGTGGTCGCCTCGACGGAAAACGAGATGTGGTGGCCGCCCCTGGGCAGGACCGGATCGGTGCGCGAGTCGATGTCGAGGTTTAGGCTGAGCGAGCCCAGGTGGCTATCCCCGTCGCGGATGTCGAACGGAATCGGCGCGGCCAGTCCATCGGGCGAGGTTTGGGTGCGTTCGCTCGGCAAGTCGGCGCGAATGGACTCGAAGCGCGCCTCCCCGCTCAGAAACAAGGTGCGCGTGAGGGTCCGGCCCGCGCCGAATGTGCCACCCAGGCGGCGCACGTTGGCGGCCACGAAGCTCGCGGGGTCGGAGCTGCCGCTGTCGCCTTGGGTGCGAAAGAACTCGCTGCCGCGCGAGGCATTGAAGCTGGCTTGCAGGGCCAGGCGGCCGGAAAAGAACGCTGGCGGCCCAGCCACATGCAGCGCCCCGGCGACGCCCGGTTCGGCATGGGCGACCTGCGGGCGCGTGGAGCCGACGAAACCGCCCCCGAGCGCGAGCCCGCGGCCGAGCAGGTTGCGTTCGGTGACTGCCAGTCCGCCCCACAGGGTGGTGGCCTGGCTCGTGCCGAGGTAGAGGGCGTCGAGGATGATGGTTCCGCGCTCCTCGACCTCGACCACCAGACTGGCGTGGCCGCGCTCCGCGCCCTTGACCAAGGACAGGTGTACGTCGAGAAAGAAACCGAGCGCGAGCAGGCGGAGCCGGGCCAGGCCCACGCGTGCGTCGTTGGCGCTGACCACGTCGCCGTTGTGCAGGCCGACCTCGCGCAGGATGAGCGCGGTCTTGGTCTTGCGGTTGCCGCGCACCTCGATGCTTTCCAGGACGTAGCTGGGCGCGAAGGTCGGATCGGGCGGAAATTCCGGCAGTACCTCCGCATCGGTCGTGTCCCCTGGCCGAGCCTCGGCTGCCGGGTCGGTGTCGGCGGCAAACGCTGGACCGCAAACCGCGAGCACGACGAATGCAAGGACTGTGCGCATGGGGCACCGCGATTCTAGCGGTGATTTCCCCAACCGCGAAACGGATACGGATATTCACCACAGAGACGCAGAGAGCACGGAGACGGATGAAAAAGAATGGGGTTTTCCGGATCTTGGATCCGAACCCTTCTGCTTTTGTGCCCTCTGTGCTCTCCGTGCCTCTGTGGTTAGCTTCTTTCGCCGCTGGCCACGTGGTTCTCCACTTTTGGCGAGATGGCCTGCGCCCAGCCGCTAGTTGATGCTGAGGCGAGGGGCCAGGGCCACGGCTTGGACCACGGAATCCAGACGGCGCTGCACTTCCTCGGACGGATTGAGCAGGGTCATGCGTTCGAGGACGAAGCGCAGTCGGTCTTGGTCGCCGCGCAGCTCGTAGATGGCGCGCAGGTTGTTGAGCATGCGCAGGACGATCTGGCGATGCGAGGCTGGCGCGAGGAACTGCTCGTCGATGTCGCCGGGATCCCCGGTGGCCGATTCGTAGATCGAGCGCAAGACCGAAGGCGAGATCATGCGGCCGTCGAAGGGATCGATGGTGGCCATTTCGCCCGAGGCCTTGGCCGCGCGCACGAGAAAATGGCCGGGAAACGACACGCCCTCGGCGGCCACCCCGGCGCGTCGGCACACCGCCAGCAGGACCACCGCCAGCGAAAGCGGGTTGCCCGTGCGGCGATCGATGACGTGGTTGAGAAAGCTGTTCTGCGGATCGTAAAAATCCACGACGTTGCCGCGATACCCGAGCTCACCGAACAACAAGCGCAGAATGGGAACGATGCGATCGGCAGGTGCCGAGCCGCGATAGCCCCGAAGCTTGATGCGCGCCAGCTCGCCCATCACGTTCAGCTTGTTGAGGTAGGACTGGATGTCGAGCCCGGGGTGCTCCGGCTCCGCCAGCAGCAGGGCCAGGTGTTCCACTTCCAGCTTGTCGTCCGTCCTCGCGAGGAGATGTGCGAACAGCAAGAGATCAGCCGGACCACGCATGTGTCGGTAGGGAAGATAGCACCGCCCACGGTCTCGGCACTGGCTTTCTCGCGGCGAGATTTCATACTATGCCGAGAGGAATGGCCGGGGGCAAGATCCCGCCGGGCGGGTGTATTCGTGTGTGTCCAGTGGCTACTGTGTGCGCCGCGCTTCCAGCTCGGCCAATTTGGCTTCCAGGGCCGGCACACGCGCCGCCGCCATGGTCGCGGCCTGGTATTGCGTTTCGAGGTCGAAGAGTCGCTCGTAGACTTCCTCGGGATCCGGGGCTTCCGCGCGCAGCTCGGCCAGACGACGTTCGCGATTCTCGTTCTCGCGCACGCGCGCTTCCAGCTCGGCCAGGCGGCGTTCGCGCTCCTCGCCGTCGCGTACCCGCGCTTCCAGCTCGGCCGTTCGCCCGGCATCGGCGCCAGGCGCGGCCGTCGTGGCCACCGTCAGGGCCTCCTCTGCCTGGCCCAAACGCGTGCGCAGGCTTTCGAGCTCGCCTTGGCTTGCGGCCGCGCGGGCGCGCACACCCTCGAGCTCGGCCAAATCCCGCTTTCGCGATTCGCTCTGTTTGGCGGAGTCGTGCTCCGCGCGCAACATCAAACCTTCCAGCTCGGCCAGGCGGGAACGGCGTACGCGATCGGCGTCTTCGATTTCGGACAGCGCCCTCTGCAAGCGAGCGATTTCGGCGACGTGGCTGGCCAGTTGTTTTTCGCTCTCGGCCAAGGCTTCCTCCAGCTCGGTCACCAGGCTGGCTTGCTCGTTGGCGGCATCGCGCAGCCGATTCACCTCTTCCAGGTGCGCGGCCGCGGCCCGACGGAAGTCCTCGATGGTCGCCTCTTGTGCACGCAGCGTTGCCTGCAGGTCGGCATCGGCGTGTGCCCGCGCCAGCGCGCGATCGCGTTCGCCGCGCAGGCTGGCCAGCTCGGCGCGCGAGCGACCCAGCTCGTCGTCGGCGGTATCGGCGCGCCACACCGCTTCTTGCTTGGCGGCTTCCAGGGCGGCGATGCGGTCGTCGCGCTCCGATAGGGCCGACTCGCGCTCCGCAAGCTGTTTCTCGCGCCGCTGCAGCTCCTCGCCGACCACCGGGCTGGGCGCCGGCTCGTCGGCGCGCAACCCCGCCGTCAGACGCTGGGCCAGCGCGGTCAATTCCTCGGTGGTCTTGCGCGTGAGGCTGACCACCGATTCGTCAGCCTCCATGAGCGACCGGCGCAAGCGGCGCACCTCCTCGTCGAGCTCCGCGCGTGCCTCGGCGGTGCGGCGCAAGCGCGCACGCAGCTCCTCGATTTCCTCGCTCTGGGCGCGCGAGACGCGCAAGAGACCCTCGGTCTTGCCTTCGCTTTCCGTGAGCTTCTGGCGAAGCTCGCCCAGGGCCGTGTCGGGCGCCTTGATGCCCGTGCCGGCGGCTGGGCGCTCGGTCTGCGTGCGGCCATCCCAATCGCCGGCAGGAATTTGCACCAGGGCGTAGCCCAGGCCTATGGGCTCATCGGGACCCGCCAGGGCGATGTAGTGGGTCGGCTCTTCGGTTTCGCGCTCGGCGAGATCGGCGTCGACACGCAGATCCACTGCGGCCTCGTCGAATTCCGCGATGCCATAGGCCAGGAACGGAGTTTGGCCGAACATGCGCACCTTGGTAAAGTGCGGAGTCAAGGCGTCGACCACGTCGTAGTAGGCAAGGCCCTCCCCGCGATCGCCGTTGGCGACGATGCACGCCAGGCGCCCGCCGGGAGCGAGCAGGGCCAGCAGCGCAGAAAGCTGGATCGGGCCGTGTCCACGCAGGATGTCCCCGGCATCGGGCACGAGCACCAGGTCGAAGACCCCGGCCGAGTCGATCGCGCCAGCGGCCATGGTCACGAAGCCCAAGGCGCCCACGTGCTGGCGCGCGCGTGCCTCGGCGACCTCGCGCGCGCTGCCCGCGCCGACGGCGCTCCTGGCGCCCAAACGGATCAGGTGCGAGGTGGCCTCGCCCGTGCCACAGCCGACCTCGAGTACGCGCCGCCCGTCGAGCAGGGGGCGCAGATAGCTGTACACGGCCGAGCGGCGAATTCCGCTATTCGAATTGGATTGGTCGGCCATTGGCGCCGCACTATACAATAAGAGACGGCGGCGCGCGGGTTGAGACGCGGCACCTCGTGCATCAAGCGCATCCAAATCAAGAATTCGCGCACTGCCGCTTGCCCTTCGGCCCAAGGCCGATTATAAATCCCCCCTTCACACGAGGTTTCGCGTCATGCCCAAGAAGGGGATTCATCCAGCCTACAAGCCCGCCACGATCTCTTGTGCCTGCGGGCACAAGGTCGAGACCTACTCGACACGCACGTCGTTCATGGTGGACATCTGCTCGAACTGCCACCCGTTCTACACGGGCAAGC
Organism: uncultured delta proteobacterium; assembly: GCA_963824555.1. GTDB lineage: Bacteria > Myxococcota_A > Polyangia > Fen-1088 > Fen-1088 > Fen-1118. Next base: position 243,341 of record CAWGPW010000001.1, on the reverse strand, counting down.
AGAAATTCTTGGACACCGGCGGTCGCATCGAGCGCTTCAACAAGAAGTACGGCCGTCCCACCACCCCGCCGACCGAGACGTAGAGGAATCGGCAGCGCGGCAGTGCCTGCGCGCCTGGTCTTTCCATGCTCGACGATCTGCTGCTCGGCAAGCTTGCCGCTGTAGAGAGCCGTTCCGAGGAGCTATCCGCCAAGCTCTCGGACCCGGAGATCCTCGCGCGCCCGCCGGTCATGCAGAAGCTGGCCAAGGAGCACGCGGACATCCGCGAGCTGGTCGACACCCTGCGCACCCACCGGCAAACCATGGCGCGTATCGAGGAAGCGCGCGAAATGCAAAAGGATCCCGAGATGCGGGATCTGGCGCGGCAAGAGGAAACCGAGCTTTCCGCCGAACAACTACGACTGGAAGAGCGGCTGAAGTTTCTGCTACTGCCCAAGGATCCCAACGACGACAAGAACATCCTGCTCGAGATTCGCGGCGGCACCGGCGGCGAGGAGGCCGCGCTTTTCGCCTCCGACCTGTTTCGCATGTACACGCGCTTCGCGGAGCGCCGGCGCTGGAAGGTCGAGATCTTGTCCATGTCCAGCGCGTCGGCGGGCGGGCTCAAGGAAGTCGTGGCGGCGGTCGAAGGCAAGGGCGCCTATGCACACCTCAAGTACGAATCGGGCGTGCACCGCGTGCAGCGCGTCCCCACCACCGAGGCCCAGGGCCGCATTCACACGTCCACGGCGACGGTGGCCATCATGCCCGAGCTCGAGGACGTGGACATCAACATCGACCCCAAAGACCTCAAGATCGAGGTCATGCGCTCGGGCGGTCCGGGCGGGCAGTCGGTGAACACCACCGATTCCGCCGTGCGTATCCACCACATTCCCACCGGCCTCTACGTTCACTGCCAGCAGGAGAAGAGCCAGCACAAGAACAAGGCCATGGCCATGAAGATCCTGCGTTCGAAGCTGTACGAAATCGAGCTGGAGAAGCAGGAGACAGCCGAGCGTGATGCCCGGCGCAGCCAGATCGGTAGCGGCGACCGTTCCGAGAAGATCCGCACCTACAACTTCCCCCAGGATCGCCTGACCGATCACCGTATCGGCTACACCACACATAACCTGCCGGCGATCATGGATGGCGATCTGGAAGACGTCATTGGCAGCCTGCGCACCCATTTCCAGGCCGAGGCGCTACGGGGAGACGATCCCAAGACTTCGTAGCCGGATTCTTACAGGTCCAAACTCCTTCCCTCTCCACTGTCTCCGTGTTCTCTGTGTCCTCTGTGGTTAATTTCTTCCGATAGTTGACGAAGCGGGTTTTGCCGGGAAACCTTCTCCCATGCCCAGCCACCCGTTTCCTGCAAACGCACAAGATCTTTCCTCGACGCTGCGCCCGCGCAAAGACGTTCCCGCCGCGGACCAGTGGGATCTGACCAAGCTCTACGCCGACGAAGCGGCCTGGGACAAGGATCTCGAACGCTACCGCGCGCTCGTGGCCAAGATCCCTTCTTTCAAAGGCACGCTCGGAAGTGGGGCCGAAGCGCTTGCGGCGGCGCTGGTTTTTTTGCGCGACCTTGGCCTTCTCGAAGAACGCCTGGCTTGCTACGCGGCCCTGCGCGAATCGGAGGACCAGGGGTTGTCGGCCTCGCGCGACCGCAGCGCGCGCTTCATGATGAGCCAGGCCGAGGCGCAGACCGCCTGGAGCTACTTCGATCCTGAAATCCATGCCCTTCCCGACGAGCGCATGGCTGGTTACCTGGCGCATCCGGCCCTGGCCGAGTTCGCGATTTGGGTACGCAAGCTGTTGCGTTTCAAGCCCCACGTGCTCAGCGAGAAGGAAGAACGTCTGCTCGCCATGCAGATCGAGGCCAACCAGACGGCGTCGAACGCGTTCAGCGTGCTGACCGACGTGGATTTCGATTTCGGAACCATCGAGACGAAGGATGGCAAAAAGCCGCTCAGCCACTCGACGTTTTCGAGCTACCAGCAAAGCCAGGATCGCGAGCTTCGCCGCGTGGCCTACGAGCGCTACTACGCGCAATACGACCAGTACAAGACGACGCTGGGCGTGCTCTACGAAGGATCGGTGCAGCTCGACCGCTACGCGGCCAGGGTACGCAACCACGCTTCGTCGCGGGCCATGGCCCTGTTCCCCGACGCCATGCCCGAGTCGGTCTACGACAATTTGGTGGCGACCGTGCACGGGGGACTGCCCACCCTACACCGCTACTACGAGCTCCGCCGTAAGGCGCTGAAGCTCGACACCCTTTGCCACTACGATGTCCGCGTTCCGCTGGTGCCCACCGCGACCTGGCGGCACACCTACGACCAGGCGGTCGAGGTGGTGCAAGAAGCCCTCGCGCCCCTCGGCGAGGAATACGGCACCGAGCTTCGCCGAGGCTTGCGCGGCGGCTGGGTCAATCGCTACGAGAACAAGGGCAAGGCCTCGGGCGCCTTTTCCTATGGCAGCTACGGCGCCGAGCCGTACATCCTGATGAACTTCAAGGAAGACCTGCTCGACGACGTCTTCACGCTCGCGCACGAGGCGGGACACTCGATGCACTCGCACTACAGCGCGCGCAGCAACGCCTTCCTGCACTGGCACTACACGACGTTCGAGGCCGAGGTGGCCAGCACCTTCAACGAACAGCTCCTCGGCCGCCACCTTGCGGGGAAGGCCACTTCGAACGAGGTCCGCGCCTACCTCATCAACAAAGAAGTCGACTCCATCATCGGCTCGCTCTTTCGCCAGACGATGTTCGCCGAGCTCGAGGCCAAGACGCACGCACTGGTGGAATCCGGTACGCCGCTGACCGTGGATGTTCTGCGCGCGGAATACCGCAAGCTGCTCGAATGTTTCTTCGGCCCCGGCGTCAAGTTGGAGGCCGTCAGCGATCTCGAAGGGCTACGCATCCCGCACTTCTACCGCGCCTTCTACGTGTACACGTACGCCACCGGCATCTCTGCCGCCATCGCCCTGGCCGACCGCGTGCTCGGCGGCGGCTACAAAGAGCGCGAAGACTACTTCACCTTCCTGCGCTCCGGGGGGTCGCGCTACCCCATCGAATCACTCAAGCTCGCCGGCGTCGACATGTCGAGCCCGGCTCCCGTGCAAGCCGCCATCCGGCGCTTCGAAAAGCTTGTGGGCGAGCTGGGGAAGTACCTCGGCGTGGGGTAGGGCCACTTCTAGAAAGCTCGGCGCGACAGCCGCAGAAGGTCGTGGTCGTGGCCGTGGCCGGTTGTAATTGCCGTCGGCCACGGTAAGCCGTCTACGTCTACGACCACCCGTCATGGCTGCGATTGGGTGCGTGCATCTGTCGTGGAAGGGTGTCTCTTTTTGCTACCTCCGCGCTGCCACTCTTCTTGTCGCGGGATTACGGGCATCCTGTCCGGTGTCGATCTTCCCCTTTCGCGGCGTATACTCTCCCTATGCCAAATCCCGGGGTGCGCGCGAATGTGCCGTACACCTACCAGGAGTACTGCTATCTGCCGAACGACGGTCGTCGCTACGAGATCATCGAGGGGGAGCTCTACGTGACACCTTCGCCTTCTTCCATGCACCAGACCGTTTCACGTCGCCTGCAGTACGCGCTTATGAGCCAACTCGAGCTGCCTGGGATCGCGTACATTTTCGACGCCCCGTTTGACATCATCCTGGCCGAGACCTCGGTGGTCGAGCCCGACCTCGCCATCATTCGCAAGAGCCGCCGGAACAGCATTTCGAAGCGGGGGCTCGAAGGGGCGCCCGACGTGGCCGTCGAGATCCTTTCGACTTCCACGCGCGGCAACGACGTGTTCTTGAAGAAGGCCGCGTACGCCCGGGCTGGCATCCAGGAGTATTGGATCGTCGACCCCGACCTCGGCCACGTCGAAGTGTTTCGCCTGAAAGAGAGCGGCTACGATCAAGGCGTCCTCTTCGATCGCGCCGCCACCCTGACTTCGCCTTCGTTCCCCGAGGTATCCACCCCCCTCGCTCCGATCTTCGAGCCGATCGAGCCTGATCGAAGCGGCGTGCCGCCACCGCGAAAGGTTGCAGGTCGATCGCTCGGCAGAGCGGCGTACGGCTGTTGCGGGCTAATGCCGGGGACGCAGAAGGGCTGTCCCCACCCCGCCCGAGGAAGCCGAGCGGACGCTTTGGGGGAGCTTCGCTCTCGGAGGCGCTGGATCACGACGATACAGCGTGGTGGCATGAATCGGCGAATTTGTGGAATATAACATACTGAATCTATTGTTATTTATGACGCTTTTCTGGCACTCGCCATGGCCGCTTGACAGAGCTAAAACTGTGCTTAACCTTCCTCTGCCCAACTCTCTTCAGAGTGCTGGGAAAACAAGACGCTGAGCGATACATGCCAATTTACGAATACGAATGCCAAAGCTGCGGCCATCGCTTCGAGGAGTGGCAGAAGATGTCCGACAAGCCGGTCAAGGTTTGTCCGAAGTGCAAGGCGCGTAAAGTCGAGAAGCTGATCAGCCACACCTCGTTCCAGCTCAAGGGCGGCGGCTGGTACAGCGATCTCTACGCCAGTCAGAAACCCGCAAGCGGCTCCGCCGAACCGTCGGGCGCGAAGTCCGAATCCGCAGCCACCGCGAAATCGGAATCCTCGGGTAGCGGGGAGAAGGCCAGCGGGGCGAAGGCCGGCGGCGACAAGTCGAGCTCAGCACCCACGACCAGTGAAAGCAAGGGCAAGGGCAAGAAGGGCGCCTCCAAGGCGGCCTAGCAGATTCACCGCCTGCGCCCGGCACCACCATCCGGCCCAAACCGGACGGTAGGTTTTTCAAATCAAGGAGAATGTACGATGAAAGTAAGACCTCTGTATGACCGAATTCTCGTCAAGCGCGTCGAGGAAGAAACCAAGACCGCTGGCGGGCTCTTCATTCCCGACACCGCCAAGGAAAAGCCCCAGAAGGGCCTGGTCGTTGCCGTCGGTAGCGGCAAGGTTCAGGAGGACGGATCCATTCGCAAGTTGGACGTCAAGGAAGGCGACAAGATCCTGTTCTCGAAGTACTCGGGCAACGAGATCAAGATGGACGGCGTCGAGCATTTGATTATGCGCGAGGACGATGTCCTCGCGATCCTCGAGTAGGCAGACAAGGAGACCAACATGGCAGCCAAAGAAATTCTTTTCTCTCAGCCTGCTCGCCAGGCCATTGCACAGGGACTCAACCTCCTGGCCAACACCGTCAAGGTGACGCTCGGCCCGCGCGGCCGCAACGTCATCATCGAGAAGTCGTGGGGCTCGCCCACGGTGACCAAGGACGGCGTGACCGTGGCCAAGGAAGTCGAGCTGGCCGACAAGATGGCCAACATGGGCGCCCAGATGGTCAAGGAAGTTGCTTCCAAGACCTCGGACGTGGCGGGCGACGGCACCACCACCGCCACCGTGCTCGCGCAGGCCATCTTCAACGAGGGCGCGCGCCTAGTCGCGGCCGGCAACAACCCCATGGACATCAAGCGGGGCATTGACGCCGCCGTTGCCAAAGTGGTCGAAAACCTGAAGGAGCAGTCCAAGCCCACCCGGGGCAAGACCGAGATCACCCAGGTCGGTACCATCAGCGCCAATGGCGACACCATGATCGGCGAGATTCTGGCCGAGGCCATGGAGAAGGTCGGCAAGGAAGGCGTCGTGACCATCGAGGAAGCCAAGTCGATGGAGACCACGCTGGATGTTGTCGAGGGTATGCAGTTCGACCGCGGCTATCTCTCGCCGTACTTCGTGACCGATGCCGAGCGCATGGAAGTCGTCATGGAGGATGCGTTCATCCTCATCAACGAGAAGAAGATCTCGAACATGAAGGATCTTCTGCCCGTGCTCGAGCAAGTCGCCAAATCGGGCAAGCCGCTGCTCATCGTGGCCGAGGACGTGGACGGCGAAGCGCTGGCCACCCTGGTCGTGAACAAGTTGCGTGGCACTCTGCACGTGGCCGCGGTCAAGGCCCCGGGTTTCGGCGATTGGCGCAAGGAGATGCTCAAGGACATCGCCGTGCTCACCGGCGGCCAGGCCATCACCGAGGATCTCGGCATCAAGCTCGAAGGCGTGACCCTCAAGGATCTCGGCCGTGCCAAGCGCGTGACCGTGGACAAGGACAACACCACCATCGTCGAGGGTGGGGGCAAGAAGTCCGACATCGAAGCCCGCGTGAAGCAGATCCGCACCCAGATCGAGGACACCACCTCGGACTACGATCGCGAGAAGCTGCAAGAGCGGTTGGCCAAGATCGTGGGCGGCGTGGCCGTGGTCAAGGTGGGTGCCGCCACCGAGAGCGAAATGAAGGAGAAGAAGGCTCGCGTCGAGGACGCCTTGCACGCGACCCGCGCGGCCGTGGAGGAGGGCATCGTCCCCGGCGGCGGCGTGGCGCTGATCCGCGCGCTATCGGCCATCGAGAACCTGAAGTTCGATGACGACCGCCGTTTCGGCGTCAACATCGTTCGCCGCGCCATCGAGGAGCCGCTGCGCCAAATCTCAGCCAACGCCGGGGTCGACGGCTCGATCGTCATCGAAAAGGTCAAAGCCGGCAAAGGCGCGTTCGGCTTCAACGCCGCCACCGAGGAGTACGAAGACCTGGTCAAGGCCGGCGTCATCGATCCGACCAAGGTGGTGCGCGCGGCGCTGCAGAACGCAGCTTCCGTGGCTGGCCTGATGCTGACCACCGAAGCCCTCATCTCCGAGAAGCCCAAGAAGAAGGAAGAACCGGCTCACGGCGGCGGCGGCGGCATGGGCGGCATGGGCGGCATGGGCGGCGACGATTACTGAACTGAGCCCATCTTGATTGCGTAGGCGAAGACGGGCTTTGCCCGTCGGAGCCAGAGCGCGCGAGGCCGAGCGAAGCGAGCGGGGTGGTGGGCGGCGGGGGGGGCCGAAGGGTTTGGGAACCCTTTGAGGGTTCCCAAGTTGATCGCGTAGGCGAAGACGGGCTTTGCCCGTCGGAGCCAGAGCGTGGGAGGGTTTGGGAACCCTTTGAGGGTTCCCATCTAGACGAAACGCCCGGCGGAGGTCTCCTGCCGGGCGTTTTTGCTAAGTGACGCGGGGTCGGCCAGCTACAATGCAGGCGTGAGTCCGGAATCCGCAGCCAACCGCCGCACCAGCCAACGCATCGAGGTTTTCGCCCAGGCAGAGGTCAAGGCCCGCGACGTGCAAATCATGGAGGTGCGCAACGTGTCGGCCGGCGGCATCTACCTCGTGGGCATGCCCCAGCAGTATCCCGACCTCGTGCCGGGTCGGGATCTCGGGCTCGTCATCTTCGGCTCCGAGGATGGGCTGGGCGATGATCCGGATTTCAACATCAATTGCCACGCTCGCATCATCCGTGTCGATGCCGGCAATCCCGGGAAACGCCCGCCGGGGTTTGGCGCGACCATCGATCCCGTGGATGACGACAATCGCGAGCGGCTCACCAAGCTGCTCCTGCGCGCCGATCACTTCCGCGTCGGCGACCCGAGACGCTGATATGGGAACCGCCGGCAAAGCTCGCCGGCTCTCCGTGCGGATCGGCGGCGAAACTGGCGGGGTCGCGTGCGGAGTGGTAACAGAAGAGACGTGTTTCGCCTGCTTCGGCTGATCTTCGTGCTGGGTGGACTTGGGGCCATCGTCTGGTTCGGCATGACCGTGCGCCTCGGCGATCGGACTCTGTTCGAGCACGTGCAGGCCATCTGGAAGACCCACGAGTCGCAGGATCTCCTTCGCGGGACCAAGGAAAAGGTGGGCGATCTCGTGGATCGCGCCTCGGAAGAGGTCGTCCGGGGCGTGGTCAAGCACGGTCCCGGCCAGCCAGGTGCGCACGGCGAGAGCTCCACGGAGGAATCCGGAGAACCACCGCTCGAGGAATTGCCGGCCAAGGATCGCAAGGCGCTACGCGGAATCATCGGGCATCACCTGGAGAAGGAGTGATGCCTGGGTCCGCGGTCCCCGCAGGGGACGAGGCTGCCTACCGCAAGCGCGTGGACGATGCGCTGGGGCGGCTCGACAAGGGCTTCGAGGACGTCGACCCCGACCTGGCCGAGTCCGACTTTTCCCAGGGCACCCTGGTGATCACATTCAAGCAGGCGCACAAGCTGATCCTGTCGCCCCAGGCGCCGCTTCGGCAGATCTGGGCCGCCTTTCGCGACCGCGCCTGGCACTTCGACCTGGACAGCCCAAGTGGGCGTTGGATTGATGATCGCGGTCAGGGCGTGGAGCTGTTCGCTCTCGTCGCCGACCTGGCGCGCGAGCACGCCGGCGTCGAGCTGGCCACCTGATTCACCGCAGAACCCAGAGGACACGGAGGCCCGGAGAATGGAGGGTTCTCCGGAGTCTCGATCCGAACCCTTCATTTCTCATCCGTCTCTGTATTCTCTGTGTCCTCTGTGGTTAGAATCCGGAAATTGCTAGGGTTTTCTAGAGGTGCGGCAGACGCGGGATCATCAGCAGCATGAGGGCGATGGCCACGGCTCCGATGTAGAACGGCACGCGCAGCCCGAGGGTGCCGTAAAGCACGCCCCACAGAAGTGGGCCGGTGGCTCGGGCCAGGGCATTCGAGCTTTGCATGAGGCCGAGGGTCGCGCCCTGCTTGTCGGGGCCGACCCGGCGCGAGATGTAGCTCGAAACACTTGGCATGTACAGGGCGGTTCCGGCGGCCGTGATGACCGCGGCCAGGATGAAGGTGGGTAAGCCGAGGCTGACGCTCAGGGCCTGCACCGCGAAGCCAGCCGCCATGAAAACGAGGGCCGCCGCGAGCAGCCGAATCTCGCCGAAACGCCGGGTGAGCTTGCCGATGAGCCCGCCTTGCACGATCACGGCAACCAGTCCCGACAGTCCGAGCACGCGGCCGGTGCCCACCACATCCATCTTGAAGGCGTCCAGGGTGAACAGGCGAAAGATGGCCTGCACGCCCGAGAACCAGAAGATGGAGCTGAACGCGATGATGAGAATCGGGATCACGCCGGGCAAGCGCGCGACGGTGCGCAGGGTCCCGAGGTCGATGAGGGACAACCTGCGCGTAGGCTTCGTGCGGCTCTCGGCCGGCAACGACTCGGGTAGATAGCGAAACGCGAAAACGAGATTGATGGCCGAGAAGGCGGCCGACACGAACGCGGGCAGCGTGCCCTGGTGGTGCCCCAGGATGTGGAATTGTGCAAGCTCGCCGCCGATGAAAGGCCCGATCATGAAGCCAAGCCCGAAGCCCATGCCGATGATCCCCATGCCCTTGGCCCGTTCGCGCGGCGTGGTCACGTCGGCGATGTAGGCCTGGGCCACCGCGATGTTCGCGGTGGCGGCGCCGCTCCACAGGCGCGACAGAAACACGGTGACCAGGGTTTGTGACAGGCCCAGAAACACCATGCCGAGGGCCGAGGCGGCGATGCTCCACAAAAGCACCGGCCGGCGGCCCACCCGGTCGGAGATCCGGCCCCAGATTGGCACCACGATGAATTGCATGAGCGAGTAGCACGCCGCTAGCGCGGCTGCCATGAAGTCGCTGGCGCCGAGATCGCGCGCCAAGGAAGGCAGAAAGGGGATGATGAGGCCGAACCCCACCAGGTCGAGAAAGACGGTGAGGAACAGCGTCCCGAGCGAGGCCCTACGCATGGTCATGGGTTTCAAGGGAGAGCACGGTGCTCTCGGTATCTACCCGACCGTCGGTGCAAAGAGGAGATCCATGAGCTGGCGTCCGGCTAGGTCCTGGTAGCGGCCACGCGCGCAGTCCTTCTCGGTGTAGCGGCCCAGCGAGGCGTCGTTGTTCACGCCCGCCCCGGCCACCATGAAGGGCACGGGATCGCGCGTGTGCTTGCGCAGCTTCACCGGCACCGGGTGGTCGGGCAGCACCATCACGCGCAGCTCGTCGCGGTGAACCTTCTTGTACTCGTCGAGGAAGGTCCTGGCCAGCCGCCCGTCGACGTCCTCGATGGCCTTGATCTTGTTCGGCAGGTCGCCCAGGTGGCCGCACTCGTCGACCGCCTCCACGTGCAGGTAGACGAAGTCGTTGCGGCGAAGCATGTCGACCGCGGCGCGCGCCTTGTTCTCGTAGTTGGTGTCGATCCAGCCGGTGGCGCCCTCGGGTCGTAGCGATTCCATCTTGCCGAGCAGGCCCAGGCCCAGGATCACGTCCACCGCCGAGATGATGCTGCCCTTCTTGCCGTACAGCTTTTCGAACGATGGCATGTCGGGCTTGCAGCCGCCCGACCAGGGCCAGATCATGTTGGCCGGGTTCTGGCCCTTTTCAATGCGCTTGCGGTTGACGGGGTGGTCGGCCAGAAGCGCGCGCGACTTCATCATCAGGTCGCGCAGCAGCGCCGCCGTGGCCTCGGCCTCGGGCGTTCGCGCGCGCGGCAGGATCTTGGCCCACTCCATGCCGTGCGAGGAATCGGGCTTGTCGTAGTCCACCGCCGGCGAGAAGCGCCTGCCGTGTAGATAGAGGATGTGGCGGTAGGAAACGCCCTTGCGGATCTCGACCTCGGCGCTTCCCAGCTTGGCGGCCAGGAAGTCCACGATCTCGGCCGCCTCGGGCTCGCCGATGTGTCCCGCCGAGTAGTCTTCCAGCACCTCGCCCTTGGTGGTGATGATGTTCATGCGGAAGGCGACTGTCTGGTCATCGAGCGGCACGCCCAGCCCGTAGCTCTCGATGGCGCCGCGACCGGTGTACGACGAGGCCAAATCCCAGCCGAGCACCGACATGTTGGCCACGTCCGACGAGGTGGGAAACGCGGGGGGCAGGGTGACAAAGGTGCCGAACTGTGCCTTTTGCGCCAGCCCGTCGAGGACGGGGGTCTTGGCGGCCTCGATGGGGGTCTTCCCCCCAAGCTCGGCAAGGGGGTCGTCGGCCATTCCATCGATGAGAATCACGGCGTATTTCATGGCGAGGTCTCGTGCCCAGGTGCTTGCGGTCGACTGGACGATTGCATTCGATAGCACGCCGTGGGGCGAGAGACCATGACCGGCCTTGGGGGCAGTAATGTCAAAAAAAATTTACTCACAAGTAACGCATCGGCTACAATCGGCCACCCTTACCGAATTCCGGTAGTTGAACTTCATGAAGGAGGAGAGATGCGCAAAGTAAGTATGTTCCTTGGTTTGACTCTGTTCGCGTTGGCAGGATCCGCCCGCGCTCAAGATGAAGCCCCGGCCCCAACCGGCGAACCCGCCGCCGCCCCGGCTCCGGCCGGCGAACCAGCTGCAGCCCCAGCTCCCGAGGCTGTTGCGGCCCCGGCGGCCGCACCCGCTGTCTCGGACAGCAAGATGCAGCTCGGCCTCAACCTCTTGCCGATGCTTATCGGCAAGACCAAGACCGACGCCGGGTCCAACGACATGTCGATGGCCTATGGTGTCGGTGTGTCCTTCGGCTACGCCGTCATCCCCGGCCTGTACGTAGGCGTGGCTCCCCAGGCCCTGTTCCGAGTCAATGGCAAGCCCGCCGCGGGCGATTCCGCCAAGGCGTACGACCTCTTGGCTCGCGTCGCGTACGTCTACACGGTGGCCCCTAAGATCGGAATCTATGCCGAGGTGCTGCCCGGCTACTCCATCGTTTCGCTGCCTGCCCCCATCAGCAAGAGCGCCAAGGGCTTCGTCATCGCTGGCGGCGTGGGCGCCATGATGGATGTCACGGACCAGGTGTTCGTCAACCTCGGTGTTGGTTACCAGTACGGCCTGGAGAAGGTCGACAGCGCCAAGTCGAACCTCAGCTACCTGCGCATTGCCGTGGGCGCTGGCATGAAGTTCTAACCGCTACACCGATCATCCAAGCAGAAGCCCGGCGCCCTTTGGGGTAGCCGGGCTTTTCTTTTTGCGTAGGATCGCGGCCATGTGGAAATACGTCCTGACGCTTGCTCTCGTCGTGCTCACCTTCACCACCCCGGTCCGCGCGCAAGGCGGCTACCCAGACGAGTACGCCCTGCGACCCCTGCAGCTGCCCACAGGAATGGTCCAGCTCACGGTGCCGGTCGTCATCAACCTTTCCAAGGATGCCGTGGCAAGCCCGGTGTTCATTCCCTTCGAGCTGCGCCTCGGCCTTACGGACGAGCTGGAAATGCGCCTCTTCCATCCCGTTCACGGTTTGTGCGTGAGCGGGCACGCCAAGGGCTGCGGGCATATCTACAACGATCTCGCTCTCGGCATGCTCTATTCGGTCATGCGCGAGCAGGGTATGGAGCTTCTCCCTGCTCGGCGCTGTCGAGGTGGACTCGTTCGCAAGCCCGGCGCTGGTTCGCCTGGATGCCGGTGTGGCGTTCAAGTACGTGCACGCGCCGTATTCCATCGCGGCCTCGCCCTACGTCGGCATCGGCATCAGCCACCGAGACGGGAATGGGGATTCCATCAACATCCCGGTCGAATTCGCCTACCAGCTCTCGCTGCCCACGGCCCTCTTCCTCGAAAGCGGCCTCTACGGCGCCGCCCGCGACTTCGGCAACACCTGGTCTATGCCCCTCGGCGTCGGCATCAACTACCTGCTTCGGCACGACGTGGACATGGGCGCCGAATTCAAGCTCGACGATGCCATCGGCAACGGCAGCAGCGGTGACGCCCGCGAATTCATCTTCTACTTCGCGCTTCGTAACTAGTCAGAGCATCCCGACGATTTGCACGAGGGGCGGGTTTGAAACTGTTTGAAAACCGCCCCTACACATCTACGCCGCGAGCTTCTTGGCGCGAATCAGCTCGGCGGTGCGGAACATGCGCCGAATCGCGGACACGTTCGCGACCACGGCGACCACCAAGAGGGCCAATTCGACGGGTAGCTCGCGCCCCAAGGAAATGGAGGCCACCTGGTGCGTGCTGGGGACCACCAGCTCCCAGACCGGGGCCACGCCGCAACCCACGAGCACGTACACGGCGCGCTCGGCCCTGCGCATGGCGCCCTTGGGGGGAACTACGCCGAGCGCTTCCGCTTTCGCGGTGGTGTAGCTGACCATGAAAGAGCCCAGCAGAGAGCCGAGGCAAAGCACCAGTGCAATCGGGTTGCCGCGGAAGTAGACGCTGAGGCCGGCCAGCAGGAAGTACTCGACGTAGCGATCCACCGCGGCGTCGAACAGCTCGCCCACGTCCGACATGCTGTCATAGCGACGGGCCAGCATGCCGTCGACCATGTCGCAGAACCCCGATCCCGTGGCCAAGAGCGCACCCACCCCGAAGTGGCCCATGGCCATAAAGGCCGAGGACACCAGCGCGGGCGCGAGGGAAAAGGCGGTCACCATGTTCGGGGTGACATGAAAACGGAAAAGCAGGTTGACCAGGGGTTCGAACAGCTTGTAAGCGACCTCCATGATGCCGCGGCTGAGCAGGATGCCGCCGTGCCCGTCCAGGCGCTTGTTGCCGGCTCGCTTGGGTAGCAGCGCCAGCACGCCGCACGTCACCGCGACAACGACCCCGAATGTCAGGAGGATGAGGGCGCAGATGAGATCCGCCATGGGTGGGCATAGTGAAGGAATCGCCCGGCGCCTTCAAGTCGCGCGTGCGAGCGGGTCTGTGGGGCACCGGTCCACGACCTGCTTGACGTGACCACCCATGGCTTGCTCTAGTCTCGCTCGTCATGGCCGTGGCGCGGGACCAGCTTGTCGAGCAGCACCTGCATCTTGTGCACTCGATTGCTGCCAAGCTCAGGCGCCGGCTCGGCAAGACCATGGAGCCGGGCGATCTGGTCGGCTATGGCACGCAGGGCCTGATTGAGGCGGCCCAAAAATTCGATCCTCGACAGGGCACAGCCTTCGGCACCTTCGCCTACTATCGCATCCGCGGCGCCATCTTCGATGGCATGCGCACCATGGGTTGGTATTCGCGCGGCGACTACGCGCGCTTCCGCGCCGAGGAGCGCGCCAACGAATACATGGCCGCGGCGAGCGAGCGCGAGGCCGCGGTCAGGGCTACGAGCCCGGTCGGGCCGACCCAGGGCCAGCCCGAAGACAAGTCCCAGGTTCTGGAAGACATCGCCGAGATCTTGGGAGCGGTGGCCACGGTCCACATCACCTCCATCGAGGCCGCGCGCGACGCCCCGGACGACCGATTCAAGGCGCCCGACCAGGAGGTCCTGGAGACCGAGGGGCGCGAGCGTGTCCGGGCGGCGCTGGCCACCCTTCCCGACAAGGAACGGCGGCTCATGGAGCTTTATTACTTCGCGGATATGAATCTGGAGGACGCCGGCAAGAAGCTCGGGCTGTCCAAATCCTGGGCCAGTCGGCTGCATAGCCGCGCGGTGAACCACCTGCGCGAAGTCTTGCAGGAAGGTGAATCGTGAAGCGCATGAACCGAGGGTGGGCTCTTCTCGGCGTCTTGATCGGGGCCGGCTTCGTTCCAGGCAGACTGTGGGCCGAGTCGCAGGCTACGGAAACGACGCCCGCGGCGAACCTCGTATCGTCGCCCGCCCTGCCTCCTGCCCCCGCGACGCCATCTGCGCCGGCCTACCCCTACGCGCCGGCGCCGTATCCGCCGGGGTATCCGCCGCCAGGTTATGCGCCGCCGGGGTATCCACCACCGGGCTATCCGCTACCGCGCTACGAGCCGCCCGAACCCCCGCCGCCGGAGACGACTTTCTCGCTCACCATTTCTCCCCTGCATCTTCTTCTACCGCTCCTGGAGCTGACGGGCGAGCTCCGACTTGGCAGCCAGGCAGGCCTTGCCCTGATTGCGGGCGGAGGCCGAGTTACCGTGCGCGAGGCTGGTGGGCCATCGGTCACGTTCACCGCGCTCGAAGGTGGCGGCCAACTTCGCTACTACGTCACCGGCTCGTTCCGGCGGGGCCTGCACGTCGGAGCCGAAATTCTCTACATGCACGTGAACGGGGCGATTCAAGACGTGACCGGCGTGGCCAGCGGATTGGCCATGGGGCCGCTCGTCGGCTGGAAGACCACGAGCTACGCCGGGTTTACCTTCGAGGTTCAAGGAGGCGTGGAGGTGGTGACCTTGGGAGCGAGCGTGAGCGACAGCTCGGGTGGTGCGAGCACCTCCGCCGTGGACTACATCCCGCTCGTCAATCTCAACATCGGTTGGTCGTTCTAACCTGACCTCGCTGCCCACTTCCCGCGCGGACCGAAAATGATAGAGTTTCCCCCATGCGTCGCCTGTGGATAGGGGTGGTTCTCGTGCTCGGATGCTCGATGCCGATCCAGCACGGGCTCGACGAAGCCGCGGCCAACGAAATCTTGACGTCGCTCGAACGGGTCGGGATCCCGGCCACCAAGAGCCGCGACGAGGACGGCGCGTTCGCGGTGGTCGTGGCCAAGGGCGATGGCTTGCGTGCCATGGAGCTCATGCGCTCGCTCGGTCTGCCGCGCGGGCCACGCGCGGGTTTCGGCGAGATTTACAAGCAGCCAAGCCTAGTCCCCACGCCGACCGAGGAGCGTGCCCGTTACGTCGAGGCGCTCGGAGGCGAGATTGCTCGCACTCTGGAGAGCGTCGACGGCGTCGTGAGCGCGCGGGTGCACCTGGTGTTGCTCGAGCCCGACCCGCTGACCTTGGACGGCAAACCGCGGGTGGCGGCGCAGGCGGCGGTTCTGCTCAAGACCCGCGGCGGACGACCCGCGCCGATCGGCGAACGAGACGTGCAGAAACTGGTCGCGGGCAGCGTACCGGGCCTGGACGCGTCGGCCGTCGCCGTCGTCGTCACCCCGGCGCCCGAGATTCCACCCGCGTCGAGCGCGAACCTTGTGTCGCTTGGTCCCCTGCGTACGACCGCGGATAGCCGAAACGCGCTGGTTGTGGTCTTGGTCATTGCGTTCGCACTGGTCGGGTTGCTCGCGGGATTCGTGCTCGTGCTGTCGCGCCGCCTGGCGGCTGCGCTGCGAAAGGGCTAAAAGGAAGAATGCCCATGCAGTCGAGAGCCACCGCCCGCCGCTTGTTGTTGCTGACGTTGATGGTGTTGTCCGTCGAGGCTTCGAATGCCCAGGGCGAATCGCCGACACCGGAAACCCTGCGGGCGCGAAAACTTGCCGCCCGTCGATACGACGGAATGGCCGTGGCGCTGCCCGAGTCGGCCTTCGCGAGCGGCCTGCGCGTGTGCGCGAGGGAAACGCCATCCGGGATCAACGGGTACTTTCGGGTCACGCCCAAAATCATGGATCTTATCGACGCGCAGTTGCTGATTCATCTGCGCAAGAGCGGGCTCGACAAGAAACTGGCGTTCTCGGCCAAGCTCTACCTGCGCCAGTACGCCGGTTTCGTTCGCGACGGAGCGCGGTTCGTCTACGTCAACGCCCTGCTCGTGGAGAAGGGCAAGCCCGAGGTCGACGCGGCCAAGAAGGGATTCCTCAAGTCCTGCAGCCAGGTCAGCGGATCCTGGGGCATCCAATACGACACCGGGACCAAGCAGTTCTTGGGATTCACAACGAGATGATGCCGAGACGGGCTAGTCCGATAGCTTCTTCTTGAGTGCCGCGAGGGCGTCGTCGAGGGATTGGTCCTCGTCGAGCTTGTCCAGTTTCTTCTCGCTGGCGCGCTCGGCGGCGGTGGTTCCACCCAGCTCGTCGGTCAGGCTGGCTTCGGCTTCGAGGGCGTCGATCTTGCCCGACATGCGCTCGAAGTCGGCGAAGGCCGAGGTGCCGGTGGAAACCGGGCTTTGTCCCTTGGCTGCGCGCGCCTTCTCGCGCAGGGTTCCCTGGCGCAGCTTCACGTCCTTCACGCGCAATTCCAGGGCGCGCAGTCCGGCGAGGAGATTCTCCACCTGGGCCCTCTGTTCGGCCGCAGCCTGGTCGGTCTCCAGGCGATCCGCTTCCTTCTGGGCCTTGCGCCGGAGCGCCTCCTTGGCCAAGGCGTCGTCGCCCGTTTGCACCGCGCGCGCCGCGTGCTCCTCCCAGGTCTTGGCCTCGGCGGCCAGATTCTCGGACTGATGGCCCAGTCGCTTCTCCTCGGCCATACACCCCGCGACCTCGGCGCGCGCCTGACGAAGCGAATCCTCCATGTCGAGCACGAGCTGATCGATTTCCTTGGCCGGATCTTGCATCTTGTCGATGAGATCGTTGACGTTCGACTTTACCAGCGTGGACAAGCGCCCGAGGATGCTCATGGGGCGAGTCTATTCAGGAATCCACCCTTGGCTAGGGAGTTCGTAGGAAGCTCACCACAGAGCCGCGGAGGGCGCAGAGACAGACGAAGCCATGGCGTTTCCGGAGCTTGGATCCGAACCCTTCTATTTCCGTGCTCTCTGCGTCGCTATGCTCTCTGTGGTTTTTTCCTACACGTGCATACGGATTTTGCTAGCGTGGTGACTTCATGCTTTTGCGCGACATCGTCGGACAGGGTCACGCGGTGGCCATGCTACAGCGGTCCGTGGCGTCCGGGCGGTTGGCCCACGCCTGTCTTTTCGACGGGCCCGAAAGCGTGGGCAAGCGAAGCACCGCGATCGCGTTGGGGAAGGCTTTATGCTGTCCCGAGGCACCTGGAGCCGGCTGTGGGGTTTGCGACACCTGCCGCCGTATCGAGGACGGCCAGCACCCGGACGTGCTCGCGCTGGCGCCCGCGGCCCAGCAATACCTCATCGATCAGGCACGCGAGATCGTCGCCGTTGCGTCGACCCGTCCGCATGAAGCGCCCGTGCGCATCCTGATTCTCGATCGTGCGGACGCTCTCAATCCCAGCTCGGCCAACTGTTTGCTCAAGACCCTGGAAGAGCCCTGCCCAGGCAACCACCTCCTGCTCGTGACCTCGGCGCCCGACCGCTTGCTTCCCACGATTCGCTCGCGTACGCAGCGCGTTCGATTCGCGGCCTTGCAGCCCGCGGCGATGGTCGACATAGCCGTGCGCAAAGGTGCCACGCAGGCGCAGGCGGAGACCGCGGCCTCGCTGGCGGGTGGGCAGGTCGGGCGGCTCTTGCAAGCCCTTGAAACCGAGGCGGAATCGAACCTGTGGACCATCGTGGGCAATTTTCGCAAGGCCGCCGCAGCCAAGGGCATGGGCGCCATCTTCGACGCCGCGTCCGAGTTTTCCGACAAGGAAAGCCGGCAAGACCTGCCCGAGGCATTGGCTCTTCTGATGCGCCTTTATCGCGATGCGCTCGTGACTGCGGCCGGGGCCGGCGACCTCGTGCTTCTGCGCGATCGGGCGGTGGAGCTCGAAATGCTCGCGGGACGCGCGCGAAAGGACTACGATCTGTTTGCGCTTCGTTCCGCCTTGCGCGAGGTGGTCCAGGCCTCGCTCGCGCTGCTCTCCAATGTGAACCCGGTAACCGCACTCGAGAAGATGCTGATGGACCTCAAAACCCTAGAGTCGGCAGTCGCATGAGCGAGAGTCCGCAAGCTCCCGCGCCGGCAGTGGTCCGCGTGGATGGCCTTGTTCGCGAGGATGCGCGGGGCATGGTCCGCGTGCGCCTTGCGCGCAACGGACGTGTTCTCGACTGCGAGTGCGGCGCCATGGTCCTGCGCCAGGGCGATCGGGTGGTGGTCGACGATCGGCGCACCAGCACCCTGGGCACGGTCGCGGCTTCATTGGGTACGCGGCAGGCTCAGGATGCGCAAGGGCGGGTGATTCGCAAGGCCGAGGCGCGCGATCTATCGCGGGCCGAGCAGGAGCAGAGGCGCCAGAAAGAGGCTTTGGTCTTTGCCCGAGAACGCGCCCGCGCCCTGGGCCTGCCCATCAAGCTCTTCCGCACCGACATCGGGCTTGGCGGCGATCGCGCTACGTTCTTCTTCTCATGCGAGCAGCGGGTGGATTTTCGCGGCTTGGTCCGCGATCTGGCGTCGCACCTGCACGCGCGCATCGAAATGCGCCAGGTCGGTGTGCGCGACGAATCCAAGATGACGGGCGGCATCGGCTCGTGTGGGCGCGAGCTGTGTTGCGCAATCTACCTCTCCCGCTTCGCGCCGGTCTCCATCAAGATGGCGAAGCACCAGCGCTTGGTGCTCAACCCGACCAAGATCGCGGGCCAGTGCAGCCGTCTCAAGTGTTGCCTGGGGTACGAGGACGACCTCTACGTCGAGCTGTCCAAGAACCTGCCCAAACCGGGCAAGCGGGTGGAAACGCCAGAAGGCGTGGGGCGCGTCGACGATCTGGACGTGCTTGGTGGACGCGTGCGGGTTTCCTTTTTCGAGCGGCCGCCCATGACCTTCGCCGCCTCCGAGGTTCAACTGGTGGCCAACCAGCCCAATTTCCCCGTCACCCCGACGCCCCAGCCGCGTGACGTCCCGGCCGTCGACGGCGAGGAGAACCCCAGCGACGACGATGGGGGCGACGATCGAGGAAGCTAACTACAGAGACGCAGAGAGCACAGAGGGAAGGAAGCAAGGGTTCGGATCCAAGATCCGGAACCCCTTTTCTCCGTGCTCTGTGCTCTCAGAGTCTCTGTGGTGAAGATCCGGATCCCAGACGGCATCTCTGTTAATCTTGGCCCATGGCTGACACCTTCTACGTCACCACCCCGATCTACTACGTCAACGCGCTTCCCCACCTGGGGACGTTTTACACCACCACCGTCGCCGACGCGTTCGCGCGCTACCACCGCGCCCGCCGCCACGAGACCTACTTTCTCACCGGCACCGACGAGCACGGGCAGAAGATCGAGCGCATGGCGCGCGAGCAGAACGTCAGCCCCAAGGAATACTGCGACGGCATCGTCGCCAAGTTCAAAGAGGTCTGGGCGCAGGCTGGCATCAGTTACGACCGCTTCATCCGCACCACCGACCCCGACCATGTCGCTTCGGTCGAAACCATGTGGCAGCGCATGCTTGCAGCGGGCGACATCTACAAGGCCGACTACGACGGTATGTACTGCGTGGGCTGCGAGGGCTGGAAGACCGAGGAGGATGTGGTCGAGGAGGGCGGTGCCAAGGTCTGCCCTATCCACCGCAAGCCCGTCGAGCGCGTGCGCGAGGAGAATTACTTCTTCCGCCTGTCGAAGTACGCCGATAGGCTGCTCGCCCTCTACGAGCAACCGGGTTTCATCCGTCCCGAAACGCGCAAGAACGAAGTGACCGAGTTCGTGCGCTCGGGTCTCAAGGATCTGTCCATCTCGCGCTCGACGGTGAAATGGGGCATCCCGGTGCCGAGCGATCCCGGCCAAGTCATCTACGTGTGGCTCGACGCCCTGATTAACTACGTGTCCGCGCTAGGCGGGCCGGACAAGATCGCCAGCGATGCGCGCTCGCAAGCGCTGTGGGGCGCGTGCACGCACCTCATCGCCAAGGACATCCTGCGCTTTCACGCGGTGTACTGGCCGGCCATGCTGATGTCCGCGGGCTTGCCGCCGCCGAAGGGCGTGTTCTGCCACGGCTACATTACGGTCAAGGGGCAGAAGATTTCCAAGTCCATGCCGGCCACCCGGGTGGATCCCAGCCTCATCGCGGCTTCTCTCGGTGCCGATCCCTTGCGCTACTTCGTGCTGCGTGAGTACACCCTGGGCAACGACGGCGACTTCAGCTACGAGGCGCTGTTCCAGCGTTTCGAGTCGGACCTTGGCAACGACCTCGGCAACCTGGCCAATCGCACGATTTCCATGGCCCGCCAACTTGGTGAAACGCTCGATTCACCGCATCGACCGGGGTACTCGGCGGGTGATCCGCTGTCCGAGGAAGAGCTGGTCCTGCGCCGGTGCGCGCAGGAGATGATCGTTGCCGCCAGCAAGGCCTGGGACGAGATGCAGCCCTCGCGCGCCCTGGAGGCGACCTGGACCATGATCCGCGCCGGCAACGTGTACCTCGATCGCACGGCGCCATGGAAGCTCAAGAAGGCGGGACAACTCGCGGAGCTGCGCGAGGTGCTGGTCAACACCTGCGAGATCATCCGGCGCGCGGCTCAAATGGTCGGGCCCGCCATGCCCGAGGCGTCGCGCGAGCTTCTGCGCCAGATCGGCCGCGAGCAGGACTATGGCCTGTGGCCGTCGGAACAGTGGGGTGGCTGGCCGGGCGGCAAATTGGTCGAGCCCAAGCCCATTTTTCCGCGCATCGAACCCGATCGGCAGAGAGAGCTCATCGCGGCCTGGCTCGACCAGACGCCTCCGCCGAAGCACATTCCCCCGGGGGCGGCCGGCTTGCCCGATGAAATCACCATCGAGGAATTCGCGCGCATCGATCTGCGTTCGGCCAAGGTGCTAGCCGCCGAGGCCGTGCCCAAGACCGACAAGCTGCTCAAGCTCGTGCTGGATCTGGGCAGCGAACAGCGCACCGTCATCTCCGGCATCGCCGGCGCCTACACGCCCGCCGAGCTCGTGGGACGGACGGTCCTCTATCTTGCCAACCTGAAGCCGGCCAAGATCCGCGGCGTGGTTTCACAAGGCATGATCCTGGCGGCGGCCAGCGATCCGCTCTCGCTCGCGTGCTTCGATCGGGACGTCGAGCCAGGGACGAAGGTGAAGTAGGGGACGCCGATTTCGAGCCGCGCGCCCCGCATCGCGACACATTCGGTTTGAATGAAAGTGGACATACTTGGTCCCTATCACCTGGATATGTGTCAAGCTGAAGGCCTGCCAGGATACATTGTTGCGAACGGTTCTGCGCGGCTTGCCATTTTTTGCGTTGCCGCGTCCCTGGCCGGACTTGGCTGCAGGCCGGCCGCGTCCGCCCGAGGAGCGGGCGGCGGTGGCCAGGCAGCCGGCGGAGGCGGAGGCAACGGCACTGGGGGTGGCGGTGCGGAAAATACCGGCACTGGCAGTGGGACCGGCGGCGGTGGTGCCAGCGGCACTGGTGGCGCGAGGGGCACTGGTGGCTCAAGCGGCAGTGGTGGCGCGGGCGGTTCAAGCGACAGCTCGGTGGCGGCGACGCCACCGACCATCTCGGGTCTCGCGATAGAGGCCAACCCCAACAACAAACTCTCTTGCTTCGTGAGCTGGACGACCGACGTCGCGGCCAACTCCGAGGTGCAGTTCGGCGCCGGCACCTACCAATTTCACATCGTGGCCGATGAAGCGGTCACTGCCCACCGCGTGCTCGTCATCGGCATGGTGGCGCAGACCGACTACCTCATCAAGGCCGTGTCCACCACGGCGGGAGGCTCGACGAGCGCGGAGGGGGCTTTCACGACCGGCGCGCTGCCAGCCGGCTTGCCCGTGGCCACGCCGACGGTCAACGACACCACCGCCTCGCAGGCCGGCTGGACTTTGGCCAACATCATGCCGGCAAGCAGTGGGCTCGGCTTTGATGGCACGGCACCGGGGATCATGGTCATGTACGACCAGACCGGCGTTCCGGTTTGGTACTTCGTCAACGGTACCACCCCGGACACGCGTGGCGACGTTTCGCTCCGGGTGCTTGCGAACGGCAATCTCATCCTCGGCCCCTCCTCGGGCGAGCCCGCCAAGGAGATTGATTCTCGCCGGCAACGTCGTTTGGTCGGGTCCACCGCAGCCGGCGGCCAACGCGACGACGACCGACCCCGCGACCGCGCCCATGTCGCATTTCGCGGACAAGCTCTCCAACGGAAACTACGTTCTCTTTCGCGACCTTACGAACGCGAATGGTATCGGCGGCGCCTACGTCGAGGAGCTGACGCCGTCGAACAACGTCGCGTGGTCGTGGAATCTCTTCGACCACATCCAACCGCCGGCGGGCGCCGCGAAGGACTGGTGCCACCCCAACTCGCTGACCGTCGACCTCGACCACGATGTCTTCTATTTGAGCTGCCGATTCCAGGGCATCATCAAAGCTCGGCGTTCGGGTGACCAGGGCGTGATCTGGGTTCTGGGTGGACAAGCGGGCGGCGACTTCACCTTCAGCCCCTCCGCGGCGAGCTTCGACGATCAGCACGATCCCGAGATCCACGCCGACGGCACCATCCTGCTTTACAACAACCGCGGCGAAGCGACCGTGCCGCCGGCCGGGGTCACCTCGCGCGTGCTCGAGGTCTCCGTCGACGAGCAGACCATGCAGGCCAATCTGACATTCGAGTTCCCGGGCAGTTTCACCACCGACCCCTGGTACACGAGCACCTGGTACACACCCTATTGGGGAGACGCGGATCGTCTGGCGAATGGCAATGTTCTCATCGTCGCCGGCTTCCGCAGCCAAACCATCCAGACGCATATCTTCGAGGTCCGCCCCTCGGATGGCAAGGTTGTCTGGCAGATCACGCTCCCTGCAGGCGTCGGGTCCTACCAGGCCGAGCGCCTGTCGCCGCCCCCGCTCGTGCAACCGCTTTGAGCCTCTAAGGAAGCCAGGAAGCCAGGAATGGATGATATGGGGGTTGGGGGGCGATGACACGCTCGAGTCCCATCTGCTTGTCCAGTTGGGAGTACTGCTTGCTCTCTTTCTTCCTGCTTTCCTGGCTTCCTTAGACGTTATCGGTCCCCTTTCACCTCGCTCTTGTCGACGCGTGGGCATGGACTGCGGTAAAACCGGCACCATGAGCACGGGCGTTTCCCCCAACCCTATCCTTCCCGCGGGCGGCGAGCCCGTCACCATGAACAGCCAGGGCATCTTGCAGGTGCCTGATCGCCCCATCCTGCCCTTCATCGAAGGCGACGGAATCGGTCCCGATATCTGGCGCGCCTCCGTGCGTGTGCTCGACGCCGCGGTGGAAAAGGAATTCGGCGGCAAGAAGAAGATTGCCTGGGCCGAGGTCTACGCCGGCGAGAAGGCCAAGAAGCTTTTCGATACCTGGTTGCCCGACGAGACCCTCGCAGCCTTCAAGACCTATCTGGTCGGCATCAAGGGGCCGCTCACCACGCCCATCGGCGGCGGCATGACGTCGCTCAACGTCGCCATCCGCCAGGTGCTGGACCTCTATGTGTGCCTGCGCCCCGTGCGCTACTTCCGCGGCGTGCCCTCCCCGGTCAAGCGGCCCGAGAAGGTCGACATGGTGATCTTCCGCGAGAACACCGAGGACATCTACGCCGGCATCGAGTGGCCCGCGGAATCGCCCGAGGCCAAGAAGGTCATCGCGTTTCTGCAGAACGAGATGGGCGTGAAGAAGATTCGCTTTCCGGCCACCTCGGGCATCGGCATCAAGTCGGTGTCACGCGAGGGCACCGAGCGCCTCTTGCGTTCGGCCTTCGACTACGCCATCCGCCACGGGCGCAAGAGCGTGACCATGGTCCACAAGGGCAACATCATGAAGTACACCGAGGGCGCGTTTCGCGACTGGGGCTACGCCCTCGCCAAGCGCGAGTACGCGGGCCGCGTGGTGGGATGGGACGACTGCGGCGGCAAGCCGCCGACCGGGCAGATTTTGCTCAAGGACTCCATCGCGGACATCACCTTGCAGCAGGTGCTGACCCGTCCCGACGAGTTCGAGGTCATCGCGACCATGAACCTGAACGGCGACTACCTGTCGGACGCGCTGGCGGCGCAGGTGGGCGGCATCGGCATCGCGCCGGGCGGGAACATCAACTACCTGACCGGACACGCGGTGTTCGAGGCCACGCACGGCACGGCGCCCAAGTACGCGAACCTCGACAAGGTGAATCCTGGTTCGGTGATTCTGTCGGGCGTCATGATGTTCGAGCACCTGGGCTGGCCCGGCGCCGCGGGCCGCATCGTGGCGGCCATGGAGAAGACCATCGCGCAGAAGACCGTGACCTACGACTTCGCCCGCATGACCGAGGGTGCGACCGAGGTGTCCTGCTCCGAGTTCGCGACCCGCATCATCGCGAATCTGTAGGCTAGTTTTTTCACCACAGAGGCACGGAGGGAACGGAGGCCGGAAAAGAATGGGTTTCCGGATCTTGGATCCGAACTACTTCCTTCTCTGTGCCCTCTGCGTCTCTGTGGTGAACTTGTCCTCGCACCAAACCATGCCCACCGAAATCACTAAGATAATCGCTTCGCTTCGCCGCGCCACCAAAGCCGGAGTCTGGTCGGCGGGGGTGAATTTGGTGCGGGCAGGGGCGGTGACGGTGGAATCACAGAGCGACGAGGAAGTCGTCTTGCGCGTGCGTGCCCAGGGCAGGGCGGTGCCGGCTCAGGTGGTGCTTTATCCCGGGCAAGACGAATGGGATTGCGATTGCCCGGGACGGATGCGCCCGTGCGAGCACCTTGCGGCCGCGGCCATTGCGCTCGGCCAAGCCGAGGGCGGTGGTGCGACCGAGGCCAAGCCGGTGCAGCGCACAGCCGAGTCGTGGGCGCGCGTGGCCTACCGCTTCGCCCAGGTCGAAGGTGGGCTGACCTTGCGCCGATTCATCGTGCGCGCCGACGGCAGGGAGGCGCCTCTCGACGGAACCCTGTCGGGGCTGCTGTCGCGGCCGGCCGAGGCGCGCAGCCTGCAGGTCGAGCAGTGCGACCTGCAGGCCGACCGGCTGCTCGAAACCGCCGCGCGCGCCACCCTGCCGCCCTCCAAGCTGGACGCGCTCATTCGTGTCTTGCTGGGCTGCCGGATGGTTTTTCTAGACGGGCGGCAGGTGGCCATGTCCGAGGAAGAGGTGCTGCCGCACGCGGTGGTGACCGATCACGATGACGGTGTCGCGGTCACCCTTCGCCGCGATTCGCGCATCACCGCCGTGCCCAGCGCGGGCGTGGTGGCGATGGTCGACGAGATCGCCCGTCACGGCGAGCTGGATCTATGCGGCGGTTTTCTGCAGAACCTGCCCATCGTTCGTCTCTATCGGGGTGCCCAGCTTGGCGAAGTGGCGACGCGCATCCTGCCCGACCTGTGCCGCCGCATGGCTGTGGACGTGCGCACCAGCCGACTGCCGCGCGTCGCTCGCGGCATCCTTCCCCGGGTGGTGCTGGATCTCAGTCAGATTGGCTCGTCGCTGGCCGTGCTGCCGACGCTGGTGTACGGCAATCCCCCCTGCGCACGCATCGACGACGGCCGGCTGGTGCATCTCGAGGGTCCGGTGCCGGTGCGTGACGAAGCGGCCGAGCGCCGCCTGGCCGAAAAACTGCGCGCGGATTTGAGTCTGCTCTGCGGTCGTCGCACCACCTTCGAGGGGGCGGACACCGCGCGCTTCGTGGACAAGCTGAAGCGCTGGCGGGGGGAAGCTCTTGGGCGACGGCGTCAAGTTGGTGGGTGCTCGCGTGCGCCTCGAGCCCAAGCTGAGCGTGCAAAGCATGGGCGGCGAAAGCACCGGCCTGCCCAGGGTCAGCTTCGACCTGGAGTTCACCGTGGTCGCGGAAGGCCAAGGCGAGAAGGTGGGCACGGTTGGCGCGGCGGCGGTGCTGTCGGCGTGGCAAGAAGGTCTCGGCCTGGTGCCGCTCGACGGTGGCGGTTTCGCGCCCTTGCCCGAGGCGTGGCTGGCCAAACATGGACAAGAGCTCGCGGCCTTGCTGGCTGCCCGCGCTGGCGACGGTCGCGTGGCCACGCACGCCCTGCCCACCCTCGGCCGCTTCTGCGAGGATTTGGACCAGCCTCCGCCCCCCGGCCTCGAGCGCCTGGCGCCACTCGCCGAGACCTTCGAGCGCCTGCCCGAGGCCAAGCTGCCGAGCGATCTTGGCACCACCCTGCGCCCCTACCAGCAGATCGGCGTGAACTGGCTGGCCTTCCTGCGCAGCGTGGGGTTGGGCGGCATCCTGGCCGACGACATGGGCCTCGGCAAAACCGTCGAGGCGCTGTGCGTGTTCGACAAGAAGACCCTGGTGGTGTGTCCCACCAGCGTACTGCCCAACTGGCGCTCCGAGCTCATCCGCTTTCGACCCTCGCTGCGGTTGAACGTGTACCACGGCCCGGTTCGCAAGCTCGACGACAGCGCCGACGTCACCCTGACCACCTACGCGATCCTTCGGCTGGACAGCGAGGATCTCACCCGCCGCCGCTTCGCTGCCGCCATCCTCGACGAGGCGCAGGCCATCAAGAATCCGGACAGTCAAGTGGCGCGTGCGGCCTACGCGCTCAATGCCGACTTTCGCTTGGCCATGACCGGCACGCCGGTCGAGAACCGTCTGGACGAGCTGTGGAGCCTGATGCACTTCGCGAACCGCGGCCTGCTTGGCGGTCGGCGCGAGTTCGACGCCGAGGTGGCCCGTCCCGTGGCCGACGGCGTGACGGGTGCGGCCCAGTCCTTGCGCCAGCGCATCCGTCCTTTCGTCTTGCGCCGGCGCAAGGCCGAGGTGGCGCCCGAGCTTCCCCCGCGCACCGAGGCTACGCTCAAGATCGCCCTCGACGAACGCGAACGCGCCATCTACGACGCCGTTCGCGCCGCCACCCGGAGCGACCTCGTGGCCGCCATGGGTGCCGAGGGTGGGGGCAAGCTCGACGTGATGAAGGCGCTGGAGGCGCTGTTGCGCCTGCGCCAGGCGGCCTGCCACCCCGCGCTCCTACCGGGGCAGAAGGCCGCCTCGTCGTCCAAGGTCGAAGCCCTGGTCGAAGCCTTGGTTACCGCCGCCGAGGACGGGCACAAAGCGCTGGTCTTTTCCCAATGGACCTCGCTGCTCGATCTCATCGAGCCGGTGCTGCGGCAGATCGGTATGGAGTTTACCCGTCTCGACGGTTCGACGCGCGACCGGGCCGCCGTGGTCGAGAGCTTCCAGTCCGAATCCGGGCCGCCGGTCATGCTCATCTCGCTCAAGGCCGGCGGCACCGGCCTGAACCTGACCGCTGCGGACCACGTCTTTCTCTGCGATCCGTGGTGGAATCCCGCGGTCGAGGATCAAGCCGCTGATCGGGCCCATCGCATCGGCCAGGAGCGCCCGGTCATGATCTATCGCCTGGTCGCCGCGGAAACCGTGGAGGAGCGGATCCTCGATCTGCAGCAACGCAAACGCGCCATCGGCGAAGCGGCATTGGGCGATGCGGCAGGCGCGGCCGTGCTTACGCGTGAAGACCTACTTGCCCTTCTGGCCTGATTAGAGCTAGTTAAGTGCTTGGAGCTATTGGCGAGCCATGCCATCATGGCCGCCGCCTGGGAGGAATCGTCGATGCGAAAAATCATGGGTCTCTGCTTCCTGACCGCAACCTTGTTCGCGAGCTCGGCTCGCGCGCAGAGCATTTTCATCGAGAAGGGCGATCCCAGCGCCATGGATGTCACGGTCGGCGGCGGCCTCATCAAGAACGCATGGGGAGCAGGCATCGGTGCCGGCTACTCGTACCGCGGGGTCTTCGACGTCGGTGTCGACTTCCTGCGCTATGCCTACACGGCCGGTCCCAACAACAAGCTCGCCGGCTACAGCGTGGCACCGTTCGTGAGTTGGCACGCCTTTCGCAGCGATGTGGACCAATTGCCGGTTTCCATCGCCATCACTTTCGCCATGCAGAGAATCGTTTACGCGGGCAACGGCCCGGTCGCGAGCCCCGAAGGCTGGGGCCTGCTTCTCGGCCCGTCGATTTACCGCCGCATGGAGCTCGGGAGCAATTTGGTCTTCGTGCCCGAGCTGCTGCTTGCCTACGACCTGTCGCAAACTCGCTACTACAGCGAAGCCGGCGACCAAACCTCCGGGAACACATCCAGCTCCCAACTCGGTGTCGGCTATTCGACCGCCACCAAGAACAACGTGCGCGCGCTCTTCAGGCCGAACATCCTGTACAAGATGGGCAACACCAACTGCGTGATCGTCCCCTATGTCGGTTACCAGGGTGCCTTCGCGGTAGGTGGAAACATCGGCGCGATTTTCTAGGCTGCGTCTGCGTCTGCGGGCGCGGGCGCAATCGGATTTCCCCTGCTAGGTTTGCCGCTGGCATGTCCCCGGATGGGGCGCCAGGAAGGGTTTTGCATGTCTCAGCGGAAGAAGATCGCACTCGTAGGAGCAGGGAACATCGGTGGGGAGCTGGCGGCGCTGGCGGCTCGCCAGGAGCTTGGCGACGTCTGGTTGTTCGACATTCCCGAGAAGCTGGGCGTGGCCCAGGGCAAGGCCTTGGACCTGGAGCAGAACGGGGCCGTGCTGGGCTACGACGCCGCGATTCGCGGGACCGCCAACTGGGACGACCTGGCGGGCTCGGATGTGGTCATCGTGACCGCGGGCATCCCGCGCAAGCCGGGGATGTCGCGCGACGATCTACTTAGTGTCAACCTGAAGATCATTCGCAGCGTGGCGGAAAACTTGCGCACCCGCTGCCCGAACGCCTTCGTCATCGTGGTGTCGAACCCGCTCGACGCCATGGTGTACGCCATGAAGGAGGGCACGGGTTTCCCATCCGAGCGCGTGGTGGGCATGGCCGGCGTCCTCGATTCCTCCCGGCTCCAGCTTTTCCTGGCGCAGGCAGCGGGCGTGGCGGTGAAAGACGTGCGCGCCATGGTCCTGGGCGGGCACGGCGACACCATGGTGCCCGTGGCAAGCTACTGCACCATCAACGGCATCCCGGCGGGCCAGCTTGTTCCCGCGGACAAGCTCGCTGCCATCTTCGAGCGCACGCGCAACGGCGGCGCCGAGGTCGTCAAGCTGATGGGGACCAGCGCCTACTACGCGCCCGCCGCCTCGGCCATCCAGATGGCCCGCGCCTTCTTGCACGACGAGAAACGCCTGATTCCCTGCGCCGCGTACCTGCGCGGCGAGTACGGGTATACCGACCTCTACATCGGGGTGCCGGTCATTCTCGGCGGCAAGGGCGTGGAGAAGGTCGTCGAGATCGCGCTCGCCCCCGGCGAAAAGCAGATGCTCGACAGCTCCGCCAAGGCCGTGCGCGAGCTCATCGAAGTGTCGAAACGCCTCTAGGATCGATTTCTCACCTCAGAGGCACTGAGGTCACGGAGTCCGGAATGGAGGGGTTTCCCGGTTTCTTGGACCCGAATTCCTCCGAAACCTCCGTGCTCTCCGTGACTCTGTGGTGAACCTCCCTTGGTTGGCGCAGCGCGGTTGCCGATCTACCGGCATCCTTGGGATCTGACGCTATAATCCGCGGACTTGGATCTCCGATCGTTCACCCTTGTCGAGCTTCGCGAGCGCGTTGCAAACGCGGGCGAGCCGCCGTTTCGTGCCGAACAGGTTTTTCGCTGGCTTCATGGCCCGGGCGCGGGTGGCATGGGCAGCGTGCGCATTCCGCTTGCCCCGTCGACCGTTCCCCGAGCCCTGCGCGACGCCTTGCTGGCCGGTGCGCCACTGACGCCGCTCGTGCACGACGGGACGTTCGAATCGTCGGATGGCACGCGCAAGTTTCGCTTCCTGACCCATGACGGTCGCGCCATCGAGAGCGTCCTCATCCCCGACGACAAACAGGAGCGCAGCAAACTGACTTTGTGCATCTCCAGCCAGGTCGGATGCGCCTGGGGATGCGCCTTCTGCGCCACCGCAACCTTGGGGTTCGGCCGCAACTTAACCGCTGGCGAGATCGTCGAACAGCTTTACTGGACCATGGAGAGTGTGGGACAAAAGCCGACCAATATCGTCTTCATGGGCATGGGCGAGCCTTTGCACAATCTCGAACAAGTCACACGCGCACTTTCCATCATCCAGCACCCGTGGGGCGCGGGCTTGTCCCCGCGGCGCATGACCGTGTCCACCTCGGGCGTGGTGACCGGGATCGACCTTCTGGCCAAGGTGCGGCCCCTGCCCAACCTCGCCATCTCGCTCAACGCGACCACCGACGAGGTTCGCGACCGGATCATGCCGGTAAACCGGCGCTGGAATCTTGCGGCCTTGCTCGCCGCCGCGCGCAGATTCCCACTCGGCCATCACCGTCGTATCACCTTCGAGTATGTGCTTTTCGCCGGCGTGAACGACAGCGACATGGACGCCGCCCGAATTCCAAGGTTGCTTGGGAACATCCCAAGCAAGGTCAATTTGATTCCCTGGAATCCCGTGCCTGGCCTTCCCTTCGAACGCCCGAGCGAGGCGCGCATCTTGGCCTTCCAGAACCTGGTACGTAAACCCGATCTGCCGGTGTACATTCGCACCCCGCGCGGTGACGACACGGCGGCGGCTTGCGGCCAGCTTGCGGCCCGTATCGGTGAAGGGGCGGCCTCCTTCTTCAACCTCAAGACCACAAGGCGCGTGTCATGAGCCAGGCCGCTGTTCACCTCGACCTGACCTCGCCTGTGCCGCCCTTGCGCCGGCGGGTCAGCGATCTGTGGTTGCTGGTGGAAGGCGACATGCACGCGGTGGAGACCCGTCTGTGCGAACAGATGGACAGCCCCATCGGCCGCATTCCCGAGGTCGGCACGCATCTGCTCGGCGCCGGCGGCAAACGGTTGCGCCCGCTGCTCTCGGTGCTGGTGGGACGCGCCAGCGAGGCCGACATGGAGCAGGCGGTGGCCGCGGGTTGTGCCGCAGAGCTCATTCACACCGCCACCCTCTTCCACGACGACGTGGTCGACACCGGCAGTGTTCGCCGCGGGCGTCCGGCCGCGCGCATGATCTACGGCAACGGCGTGGCCGTCCTGGTCGGCGACTTCTGTCTGGCCCGTGGTCTCGATTTGGTCGCCTCGACCAACTCCATCGCCATGGTGCGCTCGCTCGCGGCCACGGTCACCGAGATGGCCGAAGGCGAGGTCGCGCAACTGGAAGGTGCGGGCAATCCCGACGCGAGCATCGCCACCTACCTGCGCGTGGTCGACCGCAAGACAGCGTCACTGATGGCCTGGTGCGCGCGCGTGGGCGGCGTGCTTCCCGGGGGATTGGATCTGGCCCTCGGGCGTTTCGGCCGCGCTCTCGGCCGCGCCTTTCAAATCGTCGACGATATTCTCGACTGCTCGACGGACGAGGGCACGACGGGAAAATCGGGCGGACGCGATCTGCAGGAAGGCAAGCTTACCCTGCCGGTCCTACTCGCTTGCGAGGCCAACCCGGACCTGCGCGCCCGCATTCGCGACGCCCTTGGCGAGCAGGGTATTCCCGCCGACAAGGCCCGCGCCATTCTGGCCACGGTGCGCGTCGCCGGAGGGGTCGAGCGCGCGCGCCGGCGTGCTCTGGCGTTCGCCGATGAAGCGGTGGCGGAGCTTGCAGCCCTGCCGGCCTCGCCGTATCGGGAGGCCCTGGCCGAGCTGCCCCGGCTCTCCGTCGACCGGGTGGCGTGATGTCCGCGTCCGCGTCGGAAGCCGACATCCGGGGGATGTTCGACCGCATCGCGGGCCGCTACGACCGCGCCAACCGCATCATGTCGGCCGGCGTGGACGTGCTGTGGCGGCGCAAGGCCA
Source organism: uncultured delta proteobacterium (assembly GCA_963824555.1). Classification (GTDB taxonomy): domain Bacteria; phylum Myxococcota_A; class Polyangia; order Fen-1088; family Fen-1088; genus Fen-1118. The sequence continues at coordinate 211,533 of CAWGPW010000001.1, read as the reverse complement.
TCGGGCAATTGCTGGCTGGCTTCGGCGACTCGCCGCAGGTGCTGGACCTTGGCGCGGGCACGCTGGATGGCGCCATCGAGATCCTGCGCAGGCGGCCTTTGGCGCCTGTCTTCGCGGCGGATTTTTCCCGCAACATGCTCCTGCTCGGACGCAAGAAGCCGCGCGCGGCGAGGGTGCGGATTCAGGTGGCCGACGGCCACGCACTGCCTTACCACGACCAATCCTTCGACGCCGCCTTCTCCGCCTTCTGCGTGCGCAATCTGCGCGTCCTCGACCAGGCCATGGCCGAATTGCGCCGCGTGGTGCGGCCCGGCGGACGCATCGCCATCCTCGAGTTCTTCCGTCCCCGGCGGCGGCGGCCCTTTTGGGATGGCTTCTACAATGCGCGCGTGCTGCCCTTGCTAGGGCGCGCTGTGACCGGCGACGAAGCAGCCTATCGGTATCTGCCCGAATCCATCGCCGGCTTTCTCACCCGCGGGGAATTCGAGGCCCGCTTGCGTGCGGCCGGATTCGCCGAGGTTCGAGGCAGCGACCTTTTTCCCGCCGGCGTCGCATCCCTGGTGGTGGCCGAATGAAGATCCTGGTCGCCGTTACGGGTGCTTCAGGCGCCATCTACGCCAAGCGGTTGCTCGATGCCCTGTCAGCCGCCCAGAAGGCGGATTCGAGCCTGGAAATCGTCGTGTGCTTTTCAACCAACGGCCGCCTGGTGTGGCGGCACGAGATCGGCGACGAGCCGAGCCATGACTTTCGCGAGTTCGCCAACGACGACTTCGCCTGCTCGTTCGCCTCGGGCTCGGCCTTGTGGCATGCGGTGGTGGCGGTGCCTTGCTCGGTCGGCCGCGTGGGGCGCATCGCCAGTGGCATGGCCGACGATCTCATCGCGCGCGCCGCCGACGTCGCGCTCAAAGAGCGGCGCAAGCTCATCCTGGTGGTGCGCGAGACGCCGCTGTCCTTGATTCATCTCGAAAACCTGCTCACTGTCGCGCGCGCCGGTGCCATCGTGCTGCCCGCCGCGCCGTCCTTCTACACGCGCCCGGCCAGCGTCGACGCCGTGGTCGACACGGTGGTGGCCCGCGTGCTCGACCAGCTTGGCATCGGCGTATCGCTCGCGCCCCGTTGGGGGAAGACACCATGAAGCAAGACCCGCAAGAACCAGACGATCCGGGACTGGACCTTTTCGACGTGGGCCGCGAGGCCTTGGCTGCCGCCCGCGCCGCTTTTGCCGGGCGCGCCTTCTTCGTTTCCGCTCGTCGGTTGCAGCAGGACGGCTCGTGGATCGGCCCGCGCGAAGCGACGCTGGCACTGGTCGAGGAGGCCGCACTGGCCAATCTCGGCGGCCTGGCGGGCGCGCGCGAGCTTGGGGCCAATGCTTTGCTTTGCGGCCTGGCCGGCACGCTTGCTGGCGATGCCGTCGGCCTCGGCATGCGCTGCCTCGTTCGCGCTCCCTTCGCGGCCGGCGAGTCCGTCGACCAGCGCCGCGCTCGAATCGACAAGCTTGGCGAGCTCGTTCGTCGCGTGCCTGGTATCGACGGCGTATTGCCCGTGCCCGAGGGCGAGGCCCAGGGTCTGGACACGTTGCAATTCTTCGCCGCGTGTCGCGTGGCCTGTCCGGCCATGCATCTGCTCGTGGATCTGGAGCGCTACGGCCACAAGCTCGGCCAGCTTTGCCTGTCGTTCGGCGCCGACGAGATCCTGGGCTCCATCACGAGCCAGCGCACGCTGCGGTTGGGCGCGAACGCCTCCAGCAACGCGCTCACGCGCGACGAGGCCGCGCTGCTACTGCGTGCCTCGGGGTTTGCGCCGTGCGAACGCCTGCCCGAAGGGAAGGTGCAGGTCCTGTGAGCCTCGCGGCCATCGCGAGCAAGGTGCGCGAAGGCGCGCCGCTTTCCCACGCGGATGGGCTCGCGCTCTACCAGTACCCGAATTTGATGGAAGTGGGGGCACTGGCCAACGAGGCGCGCGAGCATTTGCACGACGGTCGCACTTACTTCAATCGCAACCTGCACATCAACCCCACCAACGTGTGCGTGGCCTCGTGCAAGCTGTGCTCGTTCTCGCGACGACGGGCCGACGCGGAGGGTGCCTTCGTGCTGACGGTGGATCAGGCCGTGGACAAGCTGCGCGCCCGCCTCGCCGCGGGGGATCGGGTTACCGAGGTCCATGTCGTGGGCGGGCTGCACGACGGCCTGCCCTTCGACTACTTCACGTCGCTTTTGGCGGGGCTCAAGGCCGCGGCTCCCGGCATCAGACTCAAAGCCTTCTCGGCGGTGGAGATCTTCTTCTTTCACCAACTCTACGGCATGAGCATCGAGGACATCCTTCGCCGCTTGCAAGCGGCCGGCCTCGACTCGCTGCCCGGGGGAGGGGCCGAGGTCTTCTCGTCGCGCGTGCGCAAGGCCATCTGCCCGAACAAGTGCGGGGCGGACGAATGGTTGGAGGTGCACAGCATCGCGCATCGGCTCGGCCTGAAATCCAACTGCACCATGCTCTTCGGTACCGTCGAAACGCTGGCAGAACGGGTCGACCACCTCTTGCTCTTGCGCGCCCAGCAGGCCGAGACGGGGGGGTTTCTGGCCTTCATCCCGCTGCCGTTTCACCCCGAAAACAATGCCCTGGCCAATCGGCCCGCGCCCACCGCGGCCGAGAGCCTGCGCACCATCGCCGTCGCGCGCCTGCTTTTGCACAACGTGCCCCACATCAAGGCCTACTGGGTAAGCCTTGGCTTGGCCACGGCGCAGACCGCGCTATGGTTCGGGGCCGACGATTTCGACGGCACGGTCAGCGAGGAGAAGATCTATCACCAGGCCGGTTCGCGTTCGCCGCAGGCCCTGGCCAGCGCCGAAATCGCCCGACTGGTGCGCGCCGCGGGCCGCGTTCCCGTGGAGCGCGACACGCTCTACGGAAACGTTCCCCAGACGGGCGGAGAGGCCTTCTAGTCGTGCGCCGCCTGCGTCTTTCCACCATCTCGTTTCTGAACACGCGTCCCATCACCTACGGCATCGAGCGCGGCCTGGTCGGCAAGGACCGCTTCGAGCTGCAGCTTCGATCTGCCCTCGCGTTGTGCGGCCGCGGTGATGAGCGGTGAAGCCGATCTCGGTCTCATGCCCATCGCCAGCTACGGCGCATCGACGACCGAGCTGCGCATCGTGCCCGCCATCGCCATCGCGTCGCGCGGACCGGTGCGCACCGTGATGCTGATGGGCGAGGTTCCGCGGGAGGAAATGACCAGCGTCGTGCTCGACGGTGCCTCGCGCACGTCGCAGCTCTTGGTCCAGCTTCTTCTGCACGAACGCGGGCTGGCCCCGGCCTTCGAGCACGCCGATCACGACGGCGTCGTCGAGCGCATCGGCGGCCGACGCGGCGGGCTCTTGATCGGCGATCGGTGCTTTGCCGCCACCTCCCGCTTCCCCCATGTCTACGATCTCGGTGCCGAGTGGACCCTGCGCATCGGATTGCCCTTCGTCTACGCCGCGTGGATCGGCCGGCCGGATGTCCTTGCCGACGGCGACGTCACGCTCCTGCAAGAGAGCCTTGCCATGGGACTGGCCAACCGGCCGGAGATCGCCCGCCGGTGGGCAGAGCACAGTGGCGAGGGTGCGGCCCTCGGCGAGCGCTACCTGACCGAGAACATCCACTACGCGCTCGGGTCGCGCGAGCTGTGTGGAGCCGCGGCTTTTTTGGAACGGGCCCACGCGGCCGGCTTTCTGACCAAGAAGCCCGTCCTGCGCCTGTTCTCGAGCGAGGCCCGGCCAAGCCAGGCGCTGCCAAGATTTCCGCCGAGTCCGCGCGAGCGCTCGCTCGACAGCTTGCTCTCCGACGGCGCGGCGGGGGCACGTCTTTCGTTCGACGACGGTGTTCGCTTGTATGAGGCGGCTTCGCTCTACGACCTCGGGCGGGCGGCGGATGCGCGCCGGCGGGCGTTGCATCCGAGCGGCGTGGTCACCTACATCATCGACCGTAACGTCAACTACACCAACGCCTGCACCACGGCCTGCCAGTTCTGCAATTTCTACCGCCCGCCCGGCGACGAGCGCATTTACACCCTCACCCGCGATGAGCTCGGGCACAAGCTGCGCGAGACCGTCGAGCTGGGCGGCATCCAGGTGTTGCTCCAGGGCGGCGTCAATCCCGAGCTCGGTCTGGATTACTTCGAGAAGCTTTTTCGCTGGATGAAGGCGAATTTTCCCATCGCCATCCACGGGCTTTCGCCCGAAGAGGTTCGCCAGCTGGCCGAGCGGGAAGGCCTGACCATCGCCCAGGTGCTCGAACGCCTGATTGCCGCCGGGCTCGATTCGGTGCCCGGCGGCGGCGCGGAGATCCTCGACGACGAGATTCGGCGGCGCATTTCCCCTCACAAATGCTCGGTGGCGACCTGGCTCGAAGTCATGCGCCAGGCGCATCGCCTGGGCCTGCGCACCACCGCGACCATGGTCTTCGGCTTCGGCGAAAAGGCCCACCACGTGGTCGGGCACCTCGACAAGGTTCGCGCCTTGCAAGATGAGACCGCGGGCTTTACCGCCTTCATCTGCTGGAGCTTCCAGGCCGAGGGCACCAAGCTTCCGTTGCGCGACGACACCACGGCCACGCGCTACCTGCGCACGCTGGCCCTGGCGCGCCTTTATCTCGACAACTTCCCCAACGTGCAGGTGTCGTGGGTCACCATGGGTCCGGCCGTGGGCCAGATCGGGCTGCGCTTCGGCGGCAACGATTTCGGCTCGGCCATGATCGAGGAAAACGTGGTCGCGCAAGCCGGCGCGGTGTTCAAGTTGTCGGCTGCCGACATCGAAGGCTACGTGCGCGCGGCCGGCTTCACCCCCAGGCGGCGCAACATGAGATACGAGTGGCTAGCGCGATGAAGAAATCCACCACAGAGGGCACAGAGGGCGCAGAGGAAGAAGTAGCTCGGATCCAAGATCCGAAACCCCCTTCTTTTCTGGTCTCTGAGCCCTCCGTGCTCTCTGTGGTGAAGACGTTTGGTCGCATGGTGAAGTTCAGCCATACGGTCTTTGCGCTGCCCTTTGCCTTGGCAGCGACGGTGCTGGCCGCACGTGGACATGGCATCACCCTGGCGCAAGTGGCGGCGATTCTGGTGGCCATGGCCGGCGCGCGCACGGCAGCCATGGGTTTCAACCGCATCGTGGATCGTCGCCTGGACGCCAGGAATCCACGCACCTCCGGGCGCGAGCTCCCGACCGGCAAAGTGTCGGTGCCGTCCGCCGCGTTTCTCAGCGCGATCAGTGCCGCGGCCTTCGTCGCCGCCGCAGCGACCCTGGGCCGGCTCTGCCTCGCGCTGTCGCCCATCGTGCTTGGCCTGGTCCTCGGCTATTCCTTCACCAAGCGCTTCACCTGGTTGTGTCACCTCTTTCTCGGTCTGGCCATCGGCATCGCGCCCGCGGGCGCTTGGATCGCGGTGCGCGGCGACCTGGCCGCCCCAGCCATTTGGATGGTGGCGGCGGTGACCATGTGGATCGGCGGCTTCGACATCCTCTATGCCCTCTCCGATCGAGAGTTCGACCGTAGCGCAGGGATCTATTCCATCCCGGCCCGTTTCGGCGTCCCGGCAGCGCTGGCGGTTTCAGCGGCCCTGCACCTTGGAACGCTCGTCGCGCTGGTCGCGGTGGGCTCCACCGCCGGGATGGGGACGATCTACTTCGTCGGCGTGGCCGCCGTGGTTGCCATCTTGGTCTACGAGCACGCCATCGTGCGGCCATCCGATCTCTCGCGCGTGGACGTGGCGTTCTTCAACCTGAACGGCTACGTCTCAATGGTCTACCTGCTGGCGACTCTCGCCCAGGTCTTCGTCGGCTGACGAGGGAGGCGTTTGAAAAGCGCGTCTCGGTCCTTGGACCACGGGCCGCCTGTCGTCGTTGGTTAGAGGCAAACGCTTTCGCAGGTGGAAGGGAGAGTGTCGTTTACAAAGTCCGCGCACGCCAGCTCTCTGGTTTCAGAAAGACACAGCATCGCCCAATCCGGTGAGTACGTGGCCAAACCCCGACATGGGAGTGGGTCCGAACAGGCAGCTCTCTCCGCGTCGACACATGCCGCAAGCGATGCGTAACCGACGCTTGTCAGACCGGCGGCTCCTTGGCAGCTCTCCACCTTCTTGCAGAAGAGTTGGCTTTCGTGCTCGCAGAAAGCACTCCAGGTGACTCCGGCGCTGGATTCACACATCAGATAGCAGGCCGTTGGCGTGACGAGGTCGTCGTAGTCGGCGCAACTCTCGGCGGAGTAACTCCGGATACAGCTTTCCGCGCTGCCCGGGTTGTACGTCCCTACCGAGTCGCAGATCGGTGAAACGACGGCACAGTCTGCTTCCTTCCTGGTCACGCACTCGGCAAGTGATGCGTATCCGTAGCTCGACAAGGCCGCTGCACCTTCACACGTGTTGACTTTCTCGCAAGCGGTCGCAGCAACCTGCTTACACGCATCGACCTCGGACAACGCTTGGCCAGAGCTGCATGAAGACAACATCACCCCTAGTATCGCAATCGCCGAGGTTTGAGTCATCGGATCCAAGGATACAGGGCGGGGTGCAGCTCGAACAAGAGGGCCGACGTGGAGGAGGACCTCGAGTGGGCCGGCAGGACCGGGCATGGCGGGCGCGAGCGGACGAAGACGTCCCCGGTCGACTGCGTGCTGGCCCACGAGCCGGTGCACCGCCATCGAGCGCTTGAGGACCAACACCGACTTTGTCCTGTCGGCGTTCAGAATCGGCATGCCAAGAGCTTGTCGACAAGACTTGAAAGTCCTTGAGGGTTCCATGACTGTCCTCTTGACGCGTCCTGGCCACGCACTAGAGTAGGTGCTCCATGGCACTGCTGGGTCGCGATACCTCCGTGACGGGGCTTTTCCCAAGGGGCGTCCTGCTCCTCGAGACCCTGCGTGGACACGAGGCGCTGGGGCGGCCGTACCGGTTCGAGCTTGGTTTGCTCTCCAAAGAGCCGAACCTCGATCCCGACGACGTGCTCGGCCAGCCGCTTGCCGTCGGCATCCAGCTTGGCACCGGCAAAGAGCGCTTCTTTCACGGCATCGTGACCAGGTTCCACAAGGGTGGGGCCACGCAGCTACACACGCGCTACGCGGCCGAGCTGCGGCCGGTGTTGAGCCTGTTCGACCACACCTTCGACTGCCGCGTCTCAACGATCCGGCGCAGGACGCGCTGTCCATCGTCAAGTCGGTGCTGTCCAAGCGCGGGCTCGGCGACGTCGAATCGGGGTCGATCCAGGACCACGTCTATCGCGCGCGCGAATTCTGCGTGCAGTACCGCGAGAGCGATCTCGAATTTCGTGCAGCGCTTGCTGGAAGAAGAAGGGATCTGACTATTTCTTCAAGCACGAGGAGAGCAAGCACACCTTGGTGCTGGCCGATGCCATCACCGGGCACGAGGCCGCCGATGGCTACGCGTCGATTCTCTACACCGCGAAAGAGCGACGGGTTGCCGGCTCGGAAGAACACTTCTGGAGCATGAAGGTGCGCCGGGCACTCTATCCCGGCCGCCACACCGTGCTGAGTGGCTACGACCCGACGGCGCCGCGGCCGAGGCAGCTTCGCTTCGGACGGGGCACGTCGGAGGACATGGTGACGGGCTACCCGTTCGAGCACTACGACTATCCGGGCGGGATCTACGACTCCGAAGAAGCGCAGCAGGAAGCGGCCGTGCGCGCGCAAGCGGGTCGGGCGGACCACACCATCATCGAGGTGGAAGGCAACACCATGGGTCTGGGGCTTGGCAACCTGGTGTCCCTGCGCCCGGGACCGGATGGGGCTGACGGCGAGCCGTTGTGGAGCGAAGACGATTTCGGCAAGCAGTACCTGGTGGTCGGCGCGAGCTACCATCTCAGCGTCGATCAATACGAGACCGGGGATGTGGCCTTCAGCGACGAGCCGTTCAAGGCGACCTACCAGTTGCTCGACAGCCACACGCAGTTTCGCCCAGCGCGGGTCACGCGCAAACCGCACATGCCGGGCCGGCAGACGGCCCTGGTGGTGGGCCCGGCGAACGAGGAGATTTGGACCGACAAGCACGGCCGCGTGATGGTGCAGCTCGATTGGGATCGGCTGGGCGAGCGCAACGAGAAGGCGTCGTGTTGGATACGCTTGGCGCAGCCGTGGTCGGGGGCCAAATTCGGCGCCCAATACCTCCCGCGCGTCGGTCAAGAGGTGATCGTGGCGTTTCTCGACGGCGATCCCGACCGGCCCATCATCACGGGCAGCCTGTTCAACAAAGACAACATGCCGCCCTACGATCTGCCGGCCAACCAAACCCAAAGCGGCATCAAGAGCCGCAGCAGCAAGGGCGGCACGGCCAGCAACTTCAACGAGCTCCGATTCGAGGACAAGAAGGGTCAAGAAGAGCTGCACCTGCAAGCCGAGAAGAACATGTCGACCCTGGTCAAGCACGACCAAACCCTGCACGTAGGCGCGAACCGCGGCATCGTCGTGGGCCACGACGAAACCAACCTGGTGAAGAACGACCGCCAGCTTACCGTCGACGTAAACGACAGCGTGGTCATCGGCGGCACGCACGACAAGACGGTGACCGGCGCTGTCACGCAGCTCTACGGCGGCGACCACAGCCGCAAGGTGGACGGCCAGCAAGCGTTCTTCGCCGAGAAGAACAAAGACGAGCACGTGAAGCTGGCCCACAAGCTGACCACCGACAAGAAGTTCCAGCTCAACCAGGGCGCGACCAGCATGACGTTCAAGGGCACTAACGTGACCGTGGACTCGGCGGGCACGATCACCCTGACCGCGGGCGGCGCCACGGTGTGCCTCGACAAGACCGGCAAGGCGACCTTCGACTCGCCGACGGGGATCAAATTCGTGTGCGGCGCCAGCTCGCTGGCCATCCTACCCGGCGGCGTCGCCATCGCCAGCCCTGCCGTGACCGCCGCCGCCGGCGCCAGCAGCGTGGTGGCCATGGGCGAAGAAACCGCCGTCATGAAGAGCAAGACCGTCACCATCGAAGCCGACGGCGTGTGCACCATCAAAGGGAAGAGCGCGTTGAAGTTGCAGGAGGCGGACCCGGTAGAGGCGAGGAAGAACAAGGGGACATCCCCGGGAGCAGGCGAAAGCCCAAGCGCTCCTGGGGCGGTCGGGAAGGCCCCACCGCCAGCGGGAAAGCATCCAGGGCTGGACCAGCCCCAGGGACCGGCAGACGATTTCAAGCCATCGACCTTTGCCATCAAAGAGCTGGTTCAGGTCGTCCAATTCAACGGCTCCGAGAAGAACGTCCCGGTCAATGGAGGGCGGCAGTACATCAATCTCGACGACAAGACCGATCTGTCAAAGGCACACCCGGAGTACGGGCATTTCATAAGGCTGAAGGCTCGGGTCCAATGCCTTGAGGGCAGCCAATCGCCGGCCGGACAGACTGTCTATTTTAGCAATCTGCCAGGGGCGAAGAACAGGGCCGGCCTAAGCGCAGGAGACCGCGAGGGCTTTGGATCGGCTGGCGGTTCTGCTACTACGTCGGTGACGACTGACGCCAACGGCTGGACTCCGGAGATCAAGTTCTACCTATCGGGCTATGGCGGTGACGAGTTCGCGGTTGCAGCGTCGCTGGTAGCCAAGTCGAGCGCTTCCGATCCAAGGACAGGCACCTACGTCGTTTGGCGCCGAATCTTCTATGACATCTTGGAGATGAAGACGAAGGACGGTGCTGGGAGATACGAGTTATCGCCAGCCATTCAGGCGAGGGTCAAAGCGGGATTTGGGGACGTCTTCATTGATCTGTTTGACACCGGCAAACGCGCGCTCGGCGACTACCACGACAATTTCGACGAGGTGGAGAAGGCTTTCAAGTGGGCCGACGGTTACTGCTCGGCGGACGGCGTTCCTCTGAAGCTACACATATGCGTCGTCGATCGTGCCATCCCATTCGCCGGTCCGTACGGTGCCCAGAAGAAGAATATCGAAGAGGACGTCGATGCCGCCGTCTATACGTCAAAGCGTAAGATCTCCGCCTACGATTTTTCGGGCCATGCCTGGCTCGTGAAAAAGGAATACCTGGACGGCACGATCTGGAAGCCTGTATCTGCGAAAATCACGCTGGATGGAAGTCGCGGCGACCGCAAGTACATCGTGGACTTCACCGGCACGCCGCTTAGCCCCTCACCAACGAGGAAGATCAGAGTCCGCATCACCTACATGCAACCAGGCTCCTATGGAGGATGGGGAGGAGCAAATTCCCTGCATTTGGTACTGTGTCGAGGGACATACGAAGACATGATGTCGAAGTCGGACGCGGACAAGCAGATCACCGTGGCCTGCATTCACGAACCCGGTCACGCCATGGGACTTGTCAACATCGCAGCCACTTGGCACGATGCCCGGCACTCTTCCCACTGTAAGTATCGATCTTGCACGATGTGGTTCGAGAGTAGCCCAGGCAACGAACGATTTCACAACGAGGGGACCAGCGATCCGGGTTGCAGGACCTTTCTCCGCCAGAAAGCCTTGGACAAGAATGCGATGCAAACCTCATGGAAGTTTCCACGGTAACGTGTGGCTGGCGGCGTGGATCACCGCACTGGGCCTCGCGCTCGGCGCTGGCATCCCCCATGCGCAAGCGAAAAAACGCGCGGAACCTGGTCACCGAACGAAGAAGGAGATGGGCATGCAATTCCCAAGTTTCGAAGAGCTCCCGATGTCACCCCACCTGGACCAGCCTGGAATCAAGGTTTTGCTTGGGGCGGCTTCATTCAAGGCCAACGAACCAGCAGCACTCTACGGGGCCTATGTCGCCGACTCAGTGTTCTATGACAAGTGCCGGGGTGAGGAAGAAACCTGGATCATGGTGACCGCGATCGCGCGGGACATGCCTGGCGTTTCCAGTATGGCGGTGCTGACCAAGCCCAACTTGGCCCCGATTCCCCCGACGGCGCCGCCCCTTCCTAGAGATTCGTCGTTCCGACACGGCGGCTTTTTCAATCTCGATCTACGCCAACATCTGCAGCTCCCTGACCAGCCGTCGCGCTATTGGCTTATCGTTTCGATGGGCGACTACAAGACCGACATCCTCTCCTTTGAGCTGAAGTAACCTCTCGGGGAAGGTGTCCTCGAGCAAGCGATGGCAGACGAAGTAGCGCGTTTACCTAGCGCACGGCGATGGTGTAGGTGCTCGGGGAGGTTGGCAATGCTCGCCCTGGCGCTTGGCTGCGCGTGCAGCACGCGTGACTCTCTGTTCACTCCGCCGCCGCCGGGTGGGTGGAGGTGCTCGGACCGCCCTCCAAGATCCAAGGCGAGCGCCACCGGTGGTTTGACGGCCGGGAAGGGACCCCTCGGCGCCGGATGAGCATCCGGGCAGCAAGAACCCCTGACCCGCGCCGAGGAATATCGCCCCGTTGAGCCCAGCTACGTGCGCAGACATTCATGGCGTCAGCATGCGCAACAGCGGCATCGCGAGCACTACGGTGGAGCCTCCGGGGTTCGAGGGCAGCAAGGTGATCGATCGAAGACGCAGGACCGTCGTGCCGGCCGGCATCGGGCCGGACGCGGGGCGAGTGGACGGGCGTCCAGGGCCGGGGTGGCCGCCCGCATGCCACGATCGGGGAGATCGCTTAAAGGGGACGGTTTGGCGAGGGCGACAGAACGACCATTTCCTTGGGCAGTTTTAGCATCGCATCGTCGCTCGTGATCAGGCCATCCCACGGTCTCGAATCCCGGTGCAGCGCCTGCAAGAGCTCCCAGTCGTCTATCTTGGCCAACTGCGGATCGATTTCTCGCACAGAGACCAGATCTGCTGGTAGCCACTGCTTCAGAGCCTCGCACAGTGGCACCGGGAAGTTCTGGTCCAGAGCGAAGAGGCGTCGCGGCTTCATCACCGGCGAGGACTACGCGGCGGCTTTGTGGAGGAGGTTCTCGTCGAGTTGCCGTTCCAGGTCGACGGCCTGCTCGATCTGCGCGCGGGTCAGGTAGGGATAGAGCGACAGGATCCCATCGGTACTGAAGTCGTCCTTGTCCAGAGCTGCGATAGCGCAAGTTTCGTTTCGCGTGCCGACCACGTGGGGCGAACCGCCGAGCTTGCCCGGCAGGATGCGCAGCTCGGGCCGTGGCCGGACCAGATCCGGGCCGCGTGTCCCTTCGCGGGTCGCGAAAGGCACGACGAGATCCAGCAAACTTTCATCGCCGAGCTGAAGCTGTCCGTTCAGAGTCTGCACGCCTTCAGGCCGCTTCAGGTAGATGTTTCCCGCGCCGTCCACGAATAGCACCGGATCGTTGCCGGCCTTCCAAATCGGAGCGCCAAGATCCCGAAGCGCGTCCAGCGCCCGACGCACCGCCGGCATGCTTGTGCGCGGAATGTCCACGCCCAGATCCGTCGTCTTGCGCTGGCGCAACCAGTAGATGACCCGCAAACCCACGAGATCCGAGTACGACCACAGCTTGACCTTCTCCGCCGAGACGCAAGGGGTCAGGACATCGTTACGCGCCCACGAATGGAGGGTGGACTTGGGCACGCCGGATGAGCCCTCTGCCGCTGCGCGCGCTTGGCGAATCCGTTCGAGCAGAACCGACGCTGGTTCGTCGTTCGGATCTTGGTCCACGAGCTTGCCCTCCAAGGCCCAGGTGAGGATGGACTGGCGGAGGTGCTGGAGTCGCACTATCGCTGTCTTGGCGCTTTGTTTCGCGACCTCGTTTTCGTGACAGAAGGCGTTCCAGCTCCGCTTCGATGTTCATCTGTTCGATAGCGGGCAAAGCGCCCTTTGCTATGCCGCCGCCTGCTCGTACAGGTACTTCTGGAAGCCGCTGAAGACGCGGTCGATTTCCTCGGGACGGCCTAGGTCGGATGCATTCAAGAACGGCGTGCGAAACTTCATCAAGCCGCAGGGGTTCGCCCTGGGAGCCGAGGATGCGATCAAAGAGGCCAAGGAGTTGGGGGCCGACGGGCACCTTCTTGCGAAACATCCCGACGGAAACGTCCAGCGCAGGTTGATCGTCGTGGGGGCCTTCGTGGATGGCAGCCTGGTGCCTGACCTGAGGAAGCTCTTTCACGATTTCGATGCGCGGTTGTTCACCGAAAGCGAAATCCCCAACCTGGTGGCCGAGATCCGAGAGAAGGGCCACAGGCACAGGTAGCCCCGTGCGCATAGTGGGCGAGAGCAGTCGCGACCTGGGTATCTGATCACGCGCCTTCCGCCTGCTTGAATGGCAGCACCTTCACGTCGGCCTTGAGCTTGTCCAGGTAGTCCGCCCAACCCTCCCAGTACCGCCGCCGGGCGGATGGCGTCCTTCAGGCATGAAACGTAACAGCCCCTCACCCGCCTCGCTGCGCTCGGCGACCTCTCCGCCCTGCGGGCACTTCGGGTCCTTCCTACACGCCCAACACCTGCCCCCGCGGCTTCGCCGCGCCTTCGCCCGCTACGCTCCGCTGCGCGGGGCGAGGTGTTTTCAGGTCAGGGTCCCGGGAGGATCGCGTAGGCGTAGCCGGGCTTTGCCCGGCGAAGCCAGAGCGCGGGAGGTCTAAGGAACCCTCTCAGGGGTCCTTTTAGAATCGGGTGGGCACAGTAGGAATCGAACCTACAACAAACGGATTAAGAGTCCGCTGCTCTGCCAATTGAGCTATGCGCCCGTGCTGATTTTTGGAAGCGAATGTATGCCTTCGGTGTGCGGATAAGTCAAGAGCAGCGCGCCCGGAGGGAATCGAACCCCCAGCCCTCGGCTTCGAAGGCCGATGCTCTATCCAGTTGAGCTACGGGCGCAAACGGAAGGATCGCAGTGATACCACCGTCGCGCTGGGCGGGGAAGGTGAACTCTATACGCGTGCAATCCTTTGCGGAAGGCCGCGACCAGTTGACGCGCGGTGCCACCGGAGCGAGCCAAGCCGTCGCCCGGAATGAACCCGGCGCCAAAAGGGTTGGCAATGGGTGCGCCTTGCGGGAATGATTCTCCCGTGTTAGACGAGCGGCCCACGCCCAGGTAGCTCAACTGGTAGAGCAACGGACTGAAAATCCGTGTGTAGACAGTTCGACTCTGTCCCTGGGCACTGGCAGAGTAAATACCTCGCACCTCAGAGGACACTTCCGGAGAGCGTCGAAGGAGACATTCAAATGGTTCGCAAGGTCATCATCTTCATCCTAGCCATTGGGGCCGTCACCGGCGGGTATTTCTTGGGGCGGAGCAAATGGAACCTGGGCGGCGGCAACGCTGTGGCCAAGTTCACTTGTCCTACTCCTGGCGCCGCGGTGGCCGGTGATGACGTCGAGCGCAAGTGCGTTCCCTTCGACGGCAAGGCCGAGGGATCGAGCAAGGCGCTGGTCACCATCGTCGAGTTCTCCGACTTTCAGTGCCCGTTCTGCAGCAGGGTCCTGCCCACCCTGGACAAGCTGCTCAAGGAATACCCGGACAAGATTCGCATCTTCTTCAAGAACAACCCGCTGCCCTTCCACAGCGATGCGCCGCTGGCGGCCCAGGCTGCGGTGGCCGCCGAGGACCAAGGCAAGTTCTGGAAAATGCACGACATTCTGTTCAAGAACCAGCAGAATCTCAAGCGTCCGGATCTCGAGAAGTACGCCAAGGAGATCGGCCTCGACGTCGAGAAATTCAAGAAGGACATCGATTCGCCCGCCACCAAGAAGCACGTCGCGGACGACATGGAGCTGGCCAAGAAGCTGGGCGTTCAGGGCACCCCGAACTTCTTCATCGATGGTCGCCCGATCCGCGGTGCCGTGCCCTACGAGCAGTTCAAGTCGGCGATCGACGACGAGCTGGCTCGCGGCAAGAAGCTGATGGCCAAGGGCGTCTCATCTGGCAAGGTGTTCGCCGCTCTCATGAAGGGCGAGGGCAAGGGCCTCGGCACCCCGACGCCGCCTGCGCCGCCACCGCACATTCCAATCGGTTCCGAGGTCTACAAGGTCGAAGCCGGAAACGCGCCCCAGGTGGGCGGCAAGGAGCCCAAGATCACCCTCATCGAGTTCTCGGACTTCCAGTGTCCGTACTGCGCCCGCGCCAAGGGCACGCTGGATGAGCTGCAGAAGATCTACAAGGACGACCTGCAGATCACCTTCCGGAACTTCCCGCTTCCCTTCCACCAGAACGCCATGCCCGCGGCCATCGCTGCCGAGGCCGCGGCCCAGCAGGGCAAGTTCTGGCCGATGTACGACAAGCTGTTCGCCAACCAGCAGACGCTTTCGCCGGCGGATTTCGAGAAGTACGCCTCCGAGATCGGCCTGGACATGGCCAAGTTCAAGGCCGCCATCGCGAACCCCAAGACCAAGGAGGCCGTAGAAGCCGACGCGAAGATGGGCAGCAACTTCGGCGTGGGCGGAACGCCCTCGTTCTTCATCAACGGTCATGCTTTCAGCGGTGCCTATCCTCTCGAAAGCTTCAAGATGGCCATCGACGACGAGATCAAGAAGGTCGATGCCAAGATCGCGTCCGGAACGCCGCGGGCGGGGCTCTACGCCGCGCTCATCAAGGACGGTCTGACCAAGGCCGAGCCCAAGAAGGAGCAGGCCCGCCCCGGCGAGCCGCAGGCCGGCGAAGTCTACAAGGCCGACATCAAAGGCGCGCCGATCAAGGGCGCCAAGGACGCCCTCGTCACCATCGTGCAGTTCTCGGACTTCCAGTGCCCGTTCTGCTCGCGCGTCGAGCCCACCATCGACCAGGTCATGAAAGAGTACGCCGGCAAGGTCCGTGTGGCGTGGCGCAACCTGCCGCTTCCCTTCCACAACAACGCCAAGCCAGCCGCCATCGCGGCCATGGCTGC
Source organism: uncultured delta proteobacterium (assembly GCA_963824555.1). Lineage (GTDB taxonomy): Bacteria > Myxococcota_A > Polyangia > Fen-1088 > Fen-1088 > Fen-1118. The sequence continues at coordinate 195,827 of CAWGPW010000001.1, read as the reverse complement.
CAACGAGCAGGGCAAGTTCTGGCAGATGCACGACATCCTGTTCAAGAACCAGCAAGCCCTTTCCGCCGCCGATCTCGAGAAGTACGCGCAGGAAATCGGCCTCAACATGACCAAGTTCAAGGCCGCCCTCGCGGACAAGAAGATCGCGGAGCGGATCGAGGCGGACTCGGCCATGGGGGCCAAGATCGGCGCGCGCGGCACGCCGGCCTTCTTCATCAACGGCACCTTCCTCTCGGGCGCGCAGCCCTTCGAACAGTTCAAAGCCCGTATCGATCAAGAGTACAAGAAGGCCGAGGAGCTGGCCAAGAAGGTGGGCGGCAAGGGCAAGGTCTACGACGCCCTCATGAAGACGGCCAAGACCGAGGTCGGTGGTGCACCGTCGCCCTCGGCTGGCGACGAGGCGGCCCCCGGTCCGGCCAAGAAGGTCGAGGTGGGCAACGCCCCCGTACGCGGTCCCAGGAATGCGCCCATTACGGTGGTGCTCTTCTCGGACTTCCAGTGCCCGTTCTGCAGTCGCGTCGAGCCCTCGATTGCCGAGCTGCAGAAGCTGTACGCCGGCAAGGTGCGCGTGGCGTGGAAGAACTACCCGCTTCCGTTCCACAACAACGCCAAGCCCGCGGCCGAGGCGGCCTTGGCCGCCAACGAGCAGGGCAAGTTCTGGGAGATGCACGACATCCTGTTCAAGAACCAGCAGGCCCTGACCGCCGCCGACCTCGAGAAGTACGCCAAGGAGATTGGTCTCGACATGACCAAGTTCAAGGCCGCCATCGACAGCCACAAGTTCGCGGCTCAGATCGAGGCGGACACCAAGCAGGGTTCGGCGCTGGGTGTGCAGGGAACCCCGGCGGCGTTCGTGAACGGACAGCTGGTCTCGGGCGCGCAGCCCGTCGACGCCTTCAAGAAGATTGTCGAGGCCGAGCTCAAGGGCGGCAAAGCCAAGGCCAAGGCCAACTAGGCCGCCTGAGCGCGGCCGGGCGTTGCCCGGCGGTGCTCGCCGCGGGATTGGGAGACGAAGACCATCGATCCGACACTGCCGCAAACCAAGAAGCAGCGTACGCGAACATTGCTGGCGGCGTGTATCGCCGCCACCGCGACGATCCTCGCGGGTACGTTGCTGATCGAAGGCGCGGCCTCGACGGTGAAATCTGCTTCCGAGGGCGCTTGCGCTGCGCTGCGCCCTGACCCGCTTTCGGCCAAGCTGCGTGCGCTGGTGCCGGACTTCGAGTTGCCGGATCTCACCGGCCGAAAGGTGCCCCTGCGCACCCTGCTGGGCCGGCCGGTGCTGGTCAGCTTCTTCGCTACCTGGTGCCCGCCCTGTGTTGCGGAAGCGCCGACGCTGGAAACCCTGGCCGGGCGCCTCGGCGACAAGGGCACGGTGGCCGTTGTCAGCGTCGACGAGGATCTGGAGGCGCTCAAGAAGTTCTATGCCAAGGGATCGCAGACCCTCGTGCTTCGAGACGAGAGCCGCAGGGTTCCGTCCAGCTTCGGCACCTCCCAGTTCCCCGAGTCGTTCCTTCTCGATGGCACGGGCAAGGTCCGCTACGCCTTTCTCAACCGGCGCGATTGGTCGCTGCCCGAAGCTGTCGCGTGCGTCGAGGGCTTGCGGTAAGGGCGTCAGACGACCGACGAGGCATTGTCATGCGCGACGAGACGACTGCTTTGGTCGCGCGACGCGACCGCCCTCACGGCGCCTGCCCCGACGCCTGTTGACTGGCGACGCTCCTCGCACGTAGGTTCTTGCTGAAATGTCCTTCTCCAACGTCGTGCGTCCCATCACACAGGCCCGTTCCCGCGGCATCGCCCGCCAGGTGGGGCCGTGGCTGTTCGCAGCTTCGACCTTGCTCGTGGCGAGCATTCCCGCCTCTTTGGCCATGGCGCAGCCGGAAGATCTGTTGGTCGGCCGCCGCCCCCTGCACAGCGAAGGGGTGAAGAACGCCGTTCGCCTCACCGATGGCCTTCTGAGCAACGAGGGGGACGAATGGTTGACCGACGTGACCGCGCGCTTCTCGTCGGCGCGATCGTTCGTCGAGTACGACCTGGGCCAAGCGCGGCCGTTGCGCTGCGTGATGGTCCAAGCGGACAACAACGACGTCTACTTCATGGCGGGCTCGCTCGACGGCCAGGACTGGAAGCAGCTTTGGCGGGTGGGCGCGGAGTCCGGCGCGGGCATGCGCGTGCGCGCCACCAAGCTCGACAACACGGTTCGCTACCTACGCCTGTCGGCCACCGGAGGCGATGCGCTCTACAGCGTGGCCGAGATTGCGGTCTACTCCGAATGCCCCGTGCCCTGGCCGGCGGACTTGCCCCGCGCACACGGCATTCCGGTGGACGACGCCCTCAACATCAAGGTGCTCGTGTTCGGGATCCTGGCCGGCATCTTCGTGTTGGTTCATCGTCGCAAGGGGCCGAACCTACAATACGTGTTGGCCATGCCGGTGCTCGGGGCGCTGTGGATGCTCACCTCGGATCTGGTCGACCTGTATCCCTTCTTCAACCAGGAGCCGCCCTTGCGCGCGCTGGTGGCCGGGCTGGCTGCCTTGGTGGTGATCAAAGAGGCGTTCCTGTCGAAACGCTGGGAGCCCCATCGCGCGGTATCGCTGGCGACGCTGACCTTCTGCGCCTTGACGGCGTTCGGCACCTACTACCACTTCGGCATGCCGCAGTTCTTCGACCAGGCCAAGGGACGCCGGACCTTGGTGCACACCTGGGACATGCGCCACTACTATCCGGTCGCGAAGTACTTTCCCGAGCTGCGCTTCGACGGGCTCTACCTGGCCAGCCTGGCCGCATACATCGACAACACGCCGGGTTTCACGAAGGAGCAGCTCGCCCGCGTGCGCTTGCGCGATTTACGCACCGCCGAGATAGTTACCGGCACCGACGCGGAGGCCGAGCTTCCCGCCATCCGCGCCCGCTTTTCGCCCGAGCGCTGGGAAGAGTTCAAGCGCGACATGAAGTACTTCTCGGACACCATGGGCGGCACCGACTACTTGGGGAGCATGCAAGACCACGGCGGCAACGCCACGCCGGTGTGGATCTTGCCCGCGTACTTCATGTTCAACGCCGCGCCGGCCAGCGAGCTCGTCATCTCCCTGGCTGGCCTTATCGATCCCATCCTGGTGCTCTTCCTGTTCTGGATGCTGTATCGCACGTTCGGGCTGCGCATCATGCTCTACGTGGTGGTCATCTGGGGCGCTACCGACTTCTATAACTTCGGCTCGAACCTGATGGGCTCGACCCTGCGCCAGGACTGGTTGGTTGCGCTGGGGCTGGGGGCGTGCGTGCTCAAGAGGGGTCGCTATGCTCTGGGCGGTGTGCTCATCGCCTATGGCGGCCTGATTCGCGCCTTCCCAGCCATGGCTACCTTCTTCTTCCTCGTGCCCATGCTGTGGTTTGCCTTCGATGCTTGGTGGTCGCGACGAAAGCTGCCGACACGCGCCGAGTGGCGAGCGGGCCAGCGTCCGGCCCTGCGCGCGTTCACCGCCGCTGCCATCTGCGTGGTGGCGCTGGTCGCCGCCACCAGTGCCCTCTTCGGTTTCCGAGGCTCGTGGATTGCGTGGAAGGACAAGATCGAGATTCACGCCACCGGCCCCAGCACGAACAACGTGGGGCTGCGCAACGTGCTGGCCTTCGACCCCAATTTCTCGGCCAAAGCTCTGGCCGAGCACCACCGGGCGGGTATGTGGGGGGACTGGGGCTACGCGCAGAGGATGACCTTTGCAGCGCGGCGGCCACTGTTCTACGCCATCCTCCTGCTGGCCACCGCTCTCGGCCTGCTTGCCTGCCGCGGGCGCACCCTCGAGGAAGTCTCGCTCATCGGTCTGTTGCTGATCCCGTTTTACTTCTATCCATCCAACTACTATTGCCACTTCGTGTTCCTGTTACCCTTGGCCGTGGTGCGGCCGCGTCTGGACCGTGACAAGACCTTCGCCATCGTGTTCCTCGTGCTGGCGGGCATGTGCATCGGGCAGTACTTCACGCTGGCCGAGGGCTGGACCGATCTTCGCTACACCTACCAGAGCTTCCTGCTACTTATCGGCTTCGGCATCATCCTGGCGCACCTTGCCTGGGAGTCGCTGAAGCTGGCGCCCTTCACCAAGCGCGGCGAGCCTGCGGTGGAAGGCGCCACAACCGAGTGAGCGGATCGGGATTTTCACCACAGAGGCGCAGAGGGCACAGAGGTCGGAATGAAAGGGTTTTTCGGATTTTGGATCCCTACCCTGTCTGCTTCGCTAGCCCTCTGGGCTCTCTGTGCCTCTGCGGTGAATCCGTCTCTCAGGGCTTCTCCAGGTCGGCCAGGATCTGTTTGATGGTCATGGCCGCGGGCTTGCCGCGCGGGGTGTAACCGGTGGTGCCCGGTCCCCCGTAGCCGTACCAGTTCCAGATGTAAAGGCCGTCCAGGAGCGCACGGGCCGCGAGGGGTTCGGTCCAGGCCAGGCGGAAGGCCTCGAACCCGCGTTGTTGTTCCCCGAGATCGGGGGTACCGCCAGGGGATTCGTCCCAGGGCGAGGCGGTGGTGCCCGCGCGCGAACGGTAGCCGACCTCGGTGAAGAGGAAGGGCTTGTCGTATTTCGCCAGGTCGGATTCGAGGGTACGGCCAATGCGCCGCCAGCTCGCGGCCAGGGTTTGCACATCGGACGGAGCCGAGGGCTCGCGCAGGTTGAAGTACGCGGTGATGCCCAGCTCGTCGACCAGGTCGAAGAGGCGAGCGTCGCGGTAGTGATCCCAGTTGGCCGAGTAGACGAGGGTGCCGGAGAAGACGGCGCGAACGAACGTGATGAGCTTGCCCCAGCGGTCGAGATCGCCGTCGAGCGAGGACAGCTCGCTGCCGATGACCAACCGGGTGGCACCGGTCAGGGTCGCCAGCGAGGCCAGGTCGCCTACCATCTGTCCGTAGCTTTCAAACCAGGCATCGGGATCCGTCGGGCGCAAGGTGCCGCGCCATTCTTCAGGCGCGCGCGGAGCCGCCAGTCGTACGATGGGGAACAGGGTGACCTCCAACCCGGCCCGGCGCGCGTCGCGAATGGCGTCGGCCACGGTTTCCAGGGTCGGCGAATACCGGGTGTGAAGGTAGAGTCGGTTGGAGGCGGCGTGGGTCTGATAGAGTGGCACCACCAGCGCGACGTGGCTTGCGCCGAGGGCGGCAATTTCATCGAGCAATGGCGCATACGAGAAGCTGACGTCTTCGGCAAACAGCCCAAGCGCCACGCCTCGTTGCACCGGATCGCGGTTCACGCGACGTCGCGACGGCAGCGGCTGCGCCGACGACTCCGAAGCGGCCGCGGGCACTTCGCGCTCCGGCACGGACGCCGCCCGCGCGGCCAGGAAGCCCACGGCCGCGAACGAAAGGAGCCCGATGGCGAGGCGGCGATACATCAAGAGAAGTTAACCACAGAGAGCACCGAGAACACAGAGGTCACGGATGAAGAAGGGGTTCGGAATTCGGATCCCCCGCGCCTCTAGCCCGAAACCTCTCCCCGCAACGCGCGGAGCGAGGAGGGCGGGGCTAATCGCCCAGCGCGCGGGACAAGCGGATTCGGGCCAGGGCGTATTCGTAGCGGGCGCGGGCGAAGTTGAGTCGCGCCTGGGTCAGGGCCGACTGCGCGTCGAGCAGATCGGTCGTGTTGGCGCTGCCGGCGGCGAGCAGGACCGTGGTCACGCGGTAGGCCTCCTCGGCGCTGCCGATGGCGGTGCGCCCTGTTTCGAGGGCGCTGGCCGTGGCACGCACATTGGCGAGCTTGGCCGCCACGTCGGTCTCGACCTTGCGTCGGGCATCGTCGGCCTGGGCTTGCGCGGCCACGGCGTGCGATTCGGCGGCGCGGTGCTGGAACCAGCGCGCGCCCCAGTCCCAGATTTGCCAAGCCGCCTTGAGGCCGATGAAAGCAGAATCTGGTTTTGCGAGTGGCTGCCCGGAGATGTGCATGTAGCCGGCTTCCAGATCGACGTCAGGAAATAGGTCGTAGGTCCGTGCACGTGAGTTGGAGCTCGCAGCTTTCGCAACAAGGCTGGCGCTGTGGATCTCGCTGCGGCCTTGCAGGGCCTTTGCCACGAGGGGCGCCAGATCACTCTCGACGGTTGCCGCGCTTTCGGGGGTCGTGGGCTCGACAAAATCCACGCTTCGATCGTCGGAGTCGCGGCCGATGGCGACGAGCAGCGTGGCACGTGAAACCTGCTCCGCCGCGCTTGCTTGGATTTCCTGCTGCTTGGCGTTGGCTGCGGCCACGTTCAAGCGAAGCACGTCCGCCGGCGTGAGCACCCCCGCGGCCAGCTTCTCCTTGGCTACGGTGATCTGTTCGGCAAGCTGATCCTGCGATGCATGGGCCACGCCGGCCAGGGTGCGCGCCTCGAACATGCGCAAGTATTCCGCGCGGACCTCGTCGCGCAGGTTGGCTTCAATCGTTCGCGTGTCGAACGCTGCTGCCTCCGCCGCGGTCGAAAGCGCGCTGTGGTCGGAAGACAGGTGCAATAGCCCTAGCAAAGGCTGTCCGGCCGCGACCACGAAGGTGTTCGTGCTCAGATCGCGAGCGAGAAAAGATACGGCCGGAGCTGATGGCCCAAGCTCGAGCGAAGGGTAAAAGCGCGAATCCCAGCGCTGCCACTCGTCCGACAGATTCACCGAGGGCAGCAACCGGCCGCGCAGGCTTTTGGCTTGCTCCTCGTCGCCGCGAGCGCGGGCACGCGCGGCCCGGAGGGCAGGGCTGGACGCAACCGCCACTTGCACGACCTCGTCCATGGTCAACCGCTGTTGTGTCGGCGCGTCTGCGGCGTCGAGCGCGAGCAAGGCCAGCATCGCGATGGCATGCATCGCCTAGTTCTCCTTGGTCACGTAGACCGTGACGTCGGTGGAAAGGCCGGCCTGCAACGGTAGATCCGGACGCTTGACCCAGGCGATGCGAACCGGCACCCGTTGCACGACTTTGACGAAGTTGCCCGAGGCGTTGTCGGGCGGCAGCAGGGAGAAGCGAGCACCCGTGCCCCCCGAAAGGCTCTCGATCTTGGCCTCGATCTCGGTGCCAGGAAAGGCGTCGATGCGGACACGCGCCCGCTGGCCCGGCCGCATGCGCCCGACCTGGGTCTCCTTGAAGTTCGCCACCACGTAGGTCCGATCGGGAACCAATTCGGCCAGCGGCTGGCCGATCTGGATCATCTGGCCCGGCTGGACCGTCAGCTTGGTCACCAGGCCGTCCTCGCTGGCCGTCACCTTGGTGTAGTCGAGCTGCAAGCGGGCAAGCTCCAGGGTCGCATCGGCGACCTTGATGTGGGCGTGGGCCAGGTCGGCGTTGGCCGTGGCCGCGGCGATTTGGGACGCGATCGGCGTGCTTTGGTCGAGCCGTCCGCGCGCTTCGTCCACCCGCGTGCCAGCGAGGCGCCGCATCTCGTTCGCGGCGGCTACCTGCGCCTGCGCCTGCGCCAGCGCGGCCTGCGAGGCATCGTAGGCCACTTGGGCGTTGTCCAGGCGCTCGCGCGGCAAGGCATTGCCGGCCACGAGTTGCTGGGTCCGCTGCAGGTCGATCTCGCCCTTGCGTGCCTCGGCCTTGGCCCGTTCCACTGCGGCACGCGACGCCGCCAATTGGGCCTCGGCGTTGGCCACGCCGAGTGACGATCCCGAGTAGTTGGCGCGTGCGTATTGCAGCCCGCCCTTGGCACTGGCTTCGACCACGTGCACCTGGGCGTCGGCGGCTTCGGCTTGCGCGCGGGCGGTGTCGAGCTCGGCCTCGGCCTGCTTCACGCGCGCGGCGAAGTCCGCGTCGTCGATCTGGATGAGCACGTCGCCTTTCTTCACGCGCTGATTGTCCTCGACCAGGCGCTTGGCGATCTGGCCGTTCACGCGCGCGGCGATGGGCACCACATCGGCTTCGACCTGGGCGTCGTCGGTACTCTCCTCATTTGCGGTCAGCAGCAGGTAGACACCGGTGATCGCGGCGAACACAATCACCGCCCCGCCCAGGATTAGAAACGGTCTCTTGCTACGTCTGGGCGCGCTGGGCGCGATTTCCGGTTTGAGTGTCGGGGCTGTATTGGATTCCATGAGCTACTCCAAATGAACGGGACCCGTGGACTTGTGTGCGAGCTTGAGGAAGTACACAAGCGGCAAGACGGTGAGGAAGACGATGCCCGCGAGGTAGAACGTGCGTTCAAAGGCCAAGGTCATGCCTTGGCCGAAGACCAGCCCATGCAGGGCTTGCAAAGCGCCATCGCGCGCCGAGGCGGGGTCGAGCCCACGTGCGCGCAGACCCGCCGTGATTTGGCCGAGGCGAGCAATGACCTCGGGGCGAAACGCGGTGATGTGCACGCCGAGACTGGCGCGCGCCACGGTTCCCGAGCGCGTGAGCAGGGTGGCGAAGATGGCCAGGCCGATGGAGCCGCCGAGCTGGCGAAAGAGCGAATTGAGCCCCGCCGCATCGGCCAGCCGGGGCTTGGGAATATTGGACAGAGCCGCGGCCGCGAGCGGAATGAAGAGACACGAGAAGCCCACGCCTTGAACCAGCGTGGCCAGGATGATTTGTGCCAGGCTCGTTTGCAAGGTGAAGGTGGCCATGGCGAACGATCCCACCGACACCCAGACCACGCCGTTCCCCACGAGCACCCGCAGGGGTACCTTGTTGTACAGCTTGCCCACGATGGGGTTGACCACGAACATGATGCCCGCGCGCGGGAGCAGTGCGAGGCCCGTGTCCATGGCCGAATAGCCGAGCATTTCCTGCATGAAGACGGGCAGGAGAAAGAGGTTGGCCATGAGAATCGCGAACTGCACGGCTCCGATGAGCGTGGCGGACATGAAGGTCTTGTCCTTGAACAGTCGCAGATCGACCGCGGGCACGGTGGCGGTGAATTCCCGAATGACGAACGCAACCAGCGCGATGAGGCCGATGGAAAGAAAGGCGCAGATGGTGCGCGACTCGAACCAGTCGTCGCGCGTACCCTCTTCGAGCACGTACTGGATGAGTGCCAGACCGACGGCCATCATGGCGATGCCGATCCAGTCGACGTTCTTCTTTTCACGCGCGGCCTGCGTGTGGTTCGCGTGCAGGGTTTCCTCGTCCTCGTGGACGAAGGTCGAAACCATCAGCATGCCCAGGGCGCCTACCGGCAGGTTGATGAAGAAGATCCATTCCCAACTGTAGCGGTCGACGATGAATCCCCCGAGCGTCGGCCCGATCGCTGGCCCCAGCACGACCGCCATACCGAACACGGCCATGGCCATGCCTTGCTCGTGGGGCGGAAAGGTCCGGCGCAGGATGGCCTGCTCGGTGGGCTGCAAGGCGCCGGCACCCAGGCCTTGCAGGATTCGAAAGACCGTCAGAGTGGTCAGCGTGTGCGCGGTCCCGCACAGGGCCGAGCCGAGCAGGAAGACCATCAGCGAGGTCAGATACACGCGCTTCTGGCCAAACATGCGCGACAGGAACCCCGTCAGCGGCATCACGATGACGTTGGCCACCACGAAGCCGGTGGTGATCCAAGTGATTTCTTCCAGGGTCGCGCCGACCGAGCCGCGGATGTGGGGCAGGGCTACGTTCACGATGGAGGCATCGATGGTACCCATCAAGGTGCCGAAGGTGACCGATAGGGTGACCAGCCACTTGTTGACCGGCGGGTGTTTGGCGGTCATCGGAAGCTCCTTGCCGGCGTTGCCGGACTCGCCGGGGCGATGCCCTGCCAGAGTCCGGCGATAAGCCGCTTGGCGAATACCTTTGCCGATATGGATCGGTCGCCGGCCACGGTTTGAAGGAAGCAGTAGTTCCACACCGCCCCCATGAACATGCGCGCAATGATCGGCGGATCGCCACCCACCCGGCCGAGGGCCTTTTCGGCTTTGAAGAAGGCGGTCAAGGCGCGCAAGATCTCTCGGGGGCGGTTGCAAACCTTGGCATGGGCGGCGCGATCGCGCTCGGACCAGCGCAACATGAGCTTGGGCAAGAGGCTGTTCAGGTAGTGAACACTCTCGACGGTAATGCGGATGAGGTTCTTGCGTGGGTCGCCCTGCCCGGTGTAGCGGTCCAAACCGAAGACCGGTGGCTGGGCGTCGTCCATGGCCGCGCGGAAGAGGCCGTCCTTGGTCGCGAAGCGGTTGAAGATGCTGCCTTCGGATACGCCGGCCCGCCCGGCGATGTCCACGGTGCTGGCCTTGGCAAAACCATGGGCCAGGAACTCTGCGCGCGCGGCGTCGAGGATCTGCTGGTTCGAGATGCTGGGCGGTCGGGCCATTATTGACGGGCCATTTCTGAGTAGGGACTCAAATATGATCAGAGGCGGGCAAGACGGCAAGATCAAAAGAGTGGAGGTCGCCCTCCGAAGGCGCGCCCGCCAAAAGTTGCTTTCGCGTTACATGGATTCTAACTATGCTGAATCCGTGACGTCTCACCGGCCCCGGATGGCATGCTGACGCGGACTCGCACTATGCTGATGTGCGCTGCGGCGGCACTGGCGGTCAGCCTGCCGACCTTGCGCAATGGATTCGCCATCGACGATACCTACGTCTTCGTCGACCAGCCGGCCGCACACAGCCTGCGCAATACGCCCAAGTTCTTCGCCGGAGGTTGGGGGATGGGGAGCATCGACGCTCAGGAACGCGCGCTCAATACCCGCTACTATCGCCCTGTTCCGACAACCCTGGGGGCGCTGGAGTACACGCTGTTCGGTTTGCGCCCGGCCGGCTATCACCTGACGAGCGCGCTTCTGCATGCGGCCACGGCGGCCCTGGTGGCGCTCTTGCTCTGGCAGCTCACCGGAGGCGCCGCGCTCGCCACGCTCCTCGGCGGTGTCCTCTTCGCGATTCACCCCGCGCAAAGCGAGGCCTTCTGCGCCGCCTGCTATCAGACGACCTTGCTGGCGGGTTTCTTCGGCACGCTGACCCTGGTCGTCTTCGGGCGCGTGCTCGAGCGCGGGCCGCGCCTGCTCACGTTGGCCCTGCTCGGCACAAGCCTGCTCTTCGCACTCGTCTCCAAGGAAGAATCGTTCGCCATTCCCTTCTTCGTGCTGGCCTGGGCGGTGCTGCTGCGGCCAGCGGGTTGGCGGAGAGCCCTGGCATCGAGCGCCATCGCGATGGGCCTACCCTTGCTCTTGGTTTTGCTGCTTCGCCACGCCTTTCTCACCCCATCCAAGGTCACCTACTTCGCCGACGAGCCCGCGCGCGTGGTCGTGCTGACCATGGTGCGCGTGGCGGGGCTCTACACCGAGCTCTTGGTGGCGCCGCTTCGCTTCTGTCCGTTTTACGATTGGTTCATCATCGGCTACGAAACCGGGCTTTCCCGAGGCGTGCTCACGGGCGCGGCCGTTCTTTGCCTCGCTGCGGTCGCGGCGCTGTACTGCGTGCGGCGTGCTCCGCTCGTCGCACTGGGCATCGCCTGGATCTTGTTCGGGCTCGCGCCGGTCAGCCAAGCCATTCCCATCATCGTGGTGGCCGCCGAGCGCTTCCTCTACATCCCCATGCTCGGCTGGGCCTTGCTGGTGGGTTTGTTGCTCGAACGCGGGCTCGGAGGCGCGCGCGCAGCCGGCTGGAGCAAGCTACCGGTGGCCGCCATCGCGCTCCTGTTTTTCGCCTACGCGGTCCGTACCGTGACCCGCGTGCCCGACTGGCGCAACGACGAAACGCTGAACCTGGCCACCGCCGAGTTCTTCCCCGAAACTCCGGCGCCATTCCTCAATCTGGCGACCTACTACGAACGTGTGGAGAAGAACCCGAAGAAGGCCCTCGAAGCTCTCGCCGAGGCCGACCGGCGTGCGCCCGGCTGGCGCCCCGCCCGCGAACGCGCGGCGCGGTTGAAGATGGAAATCGCGCCGTAGAGCACCGAACGGTTTGAAAACCGAGTGTTTTGCGAATTTTTCACCACAGAGGGCGCAGAGAGCACAGAGATGAAAAAAAGGAAGAGGATCCGGATCTGGGATCCGAACCCCTTCTCTTCCGGTCTCTGTGCTCTCTGTGGTGAAGATCCTATAGGTTGTGCTGTTCGCGTGGAGAGCACCGAGAGAGCCTTAGTAGTCGGATTCTTCGAGAAAATCAAACCGTTCGCTGCTCTAGACGGGGTGAACACCCTCGCCTACAGCTTCTGGAAGACGCGCACGTAGTCGACTTCGTACTGCACCGGGAAGGTGGTGCCCGACGGATCGCCGCCGTTGTCGCCGCCGATGGCGAGGTTCAAGATCATGTAGACCTTCTGTTTGAAGGGGCTCGACCCGTCGGAGTTGAGCATGTTCGACAGCGCCACGCCGTTCATCAACGTGTCGTCGAGATAGAGGCTGATGTTCTGGTCGTCCCAGTCCATGCGCCAGACATGGAAATTGGATGTCCAGTTGGCGCCCAGCGAGGAGATGGCCTTGCTCGACGAATCCCACTTGGCGGTCCAGCGCGTGGCCGTGCCGCAGGCGACGTTGGCCAGCACGTTGCCCTTGTAGAACTCCATGATGTCGATCTCGCCGTTCGACGGCCATTCGCCGTTGACCCCGAGGGTCCACCAAGCCGGCCACATCCCGGCGCTGGTGGGAATGCGGGCGCGCATTTCGAAGCGGCCGTATTGCCAGGTCTGCAGGCCAGAGGTGGTCATGCTGGAGGACGTGTACTGGGCGTACTGTCGGTTGGTCTTCCAGTCGGAGCTGCCCGCGGAATAGTTGGGATTGGCGACTTGTTCCTTGCGGCCCTCGATGATGAGCACGCCGCCTTTCACGGTGGCGTTGTCGGGTTGGTACCACTGGAGCTCGTTGTTGCGCACGAACCCCTTCTCGTAGTTCCAGTTCTTGGGGTCGGGCGTGCCGTCGGTGTTGAACTCGTCGGACCAGACCAGCTTGTAGCCATCGGGGACATTGATGCCGCCATCGTCGGCCGAGCCATCACCCGGCGTGGGTCCAGCGTCGAGGGGAGCATCCTTGGATTGCTGCGCGTCGGCCCCGCCATCCTTGGTCGATCCTGCGTCACCGATGGCCGACGATCCACCCGTGGCGATCGGGCCGCCGTCGGTTTTGCCAGCACCGGTACCTGTTGCCGATCCACTGGTGTCAGTAGTACTGCCTCCCGTGGAAGTGGCCCCGCCGCCCGTGCCTGAAGTCGATCCACCCGTGCCACCCGTGCCCGTGGTCCGGCCGCCTGTTCCGCCAGTCGCGCCGCCGGGGTTCGCCGTGCCGCCGCCCGCGCCAGCCGCGGATCCACCGGTGCCGGTATCTCCACCGGTGGAGAAGCTCTGCGGCGTCCGCCTTTGTCGCCGGTAGGTTGTTCGTCGTGGCTTTCCCACAACCGAACAATCCCACCACGACCGCCGGAGCGAGCCGCACGAAGAAACGTGCGTGACGCAATGAAGATGCTTTCATGTCTTCCCTCCGGCTGGATGACGCTGCTTGGGTCGGCTGCCCCGGAGAGAGAATAGTAGCATCGCCAGGTGGTCGCATCAGGTAGCACTTTCGCGCTGCTACGTCGCGAACGGCCAGGTCCAGTCGGATTCGCTCGGCCGATCGATGCCTTCCGCATGCGCGTAGGCGCGGCACTCGAGCTGGATGTTGCGGAAGCGTTCGCGCGCGTGGGCGCCGATGGCGCGCAGGCGAGGCACGCGATCGATGACGTCGATGGCCAGGCTGAAGCGGTCGACCTCGTTCTGGATGGCCAGCTCCATCGGCGTGTTGATGTTGCCCTTCTCTTTGTAGCCGCGCACGTGCAGGTTCTTGTGGTTGGTGCGGCGGTAGGCCAGGCGGTGGATCAGCCAGGGGTAGCCGTGGAAGGCGAAGATGATCGGCCGATCGACGGTGAACAGGCTGTCGAAATCGCGATCCGAAAGTCCGTGCGGATGTTCGGTGTCGGGCTGCAACCGAAAGAGATCCACGACGTTGATGAAGCGCAGCTTGATGTCGGGGAATTCCTGGCGCAGCAAGGCCGAAGCGGCCAGGGCTTCCTTGGTGGGTACGTCGCCCGCTGAAACTAGAACCACGTCCGGCTCTTGGCCGCCGTCGGTGCTGGCCCATTCCCAGATGCCTACGCCCTTGGTGCAGTGGCGGATGGCCGCGTCCATGTCGAGGTATTGCAAGTGCTTCTGCTTGTCGGCGACGATGACATTGACGTAGTTGCGGCTGCGCAGGCAGTGATTGGCGACCGACAAGAGGCAATTGGCGTCGGGCGGCAGGTAGATGCGCGTGACGGACGCGCTCTTGTTGACCACCAGATCGAGGAAGCCCGGATCCTGGTGGGTGAAGCCGTTGTGGTCCTGGCGCCATACCGTCGAGGTGATGAGCAGATTGAGCGACGCCAGATCGGCCCGCCAGGGCAGGTGGCTGCAGATCTCCAACCACTTGGCGTGCTGGTTGAACATGGAATCGATGACGTGGGCGAAGGCTTCGTAGGTCGAGAAGAAGCCGTGCCGGCCGGTGAGCAGGTAGCCTTCCAGCCAACCCTCCAGGGTGTGCTCGGACAGCATTTCCATGACGCGGCCGTCTGGGCTAAGCTCGGTCCCGTCGCTGTCGTCGGGCAAGGGCTCGGCCATCCAGCACTTCTTGGTGACGGCGTAGACCGCATCGAGCTTGTTCGAGGTGTTTTCGTCGGGCCCGAACAGACGGAAGCTCACGGGGTTGGCGGCCAGGGCGTCGCGCAAGAGTGCGCCCAGAGGCCGCGTGTTCTCGGCCGTGGTCTGGCCAGGGGCCACGGAGGTCACGGCGTAGGCGCGGAAATCGGGCAGGCGCAAATCCTTGCGTAGAAGCCCGCCGTTGGCGTGTGGGTTGGAGCCCATGCGCCGCGTTCCCTTGGGCGCCAGGTCGCGCAGCTCGGGCGCCAGCTGGCCGTCGCGGTCGAACAGCTCGTCTGGCTTGTAGCTCTTGAGCCAGCTTTCGAGCAGCTTCAGGTTCTCCGGTTTGCTGGCGACCTCCGTGAGCGGCACCTGGTGGGCGCGCCACGTGCCTTCCACCTTGTGTCCGCCCACCACGGCCGGTCCGGTCCAGCCTTTGGGCGAGCGCAGAATGATCATGGGCCAGCGCGGACGCACCGCCGCGCTGGAACCGCGCGCCTCGGCCTGGATGCGTTTGATCTCCTCGACCGCGTGGTTGAGCGTGGCGGCCATCGCCTGGTGCATGCTCGCCGGCTCCGACCCCTCGACGAAAAGCGGTTCCCAGCCGTAGCCGCGCATGAGGCTCGCCAGCTCGTCCCGGGCGATGCGCGCGAGGATGGTCGGATTGTTGATCTTGTAGCCGTTCAAATTGAGGACGGGCAGCACGGCCCCGTCGCGCGCGGGGTTGAGGAACTTGTTGCCGTGCCAGGAGGTGGCCAAGGGTCCGGTCTCGGATTCGCCGTCGCCCACCACCACCGCGACCAGCAGGTCGGGATTGTCGAAGGCCGCGCCGAAAGCGTGCGAGAGGCTGTAGCCGAGCTCGCCGCCTTCGTGAATCGAGCCGGGCGTCTCGGGCGTGCAGTGGCTACCGATGCCGCCGGGAAAGGAAAACTGTTGGAAGAAGAGTTGCAGCCCGCGCAGATCCTGGCTGCGATCCGGATAGATTTCGCTGTAGGAGCCTTCGAGATAGACGGGCGCGAGCACGCCGGGTGCGCCGTGCCCTGGGCCGGCCAGGAAGATGGCGTTCAAGTCGTATTCGCGAATCACGCGATTCATGTGCGTGTAGACGAAGCTCAGGCCCGGGCTCGATCCCCAGTGGCCGAGCAGCCGCTTCTTGATGTGCTCGGGTTTGAGCGGCTCCTGTAAGAGCGGATTGTCGCGCAGATAGATCATGCCCGCCGCCAGGTAGTTACAGGCGCGCCAGAAGCCGTCGGTGCGGGCCAGCGCTTCGGGCGACAGCGGCGTGCCACCGACGGTTGATTTCGCCGGCCCGAAGGCGCGGGTTCCGACCAGTTCTTCTTTCGTGTGTGCCATGGTGGGCGCATGATAGCAGCGTCCTTTGTCCGTGGCGCGTCGGGTTCTTGCTTCGTAGACTAGGCGCCGTCATGAATGGAAAAGCCCTTGTCGCAATCTGTGTGTTGTCGCCGGCTCTTGGCTGCAAACAAGACCCGCCCAGGATTTTGCGGACCCCGCCGCAGCCCATGGCCGAGTCCGCGCAGCCGTTGAATCAGGAATTGCCCCCGGGGCATCCGCCCATTCCCGGCGAACCTCAAGGCAACGGGCCCAGCATGCCCATGCCACCGCCGTCCATGCCCGCGGGCACCGGGGCGATTGCGTGGGATCTGCCCAAGGGCTGGACCGAGGCCCGTGCGGGCGGCATGCGCCTGGCAACCTTGAAACCGCCGGCCACTGGGAAGATAGACGTTAGCGTGATCGTGCTGCCGGGCACGGCGGGCGGCGAGCTTGCCAATGTGAATCGTTGGCGCGGCCAGATCGGCTTGCCACCCGTCGACGAAACCGCCCGTGCGCAGATGCGCAAGGAGGTAAAGTCCAAGGCCGGCTCCATCTCGCTGTACGATTTTGCCGGCCAGGGCGCGAACCAAGAGCGCATGATCGCCGGTCTGCTGTTCGCCGACGGCCACTCCTGGTTCGTGAAGATGGTGGGCGACGAAGGCCCCGTCGCGGCGTCGCGCGCGGATTTGGTGAAGCTGCTCGAAACCTTGCACTTCCCTGCGGGCAAGTAGCCCGATGGAAGCCAAGGAGCTCGAGCAGCAGCGCACCGTCGCACAGACCATGGGCGTGATGGACGCCCGCCGGCACATCTTCCTGTGCTGCGACCAGACCGTTCCCAAGTGCTGCGACGAAGCCCGCGGCAACCAAGCGTGGGACTACTTGAAAAGGCGCCTGCGGGAGCTGGGACTGTCGGAGAAAGGCGGCGTCCTACGCACCAAGGCCAATTGCCTGCGCATCTGCCAGGGCGGCCCCATCGCCGTGGTCTATCCCGAGGGCGCCTGGTACCACTCGTGCGATCCGCCCGTGCTCGAACGCATCATCCAAGAGCACCTTATCGGCGGCAAGATCGTCGAGGATTTTCTCATCGTCAGTCGACCCTTCTAGCCGAGCGCCTTGTCGACGGCCCGCAGCAGGCGCTTGCTGTCGGGCGAAGTGACCGACACGAAATAGTCCGCCACCTCACCGTCGCGGCCGACGAGGTACTTGTAAAAATTCCACTTCGGCTTGGGGTGCTTCGCGGTCAGGAAGGCGAATACCGGGGACTGGCCCTCGCCCTTGGTGACCACCTTGGCGAACATGGGAAAGGTCACGTGGAAGTTGAGATCGCAGAAGGCGCGGATCTCTTCGGGCGTCCCCGGTTCTTGCCGGCCGAAGTCGTTCGACGGGAACCCCAGCACCACCAGCCCGCGCTCGCGATACTCCTGCCAGAGCTTCTCGAGTCCGGCGTACTGGGGCGTGAACCCGCACTGCGAGGCGGTGTTGACCGCCAGCACCACCTTGTCCCGGTAGGCCGTCATGGGCTGCTCATGCCCGTCGAGCATGGGCGCGGATAGATCGAAGAAGGACATGGAAGCATTTGGATGCCGCGCGGGCGCCCGAGGTACCCGTCTTCGCTATCCTGAATCAGACCCGCGCGACCCAGGCTCAGGTCAACGCCTTCGGCGGCTCGCAGTTCCAGCTGACCCAGCAGGTGATGACCCGTTTCGCCGAAGCAGTCGAGCGCGGCAACCTCTTTTTCACCACAGAGAACACAGAGGACACAGGGGCCCGCAGAATGAAGGCTTCTCCGGATCTCGATCCGAACCCTTCATTTCTCATCCGTCTCTGTGCTCTCTGTGTCCTCTGTGGTTAGAATCCAGAAATTGCTCGGGTTTCAAACCGTTCGGTGCTCTAGGATCCAGGCTCTGCGTCCTCTGTGTCCTCTGTGGGTGGCCTGCCTAGTTCGCCTTCACCGTGATCTGCCGCGGCCTGGCGTGCTCCAGCTTGGGCAACTCCAGCTTCAGCACGCCGTCGACGAGCTTGGCGTCGATTTTGGCCTGGTCGATGACCTCCGAGAGGGTGAACTGCCTGAAGAACGTCCCCGTCTCGTATTCGCGAAGCACATGTGTCTCCTTCGCGGATTCGGGGGTGGTCACGTGCCCGCTCAGCGTCAGCACGTTCTCACGCAGGTCGATCTTGAGATCTTGCGCCTTCACGCCCGGCATGTCGGCCAGCAGTGAAATGCGGTCGTCGCTCTCGAAGATATCGACGGCCGGCGAATAGGTCGGGCCTGGCCGGGTTTGCTCGGGCACGGCAGGCAGATTTCCCTTCTCAGGTTTCTGCATTTCTCTCGTGGATTCCTTGAACATGGCGACTTTCCTCCTGCATGCGTCCAATCGAAGTTAGGATTTCACCGCGATCTGCCTCGGCTTGGCCTCTTCGGCCTTGGGCAGCGTGAGGGCGAGAATACCGTCGGCGAAGCGCGCCTCGACGCGATCCGCGGCGATCTCGCCGGGCAGGGTGACGGTGCGGCCGAATTCTCCCTCGGCGCGCTCCTTACGGTGGTAGCTGACGTGGTCGCTCTCCTGCGGGATCTCGCGTTTGCCCGAGATGGAAACCCGGTTGCGCAGCGCCGAGATGGACAGATCCTTGGCGCTGATGCCCGGTACCTCGGCCCGCAGATAGAAGTTGTTGTCGTCCTGGGTGATGTTCATGGGCGGAAAAACCCCGGCCGAGAGATCGCGACCGCTGTCGTTACCGGTGACCGCGTCGAACACGCGCAGCATCTCGCGACGCAGCTGATCGAATTCGGCGAAGGGGTTTTCGAACGCTGGCCTCGAGGGCCAGACTCTTCTCAGTAGCATGGCGTTCCTCCTTGGTGGTTGGTTCGAATGGCTGTCGACAACCGCTTCGACATTGGGTTCTGTACTCACCCCGGGATGACCGTCAAGTGGAGGAAGGGCATGGCGCAGGTCAAACCGGCGCGGAGGCGGAAGCCCCGCTAACGGTTCTCGCGGCGACGAGTCGCGTTGTGAGTCTGCGCGATTTCGCCTCGGTTTTTCTCCGCAGCGTTCGTTTTCCGAAGCTCGAACAGGTCGCCATGACAACTCTTTGACAAGAAAGGACCTCATCTGACAAATCGCTCAGGAGATCTGGATCCGAAGAATGACGCGTGTAGCCACATGAAGATCGTCAGACCCGATTGCCCAAGGTCGGCCCCTGGAATGACAAACGAGGAGACACCAATGACAGCGCAGTCTAGCCCTACCGTATCGAGACCAAGAGTATCCCACGACACTCGTACGGTCCGTCCAGCCCGCGGGCTCGCGGCCGTCGCGATGGGACTATTGCTTCTCGTCGACGCGGGGGGAGCAAGCGCAGCTACCATCACCGTGGACGCCTCGAACACGTCGGCGAATCCGCGTTTTTGGACTGCCGCCGTCGGTACGGGCACCGCCAGCCTGATTCTGCGGGGAGATCTGCAGACGCATTTCAAGATTGGAAACCGCGAGGCCGGTTTTCAGAGCGTACGCGGCCACGGCGTCCTCAATGACGACATGGGCATCTACAAAGCGGCGGGCAGCTTCGACTTCACGAAATTCGACACGTACCTGACGGCCATCACGTCTGCGGGAATGCACCCTTTCATGGAGCTCGACTTCATGCCTACCGCCCTGGGAAGTAGCTCCAGCAATCCCACCCGCAGCCCACCCAGCGACTACAGCGCATGGAAGAGTTTCATCACGGCCGTAGCCCAGCACTGCGTGGATAAGTACGGCGCAAGCGACGTGGCGACCTGGTACTGGGAGGTGTGGAACGAGCCGGACTATTCCGGCTTCTGGGTCAACACGGACATGAATGCGTACTACACGCTTTACGATAACACGGTCGCCGCTCTTACGTCCGTGATACCCAATGTTCTCGTAGGAGGGCCAGTCACGACCGGACCCGGCCCGGTCAAGGCGTTCCTGCAGCACTGCAAGAGCGCGGGCACGCGGGTGACCTTCGCCTCGTCCCACAATTACCCGGGCGGCGACGGGACCAAGACAACTTCCACCAGCGCCGATGCCGCCGGGCTCGTCAGTGACAACAACACCCGGGTCAGCGGAATCACCGGCGCGGGCTACACGACGACGGACGTGAAATCGTTCAACACCGAATGGAATTCATCGTATTCGGGACAGGGAGGCAATCCGGCAGATGTGGTCAAGAGCATGGACAACAACTGGAACGTCGGGTTCATTCTCAAGAGCGTCAAGTTGCTTTCCGACAAGGACTCGGGCGACGCGCCGCCGCTCGACGTGTTTTCGTACTGGGTGCTGTCCGACGTCTTCGACGAATCCAGCGGTCCCTCCGGTTCGTATATTTTGGGCAAGGATAGCGGGAATCTTCCTTTTGGTCAGGTATTCGGTCTCATGACTGCCCAGGGCATGCGCAAGGCTGCCTTCAATGCCTTCAAGATGCTCAACTACCTCGGGCCCAAGCGGCTGCAAGCCACCGGCGGAGCGAGCGGCGACGGCGTCGACGCCATGGCTGCCATGTCCGATGCCAGTGACGAGGTTCAGATCGTGGTCTACAACTTCTACAAGACCCTCAATACCACGGGCTCGGACAGTGTGACCGTGAGCGTAAGCAATCTTCCCACTGCGCTCGCGAACAAGGAAATCTTCGTCACCCAGTTTCTCGTGGACGAAACCCATAGCAACCCCTACAGCGTTTGGGTCAGCCAGAGCCAGCCCGGGAGCCCGACCGAGGCGCAGTGGGAAGCAATGCGCGCGGCGCAGCACCTGGCGCTGATGCAACCGGTCGCCAAGCAGACCGTCACCACCACGTTCAGCACAACCTTTACGCTAAACCGGCAGGCAGGGTCGCTCATCATCCTTGGAACGAAGCGCCCACTGACCGGTCGCAATTCCCTTGTGGAGATCGAAGGTGAGGACTACGACGGTCAGTCAGGGGCGACCAAGAAGGACAGTGGTGACAGCACCCTGGGACAATCGATATCCGTCAGCAGCGGCAGCTACGTGTACTTCGAGAACGTCGACTACACCGACAACGGCGTCAATGCCGTTCAACTGCGCGTAAAGGCAGCGGCTGACACCAGCCTCGAGCTGCATGCGGATACTCAGACTGGCACGCTGCTGGGCAAGTGTACGGTGAGCTCTACTTCCAACGCCTGGGCGACGCAGACGTGTACGCTGAGCTCACCCGTGACGGGGGTGGCGAAATTGTACGTTGTCTTTGGCGGCGCGATCGAGCTCAACTGGCTTGAATTCCAGCCGTCGAGTACTCCGGCGGGGACCGGAGGAACGGGTGCTGGCGGGACGAGCGGCGGGGGCGCGGACGGAAGCGCGCCTAGCGGCATGGGAGGTAGCGCGGGCGGCGGCGTGCCTGGTGGCACGGGAGGTGGTGCGGGCGGCAGCGCGATCGGCGGCTCGGGCGGCAGTGCGTCTGGAGGATCTGGTGGCAGCGCGAACGGTGGCGCGGGTGGCAGTACCAATGGCGGCGCTGGCGGTAATGCGAGTGGCGGGATCGGGGGCGGCGCACGCGGCGGTTCTGGCGGCAACGCGAATGGCGGATCGACCGCCAGCACGAATGGTGGCGCGGGCGGCACGAATGGCGGTGCGGGTGGTAACGCGAATGGTGGCGCCGGCGGTGGCGAGAGCGGACGGACCGGTGGCAATTCTGGTTCAGGCGGATCTACCACTCCCGGCGGCTCGGCCTCCGGTTGCTCTTGCCGCATTGGCAGCAGCGGTGGGTCGCCTGGAACGCTATTGATCTTTGGGCTTGTCGCGGCGCTGCTGGGCCTTCGCAGGAAAAGGGTTCGTCGTTGAAACGTGCCCGAAAGGAGTTGCACCCTATGAAGACGCAATCCAGCTTTAACGCACAGACTTCAAGAATCCTCCGTCGCGCCCGTCCGGCGTGGGTCTTGTCAACCGCTACGATCGTCCGACTCGGTCTTGTGCTCCTCACTGCGGCTTGCACGAAGGCAGCGGGGGGCGGCGGCACCGGTGGGACGAGCGGCACAGGCGGCACTGGGGGATCGAGCTGCGCAGACGGACAGACGCAATGTGGGACCGCTTGCGTGGATACGAGCGCCAGCGACACCAACTGTGGCGCGTGCGGACGCGTGTGCGGAGTGACACAGCGTTGCGCGAACAGCACGTGCGTCAGCAACGTAACGCCAGGCGCCGGTGGGTCGACGGTCGGCGGCGGCGCGAGCGGCACGGGGGGATTGATCGAGGGAACGGGTGGTGCATCCGGGTCAACGGGGAGCGGAGGCATGACTGGAGCGGGTGGCACGACGGCGGACGGGGGCACACGGACGGGAGGCACGACTGGGAGCGGAGGCACGACTGGCAGCGGAGGCACAGCGGGGAGCGGAGGCACGGCGGGGAGCGGAGGCACGACGGCGGCGGGAGGCACGACTGGGAGTGGCGGCACGGCGGGAAGCGGGGGTGCGACCTCGACCGCAGGCACGACAGGGACTTCGCCCACGCTGGTTACGTCAGGGCCTTCCGCCTATTGGAAGACGGACGGGCAGCTTACGCAAGTGACGAGCGGGACTGCCGACGTGACCGTCAACGACGCATCTCCGGCACAGAACTGGGAGGGTTTCGGCGGCTCTTTCAACGAGATGGGGTGGAACTATCTTTCCATGCTCAGCCAGGCCGACCGGGACAAAGCGATGAACCTCCTTTTCGGCGACGATGGCGCGCGATTCGCCATCGGCCGCATCCCGATCGGGGCAACCGACTACGCCATGGACCGCTACACTCTCGACGAGACGGCCAACGATACGTCGCTCGCCAACTTCTCGATTAGCCGCGACCTGGAGAAACTCATCCCTTTCGTCAAAGCAGCACAAGCGGTAAAGAGCGACATCCACTTCTGGTCCAGCCCGTGGACACCACCGACGTGGATGAAGGATGGCCCGTTTAACGACACTTTCCCGTTTGACGGCGGCACGATGAAGAAGGACGACGCCACGCTGCAAGTGTTCGCCCAGTACTTGATCAAGTTCGTGCAAGCATACGCGGAGCAAGGGATCTCCATCGAGGTGATCTCCCCCCAGAACGAGCCGGGCTACAGCGGAACCTACCCAACCTGCGGGTGGGCGCCAGCGACCTACACCACCCTTGTCGGCAAGTATCTTGGACCCGGGATTGCCAGCGCCGGTCTCTCCACAAAGATCATGCTCGGCACCTTCAACGGCGGTACGGGAGATACCTCGATCGTCAGCACCGTCATGGGTGACGCCGCCGCGAAGGGCTACATCCGGGTCCTAGGTTATCAATGGGGCATGGAGAGCAACATCAGCAGCGCCACACAGTACAGCATTCCCATTTGGCAGACCGAGCATCAGTGCGGCAACTATCCCTGGGCGACGCCATTCAACAGTACCATTGCGCCCAACGACCAAGCCTACGCCGTCGAGAGCTGGGGCCTCGTCCGGGACTGGATCAAGAACGGCGTCACCGCATACAGTGTGTGGAACATGGTGCTGGACACGGCGGGCATCGGCATCGACTCGAAGCGGGTCTGGCCGCAGGACGCCCTTTTGACGGTGGACACGTCGGCGAAGACGCTGAACATCACGCCGGCCTACTACGTCTTCCGTCACTTCTCGCAATTCGTCGCGCCGGGAGCAACGGTCGTCGGGACGACCGGTGGTGACGCGGTGGCGTTCAAGAACGCCGACGGCAGCATCGTCGTGGTAGCGTACAACTCCGGATCCGCGAAGACGATGACCGTGGCTATCGCGAGCAAGAAGCTGCAGTTCGCGATGCCCGGCAACGGATGGGCCACGGTCGTTTCGCGCTGATCGCGGGGCCGACTACGAGCCCATCTGCAGGACTTTGGTCAGCTTGGTGATGAGCGCGGGATCGCCGGTGATCTTGAGCTTGCCGGCGAACAGAATCTGCATCGCAGCCTGCATGCCGCCGTCGATCATCGTGCAGAAGTCCTGGTCCGCCACCTCGATGGTGCACTGGGGTTGGCCGCTCGCGCCGGGCGTGCAAGTGGGGGGCGTGGCCACCAAGTCGGCGGTCCAAGTACCGCCCTCGCTGCCGCTGATCTTGAATAGATAGATCGCCGCGACCTCTTTGGCCCGGCCGGGGTTGGCCAGCAGGGCTTCGGGTACGCGTTTGTCGAAAAATTCCTTTGCCGTTGTGGCCATCCAGTCCTCCGATGCGTCCTTAGCGTGTCGCCTTCTTCTTGCCGCCATAGCGATCGGCCAGACGGTCGGCGTAGCCGTCGACTTGTTTGCACGGAGCGCGGGAGATGGCCAGGGCGCCATCGCGCACGTCCTCGGTGATGGTCGCGCCCGCCGCCACCACCGCGCGCTTGCCCACCCGCACCGGCGCCACGAGCTGTGTGTCCGAACCGATGAACGCGCCATCTTCGATGATGGTCTGGCGCTTCTCGAAGCCGTTGTAGTTGCAGGTGATGGTGCCGGCGCCCACGTTGACCTTCTCGCCCACGATGGTGTCGCCGAGATAGGTCAGGTGGTTGGCCTTGCTGCCGCGCCCGAGAGTGGTCTTCTTGGTCTCGACGAAATTGCCCACGTGAACGTCCGGGCCGAGCACGGTGCCCGGGCGCAGATGGGCGAAGGGACCGATCTTGTTGTTCTCGCCGATGGTCGAATCGCTGGCCACGCAGTAGGGCAGGACGTGCGTGCCTTTGCCCACCACTGTGTCGGTCAGGATGCTGCCGTCGTCGATGCGCGCAAAGGCGCCGATATGGGTGCGCCCGCGCAGAACGACATTGCGGCCGATCTCCGCGTCGGGCTCGATGGTCACCGAAGCCTCGACCACGACCTCGTCCGGCGCGCGGAAGGTGGCGTGTTTCATGTGCTCGCGTACGATACGTCCGGCGAGGATCTTCTCTGCCGCGACCAGTTGCTCGCGGTCGTTCACGCCCGACATTTCCTCGGCCGAAACGTCGACGGAAACCACGCCGATGCTGGCCGCCGCCTGCACCACGATGTCCGTCAGGTAGTATTCGGCCTGGGCGTTGTGCGCCGACAGCTTGGCCGTAGCCTTGCGCAAGAACTCGGCCGGGGCGGCGTAGATGCCGGCGTTCACCTCGGCGATACGGCGCTGGACCTGGGTCGTGTCCTTGTGCTCGACCACTTCCAGAATCTTCCCCGCATCGTCGCGGACGATGCGCCCGTAGCCCGTGGGATCGCGCACCACCGACGTCAGCATGGCGAGCCCGCGGGTCTTCTTGGCCTGCTCGATCAACGCGGCCAGGGTCTCGGCCCGCAAGAGCGGCACGTCGCCGTACAAGATCACCACCAGCCCGTCGAAATCCGCCAGCGGCTCGAGCCCCAGGCGCACGGCGTGGCCCGTGCCTTTCTGCACCTTCTGTTCGACCACGGTGACACCGCCTGGGCCGAAGCGATCGGCCAGAACTCTGCCGACCTCGTCGATCTGATGACCGAGCACGGCCACGATAGGCGCGGCGCCAAGACCGCGCGCTCTCTCGACCGCATAGGCCACCATGGGAACCCCCAGCAGGGTGTGAAGTACCTTGTTTTTGGCCGAGCTCATCCGGGTTCCTTTCCCGGCGGCCAGAATCATGCAGGCGGTTGTGGACTTGCGGCGGCGACTACTCACTGAGAAAGCTCCTTCATGGGATGGGGCATTCTACGTCAAAGAACTCGTCAGGCGTCTTTTCCGCACGAATACGGTATACAATCCCTCGCCCATGTCGCCCTACGTGCTCGTGGTCGAAAGTGACCCCGAAATGCAGCGTCGCATCGGGGATACCCTCTCCGAGGCGCACTATGCGCTTGCGTCCGAGGCCGAAATCGGCTGGGCCAAGCGCAGCATGCTGATTCAGCCTCCTGACGCGGTGGTCATCGACACCAGGCTGTCCGACGGCAGCGGCTTCGCGCTGGCCGAGGAGATCCGTCGCACCCCCGAAACCGAGCACGCCCCCATTTTTTTCGTAGCCAGCACCCATCGCGGGGCCAGCCACGCCTCCGAGGCCAGGCGCCGTTTCGCCCCGGCCGAGTACCTGCCCACGCCCCTCGACGTGTCGCGCCTCTTGGCCTTGGTGCTGGAAATGGTGCCACCCAAGGAAGTTACC
The DNA here is from genome assembly GCA_963824555.1 of uncultured delta proteobacterium. Lineage (GTDB taxonomy): Bacteria > Myxococcota_A > Polyangia > Fen-1088 > Fen-1088 > Fen-1118. Next base: position 169,944 of record CAWGPW010000001.1, on the reverse strand, counting down.
CTGGAGCCGCTCGTTCCCAACTACCCCGGAGCGGCCATCCTCGACCTCGAGGAGAAGCGCGAACGCCGCTACGTCGAGAGTGCGGCCAAGTCCATGGGCACGGGCGATCCCGATTTGCGCGGGTCGTTGGCGCGCCAGCCGTTCGCCCACCTGCTCCAGCGGGTCTACGCCGGCCGTCTGACCGGCGCGCTCTTGCTCACCAGCGACAAGGTCAAGAAGATCGTCTACGTCGAGAACGGTTACCCGGTCGCCGTGCGCTCCAACGATCCCACCGAGTGCCTCGGCCAGATTCTCCTCGAACAAAGGATGATCTCGGCCGAGACCCTGGCCGAATCCCTGCGCCAGATGAAGGCCAGCAAGAAGCGCCAGGGCGAGCTCCTGGTCGAGATGGGGGCGCTGTCGCCCTACAACCTTTCGCGCGCCCTGGTCTTGCAGATGGAGGCCAAGCTGCTCGAGGTCTTTTCGTGGCGCGAGGGCCGCTTTGCCTTCAAGAAGGGCCAGCCCGCGCACGACCAGCCCGTGCGCCTCGATCGCACGCCCGCGGCGCTCATTCTCGAAGGCATCCGGCGTTCGTACGATGCCGAGCGCATGCGCAGCGTGCTGGATCCCTACACCGGGCAATACCTCATGCCCTCGCCCGATCGCCGTCAGCGCCTTCAAGATATCACCGCGGATCCCAACGAGCAGCGCTTCATCGACAGCCTGGACGGCACCGTGAAGTACGAGGCCGCGCTGGCCACGACCATGATTCCCACCGACCGCGCACGCCTGCTTCTCGTCTCCATGGCCGAGGCCGGCATGATTGTCCCGTCCCACCAGCCCGCTGCGAAGGAAGTGGATGCGGTCGAAGATTTGCAGCCCTTGGTGGACTCACAGCCCCATCTGGCCGCGGGCGGGCGCACCCGCGAGGACCTGGTGGCCATTCTCGAAGTCATGCAATACCAGACCCACTTCGAGGTATTGGCGCTCGACCGCGAGGCCACCCAGGCCGAGGTCGACACCGCCTACGAGGTGCGCGCGCGCGATTTTCACCCCGACCGCTTCCGCATGCGCACCGAGGCCGTGCGCGTGGTGGCCGAGCGCATCTTCGAAAGGCTGGAAGAGGCGCACGCGGTGCTGTCCGACCCCACCGCGCGCCGACGCTATGTCGCCCAACTCGACAAGAACCACCCGAAGCCGCCCAGCGCCGACGAGGCGGAACCCGCCAGCGAGTCGCCCCAGGTGGTCGCCGAGCGCATCTATTTTCAAGGCGTGGCACACTTGCGCGCCCGCCGTTATCGGGACGCCGCCGAGGCCTTCCGCCAGGCCACGGCCCTGGCCCCAACCCAGGCCAGCTACCGCAGCGCCCTCGGGTGGGCCCTGTACCGGCAAGCGCCCGCCGATCCACGCGCGGTGGCCGCGGGGCTGGGCGAGCTTCTGCGCGCGGCGGATTCGGATCCCAAGAATCCCTGGTCGCGCGTCTCGCTGGGACGCTTCTATGCCGAGACCGGCATGCCCGACGAGGCCATTCGCATCTTCGAGGAAGTTTTGCACATGAGCCCCGGGCTTTCTGATATCGAAGAAGAAATCCGCCGTCTCAAAGGAGCCTCATGATCGAGTCCCAATTCGCCTGGATGAACGGAAAGCTGATTCCGTTCTCCCAGGCGACCACGCATATTTCGGCCTTCACCCTGCACTACGGCGTCGCGGCATTCGAAGGCATCCGCTGCTACAGGCGCGCCGACGGGCGCAGCGCCGTGTTTCGCCTGCGCGAGCACATCGAACGCCTGTTCGGCTCGATGAAGGTGTGCGGAAACGATGTCCCTTGGTCCGTCGAGCAAGTCGAGGCTGCGTGCCTGGAGGTCCTGCGCGCCAACAAGCTCGCCGAAGCCTACTTGCGGCCACTGGTGTACGCGGGCGCCGGTTCGCTGGGACTCGGCGCGAAGGACGCGCCCATCGAGGCGGTGGTGATCGCATTTCCCTGGGGCGCCTACCTCGGCGAGGAGGCGCTGACGAGGGGAATCCGCGCGCACGTGTCCACCTTCGTGCGCGGGCACGTGAACAACATCATGAGCAAGGCCAAGATCTCGGGCCAATACGTGAATTCGGTGCTGGCCAAGCGCGAAGCGCAGCGCCAGGGCTTTGACGAAGCGGTCATGCTCGACGCCGACGGCCGTGTGGCCGAGGGCACGGGCGAGAACATCTTCGCGGTCCACAAGGGTCGCATCTACACCCCGCCGCTCGACATGCCCATTCTCGAAGGCATCACCCGCGACGCGGTCATCACCCTGGCGAAGGAAGCCGGCTTCGAGGTCGTCGAGCAGTCGTTCACGCGCGACTTCCTTTACCAAGTCGCCGAGGTCTTCTTCACTGGCACGGCCTGCGAGGTGACCCCGGTGCGCGAGATTGACTGCCGCACCATCGGCAACGGACAGCCGGGACCGGTCACGCACAAGCTGCAAGCCGCCTACACCGCCGTGGTGAAGGGACCGGGCGAACCCAAACCCGAGTGGCTGGCCTACCTCTAAGAACATGACTCGAAAACGCGTATTGGTCACCGGAGGCGCGGGCTTCGTAGGCTCGCACTTGTGCGAACGCTTGCTGGCCGACGGGCACGAAGTGGTTTGCCTGGACAACTTCTTCACCGGCACGCACGCCAACGTCGCCCACCTGCGTGAGCACCCGCGCTTCGAGCTGTTTCGGCACGACGTGCAGGAAGCGCTGACCATGGAGGTGGATCAGATTTTCCACCTGGCGTGTCCGGCCTCGCCCATCCACTACCAGCGCAATCCCGTGCGTACCATTCGCACCGCCGTCGAGGGCACACTCAATCTTCTCGACGTGGCCCGCGAAGCCTCCGCGCGCATGCTCATCGCGTCGACCAGCGAAGTGTACGGCGACCCCGCCGAGCACCCCCAGACGGAATCCTACTGGGGCAACGTCAACCCCATCGGTCCGCGCGCCTGCTACGACGAGGGCAAGCGCTGCGCCGAGGCCCTGGCCACGTCCTACGCTAGCCAATATGGCGTCGAGGTCCGCATCGCGCGCATCTTCAACACCTACGGCCCGCGCATGCACGAAAACGACGGCCGCGTGGTTTCCAACTTCGTCGTGCAGGCCCTGACCGGCAAGCCCCTGACCATCTTCGGCGAGGGCAACCAGACCCGGTCTTTCTGTTTCGTCACCGACTTGATCGAAGGCTTCGTGCGCCTGATGGCCAGCGAGCACGGCTGCGACCCGGTCAATTTGGGGAATCCACGCGAAAGCACCATGATCGAGCTGGCGACGCTGATCAAGAAGATGACCGGCTCGAAATCCGAGATCGTCCACCAGCCCCTGCCCAAAGACGATCCCGTGCGCCGCAATCCGGACATCACCCGCGCCCAGAAACTGCTCGGCAACTGGGGTCCGAAAGTGCCGCTCGAGGAGGGCATCGCCGCGACCATCGCGTACTTCAGGACCGTCGTCGGCCAGAGTTAGCTCCGGTCCTGCTCCGGTCCTGCTCCGGTCCTGTTCCGGTCCCCTCGCCCCGCGTCCGCGCGGGGAGAGGGCTAGGGTTAGGGTGAGGGGCGCGAGACGCCTGCTCCTTGTTCCCGAAATGGGACCATGCTACGCTTCAGAGCGTTGCGTGCTCGATGCGAATCATCGCGAGGAAGACTCTGTGCGACTTCTGGAGAAGACATTCCGATGCCGAAGGCCCGCTCAAGGCCTGGTTCGCGGAAACGAGCCATGCGAGCTGGCACGGCATGGCCGACATCAAGAAGCAGTATGCGACGGCAAGCGTTGTCGACAGCGAGCGCGTCGTTTTCAACGTGGGAGGCAACAAGTACCGTCTGGCGGTCAAAGTGTGGTTCCCAGGGAAGGCCGTATGGATCAAGTTCATCGGTACGCACGCACGCTACGACCAGATCGACGTGAAGAATTTGTAGAGGAGCTCACCCCATGGACATTCACCCCATAAGGACTGCCCGCGATCACGCCGAAGCTTTGCGCAAAATCGAACGCCTGTGGGGCGCGCGGCGCGGGACCGGGGAAGCCGACGAGCTGGAAGTGCTCGTCACCCTCGTCGACGCATACGAGGCGAGGCGCCATCCCATCGATCCGCCGGATCCCATCGACGCCATTCTCTTTCGCCTGGAGCAAATGGGTCTCGGGCGCAGTGAGCTGGTTGGCATCATGGGAACCCGAGCCCGCGTCTCCGAGGTGCTCAATCGTCGCCGGCCGCTCAGCATCGCCATGATTGCGAAGCTGCGCGACAAGCTGGGGATCTCGGCCGATATTCTCATCGGCTCGGGTCGTCGAGCCGCGTAGGTCGGCGGTAGGAACGGACATACCCCTACATCGTATTCTATTGTAGCTCAGATGTGCGAACGACTCTAACCCTTGATGATGACGTTGCCGCGAAGCTGAAGGCCGAATCGCACAAGACCGGTCGGCCATTCCGCGACACGGTCAATGCCTGCTTGAGGGCTGGCCTCAGCGTGCGCAAGCAGAGCGCGGCGGCTCCGTCGTTTCGGGTCAAGGCGCGCGACATGGGAATGCGGCCCGGGATCGACATCGACAAGGTGAGCGCCCTTCTCGACGAGTTGGAAGGACCGCAGCACCGGTGAACCTTCTGGACGCCAACATCCTGCTCTATGCCTACGACCGTTCCTCGCCCCGCCACGCGGGCGCGCGACAGTGGCTGGAAGGGGCGCTGTCCGGGCCCACCCCCATCGCGTTCTGCTGGCCGACGATTCTTGCCTTCATGCGCATCGCCACCCATCGCAAAGCGATGGCCAGGCCACTCGCGGTGGACGACGCGCGCAAGATCGTGGAGTCGTGGCTCGAGCAGCCCATCTCGACCATCGTGTCACCAACAGAACGGCACTGGGCCATCCTCTCCGGTCTGCTCACCTCTGGACAGGTCAGTGGCACGCTTGTCTCCGACGCCCACCTCGCCGCCCTGGCCATCGAGCACGGCGCCACGCTCATCACGAACAATCGCGACTTCGCCAGATTTCCAGGTCTGAACGTCGCGTACCCGCTCATGGGCGGGTGAACCCGTCACAGCCGCGCGAGCAGGGCGCGAACATCCTGCGAAACCTTGGCCAGCAAGGCGGCTGTTTCTGAGTGGTCCGGCGCGATGGACTTCAAGATATAGGCCGGCGCGAAGAGATCGTCGTCGAGCGCGGGCAGCGCGTTCGCGTAGGCGACGATGGCGGGCAAGAACTTGTCACGGCTCCAGCCCATGGCGAGGACGAAGCGATCCAGCGAGGCGCGGGGGGTGGCGATGCAAGCATCGCCCTTGTCATTGAGCGCCGCCACCAACGCCTCGCCGAGGACATTCACGTCGTCGAGCTGACGCGTGACGAGGTCTTGGTGGAGGGCGAGGACAATGGCGTCCGGAATCATCGGCGAGGTTCTAGACTTGGGTGACATCCGCAGGTGTTGACACTATCTTACTATCGGACTTAGCTGGTGCTCTCGAATCCTGACCCCACATGGGACACCACCACAAAGAGCCGATTCTGCAGACTCCCCGGGCGAGCCACAGTGGGGCTGCGGGGGCGCCAAGCCGGCCCAGGATCCGCGACTACCTGCTTCTCGTCGTGATGCTCGCTCTTCCTGCCTCCGTGGTCGCGATGATCACGCCGGGCCAAGGCCAGGTCGTGGTGGTTGGGGTTCTGCTGGCCTACGTGTTTTGGGTCGGGGTGGTTGCGCGGCCGGTGTTCCGGCGAATCTACCGGGTCTATGTCATGCAGGGCTTTGGGAGTCCGCTGTCCGTGCCAACCCCGACCCCTGAGTCTCCCCATGATTGACGACGACTCCCTACCTCCGAAAAAGGTGGGCGCCAAAGTCGCGTTGGGTGTTGGCGGGCTGGTATCGATTCTCGTTGGGGTGGGGGTGCTTGTTCCCTATTCTGCGAATAGTCAGCATCGGCGTCAGGTAGAGAATGCGCTGCTCAACTATTCCTTCCCGCCGCAGAACAAGCAACTCGCGGATCTGCTGCCGGCTCCCGTAAGCGATATCGAAGTGGATGGTGATTGCTCGACTGGCGGCAAGCGCTTCGGCCCTCCGCTCCGATCGTTCTCCTATGGGCCCACCTCATGCGAAACCCGAGCGGTCACCGTGGTCACCACGACCGGCCAGCGCTACACGTTCAACACCTCGGGCCTATTCTCCGTCGTTACTTTCGTGCCCGCGGATGCGCCCACGAAGGAACTGGTGTACGCCGGCGCCGTTCCTTCGCAGGGACCGCTCCACAGTGCACGTGCTCAAGCTGAATGGCTCGCAGGATTTCGGAAATCCTGGCCAGCCACCCGCTTCTCCGTCATCGACAGAATCTCACCCGTCTCGGAGGAGGACGATGGCAGGATCGCCACGGTGACACTCGTCTCCGCCACGAAGGAGGAGCTTTGCTACGTGGTCACGAATTGGGATGTGGACATGTACGGGCTTCTTGAAGGTGCTCAAGCCTCCGTGCATGATAACGAGGTCGCGGGAAGCAAGAAAGAACCCTCGCGTACGCTGGCGTCTGCCCGCTTGGGGCCGCCAGTCTACGTCCTGCGTAAGTTGCGCATCTACTTCTTGGATCGGGAATTTCTCGCGACCAGCGGTAGCCGCCTTGTGGAGACGGCATTGTCGCTGTACGTGCCCGAGCATGGTTGGACCAAGGTGGCGTCCAAGGCTGCTGCGCGAGTGAAGACTCTCTGGGATCGCTGCCTAGGAAAGGCGTCCTCGGGGTGCGGCGAAGACCGGATTCATTTCGAAGAAGTGGGGGAAGCCCCGTGGTGGCCCCCGATAGAGCTGGCGGTGCAGAACCGCATGGTGGAGGTGCGAATCGAGAGCTCGCCATAGTACCGTCGCGTCCGAGATGCCATGTAGCACAGTTTGGCAAAGCCTGGCGGCGCGGGTTGGGGATTCGACCAGGGATGACACATGTTAACTCGGAGGCTACTCTTCTACACAACATAACCAGGACCGACATGGGACATCACCACAATAAACCAGCGGCACCCCTACCGCCGATAACGGGCGACGGTCCGCACGCCGAAGTCCTGAAGAGGCCCAGCATTCTGCTGTACCTGGGGTTGGTCGTCTGGCTCGCGATTCCCGTCCCCCTTTTCATGAAGGTCGGGGCAAGCAGCAGTCCCTCGCGCTCAACATTTCTGACCTTGATGACCTTCGCTTACTTTGCATGGGCCTTCGCAGGTGCTTCTCCCATCCTTCGACGAACGAACCGAGTCCGCGACGCAAAGTACTGCAGGCCGGAACGAGAAATCGCATCTTGGCAATGTGATGCGGCCATGCTTGAGGAATTCTATCGGGCCATGAGGCGTCGGTCATGGACCTGGCGTTTTAGACCCAAGTATCGCCTGGGCGCCAAGGGCTACCTCGAGTTTCGATTCTTTCCAGAGGGTGTGCAAGTCAATCAGGACCTGATGCCTTTGTCCTGCTTGCACCCGGGCCTCAAGAGTACGCACGCGACCATCGAAGGAATCGAGATCCTTGAAGATCCCTGGCGTATCGAGTTCACCCTTTGTTCACGAGCCCCGCACTCCAGGACAGAACGGATTGCCACCTTCCCATTCCCGGCCTCCGCAATCGAGGCCGCCAAGAAGGTCTCTACGCACATGCCGCACGGCTGGCCAATCACATAGTCTTTGCCGGTTTCGGCAGTTGTGGTCCGGTGTGCCTACTCAACTCAGGCCCCCACGGCAGCCAGCAGGCACTGTGAATGATTCGATAAGGAATCGAGCAGTGTAGCGGTTCGACTGTAGGCGTAGCCCTTTTCGAAATTGCCCAATTCCTCTTTGATTGCCCTTTTGAGCCTATCAGCGACTGAGGCCATCGCGTTCTCTGGACCGTTGCGCAGGTAGCGCACGAGGTCTATCCCGGAAACGACAACGGCCGCGATCGCTAGAGCGAAGCCCAAAGGTGGAAGCGCGGTAGCCAAGGCACCACCGACCGTGGCAACGACTCCGAGACTTGATAGCGTACCGGCGGTGATCGCCGCAAATAGTGCTCCTCCGAACGCGGCAGCCCCCGGGATTACGCTGCAATAGAGCACGAGTCCCTTGGTGGTCAGCAAGACAGCGTCGAATGAATCGCCCTTTTCAAGGGAGGCTATCACCTCGCTATCTTCGCCAAAAGTGACCAAATCCCAGCCCTCCTTCGCATTGAAGTAGGCCTCGATGAGTTTGCTTGCCGGGCTTGCATGTTCCAAAACCCAAGGGATCTTGGTTTTGCAAAAGAAGGTGTAGTTGATCGCGTCCGTAACCGAGCCCACAGCCGAGAGCGCCCCCCCAGCGGTCTTTCCCAAGACGTAAACCTTTTCCTTGGTATCTTCCGCCTTCTCGAGCTGTTTGCCCAACTGGCTAATGGCCATGGCCAGTGCGAGCGTGTCGCCAAAGGCGCCAAGCCAGAGCGGGACGGTGTGAAGCTTCTTGAGGGGAATATCCTTGACGACGACCCTGCTGGCCTTCGTTTCCACCCGCTTGAGTCTCACCCGGTTTCTGCGCAGATTGGCATCCTTGGGACGCAGCTGCCTTTCCTGCCGTACCACAGTTTCTTCATTCGTCCTGACCACGAAGTAGAGCGGATCTAGTTCCTTCACTTCCCCTTCCGGTATTTTGACAGTCAGCCGGTTGTTCTTGAAGTCGGCCGTAAGCTCCGTGCCATCAATGATCTTGCGCTTGATGGTCTTCCCGTGAAAGCCGTTGTTGAAGTCAATCATCTTCTCGAACATGTGCTCGAATTCATCCACGCTCTCCTCGAGAAGGTGGTTGAGCTCGACGATCGACTTCGGCTCGCCGAAGAAGTGGTTCATAAGATCCGGCAACTTCGCGGAATCCGCAGAGAACCAGTCAGAATAGGGCTTGATGGATGCAATGAAGCTCTCGTCGATTTCCTTCCACCATGGGTACTTGGCGACGATTGACAGCTGCAAGTAGCGCGAATGCAGCTGTTTGCGCAGCTCGAAATCATCCGGATACTGGGCATCCAGCTCCTGGAGGAGTCGCTTGTAGTTTGCCTGCTTCTGAAGCAGGTTGCCGCAGAGTCGCGCGAACCCCGCCAACTTCCGCTCAATGGCCCTCTTGGCGGCTTCGCTCGTGCCGTTCCACCTTGCGTTGGGGTTGGAGGCAACACACTCAAAACCGAACGTGTAGAAGTCGAAAATCTTCAGAACCGGTTCGACCTGTACTTTCCAATCGACGGTGTTCGAGTGTTTCTTGTCCTGAGTATCTTGCGCCGTTGGGTAGTCGGGATGCTTGATGGAATATTCCACCATGATCTGAGCCGCTGCATCCTGCCACGCCTTGGAGTCATTGGACGCGTCCACTGCGTCGGCGAAGAGCTTGCGGGGAACCTTCTTCATGGCGCATTTGTGAGCGTAGGGATAGTAGGCCTTGTGCCAATCGCCACGGCAGAAATACTGCCCGAACAATTCGCCGCGCATCAGCTCCTCTTGCAACAGCTCGACTTCATCACCTTTGGTTGCCTTGAGCGCCATATCCCGAATCGTCTCGAATACCGCTCTGTCTTCAGCGGTCTTGTCCATAACATCATTGGCGAGAGCCATGATCAGCTCTGACACGAAAGAGGCGGTCACCGAGGCGGAGTGGGCGATGGCGTAGGTGGCCTGGAGATCGATGGTGGTGCCTTGGGGAACGAGCTTCGAGAGGCTTCCGCCCGGAACGAGCGAGCTTGGGACTGGAGAGCTGCCGCGGCTCGGGGGCATACACACGGAAAGCAGCAGCGCCATCTTGTTGCGATTGCGTTCCTCGATGCCGAGATGCTGAAGATCGGGGGAGGAGCCCGCTTCTTCAGTGCGCAGAACACTGAAGGGATGGTTGGCGATCGCACTTGTGGCGTCGTCTTTCACGAACTTCCAGATCTTGCGGCAAAGCGAACTGCGTCGCGTCCAGAAGTAGCGGTACGTCTTGCGGGGGTCAAGAAACATGTCGTTGGCCGGCGAGGCCGGAGTCGTCCCACCGAGATCCTTCTCCGCAATCCAGACAAGCTGGCCCGTGGCGGTCGTTCTCGCGAGAATCGGCTTGGCCGCGGAATCCTGGCTGCTGGAGTCGGGAATCAGGATGACGAAGGCATCCTTGAGGACTTCAACTGCGAGAGCGTCGAAGATGGCATTCACATGCGCCTTCGAACGGTGCTTCTCATCCTTGGGCTCGACCGGAATATAGAATTGCAAGGCGCACAACCGCAGGCGCACACTACGCAAGGCATTCGTGGCCTCGGGCGCGACGGGGAAGCCGCCTGGCATCAAGGGTACTGGGCTATATCCCATGCGTCTTCTCCAATGCTTTCACCAGATCACCGAAGTCTTCGCCCGGATCTTCGGGCAGTGAGGCGCGAAAAGCAGCCAATGCCGCCTCGGTGTCAGGTCCCATCCGACCGTCGACGGTCCCCGAGAAGAACCCCAGGTTCTTGAGGCGGGCTTGCACGCCCGAGACGCCTCCATCAGGCGCGTCCTGCAAGGGATTGAGGTCGCCGATTCTGATTTGGCGCACGCTGCCGCCCGCCTGGAGCAGGGCCCGCTTCGTCTGGAGCGGAAGCTCGAATTTGAGGACACCGTCCTTGTCGGACGTGGTCTCGTACTTCTCGTCCGAGCTGACGACGAGCGTGGCCGGCATGTCGGCGATGGGCACTCCGGCCTTCTCTTCGAGCTTGATGCGCAGCTTGCGCTTCCGTGGCTTGAGCTCGAAGTTGTGCGTCTTGCCGGTGTCGCACTCGAAGACGGTGGGCTTCTGCTCGGGGATTTCGACGATGTCGCCGGGATAGAGCAGGTTGGGGTTCGGCCGCTTGGCCTTGAGGCCGGCGTTCGCCGGATCCTCGTAGATGTCGCGGTAGTCGGCGAACCCATGCTTCGCCGCGATAGACGCCATGCACTCGCCTCGGCGAACTGTATGTTGCATATCCCCGATTCTCCTTCCGCCTAGCGCTTCTTCGTGGCCGCCGAGGCATCCTCCAGCCACGCTACCTTGCACTTGCCCTTGGCCAGCCCGTTGATTTTGGCCTTCCCGCTGGGGGGCGTGACGCCCTTGAGAATCTTGCCCTTGGGCGTTGTCACCTGGTAGCTCGCGCCAGGAACGGGTTTGCCCTCGGGATTCCGCAAGGGCAAGCTCGATCCACTCCTTCCCCTCATTCGCATCCTTCTCCGACTCCTTCGGCGCCGGCCCCGGACCCGCCAGCATCGCGGACATCCACGGCGCGGGTGGCGTGTTGCCGGGCATCATGGCCATGTGGTTGTGGGTGACCAGATCCATGTGGCGGACCGCCGGTTGGCTTTCGATGAAGACGTCCATCGAGAAGGTCTGGAAGTAGGCCTTGCCTTGGACGACATGGGTGATGACGCCGCCGCCGGTGCTGGTCGCGACCTCGTTACCGGTGGACTTGGCGATGAAGGACTTGGCGTGGGCCACGGGGTTGCCTTCGATGGTCACGGTCGCGGCTCCCCCTTGCAGGTCCATGGCTTGCGCGGTGTTGGGCAGCGGCGTGGGAATCGGGCCCGACGGCGGCGGAGGCGGGCACAGGCAGACGTCGGGGAAGGCGATGGATTTGCCCGGCCGAACCGGCGTGGATGGCGGCGCGACCGTTGATGAAGACGTTGTCAGCCATGATGATTCCTCACGATCTGCCCGAAAACGGTCCCAGCACGACGGCGCCACGCTCGGGGCCGTCGCTTGTCAGCGCGGCCAGACTGGGCCGCTTGTGTACGCCTTTCGAATGCAGAAACGCCAGCATGGCGATGGACAGAAATCCCGCCGCGGCGCCGGTCTCGCCCACCGAGAAGGCCGGGATTTCAATCGCGCCCGTCACCGGACCCTTGGCCAGGCGGGAGCTGGCGAGCAGCAATTCCTCGAAATAGCGCTGCTCGCCGGAAAAATCGTAGGCCAGACAGGCCAGCGACTCGTAGGGCAGCCTCGCCTGCGCCAGGGCTTTGGTCATCGCCTCTTGCAGACCGGCGCCGGTGACAGGGCGATCGGCGCCGCGGTTCGCTTCTTCGTTTCCAGCGGCGGCGCCCAGCCACGCGGCCAAGGCGTCAGGGTCGGGGCGATTGGTCAGCAGCAAGGCAACCCCGGCCTCGCCGGGCTTGAAGCCGTCCTTGTTGGTTGCGGTGACCAGGCGTTCGTCATCGACCAGCGCGACCACACGATTCGTGTCGACGAACGAATCCACGCCGCCGACCAGACAATACGGAATCGACGGATCCTTCAACAAGGCCAGGGTTGTCCCCAGCGCTTCGGTCATCCCCGCTCGGCCGCGCGCGACGATGCGGCTGCGGGCGCGATCGACGGTGAATGCGGCCTGGGCCATCACCTCGTCGAGAAGCCGCGCGGGCCATTCCGGCCCAGCCTCTGTGAACGCCGCGGGCTCGGGGCAACAGAGGATCAGCGGTACCTTGGCATCCGGCTCGACGGTCAAGGTCGCCTCGTCGACCACCGCGTGGGCCATGGCGGCCAGTCGCGCTGGCCCGGCGATCTCTTCGGCGAAGCGAATCTTCATTCCCGAGAGCGGCTCGCCGTCGTTGTCGAGCACGTCCAGATCCTCGACCAGTTGCACGTGCGTGTACAGCGCCGCCATGGTGTCCGACAGATCGAGTCCCACGGGCGTCAGCGCGCCAGCCGCCGCAACCGCGATCATCCGGCGCGCCTCCATCGGTGCGGGACGTAGTACACCTTGCCCGCCCCGAGCGCGCGCAGACATGCCTGCGTGGGCGTGCCCACCACGACTTGCCCCATGGCCAGGTGATTCGGGCGCGGCGAAAACGCCGCCCGGGCCACCAGGGAAAAGCGTTGCTCAGCGGGCTCGATGATGAGCGTGTCCACCTGCGCGCCACCTTAGCCCACGATGGTGTCCTGCAGGATACGATTCTGCACATCAAGCTCGATCGGAGGCCACCAGGTGGGCTTCCCAATCTCGTCGAAGTGGATCCGAGTGGAACATGCCGCGGCTGTCTTGCCTACGCATCTGTCCCAAAGAACGACCGCTCTCGCCACGGTCGCGGTTTCCACGCTATTCCTTTGTTCCACTGATGGTCACGGACATAAAGAGACAGGGCTGTCTCAATGAGATGGCCTCCGCTTTTCGCGAGAAAGTCACGATCCATGATGTGATGCGCAATTTCTGGGGACCACCCATGTCCAGATCCCAATTGGACACCAAATTGCCAAGCTCCTTGTTCTCGGCTGACAGCAGGGTCACCGCCGAAGTCTTCTCATTTCTTCCTGAAAGAGTCTGACTCCGCTCGATCACGTCAAAGCCAGGCGACGTCCACTCTTCGTCCGAAAAGCTGTCGTCGATCATGGGAAGGCGCGTGGCCTCCTGGAGGCGCTCCGGCGCGGAATCGACCGTGTCATGAGCGAGCCTTGCCTTGCGGGGGCAACACCTCGATCTCGCCGGGACCACCGGCCAAGCTGACGGCACCCGATTCTGTGTTCTGCGGAACGACGGATAATCGCCCGGCGTCGATGGTATTCGTGCGTGCTTGTATCTGCGCCAGCGCTGCCCGCGCGGCCATTCCGAAACGTCCGCCGAACAGTCCAAGAAGCGCGCTGACCGACCGTTCCGTACCGATGGCCCCGAGCGCTTCGATGGCTGGTACGACCGAGTCCGGCTGTTTGGACGCGATGAGATCGAGAAGGGCGGGTTCGATGCAATCAGCCTTCGAGCTCGCAAGCCATTGCACGATCCGCTCACAACGTTCCAGACGGCCATTCTTGATCAGGTTGCAGACGAGGTTGACCAGGGACGCGTCGCCCGACATCGCCGCAGATCTCAGGGCCACGAGCTTGAGGCGCTCGCACGACGAAGCGGCAGCAGTCTCAATCAGGGGCCGCACCTCAGCCGTCGGAAAGTGCTGGACCAGGTAGTCAAGAGCGTCGGCACGTAGACCGTCGGGGGCTTTCGCGTGCGCGAGCAGGCTGGACAGCTCCCGAAACGCGGTCTGGCCACCGGCAAAAGTCGATGCGATGCCCCTGACCACCTGCTGCTCGTCGTGCATGGCGGAGGCGATGATGCCGGGTAGCCCCGCATCGTCACGATAGTGCTCGATGAGCACCTGCAGGTTTCGGCAGCGGATCCAAGGACTTGGATCCTTGCTGGCGTTGTGGATCAGGCGCGGCAACACCTGATCGGGCGCAATGCGGAGCTTCCCGGCCAATCGGCAACACCCTGCGATGGCTTGCACCATATCTGAGGAGGGAATCGGCAAGGGCTGTTCGATGGAACAGCGATGGGTGTCACGTAGGGAGAATCTCGGCGCGTCCGCATCGAGAGAAATGAGAGTTTCCCAACCGCAGGTAGCCGCCATCACCTCGGCGCGGGTGCCGGAGTCCATGATGGCGGCCGTGTGTGTGGGGCTTCCGGCCAATCGCACCACCTTGTCGAACGGCGCATCGCCAAGGGGAGGCAATGACGGCGTCGTGAACCTATCGTCCAGCGCCGGGTTTCCGGCACGCGCCAAGGCCAGGCAATTCTTGCCGTCGCCAGAAATCGCGATGCGTACCTTTCTCTGGTCAAGGACAATGTCTTCCCGCCCGATGGTGATTTGAACGAATGCGCCATCTCGCAGTCCGGCCAGCACGATCTCATCATTTGCATGGCGAAACCGGGGCCTTGGAGCCTTATCGAAGAGGCTAGCCCCCAGTTCTCGCCATCGTCTCAGGCCGCGTCTGAAGCTGCGTTTCTTTGTTCGACGCTCCATGAGGAGCCTTCGCCCGACCACGAGTGCCAAAGACAGTAGCGCTCCGACGCCACCGCCGACGATGATGGTTCCATCGAGGACGGGGCCAAGACGGGCGTATGTGCTGTCAAGGATGGCGAACGTTGAACCGAGTGACGCCGCGAAGAAGAGCGCCACGGCAATCCACTCCCACAGGCGTACATCGGGCCAGCTGGAACGCTCGTCCTTCTTGGACATGGTCAGCAAAGTCTAGGCGGTTATCCGCCTCGCGGTCCATGTGGAATGTGCGCAACCAGATATTGCGCTCGGCGAGGCATTGGCCTCAAGATTCGGAACGCATGTCCAAGCCACGCTGGGCACTCGATCTGGGAACCACGAACACCATCCTCACGTGTTGGGACGTGGCCGCGGATCGCCCGCGCGTATTCGAAATGCCTGCGCTCTGTCGCCACATCGACGAGGCCGATCCGCTGCAGGCACCGCGCGCGGTGCCGAGTGCTGTGCAAGTGACCGAGAATCCAGGATTTTGGACTCGCGTCGGCAGCCGCGGCTTTCTCGCCCGGCATTTCTTCCTCGGCAAGCTTGCGTTGATCGGCCGGCCGGCCTTGGAAGCCAATGTTGCGCGGGCACGGCCGAATTTTGCCGCGAGCTTCAAGCGCGATCTCTCGCAAAGCCCGTTCGTGACAGTTGCGCGCGTGAACGGTCGCGCGGTTTCCGCGCGTGAAGCCAACCGCATGTTCTTGCGCGAGCTTTTCGCCGAGGTGAAGCGACTGTCCGGCGAACGCATCAGCGAGCTCGTGGTCACAACCCCCGTCGAGGCCTTCGAGACCTACCGGGCCGAGATCTCGACCGCTTGCAAGGCCCTCGGCCTTGACAAGGTTCGCTTCCTCGATGAGCCGGTGGCAGCCGCCCTCGGGTATGGACTGGGGCTCGACCGGTCACACCAGGTGCTGGTCGTCGACATGGGCGGCGGAACCATGCATCTGGCGCTGGTGACCCTGAAACCCGCCAAGGCTGACGCCACGGAGGCGGAGGTGATCGCAAAAGCGGGGCGACCGCTGGGCGGAAACCTGGTCGACCGCTGGGTGGTCGAGGATCTGTGCGAGAAGCGCCAATACACCTTTCTCGATGACGATAGCCCGGATGGAAAAATGTGGCGTCGCCTGATGCTTGCCGAGGCTTGCCGGGTGAAAGAGTCGCTGTTTCTCAAAGACCGTGAGGCCTTCGAGTTGGAGCCTTTCGAGGAGTGTCGTCGCTTCGAAGCGCGCCTGGCCACCGGCCCTTTGCCCACGCCCGAGCTTGGCCGCGAGGAGCTCGTCCGCATTCTCACCGAACGCGGACTTTACCGAGCCTTGGAAGAATGCATCGATGAGGTACTGGCACAGGCGCAAACGGCGGGGCTTTCTCAGGCCGCCATCGAGGACGTTCTTATGGTCGGTGGTTCGACTTTGTTACCCAACGTCTATTCCCTGTTCGAAGGCCGCTTTGGCCGTGACCGTGTGCGCGCCTTTCAACCCTTCGAGGCCGTGGCCTATGGCGCTTGCGCCTACGCCGCGAACCGCATCGCGCCCTCGGACTTCATCGTTCACGACTACGCGCTGCTGACCTACGATCGTAGAACCCAGGCGCCGGAATACAGCGTGGTGGTGCCGCGCGGAACCCGCTTCCCGACGGCGATGGACTTCTGGAAGCGCTCACTCGTGCCGACCTGCTCCCTCGGCCTGCCCGAGAAGATTTTCAAGCTCGTCATTTGCGAGGTCGGCGACGCGCGCAACGGCGACGAACGACGCTTCGGCTGGGATGCGTCCGGGCGCCTACACAGCCTGGGAGCGCAAGGCACAGCCAGCGAGCCCTACGTCGTGAAACTGAACGACTCCAACCCAGCCCTGGGCTACCTCAGCCCGCCGCATGACCCAGGCGACCGTCGCCCGCGCCTCGAAGTCTCATTCGGCGTGAACGCCGAACGCTGGCTGTGCGCCACGGTCAGCGACCTGGCGACGCGAAAGCGTCTGATGCACGAAGCGCCCGTGGTGAGGCTGCTGTAGACGCTACCGCTTGCGCCGACGGCGGTGTTCGTGGTGGCCTGGGTGCTCGGGCTGGGGCCCGGTCCACGGTCGGAATCGCAGACTCTTCGAGTCGGAACCTCGATTTTCCCAGAGAACAGGCGTAGGCCCAAGTACGAGGCCACCGTCGCAGAAACTGAGTTGGCATCGTCCTGGGTCTTGCAACCGGCGAGCTCCCAGAAGTCGCAGTACGAAGGCAGCGCCGTGAGCTTGATTGGCCAATAGTAGGCGCTGCGGTCTCTTCCACCGCCTCCTCTCGGCTTCAGGATGACCTTGGCGTCGTCCCGAATCGGATAGCAGCGGCAGTTCGTCCGCCTCGTGAAGATATTCCTGCGCCAACAACGAGCCTCCCGGGGAGGATTCGACAGCTCGACCTTGAGATTGAAACAAGAGAGCCAGATTGGATAGAGCAGCGCGAGGCCAACCACGAACCCAGCGCAAGACAGGGCAATCAGCCCAGATTCCTCCCCGCGAGAAATCCACGACAAGGGCCAATAGAAGCCTGCCGTCGCAAGCCCCAGCATGCAAAGCAAGCCCACCAGTCCCCCAAAGGTTGGGCCCTTGTCAAAGCTCTGTTCGCCGAACTCCACGTCACAAACTCCCGCCGGTGCCGCCGGGACGATTGGCATAGTCTGGAGTGCCGGCAGTGGAATACGAGAGGCCCTTCTGCACGACGCGTGAGCCGTCCTTGCTGAGGCGCAGAATGAAGCGGCCCGACAGGTGGAATGAAGATCCCGCGGCCTGTTCTTTGGTCAGAGCGCCTCCGAGGACGGTCCATGGGCTGAGGCTCGTGAGGTACGGCGTCGTCATCTCCCAGCGGGCATGACTGCCACATTTCTCGCGCGTGTATTCGTTGGTGATATCCATGTCGGCGAGGAAAACCGCGTCCGCGGGCAGCAGCGGCGTGGCTCGGGGCGGACTGACGTCGACAAGGAACTGCCGCGCGCCGGTTTGTTTGTCGAGCTCGAGGCGCACCTCGGGCTGGCCGAAGCCGTAGAGGATTTCGTCCAGCTTCTCTATCAATGACGTGACCTCGGTTGCCGGATTGCCCTTGAAGGTCACCTTCGGCCCGGTGTCCTTGCCCCAGGGGCTCGTGCGCAGATAAACGTTCAGCTCGTCCGTGTGCTCGACGACGTACGCTCCCACCCACTGCAGGACCATACCCACCAGGGCAAGTCCAACGCCGATCCCGGTTTCGGCGGCAAGGGCGCCGATAAGTCCGAAGGCGGCACCAACCGTATTCAGGGCGTAGCCAAGACCGGCGTCGCCCCCACGCGAGTTTGCGAGGTCCTCGAGGGCAAGCACGAGATCGATACCGCTAGCGATGCTCCCCAGGAACTTGAGCTTGGCTAACCGAACCCCACTTTCCGAGGTCACCTTGTAGGAGTACTGGGCGGCCTTCTCGAAGGATTCCCTGATCTTTTCCGTGGGCTTTGGTATCAACTCGAAAACCAACTCGAGCGCGTTCAAGCCACTCGACATGGCCTCCATGACAGCCTTGTGGTCTCCCTTCTTGTTCGCCTCGCCGAGCTTCTCCCAGAAGGTCGCGGCTCTCGCCAGTGCCTGCCCGACCTTAGCGGCCTTGACGAAGGCTTTCGATGCGGCCGTCTCGAACACCTCGTTCGGGCTCTTCCCGGCCGGTACCAACTTTTTCGCTTTCTGCATGCGCGCCTGGTAGTCGGCCCGGTATTTCGCCTTCAGACCGTCGACCTTGGCTCGGTCGGCCGCCACCTCGGGCGACTTGATGTCGATCCCCGACTTGCTCTTCACAAAGTCGGCCAGCGAAGCAAAGGTCATGCTGCCCTTGCGCATGTACCACGAGGGCAGAAGGTTCTGTAGTAGGCCGTCCCAGCCCTGCAGAACGAAGTCGGCGGGTTTCATGGTCGCGGCCAGCGCACCGATCAGGCTGTCTTCTTCGATTGGTTTCAGCTCCGCTTCGCCCAGGCACTGATCCGTGACCTTCTTCAGGAACTCTCGACCGGACTTGGTCTGGTCGAGTCGGCCTATAAACAAGTTGCGAATTGCGCCAACTGCCTTTTTCCACTGATCCGATCCATAGCGCGCTTCATACATCATCCCAGACAGCCAGTTGGACTTGATCTTCTGCTCTGGCCGCAGCTCGTGCTTGTACGGCTTGGGTGGCCAGCTTTGGGTGGCGTCGAAAGTGATCTGGTCGGGGTTGAAGCCTCCGGAGAACCAGGTCCAGCCCTCTGCCGTGAACCCGCAACCGCACCAACGTAGGAGCCTCCTGCACTCCTCCTCGGCCTGGAACCACAGGGCCCCGACGGGATTCTCGAATTCCTGCAGATCGAAACCCAGCTTCGGCACCATGCCGCGGAGATTCTCGTCGCCGGCAATGATGGCCTGGATGCGCTTCACCAAGACGTACCGCGGGTTCTGGCCGTTCTGGATCTGCAAGCCCAATGCTGCCTGCACCAGCTCGTTGTAGGCGAGTATGCGTGGGATGGCCTCGCTGCAAGGGTTGATGAGATAGAGAATGCGTTCACCCTTGGGGACATCCTTGTCTTCGAGAAAGTCCTTGGCTAGCGCCTTCACCTCGTCCTGGTTCGGCGGTCTGGGTTTGGTGGCGGCCACGAAGTCACAGGTGAATGGGTCGTTGATCCACGACCCGCGCACCAACACGTGCGCGAGAAGCAGCTTGTGTTCCTTGGTGGTGGGATTGCGTAGCGCATCCACGAAATCCTGCGACATCGGCTCCGGCGAAAGCAGCGCGCAGTAGCGCAGGACTCGACGGGTCTTCTTGTCGGGAACGGCGACCGCCTGCGGAAGCTCCAATAGCGACAGCCCATCATCGTTCTTACCCACAGGCTTCGGAGTCTCGGTGGGTTTGGCGAGGTCGACGTATCTAAACACACCGGCTGCGTGAAAATAGAGGATGTACTCGAGCCGGTACTGGTTGGCTGTCGCGTGGTCCGACATAACATAGACCCAGGACTTGGCCTTGAGACGTTGGTTTCCCGGATCGCGAAGGAAGGTCCGCAACACGGTCGTCCCATTGCCCGAGAAACTACGGAACACACACGGCTTGGAAGCAGATTGGGGCTGGTGTTCCACGTCGACGATGCGCTGGACTCCGCAGAACCGAACGTGAATATCGCTGCTGGGAGGTGGGGGAGCCGGAGATGCCATTCGTCCTACCCTCCACTCTTTCGATCGACGATGTTGTCGAAGGGGATGCCCTCGAAGACCACGTTGCGCATCGTGGGCGTATCGAGACGCGTGAGGGTGAATTTCGCGCCCTTTGGGAGATAGTCGAAACGGATCAGGCAATCTTGTTTGTCGCGAATCAGATTGTTGCGCGCGGTCCGCTGCTGTTTGTACTTCCCCTCCGCGCTCTCCAGGACGAACTTGGGATAACTCCAGACACCCGGTTTTCGGTGGGCAAACGAAACGGTCATGGTCGCAATCTGACAGGTCAGCTCATATTTTTTGCCGGTCGGCAGGGAAACGGCTGCGCCATCAGGGGCAGGGGCAAAGAGCTTGGCCTTCACCTCCTTCATGGGTTTTCCTTCCCAGTCGAAGAGCGTGACCTGACAGGAGCCTTTCTTGAGCCCGCGAAGTGTGATATCGCCGCCGGCCGGCGATGGCCGTCGGAAGGTCCGCTTGGCCGGGGTCTCGATGAGCACCTTTAGACCTGCGACCGGGCGGTCGAGCTCGTCCTTGAGTGCCAGGGTGATGAAGTCCTTGCCCTCCTTTTCTTGCTTCTCCGCCCCCTTCGGCGCCGGCCCCGGGCCCGCCAGCATCGCGGACATCCACGGCGCGGGTGGCGTGTTGCCGGGCATCATGGCCATGTGGTTGTGGGTGACCAGATCCATGTGGCGGACCGCCGGTTGGCTTTCGATGAAGACGTCCATCGAGAAGGTCTGGAAGTAGGCCTTGCCTTGGACGACATGGGTGATGACGCCGCCGCCGGTGCTGGTCGCGACCTCGTTACCGGTGGACTTGGCGATGAAGGACTTGGCGTGGGCCACGGGGTTGCCTTCGATGGTCACGGTCGCGGCTCCCCCTTGCAGATCCATGGCTTGCGCGGTGTTGGGCAGCGGCGTGGGGATGGGGCCTGACGGCGGCGGGGGCGGGCACAGGCAGACGTCGGGGAAGGCGATGGATTTGCCGGCCGAACCGGCGTGGATGGCGGCGCGACCGTTGATGAAGACGTTGTCAGCCATGATGATTCCTCACGATCTGCCCGAAAACGGTCCCAGCACCACGGCGCCACGCTCGGGGCCGTCGCTTGTCAGCGCGGCCAGGCTCGGCCGCTTGTGTACACCTTTCGAATGCAGAAACGCCAGCATGGCGATGGACAGCAATCCCGCCGCGGCGCCGGTCTCGCCCACCGAGAAGGCCGGGATTTCAATTGCGCCGGTCACCGGACCCTTGGCCAGGCGTGAGCTGGCGAGCAGCAATTCCTCGAAGTAGCGCTGCTCGCCGGAAAAATCGTAGGCTAGACAGGCCAGCGACTCGTAGGGCAGCCTCGCCTGCGCCAGGGCCTTGGTCATCGCCTCTTGCAGACCGGCGCCGGTGACAGGGCGATCGGCTCCGCGGTTCGCTTCTTCGTTTCCAGCGGCGGCGCCCAACCACGCGGCCAAGGCTTCAGGGTCGGGGCGATTGGTCAGCAGCAAGGCAACCCCGGCCTCGCCGGGCTTGAAGCCGTCCTTGTTGGTTGCGGTGACCAGGCGTTCGTCATCGACCAGCGCGACCACGCGATTCGTGTCGACGAACGAATCCACGCCGCCGACCAGACAATACGGAATCGACGGATCCTTCAACAAGGCCAGGGCTGTCCCCAGCGCTTCGGTCATCCCCGCTCGGCCGCGCGCGACGATGCGGCTGCGGGCGCGATCGACGGTGAAGGCGGCCTGGGCCATCACCTCGTCGAGAAGCCGCGCGGGCCATTCCGGCCCAGCCTCTGTGAACGCCGCGGGCTCGGGGCAACAGAGGATCAGCGGTACCTTGGCCTCCGGCTCGACGGTCAAGGTCGCCTCGTCGACCACCGCGTGGGCCATGGCGGCCAGTCGCGCTGGCCCGGCGATCTCTTCGGCGAAGCGAATCTTCATTCCCGAGAGCGGCTCGCCGTCGTTGTCGAGCACGTCCAGATCCTCGACCAGTTGCACGTGCGTGTACAGCGCCGCCATGGTGTCCGACAGATCCGTCCCGACGGGCGTCAGCGCACCAGCGGCGGCAATCGCGATCATCCAGCGCTCCTCCACCGGTGGGGAACGTAGTAGACCTTGCCCGCACCCAGCGCACGTAGACATGCCTGCGTGGGCGTGCCCACCACGACTTGGCCCATGGCCAGGTGATTCGGGCGCGGCGAAAACGCCGCCCGGGCCACCAGGGAAAAGCGTTGCTCAGCGGGCTCGATGATGAGCGTGTCCACCTGCGCGAAGGTTTCCGACATCTTCTCGCGCGAGCTGAAGAGCACGGGCACCTCGAATTCGGGCAGGAAGAAGAAATCCACGCCTCGCTTGCTCATGTTGAGCAGGCGGATCTCCTCGCCGGGCCGGTAGTCGTCGAGCTGCTGATCCGCGGGCGCCACGTTCCAGTAGGCGGAATTGAAATCCTTGGGCAGGAGTGGCGCGCGGGAATTCTGCCAGGCCTCGTCGTAGGTGCCGGCAAGCTGGCCACGCGGCTGCCAGTGCGCCGCCACCGGGCCAAAGCCGCGCGGGGCAGGGCGGTCGTTCGCCGAGGTGATGAGACTCGCCGGATCCTCGAAGCTGGGCGCTTGCTTGCCCTGCAGCTCGGCGGGCCGCTTGGTCACGCCGGTGCCCGCGGGATTGCGTGGCTCGGTGGCCCGCGCGTCCTGCGGGTCCATCCCGCCGAACGACAATTCCCACGCGAAGGGCAAGGTCTCGGTTGGATACGGTTTCGATGGAACCATGTCGCGCACGACCCCCGGCAGCCAGTAGCGCGCGCCGAACACATGCGCGGACTTCTGCAGGCGCGTGCCCACGCGCACCGCAACGTCCACCTCGGTCATGGGCGCGGCAAAAGTGAGCGCCCCTTTGAAGAGCACATCGACGCGCGGCTTGGGCGGCACCAAGTCCGTCGCCGCCAACAATCCCGACGTAGCCGGCTCGCCGGCGAATTCGTCGCTCTCTTGGATGGGCACGGCGGCGACCTGCCGGATGCTCCCATCCTGTTGCCATTCCCAGGTCGCCTTTACGACGGCGACGTACTGGGGGAAGCCCTCGGCGTCCTTGCCCGCCAGCTCGCCGACCGCGTGGGGCGTGAGATTGATGGCGTTGCCCATGAAGGTGGCCGCTAGTTGATCTTGACCGCACCGCCGCGGATGCGGTTCAGGTTGCTTGCGCGCGTGGTGACGTTCTTGCCGCGCACGCTGACCTCGCCCGCGGCGGTTACGGTGACGATGGATTTGCCCGTTCGGATGTGGATGGATTCGCTGGCCGAAAGCTCGACCGTCTTGGCGTCGACGCGGAAATGCTCGTCCAGCGCTTGGTGCTCGGGCGCGGAGAACACGCACCACAGCAGCGGCACCCGGATGCCCTCGGGTTGCACCGCGATGGCTTGCACGGGCGCCAAGGCCACGGCCGCTTCCAGCCAGCGCTTGTCCACGTGGCGGGGAACGCGCAGCTCGGTGATGTCCCCTTCCTCGTCGCGGAATCTTGCCTTGCCGTCGGCACTCAGGCCGATCACCACGCCCTCGACGGATCGCCCCTGAACCAACCTGGGTTCGTCGGCGAAGGACACGGATCGAAGCTTGCGAGCTACACGCATGGTCTGCCCCCTGGAAGACTCTACTTATAGCGCAACCCTCAAGACACGTCGTGCCTTTCGCGGCTCTACCAGCGCTCGGTCTGAACCTTTGCCCAGGGGACGACGGCAACCCCTTGTCGCTCCTGGCTTTCACTGCCGCCGTAGACCAACCGGCGATCCAACCTCGTTCGCTCTGCACCGGCAGATCGACTTCCGGGCCCCAGGGCTTCCCGGTAGTGGAACATGCGCAGGGGTTGCCCGGCGTGAAGCCGCGCTTTAGCCACTTCGGACACCATCCAGGATTCGAAAATCGCACCGCGCAGTGGGGGCGAAACCTCGCGATACATGGATTTGCAATGCGATTGCAAATCCATGATGACTGGCGTGGGCACCCAAGCAGCGATCGTCGTAGGCTAACCATCACGCCTTCGGCGGAGCCCCCCGCAGACACGCCGTGTCTATGCCACATCGCCGCGACCAAGCTGAATTGATGAGCCATTTGTCGACTGGCCCGGCACATACTGGCAGGAGCATCCATGAAACTTGAGGGGCAGTTCCTGTCGGGAAGACTCGTGTGCGGGACAATGTTCGTGTTGGTCCTCGGCGCGAGCTGTGGCAAGGCCTCCTCGGGCGGCGGTGCGGGTCAAGGGGGCGCGACCGGGGGCGACTCGGGGCAGGGCGGCGCGGGCACGAGCACGGGCGGCTCGCCTGGCTCTGGCGGCGACGCCGTCGGAACAGGCGGCGCGACTGGATCGGGTGGCAGCCGGGTGACGAGCACGGGCGGCGCCATGGGTTCGGGCGGTGCCGCTGCTGGCTCGGGTGGATCGACTGCGGGCACGGGTGGTGCCGGCAGCGGCGGCGTGCCTGGCAGCGGCGGCGCCACTTCGCCACCCGACGCTGGACCCGACTCGGCCACAATGGATTCCCGGAGGGGCGCGGATGCCAGCACGCCGCGGGACGCTGCGGTCGACCTGTCAGGGGTGCCTGCGGATTCGGGCTCGCCCGCCAGCGATGGCGGGTGCGTACCCGACTATGCTTGCAAACCGACCTCGCCCAACACGGGGGATCCCGCGGCCGATTGCGTGGCGCGCGTGAATCAATTCCGCGCCTGCGTGTGCCTGCCACCGCTCGCCCGCTGGACCGCGGGCGAGGCATGCGCCGACCAAGACTCGCAGTACGATTCCCAACAGAGCTCCGCGCACGCCGGCTTCATCGCAGGCATCTGCGCCTCGGGGAACGCGCAAGACGAGTGTCCCGACTGGGGCGGCTACACCGACGAGAAGGTGATCGATCAGTGTTTGCAGATGATGTTCGATGAAGGCCCGCCACCCACCGCGTCGTGTACCGACACCTGTTACGAAGCCCATGGCCACTACATCAACATGACCGGCACCAAGTACAAGAGCGGCGTGGCTTGCGGCTTCTACACCACCGCCAGCGGCAGCGTGTGGGCAGCCCAGAATTTCCAGTAGCCGAGGCAGGCGCGCCAGGTTCGCGCGGACCCTCACCAGGCAGAAGCGATGGGGGCTACTGAACCCAGTCGCTCGTTGCCTTGGCAGCGAGCCAGTTCTTTACGACGGTGCCGAAGGGAGTCAGCGTGGTGAGGTTGGTGTCCTTGGGGTCGAAGATGCTAGGCGTCCAGCCATTGTCGGTTACCCACGCGGTCCAGCTGGCCCCGTTGCCGTCGACCAATGTCTCAAAGTCCGTTCCCCACGTCGCGCTCGTTGTTCCGCCGACGGTGTCGCTGGGGTTCTGGTCATATCCCCACTCTGTAATGAAGACCGGAGCCTTGGACACGGCGGTCGATACCTGTGTCTTGAATGTAGCATTCCAGTTCCCCGGATAGACGTGAGCCGTGAACATCAAGTTGGATTTCGGGTCGGTGGGAGGATCGCTTGCGGCGTCGCCCGGGTGCTGATCGTAGCTGTGGGATGGAACGATGATGATATTGGATGCGCCGGCACTTCGTATCGCGGTGATCCAGCCTTGCACGACTGGTTTGAGCGCTGCCCAATTGGACGCGGAGTCTATCGGCTCGTTGAAGGGTTCGTAGATGACATTGGTGTAGCTCGCGAGCTTGGGAGCAATATCGGTCCAGAAGGTTGTCGCGTCTGCGGCGGATGTACCTTTCGTGATGTCGTCGATTTGGTGGAAGTCGATGATCACGTACAAGTTCTTGCTGGTGGCGTAATCGACCGCGGGTTTGAGCACCTTACTGACGTAGTCAGCGGCGTTCAAGGTTCCGGTGGTGACGGGGGTGCAGTTTGCGCCAGAGCCAGTCCCGCCGACCGGGTAGGGCAAGGGAGAGCAATAGGAGCTGCCACCGTTGTAGTCGACCTCCGGGTACACGGGCAGACGCACGACGTGGCCTTGCACGCCGGCGGCGGCTATTTTGTCCATGCGATCGGTAATGCCCTTCACGCTGGTGCCTCCGTAGGCGTAAAGCGCGCCGATATCGATCAGCGACGAGCCGCGCAGGACGATGGTCTTGCCAGTCGGATCTTGCAGCTTCGTTCCGTTCACCGTGAGAGCGGGCAAGCCGCCAGCACCTCCGCCCGTGCCGCTGCCGCCACCTGTGCCGGATCCACCCGAGCCGTTGCCGCCGATGGGAGAAACGCCGCCAGCTCCGGACCCGCCGCCAGTTCCGCTTCCTCCCGAACCGCCTTTCGCCGTGGTGCCCCCCGCGCCGGCCACGCCGCCGCTGCCCGAGGATCCGCCGGAATTCGAGCTGCCTCCTGTGCCGCTGTTGCCGCCGCTTGCGCTGGAACCGCCAACGCCGCCGCTTCCTCCCTTGCCCCCGGTGCCGCTGGAGCCACTGCTGCCGCCGGACATGGTCGTTCCGCCCGACCCGCTGCTGCCGCCGGACGTGGTCGCTCCGCCCGACCCGCTGCTGCCGCCGGACGCAGTCGGGCTTCCGCCCGACGACCCGCCTTGGCCCGGCGAACCCGTGCCGCTGTCCTGCGCGCACCCGCAAGCGAATGCAACGCATAGAAATGCGGTCCCCACGAGTAGCTGGCTCCTTGTCATGGCGCGATCCTTCTGCCGGGGTTACCTGCCGGCCGTCGGGTATGGTGCATTCGTGCGGTGATTTCGTCAACGTTCGCGATGGATGGACGTGGCACGCGTCACCGAGGGGAACGGGCACCTTCGGAAGCCCAGTACTTCCCAGGCCAATCGCCTGGGGTGTATAGAGTCGTCGGGCAAGCATTCGCGCATCAGCCGCGCTATCGCATTGCTACCAACGTACCAGAGGTTCAAATGCATCAACACCGGTCGCGTCTTTCGCGCTATGCAGCGCTGGCTGTCATCTTCCTCGGTGCCTCGGCCGTTGCTTGCAAGCCAGCCGAACGGGTGTCCTCGGGAGGAACCGGCGGCGGCGCGGGCAGCAGCGGCGGGGGCAGCGGTGGAACGGTTACGTCCAATCCTTCTGGCGGCAGCGGCGGAGGCAGCGGGGGAGGAGCAAGCGGCTCGGGTGGAACCAACTCCGGCGGATTCGGTGGAACCGCGAACAAAGGCGGCGCTGGAGGCTCGGGTGGTTCGGGCGGCAGCGGCGGTGCCGGCGGGGGTAACGGTGGCGTTGGCGGCGGCGATGGCGGTACCTCGGGCGGCGGCAGCGGCGGTACCACGGACGCGAAGTTGAGTTGCGACGACAAGACCTTCGCCTTGCCCGCGGATCCGATGATGCCAGGCTATTCCGACCACACCACCTTCCAAACCGAGGCCACCAACACGGTTGCGAACATGTCGTCGAGTGAGATGGCCCAGCAGATGCGCGGGAACGACCCCGGATCCACGACGAACCGAAATTGGAACAACATCTTCAGTCAGCCCGACAACACCACCAAGGGAATCAAGGGCTACACCTTCCGCGACGGCCCCCGCGGCGTGAATCTGGATGCCCCCATCCAGGCCACCAGCACCTCGCATGGCAATTCAACCGCCTTCCCGGTAGCGGCGGCGCGCGGTGCGAGCTTCGACCTGGATCTCGAGTACCGCATCGGCGAAGCGATGGGCAATGAGATGGTGGCGGCTGGCCAGACCATGCTGCTCGCGCCGACGGTGAACATCTTGCGCCACCCGCTGTGGGGACGCGCGCAGGAAACCTACGGTGAGGACAGCTTCTTGCTCGGCCGCATGGGCACGGCCAGCGTGGCCGGCATCCAGCAGTATGTCGGGGCATGCGTGAAGCACTTTGCGGCCAACAACATCGAAAACAAGCGCGCAAGCGACAACTCGACCATGGACGAGCAGACCCTGCGCGAGATCTACGCGAGACACTTCGAAATGATCATCAAGGACGGCGGCGTTGCCTGCGTCATGGCCGCGCTCAACCTGGTGAACGGCACCAACTGCACCCAGAACGCGCACCTGCTCAACGATATTTTGCGCAACGACTTCGGCTTCCAGGGCTTCGTGATGTCCGACTGGTGGGCCATCCCGGGCGGCAACAGCGGTACGCCCAGCGCAACCTTGGGCGCGGCGGCAGTGGCGGCTGGCCTCGACATGGAATTGCCATGGAACTGGGACTTCAACGCCATCGACAGCACCAGCTCGGGCGTCACCTCCTCGCAGCTGCAGACCGCTGCCAAGCGCATTCTCGAACAGAAGTACCGGTTCAATGCCGACCAAGGCAAAGGGTTGAAGACGTCGACTGCGACTTTCAGCGGCGGCTCGATCACCACTCCCAACACCGACCTGGCGCTGGAGGCGGCCGAAAAATCGATGGTTCTGCTCAAGAACGACAGCAAGGCGCTGCCCTTGAGCACCTCGGTGTCCAAGATCGCCGTCATCGGCGCCAAGCTCGACTACTGGGCGCCGGTCGACAGCACGGGTGCGACCACAGGTCCTGGCATCAACAACAGGGCCGACGACGTCAACAACGGGACTATCGACTTTGCCAATGGCGTGCGCATCGGCGACGTGGGCTCGAGCCGCGTGCGCTTCGATTCCGCGAAGGCAGTCAGCCCTTGCCTCGGCTTCCAGAATCTCCTTGGCGCGGGCAAGGTCACGTGCAGCAACAGTGCCTCGGATGCCAAGGGCATGGACGCGGTCATCGTCGTGGCCGGCCTGACCCCGTACGACGAGGGCGAGGAGTACAACGGCAGCGGCGATCGGTCGACCTTTGCCCTCGACGGCAAGCCCAACAGCTCCGGCAACAACACCGGGGTGCAGAACAAGCTCATCACCGACGCGGTGTCGAACGCGGCCGGCAAGCCGGTCATCGTTATTCTCGAAGGCGGAAGCGTCATCGACATGCCCTGGCTGTCGCAGGTCTCCGCGGTGATCATGGCCTGGTATCCCGGTATGTCGGGTGGCACCGCCATGGCCGAGTTGGCCTTCGGCAAGAAGAACTTCAGCGGCAAGCTGCCCATTTCGTGGCCGAATTCGCTCAGCGATTTGCCGACCTTCAACGGCGGCACCGCCACCCAGATGGACTACTACCTCGGCTATCGCTACTTCGACAACGCCGGCAAGACGCCGATTTATCCTTTCGGCTATGGCCTGAGCTACACCAAGTTCGACTACAGCAACCTGGTGGTTCCCTGCGCAACCGTCACCAAGGACGGCGTGGTGAATGTTTCGGTCGACGTGACCAACTCGGGCAGCGTGGATGGCGATGAGATCGTCTTGCTCTTCACATCGTACCCGAGCGCGACCAAGCGGCGTTCGGCCAAAGAGCTGAAGGGCTTCGCGCGGATCTCCGTCGCGGCCGGCACAAAGCAAACCGTGACCATCCCGGTGCGCGTTTCGGATCTCACCTACTGGGACCAGGCCAAGGACAGCACCACCAAGGACGGCAGCGGCTGGCTCATCGATTCGGGCCCGGTCAAGGTCATGGTGGGTGGCAGCTCGGACAACCTGCCGCTCTCGGACACCTTCACGGTGAACTAAATACTTGCGGAGTCGCTTGACCCGCCGGCGACTTTCGCTTTGGATAGGGCCGCCATGAGACCACTACCGATCCGATCTGCCCGTTGTTGTGTGGCCCTTTTCCTCTTGCCGGCAGTGGCTCTGCTCGCCAGTCCGCCATCCTTCGCGGCGAAACCAGCCACCAAGGCGGCGAAAGCGGCTGCCAAGCGAAAGGCGGCGGCCAAGGCCGCGGCGAAGGAGGCTCCCGCGTCGACATCCAGTACTGCCTCGGGCTCATCGTCGTCGAGCACGGCCTCGGAAGGCTACAAGTACGAGACCCCGTCGCCCGCCGAGGCACCTGTCGTCGAGGCTCCGGCCAGCCCACCCGCGGAGCAAAAGGCGGCAACCGAGGCGTCTACGCCGGCCGTGGCGGCGGAGAAAGAGCCACCCAAGGTGGAGGCGCCTACCGCGTATCAGCCGGCATCGACCGATACCGCCACGGCGCCTTACCAGGCCGCGGAAGAACCTCCTGCCATCGCCGCGCCACAGCCCCCTTACGTCGAGCACCTGGGCCCCAGCTCCTACCCGGGCAAGTTGCGCGGCATCTACGGTGGCTCCATGTGGCTCGAACCATCCTTCAACGGCTTGCAATGGCCGTACATGGCGAAATCGGGCGTGGGTGTTTCCGGCGTGTTTTGGGTCGACAGCGGCTACGAGACCATCAACCGTGACGTTGCCGGGCTGGCCAACACCACCATGTGGATCCAGCAAGGGCGGGCGGTTCTTCGCGTAACCCCGACCTACACCGACGGCCGGTTCTTCATCCAGGCCCAGGTCGAGCTGGTGGGGAACCAATGCCAGCAGGCGGGAAGCGGCAGCGGCTCCTTGTGCCAATCCTTTGGAACCTTCGATACCGACGACCTTTGGTTTCGCATTGGTGATTGGAACATCTGGGATCTGAAGGTCGGCCGTTTCGAAGCCTGGGAGCTGTATCACACGGGCATGGGCCTCGACATCAACACCATGGAGCGTCAGGGGGCGTTCCTGGCCAAGACACTGGCTGGCGCCAACATCCAATCAGCGCCAACTTTCTACGCCGTGAACTACATGCACGACCGGCCATCTTCTGGATTGGGTGTCGGCTATGTCGCGCTCCACGCCTATCCGATGAAGGTGCTGCGATTCGAATTGCTTGGTGAGCTTGGCACCACGGACTCGTCGGGCGAAGGGGACAACTACCTGGGCACACGCCCAAGCGCCATCCTGGACCTTGATTGGCTCAAGCTCAAGGCTGGCTACGAATACGAAAAGAGAACCCATTCCGAGCAGCAAATCAACGCCTCCGCACAAACCAAGGATGACTCACCCTATCGAAGGACCAGGAAGGGATTCGGAGGCTCGCTCCAGTTCGTGATCGATCCCATCGTCGAGTTTGGCTTCAACGGCGCACGGGGAACGGTGTTCGAGACCGACGACAGTGGAAACCCGAAAGGCACGGGCTCCTACACCACGACCAGCGTGGGGGGCTTCGCGAACTTTCGGCTGGCCAGGTTGTGGCTCTTGGGCGTGGGCGTGAATTGGACCGCGCAAACCGACAGTTTCTACCTTAACACCAGCACGACGCCCGACTACAGCGCCCATCTGCAAGGTTTTCTCGCCCTCCAGTACCTGCTCGCCGGGCAGCTCTTCATCAAGGGCGTCTTGGGCTACGCACGCGCGGACTTTCAGGACACCGACCCGAATGTCCCCGTCTGGAGCAACTATATGTACAGCGCACGCGTTCGCTTGATGTACCTTTACTAGCCGCGTAGACGCGCCATGGCGCATCGTGGCAGGTGGTTCGGATCACAGCAAGACCGGGCCTTCTCGCATCCAGGCCAAGTCCGTCAGACGGAATCGGGGCATGCTCGTGTCCTACTGCTTTGATGGAGACAGAACAGGCAGACAACTACCGCGCCAAGATACCTTGTGACACAGGACGCGTTATGCCAAAGCGTACGAGGCGCATTGCGTTGTGGCGTTTTTCGTTTCTCTCTTTTGGTACCAGACCTGTTATCCTCCCGTGGATTTTTAGAAGTCATGGCGACTTGGGGAAAAAGCGCCCCCAAACCGCTTTAGCCACTCGACTCCGGCCCCACTTCCGGAAGGAGAAATTGGAATGCACCGCACAGCACGCTCTTTGTTCTTGCCACTGACTCTTGGACTCGTTTTTTCGACCCCGTTCATGGGCTGCCAGAGCGGCGGCACCAGCGGCGGCACGGGAGGTAAAGGTGGCTCGGGCGGCAGCGGCTCGGGCGGCACGTCCGCGAAGGGCGGCTCGGGTGGAAACGGCTCGGGGGGCAGCGGCTCGGGCGGCACGTCCGCGAAGGGTGGCTCGGGCGGAAACGGTTCGGGTGGCAGCGGCTCGGGCGGCACGTCTTCGAAGGGCGGCTCGGGCGGGAACGGCTCGGGTGGCAGCGGTTCGGGCGGCAGCAGCGCAGGCGGCAACGGCTCGGGTGGCAGCAGCGCCGGCGGCAATAGCGCCGGTGGCAGCAGCGCCGGTGGCAGCAGCGCCGGTGGCAGCAGCGCCGGTGGCAGCGGCGCCGGTGGCAGCGGCGCGGCCGGGAGCGGCTCCGGCGGGGCCGGCACGGGAGGCTCGGGTGGCGGAAGCACGGCGCCAGCCGACATGATCTCGGATTTCGAGTCCACGCCCGGCAAGGCCGACATGGACAAGAACGGCGGCCGGACGGGGTACTGGTACGTGTACTTCCCGAGCTCGGACACTCTGACGACTCCCGCCAGCGGGATGAGTATCAGCCCAGCGCTCGTGAGTGGGGCGCCCATCAACAGCGCCACTTCGGACAGTGGCAATGCTCTGCACGTCACCGGGTCGGGCTTCAACGGCAGCAGCACCAACTACGCCGGATTCGGCGCCGATTTCACGCCTGACAATCCCTACGACAAGAAGAGCGCCGCCTACGACACCAGCGCCTACACCGGGATTTCCTTCAAGGTGAAGTCGGGCAGCGGCACGCTTCCACCAACGTTCTTCGAGGTCCTGACCAAGGAGAACCAGCCGACGGGCTCGGGTGGCAACCTGAATTCAGATTCATCAAGTCCAGGTACACCCACGAGCCCGGACGCCTCCATCGGCCTCTACAACACGCGGGGCTGGATGCTCACCACGCCGTGGATCGGCACCAGCATCAGCAGCGCTTGGCAGACCATCACCATTCCGTTCGGCCAGCTCATCCCGCGCCACCTGTGCGATGCCACGGCGTGTGGCACCTCGGCCAGCGTCTGCCAACCGCCAGCGCTGAACCCCAAGGACGTCCTTGGTATCCAGTTCTCGTACTACGCCGCAGAGAAGGGATGGCCCACCGGCATCGGAACGCCCGGAACCTTCGACATCTGGGTCGACGACGTGGCCTTCACCACGGGCCCCGTTGCCGTCCAGACTCTCTCTGGCTTCCCAGCCGCGCAACCCTATGACATGGGGAGCTGCAAGCTGCCCACTGGTCCATCAGCGAATGCGGCGTATCTCGTGACAGCGTACAACCAGTGGAAGAGCACCTTCGTTAAGGGCGGCAAAGTCATTCGTCCCGAGAACCAGAACGACACCGTATCCGAAGGTATCGCCTACGGCATGCTCATCTCGGCCAACATGCACGACGAGGCCACCTTCAAGACGCTGCAGGGCACCTGGGGGTCCGGCCTGATGACCTGGTGCCTTGGCTCCGGCGGCGGAAGTACGGGGACGGCCTGCAATGCGCAGGGTGGCGGCTCCGCCACGGATGCAGATGAGGATGCGGCATTCGCACTGCTCCAGGCTGCCAAGATCTTTGGCAACTCGAGCTACAAGGACGCTGCCATGAGCATCATCTCGCAGATCTGGTCGCAGGACATCGACAGCGGATCCGGTGGATCCATGTTGCCCAAGGGCGGCAGTAACTACGGCGCGGGCGATCCCACCAACCCATCCTACTTCGCCCCAGCATACTACGCTGCATTCAAGGCAGCGGGCGACAGCAACCCGTGGGACACCGTCATCTCGGCGGTCTACAGCTCCATCAGCAGTCTGATGAGCACCAACAGCCACGGACTGTTCGCAGCCTGGTGCAGCAACGGCTGCTCACAGTCCTCCACCAACAAGGGTGGCGGGGACCCCACTGACTTGTTCTACCAGTACGACTCGCACCGCATCCCGATGCGCATCGGTCTCGACGTTTGTTTCGGCGGAGCGCACGCTTCCGATGCCAAGGCCTACGTGTCCCAGACGACCAGCTTCTTCGCCACCAACGCCAACGCTGGAAAGAATGGAGTCAGCCGCATTTTCGACGTGTACGATCCGAAGACCAGCAACGTCCCGACTTCCGGCGTGACTGCCGGCAACAACTCGGCTTCCATTATTGGTACTGCCGCCGTCGGCGCAATGGCGGATGGCAGCAACCAGCAATTCATCAACGATGCCTTTCAGTCAACCTTCGATATCGTGTCGCGCGGCAGCCTCGACACGACCGACACCTCCGCGGGCGCGAAGACAGCCTACTCCTACTTCAATGCCACCGTGGGTATGATGACCTTGCTCATGATGACGGGTAACTTCAGTCACTAGTCCGCCATGCAGGTAAGAGTCGTTTGCCCAATCATCCATCCTTTAGAGTGAGGCTTGAGAATGACAACACGTGAGGCATGTCGGCTGTTCGTCTTGTTGGCTGGTTCCATCGCGGTAATGGGTGGCTGCAGTAGCAACAACGCGCCAGCCAATGGGACTGGCGGATCGGGTGGAAAAGGGGGGACGGCCGGGTCAGGCGGGACGAGCGGCAAAGGCGGGACAGGCGGAATGGGTGGAACATCCGGAAAGGGCGGCGCTGGCGGAACGGCCGGAACAGGTGGAACCTCCGGCATGGGTGGCAGCAGCGCCACCCCAGACGCCGCCGTCTACACGTGTCTCAAGACCTCGGCCGATGGCCTGATCGCCGACTTCACGACGGACAACAGCCTCAATCCTGTGGATGGTCGTCAGGGCGGATTCTACATCTACGGCGACGGCTCCGGGACCTTCGACCCGCCCACGGTCGTTTGCGAGCCCTATCCAATCGATACCAGCGAGGGTAACCCAACCTGCTCCGGTCCGGGATCCTTCCACGTCAAGGCAACGGGCTTCTCCAAGTGGGGCGCCGCCGTTGGCGTGGACTTCGTGCCCGCCCTGAGCTCCGATAGCGGCTCCGGCGGCACGACAGGTTCGGGTGGCAGCAGCGGCGCGGGTGGCGAGAGTGGCAGCGATGGCTCCAGCTCCAGCGGCGGCATCAGCGGCACGGGCGGCATCAGCGGCACGGGCGGCATCAGCGGCACAGGCGGTAGCAGCGGCACGGGCGGCACCAGCGCTTCCAGCGGGAGCGGGACGGGCGGAAGCGGGCCAGATGCCGGTAGCAGCACAGGCGGTAGTGGAACGGGTGGCAAGAGCGGCAGCGGCGGGTCCAGTGCAAGCGGCGGCGACAGCGGTACGGGTACCAGCGCCTCGGGCGGGAGCGGATCGGGGGGTAGCGGCCAAGGTGGCAACAGCAACGGCTCAGGCGGCAGTGGCGACGGCGGCGCGAGCGCGAGCGGCGGCTCCAGCGCAAGCGGTGGCGACAGCGGCACGGGTGGCTCGAGCACGGTGTGCGCCGCGCTCACGGACGCAGCGCCGACGATCAAAGGCAACTACGATGCATCGAAGTTCATCGGGGTTTCCTTCTGGGCCAAGAGCGCGGCCCCCATCACCGGGGTCCAGGTCAGCTTCCCGGACATCTATACCGATGGTGCGGCGGATCCGTCGCTCGTCGATCCGAGCGCATCCAGATGCGCCTACGTCTCCGGCTCCACCATCAACTGCAGTCCGTACCTGGTGAAGTTCGGAGATGCGGCCTTCCCCGCCTACAAGGACTACCAGATTGATACGAGCTGGAAGCGATTCGACGTCTACTTCGCGGACACGAAGCAGGACCAGTACAATGCCGGTCTCCAGGGACCCAACAACGCTATTTCCGTCCAGCACTTGACGGCCATGGCCATCCAAGTGAACGCCATCTACGTCAACAACAGCGCAACGGCCAACGACTTCGAGATTTGGATCGACGACATCAACTTCATTCCAGCGACAGGCGGGACCGGAGGATCGGGTGGGGCGGCCGGATCGAGTGGGGCTGGCGGAGCGGGATCGGGTGGGGCTGGCGGGTCAGGATCGGGCGGGGCGGCCGGATCGAGTGGAACAGGCGGAGCAGTCGGCACAGGTGGCGCAAGTGACATGGGTGGAGCGAGTGGCCAAGGCGGAGCAGAGCAGACCGGCGGAACGAGCGGAACAGGTGGCACTGGCGGAATGGTTGGAACCGGCGCAGGTGGAGCGGGTGGATCTGCTGGCCAGGGAGCAGGTGGAACCTCCGCAACGGGTGGCACGGGCGGCGGCAGCACCTGACGGCCATGGCCATCCCGACGCCAAACTGCCGGGCCGTCTCGCATCGAGCCCTGGCGACCAAGCACCAAGTGGTCGAGATGCGGTGACGTTACCAGGTCGCCTGCACATACGTCGGTGAAGTTACGGCGGAGCTCGTCGACCCAGTACCAGTTTCTAGGTAGCCGTTGGTGCCCCAGCACATGAGAGAGCCATCAGAAATGATAGCGCAAACATGACCGGCTGTGCATGAGCTAGTCACTTCCATGACACTCAATCCCGCTGGAAGATTCAGTGAAACACGCGTTGGCGTCGAGTAGTTAGTCGAAGTGTCAGGGGAGACAACACCCTGGAGATTATTTCCCCAGCAGTACACGCTGCTCGCGTCTGAGGTCTGCGCGCACATGAAGTCGGCGCCGCTGGTTATGTGATTGGCTATGAGCCCGGAAATCTTGTGTCCGGGTATGGGGTCGTCGGCGCTAAAGCTGGCTCCGCTGCCAAGTGCTCCATCCAGGTTGGATCCCCAGCATTGCACCTCACCAGTTACGTAAAGGATGCATCCGGTCAGGCCTCCGCCCACCACCTGGGAGATGGCAGTAGTTGTAGTAATGGTCTTGGAGTTCCAGATCGGAAAGATTGCGTCACTTGCCGCGGGATCAACCGTTCCATATTCGTCCAGCCCCCACGCTTGAAGAGTAGTTGAGTCCTGGACACCGAATTGAAAGCTGTGGCCCATCCCAAATGGATTTAGGGCGGGCGCCCCCTGCACCTGCAAGGCAGACAAGACGCTGTCTGGATTTGGTGGAACTGAGAATCCGAGCATACCGCTGGCATTTTCCCCCCAACAGTAGATCCCTGTCGAGCTTACCGCACAGAATGCGTCAGCTCCTGCGTACAAGGAAACAATGCCCGCAAGAGGTGAACCACCAGAAGTGATGACAGACACCGGCGAGTTGCTGAAATACTGCCCTTGCCCAGGTGCCGGAGTATTCGCTCCATTTCCAAGTTGACCGTACTGCCCTGAGCCCCAGCATGAAACGGTACCTGTACTGGTCAACGCACAGACCGAGTTACTTGAGGCCTGGACCCTCCTCGCGTTGGAAAGCCCTGCGACTTGCACCGGTGGGCCGACAGGTGAGGTGTGGTTCACCCCGTCCCCAATCGCACCGAGGCCCCAACACATCACCCGCCCATCTTTCAGCGCGACACACGTGTTGCCCCCTACTCCGACACTGACAACGTCCGAGTGGCATGATTGGTTGTAGCAGAAGAAGTCAGCCTGGCAGTCAGCGCTCGTTTGGCAGGTGGCCTTGCACGTGCTAGATGAACAAGCGAAGCCGCCCGTGCAAGTCGTTGCTGCCGGGGATTGACAAGTTCCAGCCATACAGGTGGATTGCGCGATAACCTTGTCTGTGCCAGAGCAGCTTGGACCAGCCCCGCAATTCTTCGTCGGATACGAACAGGTCCCATCCGCCTTGCCTTCGCACGTCCCGCCGCAGGTGGCATCGGTGCCGCAGGATGCTCGATTTCCATGTGGATTTCCGGAAGCAACGGGCGTGCACGTGCCGAGGTAACCAGCAATGTCACAGGCTTGGCACGAGCCCGTGCAGGCCGTATCACAGCAATACCCATCGGGCGAGCAGGTTGTGCCGCTTGCGCAACCGGCCGCGACGGTCTGGCAAGTCTGGCCCTTCTTGCTCTTGCATGCACCCGTGGCGTCACACGTGCCAGCGCAGCGGCCGCTGGGGTCGTCTTGGCTGAGCACCGCGCCGCACGCGTGGGTCGCGTCGCAGGTCTGGCAGGTGCCAGGACAATCAGCATTCACACAGCAGGCAGAAGCTGCAATGCAGACGGTCCCGCTGCTACCCATACAGGCCTTCTGCCCCGTCGGGCATGTCCCGCCAACGTCTGGGGCATCCGCCGAGACATCGGACGGAGCGTCCGGGGACGGTACGACTACCGGGGCATCCGGCTGCGCGAGATCCGTTGGCGCGTCCGGGGTGGGCGTATCTACCGCTAGCAAGTCGGTGCCGTCCTCCTGCGGTGTCCTCGACTCCGCGGGCGAGGCGTCGATGACAGCGCCCACTTCAACGGTGGCTACGTCAAGAGTAGCGTCGACGGCCAGCCCCGCAGCGCCGTCACCCGCGTCGAGGCTCGAAATACCAGGTTTGTCACTTGAGCCGGCCTCACCACCAGACACCGACCCATCAACCTGGAGGCTCTTGCGGTCCAGGCAACCTGGTGCAGCCAGAAGTACGAGCACAATTGGCAAGAGGACATTTCTGAGCATCATGCGGGTTTCCTTCACCTTGAGCAGGCTAGGTAGATTTTGGACGGATGATCCAAGCAGCGACGCCGATGCTGATGCATTTCGGTCCTCTCGGCAAGCCTCAGTCAAGGTTGTTGGCTCGGCGCGCAGGTCGTCGTCCAGAAATGCCTTCGACAAGCGCGATCAGTGCGCCGGGGCGCGAGTCCGTCGTCGTCCGGCCAGCGCCGCTTCCGGTTCGGCAGCAAGAGCGTCCCCGCTTCAGGCCGCGGCCATAGTCGACAGAAGGTCCGCCAACGACAGGACATCGACGCCACAGACTAGGCGCCTTGGGCTCTTGGGGATGACGATCGCCAAACGGACATGGTCGGGTAAGTAGGTCTTTGCGGCCAGGAGCGACCCAAACACCTTTCGCGCTCCGGGGCACAGGTGGTACCCTGTCAGGCAAAACTTGGACCGATTCGGAAAGGTCGAGCATGCGTTCATGGATGGTGCTTACGTTGCTTTTCGCCAGCTTGGTGGCGGGGCAGTCCGCTTTTGCCAGGTCCCAGTCGAAGGAGCGCCAGGCCAAGAAGGCGTGTCTGTCCGGCGAATACGCCAAGGGTGTGAGCATCCTGGCGGATCTGTTCGTGGAGACCAACGACCCGACGTTTCTCTACAACCAGGGCCGATGCTATGAGCAGAACGTTCGCTATGTGGAAGCGGCCGAGCGGTTCAGGGAATACCTGCGCAAGGCGCCGAATCTGAGCAGCGAGGACAGGGGCGAGGTCGACAAGCACATCGCGGACTGCGAGGCCGCGGCGGCGAAGAACCAGAATCGCACCCAGATGTCGCCCGAGCCGGCAGCGCAGCCCGCGGCGACCTACCAGCCGCCGATGGCCGCGATCTCGGCCGCCGGATACACCGGGCAGCCCGCAAGCCCACCACCGCCGCAGGCAACATTGACCAGTACACCGCAGGGCGTGCCGGTGGCCAGCGAGGTCGAGCATCCGTGGCAGCACACGGCCAAGTGGGTTGCTGCAGGTGCCGCGGTGGCCTTCCTTGGGTTCGGTGTCATCGAGCACGCCACCTACTACGGCAAGAACAGCGATTACAACAAGAAGGACTGCGCCGCGGATCCCACAGGTTGCAAGAGCCTGGCGAATTCGGCCGACACGGCTCAGACCCTGGCCTTCGTCGGCTACGGTGCTGCGGCTCTCGCCACAGGGGCAGCCGTCACGTTCTGGTTGACCGATTCACCCAAGGCGAAGTCGCCCGAGCAGGCGGGAATCGGATTCTCCTGCGTGCCGGCGCTCGCCGGAGTCTCGTGCCACGGACGCTTCTAGACTGACGAAGACCGTCAAACCGTCTTCAGGCCGGGGCAGGCAATCAGCTCCCGATCCACGGTAGCCAAGACAAGGTCGTAGACCAGGGCCGTGGCGGCGATGAAACGATCGCCGGGATCCTTGTGGGGCAGTTTGATGCGGCGACTTTCCAGTGCGACGTGCAGATTGAGCGGAGCCTCCTGCAAACCTTCCACCGCCCGTTCCACCCAGCGGTAGGGATCCGACTTGATCCTGAGCCGCTTCTTCTCAGCAAGGAGCAACACCTCCCAGACGCTGATGGGCGAATACCAAAGCTCATTGTCCTCGTCCTCCAGTGCCTCGCTGACGGCGTCAGGAAGCAGCTCTGGGGAAAGTCGCGCCCAGATCAGGATGTGGGTATCAAGAAGGAGCTTCATCGGCGGCTGACCTTCCTGTCGTCGTCCAGAAGGCCCTTGGTCCATTCCTCCTCGGCGAGCACGGGAGAAACGACGTCGCCGGAAAGAGCGGCCGTGCCGCGCATGCTGCCCAGGAACCCTTGGCGCTTGCGCTTCGGCTGCGGTCGGGATGGGACAAGCTCGGCAACTGGGACACCATGCTTCGTGATGAGGACCGCTTGCCCGGTCTTTCGAACGCGCTCGATCACCGAAAGGCAGGTCGCCTTGAACTCGGAGACTTGGATGGAAACCATGGACATGAGCTTAACATGGTCATTGACTATAGTCATGGGGTCTGCCGTCGTCGTGGGCGCGCCCTTTGCTACCCAAGATATCGATTGGAGCGTTACTTCGCCGCTGCTGGCTCGACGTCGGCCCATAGCAGACCGAGCTCGAGCTCGATGGCATCGAAGGGCTCGGCCCGCACGCGCTCGTCGTCGGAATACGTAGCCAGGAGCGACCAGTGCGCGTCGACCAGGCGATAGGCTTCCAGAGTTCGTTCCACCGGATCGACCAGCCAGGCATTGCGCACGCCCTCGTGCCCGTAAATGGGCATCTTCTTCTTGCGATCGAAGCGTGCCGAACCGGGCGACAGCACCTCGCAAATCCAATCCGGGGCCAGGGTGAGGAAGGGGGCGTCTGGAAAGAGCGCCATGCGCTCGCGTCGCCAGCCCGCCAGATCGGGAACCAGGACATTGTCCGTGAGGTGAAGCTCGGGTTCGTAGACGATCAGCCATCCGCCAGGTCCGCCGCGTCCCCGTTTGAACGGCGGCCCGAGCTCCTCGCCCAAGGTGCTGGCAGCCGCTCCGTGGCGCGAGGCCGGTCTCGGCGAAAGGACCAGATCGCCGTCCACGATCTCCGCCACCATGTGCGGAGGCGCGGCAAGGACGTCAGCGTAGGTGGCGATCTTTCTGGCCGGGTCAGCCATGGCGGAATTATACGCACCACACTGGCCCTGGCACAGGGCGATTCACGCGCCTACTTCACGTTGGCGCAGAACTGCTTCATCTGCAGGCCGTCGCCGCCTTGCCAGACCTCGAAGCCGGCGAAGACGATGCTCAGGTACTGGCTGCTGGTGACGCCCCACTTGCTTTGGATGGCGTCCTGGATGAAGTTGTTGAGGTCGAATTCCAGCGAGGAGATTGCGGTCCCGCTGTGAACGTAGGAAACACAAGGATAGGAGGAGGAGTTGGGTGGGTTGATGTTGGGGTCTCCGGGATCATACCAGACGTCCCAGCCGCCTTTGACCCCGGAGACCACGCTGCCGTTGGCCACGACAGTTCCGCGCGGCTGCTTGTCCGTCGGCTTGAATAGCCAGACCATGAGGTAGGCCCCGCCCGGACCAGGGGTCGAACCGGAGACGACCGCGCTGGTGGCGGTGAACCACACGTCGTAGGTGGCGTTGTAGCCGGCGGCCGTGCTCATGGTGTCGACGTTGGTCGAGAAGATGGTCCAGACGTTCGTGAGGCTGGAAACTGCCTTGGGCAGGTTGCTGCCCGTACTTCTCTTGCTGCCGTAGGTGCCGATGAAGATCGACGGGAAGCCCAGCGGATTGCTAGGAGTGCTCGTAGGGACACTGTTGTTGGGATTCGCGATGGTGAAACCCAAGCCCTTCACGGCCTCGGTCTGATTGTTGTAGGGGCTGCCCCACCAGTTGGCCTGCATGTAGTAGGACTTGGTCGAGTCGTTGTCCGCCGTGATCGTGGTGGCGCCGTACTGGCCAGTCACGGAGTTTGAATAGTTCGACGTATCCGTGCAGTCCACGGGGCCCGTCGATGCCGAGGTGCCCCCGCTGCCGGTGGTGCCGCCCTTGCTCGTGGCGCCACCGCTACCGGTCTTGCCGCCGGTGCCCGTGGTGCCGCCCTTTGCGGTGGTGCCCCCGTTGCCCGAACCCCCGCTTCCCGATGGTGCGGGGGAAGCGGCACAGGACGCCGCGGCAGCGACGAGAGCGAGAGCAAGTACAACCGAGCGCATGGAACCTCCGGGGAACGGTAGATGGCAGGGGGAACGGGGCAGGAATAGGACACCATAGCCAGAACGGATGGGAAATCCCAGCGATCCCCGCCCTGCCTGTGACACGCCGGTTCCGGGAGCTCCCTCATGCTCTGCTATCGGTAGTTCGAGCGCAGGGCTCCATGTCATTGTGCAAAAAAGCGCGGGGGAAGGCCAACTTCACCCCGCGCCTCCGGCCGCCGCCGCCAGCCTCAGTTCTTGAGCTGGGCCGACCGTTCGTCGGGCTTGGCGCTCGCGCCGAACTTGCCGCCGAGATAGCCCTTTGCCATCTCCTCGAGCGTTATCACGGGCACGTTCGGAGCCTGACCAGCCTGGCCAAATTGCTTCATGCGCTCCTCGCACACCTTCTGCATCGCGGCGCGGGCCGGAGTCAGGTAGTAACGTGGGTCGAACTCGGCCGGTTTCTCGACGAATGCCTTGCGAATCGCGCCGGTGATGGCGAGTCGGTTGTCCGTGTCGACGTTGATCTTGCGCACGCCGGCGCGGATGCCGCGCTGGATTTCCTCGACGGGCACGCCGTAGGTTTCCTTCATGGCGCCGCCGAACTTGTTGATGATAGCGCAAAGCTCTGCCGGCACCGAGCTGGAGCCGTGCATGACCAGGTGGCAGCCCGGCAGCTTGGTGTGGATCTCCTCGATGCGCTTCATGGCCAACACGTCGCCGGTAGGCTTGCGTGAAAACTTGTAGGCGCCGTGGCTGGTGCCGACCGCGACGGCCAAGGCGTCAAGGCCGGTGCGCTGGACGAAGTCGACCGCTTGATCTGGATCCGTCAGGAGCTGGTCGAGCGACATCTTGCC
This sequence comes from uncultured delta proteobacterium, assembly GCA_963824555.1. Taxonomy (GTDB): domain Bacteria; phylum Myxococcota_A; class Polyangia; order Fen-1088; family Fen-1088; genus Fen-1118. The sequence continues at coordinate 127,408 of CAWGPW010000001.1, read as the reverse complement.
TTCGGCGCCATGCCCATCCTCCTTCTCGCCCATGCCGCTCTCGAGCGAGCCCAAGCAGCCGAGCTCGCCTTCGACCGACACGCCGAAGCGATGCGCGACGTTGACCACCTCGCGGGTCACGGCGACGTTGTACTCGTAGCTCGACGGAGTCTTGCCGTCTTCTTCGAGCGAGCCGTCCATCATGACGCTGGTAAAGCCGTAGCGAATGGCGCTCACGCAGGTGTCGATGGAGTTACCGTGGTCCTGGTGCATGACGATGGGTAGCTCGGGGTACAGCTCGGCCGCGGCCAGCATCAGGTGGCGCAGGAAGTTGTCGTTGGTGTACTTGCGCGCGCCACGCGACGCCTGCACGATGACCGGGCTCTTGGTGGCCCGGGCGGCCTCCATGATGGCCTGGATCTGCTCCATGTTGTTGACGTTCAGGGCAGCGACGCCGTAACCGCTCTTCGCAGCGTGGTCGAGAAGGGGACGAAGGGGAATGAGAGGCATGAGAGAAACTCCAATCGTATTGGGTGGAACGCATCAAATCATTATCGATGGCTTGGTCCTACAACATGGATCGGCCTGCCGGTAGGGCGATTTGCCCGGCCGCCGGACGCCTCGCGAGGAGTAAACTAAGCGGATGGACAGATGCAGTACCGCCCCTCGAATGCGTGTTTCCTGGCTTGGGGGGGTGCCGCTGGCAATCCTGGGTGGGCTCGTCGCCGCAGGCTGCGTTGCAAGCTCGCAGACGCCCTCGGCGTCGGGCGGAACGCAGGGCAATGGTGGCGCGCAGGGGGGTGGCGCGCAGGGAAAAGGAGGACACGGAGGTACGCAGGGCGCGGGTGGTTCTTCGGCGTCGGGTGGTGTGCAGGGCTTCGGCGGCGCACAGACGACCGGCGGTGCGCAGGGAGGTGCGCAGGGCTCAGGCGGTTCCTCGTCGTTGGGCGGTTCCAAGTCCAGCGGAGGTTCGGGCGGCTCGTCCTCGACCACTTCGAACCCTGATGGCGCCGTCGATGCACCGCTGGGGGCGGGAGGTGCCGCCGCCGATGCCACGAGCACGACCGACGTACGCACACAAGCCCCGCGCCCCGACGCCAGCCCGGACTCGTGCGGGGCTTGGGCACTGACGAACGGTGTGTGCTGCGCCCAGTACTGCAGCAACGACGACAAGTCCGAGAGCTGCGACAAGTGCGGCGGCCCCGGCTCGGCCCAGTGCGAGGTGGTCAACGCCAAGGCGTGCACCTCGGGGCAATGGCCGGAGGTGCACGCCGTCGGCGACAATGAAGACTGGCATTACTCGCGCTCGACCCACTTCGGAACGGCTCCCACGGGCGCCTGCGCCTTCGGTCTGTACGGCATCTGCTCCACGTCCATGAAGCTCGCCAATACGACCCTGCAAGCCCAGTGCGATACCTTCTGCAAGGCCTATCCCGACCTGTGCAAGGATCCCGCCGACCTGACTTTGCGCGGGAATTTCGCGGCCCCGCAGGGCAACTACTACACGCAGTTCTGGTCCAGCCTGCCCGGCGATCTCGACAACTATCTCTCCTGCGGCGAGTGCTTCGAGCTCGAGCGCACGCAGGACGACGGCAGCGAGTACCAGTCCGGCGCAAGCGGCTACACGCCGCCCATCGTGCTTCAGGTGGCGGACTCGTGTCCGTGCTCGGCCAATTCCAAGTGGTGTTGCGGCTCGGGGCGCGACCACTGCGGCGAGGTCGAGGGCGTCTTCAAGTACGGCTGTCAGCTTCCGCCGTCGCCGCCACCGCCGCCCGTCGACCACGATCCCTTACCCAACGAAAGCATCCACCTCGATCTCTCGGACATCGCCATGGCGCGACTGCAGACCGGCGACCCCAACGGCACCATCAGCGACGGGGTGATTCCGACCAAGTACAAGCGCGTGCCCTGCCCGGTGGTAGGCAACATGTACATCTGGCTGCGTCCCAACGCCGGCGCCTACTACTTCGCGCTGACGGTGGTGAACATGGCCGGCCTGGGCTCGGCGACCCAGGTCGAGGCGCAGTTGCCGTCCGGGGACTGGGTAGCGCTCCAGCGCGACGGCAACTACAGCCTGTCGCGTCCGCAAGAACGCTTCGGCACGTGGGCGCTTCCGCAGGGCTATGGTCCCTTCGACCTGCCGGTCACGCTGCGCATCAGCGACGGATCCGGCCGCGCCGTGGTCGCCCCGAGCGTCATCAAGGCCTGGGCGCCCACCGACTCGAGCCAGAGCGAGAACTGGTTCATCGACACCGGCGTGCAGTTCTAGCCTCGAAGCAGGTGCGCAGGCGGTCCCATCAGACGTTGCTCGATAACCGCAAGCCGCAGATGTCGCGCAGGGTTTCGAAATCACGATCGCGCTGCAGGACTTCCATGTTGTGCTCAATCGCGATGGCAGCGATTAAACAGTCCACGGTTCCGCGTACCGAGCGTCCTTTGGATCGGCAGCGCCGAAAGAGGTCGGAGGCGTGCTCGTACGTTTCTGGAAAGACCGGCTCGATGTGTTGGCATGTGCCCAGAAGCCGCTGCAACTCGGTCGCGTGCCTTTCGCTGCTGGCGCCCTGCAGGACCTCCTGAACGATCACCCCCGTGACGAACACGGGATCCCCCCGTTCGAAGGCAAGGGACAGCATGCGATCAGGAGGCGTGCTCGTTGCACGCAGCCAATCGATCCACGCTGAGCTATCGACAAGCATGGCACTGTCGCACTAGCGTGCTTTTCGCATTTCGGCGAGATTTCCGCTCCAGCCGGATCCCCGAAGCGCGACTGCCAGACGCCGTTGTTCTTCGCGGTTGACCAGTTCCTCCAGCGCGCGTCCGAGGATGTCACGGGTGGTCCGCGCCCCCGTGAGCTTCCTCGCCCGGGCGAGCATGCGCGTGTCCAGAACGACGTTGGTGCGTTTCATACACATCATATACACCTCCTACGTCGGGCCTGCCAGCCGAGCGATTCCACCCTGGGCAACCGCGTGCTACGGTCGCCAGGTCACGAACCACAGCCGGTGATTGGCAGCCGCGGTGCTGATGGAAAACTCGCCCCACACCGGCGCATAGAAGATCGACACGGCGAGCGCGAGACCGATGTAACCGACAATCAATCTTCCGTGCTTCTTCTCGAGGTGCGCGGCAAAGCCGGCCAGCATGACCAGCAGGAAGGCGTAGCAGGGCAGGTAGTAGTGGCTGAAGGTGTAGTTGCCCCGCGTGCTGCGGGTCGCGAGCCAGGGCGCCATGAAGGAGAACCACCCGAGCATCATGAGCAGGGCGCCGCGGGTGGTGTGCGCGCCCAGGAAGGTCAGCCAATAGCGCTTGAAGCGCGAGCGGATGGCGATGACCAGGGTGGTGATGGGGAATGCCACCACCAGCAGCGTGGACGTGGCCCACAACACAAGATTCCCGACGCTGGACGAGTAGCGCGACTTCAACCCCGAGGTCGACAGCTTGATCACGATGGGGTGCATGAGGATGGGCCAGCCATACCAGGGCGAGGTCAGATCGTTGTGGTAGTGCCCGAGATCCAGATGATGCTTGTACAGACCGATGATGACCTTCCAGGTCGAGATTGGATCGCTGGGCTTGCCGGTGAGACGAAGCGCGCCCATCCAGATGAGGGTGTGGACGATGGGTACCACGCCCAGCCACAGAACCGAGAAAATGGAAACCCGGCGCACCAGCAGGATGGCCACCGCAGCGGGAATGGCGGTCATGACGCCACTCCATTTCACGGAGGTGGAAAGCCCGATCAAAATGCCCGAGGCGAGCACGCCCTTCCAACTGCGCGCGCCGAGCGCGGCCACCATCCCCCACAGCATGAAGGAGATCATCATCCCGTCGAGCAGACCCGAGCGGGAATAGGAGATGAAGAAGCCGTCCGCCGCCACGAACGCCGCGGCCATCCACCCTGCGCGCTTGTCGCCAAACAGCGTTCTGCCAAGCCAATAGGCCAAAAACACCGTCTGCAGCCCGAACAGCAGCGGAACGAACCGCCAGCCGAGCGAATTGTAGCCGAAGATCAGCATGCCCACCGCGATGAGCATCTTGCCCAACGGCGGGTGGTCGTTGTTGTCGGCGATGGACAGCGCGTAGCTGTGGGCGTTCTTGACGAAGGGCTCTTCGTCGAAGGTGAACCAGGTCGGCCAGGGAACGCCCTGAATACGAATCACCACCCCGCCCACGATCATCGCGGCCAGAAATGCCGTAACCCAGCGCTCTGCCACCGACATGGCCTGCCAGGCCTGGCGCAGTTGCGCGACCTTGCTGCGCAGGATCTCCCCCATTCTCTGGGCGGTGGGAATGTTCATTGGGGAATTACACAGTCCGTGAGGTTGCCGACCGCGACGCTCTGATCGACGGGGCTGAAGTTGCCCGTGGCGGACCAACGCAGGGAAACGGTCCTGAGCACCCCGACGACATGGTAGTTGCACACCACGGTGAATCGCTGCGTGGGCAGAGATCCTTGCAGGATTGGCGACTCCCACAGCCCCGCGGCCAGGAACAGCTCGTTCTTCACGGTGTTGAAGGGTTGCAGCACGTTCGGATCGGTCTCCGGGCTCGCCCACGGATGGCTGTTGGCATGGTAGCCACAATGTACTGGGCCAAAGGACTTGTCCGATGCGCAAGCCAGGTTCTTCTTGTCCTCGCGAACCAGCGTCACCTCGATCATCTTCGTCGAGCCGAGGTGCCAGCCTTCGGTCTGCTGCGAGTATTTCTCCTTGTAGCCGGCCCAGGCCAGGACCAGCCAGAGCGCGATACCGATGCACAGGAAACCAAACACCGTATAAAGCAGGAGGCTCCTGGGGGGATCGAGCTTCACCTCGGGGACCGGGGACGAGGCTGCCGGAGCAGGCGGTGGTTCCGCGCCGGCTGGCGCCGATGCGGACGAAGTGTCTGCGGAGGCGACTTTCGCATCGCCTGCCACCTCTTCAGGCGAAGGACTCATGTCCAGGGACTATTCCATCTCGTGCCTCCCGTCAACCCGTACCTGCGGGCCGCATCAAGCGCATGGGAAGCGCAAGGGTTCGCGGCGTGACCCTCGTCACCTGCGGAATTTGACTCCCTCGCCCGAGTCCAACATCGTGGGCCGATGCGATTCGTGGGCCTGTTCCTTCCCGCGGCGCTGGTTTGTGCCGCGTGTGCGGCGACCTGTGCGCGCAGCGGCCGAACGGCAAGCGCCATGGTGGAAATTCCGGGCGAGACCTTCGCCATGGGCAGCGATGCGGCCGACGCGAATGCGAACGAGAAGCCGGTTCACCAAGTGACCGTCGCGGGGTTCCGGCTCGATCGTACCGAGGTGACGGTGGGCGCCTACGCCGAATGCGTGCGCAAAGGAAAGTGCAGCGAACCAGAGTCCTACAAGGCAGAGCGCGGCAACTATCGCGTGTTCTGCAATTGGAACCACCCCGAGGGCAGGGCGAACCATCCCGTCAATTGCGTGGACTACGAGCAGGCGAGGGCGTATTGCGCGTGGGTGGGCAAACGCCTGCCCACGGAGGAGGAGTGGGAGCTCGCCGCGCGCGGGGGCACCGAAAGTCGGAGATTTCCGTGGGGCAACGATCAGCCCGGCCCGACCCGCCTGAATGCCTGCGGCCTAGAGTGCACGAAGAACCTGGTCGCGCAGCGCTTTCCCGGCGGCAATCCGATGTATCCCGCAAGTGATGGCTGGCCCGAAACCGCGCCGGTCGGCAGCTTTCCAGCCGGCGCCTCCAAGCACGGCGTTCTGGATCTCGCCGGCAACGTGTGGGAGTGGACGTCATCTCCGTACGAGACCTATGACGGTCGCACCTCCGAGCCCAAGCGCGTCCTGCGTGGCGGAAGCTGGGGCGGCATGGACGCCCGCACCGAGCGAACGACCAACCGCTTCCGCCTGGACCCGTCGAGTCGCGCGCAGTTTCTGGGATTCCGCTGCGCGAAGTAGGGAGCGCTGTACCTATTGTAGTGCGCTCAGGTCTCGGGCCACGGCGAAGACTCCTTGGATGGCGCCGTTTGGGCCGCGGTAGGGTGTGGCATTGAACGACACAGGGATGTGTGCACCGGAGCTGGAAACCAGGTCCAGACGATAGTCCCTGACTTGGCCACTGGCAAAGGTGGCGGCCACCCCGGCGCGGGCTCGGTCGGTATCGGTGAAGTAGGTCTCGAAGAGGGTTCCGACCAGGTGCTCGCGCGTAACCCCGGTGAGCTTCTCGGCAGCGTGGTTGACGTCCGTAACGATCCCGTCACGGCTGATGGTCACCATGAGGTCGAGCCCACTCTCGATGAGACCACGGGCATAGGCGTGGGCCTGCTCCAGCTCGCGAATGAGCCGGCGGGTTTCACGGATGTCACGAGCCGCGGCGAACACGCCTTGCACGACATCGTCCGCGTCGCGGTAGACAGTGGCATTGAATGAAACCGGGATCGTCGATCCATCGGCCGCGACCCAATCGAGCTCGTAGTTGCGGACCTGCCCCGTGGCCAGGGTCTCGGCCAAACCCTGGGCCGCGCGCGCGGGATCCCCGAAGAAATCTTGGAACTTGGCCCGCAGCAGCTGTTCGCGGGACCGTCCGCTGAGCTCGACGAGCGCCTGGTTGACATCGCTGATGGCGCCGGCAAGGTCGATCACCAGCAACGCATCCAAGCTTGCTTCAAGCAATCCGCGCGCGTAGGTCTTCGACCGCGCGAGCTCGCTGAAGATCGCCACCGAGACGCGGTTGATGCAGACGATAGCCTCGTGCACGAGGCCGTCGCTTCGATCGCGAAACACCATGGCGTTGAAGACCACGGGCACGGTTTCGTCGCCCTCGCGGTGCAACTTGCGCGGCACCGCGGTGATCTTGCCTTGTGAAAAGCAATGCCCCAGGTCGGCGGCCAATGCCTGCGGATTGGCGAAGAGGTCCGCCAGGTTGCCGCGGATGAGGTCGGCCCGGCGGTGGCCCACCAAGTCGCAGAAGGCCTCGTTGAGGTCGGTGATGATTCCTTGCTCGGTGACGGTCGCCTGCGGCTCGCCGAGGCCGCCGAGCAGGCCGGAGGTATAGTGATGCGCGTAGTGCAGCTGGCCGATGCGCTCTTCGGCGCGCTGGGCGTGCTTCTCGGCCGACGAGTCGACGGCGGCCTGGGACATGAGCTTGAGCAAGCTGTCGACGTTGGCACGGGTCGGGAACGCCCATTCACGGCGCGCGGGCAGGTACACGAGCTCGTGGATCACGAATGCTCCGTCCGCGTCGTCGTGCTGTTGCCGGCTCAGCTCGGACAGGCGCTCGATGGTGCCGGCGTAGTCGACGAGATCGCCTTGGCCGTAGCCGGTGCAGTAGGGCTTGATGGTCAACAGCGGCCCCCATGCGCCTCCGTCGAACAGCCAGAACGGGAACCACTTGCACACGATGTAGCGGCTGTCGTGCTTGGCGCACCGGTTGTGCTCGTCGAGAAACGGGCATGGATCGTAGGTGAAGGTCGCGGTCTTGCGCGCGTACCGGCAACATTCCCCGCACTGCACGCAGCGGTGCCGAGTCTTGCCCGGGATGACGAAGTGGCTCTTGGTGACGACGCGAACCAGCTCGGGGTCGCTCGTGGGCAGCCCTTGCTGCACCAGCCAGTCGCCTCGCGCCTGGGCGTCGAGCTGGTTGTAGGCTTCCAGCTTGGGCCAGAGGTCGGCCGGCCAAGCGCCGTGCCCTTGCCGGGCGGAAGAGGGGTGTCGTGCGCGTTTGGGTCTATGACTCAATGTGGCCGTCGTTCTGCCACGAAGTGGCCACCCCAGAGTACCACGGACTGGAAATGCTGCCCTGTGGACGGCAGGCGAAACCGCGCCGGCGTTACTCCCTCGCCGGCAACCCGTGCGCCTCGGCGAGCTGCTTCGTCACGAACACCACCGCCACCCTGTCCGCGTAGACGCGGCGCCAGCGCGGATTTTTCGCCAGAATGTCGGCGGCGCGGCCGAGAACGCCGCGTTCGATGAGGATGGCGGGGACCTCGTCGGGGCGGGCGTAGTCGATGCCAAGCGGCGCCTCCCAGTCGGGTTGGCCGCGCCAGAGCTTGCGCATGCCGGCCAGGTAGCGTTCGAAGGTCTCCTGCGAGCTCACTTCCAGGCGCGGATCCATCGAGCTCCTTGTGCGCCGGCGCCGTGTGCGCAATGCAAACCGCCGCTTGGCTGAGGTTGAAGGCGGCTATGCGCTCGGGCAGATCGGGGCGCGCAAGAAACGCGCAAGCGTCGTGCGCGTACCATTGCTTGCGCTCGCCGATGCCGATCGTGCGACCCTCGCCGGCCCAGGCATAGAGCCCGCCCGAGGCGGTCGCGATGCCGACGATGGCGATGGCGGCGAGCAGAAGCGGCTCGACATTGCGTTTGGCCGAAGCGCCAGACCCGGCACGACGGGCTTTCTTCGACGATTGCGCGGTCTGCCTGACCGGCTTGGAAACAGAAACCTCATCGAGGTTCCATGCGATCACGAAAGCCGCGACCAGGGCAAACAGGGCGCTGTTGCGCGTGGCCTGCCATCCCAGGTAGGCGGCGGCAGAGAAGAGGAGCAGCCGAAAGAGGCTTGGCCGCGCTCGGCGCCCCTGCAGGACGAAACTGAGGACTCCTAAAGCCAGCACGGCGAAGTAGGCGAGAAGGTAGGGATTGTCGATGCCCGCGATGGCCACGAAGTCGCCGATGGTCTTGAGCTCGCCGATATTCGCCCGATAGATGCCGGTGCTGCCCAGCTTGTGAAACTGTTCGAGGGGCAGGGTGACGGCCTTCGTACCATAAGGATTCACCAAGCACGCCAGCAGCGTCGCGCCGCCGACGAGAAGCACCTGCCCAAGCAGCGGCCGCGCAGCCGCTGCCGCTGGCGGCCAATGGCGGTCGACGAACGAGTTCAGCGACATAGGCCGCCAAGGACCATAGGGCCAAGCACGAAGAAGCCGTGGCAATTGACCCACAAGATTTGAATCGCCGGCAGAAGCCACAACCAGCGCGGCCGCTCGCCGGCGCGGCCGAGCACGGTGAGAAACCCGGCGAGAAAGAGCAGCGAAAAGAGCTCGGGCCGTTCGCACAGCCGTCCCGTGAACATCACGACCCCGGGCAGCCAGGCGATGACGATGGGCCAGGTCTTGTCGCCACGCCGCCGCGCCACCAGCGAGAGCGCGACGACGGCGGTTCCGCAAGCGGCCTTGAGCAAGACCAGCGCGGTCGCGCCACCCATCCGATAGAGCAGGGCAAGCCCGACCTGGAACAGCCAGTAGATATCGATCCACGGCCGGGTCGCATTGGTGTACGTGAACCAGTCGGTGTGCGGGACCGCGCCGCGCTCGAGGATGAGCTGCCCGGTGCGCAGGTGCCACCACACGTCGAAATCCGCCATGGGGAAACAGCCGAGAAGAAACGTCAGCGCCAGCAAAGACAGAAGCACGGCCATACGCCACCTCCGCCGAGCGTTCGCGCGCGTACCGGGCGAGGTCATGTGCGCCTCCGCTTGCCTTCCAGCCGAATGCGCAGCAGGACCCAAAGCGCGCGCAGGCCGTCGCTCGGACGGACCTTCTTGCCTTCCTTGAAGGTTCGCGGCTGGTAGCGCACCGGGATCTCGCGGATGGTGTGACCCGCTTGCAGCAGGCGGGCCACGAGCTCGGGATCGAAATCGAACCCTTCGGCGCCGAGGACAATGCCGTCAAGGGCGCTGCGACGAAAGGACTTCATTCCGGTGGGCTCATCGGTGACGTGGCTGCCGAAGAGCAGATTGGTCCAGGCGCTGAGCGTGCGTCCGCCGAGATAGTAGTGGTAGTAGATGCAGCGGGCCTCGTGGCCGAGCAGGCGCGAACCGAACACGACCGACACCTCGGGATCGGCATAGGGCGCTAGCAGGCGCTGGTAGTCGGCGGGATCCCATTCCAGGTCGGCATCTTGGATCACCACGATGTCCCCCAGGGCCGCAGCCAGGCCCCTGCGCATGGCCGCCCCCTTGCCCCGGTTGTGGGGCAGGGTGATGAGTCGGGAGGCATCGGGATTTCGGCACACGAAGCCGGCGGCGATCCTGTTCGATCCGTCGCGCGAACCGTCGTCGACCAGGACGAGCTCGCGGGTCATCCCCGGCGGCAGCGGGGCCGCTGCGACCCGTTCCAGCAGCACGCCCAGGGTTCGCTCTTCATTGAGGAAGGGCGTGATGATGGAGACCAACATGCGTCGCTTCCTATCCTAGCCCGGCCCATCGCCGCCTTGCCGGATTACTTCGGCGTGCCTCGAGTTTCCACCTGGTCGAATTCGCGGGCGGTCGTAAGCTAGTGTGTAGGCCATGAAGAATGGCGAGCGAGACAAGGCTGATGGTGTGGTAGGGCTTGCGCGCGAGACGGCGGACGCCCTGGGGCGGCTTACTGTCCAGCACTTGCGGCTCGCCCGCCTGGAAATCAAGGCCGACTTGCATGCCATGGGCCTGCAGGCCGGACTCATCGGGGTGCTGGCCGCGCTGGCAACCGTGGGCTACGGCCTGACCATGGCCGGACTTGCGGTCATTCTCGGCGGTGGCGCGCCCGCAGGTATTCCGCTGCTCGTCGTCGGCACGGTCCACGTGGTGGGCGCGGGCGCGGGCATCCTCATTGCGATGTCTCGCTTGCGCCGACTGCGCCTCATGAACGCCACGGCCGACGAAATGAACCAAAGCCTGGCGCCGCTCGGGCTCGGGACCACCACGGAGCCGATGTCCGCACCGACGCCCGCCCGCACGGGGGCCGATCCATGACCGCGGCCAAGAACGACAACCACGGCGTTCGCGATCCCGACATCGCGCGCGCCGAGGCCGAGATTGCTCGCACGCGCGAGGCGGTCGCTTTGTCGGTGGCGGCGCTACAGAGCGAGATATCGCGCACGCTCGATTGGCGCGAGTGGATTCGCCAACGACCGCTGCTGGCCGTGGCGCTGGCGTTCGGCGCCGGCGCCTTGCTGGGCGGCTGGCGTCCCCGATTCCACCCCAAAGGTGGTTGAGCGAAAGACATCAAGGAGGCTCGACATGGACACGACGGTTAGCGAGGATCAAGAACGACACCGTGACGGCGACGACGGCTTGCGTCCGCGCATCCAAGAACTGAAGGAGCGAATCGTGCTGCTCAACGACCGGGCCAAAGGGTTCATCAAGGAGCATCCCGCGGCTTGTCTGATGGGCGCCTTGGGGCTTGGATACCTCTTTGCGCGCATCGCCCGGCGAGGGGCCAGGTGACCATCATGAAGGCGAGCGAAAGTAGTCTCATCGATTTGGTGAAGGACATCGTCGACATCCAGGGCAGGGTAGAGCGCAACCCCTACGGGATGATGGCAGGGGCCATGGGCGCTGGTTTCATTCTGGGCGGCGGGCTTTTCACGCGGATGACGGAAAGGATTGCGGGCGCGGCCCTGCGCATCGGCGTGATGGCCGCGCTGCCGCGCCTGGAGAAAAGGTTTGGATGGTCGATTGGGCGTGCCGCCGACGCGGCGGGAACGCCTGGCGAAGAAGGAGAATAGACATGAAACTGCACGACTTGAAAGACATGGACAAGGACGACTTCCTGGGCCTCATCGGGTTACAGACCAAGCATTCTTTCACGAGCGAGCTGCTGGGCACGCTGGGTACGTTCGGCATCGGCGTCTTGGTCGGGGCCGGCGTCGCCCTGATGCTCGCGCCCAAACCCGGACGCGATCTGCGCCACGACATCCGTGCGAAGATCCGTCACGGCAAGGGCGAAGGCGCCGATAAGAGTCCCGACGGCGCGGGTGCAAGCACGAGCGAGGCCTGAACTCGTTGTGCCCGCGGCCGATCCGACAAGCTAGCGTCTGAGCCGGCAGCGCACTTCGAGCGAAGCGGACTCGTTTGGAGCGGAGCTTATGCCGCCGAGCTTGTCGCGGTGGTGGCGACGGGCGGTACTCTGCGCGCCCGTCAAAACCGAGGTGTAGGTTACTGCCCGTCCCGGCCTAACCACCTCCGCCTTCCAGCCCAGCGACATCCACGGCGGAAGCGTCCACGTGTGCCGAATCGAGCGGGGTTTGCAGGTCCGCGCCGCCAACCGTATCGATGGCGACGTCGACGGTGGCGGCGTCGAGGGCGATGGGAGCATCCGGCAAATGGACGTCCGTCAGGGCCGCAAGATCCATGACAGGCGCTGCATCGGTGATGGGCGCGTCGGCCATGGGCGCGTCGGCCATGGCCGCGTCGGCCATGGGTCCGTCGGCCATGGGCGCGGCGTCGTTCTTGGTGTTGCTGCCGGCATCGTACGGCGTGCTTGCGTCCGGTGGACTACCGCTGTCGCTACCGCAGCCCGCAATAGCCAATCCCGTGAACAAGAAACAGACCCAGTATGTTCGACTCATTATTGCTTCTCCTGCTCGGAATATGAATGTTACGAATGCCGTTCACGTGGCAGTGGATCGCGACGTGCGCGGCCCATTGGACGTACCATGAGTCTCCTGCGGAGCAAGTAGATCCTGCGGGCAGGTGAACCTGATCACACGAGGTCGTAGCAACTGCAGCGTGCCCTTGTAACCGGTGCGCTCAGCGCGCATCTAAGATGCGTGTCGGGTGGCCGCCTGCGCCAGCGCGCTCTTCAGGCGCCGTCGCATTCGCTTCGCTATAGTCTGACCTTCGCATGGCCGAAGCCGACGAAGAAGACCAGAACGTGGAAGAGCACGACGCGATTCCCTCCGAGGAAGAGCGTCACCTTGCGCGTGTGAAGAAGAGTCTTCGCATGGCGGCGCCGCGTGCGGGAACCGAAGGGCGTGGCCAAGCCAACGACGAGCTGCTGGCGTTGCGCGACGAGATCGGCGAGGCGCGGCTGGAGGATGTGCCCGCCCTGGTGGCGCAGATGGAGCGTTTGCAGGAGGTGTCGCTCACGCGGGCGGAGCTGCAAACCATGCTGGTGGATCCGCGCTCGCCGTACTTCGGACACCTGCGTTTGCGCGAGCGGGTGGCGGAGCGGGGCGAGGTCGAGCGCGACGTCTTCATCGGCCGCGCCACCTTCACCGACGCCAAGGCGCGCGTGCACATCGTCGATTGGCGGAACGCGCCGGTCAGTCAGCTTTACTACTGCTACGGCGAAGGCAGCGACTACGAGGAGACCTTCGGTCAGCGTGAGGTGGAGGGCGATATCCTTCAACGCCGTACGCTGACCATCGAGGATGGGGCGCTGCTGCGCGTGGCCAGTCCGCAAGGGGTTTGGGTCAAGAACCAGAACACGTCGGCGTCTGCGCCTTCTTGCTGGCGGCGCACGGATGTGCCCGTGCGCGAGCTCGGAGGAGGCGAGCAAACTGCCATGCGCCCGGCTCCCCGTCGCGGCGTGCTCGGCGCAGCACCCGAGGACGCGCAGCGCCTGGATCGGCACTTGCCCGAGATCGCAGCGCTCATCGACCCGCGCCAGTTCGAGATCATGACCGCGCCTCATTCGGGAGTGGTGGTCATCCAGGGCGGCGCGGGCAGCGGCAAGACCACCATCGGGTTGCATCGTCTTGCCTACTTGAGCTTCGCGCACCCCGAGCGATTCCCGCCGAAGCGCATGGTGGTGGTGACCCAAGGTACGGCGCTGGCGGGTTACATCGGCCAGGTCCTGCCGGCCCTGGGTGTCCCGGGCGTGCGCGTGTTGACCTTCCAGGAGTGGGCCGAGAGAGAATTGCAGCGTGCCATCCCCTGGCTACGCGCGACAGTCACCGACGATGTCGTTCCCGCGGTGACTCGGGTGAAGAGCCATCCCGCCTTGCTGCACGAGCTGGAACGGCGAGCCCGATCGCCCAAGACCAAGCGGGGCAAGAGCGCCGTGGTCGAGTTGTGGGCGGATTTGCTGACCGACCGCGAGCTGCTGGTTTCGCTCATGGGCAACGATGAGGAGATGCGCGTCTCCCAGGCTGATATCGACGAGGCCCATCGCCTTCTGGTGACTCGGGTTGGCGCCATCGTCAGCCGCGATCCGCGCGAGCTGCCGCCCGAGGAGAAGAAGATCTCTCCCGCGAAAAGCCGTGCGGCCGAACGGGCGCGCAAGGAAGAGCTGGAGGACATCGAGGCCTGGACCTCGTTTGGCAAGGGCGAGGGGGCGAAGAAGAAGACCGTGGATGACGAGCTGCCCGAGCACGTGCGGCGCGTGGAGGCGGAGCGCGACGAGGTCGACGACGACGAGAACGTGCGCGGCGAGATCGGCATCGATGGTCAGCGCACCGAGGACGACCTTCCGATTCTGGACGTCGACGATCTGGCCATCCTCTTGCGCGCCAATCAACTGCTGCGCAAACCGGAGACGCCACTTTGCCACCTGTTCGTGGACGAGGCCCAGGATCTGTCGCCCATGAAGCTGGCGGCCCTCATCGGTCGAACCACGCCGAAGGGGCACAATCCCGGGCAGGTTCCGTCGATCACCCTGGCGGGGGATACCGCCCAGCGGCTCTTCCTCGATAACGGCTTCGGCGACTGGCGCGCGGTGCTGGGGCACCTCGGGCTCGCGCACGTGGCGGTCGAACCCCTGCGCATCGCCTATCGATCCACGCGCGAGATTCTGTCCTTGGCCCGCCACGCGATGGGGCCGTTGCCCATCGACGTGCCGGCCGAGGCCAAGCGCTCGGGTGCTCCCGTCGAGGCATTTCGATTTTCCGCGGCGGGCGCGGCGGTGGGATTTCTGGCCGAGGCGCTGCGCGATCTTCTGCTGCGCGAGCCGCGCGCCACCGTAGCCTTGTTGGCCCGCTACGCCGAGCAAGCCGACCGCTACCACGATGGCCTGCGCCGCGCCGAGGTGGCCAGCCTGCGTCGCGTTCGCGCCCAGGACTTCACATTCCGTCCCGGCATCGATGTGACCGACGTGCGCCAGGTCAAGGGGCTCGAATTCGACTACGTGGTCTTGCTGGACGTGAACGCCAGCAGCTATGGCAGCGATGACGAATCCCGCCATCTCTTCCACATCGCCGCCACGCGGGCCGCCCACCAGCTGTGGCTGATCGTGACCGGGCAACCCTCGTCCTTGATCCCGCCCGAGTGCTTGCGCGACTGACCCAAGCCTGCGATCCTTCTGTGTCGGAAGCCGTCGAGCTAGTAGTATGTGGCGCACTCTCCGTCGGGTAGTCGAGCCATGTCACAACCCGCCAATGAAAAACGACAATCGGTGTCCGCTCTCACGGACGTCGCTGGTATGGGGCCGCGGTCGCGCGGCCTGGCGGTCATGCTATTCGGCGACCCGTCGAGCGTCGGGCTCGAACACCGCATCTTCAGCGGCATCATGCTGCTCACGATTCTGGCTGGACTATTCGCGACCGTTCAGAATCTGCTGATTGGCACACAGATGTACATGGTCGCCTCCGGGGTGGTGAGCGCCGTGGCCGGTGGAACCGGCTACTGGCTGGGAAGGCGGGTGCGACGGTGGCGACGGATGCTTGCGCCGATCTTCGTATTTTTCCTAGTCCTGTTTTCGGCCTGCTGGATCTCGCAGGCCGGCAGCAAGGGGACCATCGGCTACTACTTCTACCTCTTGGTCTGCTACCAGGTCTTGTTCTTCAAGGGGTCGCGCAAGATCGTTTCGCTGGCCCTGACCGCGATGACGATGGTGGCGCTTCTGCTCATCGAGCACCTGGTTCCCGCGGTCATTCTTCCCTACGCGACGCCCGGATTGCGATTCGTCGATGTGGCGTTCACGCTGCCCCTTTGTCTCTTCATGTTGGCGTTGTTCATCCATATCGTGTACGGGGAGTACCAGCACGAGAGAAATGCCAAGGACGACCTGCTGCGCAGGATGACCGCGGAAAGAGATCGGGTCGAGCGCTCCATGCGGGACAAGCAGCGCTTGCTGACGGTCGTGTCCCACGATATCGCCAACGCCCTGACGGTCCTGCAAGGCGAAATCTCGCTTGCGCGGATCGCCCGGCCATCCGGCGTGGCGCTGGGTCAACCCACCCTCGATCGGATGGACTACGCCTGCGCCAACATCGGGGAAATCATCACCAGCGTGCGCATGATGGAAGCGGTGGAGCAGGGTCTGATGGCATTCAGTCCGAGACCGGTCGATCTACAGGCGGTGTTCAAGAACGCCGAGATCCTTTTCGCCGAACGGCTGGCCAAGCGACGCATGCGCATGGAGTTTCCGGAGCTCTCGAACGAGAACCGATTCGTGATGGCCGACCCGAAGATCCTGGCCAATCACGTCTTCAACAATCTGCTCTCCAATGCCATCAAGTTCTCTTATCCGGACTCCAGCATCGTCGTGAGTGTCCATCGGCAGGGGGACAACACCACCATCCAGGTCACCGATCGGGGTATCGGCATGCCGCCCGAGCTGGTGGCCAGCCTCTTCGATCTGGACGCCAAGACCACGCGCCCGGGAACCGAGGGCGAGCCCGGCACCGGATTCGGGATGCGCACCGTAAAGAGCTTCATCGACATGTTCGGCGGACAGATCGAGGTTTCGTCGACGCCCGAGAGCTTGCGTCCGGACGATCACGGCACCACCGTGGGCATTCGCCTCAAGAGTGCGAAGCCTTGGTAGTTCCCTGGGACGCCTAGCAGCCCGTGGTGAAAGTCTCCGCGTCGCCGTTCGGGCGGATTCTGGGCCGTCTGCGGCGTCGCCGCTCGCTTGAATACCTCTAGTATTCGGCGCTTCGCTGCTCCTTGCATCCGGCCCGAATCCGCTCCGAACGGCTCGGTCCGACTTCCACCACGGGCTGCTAGATTCTGCGTGCCGGTTGCTGCTGGGTCAGGCAGTGCAAGGTGCCGAAGCCGAGCACCAGATCCACGGCATGGATGCCCACGACCGGGCGGTCGCGGATAAGCTCGCCCAAAATCCCAAGCGCGGCGCGATCCGCGGGATCATTGAAGGTCGGAACGATAACGGCGGCGTTGGAAATGTAGAAGTTCGCGTAGCTCGCAGGCAGGCGCCAATCGCCGTGGTAAAGCGGTGCGGGCACCGGCAGCTCGATGACCTCGGGGCGGCTACCGTCCTCGAGGCGCGCGTCCTCGAGCCGTTCCCAGTTGTCGCGCAAGGGCCGGTGGTTGACGTCGTGCTCGTTCCTTTCCTGGATGAGCACCAGGGTGTTGCGATTGACGAAGCGACACAGATCGTCGACGTGGCCGTGGGTATCGTCACCCACGATACCGTGGCCGAGCCAGATGACGTTGCGTGCGCCGAGGTAGTCGCGGAAAACGCCATCGTATTCCTCGCGGGTCATGCCGGGATTGCGGCACTGGGTCTTCTGGTCGAGGAAACATTCCTCGGTGGTGAGCAGGGTGCCGCGGCCGTTGACGTCGATGCCGCCGCCCTCGAGCGCAACCATGTCACCGCGTCCACCCGGGCGCGCGACCGGGAACATGCGCAAACCCAAGCGCTTGGAGATGGTAGGTGCGAGGCGGTCGTCCTGGTGCCAGTTGGGGTACTTGGCCCAGGCCGTGAACTTGAACTTGGCGATGGCGACCTCGGGCCGCGGACCGGGCTTGCGCACGCAGATGGGGCCGAAGTCGCGCGACCAGCCACGGTCGCTCGGAGTGCGAAAGAATTCCACGTTGCCGAGGTTGGCATGCGCGCGGGTCAGAATTCTGCGTGCTTTGGCCTCGCGTGCGGCGGAATCGACGAGGATGCGGACCTTCTCGCCCTCGGCGATCTTGCGCACCATCTCGCCGTAGACCCATTCGATGGCCGACAGCTTGCCCGGCCAATCGGTGCGGCAGTGGGGCCAGCCCAGCCAGGTCGCCTCGTGCGGCTCCCATTCGGCGGGCATGGCGAATCCAAGGTCGGCCGGCGTCTTCGCTTTCATCCCTAATCTCTATCAAAGAATCGGCGCTCGATGCCGGCGTAGGCGTCGATGCGACGGTCGCGCAGAAAAGGCCAATTCCGGCGCACCTCCTCGATGCTCGCCGGATCTACCGCGCCGTAGAGGACTTCCTGGCGGTCGCTCGACGCTTCGGTCAAGACCACGCCTTGCGGGTCGCACAGGAAGCTCGACCCCCAGAATTCCAGGCCTGGCGGGCCGGAGGGCGTTTCCGTACCCACGCGGTTGACCGCGGCCACGTACACGCCGTTGGCGATGGCGTGCCCGCGCTGGACGGTTCGCCAGGCGTCGCGCTGGGCGGCGCCACGCGCGGCCTTCTCGGCCGGGTGCCAGCCGATGGCCGTGGGGTAGAAGATCACGTCGGCTCCACGCAGGGCCACCAGGCGAGCCGCCTCGGGGAACCACTGATCCCAGCAGATGAGCACGCCGAGATTGCCGAATTCGGTCGGAAAAATTCGAAATCCGAGATCGCCGGGCGTGAAGTAGAACTTCTCGTAGTAGGCCGGGTCGTCGGGAATGTGCATCTTGCGGTACATGCCCAGGATCGTGCCGTCGGTGCCAATGACCGCGGTGGTGTTGTGGTACAGGCCGGCGGTGCGCCGTTCGAACAGGGATGCGACGACCACCACCGAGCTGCGACGCGCCTCCCAGCCCAGCGCTTCGGTGCTGGGGCCGGGGATGGATTCGGCCAGCGCGAACAGGGAGGCGTCCTCCTTCTGGCAGAAATAGTGCGAGCGGAAGAGCTCGGGTAGACACACGACCCTGGCGCCGTGGCTTGCCGCCTCGCGGATCTTCGCGCAGGCGGCGTCGAGGTTGGCTGCGGGATCGGCGGACATTGCCATCTGCACCAGGGCGATTGAGTAGGGAGCGCGAGCTTGCATGGGCACTCTTTACCTCAACCGCGCCGATCTTTCTATGCGCTGGCGCTCTTGACGAAGCCTTGTCCATCGGGGAGAAGGTGCGGCGTGAGCGTCGACATTCGCGGGAAATGGGCCCTGGTCACCGGCAGCAGTCGCGGCATCGGTCGCGAGATCGCGCGTGGCCTGGCAGCCAAGGGTTGCAACGTCGTCCTGCACGGTCGCAGGCTCGAGCACAACGCCAGCCTGGCCGACGAGCTTGGCAAGGGGGGCAAGGTCGCCGTGGTCGCGGCCGAGCTCGGCGTCGAGGCCGACGTGGATCGCCTGATCCGCGAGGCCCAAGCCGCGAGCGGCGGCATCGATGTCCTCTACAACAACGCGGCCATCATGACTCCGTTCCGGCAAGACTGGGCGACCGTCACCGCCGACGACTACCGGCGCAGCTTCGAGGTCAACGTCATCGCGCCCATCCGTATCACCCACGGCCTTCTGCCGCGCATGCTGCAGCGGCGCTTCGGCCGCATCGTGCAGGTCACCTCCGGAATCCGCGATCAGCCCGAGCTCATGGCCTACGCGGCCTCCAAGGCGGCCCTCGACAAGTTCGTGCGCGACACGGTCATTCGCCTGCGCGACACCGGCGTGACCATGAACCTGCTCGATCCCGGCTGGCTGCGCACCGATCTCGGCGGCCCCAACGCTCCCAACGCCGTCGAATCGGTCATGCCCGGCGCCCTCGTGCCCGCCCTGGTCGAAAACGACGTGCAAGGGACGTGGTTCAGTGCGCAGGAGTATGCCAAGAAGCCCTGAACGCTATTTTTTCGGGAACAGATCGCCGATGAGGTCCTTGAACACCTCGAACGACCGCTGGTCGGCTTTTTCGTTGTAGGCCGCGCCGGTCTTCACGTCGGAGCCGGCGCCGATGTCGGTGAAGCTGTGCACGGCACCGCCGTAGACCGTCATCTGCCAATCCACGTGGTTCGTGCGCATTTCGTTCTGGAAGGCAGCGATGTCGGCGGGCTTGACGTAGGGATCGTCCGCGCCTTGCAGGGCGATGACCTTCGCCTTGATGTTCTTGCCATCGGCGGGATTGGGGCTGTCGAGACCGCCGTGGAAGCTGACCACGGCCTGCACGTCGGCGCCGGCGCGGGCCAGCTCAATCACGCCCGTGCCGCCGAAGCAGTACCCGGCCGCGACGATCTTGGCCGGATCGACATCCTTCTGTTCGCGCAAGACTTCCAGGCCGCGCAGCAGCCGCTCGCGGAACAGCTTGCGATCGCCCTTGTACTTGCCCGCAAGCACCATCGCGTCCTGCGCGCCCTTGGCGCGAACACCCTTGCCATAGACATCGACAGCGAAAACCGCCAGCCCCAGCTTGGCCACGCGCTCGGCCTGCCTTTTGGTTTCGTCCGAGAGGCCGAGCCAGTTGTGCACCATGAGCACGCCGGGAATCTTGCCCTTGCTGGCTTGCGGATAGACGAACAGGCCCTCGAAGCTCTGGTCGCCGATTTTGTACTCGACAGGTCTGCTCTTCACCGCGACCGTTCCGGCCATGGCCATCGGGGCCGTGGCGAGCAGGCTGCCAACAATCAGAATCGACTGAGAAATCGTCATCGTGTCACCTCGTTCCCCTTCGGTTGTAGATGCAGGCGTGTATGACTTGGTGACAAACTGCTGCCATCCATGTCTGCCGACCCGTCGATAACCATTTCGCGCGCGCTCTGGCTCTTGATGATCCCTGGCCTGGTTTGTGCGGGCAAGCAGGCCGCCGCACCCGCGCAGGCACAGGCCGGCCCACAACCGGCCGGGCCAGCTAGAGCGCCGATTCCCCCGGGACCGCCCATCTTCCTGCACGACCCGGAGGTGCTGGCCCGTCACAAGGCGCGCTTTCTGGCTGATCCACAGCATCCCGAGCCCGCGCTTGTCCGCCTGCTCGACGATGCCCGAAGAGCGCTGGCCGAAAAGCCCTTCTCGGTCACCGAGAAGACTGCGCTTCCACCCAGCGGCGACAAACACGACTACCTGAGCCTGGCACCCTACGCCTGGCCCGATCCGCGCAACCCGGACGGACTGCCCTATACCATCCGCGACGGGCAAACCAATCCCGAGCGCGACAGCATCCCGGATCACGCGTACTTCGCCCGACTCGTGACGCTGACCGAAACCCTGGGACTGGCCTACTACTTCACCGGGGACGAATCGTTCGCCGAGCACGCGGCCCTGCTCTTGCGCACCTTCTTCGTCGGGCCGGCGACGCGCATGAACCCCAATCTCGACTTCGCGCAAGGCGTGCGCGGTAAAGAAAACGGCAGGGCTGCGGGCATCATCGATACGGCGGGCATCGCCCGCTTGGTGGATGGGGTCGGCTTGCTCGCGGACAGCAAATCGCTGCTGACAATGGACCGCGAAGGGCTGCTTGCCTGGTTCCGCAACTACCTGACATGGCTGCGCGAAAGTGAGCTCGGGCGCAAGGAAGGCCAGGCCAGGAACAACCACGGAACCTGGTACGACGTACAGACGGTCTCGCTGGCGCTCGCCACCGGTCAGATCGAGCTGGCGCGCGAGCTCCTGCAGTTCAGCCACAAGCGACGCATCGGCCGACAAATCGATCCCGACGGCAGCCAGCCCGAGGAGCTGCAGCGCACGAAATCCTGGCACTACGCCGTTTACAACTTGCAGGCCTTCGTCGCGCTGGCGAATCTCGGCGACCGCGCGGGCGTGGATCTCTGGCACTACCAAACCCCCGACGGCCGCTCGATCCGCAAGGCTATCGCGTGGCTCGTCCCCTTCGCCCTTGGCCAGAAACCCTGGACCATGCCCGAAATCGGCGGTGTGAAAGCGGACGCCCTGTGGCCCATCCTGCGCGAGGCCGCATCTCGCCTGCAAGATTCGCGATTCGCCGAAGCCGCCGCGCGCCTGGGCAACCACCAGACCGACCGACTATGGTTGCTTGTCGAGTGAGGCCCGGAACGCGTACTTGCTGTCCTTGACATGGCGGACTTTGCCGCCATTCTCACGTCATGCGGGCATGGCTACTCGATGCGCTGACTGGCCTTGCGGCCTTGCGGCTTGGCGAGATTCCGGATGCCAAGGCCCAGGCCGGTGAGGTCGTCCTGCGCATCCACTACGCGGGCCTGAACCCGGCCGATCGCTATTTGGCCGAGCGCCAGTACCCGGCCAAGCCGCCCTTGCCGCACATTCTCGGCCGTGATGGCATGGGAACCGTGGTCGAGGTCGGCCCAGGCGTATCGGGCGTCTCCGTCGGCGATCGTCGCGTCGTTCTGCGCGGAGATGTCGGCGTCGAACGTGCTGGCACCTTCGCCGAACGTGTGGCAGTTCCGGCCGAGAGCCTGGTGGAAGTGCCAACCGGTTGGGACGAACCCGCGGCTGCGGCCGCGACGCTGGTCTACCTGACCGCGTACCAGGCGTTGACCATGTGGGGACCGCTTCCAGCCTCCTCGCTGGTGTTGGTCACCGGCGCGTCGGGCGGCGTGGGCGTGGCCTCGGTGCAACTTGCTGTTGCCATGGGTTTCACCGTCGTGGCGCAGTCGCGCAGCGAGGAAAAGCGGCAGCGCTTGCGCCAGATCGGCGCCAGCCTCTGCCTCGACCCTGCGTTGCCCGATTGGCGCGTCACTTTGAAGAAGACCCTCGCGCCTCGCCGCGTGGATTTGGCTATCGACAACATCGGCGGCTTGCTCTTGCCCGAGGTCATCGAGACCCTGGGCGACGCGGGAAGAGTCAGCCTGGTCGGCCGTCTCGCCGGCCCGGTTCCGTCGTTCAACACCGCCGCGCTTTTCTTCCGGCGCATTCGCATGGGCGGCGTCGCCGTCGGCGCCAACACCAACGCCGAAAGCCGAGCCGGCTGGCAGGAAGTGCTCTCGCTGCTCGCGCGCACGAACGTGCGACCGATGGTCGACAGCGTCCTTCCCTTCGAAGAGCTGCCCCAAGCCTTCGCCCGCCTGGCCGCCGGGCCCATGGGCAAAGTGGTGCTCAAGGTCGATTCGGCAGTTGGGCGGTAGGTCGGCAATGGGCAGGGCCCACAGGCGCTCTCCGAAAGGGAGCGCCTCGCTGCCGACGTAGAACAAGATGCCGGCGCGAAATCACTTGCCGACGAGGTCGGCGAGGCCGCGCAGTCCGTGAAAATCCGATTCGCCGACTTGCCGCGTGCGCGGGTGCGGGTGCGAAGAGGTAAGGCGGGGAGAGGCGATCCTGTGGCAATTCGTTTGCTTGGCAAGTGGTTTTGACTGCGCTTGGGGCCGAAAAAAAAGGCCGCGAGGATGCGATCCTCGCGGCCCCTGATTCCAGCGGGCGTCGACTACTGAACTACGCAGGTGAACGTGTCTTGTAGACCCTTGGCGTCGCCACCGTTCCAGATCTCGAAGCCAGCAAACACGTCGGTCAGGTACCAGCTGCTGGAGAAAGCCTGTGTGATGCCATTTGCAGTATCAGCATTGCTCACGGCGTCATCAATGAAGTTCTTCAAGTCGAACGAGAGGCTCGTAATGGGTGAATCCTGCGCAACATACGATATGACTGGCCTCGTAGCTACATCCGTACCCTTGGCGGTTGTATTCCGAGTGCCTGCCCAGACATCCCAGTTGTGCCCGGCAATTCCTGTTGCTGTGCGGACCTTGGTGCCGATGGGCTGAGAGCTCCCCGGCTTGTAGAGCCAGACCATGAGCAGACCGGAAACGCCATCATCATATTCCCCGGTCGGTGGGGTTTTGGCGAACCAGACGTCGTAAGCTGCATTGTAGTTGCCTCCGCTCGTACCGCCAGACCATTTGAACGAGGTCTGAGCGCTCTTCATTGCGCTGATTTGTTTGGGCAAACCGCTGTCGGTCCACGTGCTGGTCGTTCCTCCGGTAGTCTGTCCGTTGCCGCCGATATAGATCGATGGGAACGACACGACGTTGCTGCCGCCACCGCTGCCGCTGGTGACCACGTCCGTGAAGCTATTGCCCGTGTAGTTGAGCGACTGATAGGTAGTGGTCTCATTGCCCCAGTTGTTATTGTTGATGATGTACTTCTTGCAGTCCGTTCCGGTCACCGCTGCACGTTGGGTCGACGCGTCCGTAGCCGCGCTGCTATCAGAGAGCAGCGAGGTGGTGCCAACCGTGCCGGTCGTTGTACCACATGCAGCCGCACCACCAGGTGCATCCGCCTTGCTGGTGCCGGGAGCGAAGCCGGTAATAGTGAAATCGAACGGCGCCTTCGCGGTGGTCGTCCCAGGCACGAGGAAAACCACGGCGTCGATAGGCTCCTTGTTGTAAGCAACCGGATTCGTTGCTCCGGTCCAGCATTGCGTACTGAAGTCGGTGAAAGGGACGAAGCTCGGTCCCGACGCATCTGTAATGGTCGCGCACCACCGATTTGTTGGATCCGTAGCGCCATTGACGCCTTGAATCTGGATGCGGAATGAGGTGACTGGCGCTATCTTGGCGCTCCAGTTAACTGCGATGCCAGTTGCCGAGCCCGGAACGGTCGCCACAGGTGGGCCAGCGGCAGCTGCGGCGGCTGCGTTGTACTTGCACTGATCGCTCTTGCCGCTCGTGGTCTCATTCAAATTGAAGCCAATCATCGCAACCGCGTTGTAATCGTTGAACACGGTGCCGCTTACTTCGTACGGACCACCTTCCTTGGTAGCGGCCGTAAAGTCCGTGGGCGTGATCGATGTCGTGCTGCCCGCTACGGCGGTGATCCCGGCCGGACAGTTAGAGCTGCAGTCGACACCCGTCCACACGCAGCCTTGCCAATTTGCAGAGGTTACGTTCCAGTCACTTGTCATGTACCAGCCGGGCGGGTTTGCTCCCGAAGCTCCACCGACGGAGCCGCCGGAACCGTTGCCGGCCGCGCCGCCCGAGCCGCTGCCACTCGCGCCGCCAGCGCTGCCACCCGAGCCGTTGCCGCCCGAGTTGACGCCGCCTGCGCCGCCCGAGCTGTTGCCAGCGGAACCACCCTTGGCGGAGGTGCCGCCCGAGCCGTTACCGCCTGCGCCGCCCGAGCTGTTGCCAGCGGACCCACCCTTGGCGGAGGTGCCGCCCGAGCCGCTGCCGCCCGAGCCGTTGCCGCTGGAACCGCCCTTGGCGGAGGTGCCGCCCGAGCCGCTGCCGCCGTTGCCGCTGCTGCCACCGTTGCCCTTGCCCCCAGAGCCGTTCGTGGGGGTCACGGCCGCAGGCGCGCAGGCGATCAGCGCGAACGCCAGGCTCCCCGCGAGCAGGGCTCGCGGCGCCAAGCGATGGGTTGTCGGGTTGCTAGCCGATCGGCCAGAATCTAGTCGAGCAGCGCGGGAATTGGTCGAGAGCATGAACTACCTCCAGGGGGCAATGAGGGGCGCGTACTTGTACATCAGGTACGAGCCTTCGGACTTCTTGGACTGAACGATTGATGCGGTGTGGTGCGAGCGATCTCACGCACAGGCAGGCGTGAATGAGAGGTACCGCCGGATCAAACACCGGAGCCACCGCATATGCGAAAGGCACGGATCGAAGCAGAGGTTGTATGCTGCAAGCCGTCGACGCGTTGAGGCCACGCCCGCGCGGCCAGGCTCAGCCTGCGAGCTCGAGTCCAAGGCTTCGCGCGGCCTTGACCAAGCCGCCGTCGAAGGCCAGAAAGCGCAGCTCTCCCTCGAACACACCTCGCAACATGCGCTTCGCTTCTCTGCAACCACATTGCTTCGCCCCTTGGTTCGTCGCCTACGCCAACATGGAGTAGCGGCGTTCAAACCGCGTCGACGAGAAATTGCACCGCGGGGTCTGCCGGCTCGCTGCAATCTCGCCGCCGTTCGAGGAGAACGGGCAGAGCGCGCACCAGCAGCAGAAGCTTGCGTGCCTTGCTGGTGTAGGCGCGCGTGGAGACCGAGTCGTAGCCGTTCTTGGCGACGACGCGGCCGATCTCGGCATAGATGAGGCGCGCGGCGCGAACCCCGAGGCGGCAGTCGTAGGGATAGAGGGTCATGCCCAGATCGGCGCGGCGGTAGCAGGCGCCTGCCCGGTCGAGCACGCGCTTGACCACGCTGCCGAGGGCAGGGCTGTAGGCGGTCCGCGCGAGGAGGTCTTCCCCGTCCACGCCGGCCTCGGCCAACCAATCGAGGGGCAGGTAGATGCGTCCGGCGCGCGCGTCCTCGCCTACGTCGCGGCAGATATTGGTCAACTGCATGGCCAGGCCGAGATCGCAGGCGCGAGCGAGCAGCGTCTTCGAGCGTTCGCCGAAGAGGAGGGTCATCATCACCCCCACGGTGGCGGCCACCCGCGCGCAGTAGGCGTCCAATTCCTCGGCGGTGGCGTAGCGTCGCTTTTGCGCATCCCATTCGAATCCCTCGATCAGCGCGCGCGGAATGGCCTGCGGAATTCCGCACGCTTGCACCACGTTGCACAACGCGCGGTCGACGGGATCGGGCTCGGGGGTTCCGGCATACACGCGATCCAGACGCTGGTGCAGGCGCGCGATGGCGGCCTGGACGTCGGTTCCCAGATCCACGGCATCGTCGGCTACGCGGCAAAACGCGTAGAGCGCGGCGGTGCGGTCGTGCAGCCGCTTGGGCAACATGCGGGAGGCTGCCACGAAGCTCTTCGATCCACGCGCGAGAATCTCGTGGCAGGCCCGGATGTCGGAAGGAGAGAGCACCGAACCTTCCTTCATTCTGTGCTTTCAGTATTCTCTGTGCCCTCTCCCTTGCGTAGCTCGGACGGGCATAGACGTCCGGCGGCGACGCGCAGAAACGCCTCGACGTTGTCGTGACCACGGCATTCGGGAATGGACCGCATCGCCTGCCCCAAGAGGTCGTCGAGCCGTCGGATGGCGCCTTCGAGTCCCAGGCTCTTCACCACGCTCGGTCGTGCCTTGTTCCCATCCTGGTGGATGGGCTTGCCAAGCGCTTCCGATTCCCCGAGCGCGTCCGCCACATCGTCGGCGACCTGGTAGGCCGAACCCAGCGCGGCCCCGGTGCGCCGCCAAGCCGCAGGAACGCCGCCACCGGCGATGGCACCCGCCACGGCTGCGGCTTCGAACAGGGCCGCGGTCTTCGCGTGGTGGTAAGAGGCCACATCCACGCTGGGTTCGCTCTCCCACGCCTGTCCGGCCGCGATTCCGGCGGGTGCGCCCGCGGCCGCGGCCAGCACGCACAGAATTTCCGCGCAAGCACTCGGCCGCCTGGTCACCTGGGTCGACACCGCGCCAAAGGCCATCACGATCAGGGCGTCGCCCACGAGAATGGCGACCGCCTCGCCGAATCGCTTGTGCAGCGAGAGCTGCCCCCGTCGCAGTGGGGCGTCGTCGAAGCAGGGCAGGTCGTCTTGCACCAGGGAGGCGCAGTGAAGCAGCTCGACCGCCACCGCCGTCGCGTTTGCCAGGGCGGGCTCGCCGTCGCCGCAGGCCGTCGCCACGGCCAAGCACAGACCAGGTCTAACCCGTCCGCCGCCCGGAAACACGGCATAGCGGATGGCCTCGGCCAGACCCTGCGGGCAAGGCGCGGCCGTGGCCTTGGCCACGACTTCCGTGAGCGCTGTCTCGATTCTCGATTCCGTTTCCATGGGCGGAGAATGAGGAACGTACTATGCCCGAATTGTCGTCCGAATAGGACCATGAGAGGGTGCCTTTCGATCCTCCGAGATGCGCCCCTATCGTCTTCGCGCGACGCATCCCCGATCGCTCGCTGCGCCGGGATGATTTTCTTGACACTTTTCTCTTCGGGCTCAACCTACTGTCAGTCCCATGGCTAATTTCAAATCAAGCAAACCAAGCAAGCCGGCGCCGGCACCGGCACCGGTACCCGCCCCCGTTGCCAAGCCGGCCGCCAAACCGGCCAAGCCTTTCGCTGCTCCACAAGCTGCCAAGGCCCGCGCTTCCTACGAGCCGACCCAAGAAGAGATCCAGACCCGCGCCTTCGAGATCTACGTCAGTGAAGGTTGCAAAGAGGGCAACGATCTCGAGTACTGGCTGCGCGCGGAGCAAGAGCTGCGCACGCGGTAGCGGAAGCCTGCTCCGCAAGCTACGTTTCAGGCATCCTCGGCGGGCATTGCCGAGGGGGGGTCCTGCGTGGTGGCCAGCGCCAGTGCCAGCAGCCCGCACAAGGTGAAGAGAGCCGGCCTGGGCGAGCTGATGTCCATGCCCGCCGCGGCAAGCAGCAGCAGCGCCCAGCCAGCCAGCCGTGATTGGCCCTTCTCGACGAGGCAGCCCACCGTGGTCGCGCCAAGGCAGGCAAAGGCCGCAATGATGGCACCCGCGTAGAGCTGCTCGGCGGACGACCCCAGCCCCGTCAGATCGATGCGCAGCCCGTAGTACGCCACCGCTTGGACGAGATCGAAGCGAAGCGTGGTTGCGGCGCCGAGCGCGATGGCCACGATGGTCCCAGCCGCGAGGGTGACCGCCATGCGACCCTTGCGCCAAGGCCAGGGGGAGACAAGAACCGGCGTGGCGGTCATGGCCGCCAGGGTGATGGCGTGGCCGACCCGCACCATCTCGGCGGGATCCAGGCGCGACCAGGCCATGCGATGGGCGAACACCGCGGCGGCCTGCAAGACGATGGGAAGGGCGAACAGGGTGATGGCGAGCTTGGAGCGCCAGGGGCGTGCCCCGTGCCAGATGCCAAGGGCCAGGAAGAAGACCAGGAAACCGAGGCTGATGCGCATGTGAACGTGGTACCGGGGCGCGAGGATCCAAAACACGCCTAGACCTGCGAGAACGATGAAGAACAAGCCCACGGTGCTGACGGTGATGCGCATGGAGCGGGGAAAGATCCGATCCGAACGCAGGGCATGCACCATCGCCACCACCGCGAGTAGCAGGGCCAGGATGCCGGAGAAATTCGAGACGAAGAGCGCGGCGCCAGCCGTCCAACGCTCGAGGGTCGTGCCCTGGTGGCTGGGCAAAAAGATCGCGTTCACGATGCGATAGAGGACGAGCTCCGCGAGCGCGGAAAGCGCGAGCAGGGCGGTCAGATTCAATCCGGCGAGGAGCCTACGCATGGTTCTCCAGTTTCTGCTCCACTTGGTCGGGGCAGTATATTCCCTCGGCCATCCTTGTGCTTGCCCATGCACGCCCCTCGCGGAATTTTCCCAGGGTGGTACGATTTCGCCAAGAAGCGCGGCCGGGCGACTCGGGTGCCATGGCCGCGCGGAGGGCCCAAAGGAACCAGGATGCACGGCGGTGACGACTACCTCGCGGGACTCGCGCAGATCCACACGCGCGACAGCCTGGACGATCGTCGGTCGCTGTGGCGCCAGGGCATGGCGAGCCTGGCGGCGGCGGCCGCGGACCAGCAGCCCACGCCTCTCGAAGGCATGGCCACGGACCAGTTGCTGGCGAGCGTGCGCTCCGCGCTTTCTTCCGGGTTGGTCGAAGATTTGTCGTTTCTGTCCCGCCCCGTGGCGGCGGCGGCGCTTTTCGAATTGGCGGGTGCCCTGCCTCAAAGTCCCGAGAAGCGCGAATTCGGCCGTCGCGTGTTGGTCTCGCTGCACGAGGGCGACGCCGCCACCTTCGTCACCCTGGCCACGGCCCTGGCGCTGTCCTCGCCGCGGGCACTCGGCGGCGCGCAGATTCGAGCCAGGGTTGCGCTTTCGCTGCGCCTGCCCCTGTCGACCGGCGCGAACGTCGACGGGTTGGCGCTGGCCTTGGTGTCGCGACCCGAGCTCGAACGCGGGTGGCTTACGGCGCATTCCATGGGCGCCCTGCCTGCGCGGCGGCTGGCCGCGCGCCTTCTCGAGCGGGCCGCGCGGGAGGCCGCGCGCAGGGCCAAGGAAGGCGACGACAGCGGGGTTCGTGTCTTCGAGCGCGTGCCGGTGCGCACCGCTTGGTCACGGCTCATCACCGATCGCGAGTCGCTGGTGTGGCGGCACGTGGCGGTGGCCCGCGGGCTGCTTGCGGTGGCGGCCCCCATGCGCGCGGCGGAGATCGATCGCGATCTGTCGCTCCGCCTTGGACCCAGCGAATGGCGGCGCGCCGCCGCGTCGCTGGCCACGACCGTCGTTCACGATCCGAGCACGGCCTTGCCCGCCTGTTTCAAACTGCTGCAAAGCGAGGTGCAGAGCCGCGACAGCGGCATCGCCTCGGCCATGATCTACGGATTGTCCCGTGTGGTCGAGCAAGAGCCCGAGGCCGCCGACGAGCTTCTGTCCAAGCTCGTGCCCTGCGGCGGTATCGAGGCCATCGAGGCCCTGGCCGATCTGCGCGAGGAGCTGGCCGGCCACCCCATCGGTGCCCAAGCCGCATTCGTGGCCATCGATCGCCTGCGTGCCGACCAGTCCTCGGCGGACGACGGTACCGTGTCCTTGATCGAAGCCCTCATCGACGACCTCGACATGGGCGCGGAACGGCCGCGCAGCTCGTTGCGGTTGCACCTGGGCGATGCCTTGCAGGCCTTCGCCGAAGGCCGCGACCTCGGGCCGGCGACCGACGAGGCCTTGCAGGTCGCGGGTGTGGCCATGGATGTTCTCGAAAGCACCGGCGACGAGATGGCGGCCGAGCGGCAGGTTACGTTTCGCTCTCTGCGCGAGCTCGACGCCGGACTGCTGGTGACGTCGGTTCTGTCGGACTTGCTCACAGTGCGCGCGCGCAGCCAGAGCGGACCGAGCCCGCTGACCGGGATCCTGTGGCGGCTGGGGAGTTGGCTGCTCGTGCGCGAATACCAGCCGGTCACCAGCGACGCGATTCCGCACCTGACCTTGCGCTTTCGCCAACTGCGGACGCTTTTGCACCTGGTGGATTCGGACATCGCGGACAGCGAAGAGCCCATGCCCGAGTCGCGCGGACGCCGCCTGCACGTGTTCAAGTTGCTTTGCCAGCGTGCGCAGGCCGACGTGCCCTCGCCACTGCGCCGCCTTCTGTGCGCCACACTCGCGCGCACGGCGGACTCCCTGGCGCGTGAGCAGGTGGCCGAGCTGTCCGACGTGTTCGTGGCCACGCTGTGGAGCCTCAGCAGCGCCGCCGATCTGCGCGCGTTGTCCGAGGCGTGCATGGTACCGGAATTCAAGGAGGTGTTTGCCTCGGCCGCGCAAGTGCCGCGAGCGCTGGCGGAGCGCGGTGGGCAGGCCGACGAGCACGCTTTGGTGGAAAACCTGCGCGACGTGGCCGAGGCTTTGCCGCCGGGCAGCTCGGCGCGGGTCGAGGGACTGCGTCGGGCGATTCTGGGCATCACGCGCGTGCTCGAAACCCTGAACGAGGCGGTGTCGCTGACCGAGCTGCGCCGGGGTGACAGCAGCGCCGCGCTCGACCGACTGGCCAGCGCCATTACCTACGCCGCGCGCCTGTGCGGCGGGGCCATGCGGCGGACCGGCTTACGCGAGAACTATTTCCCCTCCTCGTCCACGCGGGCTTTGCGGCGACTGGAGGCGTGGATTGAGCGCGCCTTGCAGGAGCGCGACGAGGGTGTGGGCGCCGCCGCTGCCGCCGCCGCCGAGGCCGTGCGCCAAGATTTGCCGCCGCTGTTTGCCGAGGTGGTGGCGCGTGTGCTCATGCGGGTGGGGCGCCTGCCGCGCGTCCCGCGACCGTCGGGCGAGGTCACGCACATCACCAAGCGCAAGAGCCAGTTGCACCTGCCCCCTTGGCTGCCGCCCAGCCGCATCGTCGGTGGCTTCTTCATCGTGCGTCCCATCGGGACCGGTGGCGGCGGATTGGTGTTCGTCGCCCGACGCTCGGAAGAGCGCCACGAGGAGAGCGCCGAGATCTTCGCGCTCAAGGTGCCCGCGTACACAGGCGCCGCCGCGCACACGCTCTCGGAAGAGGAGTTCATGCAGCTCTTTCGCGAAGAGGCGGGTGCGCTTTTGACCCTGCCCAGGCACGCCAACATCGCGGGCTTCGTCACCTTCGACGCTGGCGCGCGACCCAAGCCGATTCTGGTCATGGAGCTGGTGGAGGGCAACACGCTGGAGCGGCTGGTCGACCGTCGTGCACTGACCGTCAAGCAGGCCATCGATGTCTTGGACGGCATGGCGGCGGGGTTGCAGGCCATGCACGACGCCGGGCTGGCCCATCTCGACGTCAAACCGGCCAACGTCATCCTGCGCACCCAGCGCGACCTTGCGTCTCCGCGGCGGCCCCGTGGCAGTGCGCGCCAGGCGCCGGTGTTGGTGGACTTCGGCCTGGCCGGGCGCAAGGTCCGGCCGGGTTGCGGCAGCCCCTACTACGGAGCGCCCGAGGTCTGGGACATGTCGGCCTTCGGCGATCGGGTCGACCCGCGCGCCACGGACGTCTACGCCTTTTCCTGCCTGGCCTTCGAGCTTTTGACCGGAAAGCCCCTGTTCGCCGGGGAAACCTTGCCGGCGATTTTCGCCATGCACCTTGGCCACGATGGTGATCCGCCCGGGCTCGAATGGATGCGCAAGCACGATCGGCATCGATCGCTGGCCGAGCTCTTGGCCGCCGGGTTGGCGCGCGAGCCGAGCAAGCGACTTGGCATCGCGGCCATGCGCGGGCGCCTGCTCGACCTCGCGAAAGAAAGCCTGTCCGCCGCCACGTGGCCGCTGCGGCCTTGAGGCGGCGGGTTGGGGGCTATCCGCTCGCTTGCTGCAGGGCCGATTGGATGATTTGCGCCAAGTCGAACGTCGGCTGGGTTGCGCTGCTCGTCGAGGTGCTGGAGCCATTCTGGTAGCTCGACACCTGATGATGATGGTGGTGATGGTGGCCCGAGGCGCCCTGTTGCTGTGCCGGTGGCTGCAAATCAGGCATTTGGCCGGTCTGTGCAGCTTGGCTGAATTTGTTGGCGAGATCGGTCAGGTGCTGCGCCTGGGGACCGGTTGCACTCTGGGCGTCGGTCGTCAGCGTGGATGCGATGCTCGACATGACGGACTTGAACTGGGTCGGGTCGGTCTGCTGCAACTGTTGGAGCTGATTGAGCAAGCTGGCCATGGGCGAGAGCTGGGTCGAGTCCATGGTGGATACACTGCCCGTGGTGGCCGATTGCGTGGCCGCGATTTGATTCGTGTTGACCGCGTCGATGCCGTAGTTGCTGCCGATACTGTTGATGTCCATGGATTGAGTCCTCCGAAATGATTTCCCCCGGGGCCCGAAGGCCTGATGGGTTCATCGGTATGAAGCGGAGGTTTCCTGAGAGGCTATTTTAGCATCCATGAGACGGGCTCCCGAGTGGCCATTTCTGCAGCAGCTGGCTGCGGACTTCGCACGTCTTACATCCCGTGACCTCGCAAATACGACTCCCGCGCTCCGGTATATGCCTTGCAGCCCTTCGTGAATGTCGCGTCGGAGGCGAAACGCATCGGATTCACCATTGGAAATTCCAGCCGCATGGCCGCGGCTGTGCTTCACGGTATCTCCCCCCGGTCGCGCCTTGGGTTGGCGCGGGCAAGGTCCGTTCATGCGGCTGGAGTTCCCTTTGGCGAGTCCCATGGTTACCTGAAAACAGGAGCCTGAAATCTTGAGTATTCGACACGCTTCTCGTTGCATCTTCGGACTCACCAGCTACGCTGCAGACGCAAGATGATTTGCATCCATCGGGGCCTGTCCCTTGCCGCTATCCTTTTCGCCGTTCTGTTGCCGCCTCTCGCGCGAGCGCAGGAATCGCTCCCTGCGGGCCAACCACCACCGGCGGCGGGCAGCCAGCCTGCCGGTCCACCGGCGATGCCGCCTCCAGTGTCCTTGCCCAGCGCAGCCCCGGCACCGGTCCCCTCCGACAAACCCGTTGGCCTCGATTTCCAATTCTTCGGCCCGGACGGCGCTGCGTCGTCGGCCCACTCCGCCGAAGAGATCGCGGACGCCTCCGCGTTATCGAAGACACGTCGCCACCGCTTGGTGGTCCATCAAGTGCTCGGGCTCACCACCTGGGCATTCATGGCCGCGACTTGCGTCATCGGACAGCTCAACTACAACGACCTCTATGGCGGAGGCAGCGGACGGGGCAGCTACATGATGCCCCATCGCCTGCTCGCCTATTCCACGGCGGGTCTCTTCACGGCGACCGGGATCTACGCCCTCTTGGCCCCTCAGCCCTACAAGAAGCCGCTCAAGCTCGACACCGGGCTCATCCATCGCATCGCCGCCATCGGTGCCACGGCGGGAATGGTCGCGGAGGTCGTGCTGGGGTTCATCACCGCCCGCACCGCGGACGCCGGCAATTCGAACGGAATTGCACAGATGGCGAAGGTCCACGACGTGGTGGGTTGGACGACCTTCGGATTCATGACTGTCGCCGGCACGGCTTGGCTCTTTTGACCTGCGGGGAAGGATTCCACCCATGCTGAGGAAATACGTGACCGCCTGCGCACGATTCGCAGTTGTCCTGGCAACCATCGCATTGGCCACGACGGCCTGCTCGTTCGGCAAACCCGACATCGCGACCGTGCCGGACCATCCGACGTTCGAGATCGACGTCAAGCCCTTGCTCGCGGACCACTGTCTGCTTTGCCACGGCTATCCCGCCAAGCGGGGCGCGCCAACCAATTTTCGACTCGATGTCTACGATCCGCCCGCTGGGACCACGACGCCAGCGGCCCATCAAGAGGCCGAACGTTTCATCGGCAGCATTCAAGACGACAAGATGCCGCCGGCAGCGGCGTGGGGCGACGGCGTGGGCCCCAACGGCAAGAAGATGTTGCAGAACTGGCAGAACGACGGCTATCCGGACTAGACCACGTCACAAAAGCTGGCCGGAATCCGTCATTCCGCGAAGCCTTGAACGGTCGTAGACGTGGCCGCGTCCGGAGGAATCACCGTCGGCCACGATAACGACTAGGACCACGTCCAAGCCCCACCGGTTGCTTTGGTTGGATGCTCGACGCGATCCTGGGAAGGCCAATTCCTCCTGGGCGATCCGCACCTTCGTTTCGCTGATCGCGGGATCGAGGGGAATGGGGCGCCGATACGAAACGGGTCGCGACAAACCGCCGCGGAGTCTGCGGCGAATTGTCGCGGCTCGGTCCAGGCCGCCGAACTACGGCGTGACGGTCACCAAGTCGGTAGCAGAGGCAGTCCCGAAATAGATCGTCACCGTGGCAGAGCCGCTTCCGAGGGCGGTGAGCAGTCCGCGCGAGCCGGCTGCATTGGAGATCGTCGCTATGGAATTGGCCGAGGACGTCCAGGTGGCGACGTTGGTGATATCGATGGTCGTCGAGTCGCTGTACACCCCGGTCGCGGTCAGTTGCACGCTTCCGTCAATCGCAACGGAGACCGGACTCGGTGCGATGGTGATGGAAGAGAGCGTCGCCGAGCTGACGGTAAGGGTGGCAGCCCCGGAAACGCCCAGGTAGGTGGCGGTCATGGTCACGGTACCGGTCTTGACCGGAGTGGTCACACCCGCTGCCGTGACGGTGGCGATGGTTGGATCCGAGGAGACCCACGTGGCCGCCCCGCCGATCGCGAAGGTTGCGTTGTTCGACAGAACCGCGGTGGCCGTGAACGAAACCGGGATACCTACCACCGTCGTCTTCACCACGGGTGTGACCACGATGGAAGTGATCCCCTGAGCTACGGTGAGGACCGAGGAACCCGACATCCCTTGGTAGGTTGCGGTGATGGTGGAAGAACCCGCGCCAAGGCCCGTGGCGCGTCCGATGGTCGCTCCGGTGCTCGCAATCACGGCCACCGAGGAGCTCGACGAGGCCCAGGTCGCCAAGGTGGTCACATTGCGCGTCGAGTTGTCGGCAAACACCGCGGTGGCCGTGAACTGGGCCGTTCCTTGCGCCGGAATGTTGGGATTGGTCGGCGTGACCTGGACATAGGATAGGGGAGGATCGGTGACCGTGATAGTCGCCGTCCCGACGAGCGTGCCGTAGGTGGCCGTGATGGTCGCTGTTCCCGTGCCGATGGCCGTCGCTGTTGCGCTGCCGCCCGCGGCGCCGCCGCCTGCGCCAAAGCCGCCGCCGCCAGCGCCAGTCGCGGCGACGACCGCCACGGTGGCGTCGGATGAGCTCCAGGTAGCCGTCACCACCGCGGTGGTGTTGTCACTGTAGATCAGTGTGGCCGCCAAAGCCTGGGTCTGAGAGGTGTAAAGTGTCACGGAAGGAGGCGTCACCGTGAGACTCACTGGGGTGGCCTCGGTCACGGTCAGCGATGCCGTAGCCGTGAAGGTCGAGTAGGTCGCAGTAATGGTGGTCGTGCCTGCACCAATGCCGGTGGCCAAACCGCCGGCACCCGCACCGGCGCCTGCGCCACCACGACCACCTGGGCCGGCGCCAGCGGAGCTGACACTGGCCACGAGGGCGCTTGCGCTGGTCCACGATGCCTGGGTCGTCACGGTCTGGGTGGTTCCATCATCGAGGGTCAGCACGGCCTGGAACTGCTGGGTGGCACCGACTCTGATGGATGGCGGAGCGGAAGGCGTGATCACCATGCCGGTGGGCTGTGGCGCGCGCACGGTCAGCGTTGCGGTCGCCGAGAATCCACCGTAGGTTGCGGTGATGGTCACGGTTCCAGCCGCGAGGCCCGTGGCCACGCCGCCTCCGACTGCAAAGCCGCCACCGCCTGGGAAACCTGCCCCGCCGTCTCTCAGGCCGGCTGTGTTCGAGACGGAGGCAATGGTGGCATCGGAGGTCGTCCACTGCGTTTGCGCGTTGGCAGTCACGTCCTGTGTGTTGCCGTCGCTCATGACCGCGGTGGCCGTGAATGTCTCCGTCGCACCCAACAAGATGGCCGCGGGAGCGGTCGGCGAAATAGTCAGGGCGACGACCGTGACGGGTGCCGTGACCGTCAAGGTCGCTGTTGCGGTCAGGCCCTGATAGCTGACCGAAACGTTCGACGTACCAGCCGCCACCCCGGTCGCGATCTCACGACCGCCACCACCCCCAACCGGTCCACCTCCTCCAGCTTCCGCGACGGTTGCGACGTTGGTATTCGAAGACGCCCATGTGCTCGTGCCGGCGATGGCTGTGGTCGTACCGTTTTGGAATATCGCAGTGGCGGTGAAGACCTGATTTCCACCGACGGCCACCGAGGCCGTGGTGGGCGAGATGGTAATCGAGGACAGGGCAGGCGCGCTGACGGTCAGGGTCGATGTCCCGGACACGCCATTGAGCGTGGCGGTGATGGTGGACGTGCCCGACGTGAGCGTGGCCGCGACGCCCTTGCTGCCGGCGGCGTTGGAAATCTGGGCCACCGCGATGTTGCTCGACGACCAAGTGACCTGCGTCGTGACGTCTATCGAGGTGCCGCTGTCATAGCTCGCAGTGGCGGTGAAGGGTTGGCTGACGCCTGCCGTGACGCTTGGCGGGGCTGCTGGCGACACCGAAATGGACTGCAAAGTCGGTTGACTGACGTTGACCGTGGTCGTGCCACTGACGCCGTTCAAGGTCGCCGTCACCGTGGTAGTACCCACGGCCACGCCCGTGACCTGGCCAGAGCTGCCGGTCGCGTTGGAAATGCCCGCGATCGCAGTGCTCGCGAGGGTCCACGCAACCTGGGTCGTGAGATCCTGGGTCGTTCCATTCTGGTAGGTGCCGGTGGCCTTGAGCTGAACCTCGAGTCCCAGCACTACGTCGGCCGGGCTGGGCGAGACCGCGATGCTGACGAGCTGGGAGGAAGAAACCGTCACCGAGGCCGTGCCGACCACGCCTGAGAGACTTGCGCTTATCGACGCCGACCCAACCGCAAGGGCCGTGGCCTGGCCTTGTTGTCCAGCCGCATTCGAGACGGCGGCGATGGCCGTCGCACTGGAGGACCAAGTCGCCGACAGCGTGACATCCGCCGTCGAGCTATCCGCGTAGGTGGCCTGCGCTGTGAAGGCTTGCACGCCGCCCACGTTCGGCGTCCAGGCGGCCGGGGTCACGATG
This sequence comes from uncultured delta proteobacterium, assembly GCA_963824555.1. Taxonomy (GTDB): domain Bacteria; phylum Myxococcota_A; class Polyangia; order Fen-1088; family Fen-1088; genus Fen-1118. The sequence continues at coordinate 90,170 of CAWGPW010000001.1, read as the reverse complement.
ACGGACGAAAGCGCGGGCGCGGTGACCGTCACTGTGGTCTTGCCGACCACCGTCCCGATGGTGGCCGAAATCGTGCTGGTGCCGGGGCCCACCGCCGTGACGAGGATTCCGCTGCTGCTGACCGCGATGGTGGCAACCGCCGTGTCGCTCGATACCCATGTCGCCTGCTGCGTGACGTCGGCTGTGGTGTTGTCCTGATAGGTAGCCGTGGCTTGGAAGGATTGGGTGACGCCGCGCTGAAGAATCGACTGCGTCGGCGTGATGTTGATGCTGGTCATCGGCGCGGTGGTCACGGTAACGGGTGCTAGTCCGGTAACGCCTAGCAGGGTTGCCTGGAGGGTGACACTGCCAGCCTTGACGCCCGTGACCTTCTCTTCCCCAGAGCTTACGTCGAGGGTGACCGTTGCGATGGTCGCGTCGGAGCTTCGTCCAAGCCGCCTGAGCGGTGACGTCTTGTTTGGTTCCGTCCGCGAAAATGGCCGTGGCGGTCACCAAGATGGACTGCCCGATGGAGACTTGGGTGAGTGAATCGATCGAGATGCTTTGCAGAGACGACGACAAAACCGTGACCTTCGCCGTGACGGTCTGCCCAGAGTAAGTCGCCGTGAGCGTGGCCGTCCCCGCTTTCACGCCGGTCAGCGTGTGGCCCGCAACCGTCAGCACGGTCGTGTCGCTAGAAGTTAGCGTCGCCGAGCCAGTCACGTCCTTCGCGGTTCCGTCCGAATAGACTGCGGTGACCACGAGGGTGCTGTAGGCGACGCCGAGCACCACGCTGGGCGCGGGCGGCGTGAGCTCGATGCTGGTCAGTGAGGCCGTGCCCGCGTCGCCTGAGAAAGACGGCGCGTCCCGCGAGAAGAGTCGCGCGTCTCCCGAACCGAACGGCGCATCTCCCGCGAAGTTGCCGCCGCGCGCGTCACCTGCGAGGTTCCCGCCGCGCGCGTCAGCCGTCAAGGCGCCACCGCGGGCGGCATCCGCCAGCGCGAGATCCGGCGAGCCGTCGCGGAGGATGGCCACGGCGTCTGCCATCGCGCCGTCTTTCGAGTTGGCGACGAAAGCGCCATCGGCGCTTCCGGCGTCGGAGATGGAGATGACAGACAGCCCAGATCGTCCTCCGCATGCACCCAGGGTTGCGACCGAGAGAAATAGTCCGAGCATTCTTGTCTTTGCCATTGTTCTTTTGCCTCGAAATGAATGAAGGGTTGGCGGCACCGGCGTTAGGGGCATTGGCTCCAGTCCCCACGCTTTCTAGGTTCACCCCCAGCTCACGCCAGCGACGCTGACCTTCCAAGCAAAGCTCGGGCCATGCGCACGGTTTGGGAAACAGGGCAAGGAACTGTTGCCCACCAGTTTGCGACCGCTGACACCGACAGGGTGCCAATTCTGCCTCATGGTTTGCGTAATCATGGCCCAGTCATTGCCTTGGAATGCCTCGTTCCGAGGAACCCAGGAGTGCCCATGAGTCGCAACATCACCGCCGATCCAGCCGAGCCGATCAAATCCGCCACTCCCCAGGTGGAATCGAACCGTCACTTCGACAGCGTTGAAGCACAATTCTTCGAGCAAGGTCTAGACAGCGTTCTCCTCGTCGCCGATGGCGACTACTTCGACGATCAGGAAGCGCCGGGCTGGCGTAAGTGGTTTGCTCTTTCGCGCTCGTTTCTAAAGGGCTTGGCCGTGGGGGGCTTGCTTGGCGCTGTTCTCGTCGGAGTCATTGCCTGGAGAGTCCCAGGGCATGCTCGGGCGGTGACGTTCAACCCGGTTCCCGTCGAGAAGCTTGCGGAATCTCCGGCGCCCATCGCGCTTGTGAGCTCCGCGCCCACGATCGCGCTTCTTCCCGGCGAGCAAGCCGGCCGGATGGGCGGAGACGCCATGCCAGACTCGTCAGGCGAGAAAATGGTCGCGATGGCTCCCCCGCCAGACGCGGACACATGGGATCTCGGCCGGGCGGCCGAGCCAGCCGCGTTCGTGGCAAAGGTCATCTCGGCGGACGACGCCCAACAAGCCTGTAGCAAGGCAATTGCTGAAAAACAACGGAATAGGATTCTGACAACCTGCGAGGCGGCCCTTGCCGCCAATCCACGCGCAGCGGAATTCGCCGTGGCCCTGGCGAAGACAGAGCTCGATCGTGGCAAAACCGTACAGGCATTCGAGTGGAGCAAGAAGGCCATCGCCGCAGATCCGGACGTCGCCGATCCCTATGTGTTCATCGGCGAGGCGGAACAAACCGCAGGGCACAAGAAGGCAGCGAGAGACGCCTATTTGCACTACTTGCGTTTGGCCCCGAGTGGTCGCTATGCGGCGGATCTGCGCGCCGTTCTTTCTTCGCTCTGATTGGATCGCGGGTTGTGCGACAAACTGCCGCGGCAGGTGCGGCAGGATGTCCAGGTCGCCTTGCTCGGTAACTGGTCCGAACGGCTCTCCTTGCGAGGGCAGCAGGCAGTCGGGCCGCGTCGAGGAGGCTATCGCAAGTGGCACTGCCGATGCAAGGTGAAGCCCGAGGCATCCAAGGAATCTTCCGCCATGCATGGGATCCACACCTCTGTTGTCGCGCTGAGCGTTCGTGCCACCTCGCTCGGGGCATATGCAGAGGCAGCGCGGCCACTCACGAACGCAAAAGCCATGACGGTTCATCGGACGAATTGATGGCTGCCAGAGTCGCGATCGCCGATGACGATCCCGAAATGCTGGATCTGCTCGGCGATATTCTTGGTGGTCCGACGACCGTGATTCACAAGGCGGCGAGCGGCGCAGAGTTGGTCGTGTTGCTGGCCGAGCACGGGCCGTTCGACCTGATCGTGACCGACATCGACATGCCGTGGATGGATGGGATCGCCGTCATCAGATCGGCGCGTGGTTCCGAGGTCGACTCGCCGGTGTTGGTCATCAGCGGCCTCTCACGGCCAGGCCTCACCGCCGAGGTCGAGCGCCTTGGCAACGCCAAGCTCCTGCGAAAACCGATCCAGGTCTCCACCTTGCGCAAGGCCGTGAGTGAGTTGCTGGATAACAAAGCGTAAGAACCGGCTGACGGCGCGATTGTGCGAATTACGCGCGCGGAAGCCGGACGGTGATGCGCGTGCTGCGATCCGGGACCGACCACAGCTCGCAGGTTCCGCCCAGGGCCTGCGTCGTGCGCTCGACGATGGCCAAGCCGAGGCCGTGGCCCGGAACTTCACGGTCGGTGAGCCCGCGGTAGAATGGCTCGAAGGCGTGTCTCGCGCTCTCGGGATCCATGCCGACGCCGTTGTCCTCGACGACGATCTCGACCATCGGGCCGACATCGCGGGTTTCCACGGTGATGCACAAGGCGCGCGAGCGAGCGCGAAACTTGATCGCGTTGCCAATGAGGTTGCGCAGGATTTGGGACAAGACCCCGTCCGTGCAGGCGATGACCTGACCCGCGCCCAACTTGGTCACCATCTCGCATCCTTGCAGCTCGGCGTCCATCTCCTCGATGATGTGCGGGATGACCAACGTGGTCGAGGATCGGCCCTCCGGTGGACGTCCGGAAACCGAAAGCGCAAGCATGTCGTCCACCACCCTTGCCATGCGATCCACGGACCTGCGAATTCGCTGCGCCATGGCCGCGACTCCTTCAGGCAACGTAGGGGTTTCGAGGATGAGATCCGTGTACCCGCGTATGGGGTTCATCGGGCTGCGCAGATCGTGGGCGGCGCGTCCGGCAAAGGCTTCCAGCTCGACGTTTTGCGCGTGGAGAGACTGGACCCGCTCCAAGACCAGCCGACGCTGGAGAGACTGGACGCGCACCAACCAACCCGAAATAACGGCCACGATTGCAAGCACGATCGTGCCGACAACCACGTCGCTCCAGATGGCCTGGCGGTGTGCGGCCTTGATGGCGGTTAGGTTGCCCTGTCCTGCAGCCGCGTTGATGGCCACCAACACAGCGACCGACTTGTCGATCGCTTCTTCGAGGTCGGCAAGGGCCCACGCGTGGTTGGTGGCGTTACGCTCGAGCTGCTTCAAGAGATCCTGGAGATGATTCCATTCGTCACGTTCCCCCTTGTAAGTGGCAATGGGATCGTAACTCTGGGAAGCTTCCTCGATCGCGTGCTTCCATCTCTCGATCTCCGCGGCATCTCTGGCCAATGCAAAATGCTTGACGTGATGACGGATGTCGGTCAGCAAGACGAGCGAGCGTTGCGCGTTCTCGATGATGTCGGTGGTCCTAAACGCCTCTTGCTCCGAGAAGTATACGTCGAGCCCAATCATCCCGGCGACAAGCAGCGCCACCAGCCCAAGGCTGACGATGACGGGCCAACTTTTCAAAACCCCGGTCCGTGGTTCTTGGCTACGCAAGGAGATCCTCCATCGAAGTCCTATCGGTGTCACTCGCACTCCATGATAGGCTCGGCCGCGTGGTTTCGCCCGCCAAGATTCTGATCGCCGAAGACGATGACCTGACCTTGGAGCTTCTGGCCACCGTGCTTCGAGGGGAGAGCTACGAGGTGGTGACCGCGACCGACGGTCGCGAGGCCCTGAACCGCCTCCACGAAGGCGCGTTCGACCTGGTGCTAAGCGACATCCAGATGACACGGGCCAGCGGACTCGAGGTTCTCGAAACGGTCACCAAGGAATTCCCCGAAACGCCCGTGGTCTTGATTACGGCCTATGCCGAGCCGGGCGCAGCGATGGACGCCATCGGCAGTGGGGCGGCAGACTACCTTGCCAAGCCTGTGGACATCGTGGCGCTTCGTGCGACCGTGGCCCGGGCCCTGGAGCGGCGGCGTCTGGCCAAGGAGAACCGATCGCTTCGCTCCGCCATCGCTGGGCACAAGATCCTGGTCGGGACCTGTTCTCCCATGCTCGAAGTCTACAAGAAGATCGCCCACGTCGCGCCCACCGACGCCACGGTGCTGGTCACGGGCGAAAGCGGGTCGGGCAAGGAACTGGTCGCGCGCACCATCCACGAACGCAGCCGCCGTGCCAGCCATCCCTTCGTCGCCTTCAACTGCGCCTCGCTGGCCGAGGGGCTGCTCGAAAGCGAGCTCTTTGGCCACGAAAAGGGTGCGTTCACGGGGGCCAATGCACCCCACAAGGGTTTGTTCGAAACCGCCGAGGGCGGCACCATTTTTCTCGACGAGATCGGCGATGTCCCGGCCAAGATGCAAGGGGAGCTTCTCCGCGTTCTTCAAGAAAACGAGGTTCGACGCGTCGGCGGAACTGCTACGATCAAGGTCAACGTCCGGGTGATTTCCGCCACCAACCGCGACCTTGCAGTCGAGGTGGCAGCGGGACGGCTGCGCCAGGATCTGGCCTATCGACTCAATGTGGTGTCCGTGCACGTGCCGCCGCTGCGCGACCGCGGCGATGACATCATTTCCCTGACCCTTTACCTGGCCAGCCGCCACACCGCGCTTCTCGGCCGTCCCGAGCCGCACATCAGCGAAGAGACGATGTATCTCATCCGCAGCTACGCATGGCCCGGCAACGTGAGGGAGCTGGAGAACGCACTCGCTCGCGCCGTCGCCATGTCCCAGCGCGGGGTGATCCTGCCCGGCGACCTTCCCCCGCTCACAGCCGGCGCCAAGCCACCGGGCAACGTGATCTCGATCGACAGCGACTGGCCGACCCTCGAGGAACTCCAGCGCCGCTACATCGAACGGGTGCTCGATCACACAGGTCAGAACAAGACCTCTGCGGCCAGCATTCTTGGTATCGATCGCCGAACCATCCAGCGGTTGGCTTGGCGCGAGACGGGCAAGGGCGACGACTCGGGATAGCAACGGGTCGGCACCGTTGTCCGGCGCGATCATGAGAGCAGTTGCCTGGAGATCAGACTGAAAATTGCCTCGCGCAGCTCGGGAGCTCCAAACGGTTTGCGCAGAAGCTTCGCGTTGCCGAGACGATCGACCTTGGCTTGCAGATCGGGACGCGTGAGCCCTGAAATCACGAGGACGGGCGTCGTGACTTCCGCCACGCGCGCAGAGCGCAGGACCTCAAGTCCGTCCATCCACGGCATGCGGACGTCGGTCACGACGAGATCGAAAGGACCGTTCTCGGCCAGAAGCCGCACCAGCTCGACGCCGTTGGTCGCCTGGTAGATCGCGATCACTGGGCTTTCGAGGGCTAGACGCAGCAGCTCCAGGCTGTCGGGATCGTCATCCGCGATGGCAATCCGCGCGACCGGTACCGGCGTGGGTACTGCGAGCTCGCCTAGGATAGGCGCAGGATTATCGGAAGCACTCATCCTGGGAAATCTCCTTTGAACGGCACGTGGCCGATACTCTGCATTGACTGTGCCGCGACCGGAAGTCGAGCCTTCTAGCCAGGCGAATTGCATTGCGTAACAGGGCCTCGACTTTCTGTCACGCGGACGCGGCGGACAAAGACAACTTGCCCACCTCACCATTGGCACTGCAATTGCTGTTTGTTCAGCCCAGCCCGAAAGGAGGCTGCCTATGTTGGCTCAAATCATCCTTGTTTCATTGCTGCGGGCTCAAAATGGTTAACAGGACAATGCCTGGGATACTCCTGGTAACGAAGTCGAGGACAACACTCCGGAGGTCTTCCTCGTGTCTGCAAAGCAGAGACGGGAGTGCTCCCGTCCTGGCTCGGTCTGTCTCGCACCTGGCGGCAGCTCCACCTCAGAGGGCGTCGAAGTGAGGGAGGAGGCGCGCCCCATCACGGTGCTGGCGCGCGGGGCTCAGGTGGCGGCTGTCGGTGCGCTGCAAAGGCCATCGCCCAATCAGCCTTGGCAGGTCGAGATGGTCGCCGATTTCAAGGCTCGCTCTGTGGACGGCCCCATCGTCGTGGCGGTCATGGACGGCGAGAGTCCCGAGTCGATGGAGAACCATCAGGCGCTGGTGGTGTGGGATGTGGACATGAAGCCGGGGAAGAACCTGGGCATGCGGTTTCTGCTCTCACCGGAACAGGGATTTCAGCCGTCGCACGACTACTTGCTGCGTGTCGTTCAAGGACATGGCAAGTCCGAAAAGATTTTGGCTGAAGGCGAGCTCCGTCTGGAATGAAAGCAGCGACAATTCGTCGCACCAAGCGCGGCAGGGTGACGCAGCCTCTTTGGCAGTTGGTGACCGATCCATTGGGCATGGGTTGAGACGGCACCTGATTCGGGAACAGCTGTCGGGGCCTGGCGTGGCACCGAACCTGCAGCGGTTGGGGCGCGAATGCAGGAAGGACGACCCCAAATGGCGAAATCAGCATCCGCTCGCAGATGGTCCTCTTCGGCGCTGCACCACTTGCTCGACGACGTATTCCAGCTCTCGTCCGCGTCCGCGAACAGCAACCGCGCCCTAGCATCCCGGAGAAACGCATGGCCACACAAGACCGTCGCGAGAACCTTTGGGCAATCGTGCTCGCGGCCGGCGAAGGAACGCGGCTTTCAACGCTGACACGAGCTCTGCCAGTTACCGTCTGTCGCGACATTCTTCAGCCCGCCAAGGGTCTTGCGGTGACCCCGATGATCGACGCTGGATGGTTCGACTGTGGAACCCCCGACCGTCTATTCCGAGCGATGGAGCCCAGTCAGGAAGGTACGCGACTACTCGAAAGGATCAGGCGCCAGTGCCCAAACTTCGATGATGCCTGGGCTGGCACCCTGCGCAAGCTGGAAACGCGCCGAGCAAACTAGCCGCGGATCTCTTGACCGGCGCTATCCGCACCTGCGGCCTGAGCCCTTCCGGGCCATTTCTGCGCGGCACCTTGTCGTACAAGTCGCGACAGGATGTCGCAGCGTTCGTTGTTGAAGAGATGAGCCAAGCTGAATCGCGAGTGGATCTGTCGCGGCACGATCGATGCAACTCACCACTGCAGGCATTGAGCAAGAGGCTGGACGTAATGAACGATGAAGCTGGTCGTGAACCCGGTGGTCCTGATCATCCGAAGATGTCGAGGACCGATTCGACGGTCGTGCGTGTCGCGATTGCCGATGACGATCCCGAGACGCTGGAGCTCCTCGGCGAGATCCTGCGCGGCCCAGCCATCGAAATCTGCCAAGCCGCCAGCGGTGCGGAGCTCGTGGTGTTGCTCGCCGAGCAAGGACCGTTTGACCTTATCGTGACCGACGTCGATATGCCTTGGATGGAGGGACTGGCGGTGATTCGGTCTGCGCGTGCCGCAGAGATCGGAGCCCCGGTCCTGTTCATCAGCGGCTTGCCGCGCCCGGATCTCTCGGCGTCGGTCGAACGTCTGGGCAACGCCAGGCTCTTGCGCAAACCCATCAGTGTGTCGACCTTGCGCCGGACCGTCAACGAAATGCTGGGAGGTGCGTCGTGAGCGCCATTTCGGATCGCCTAGAGACCGATTGATTCAACAAGCTGACAAGTTGATCTACGCCGCCAAAGCCGACGGCAAGAATTGCGTCCGGCACCGAAGTCTCCACCGCAGCGGTTCGGTCGGGATCGAATTCACGCCCGTGCCCGAGGCAACGATCATTCATCCCATTTTTCCTCGCTTTCATCTGCCATTTTGCACGCCAAGGGACGCTGAGCTCTCAACGGATCGACCTGGCACGACTCTGGCATTTGATGGGCTCATCAATGCGCAATGAAGCATCGGCCCTGTGCGCAAGGAGGTTTTCAATGAATCGCATTGCAACATATTGTGCCAATCTGCTTCGATGGCGATATCTTCGCTGGGCTTCGCTGGTCGCGGCCTTTCCCGTGACTTGGTGGGCCTGCACCTCGCACCCGCTGACTCAACCCACGCCCGAGCCGGTACAGGAAAGCGACGTCTACATCTCGGTTTCGCCAGTGCGACAGCTGGATCTCGTATTCATGATCGACAATTCGCCATCCATGGCGCCCAAGCAGGCCAAGCTCCAGGCCCAGTTCCACAATTTGCTCACGGCCCTCCAGGATCCCACAGATGGGACCTTGCCCGACCTGCGCGTCGCCATTATCGATAGCGACCTTGGCACGAATGGCGCCTATTCAAGCGGCTCCTGCGGGCCCAAGACACTCGCGGACGGTACAGTCAGCACCTATGGGGATCTTGGACGGTTTCAGATGATTGGCGCACAGGCCTGTGGGGTTACCGATGCCAGTGCCCAGTGGCTTGAGTACGCCAAAGGAAACCCGGTCAATTACACGGGCGACATCAATGACGCATTCGCATGCCTAGCTGGCAACCTTGGTACCGAGGGTTGCGGCGAGGAGCATCAACTCCAGGCGTTCGAATTCGCCCTGGTCGTTCAGGGGATCGGCAATGAGGCCCAGCGTGCGATGCTCCGCCCAAGTGCCTACCTAGGTCTGGTCTTTCTCAGTGATGAGGATGACTGTTCGGCAGCCCCCAATGATGGCATGTTTGGCGACAAGCCCGAGCTGGCCGGCGAATCGGCCAGCCTGCGTTGTTCGACGCGTGCCTACACTTGCAACGGAACCAACCTTACCACCGCCCCTCCCGGCTACCCGACGACGGCGGCGTTCCAGACCGCCTTCACGAATTGCGCAGCCAGGACTGACGCTTGCCCTAGCCCGCTTGGCGGCGGCCAGGGCACGGATACATCCGTGCCGACCAGTTGCAGTCCACTGAGGGACTATATCCAGATCGCCAACGAGCTGAAATCGCTCAAAACCGATCCTGACAATCAGCTTCTAGTCGCAGGTATCTTCGGTTGGCCGATCGGAGGCGACATGGCGAATGCAGAGCCGGTGAAATTCGCATTGCGCCCCAATCCGAACACCGCAGATACCTTGCATCCACAAATCTACGATTACTGGTCGCTTTGCTACGACCCCAACCATCGACCACAGAATCTGGATCCGCAGACGGGATTCGACGCAGATGCGTGGGGCTGGGGGGCGGGACCAGGCTTGCGCGAATCCGCGTTTGTCGACCAATTCGGCGCCAATGGCTTGAAGTTCAGCATCTGTGAGACCGACTACTCAGGGGCCATGAGCCAAATAGGCAATGCCATCGCCATCCATTTGCAGAATCTCTGCGTGAATTACAAGCTCATCGATACGGACCCAAACACACCCGGCGTCCAGGCAGACTGTCGGGTAGCTTGACGCGCGCGGAAATAAAAGAGCGTGTCCGGTGGCATTCTCGTTTAATTCGCACTGCAAACGTCAATCTCCACCCCGTGTTTTTGGGAAATGACTGGGACTACACAGTCATGCTTCCAATTGATTGATGCGATCAGTTATTTTCGCGCGAGCCCTTACCGCACGCTCGACGCGAATGGTGTTTACCAGGAGAATCCCGATTCTCTGCCTCAGTGCGATGCTGGCGCGACCCCTGACACGATCTCCAGCGATTGCTGGCAGCTCACGAACGATACCGTGAAATGCCCAGGACTCGGACAATTGGTCAACGTTCTGCGGACCAGGGCGGAAATAAATGCCGGTCCGCTGGCAGCCGGCACGAAGATCGGTATGCAGTGCCTCACTTGCACGGACCCGATTCCTGGCCTGCCACCCATCGATGGATGCAACTACTAGATGTGTTCGACACCGCCCACGTGTGATGCTTGACAGCGATGCGAGAGTTGTCCTTAAAGCTAGCGAATACCTTCAAAACGCGGAACTCGCACACCTCTTCTTCTTTTGGGAATGGTACCCTTGGACCTGATCGGCCTGGACGAAAGGCGGGGATGAATCAGAATGACAGTGAGAAGAACACCGTTTTGAGGGTGTCACGCCTTCGGCTTCCGGCGCTATCGCGGGTTCTCGCCTACGGCGCCAGTCCTCTGGTCGTTCTGGCGGCCGCCTTCGCGCAACGCGAAGTCCTCCCACCCCCCAGCGTTGCTCCTTTCTTGTTCTTCTATCTTGCTGTCACCATCGCCGCATGGTTGGGCGGACTGGGACCAGGGCTGGGCGCGGTTGTGTTGTCTGCGGCTTTGGGCAACACCTTCTTTACGGAGCCTATCGGCGCCTTCACTTTGTCGAGGCAGATTGGCCCAGCCACACTGCTCTTCGTCCCCATTGCTGGAGCGGTGGCAGCGATTTCCGGCTCGTTACGAACGGCGCTGGCACAAACGGCCACCGCATTGGCCGCTGAGGAGAGGATGAACCAGGAATTGCGCGAGAGTGAAGGACGCTTTCGCGTGATGGCCGATGGATCGCCCGTGATCCTGTGGGTGACCGATGCCGCGGGAGGCATCGAGTTCGTGAACCGCACGTACTGCGAGTTCTTTGGTGCAGCGCTAGAGCAGGTGGCTGGCGGGAAGTGGCAGGCGCTCGTTCATCCCGAGGACGCACCAGCCTACGTGGAAGCGTTCCTGCGTTCGGTGCGCGAACGTAAGCCATTCAGGGCCGAGGCACGTGTGCGCCGAGCCGATGGCGAGTGGCGCTGGGTGGTTTCATTCGGCGACCCCCGCATGACGCCAGGCGCTAAGTTCCTCGGCCACGTGGGCATCACGGTGGATGTCAGCGAGGGCAAGCGGGCGGAGGAGGAGAAGGGGAAGCTTCAGGCCCAGCTTCTTCATGCACAAAAGATGGAGTCGGTGGGACGGCTTGCTGGCGGTGTGGCGCACGACTTCAACAACATGCTGAGCGTGATTTTGGGGAACGTCGAGTTGGCCCTGGAGCAAGTCGGAGATGACCGGGCGAGAAACAACCTCATCGAAGTTCGCAAGGCGGCTCAGCGCTCGGCTGAGCTCACCAGGCAGTTGCTGGCCTTCGCTCGAAAACAGTTGATGTCGCCCAAAGTGCTGGATTTGAGCGAGACGGTGGCGGCCCTCTGTGCGATCCTACGGCGGCTGATCGGCGAGGACATCCACCTTGAGTGGAGGCCAACGCCGGAGCTGTGGTCGATCAAGGCCGATTCAGCTCAGATCGATCAGGTCCTCGCGAATCTGTGCGTCAACGCCCGGGATGCAATCGTCAACGTCGGCAAGATCGGCATCGAAGTCGGGAATTGCGTCTTCGACGAAGCCTACTGTGCCAAGCACGCATGGTATTTCCCGGGGGAGTACGTGCTGCTCGCCGTGCGCGACGACGGTTGTGGCATGAACCAAGAAACCCAAGCGCACCTCTTCGAACCATTCTTTACGACCAAGGCGTTTGGCAAGGGCACCGGACTGGGTCTGGCCACGGTCTACGGCATCGTCCAGCAAAATAGAGGCTTTGTCACCGTGGTCAGCGAGCCCGACGCGGGAACGACCTTCAACATCTACTGGCCCCGGTATGTGGACGAGTCCAAGCTGGCGGCAGTCGTGGACGGCACCGCGAAACCGGACCTGAGCGGTGATGAGACCATCCTTTTCGTGGAGGACGAGCTGGCTCTCCTTGACTTGGGCAAGAGCATGCTCGAGCGGCTAGGTTACACGGTCCTGACTGCGAGTACTCCCGAGGAGGCTATCCGCTTGGCTGGCGAGCACGGCGCCCGGATTCGCCTGCTTGTGACCGACGTGGTCATGCCTGGAATGAACGGTGTGGATTTGGCCAAGCGACTGCTTCCGGCGATTCCAGGACTCAGATGGATCTTCATGTCGGGCTACACCGCCAATGTCATCGCCCACCACGGCGTGCTTGACGAAGGCGTGAACTTCATCCCCAAGCCGTTCTCCAGGCAGGAGCTGGCGGCCAAGGTGCGCGCGGTGCTCGACGGCAAGCACGACGTGGCTTGCTCAGGCTGCTGAGAAGCCGGTCGAAAGAGCCAGAAGAGCTGCCAGGGTCAGGGCTGTCTTGCCAGTGGGGTTCCTTGTCTTTTTCGTCAACGAGTTTTCCATGGCGTTTCCCTTTCGCTCCACGTGTCCACCAGAATCTCGACTAGCGATGCCCGCCGTGGCCGCCACCGGCATGGCCGGAGAAGCCGCCGCGCGAAACACCCCCCGAGCTGTGGTTCACGCCGGCAGCGTGGTAATCGTTCGCGCTACGTGTGAGTCCGACGCCACGGGCACCGGCGTTGACTCCAACCCTGCCCGGACCGCCACCGCGATATCCGCCCCAGCCGTAGCCAGCGTGGTAGAGGCCAACGTACCAGCCGAATCCCATCGGCCCGCGAACGCCGAAGTAAGGATACGCACCCCAGCCCCAAACCCCATAGGCATTAACCCAATTCCTCCGCGAGATGTTGCTGGAACTTGACAGCGCTGCGTAGACGCCTGCGTGGGACCTGACGTTGAAGGTGCTCAAGGAATGCCTGCAAGAGACCGGGAAGCTGACTGGCACTGACTGGAATGAGTGCTGCGAGGACGCTCTGCCAGAGGATAGCCATGAGACGCCATGGTTCGGCGACGATCCGGTCCTTTGACCGCGAGTGTGCGGCCCTGATGCATTTCTGGTCGTCGGATGCCGAACCAGTCGAGATCCCCACAGGGGGGTATTGCCACGTTGGGCGCGGCAAGCTTGCGGGCAATCTGGGTGAGCAGTAGCTTGGCGCAAATCCAGGAATAGACAGTGTCGCTGCGAAAGTTCGGCAGACGGTCGAGTCCAGCGATGGATTTATCCCGCTTGATGTGAAGCTCGATTTGCCAACGGAGGCCGTACAGTTCCATCACGAGGGCGGCGGTCAGCCGCGAACTCGGCACAGTCGTGAACACCACCACGTACTGCGCGGCCGCAAGGGTTTCCTCAGTCACAGATCGCCCTTGCTCCCGTCGCGCGCGCTGCCGAGCCTCCTCTGCTTTGTCGGGTGGCAAGAGCAAGGCACACAGCCGGCCAACGATCGCCTTGCCACCCTGCGGATGGACTTCTGCGTACCATTCGCGTGCGACGCCGGGACGCTTGAGTCGAGCCAGCATTCGCTGAACGTCGAGTAGCTGCCCGTTTATGCCGTAAAGAGGAAGCGAGCCACGGTTGTAACGGACCAACACGTCGGCATCTGCTGCCACGATCGCGGCTACGCCAGGCGGATTCGAGTAGCCGCGGTCGCCCATCCACAATTGCCCCGCCTCGGCATCGAAGTGCCTGAATGTCTCGCCGACACTGTCATCCGTGACCTCGATCTGAACAGGCCGCAACGTGCTCAAGCGTAGCGCATAGTGAACGCGAGCCGTGGTTCCCTCGGCTCCAGGCCGCGACACGGAGGAGCCGTCCACGAGCACCACGTCGTAGCCCGCCCATCGCTCCGCCGCAAACGCAACCTCGGCATCCGTCATCAGCGTTACCAATCGCGCCAGGTAGGGACCAATCGTTCGCATTCGCTTGTGCAGTCCGACTGCCGACATCTTGATGACCCCGGCTGCCGCCGCCATCGCCACCGTCACGGCCAGCGACGAGTTCGTCGCCACCTGGTACAGAATCGGCTGCAGCAAATGCGCCGCTTTGGTCACCTTCGTGTCCATGTGCGCCGGGAACTTCGTGTAGACCACGCCCATCTCGACCGCCAGCTCCTCCCATCCGGATGGAAGCTGGGCCGCAATCATTGGCCAGTCGCCCGTGGTCCCGTCCTTCGCTGTGTTGTCCATCCCAAGCATATGCGGGCCTTCTTGGACAAACCGCAAGTTTTTGGGTTAATGCCTATGGCCCCAAACCCAAGGTGCCGCCAGCCACATCCAGCCATAGTTCGGGTAGTACGCGTAGGAATAGGGATTGGCATCGTTGGGCGTGCCTTCGTAGGTGTACTGGTTGCCGTACGGCATCCAGATCCAGCCGTACTCACTCGTATAGACCCACTGTCCAGCTCCAGCCCCCTGAGCTGCCCCGGCGGGCTGCTGGACCTGAGGCTGTGGCTGTTCTTGGACTTGGACCGGAGGCGCTGGCGGCTGTGCGGGCGGTGCCGGTGGCAGCATCTCGGGCGGCGGCGTGGGCGGTTGCACGGCCTCGGGCTGGGCGCCCGATGAAGCCTGGCCAGCCGAAGTCTCGGCTGGGACTGAGCCTTGGGCCTGAGCGACGCCAAGCCTCACAATCAAAAAGTACAGGGCAGCAGTGCTCTTGATCTTCATGATGCCAACTCCTTGCCGCAACGCGGCTATTGGTTCCACACGGTGAACACGGGGATGGACCAGCCGCGCGCCTTGAGCCCACGCCAAACATCGACGGCAGTCGTGCCAGGGAAGTCGTCTTCCACGATCACGACATCGTTCCCTGGCTCAGCAGGAACAGGTAGTTGTTCCATGAATCTCAGGAGCGTTTGGCTGTCACTGGCAGCAATCACGTCGCGATTGTCGGTCCCGGATTCCGCGGCCAGTGCTTCCCGCAACCAGGGATCGGATGCTTCGATGAACACCCGGTTGGTATCCACGGCGAGCAGCGTGCGCTCTGTCCAACCCAGCGGGCGGCCGGTCTCGCTGACAGCCACGGGATGGTCCGGGGTCAGGCCCTTTTCGGATGAATCCGGGATCTGATTGATGCCGGCCAATCGCGTGCGCAACGGTGAGGCATTGAGGCTTGAATCTTCGAGCTGTTGGTTCTTCATGGGAAGCCTCCTCTCGAGGCATGATCGAGGGAATAGCAAGCACCATGCCAAGCGCGAAAGGACCTGAAGGGCGCGCCTCCCCGCGCTTCGCGCGCGAATTGCCCGACAGCAGCGGCAGGCTGTCGCGGTTGACTCGGATCTCGCGGCAGTCTGCCGGTATGTAAATTCTGGTCGCGTGGCGAAATCCGCGCTACGCGTGCAGAGCACGCATACAAACACGACATGACAGTGGCACTTACTTCACGCAGGTGCCTCGCACGAGTCGAAATCGCTTGGGAATGCCAGGACTTCACCGTTCATGCGCGATGTTCGCTCGCATGGTACGCGTCTTGCTGACTAGAATTGCGGTCACAAACAGCAAACGGAGGAACCCCATGACGAAGATCTCAACATTGACAATCGGCGCGGTCCTGCTGGCAGGAATTTCGATCCCCGCCTTCGCGCAAGCACCGGCTGGCGGTGGCATGGGCCATCGCGCGATGCGGGGTGGTGGTCTGCCAGCCATCCCCGATCTGACTCAAGATCAGAAACAGAAGATCGAGGCTCTCAAGGCCACGGCCATGCAGCAGGCCGCCCCCCTTCGCGAGCAGATCGCCGCTCTTCGCACGAACATGAAGGCGCTGTGGGCTGCGGATCCTCTGGACCGCCAGGCCATCGTGAGCAAACAGGCCGAGGTGGAGGCGTTGCGTGCGCAGATAAAGTCCATCTGGACCGACTTCTTCTTCCAACTGCACGACATCTTGACGCCCTCGCAGCGTGCATGGTTGGCCCAGCACAGGCAGGACAAAGGCGGCCAGAGCGACACCGCTTCTTTCGGGACGGGACCAGAACAAGACTGATACTTCAGCGATCGGCGCGGTTGCCGTGACTCGCGCCGCGCTCGCAGTTGCACGGGCTGGGGATGCCGGGGCTGGCCCACGCGGCGGATTCCGGGGCGGCCACAGAGGTGGGCACGGCCACCGATGATAGAAGGAAATGATCATGAAAGACACACGATGGATAGCTCTGGTTCTGCTGGGCGCGCTCGCCACCGGCTGCGCGACCACGACGAGGTCTTCGACAACTTGGGCGGCATCGCCGGCCGCGGCACCAGCAGCCTGGGCGCGCTACGGGCACGTGGCCTATGTGCGGGAGGTGGTCCAGCGCACGGATGGCGACCCGGCCGGTGGAGCGATTGCCGGTGCTCTCATCGGCGCCTTGATCGGTGGACGGGGCCCGGCCGCGCTCTTCGGCGCCGCGGGCGGTGCCGCCGTGGGTGCCTCGGTCAGTCAGGGCCATAGCGAAACGCGCCGCTACGACGTCACGGTTCGGTTCGACGACGGCACCATGCAGACCTTCTCCTACGGAGGCTACTCGCCGTTCAATCCAGGCGAGCTCGTCGTGCAAACGCCGCGCGGCCTGTCTCGCGGGTGACACCCGCAATGCCTGACCTGATGTCACCTTGCCCTTCGCAGCACCGCGCAGCGGGGAGAAGTCGCCGAGCACAGCGAGGCGGGTGAGGGGCTGCCACGTTTCGTGCCTGAAGGATCCGGGCCTTCGGCCTGCCAGCGGTACCGGGAGGTGTCGGTGAACGCATCTTCGGACCACTCAGATCTGAGTGATGCCGTTCGCCATCGCGAGGATACTGATTCCTGGGCCACTCGACGCGGTTCCCAGCGATGGATGCTGTGGCCAAAATCATTGATGAGCTGGCCGGCGCTCAACGCGATCTTCCAAAGTGGGTCGGTCGCAAGAGAAGTGCTTCCCCGCTGCGCGGTGGGTATCGTGCCACCAGACTACGGAACGAAGTTGGATGTAGCGACGATTTGACTCCATCGCGGTCCTTCTAGAGATCGCCCAGCTTGCGAATCGAATCGATATCAATCCTCATGCTTCGGTCCCAGCCACGGCAAGGCACACCAGGGATCTCGGTTCCCAATTTGGCTACGAAGAGCTTGAGAGCACCATCGATGTCCTGTCCTTGCTGCTTCAGCTCCACTTGTTTCGTCGATTGACGAAGGCGCACGGAATAGAGGTAAGCGGTCAGTTCCCACGATCCTTTGTCGGGCGCGGCGTGCTGGGCGGGCGCCATCTGCGTTCTTCGGCCGCCCATCCCGCCGCGGCCCATGCCGCCACCGCCCCGCCCCATACCACGGCCGCCTCCTTGACCAGCCCCGGAACCGCCATCGTTGCCTTGCCCAGACGACGATGGATCCTGCGCTGGCTTGGCCGGCTTTTCCATGCTCGCGGCAGCGGGCTTGGGAAGTTGCCCATCGATCGCGATCAGAAGGATGGTGTCGCCCTTTGCGAGCGGGGCGAGCTTGGCGAGTAGCTCATCCGAGACCCCATTCTCTTTCGTGTAGTCGTCGATCGCCGCCGCCAGATCCGGGTTTGCGTCGGTGAAAACAATGTCGTAGGCAGCTTGGCAGATGCCTTCGCTGAAAGGCGTCGAGAGAGCCTTGCCGAAATCTTCCCAGGCTTCCGGGCTCATGCGCCCGTTGCGAAAGATCCCGAAGACCGAAAGTGCCTCGGGCCTCGTTGCGTCGGGCTTTGGCACGATGTGGACCTCTGGCTGGCCTTCACCAGGTGTTGCGCAAGCGGCGATGGTGCAGAGCAAGAACAGCCCCAAGGCAGAGGTTCTCGTAACCACGGTCTGGTGGCGCCGGCGATGGTTCACGCATACTCCAGTTGTTGAATGACAGATTCGTGAAGGCCCGAGCGGACATCCATAAGCAGGAAACATGCCTTCGTGGGTCGGGATGCGTTTGCTGGGCTGCTTTCTGTCGGGCATTCTTCCTGCACACTCGCAGCGCATGTCCAGCTCGCCTTTCCGCTCGACCGGAGACGTCGGGCGCCAAACGCTCATCCCGGCTCGCGAAGTTGTATGGTCTGCGGTCATGAACAGGCGACTACCCTTTCCCTCGTGTGCGCTTTTCGCACGGGTTTCTTTCATTCTCTGCGGTTTCTGCAGCGGGGCGAGCGCTGCGTCCGCGAGACAAACCATCACCCTCGACACGGCGATTGACATGGCGTTGCGCTCCCATCCTTCGGAAGCCCAGGCCCGCGCCAACGTGGACGTGGCCTCGGCGCGGGTCGAGGAGAGTCGATCGCAGTACCTGCCACAGGTGGTCGGGACCGGCCAGTACCAGCGCCTGACCTACAACTCTCCCAACAAGCCCGGCATCTATTCGCCTCCCTCCGGCACGTCATGGACGAGAACCTCCGATTTCTTCACTCTCGGCGGCACGGCCTCGCAGCTCATCTACGACTTCGGGCAGACCTCCGATCGCTGGAGCTCGGCGCAGGCGAGCGAGTCGGCGGCCTCGCACAGCGAGCACGCGGTGCAAGTGCAAATCATCGCGAACGTGCGCAAGGCCTATTTCCAGGCGCGCGCGCAAAGGGATCTCATCGATGTCGCGGCCGATACCGTGGCCAACCAGAAGATGCACCTGGAACAGATCCAGAAGTTGGTTCTGCAAGGCATGCGACCGGAGATCGACCAGGTCACCGCGGAAACCGGCCTGGCCAACGCCCAGGTGCAGCTCATCAGCGCGCAGAACGCCTACGACCTGGCCTGCGCCGCCTTCAGCCAAGCCATCGGTCAGTCCTCCGCCAAGGGCTACGAGCCCGGCAGTGAGGACATGCCGCCGCTCGTAGATGAAGACGCGCCCATCGAGCGCCTGCTCGAATCCGCCTTGCACGACCGGCCCGAGCTGGCGAGCTTCGCCAAGCAGCGCGAGGCCCAGGAGAAAATCATCTCCGCCACGCGTGGCGGCTACGGCCCGAGTCTCCAGGCCCAAGCCAGCCTCGCCGGAACGGGTACGGCGCTCGACAACCTCGCACCCAACTGGTGGGTGGGCGCGCTGTTGACCTGGCCGATCTTCCAAGGCGGCCTGACCCAGGGCCAGGTTGCCGAGGCCAAGGCCACTTTGCACGCCATCGACGCGCAGGAAGACGCCTTTCGGCTGCAGGTCCGCATCGACGTCGAGCAGGCCGCGCTGGCGGTGAGGGCTGCTCGCGCCACCTCGGGCGCGGCGATCTTGGCGCTCGAAAATGCGAAGAAGCAGTTGCAACTGGCCGAAGGGCGCTACGCCGCTGGCATGGGCAGCGTCATCGAGCTCTCCGACGCGCAGGTGACCCGCACCTTGGCCGCGGCTCAGGAAGTAGGCGCGCGGTTTTCGCTGGCCAGCTCGCGGGCCGCGCTGTGGGGCGCGCTCGGAAGGCGATGACAGAGTGAACGTCGAAAGAACGAACCTCGAAGGGATGATGATGAAGATTGCTCGTTGCTTGGTTTTCTCGCTTCTTCCGTTGCTCTTGCCTGCGTGCCGCGGCACGGGCGGCAAAGACAAGACCGGACCGGCTGCTGGCGACAAGCACCCGGTGTCCGTGGTCGCGATCAAGGTGGTCGCCCGCGATATGCCGGTGACCCTCGACGGCCTGGGCACGGTGACCGCGTTCAAGACCGTGACCGTGCGCTCGCAGGTCGATGGTCGCCTCGACAGCGTGGCCTTTCGCGAAGGACAGTTCGTCAAGCGGGGGGCCATGCTCGCACTCGTCGATCCGCGGCCCTTCGCCATCCAGCTTCATCAGGCCGAGGGCGCCCTGGCTCGCGACCAGGCGCAGTTGCGCGGCGGCAAGGTCAATCTCGATCGCTACACCCAGGTGGCCAAGGACAAGCTCATCGCCCAGCAGCAGGCGGACGATCAGGGCGTTCTGGTTGGACAACTGGAGGGGTCGGTGAAGGCGGATCAAGCGCAGATCGAACAGGCCAAGTTGATGCTCGACTACGCCCACATTCGTTCGCCCATCGACGGCATCACGGGCGTGCGACTGGTCGACCCCGGCAACATGGTGCACCCGGCAGAGGCAGCGGGCATCGTGGTGGTCACGCAGATCGATCCCATCGCGGTGCTCTTTACGCTGCCACAGGACGACCTTGCGCGTGTGCAAAAGGCGCTGGCCGAGGGCAAGCCCGCGGTCGATGCGCTGTCGCGCGACGGAGGCAGCGTGCTTGCCACCGGGACGCTCGAGGTCATCGACAACGAGATCAACGCCACCACGGCGACCCTTCGGCTCAAGGCCATCTTCGCCAATCCCGATCGCGTGCTGTGGCCCAACCAGTTCGTGAAGGCGCGCCTGCACCTCGGGCTGCACAAGGGTGCGCTGGTGGTGCCCGCGGTGGCCGTGCAGCGCGGGCCCGCGGGAGCCTTCGCCTATGTCGTCGGCGAGGACAGGACCGTCGCGGCCCGGCCCGTGGAGGTGGAGAGCACCGACAGCGAGCTGGCCGTGATTCGCTCGGGCCTGAAGCCGGGCGAGACCGTGGTTACCGAGGGGCAGTTTCAGCTCAAGCCCGGCGCCCTGGTCGAGACGCGCGAGGCGGGCGAAAGCAAGCAGCCCGACGGGCGTCAGGGCAAAGAGGCAGGCAAAGGCTCGGTTCGCGAGGCGAAGAACCCGTGAGCATCTCCGAGCCCTTCATCCGGCGACCCATCGCCACCACGCTGCTTATGATCGGCGTGCTTCTTGCCGGCCTCGTGGGGTATCTGCAATTGCCGGTCGCCGCCCTTCCCCAGGTCGACTACCCGACCATCGTGGTGACCACCAGCCTGCCCGGCGCCAGCGCCGAGACCATGGTTTCCTCGGTCACCACGCCGCTCGAACGCCAGTTCGGTCAGATCCCGGCGCTCAGCCAGATGACCTCGGTGTCGAGCCTCAACTCGTCGCTCATTACCCTGCAGTTCAACCTGGATCGCGACATCGACTCGGCTCAACAGGACGTGCAAGCCGCGATCAATGCGGCCTCGAATCTTCTGCCGCGCAACTTGCCCACGCCGCCGACCTACAGCAAGAGCAACCCAGCCGATACGCCCATTCTGACCTTTGCCATCAGCTCGGATACCCTGCCGCTCAACAAGGTGGCCGACTACGTCGACTCCATCCTGGCGCAAAAGGTGTCGCAGGTGGCCGGCGTGGGGCTCGTCACCCTGGGTGGCGGCGTGAAGCCGGCGGTCCGCGTGCGCGTGGATCCCGTGGCCCTGGCCGGCCGCGGGCTTACCCTGGAGGACGTGCGCACCATCCTGGTGGCGGCCAACGTGAACCAGCCCAAGGGATCGCTCGACGGCCAGCGCCAGAACTACACCGTCAACGTCGACGACCAGATCGAAAAGCCCGTCAATTACCGACCCCTGCTCTTGGCCTATCGCAATGGCTCGCCGGTGCGCCTGTCCGACGTGGCGGTCGTGCTCGACGACGTTGAGAATGCCCAGCTCGCGGGCTGGGCCAACCAGCGCCGGGCCGTGATCATGAACGTGCAGCGCCAACCGGGCGCCAACCTCATCCAGGTCACCGATAGCGTGAAGGCGCTTCTGCCACAACTGAGCGCGTCCATGCCCAAGGGCATCGACATCACCACCATCTCCGACCGCACCGAGACCGTGCGTGCCTCGGTGGACGACGTGCAGTTCACGCTCGTCCTTACCATCCTGCTGGTGGTGGGCGTGATGTACCTCTTTCTGCGTTCGTTTCGTGCCACGATCATCCCAGGCGTGGCAGTGCCACTTTCGCTCATCGCCACGTTCGGGGTGATGCAGCTGTGTGGCTACAGCCTCAACAACTTGACCCTGATGGCCCTCACCATCGCCACCGGCTTCGTGGTCGACGATGCCATCGTCATGGTGGAAAACATCGCGCGCTACATCGAGGAGGGCTTGCCGCCCTTCGAAGCGGCGCTCAAGGGCGCGCGCCAGATCGGCTTCACCATCATTTCGTTGACCGTGTCCCTGGTGGCGGTGCTCATCCCGCTGCTGTTCATGGGCGGCATCGTGGGGCGGCTGTTTCGCGAATTCGCCGTTACGTTGGCCATCGCCATCGGCATCTCGGCGTTTCTCTCGCTGACCCTGACCGCCATGATGGGTGGCCACCTGCTGCGCGCGCACGAGACGCCCGGACGCCTGGCGCGCAGCCTGGAGCGCGGCTGGGACGCCATGGCGCGCTTTTACGACCGCGGTCTTACCTGGGTGCTGCGCCACAAGCGCTTCACCCTGGCGGCTACCTTGGCCACCCTGGGATTAACCGTGTTTCTGGCCTGGATCGTCCCCAAGGGGTTCTTTCCGCAACAGGACACCGGCCTGCTCGTCGGCGTCACCGAAGCGTCGCCGTCCATTTCATTTCCCGCCATGATGGACCGCCAGCGCGCGGCTGCGGACGTCATTCTCACCGATCCCGACGTGCAGGCGGTGGCGTCCTTCATCGGCGCCGACGGTACCAATCCCACGCTCAACGTGGGCCGGCTCTCCATCACCCTCAAGCCTCGGCATCTACGCAAGGCCGACGCCGACGCCATCATCGCCAGACTCGCGCCCCGCCTACGCGAAGTCTCGGGCATCGCGGTCTATCTGCAATCCGTGCAAGATCTCCAGGTCGACACGCGCACGAGCAGGACACAGTTCCAGCTCACGCTCGAAGACGCCGATCCCGGCGAGCTCGACGTGTGGGCGCCGCGCGTGCTCGGCGTCATGAAGGAGTTGCCGGTGCTGCAGGACGTGGCCAGCGACCACCAGTCGAACGCGCTCGGACTTTCCCTGGTCATCGATCGCGACATGGCCTCGCGCCTCGGCGTCACCGC
Organism: uncultured delta proteobacterium; assembly: GCA_963824555.1. Lineage (GTDB taxonomy): Bacteria > Myxococcota_A > Polyangia > Fen-1088 > Fen-1088 > Fen-1118. Next base: position 67,288 of record CAWGPW010000001.1, on the reverse strand, counting down.
GCAGGCCCTCGACGACACGCTCTACGATGCCTTTGGCCAGCGCCAGGTCTCCACCATCTTCACCCAGCTCAACCTGTATCGCGTGGTCCTGGAGGTCGCGCCCGCATTTCAACAGGATCCCGCGGCCTTGCGCTCGATCTATGTGCGTTCGGCCAACGGCGATCCCGTCGAGCTCGATACGCTGGCGCACTACGAGCAATCGCCCCACACGCCGACTATCGCGCACCAGGGGCAGTTCCCCGCCGCGACCCTGTCGTTCAACCTGGCCCCCGGCGAGGCGCTGGGTGACGCCGTTTCCGCCATCGATGCCGCCATGCTGTCGCTCGACTTGCCGCCCGGCGTGCACCCCTCGTTTCAAGGCACGGCCAAAGTGTTTTCCGAATCGCTGGCCAACGAGCCCATCCTCATTCTCGCCGCGCTCATCACCATGTACATCGTGCTCGGCGTGCTCTACGAGAGCTACATCCACCCCATCACCATTCTCAGCACCTTGCCGTCGGCGGGCGTGGGAGCCTTGCTTGCTCTCATCATCTGCAGGATCGAGTTTTCCATCATCGCGCTCATCGGCATCATCCTGCTCATCGGCATCGTCAAGAAGAACGCCATCATGATGATCGACTTCGCGCTCGAAGCCGAGCGCGAGAAGGGGCTCGATCCCGAAAGCGCCATCCACCAGGCGTGCCTCTTGCGCTTCCGTCCCATCATGATGACCACCATGGCGGCCTTGCTCGGCGGCTTGCCCATGGCGCTCGGCCGGGGCACGGGCGCGGAATTGCGCCGTCCGCTCGGCGTCGCCATCGTGGGCGGGCTGCTCATCTCGCAGGTGCTCACCTTGTACACCACGCCCGTCATCTACCTGGCCATGGATCGCCTGCGCCATCTGCGGCGGGCAGGTCATCCCCAGGCGGCGATCGCGCAACCGACGATGGGAGAGCCGGTGGCGTGAACATCTCCGGGCCTTTCCTTCGCCGTCCGATTGCCACATCCCTGCTGGCCGTCGCCCTGATCCTGGCGGGCCTGGCCGCCTACGCCAACCTGGCGGTGGCGCCCCTGCCGCGCGTGGATTTTCCCACCATCAACGTGCAGGCCGCGCTGCCGGGTGCCAGCCCCGAGACCATGGCCAGCGCGGTGGCCACGCCGCTCGAACGTCGCTTCGGCCGCATCGCGGGGCTGACCGAGATGACCTCGGCCAGCTCGCTCGGCGCCACCAGCATCACCATGCAGTTCGATCTGAACCGCGACATCACGGGTGCCGCGCGCGACGTGCAGGCGGCCATCAATGCAGCGGGCGGCGAGCTGCCACCCAACCTGCCGAGCCGTCCCACCTACCGCAAGGTCAACCCTTCCGATGCGCCCGTGCTCATCGTGGCCCTGTCCTCGGACACACTGCCGTTGGCGCAGGTCTACGACACGGCCAACACCATCTTGGCGCAGAAGGTGTCGCAGGTCGACGGTGTGGGCCAGGTTTTCGTGGGCGGCGGACAACAGCCCGCCGTGCGCGCGCAGGTCGATCTCGACGCCCTGGCGGGGCTCGGTCTCGGCATGGTGGACGTGCGCGCGGCGCTCGCCCAAGCCACCGTCAACAGCCCCGAGGGCGCGCTGGCCGACGACCAGCGTACGCTGGTCCTGTCGTCGAACGATCAACTCTTCGGGGCCGAGGCCTTTCGCGACGTCATCGTTGCCTACCGCGGTGGTGCGGCGGTCCGCCTGCGCGACGTGGCCAAGGTCTTCGACGACGTGGAGAACGATCGGGTGGCGGGCTGGTTCGACGGCAAGCGCTCCGTGGTGCTGATCATTCGCCGCCAGCCGGGCGCCAACATCCTCGACACCATCGATCGGGTCAAGGCCCTGCTGCCCCAATTGGCCACGTCGATCTCTCCGGCCATCAAAATGGAGATCGCCCTCGACCGCGCGAACACCATCCGGGCCTCGGTACACGACGTGGAGGCGACCCTGCTCATCAGCATCGGCCTGGTGGTGCTGGTGGTGCTGCTGTTTCTGCGCCGGCCGCGCGCCACGCTGATCCCCGCCGTGGCCATTCCGCTGTCGCTCACGGGAACCTTCGCGGTCATGTACCTGCTCGATTACAGCATCGACAACCTGTCGCTCATGGCGCTGACCATCGCCACCGGCTTCGTGGTCGACGATGCCATCGTGGTGGTGGAAAACATCATGCGCCACGTGGAGCAGGGCATGTCCCCGCGCGAGGCCGCCTATCTCGGTGCGCGCGAGATCGGCTTCACCATCGTGTCCATCACCGTGTCGCTGCTCGCTGTCTTCATTCCGCTCCTGCTCATGGGCGGCCTCGTGGGACGGCTCTTCCGGGAATTCTCGGTCACGCTCAGCATCGCCATCGTGGTGTCGGCGGTGGTGTCGCTCACCCTGACCCCGACCATGTCCGCGCGCCTTCTGCGCCAGTCCGCCCATGACGAGCCCTCGCGCTTCGTGCGCGTGTCCGAGCGCGGGTTCACGGCGCTGCAGGGCATCTACGCCCGTCTTCTCGACTGGATCTTGCGCCACCAGGTCGCCGCGCTGGCGCTTACCATCGGCACCCTCGTCTTCACGGTCTTTCTTTACGTGGTCGTGCCCAAGGGCCTCTTTCCCCAGCAAGACACCGGCATGCTGGCGGGCTCGACCGAGGCCAGCCAGGATGTGTCGTTCCCGGCCATGAAGGCCTACCAAGAACAAGTCAACGCCCTGGTGTCGGCCGATCCCGACGTGGAGCACGTGGTGTCCTTCATTGGGTCCTCCAATGCCTCGACGGGCAATACCGGCACCCTGTTCATCTCCCTGCGACCCAAGCCCGGACGCAAGTCCACCGCGGACCAGGTCATCGCCCGTCTTCGTCCCAAGGTGGGGCGCGTGCCCGGCATGCGCCTGTTTCTGCAATCGGTGCAGGATCTGCGCCTCGGCGGGCGCTCGTCGCGCACGCAGTATCAATACACGCTCCAAGACGCCACCCTCGACGAGCTCAACGAATGGGCGCCGCGCGTGCTGGAAAAGCTGCGCACCCTGCCCGGGCTCAAGGACGTGAACACCGACCAGCAGACCGCCGGGCTCCAACTCGGCGTGACCCTCGACCGCGAGCGTGCCTCCAGGTACGGTATCCTGCCGCAGGCCGTGGACGAGGCGCTCTACGATGCCTTCGGCCAGCGCCAGGTCGCGGTTTCGTACACGCAGCTCAACTACTATCGCGTGGTGCTCGAGGCGAGGAGTTGGCAACAGAGCGGCCCCGAAGCCCTTCGGCGCGTCTACGTATCGACACCCACCGGGGCGCAGGTGCCGCTCTCGGAGATCGCGACCTTCGACTCTGGCAGCGCTTCGCTCGCGGTCAATCACCAAGGACAGTTTCCGTCCACCACGATCTCGTTCAACCTGGCCCCCGGCATTGCGCTCGGCGAGGCGGTCGAGCTCATTCACAAGGCCGAGGGGCAGCTGCACTTTCCCGACAGCCTGCGCGGCAGCTTCATGGGAACCGCGCAGGCCTTCAAGAGCTCCACCGACAGTCAGCCGTTGCTCATTCTCGCCGCTCTCGTCACCGTGTACCTCGTGCTCGGCATGCTGTACGAGAGCCTGATCCATCCCATCACCATCTTGTCGACGCTGCCGTCGGCGGGCGTGGGGGCGCTCCTGGCCCTTCTCGCATTCCAGATCGAGTTCAGCATCATCGCGCTCATCGGCATCATCCTGCTCATCGGCATCGTGAAGAAGAACGCCATCATCCTGGTCGACTTCGCCATCGAGTCGCGGCGCACGCGCTGTACCTCCGCGGCGGTGGCCATTCGCGAAGCCAGCCTGCTACGCTTCCGTCCCATCTTGATGACCACCATGGCCGCGCTCCTCGGCGCGTTGCCGTTGGCCCTGGGCGGTGGCACCGGCTCCGAGCTGCGCCGGCCACTCGGCATCGCCATGGTGGGCGGGCTCTTTCTTTCCCAGCTCGTGACCCTGCTTACGACCCCGGTGATCTACCTGTGGCTCGACCGCGTCTCGGCGCGAAAGAAGGCACCCGCGGCAGCCGTGGTGGAAGTGGGACCGGCGGCGAGCGAGACGGGGTAGCTGCCCGTCGATGAAGGTCTGGCGGAAATCGATGGTGTCGCTGCCAAGGTCCGGAGCGAGGCACGTTCAAGGCGTGCCCGCTCCAGAAGAGGTTGATCCCTGCCAAGTCTGCGCATCGTTCTGGACACCAACGTTCTGGTGTCCGGGTTGGCCTACCCCGACAGCGTGCCCGGGAGAATCGTCGGGGCATGGCGACGGGGAGGACTGGAGGTGGTGCTGTCCCGTTACATCCTCGACGAGCTGTCCCGCGTGTTGCCGCGCCTGAATCATCGTCTGAAGTGGCAACCCTCGGACTTCGCAGATCTCGTCGATATCCTGTCCCTGGAGGCAGAGTTGGTCGAGCCGCAGGGCCTGGGCAAGAAACTTCCTCACGACGTCAAGGATGCGCCAGTGCTCGGTACCTTGCTTGCCGCCAAGGCCGACTATCTCGTCACGGGCGACAACGATTTGCTCGCCCTGGCGGGACGCTACCCCATCATTTCTCCCGCCGATTTTTGGCGCCGCCACGGCGGATGACACCACGCACAAGGTTTTCTGGATGCCCCTCCATCGGGCATCGTCTGCACGGAGCCCCAACAGCGAAGGCCTCCTGTGGTCATCGACATGCACTGCTTCATCGGCAAGGCACGTCGTTGTTCGAGCAGAAATTTGGCATCGAATGCACCTGTAGCAACATCCCACTCCACGACCTCATCGTGTGGGGTGCAGGTGGCCGAGGTGGGCCACGCGAATACGATCACGTGAAAATATGGAGGAATGATTCTATGAAGAGACTGGCACTCGCAGTGGGGGCGTTCGTCATGCTACTTGCGGGCTCGGCGCATGCGCAGTACGGGGAGGCCGGCTGTGGATTGGGCGCCTTGGTTTTCGGGCAGGAGAACACGCCCGGCAAGCAGATCCTTGCGGCTACCACGAATGGAATTGGCGGACAGACCTTCGCCATCACCTCGGGAACGTCCAACTGTTCCGCGGGCGGGGTGATCAAGGCCCAGCGCGAGCAGGCCGCGTTCGCCGAGGTCAACTTCCAGGATCTCAAGGCCAACATGGCGGCTGGCGGCGGTGAGTTCCTTGCCTCCTTCGCGACCCTCCTCGGCTGCGAAGATTCGAGCAAGGCGAAGCTTGCCAAGATGTCGCAGGCGAAATTCGAGGTTATCGTCCCGAGCACCTCGACGACTCCGATCCAGATGCTTACGACTATCAAGCAGCAAATCAAGGCTTCGCCAACCCTGGCCACCAGCTGCACCGACGAGCGCGCCATCGCGCGGGCCGAGGGCAGGTCGATGACGTTGGCCAAGCGCTAGTTGGCGAAGTCGCCCAGGGCAAGTCATCGTTCGTCCCGGAGATCCCGCACGGGCTTCCGGGACGCTCTCTTCTGTGGATCGGTCCTCTGCGGCTGCCTTATCTGCCTTTTCGCCGCGCCGGCGCGCGCCAACCCGTCGTACGCAAGCGAGCTCCAAGTGCAAGCGCGAGCGCGGGGACTCGCCCGCACCCGTATGTGGCAGGTTCTTCTCCACTACCATCCCACGCTGTTCGGCGGCTGGCGCAGCAGCGCGGACGGCCCAGGCTTCTTTCTCGCGGGCAAGGCAGGCGAATCGGACCCCGAGGCGGAATTGGCGGCGACGTTGGCCGCCTTCGCCTCGCCGGCGACACACGAGGTCCAGGAGACCGAGGCGGGGCAGCATCCCCAATGCCGGTTCCCCGCCCGCTGGTCCTGGCTCAAGCAGGAGCTCGCCATCGATACCCAGCGCCTGCCCGAGCAGCCTTGCCCTCTCTTCGCGGCTTGGCGCCAGGGTATCGCGCCCGAGAAGGTCACGCTGATCTATTCCTCCGCCTATATCAACAGTCCGGCCTCGATGTACGGGCACACGTTCTTGCGTCTCTCGCGCAGGACCGGCTCGGGCAACAAGCTGATCGACTACATCGTGAACTTCGCCGCCGACACGAACACCAGCAATGGTTTCGTGTACGCCATCAAGGGTCTGTTCGGGGGCTTCCCCGGCCATTTCTACGTGATGCCCTACTACATGAAGATCCAAGAGTACTCGAACATCGAAAGTCGAGACCTGTGGGAATACCAGCTTTCCCTGACTACGGCGGAGGCCGAGCGGCTCGTGGCACACACCTGGGAAACCCGCAGCACCCACTTCAATTACTACTTCGTCACGGAGAATTGCTCCTACTTTCTCCTCGAGCTCCTCGAAGCGGCTCGTCCCGAGCTGCACGTGAGCGAGCGCTTTCATGGCCCGGTCATTCCCACCGAGACCCTGCGCGTGCTGTTGTCCGTGCCCGACCTGGTTGGCGAACGTACCTCTCGCCCATCGCTACGCATGCAAATCCTGACCCGCAAGTCTGCGATGAACGGCAGCGAGATCCGGGCTGCGGAGGCACTGGCCAAGCGTGGCCGCGAAGCGAATACGAGCATTGCCGACTGGCCCAAAGAGCGGCAGGCGCGCACCCTCGATGCAGCCTGCGATCTGCTGCGCTTCCGCGAGGGGCTCGCGAAGAACCCGTCGCCCGAGTTCCAACGCAAGGAGCGCGAGCTGCTCATCCTGCGCGGCCGTACCGGCATCGAGCCGCTTGCGATCGACGTGCATGCAGCGAGCGACGCTCCCGAGACCGGTCATCGCCCCTTGCGCCTGGGAACCGCCGGTGGGTTTGTCGGCTCGCAGAGACTTTTCTTCGAAGAGATCTCCATTCGCCTGGCGCTGCACGATTTTCTGGACCCCGTGCGCGGCTACCTCGACGACGCCGAATTGGAGATGATGCAGCTCAGGGTTCGCTTCTACAACACCAGCCACCAGCTGTTCCCGGAACGCCTCGAGCTGCTCGACATTCTGTCGGTCTCGGGCTTCGACCGCTGGATTCCCAAGACCGCGTGGACGGTGCGCGCCGGCGGAGCGCAAGCTCATTACCTGGGTTGCGCGGGTCTTGATTGCAGCTACGGCGGTTTGAGCACGGGCGGTGGCATTGCCCTGCGCGCCGGACTTCCCTTTCTGTTCTACCTATTGGCCACCACGGATCTCGCAGCGGGTGCGCCTTTCGATAGTCACTACCGAATCGGGCTGGGCGCTCTCGCCGGCATGGTGTTACGCCTTGGGCGATTCAGTGAGACCAAGGCCGAGGGGGGCTACACCTACTATTTTCTGGGCGACCGGCGGCGGGCGCCCGTGGTCAGCGTTGGCCAAGGGATCAATTTTGGACGCTGGGGCCAGCTTCGTTTGGTCGGCGAAGCCATCGGTCGATACACCGAGGCGCGCGCCGAGGTGTTGGGCTACTTCTGACCGCGTGCAACGGGCGCGGATTCGGCTTCACATGATTCCAGCCAGACCTCGATCAGGTGCAGACACGTGCCAACCGCTTCGGCCATCCACTGCAGCGAGATCCATTCCTCGACCGAGTGGATGCTTTGGCCGCCGGAAAACAGGTTGGGGGTCAGAAGACCCAAGGCCGAGAGCCGCGATCCGTCCGTGCCGCCGCGAACCGCGCGACGCACGGGCCGAAGTCCCTGTCGGCGCACGGCTTCGAGTGCGTGGTCGAGCACCTTGGGATCCTTGGCGATGCGGTCGCCCATGTTGCGGTAGGATGGCTTGATCTCGATGGCCAAGCGGGCACCGGGAAAGCGTGCCTCGACCTCGCGGACGATCGCGCGCAAGACCCCCTCGCGCTCGTGCAATTCGCTTTCGCTGAAGGCGCGCACCAGCAGTCGGAGTTGCGCCCGCGCCACGTCTCCGGTCAGGGAATGGGGATGCAGATACGGCTCGCGTCCCTCGGTCGACTCGGGCAGTCGGTCGGAGGGCAGGGCGGCGACGATGGCCGAGGCCACCCGCACGGCGTTGATCATCACGTTCTTGGCCTGGCCCGGGTGCACATCGTGGCCGACGATGGTGATGGTGGCGGCGTCCGCGCTGAAGGTCTCGTCCTCCACCTCGCCCAGATCGGAGCCATCCAGGGTGTACGCGTAGTGCGCCCCGAATCCCGCCACATCGAATCGGTCGGTGCCGCGGCCAATCTCCTCGTCGGGCGTGAACGCCACGCGCAACTTGCCGCGGGGAAATTCGGGATGCGCGAAGAGCCAGTCCACCAAAGTCATGATCTCGGCGATGCCGGCCTTGTCGTCCGCACCGAGCAGCGTGGTGCCGTCGGTGTGCACCAGGGTGTGTCCCACGCAGCGGGCGAGATTGGGCTGACTGGCGGTGGAAATCTTCGCCCCCGTCGTGGGAAGGACAAGGTCGTCGCCAGCGTAGCTCTCGACGACCTGCGGGCGGACCCGCGCGCCCGATGTGCCGGGATAGGTGTCGAGGTGGGCCAGAAAACCCAGCACGGGGACCTTGCCGACCGCGGCGTGGTCTGGCGATAGGTTCGAGGGGACCGTGGCGTAGACGTGTCCTGATTCCGCCATCCACGCGTCCGCGCAGCCAAGAGCCTCGAGCTCATCCACCAGCAAGCGGGCAAGGTCCTTTTGTTTGTCCGTGGACGGAGAGGAAGACGAACCTTCGTCGCTTTGCGTATCCAGCTGGACGTAGCGCAAAAAGCGCTCGAGCAGCGCGCGCTGTTCGGTCGGATGCAGGCTGATCATGACAAGCGCGAGAATATCAGTTTCCGATCGTGGGAGAGCGGAAGCGGCATCGAAGGTCTCGGCGTTGCCCACCTTGACCCAAGCGGTGCAGTTACAAATAGTCGTCCTCGGCGTCCGGTGTGAACCCGGGTGCGCCGGGTACAGGGATAGATCGGGGAGACTGATGCCGAAGAGAAATCTTCGCCAGATGAGGCTCCAGAGGTCTTGCGTCATGCGTGCGCCATGTCTCTGGCGGAGGTGGTCAGAATCGTGTTTCCTTCTCGAGTCCCATCTTGGCTTCTGGCGCGGTTCAGACGTCACCGCATCAGCCCGCCGCGAAATTGCGCAAGCAGCGGCGCGGTTTGGTGCAATGTCGAAACGGCGCACGGTCCTGGGCACGGCACTTGCTATGGCAGAAGCCATCTGCCAGCAAAAGGTTCAAAAGAATGAAGTCCGCCGCTTTTCTCCAAACCGCATCGTTCGCCACCATGGACTTGGGCACACCTTGCCAGCTCGTACGCCAACAACCCACGCCCATGGACGTTGCCGCTCTGCTCCGCGAAAACGCCGAGCTGCGCCGCACCCTTGCTTCCATGCAGGCCTTGCGTGAGCTGGCCTACCGGGATGCTCTCACCGGTCTGTGGAACCGGCGCTATTTCGAAGAACGGATGTCTGAGGAACTGTCACGCGCGCGCCGTGGCCCCGAGAGTCCCTTTGCCCTGGTGATTGTGGATTTGAACAACATGAAGCAGATCAACGACCGCCGTGGCCACGAGGCAGGCGACCGCGTGCTCAGGTGGGTTGCGCGTTTCTTCGAGGAGAACATGCGCGCCTGCGACGTCACCTTCCGTGTTGGCGGCGACGAGTTCGCCCTGTTGCTGCCCAACACCCGAGCCGAAGACGCCGGCCATCTGATTGCGCGCCTCCGCGGTGAGCTTGCGCGTGCCAACAGCAGCCTGGAGATCCCCGTGGGACTGAGCTTCGGCGCCGCCGCCTACCGCGTGGATGACACCACCGACCTGGCTATCTTCATTCGCGCCGACGAGGCCATGTACGAGGACAAGAGCCGCCAAAAGCGCGCCGCCTAGCTTCGCCCCTGCTGTCTAAGACGACGAAGTGATTGAGACACGAGAGCAGGCGTTCACGAACACCGTGGTTGCCGGTAGGATGGCCGCTACACCCGTCGGGTGGAGCTCGGCGTCCAGTCACAGAGAGAGAACATAAATGAACAAGAGTGCGGCAAGGGTCTTGTTTCTAGCGACCGCGATGTTTGGCCAGCGGGTTATGGCCCAGGCAGACGTGGCCGAAAAGACCCCTGCCGAATCGGCGCCCTCCGCGGAAGCGCCGTCCGCATCGGCTTCGCCCAGCCCCGCAGCGGAAGCCGCGCCCGCCCCTCCGCCAGCCGCTGGCGATCCTGTTTTGGCGGCGAGGGTGGCGGCTCTGGAAGCCAAGCTGAAGAAGGTCGAAGCCGCCGCGGCCGCGAATGAGGCCAAGGTGGACGAGCTTTCGAAGCTCAAGCTGAGCGGATACGTGCAAGGGCGCTACGAATGGCACCAGGATGCGAGCAATGGCTGGAAGTTCCCCGAGATCGGATCGACGAGCGCGGGCTCGACCGGTAGCAAGGACTATTTCTACGTCAAGCGTGCACGTTTCATCACCGTCTACAACGCCAGCAACGCCGAGTTGGTGGCGCAAATCGATGCTGCCGGCGCGAGCCTTGCGGCCAAGGATCTCGAAGCGGCCTTCATCGACACGTGGACGCCTCTGCACCTGCGCATTTCGGTCGGGCAATTCAAATATCCGTTCGGCTATGAATTGCAGCAATCGGACGTCGTGCGCGAAATGCCCGAGCGCTCGCGCTTCATCCTGAGCTACTTCCCGGGCGAGCGCGACCGCGGTCTCAAGATCCAGGGAAGGTACGCTGTCCTTCGTTTCCAGATCGCTGTCGTCAACGGCAATGGCACGCAGGACGCGTCCTTCGGGACCTTGGATTCCAACAACTACAAGGATGTCGTCGGACGCTTGGGCGTCGATAAAGGCTTCGTCGCGGGTGGCGTCTCGGGCTGGTATGGTAGCGACGATCTCGACACCTCCAATGCTGACAAGACCAAGTGGCTCAAGTTCTCCAGGGTTCGCGTGGGCGCCGACGTCCAGGGCTACATCGACGTGCCCAGCGTGGGCAACCTGGCACTGCGCGGCGAGGCGATGTACAGCCGCGACAAGAACCAGGACTACAACGGAGTGCCTGCGTCGAGCTGTCAGGACCGCATCGGCTGGGGATGGAGCCTCATCGCGGCCCAGAACATCGGCAAGTACCTCGGGGCCGTCGTGCGTGTCGACGGCTACGATCCGCTCTTGCAGGGCTCCTACGACAGTGTGAAATGTGCGAGCACCGTCGCGACCGCAACAGTGGATCGCGTCATCACCTACGGCGGCGGCGTGCTCGGCTACGTCTCGCCCAACCTGAAGGCGTCGCTCATCTATGAGCACCCGTCCGAGCAGGGGAGCAACAAGGCGAACAACGACTTGTTCACGGCCCAGCTACAAGCCAGCTTCTGAGCTGCGGTCGTTTCGCCCACTCCGAACGGCTCGGCCTACTTCCAAGACCGGCTGCTTGGGCTCGGCGCTTCGCTGGGGAATTTGGCGCGATTGAGGTATGGTTCCGCCCGGAAATCACATGAGAATACTCGTCACCGGTGGCGCCGGATTCATCGGCGCGAATTTTCTGAACCTGCTGGTTCCGCGCCACCCCGAGCACCTCTTCATCAACCTGGACGCCCTGACCTATGCCGCGAACCCGCGCAGCCTGGCCGACCTGGAAGGGCACGCGAACTATGCCTTCGTGCGCGCCGATTTGGTCGATTTCGAGGCGGTGCGCGCGGCCTTGGCCAAGCACCAGCCCGAGGTGGTGATCCACTTTGCGGCCGAGAGCCACGTGGACCGATCCATCGCCGGGCCACGGCCGTTCCTGCGCACCAACATCGAGGGAACCTTCAACCTTCTCGAAGCCTGCCGCGAGGCCTGGAAACCGGGCCAGGGCCTCTTCCACCACGTGTCCACCGACGAGGTCTACGGCTCTCTCGGCGCCGAGGGACTCTTCACCGAGGAAACGAAATACGACCCATCGAGTCCCTATTCGGCATCCAAGGCCGCCAGCGACCACCTGGTGCGCGCCTGGGGCCGCACCTTCGGCATTCCCGTCAAGCTCACCAACTGCTCGAACAACTACGGGCCGCTGCAGTTTCCCGAAAAGCTCATCCCCCTGATGATCCAGAATCTGCTCGAGCGCAAGCCCCTGCCCGTGTATGGCAAGGGCGAGAACGTGCGTGACTGGCTCTACGTCGGCGACCATTGCGAGGCCATCTGGACGGTGGTCTTGCACGGAAAGCCCGGCGAAACCTACAACATCGGCGGCCGCAGTGAGCAGCGCAACATCGATGTGGTCAAGCAACTGTGCGCCATCGTCGCGCAGGAGACCTCCGCCAGCGAGGCCGAGCTGCTCGGCCTGGTCACCTACGTCAAGGATCGTCCGGGCCACGATCTGCGCTACGCCATCGACGCGGGCAAGATCGAACGCGAGCTTCACTGGAAGCCGCAAGAAACCTTCGCCACCGGGATGCGCAAGACCGTGCGTTGGTACTTGGGCAATCGCGACTGGGTGGCCAGCGTGCGCACCGGCGAATACCGGCAGTGGATCGAACAGAACTATGGAGGCCGCTAGACATGATCACGAAGGGCATCATTCTCGCAGGCGGCTCGGGCACGCGGCTGCACCCCATTACCCGCGCGCTCAGCAAGCAGCTGGTACCGGTCTACGACAAGCCCATGATCTATTACCCGCTGTCGGTGCTCATGCTGGCCGGGATTCGCGACGTGCTGGTCATCACCACGCCGGATGACCAGGCGCCGTTTCGCAAGCTGCTCGGCGACGGCGCGCAGTGGGGCCTTGCCATCCGCTACGCCGTGCAACCCAGCCCCGACGGCCTGGCCCAGGCCTTCTTGATTGGCCGCGAGTTCATCGCCGGCGAACCCTGCGCGCTGGTTCTGGGCGACAACATCTTCTACGGACACGGCCTGCCGTCCTTGATCAAGAAGGCCGGGCAGCGAGCGACGGGCGCCACCGTGTTCGGCTACTTCGTGCAAAACCCCGAGGCCTACGGCGTGGCCGAGCTCGACGGCGATGGGCGCGTGCTCGGCCTGGAGGAGAAGCCGCAGCAGCCGAGGAGCAACTATGCGGTGACGGGCCTTTACCTTTACGACAGCCAGGTGGTGGGCCTGGCGGAATCGCTCAAACCCAGCGCACGCGGCGAGCTGGAAATCACCGACCTCAACCGCCTCTATCTGGAGCGCGGCCAGCTCTTTCTCGAAAAGATGGGCCGCGGGGTGGCTTGGCTCGACACCGGCACCCACGATTCGTTGCTGCAGGCAGCGCAGTTCATCCAGACCATTCAGGCTCGGCAGGGCCTGATGGTGTCCTGCCCGGAGGAAATAGCCTTCGCCAAGGGCTGGATCGACGTGGCGCGATTGAACGACCTTGCGCGGCCACTGGCCAAGACCGGTTACGGACAATACCTTTTGCAACTCGCCGAGAGAGGCCCGCAGTGAAGATCACCAGCATGAGCTTGCCCGAAGTCTTGCTCGTCGAGCCCAAACGCTTCGGCGACGCCCGCGGCTATTTTCTCGAAACTTGGCACGAGAAGCGCTACGCGGCGGCCGGCATCGAGCTCGGTTTCGTGCAGGACAATTTGTCGCGCTCGGCGCGCGGGATCTTGCGCGGACTGCACCTGCAACACCCGAACGCTCAGGGCAAGTTGGTCTACGTCCTTGACGGCGAGGTATTCGATGTCGCGGTCGACGCGCGCGTCGGATCGCCCAATTTCGGCAAGTGGACGGGCGCCCTGCTTTCCAGCGCGGATCACCGTCAACTTTGGATCCCACCAGGTTTCGCCCATGGTTTTTGCGTGACCAGCGAGACGGCCATGTTCGCCTACAAATGCACGGCGCTCTATTCGGTCGCCGACGAGCTGGGCGTGGCGTGGAACGATCCCGCGCTCGCTATTTCGTGGCCGGTGGCCGCGCCACAGCTCTCGGCCAAGGACGCGGCCTTACCTTGCCTGGCCGACCTCGATCCCGCGCGTCTGCCGCGCTACCATGGCTAGCTCATGAGCGCACCCGCTGTTCAACCCATCCTGCTCGTCGGCGATCGCGGCATGCTCGGCCGCGCCTTTCGCGGGCTCTTCGAGCGTGCCGCCCGCGCCTACCAGGGCTTCGACTTGCCCGACTTCGACGCCAGCGAGCCGGCCCAGGTGGCGGCAATCTTTCGCAAGCCATGGAGCGCGCTCGTCAATTGTGCGGCCTACACCAACGTCGACGGCGCCGAGGAGCATGAGCAGGACGCCATGCGCGCCAACGCCACCGCGCCGGGCGTGCTGGCCGAGGCGAGCAAGCGCGCGGGCATTCCCCTGGTTCACTTCAGCACCGACTACGTGTTCGCTGGCAACGCGGACAGGCCGTACCCCGTGGACGCGCCCTTGCAGCCACTCGGTGCCTACGGCCGCACCAAGGCGGCGGGTGAGGACGCGATTCGCGGCAGCGGTGTACAGCATCTCATCGTGCGCACCAGCTGGCTTTACGCGCCCTGGGCCAACAACTTCGTGCGCACCATGGCCAAGCTCACGCGTGACAGACCCGCCTTGAAAGTCGTGCACGATCAACGCGGACGGCCCACCAGCGCCGAGCACCTGGCCAAGACCACGCTAGCCTTGCTCGATCGCGGCGCCACCGGCACCTACCACGTCACCGACGGCGGCGAGTGCACCTGGTACGAATTCACGGTGGCCATCGCCAAGAACCTCGGGCGCGCGTGCACCATCGAACCGTGCACCACCGCCGAGTTCCCGCGCCCGGCACCCCGTCCCGCTTACAGCGTGCTCGATCTCGGCAAGACCGAAACGCTGCTCGGTCCCATGCCCGACTGGCGCGAGAACCTGGCCTCGGTGCTGGCGCGACTGGAACCGCTCTAGCGTTTCGGACGGTCGGACGAGCTCCATGTTTCGCGATCCAGGCGGGCCCAGGGGATCACGCGGGCATCGCTTCGTCGCTGGCCCTCGCCCCCGCCGTAGACGAGAATCGACTCCACCGGCCGTTCCTTGGAGCTTGCCGACTCGGCGAGGCGGCGTAGACCGAAGAAGAAGTCGTCATTGATGGTTCGTGCTGACTTGCACTCGATCAATTGAAGCTTGGTGGCACCGTCGAGCACCAGGTCCACTTCCAGACCTTTCGCATCGCGAAAATGGTAAAGACGAGGTTCCTCTCCCCGATGCACGTGCGTTTTCACCACTTCGGCTGCCACCCAACTTTCGAAGATCGCACCGCGCATGGGGTGGTGCAGGAGCTCGTCGGGCTTTCGGATGCCAAGCAGGTGGCAGACCAGGCCGCTGTCATAGAAGTGCAGCTTGGGCGCCTTGACTGCCTGCTTGCGC
The DNA here is from genome assembly GCA_963824555.1 of uncultured delta proteobacterium. Lineage (GTDB taxonomy): Bacteria > Myxococcota_A > Polyangia > Fen-1088 > Fen-1088 > Fen-1118. Next base: position 52,195 of record CAWGPW010000001.1, on the reverse strand, counting down.
AGATTGGTGTGCCAGGCCGGGATACGAAAACAGATGAAGCTGGCCTCGAGCACCGACAGCCATGACCGCGCAGTGTTGTGACTGATGCCGGCGTCAGCTCCCAAGGTCGAGAGGTTGAGCTCTTGCCCGGTCCTTCCCGCGGCCAGGCGCAGGAAGGTGGTGAAGGCCAAGAGGTCCACCACGTTGAGCACCTGTCGTACATCCCGTTGCAAGTAGGTCGCCACGTAGTCGGCCAGCCAACGGTCGGCAGGGATCTGCTGGTCATGGATGCGTGGATAGGCGCCGGTCCATAGCACGGACATCAGATCATCGATAGGTTTGCGGAAGCGGCGCAGCTCCGCCAGCCCGGGTGCGAGCAGATGGTGTACGGCTGTGCGCCCAGCCAGGGATTGGCTGACCGCATGCAAGAGACCGAGCTGCTGCGAGCCCGTCAGGATGAAGCGTCCTGGTCCCGGGCGCGCATCCACCTCCTCCTGGAGAAAGCCAGTCAGCTCAGGGACGTTCTGGATCTCGTCGAAGATGGCTCCGGCAGGATATTCGGCCAGGAACCCCCGCGGATCGCGCCGGGCGTACTCTTGTCGGTCCATGGGCTCCAGCGACACGTAGGGTTTGCGGGGAAAGGTCGCACGGCAAAGCGTGGTCTTGCCCGACTGGCGCGGCCCGGTCAGGGTCACCACTGGATACTGCCCAGCGGCCCGTCTCAAGACTACATCGAGGTCCCGACGAATCACGGCATGGATTGTAAATCAGAAAGGCAATCCATGCCACCGCAACGAGCGCGCGCAAGAGGCATCCGGCGCGAACGCCGGATGCGGCAGGGGCTGGTCCAGGGCTGGCCGACGTGCACGTCTATCTGACCAGCATGGCCGTCGGATAGGGTGCAGCCTGGATCTTAACCGTAAGCAATCGCGCCCGCCCGACCTGCGCACAGGTGGCTCCCGAGAGCCGCTCTTCTCCAAAGCTAATGGGTACAGTTAGACTTCCATTTTCCGACCTGAGCAATTTGGATGTGTTTCCTTCCCTCGAGTAACTCCGCCTCCATGCGGAAATCGCGAGGGGTCTCGACGACGATCGCACCCTTCATGCGAGCCACTCCCACCCGCCGAACCATGCAGGCGGTCTCGATTCGGTAGCGGGTCGTGGCGGTTTGCCACGAGTTGAACTGGCATCCCTCACGCTCCACGGTTCCTGGCCCAAAGTACGTTGCGAACAGCCAGCTTGGATCCGTGCATGCTTCCGACTTCAGCGTCGAGGTCTTGGCCTTCTGCCTGTCAGTGGTCACAGTATTGGTCAACTGCCAGACTCCCGAGGCGAGGTGAGGCCACTCTTGGCCGTCTATTTTCTCCGCCTTCGCTTCATCAGCTCTGCCCGCAACAGGGGACGATCCGCCACCAGTACTAGGTCCGCTCACGCCGACCTCGCTTGCGCCAAGTCCGACCAGTCCCAAACAGCCGATGAATGCTAGGCAACGAATCACGGTCCCCTCATCTTGTCAGAGCGTCGAGCAAAGCCATGATGCAACCGGTGTCGAGGAGTACTGGCGTCAACGTACGCCGAACCCATCAAGGCGTCGTTTGTCCGAACCCAGGTCGGGCACACCCGACGCGAAGGCACCCAGACCGGCGATGCTCCACCCGCCGCGGCTATCCTGCATGAGGTCGAAGGCCCGCAGCCCGCGGCGTTTCACGGCTGAGTCTCTCGTGGCGCGCCGTGACTTTAACCTGGACGCCATACTTCCATGATGCCATGATGCCTATGCTCCTCGGTGTGGCCTCCGCTTTCTTGTGATCACTGTCGATGGACTACCTCGATGCGCTACCTTGTACTGTAGTTACTCTCGGTGAAGTCGTAGCTTTCTGTGGTCTTCCCGGACGTCGGAAGGCACCCTTGGTGCGGGCTTCCCGGAGGACTTGGCCCGTTGCTAGGAATCATGCTTGTGCGGGAAGGGGGTCTGGTCGTCACCTCACACAGCGAACATTGTTTGTGCCGGATACGCTGTTGTAGGTCGTAAACCCTCTGTCGAAGTTGACGACCCAAGCATATGACGCGCCAGATCCGTAAGCCAGGGTCGCGGACCAGAACGTGGCAGAAGGTGTCGATGGAAAGGCGCTTGGGTCAATGAAGGGGTAAGCCGCTTGGGAAAGATCGACAATCGATTGCAACTCTTTGACTGTCGGGAGGCGCCATCCTACGCCTCCTAGGCTTGCCCCGACACCGGAGCAGTATGTTTGGGCAGTGTCCCACGTGTATGTCGAAGTCGGCACCATCTGTTGCCAGATCAATTTGCTCTTGACATCGTAGACCGTTCCGGTCTCGGTTCCATTCCCAGCCGTGACCACGTAATGGCCGGCGGGGGTATTGGCGTCCACTGGCCTTTGAGAGGCAATTACAACGACAGCGGTGAATCCAAGAAGATGGATGACGGCGGCTTTCATTGGGAGTTCTCCTATTCAAACTCAGGGGACGGAAAATGTGAGGTACCACAACAATGTGCACTATTATCGCACGCAGCGGACGTGGAGATTGTAACCGCTGCTTGAGCCAAAGGCCGTGGAGCCGGAGCTGAAGTCAACGAGCCAAGCACTGCCAGGCGTATCAGACACGGGAGACGAAGACCAGAAGTAGGCTGACGGTGTCGCGGGAAAGTACGTGCCATTGATGCTGGGACTGTCGACCCCAAAATCCACGATAGATTCAAGCTCGATTTGCGACGGGAGGCGCCAGTCGTTGTGGCCGGCAAGTGACAGGGTCGTGCAGTAGGCAATCGCCTGATCCTGGCCGTACGTGGTTGATGGCACCGCTTGTTGCCACGTCAGTCCCGTGACGCTGTCAATGACCGTTCCGTCCCCGTTGTCGATGTAGCTTTCCAGATTTGGCGCGCCTGCGTTCACGTCCATTTGGCTATTTGGCACCGGCCACTCAGCCCAATTGGGATCCAAACAGTCGGACGGCGGATTGCGCTCACAAACCAGCCCGGTCGAGCAAGTTATAGTAGTCGTGGCGATGGTACAGCCAGTGGCCGCAATGGCGCAGGTCTGGAAACTCGTGCTCGATAGACAAGTCTTCCCAACCGTACATGCGCCCACACAGCACGATGCCGCGTCCATCGAGCCAGTGCATGCTCCATTGGTGCAGGTTGTCTCCGATGCGGCGAAGAGGCATCCGTCTTTGTCTTGCGCGCAGGTTGCGAGCGTAGATTCAGTTGCGCACGTGTTGCCTAGCGAACCGCAAATAGGATCCTCATTGCACACGCATTCGACAGCCGCAGCCGGTCCGCCGCACGTCTGACGTGGTCCGCAAGCGACTGCAACACTCCACTGCCCATTCGCGCACGTCATCACGCTGTTCCCCGAACACTTGCTTGATGCGCCTAGGCACGCTGCCGTCATTCCACCGGCACCACCTCCACCGGATCCGACAGATCCTCCGGTTGTTTCGACGGTTCCCCCAGTTGGAGTGATACCGCCGCTGCCTCCAGCTTCGCCGAATGCGTCTATCTCGGCGGCAGCATCTGTGCCAGCACTTCCGCCGACGCCGCTGGTTCCGCCGGTCGCAATTGGCGCATCTGGTTCTCCGGCGGCTCCGCCCCCATCTTGAACTCCACCAGTTCCAATCGCGCCTTGGGCATCACCTGCTCCCCCAGTGCCAAAATTCCCGCCAGCATTTGTGTCGCCACCTACCTCCAATACCACCGCCGGCAAGTCTGCGGGCTTGTCTAACGCCGCATCGTAGGTTTCAGCCGGGCTGACTTCACTGGCGCGAGCGTCGTATTCGGCGGAATCATCGCCGACATCGCTCCTGCCCGACAGATCTCCGCTTTCCGGATGTGGGTTATATCCACAGGCCGCTGCCAACGACACTGCAAACAGGGCACTCGTCGAAACGCGAGTTTGCATCAGAAAACTCCTTGTGCGGAAATCCCCAGCACGGTCGGCCGCAAGGGCGGAGCAATCCCGGCCGTGGATGTGCGCCGATCATCCTCTGATCGCCAGCTTAGTAGGCACGGCACGGCTTCGGTCGCGATGGCAACGCCCCCGACGCTATCGAATACCCAGCCTAGCCTACGCGTGGCCGTCATGGTTGGTGTTTGCGGTAATTCCTTGCCAAGTGTGAGTTAGCCCTGCCTATCTCAATCGCTGCACGCGGGATTTTGCATCTGAACGCGAAAGTCAAAGTCCCATGGGTGAGTTCCCCAAGACGTCCACGACTTGAGGTCGCCAGATGTGACCTGACCGCTGTAACCGCTTCCACCTGCGTATGGAGCGCTACTATCTCCAAAGATTCCGGTATTTACTGGCCACGTAAACGCGGTGGTAAGAAAGGATGTGAAAATGTACAGGCTGCCTGCACTGAGCTTGGTGCTCGCAGTGTCCCAATAGACCCAGCCGCCTTGGAAGGCGGGGGCGAGGGTGGTGGTGTAGGTCGCCTGAATGACTCCGTTCCCGTCGCGTTGATCGAGCTCCAGAACGTTCGGCTGACTACTCACGGCCCCAGTTGACGCGCAGGTGAATGCACCCTGAAAGTTGAATCCGAATCGGTCCATGGTAACTGTGGTCGTTGGGGTTACCCCTTGTCCGGCGCCAACGGACCGGGGACCGATGCCACTTCGATCATCTCCCCCGAACCACATGTTCGCCGTGTTGCGCGTGAAGGCGATCTGGTCGAGATAGGTGGCGGCGCAGGCAGTCCCCGTGTTGCAATAGTCTGGATTGCACGTCCAAGGGCAAAGTGCTGGCAACGACCACCCGCCAGCGGTCGTGTAGGAGGAAGTCACGTTCGGCGTGCTGGAAGTGGTCGCACCGGTTGGTGGTTGGTCGGTGCAGGATACTGTTCGTTGGTTGATATACGTCGCAAGGAAAGTGGAGTCGCCGACAATATTCGTGACGGTCACCGTCGAGGCTGACTCGACCATACTCCCGCTCCACCCATTGAAAAACCAATCCGTCAAAGATGGTGCGCTGGCGCTTACAGCTCCACCACTTGGAATGCGGCAACTGCCGACGGCGCAGACTGAGCCTGGGGTTGAGGACGTTGGTGTGATAGTCGTGCCCGCCGGGCCGCCCGTGACCGTGACCCCGACCATGTACGTGGCCTTGTACTGCGCTACGCACCTCGTGTCGGCAGCTATATTTGAAAGTACCAAGGTCAGGCTCGTCGATGCACAGCCTACTGTACCTGTCCAGGAATCGAAGTAGTAATCGGCGATGCTCGGGGCGGTGAGGACAACGGCGCCTCCGGATGGAATTTGGCACGAGTTGCCGCTGCAGATTGCGTTCGGGTCACCTGAGCTCGCCGTGATGCCCGCGTTAGTGGGACCTCCCTGAACCGCTCCCGATACTTGGTAGGTCGAAACGCCGACGTCGCTACGTGTTCCGCCAACGCCCCCGCTGCCACCAGGACCGCGGGCGCCGTCACCTGTGGCGAGATCTCCATCTGTCGCAATGGGCGCATCCAGCGCGGCCACGCCGCCTGCCCCGACAGCTCCACCAGAACTGACCACCACACCTCTTCCATCGGAACCCGAGTTTCCGGCACTACCCACGCCGCTGCCACCGTCGATCGCAATGGGCAGGACTTGCGAGGGGCTGTCCGCCGCGCGGTCGCCAGGTCGAGAGTCCCCCGCACCAGCGTTGCCGCCCTCGCCGGATTCGCCAAGACCTGCGTTGCCGCTGCCGTCTGGGTTCACCGCTCCATTCTTCGGATGCGGGTCGTAGCCACAGGCCGCAGCCAGCGAGACGGCGAGCAGGGCACACGTCGAGATTGGGTATCGCATTAGAAAGTTCCTTGCGCAGAAATCCCCGCCAGGCCCGGTCCCCAAATAGGCGCAACCCCGGCGACGGTGCGGCCCGGGTCGGCCGCTGGCCAGCCCAGCACATACAACACGGTTCCCGTGGCGATGGCTGCGGCACCCGCGCCGTAGAACACCCACTGCATGCTCTGGGCACGCTTTCCTGCGCTCTCGTCGGAGGGGTTGGGGATCGTTTGACCCGAAACCTTGTCCGAATAGGACTTTGCCTGAGTGTAGTAGTAGATGGCGGTACCAACAGAGCCCAATCCAACTACTCCGCAGGCAATGCCCGCGACGCGAAGGCCGCGACCCGGACTGGCCGCGGGTGGTGTGGCGGTGGCCACGACGACTTGCTCGGGCCTAGGTGCTACGACTGGCAGAGTGGCCATGGGCTGATTTGGAGTCGCGGTAGAAGGTGCGGGCGCGACCGCCGCCAGCGGCGCCTCGACCTTCGGAGTAGCCTTACTCTCGGACGCTGGCTTTTGACCGATCAGCGCCTGGCAGTCCGCAATGTGCTTTTCCGTGTCGGCTTTGTCTTCCGGGGCAAGGCCACTCGCCTTGCGCAGGTACTCGCGGAAGCGGCTGACCGCCTCCTCGCAGCGGTTGTTCTGCTCGAAGCAGCGCGCCTGGTTGAAGATGTAGTTGGCGTCCTTGGTGTCGATGAAGAGATCCGACAGGATCTCGACGCCCTTGGCGTAGTCGCCGGACAGGCAGGCCTTTCTCGCCGCGCGCTCCTTGGATTCCTTGCCCGCCGCGTGCGCGGACGGTGTGGCCAGGAGAATCAAAGGCACGGCTATTAGAAGGCCAAGTCTAGGCATGGAGGGCATTGTGCTTCGGCGGCGATTCCTTGCCAAGAGGCGAATTCCTCCCGCTCATCCCCTGGGTATAGGGGAGAACTTGGCCCAGACTGACGTGTGGGTTTTTGTAGTTGACGTAATGTTTCTCGCCGGAAACTGAAATGTAGCGCCCAAGTTCAAATGTCCCTTTCGGCCCAAGTAGAAATGTCCCCTTTGAGACGCGGTGCGCGCTCTCGTGGGCGGACTCATGCCGAAGGGATTGACCACGATGTCCGCGAGCGAAATCGATCGAGGCGATCTGATACGTCGGGTGCGTGAGAAGCGGCTGACACAGCCCAAGGCAGCAGCGCTGATGGGCCTCAGCGTGCGACAGGTGAAGCGTCTGTGCCGGCTGTTCAAGGACGATGGGCTCTCGGGCCTGGCGTCGCGCAAGCGCGGGCGGCCGAGCAATCGGAGGCTGGCGTCTGACGTCAAGGACCAGGTGGTCGCGCTGGTGCGCGAGCGCTACGCGGACTTCGGGCCGACGCTGGCGCACGAGAAGCTCGTCGAGTTGCACGGCATCCACGTTGGCCGGGAGACCATCCGCAAGTGGCTCACCGAAGCCGGCATCTGGCTCACCCGCACCGCGCGGGCCTCGCGCGCCCATCAACCGCGGCACCGCCGCCAATGTCTGGGTGAGCTCGTGCAGATCGACGGATGCGACCACGAGTGGTTCGAGGAGCGCGCGGACCGCTGCACGTTGCTGGTCTACGTGGACGATGCGACGGGACGGCTGATGGAGCTTCGCTTTGTGTAAGTCCGAGTCGGCCTTCGATTACTTCGACTCGACGGTGTCGTACCTGGGGCGCCACGGCAAGCCGGTGGCGTTCTACAGCGACAAACACAGCATCTTTCGCGTCAGCAAGGAAGGAACGAGCGGAGTTGGCGGCGGTGTCACCCAGTTCGGTCGCGCCCTCGGAGCGCTCAACATCGACATCATTTGCGCCAACACGCCGCAGGCCAAGGGGCGCGTCGAGCGGATGAACAAGACGCTCCAAGATCGGCTGGTGAAGGAGCTTCGCCTCCGCGGCATCTCGAACATGGCCGACGGCAACGCGTTCCTGCCGGAGTTCATGGAGGACTACAACCGACGCTTCGCCCGAGAGCCTATGAATTCTCTCGACGCGCACCGGCCTCTTCAACGCGGCGATGACCTGGCGAAAATCTTCACCTGGCAGGAGGAGCGCACCATGACCCGCAATCTAAACTACGGCGGTCCATGGCTTCCGCAGCCATGCAATTGATGCAAATCGCGCGGCCCCTTTTCGGAGCGACTGCTTGGCGTCCTCGCGTTACTGGAAACTGACTGCTGTGACGCAGAAATCGAAGTCCCCGGCGGTCGCCGCTGCAGTGACCTGGAAACCGACGTGCGGCGTATTCGGTGCTCCCGCAAGCTTCGTGCCCGAGTCGTCCCAACAGGCCGTATTGAAATCGGTCCACGCTACCGTCCCAGATGCAGTGGCAAGCTTTACGCAGTAGTCGGTACTTGCAACGCTGACCTGTGCGCGCATTCCCTGGGCTGGCATGGCGCTCAAGGCGTAGGTCATGCCCGTTCCAGAAAGTTGTACCGCTGCTGGCGTGGCTGACTTGTCCAGATTGAATCCGACACCTGCTCCCCAAATCGTTCCCTTCGCATCGGCAACCCCGGTGCTGCCGCTTGCGCACAGGCTATCGGTCGATGCGCAAACCTTTGACGGAGCCCCATCGGCGTACACGTAGAGATATCCACTATAGGTTCCGACCGTGCACAAACCGCCTGGACACGCCAGACCACCGGTGCTGGTAACGGCGGGAGTGGTAGCAGTGGTGGGCGAGCACTGTCGCGCGCTCGTAGAACCGCCGCCAGAACCTCCCGAGCTGGGGGGGGTGGTGGTGCCTCCTCCTCCTGTGGTGCCGCCGTTGCTGGTGGTGGTGCCGCCGTTGCTTGTGCCGCCGCCGCTGCTGGAGGTCCCACCGTTGCCGGTGCTTCCGCCCTTGGCGGTGGTGCCGCCGCTATCAGAGCCACCCTTGCCGGTGGTGCCGCCCTTGGACGTGGTGCCGCCGTCGCCGGTGGTGCCGCCGTCGCCGGTGGTGCCACCCTCGCCGGTGGTACCGCCTTTGCTGGTGGTACCGCCATTGCCGCTGCTGGTGCCGCCGTTCCCGTTGTTGCCGCCGTCGCCATTCCCGCTGCTGCCACCGTCGCCGGTGTAGGTACCGCCAGTCGGCGAGCAGTTGGGTGACAGGAACGCAAACATTACGAGTGCAGCTCCGATCATCAGAGTCGAGAGACCACGGAATGACATTTTCATGAGAACCTCGTCAGTTGGGGGGCCAGCCAAATCGGGGGCATGCTACCAAAAGCGCACGAAAACACCAGATATAGAAGCTAGCAGCCTGCGGCGGACAATTCTCCCGGCATTTGATTCCCGAGGGCGTCAGAGGGGAAGATCGGGTGCTCGCAGTCACACCGCGGCGGATCGCGCATGTCGAGCAACCGTCTGGTGCGTAACGCGCGTTGGGCAAGGTCGCCACGAGGTCGCAGGTCGTCGTCGAGCCTGCCCGCGGTCCGCGCAAACAGGGGACTTGTTGAAGCTACGCAACCGCGTATCATCGCCGCCTTCAAGCCATGAACGAAGACCTCAAGCCGAGCTACAAGAACCCCATCCTCTGGGTGCCCACCAGCTATTTCGCCATGGGGACCGTGTACACCATGGTCACCACGGCGGCGAACATCATGTTCGCGAACCTTGGGCTCTCCAACGAGCAGTCGGCCTTGTACTCCAGCTTGACCGGGTTTGCCTTCACCTTCAAGCCGCTGTGGGCGCCGCTGCTCGAGCTGGGCAAGACCAAGAAGTTCTTCGTGGTGCTTATGCAGCTCGTCCTGGCTGGCGTGTTCTTGGCGCTGGCCGCCGCGCTGAAGATGCCCGCCTTCATCGTGCCCGCGGTGGTGCTGCTGATGGTGGCCGCGCTGGCCGGTGCCACGCAGGATCTAGTGACCGACGGCGTGTACGTGACGACCCTGAGCAACAAGCACATGGCCGCCTTCTCGGGCGTGCAGAGCATGAGCTGGAGCATCGGTCCCATCGTGGCCGGCAGCGCGCTGGTGTTGCTCGTGGGCAAGCTGGCCGGCGAAACCGGCGGTGCCGTCAAGCCGCCGGTGTCCGCCTACACCTCGGCCTGGCTCGTCACCTTCATCGTGCTCGGCGCGCTCATGGCGGGCATGGCCCTGTGGCACACGGCCTTCCTGCCGCAGGGGTCCAAGGCCGCCGATGCACCGAAGACGCTGCGCGATGGCGTGGTTCTGTTCGGCCGTGTGTTCGCGACCTTCTTCCAAAAGAAGGACGTGTGGAAGCTGATTGGCTTCGCCTTCTTCTATCGCTTCGGGCTTGGTTTGCTCGACAAGGTCTCGACGCTGTTCCTGCTCGACACGCGAGCCCACGGAGGGCTTGGGCTCGACAACAGCAAGCTCGGCATTCTGAACGGCATCGCCACCGCGGCGTTCATCGTCGGCTCGCTGGCCGGCGGCTGGTTCGTGGCCAAGCGCGGCCTCAAGCGTTCGCTGCTCATCCTGTGCCTGTTTCTCAACGTGCCCAACGTGACGTTTCTGTACCTGGGCTGGTTTCAGCCCGAAAGCGTCTACATCATCGGCCTCATCTTCTGCATCGAGAAGCTGGGCTGGGGCATCGGCGCCGTCGGTCACATGGTGTACATGATGCAGCAGATCGCGCCGGGGCCGTACCGCATGGCGCACTATGCATTCGCAACCGGCTTCGGCCTGAGCTTGTGCATGACGGTGACGGGTGCGGTCAGCGGCTACATTCAGCAGGCGGTCGGTTACCAGACCTACTTCATCATCGTGCTGCTCGCGGCGGCGCCCTCGATTCTGTTCACGGTCCTGGCGCCCTTCCACCACGGCGACGCGTTGACAGAGGCGGCAGCCTAGTGGGGCGGGTTTGAAACCCGCCCCTACCCCGACATTGAAGTGCGCTATATAGGAGGGCAATGACCCTCGCTGAAAAGCATGCGCGTTTGCGCGGATTGATCGCGGACTGCGGTTCGGCCCTGGTCTGCTACTCGGGCGGCGTCGACTCGACCCTACTGCTCAAGGTCGCGCACGAGGTTCTCGGCCCGCGCTGTGTCGCCATGGTGGCGCTTTCCCCCACCATGGCCGCCAGCGAACGCAAGGCGGCGCTGGATCTGGCCGCGCAGATCGGCGCCCGCACCGAGGTGACCGAATCGCACGAGCTGTCCCGTGACGAGTTCCGCATGAATCCCAAAGATCGCTGCTACTACTGCAAGGACGAGCTGCTCGACCTCGCCAAGCCGTTGGCCGATCGTCTGGGGATGCACGAGATCTTGCTCGGCACCAACACCGACGATCTCGGCGACTACCGGCCCGGCCTGCAAGCCGCCAAGGATCATGGCGCGCGCCAGCCCCTGGTGGACGCCTTGATGTCCAAGGCCGAGGTGCGCGAGCTATCGAAAGAGCTGGGGCTCGTGACCTGGGACAAGCCGCAGTTGGCTTGCCTGTCGTCGCGTTTTCCCTACGGCACCGAGATCACCCCCGAGCGCTTGCACCAGGTCGATCGGCTTGAAGACGGGCTGCGCGCCCTCGGTTTCCGTCAGGTGCGCGCGCGCTGGCATGGCGAGATCGCGCGTCTCGAGCTGGAACAGGACGCGCTGGCCCGTGCCGTCGAGCCCGAGATTCGCGGTGCCATCTTGAAACTGGGCCGCGAGCTTGGCTTCACCTTCGTGGCGTTGGATCTGGCCGGCTTCTCGTCTGGTTCGCTCAACCAGCTGCTCGGCATCCGAAAGAAGCCGCAGTAGTTGCGGAGGGGCGTGGGAAGCTCAGGGCTCAGGGCTGCGCCAGGAAGATCCGATCGACTTCGATGGTCGCGCCGAAGGTGCCAAGGGCTGCGGTGCCCGCGACGAGCGGATCGCTATCGACCACCGAGTAGACCAGCTTCCCGTCGAGAAATGCGTTCGCCGTGTTGCCCAGGACTTCCAGTCTGACCACGTGCCAGACGCCCGGCGCGATGCCCGCGTCGACGCCGGAGGCCCACGATGCATTCTTCCCCTGCACGCGTTTGCGGATGATGACGGATCCGTCCCCGCGCAACGCCACGAAGTAGCCACTGTCGCTGTTCGGGTCGTAGCGGGCGAAGAGGGCGGCCATGTAGGATGGCGTGGTGTCGTAGAACGCGACGACACGCATCTTGGCCTCGACGATTTGATCCGAGACCGCGTCCGAGCCGGCGTAGGTGATGTGCCATTCGTTGTCGTCCAGGCTGACCTCGGAATAGACTGCTCCGATGTCGCCGATGAACACCGACCAATCCGAGTCGGGTGTTCCCGCATCGTTCCAGTCCATGGTCAGCCAACCAGCGGTCGTGCCTTGCTCGAAATCGTCGGAAAACAGGTAGCCGGCGTCGGGCACGGGAGTCGGTTCGGCCACATCTCCCGCGGGCGCGTCCACGGCGTCCCTCGCTGATCCATCGACGGGGGACGCGCTTTCGCCGATGGCCGCGGATCCATCCCCGGCCATGACCTCGGACTCGGCGTCGGGCGAGGGCGCCTCCTCCCCGGCAGGCGCATCAGCAATGGCAACGGGATCGTTCGGCCCATCCGGCTTGCCGGCATCGCAAGACGTGCAAGTGGAAGTGCCGGAGCTCGAGCACCCGGCGCCGATCGCGAGCGGCGTCAGCATTGCGAGCCTGGCGATTGCACGGGAGATGTTCATGGAACGCCTGAGCGACAACTATAGTCCATCCGCTCCGAAAAGCGCCGTCAGGTGAAGCATTGCTTTGGCGGGGTCTTGGGCTAAGGTCCTTGCGTGAGCGAGCCGTTGGTTCCCGTCAAGAAGTCCGCTTTGCTGCGCGGGATCGCGCCCGCCGCGGTCTACGCCGTGGTCGTGGATTTCGCGGCCTATCCGCGCTTGTTTCCCGAGATCAAGGCCGCGCGCGTGCTCTCCAGCGAGGGCAAGCGCGTGCGCGCGGAGTTCCGCGGCAATATCGTGTTGCCCTTTCGCTACGTGCTCGATCTCGACTGTGACGCCGATGCGCTGACGGTGGAGTGGCGCTACGTCGAGGGCGAGGTGGTCAAGAATTCCGAGGGCGGGTGGCGTTTCGCACCCGAAGGCGACGGCACGCAGGTGGAATACCGGGTCGCCATGGAGATCTCGGCCCCGCTGCCGGGATTTCTCCTGCGCAAGATCACCGACGGCCTGGTGGCCTTGTCGCTCCCGGCCATGTTCGCGTCCGTCGAGCGCGAGGCCAAGGCTCGTGCCTCGGGCTGACGGCCTACGGGTGAAATACCAGCGTGCTCACACTTCGGGCGGGCATGGTGTAGCTGAAGGCGTTGGTGTCGACGGCAGCGAGGGCCGTGCCCTTGCTGGGCGATGCTGCGGTGGAGGTCAGGGTGTAGACATCCGCCGCGGTCAACTGCGCCGTGTGGTTCAGCGTGATACCAGCGACTTGCGCCTTGGTCAGCTTGTTGATGGCGATGACGACGATGTTGGTTGGATCCTGGGAGGACACGCTGGCGAAGACCGAGCTGGCATCGAGAGCCGAGGTGGTCGCAGAGATGGAGGTGTCGCCGAAGGTCGCGCCGTTGCCGTCGTAGTTGCGGTACATGGCGAAGCCCGCGTAAATGAACGTGTTGCTCGAGCTCATGGGCCACATGGAAGCGGCGAACAACCCTTCGCGGCCGTAGACGCCGAGCACATCGGCCTGCGCGATCCCGCCTGAGATGTCGCCGCCGGCGCCGTAGTTGTATTCACTGATGGACAGCTTGGTGCCGGGGTAGTGCTGGTCGATCTTGGCTTGCAGGCGCGGGATCAGGTAGATGGGGCCGTTCGTGCTCCATTGCGTGATCCAACTGGTCTCGGTGTACGTCGTGTCCCACAGCGAACGCGGCGCCTGCAGACGCGCCTCGACCTCGCCAGCGGTGACGCCGTCGTCGACGATGCGCGTGCCGTCGCCCTGGGCCTCGGGGTACCAGTGTACGTCGAGCACATCGAGCAGGCGCTTGCCCCCGCTGGCCTCGGCGGCCTGCATGGAATCCAAATAGAATTCGAGAAAATCGCGGCCGCCAGCGTCGGGCGCGCTCTGCAGGTCGACCATGCCCTGCCAGCCGTAGTTGACCGGGCCGAAGACCAGCGCCTTGGGCGCGGCGCCTTTGATGCCCGTGGCGAAGTCGACGCTCGACTTCACGATCTCGGCGTAGGTGACCTGCGCCGGGTGCATCTCGCTGTGCGTGCTCGACCATAGGTCGGGTTCGTTGTCGAGCATGTAGAAGATGCGGCGAGCGGGGTCGGTCTGCGCGCCGGGAAACTGTGATTCCAGGTACGCCACGAATTCGTCCGCGTAGACTTTTCCGTCGGTGAGGTCGGGCGGATAGGCGAAGGCACTGCCTTTCGCGGGCAAGATGGGAAGGAAGCGCTCGGCAATCTGGGCGGCGGTGGGAGCCGACGGGCAAGAGCCTTTCTCGTCCGCGGACACCCAACCCGCCATAGGCACGGTCATGATGATGCTAGCCCCGGCGCTGCTGGCGGTTTGCGCGGCCTGCTTCATGGGCAGGCCGGGCGTGCTGCTGGAGCTCATGTAGTTGTCACTGGAATACTGCCAATCCGAGCCGGCGTTGGACGCGTTGGTCTCCCAGTTGTAGGCAGACAAGCGGTTGCCGCCCACACGGGTCAGCGTCAGCCCCGTGGTCCCGGCGGGCAGGTTGCTGTCGTTCGTGCCGTAGATGTAGGGCGAGATGGGGCGTGCATCGGCGGTGCTGTCGATGGTGAACACCACGTCGGGCGTGCCGGGTGGAATGACCGTGCCCGAGCCGCCGCCGTCCGAGGCGCAGCCCAGCATGGCGATGGCGATCAATGGAAAGAGACGGCGTCCGTTGCGCATGGAGTGCTCCAAAGTGATTCGAGGCCGAGGCACCATCGTAACACGCGCGATCGCACGTTCGGGAATCGGGCCGTCGGAGTTTCCGCTTGTCTTCCTGTGGCGACCGGGCCTACTAACCCGCACTATTCACCACGATAGGAGTGCTGGACGTGCGTTGTTGGATGGCCACCCCTGGTCATTGCTGCACGCCGCCCTACTGGCTCTGGGCGCGGGATGCTTCCGGATCCTTCGCCGCGTCGAAGGTCTGGTCGACCGGCGGGCAGGCCCTTGGCATCGCGGTCTCTCCCGACAAGACGACCATCGTCGTCGGTGGCGGTGGCGTGGTCCCGGGGAAGGGTGGCCAGGACGGTTTCGTGTTCTCGTCCCAGTAGACCCGTGCCAGCGTCAGCCCTTGCTCTCGGCGGGCCAGGCACGCAGCCGAACCTTGCCTTCTTCCACGGCGATCTCGAGGCGCACGCGCTGGCAGCGCTGCTCTTCCAGAATCTTGGGCAGTTGCTTGCCCAGGCGCCGGCGCAGTTTCTCCTTCGAGACCGCCTGTGCCTCGATGCCGAGCTTGCGGTGTGCTTCCATGTAGCTCCGATACGCGCCCTCGAAATCGCTCTCGGCCAGGCCGGTCAACCCGGCAGAGGCCGCGGCTGCGCCGTCCAGATTCGGCGAGCGCCGGGCGAAGGCTGGAATGGGCGGCGGCAGAGAGCGAGGGCTCGGCGCTGGCGCGGACGTCGATGCGTCCGGGCTCGGCATCGCGCGATACTCGCCCGAGGGCTTCTTGCCGATGCCGCGCTGCTGACGCGCCACGAAGGCCTTGACCCGGTTCTTGGGAATCCCGAGCGCAACGGCCTCCTCCTCGGAGATTGCGCCACCGCGCTCGGCGAGATGGCGTTGTGCCCTGGCCACGTCTCGGCGAAAGGTGCCGGCCTCGATTTCGCGCATGGTGCGGTTCCAGTAGGTGATTTGCAGCACCCATTTCTGACTCATCGACTGAAACCGAAAACGCAGCGACGAATTGCTGATCACCACCTGCTGCATCTCCAGCATCATGCGATTCATCTCGCGGCGGGGCGTGTTGGGTGGCGTGCGCTCCATCCCCATGAAGTAGGATTCGTACATCGAACGCAGGCGATCCATCTTCTTCTCCATCTCACCCAGGCGGGCTTCGATGCCCTCGCGGGTGATTTGGAAGGTGAAGGCTCCGGCCTTTTTCACCTAAAGATCTTACTGCCGGTGTACGCGGCGGTCCACAAACGACGCATGGGAGCGTTGGCGGAGGTGGCCGCCGAAAGGCACAATCAGGCGATGCCCGGGCTCGAACAGCGTGCAGGTTCGCCTGCAGCGGCTCGCGTAGAGCACTGGCGTGGACCGCCCATTGGCTTCGGCACCCGTGGCCAAGCCAACCGGGCTTTCGTTTGACTTGCGCATGGTGCGGCGGGAGTATGCTTTCTTCTCCCGCTTTCGGAATTGCCGTGCTCTTGAAGTCTATCCGATTCGTGCTCGCAGCAGCCCTGCTTGCTGGTCTATCCCTCGCGGGATGTGGCGCTTCGGGATCAGGCGATGCCGGCGGCACGGGAGGTGGCGCAAGCGTGGGCGGAACGACGGGAACGGGCGGAGCATCCGGCGGCGCAGGCGCGGGTGGATCGCCAGCGTCGAGTGCCGGTCAAACGGGTGGCATGGTTGGTACGGGTGGTGGCAGCACCGGCGGGGTGCCGAGCTCCGGCGGCGCCATGGGCACGGGCGGTACCGTGAGCACGGGCGGCACCACGAGCACTGGCGGCGCCATGGGCACGGGCGGTACCGTGAGCACGGGCGGCACCACGAGCACTGGCGGCGCGACAGCCATGGGTGGCTCGAAGGCATCGGGTGGCTCGAGCTCCAGTGGCGGCACGACATCAACGGGTGGCACGCAAGGTGGCGGAACGGGTGGCTCGGCAGGCAGCGGCGGCGGTCAGAACGGCGGTAGCGGCGGAGCAGGCGGAGCGGGCGGAGGTCCGTGCCAGGCTGGAGTCCAGTATCCAGCACCGGATCTGACTGGCGCTCCGAAAATCGTCTACCAGCCATCGACGGGCAGCGGCAGCGGAAACTACGAAGGTCCGGTCTGGCTCGCGGATCGAGGCATCCTGTTGATGTCGGACATGACCCTCAACAGCAGCGCCGCGATCGTGCCAGCCCAGATTCTGAAGCTCACGCCCCCGAGCACGGTTCAGCCCTTGTTGGCGGATTCCGGGACGAACGGGATGGCGGTCGATCTCGCGGGGAACGTGTTTGCGTGCTCCCACAAGGTGCAGGGAATCGTAAAAGTCGACGTCTCGGCTGCCTCGCTCAGCGTGCTCGTCGACAACTACAACGGCAAGACGTTCAATTCGCCCAACGACCTCGCCGTGCGCTCGGATGGCACCCTCTACTTCAGCGATCCGGACTATCAGCTGGGCACAGGCCGCACGTCCGAAACCGGCGTGAAGGGGGTGTATCGCGTTTCCCCATCCGCGCAGGTGTCCCTGGTGGACGACACCTTCGACGAGCCGAACGGGGTGGCGCTTTCACCCGATGAAAGCGTCCTCTACGTGGCCGACACTGGGAAGAACGCGATCCGCACCTTCAGCGTGGCTTCCGATGGCAGCACGAGCAATCGCAAGGACTTCGTCGCAGTCACCTCCCCCGACGGTATGACCGTGGATTGCGCCGGCAACCTCTACGTGGCCTCCAACAGCCCTGGAATCGTCCAGGTGTATGCTCCAAGCGGGACGAAGCTCGGCAGCATCACGGTCGTGACCAGCCTGACCAATCTCGCCTTCGGCGGCGCCGACCACAAGACTCTCTACATCACGGCCGGCAAGGCGCTGTACAGCCTGTCCATGAACCTGCCCGGCTATCCCTACTAAGTACAGCTTCCCGCAATTTCGTGCCCATCTGGCCGCGGATCCATCCCGCCGGGCTGCGTTGCTCCTCGGTTACATGGTTCACCATGCGCCCTCGTCGCGCCTTGCTCGGAGCGGGCGCCTCCTCGCCCAGCTGGGCACGAACTTTCGGGGCGCTGTACTAAGCAAAGGACCCTTGGCGGGTCCTTTAGATCCCCCGCGGGCGAGCGCAGTCGGGCGTAGTCCGCCTGCGCTCACGCGACTACTGATGGGGGCCACCAGGAGGTCCCGATTGCCGGTGGCCGTGCTAAGAGTCTCCTCACCATGGCAGTCACGAAGCGCAACGCACATCGCCGCCGACGCGAGGTCCGCCGATGACCTTGACCCTGTGGGCCGCTGCCGTGGTCGCGCTGCTTGGCGTGCTCATCTTGGCCCACCAGCTCGGGCACTTCCTGGTGGCCAAGCTCTTCGGGGTCAAGGTGCTGCGCTTCTCGTTCGGCTTCGGGCCGCGTTTGTTCGGCTTCACCGCTGGCGCGACGGAATACCGGCTGTCGCTCTTTCCGCTCGGCGGCTATCTGCGCCTGCTCGGCGAGGATCCCAGCGAAGCGGTTCCCGAGCACGACTACGAACGGGCGCTGTTCGCCCGGCCGCTGTGGCAGCGCTATGCCATCGTGGTGGCGGGGCCGATCTTCAATCTCCTGCTGCCGGTCGGGATCTACTTCGTCCACTACGTTGGCCAAAAGACGCTGCTCTCGCCGACCATCGGCACGGTGATTGCCGGTCTGCCCGCGGACAAGGCGGGGCTTCTGCCCGGCGATCGCGTCGAAACGGTGGGCGGCACCTACGTGCGCTACTGGGAAGAGCTGGAAGAGATCATCGCCGATTCGCCGGGCAAGACCCTGCGCTTCGGCATCCGGCGCGGCAACGCCTCCGAGGAGCGCGACGTCACCATCGCGACGGACGTGCGCAAGGGGCCGCTCAATCTCAATGAAACCGTGGGGTGGATCGGCGTCTCGCCGCGCTTCCAGCTACCCGAGGTCGGCATCATCGATCTGACCTCGCCGGCGGCGCAGGCCGGCCTGCGAACCTTCGACTACATCGTCTCGGTCAACGGCTCGCCGGTGGCCCACTGGGCCGAATTCGAGCGCGCCGTGGCCCGCGCCGGTGCATCCCCGTTGCGCATCACCTATTTGCGCGGCAGCCATTCCGCCGTGCCCTTCGTCCACGTGGAGATGCAAGAGCCGGGCGCCGCGGTGGTCATTCCGCAGGCCGTGCTGGCGCCGTCCGGCAGTCGGCGCTACGAAACCGGCCTCCAGTCGTCCGAGCTTTTCGTCTATTCGGTCGAGCCGGGCAGTCCCGCGGATCGCATCGGGCTGCGTCGCGGGGATCAGCTTCTCGAGCTCAACGGCCAGCCGATCTTGCACTGGAATCTTCTACGCCAGCGTCTGGCCGCCGAACCCGAGCGCACCTTCCGAATCTCGTGGGCCTCGCCGGGGGGTGTTCGTCGCGAGGCCTCATTCAAGCAAGAGCTGCGCTCCGAGCTCGACGCCTATCGCCAGGAGGAGCAACGCCTGGTTTTCGGTGCCACGAACCGCTTCGCCTGGAAGACGGCGGATCCGGTTCCGGTGCACAACCGCTTCTTCTATGCGCTCGGGCACGCCCTGACCCGCACCGGGGAAATCGTGACCTTCACGGCGCAGGGATTTTTCCAGATCATTCGCGGCGAGATGTCGCCGCAATCGTTGGGCGGGCCTCTCACCATCGGCTACGCCGCGGGCATCGCTGCCGAGCAAGGCCTGGCTCAGTACCTGTGGCTCATGGCCTTGCTCAGCATCAACATCGGTCTGCTCAATTTCCTTCCCATCCCGATTCTCGATGGTGGCTTGCTCCTCTTCTTCACCATCGAGCTGTTCAAGCGCCGGCCGCCCTCGGCGCGGGCGCGCGCCATCACGACGTACATCGGCGTCGTGGTCGTGGTCCTGCTGGTGGCCTTCGCGCTCAAGAACGACGTCGTCCGATTCTTCCTGCCGCGATGATGGACTCCGCCTCACGTCCTCTGCTCGCCTTCGACACCTCGACGCCCACGGCGCGCGTCGCGCTCCTCTCGCTCTCGGGCGAGTGCCTCGGATTGCGCGAGAAGACGGCGGCGCGCCACTCGGCCAACCTGCTCGCCCTGTGCGACGAGATCCTCCGCGAGGCCTCGCTCGGCGCCCGCGATCTTCGCGCCATCGCGTGCGGCGCCGGGCCGGGCAGCTTCACCGGATTGCGCGTGGGGCTCGCCGTTGCCAAGGGCCTGGCCCTTCCCTCGGCGCTGCCGCTGGTCCTGCTATCGTCTCTCGACGCGCTGGCGTGCGATCTTGGCGCCGCAAGGCCTGACGCGGGGCTTCTGCTTCCGTGCATCGACGCTGGCAAGGGCCAAGTCTATGCCCGCATGTATGATGTGACGAACGGCACGGCCCCGCGCGCCCAAGGCACATGTGATTGGGTTCTCTCGCCGGATGCGCTCTGCGCGCTGGTGGCCGAGAACGCCTCGGGGCAGGTGCTCGTCGCGGGGGGAACCGGCGTGGATCGCTATGTCGAGGTATTTCGGACTTCTTTAGGTGAAAATGTCTTGGTCGCCGCCGTGCCTGGTCCAAGCGCGGCAGCCATCGGGCGTCTGGCCCTGGCGCGCATTGCCCGTGATGATTTCGACGATTTGGAAACCGCGGTGCCGCGCTACGGGCGACCGCCCGACATCACCCGGCCGAAAAAGCCCCTGCTTGCGCCATGACTTGCGACAATGACTTGCGGCAATGATTCGCGGCCAAGTTGACTCCGCCGCACGGGCCGCATACGATCCATTGTCTGGATGACCGAAATCGATGCGTTGAAGCAGCGTCATAGGGAGCTGGAAGAAGCGCTTGCTCTCATCGATGCGCACCTTTCGCTGACCACCAAGGAACAGTCCGAACGTGCCAAGCTCAAGAAGGAAAAGCTGGCCATCAAGGATCGCATTCAGGTCCTGCAAGCAGGGACTTCTTGATGTGGGTCCACGTCGGTTTCTCCTTGCGACCAGCGATGCAGCTCACGATGTCTCGCGCCATCCGGCGCGCCGAGTTCCCACCGACCAGTCAGGGAGTGTTACTGAGTCTGTCATGCGCAACGTAGTTCTCATCGCAGCAGGGCTTCTCGTCATCGGTTGTGGTCCCGATCCCAACGCGCAGTTGCCAGGCGTATCGGGACCGGCCCAGACCGGCGGGACCCCCGGCAGCGGCGGCGCCACCACCGGGAATGGTGGCACCGGTGGCACGACTCACGGCAGCGGCGGGACGGTGGGCAGCGGCGGCATGGTCGACACAGGCGGCACGACGACTTCGCAGGGCGGCACCGGCGGAATCAATCCGTTCATGGGCGGCACCACCGGCTCGACGGGCGGCATCGTCTCCTCGGGCGGCACGGTCGGTTCGGGCGGCTTGGCGAACACGGGCGGGAGAGTCGGCTCGGGCGGCGTGGCGAGCAGCGGCGGCACCGTCGGCAGCGGCGGCGCTGATGGGCTCGGGCGGCGTGAGCAAGCATCGATAGTGGCGGCGAAGTCTCCACCGCAGCTTGCGCTGATGCCAAGCCCATAAGTGTTTCGAGTCACATTCAACACGGTGAGCGCCTTCTATTTTGGTCACGTGTGACCTTACGACGGATGGCTGAGGATCGCCGACTCTTTCACCGAAAAGAAACAGGACGGCGACGGTCAACGGAAGTCCACCGTGACCTGCGGCGGAACCCTGCCCGCGGCAAACACGGGCGGGTTCTACTACTTCGAGATGGGGCCGGCGCACAAACCTGGGACGCAACTCCACGTGTTCGGGCCCAAGGCAGCCTCGTGTCCGGTTCCGGCCTGGCGGGTTCGCGCCATAGCTCTCTATCGCGATGCCGCTCCTGCGAGATACCCTTCGAGATATCTCGCATACAATGTCTCAACGCCGATTTGACTCGGCTGGCTAGGTTCCAATCTTTCCGCCGCTCAACCCTAGTTTCCCTGTCAGGACGCTAGGTCGGCCCGATAACCGTGTGCGTGGGGAGCAACCCGCTCAAGGTACGGGGATTTCCTGCCGAGTTTGCGTGGGCAGCCGCCGAGCTTTGCTCGGCGCGAACCAGCGCGTGAAGGTTTGGAAACCCTTCCAGGGTTTCCATGTCAACCGTCTGAAAAGATCGAGATCCCGGTTGAATTGACCCGTGTGCGGGACTACTCTGCCCTCGTCCGCGCCGTCGCATTCGTGAGAGAAAAAACAGCCGGATCCACGCGGAAATCTCCCCAGGAGTTGGCACCATGAGCACGTTCATCGAGCAGATCCACGACAAGGCGAAACAGAGCCCCAGGAAAGTGGTTCTCCAAGAGGGCGAAGACGTTCGTGTGATCGAGGCTGCCGCCAAGGCCAGCAGGCTTGGCATCGCCGAAATGACCATCCTCGGCGACCCGGCGAAGATCAAGGCGACCGCCGCCGGGGCCTCGCTTTCGCTCGACAAGGTGAACGTGGTCGACATGACCCGGGCGCCGAATCTGCAGGACTACGCCGCCTCCTACTACGAATTGCGCAAGGCCAAGGGCATGACCGAGCCCGAGGCGATGAAGACCATGAAAGACCCCTTGTTCTACGGCGCCATGATGGTGCGCAAGGGGGTCGTGGACAGCTTCGTCGGCGGTGCGACCTACACCACGGCCGACGTCTGCCGCGCGAGTATCCAGATTGTCGGCATGCAGCCCGGGCTCAAGACCCTGTCCAGCTTCTTCGCCATGATCCTTCCCGACAAGTCGTTCGGCAAGGACGGCGTCCTCTTCTACGGCGACGGCGGCGTGGTCATCGATCCCAACGTCGAGCAGTTGGCGGACATCGCCATCGCGACGGCGGACAGCTACGCCAGCTTGGTGGGCGAAGCTCCGCGCGTGGCTATGCTCTCGTGCTCGACCAAGGGCAGCGCCAAACATCCGCGCATCGACAAGGTGCTTGCCGCGATGGACGTGGCGAAGAAGCGGCGCCCGGACCTCATCATCGACGGCGAGCTCCAGGGTGACGCCGCACTCATTCCCTCGGTGGGCGAGCGCAAGGCCAAGGGCTCGCCGGTGGCTGGCAAGGCCACGGTCCTGATCTTTCCCGATCTGGATTCCGGCAACATCGGCTACAAGCTCACCGAACGGCTGGCCAAGGCGCAGGCCCTGGGTCCGGTTCTGCAAGGCATGGCCAAGCCGTCGTCGGATCTGTCGCGCGGCTGCAACGCAACCGACATCCTGAACGTCATCGCCATCAACGTGGTTCGTCTGCAATTCGCGCAGAAGTAGTTTTTGGGAGGCGCGTGCATGCGGATCCTTGTCGTCAATTGCGGTAGCTCGTCGCTCAAGTTCAAGCTCTACGACCTCGGCTCGGCCGGGGCCGGAACCCTGCTGGCCGAAGGCGTGGTCGAGGAGATCGGGCGCGAGAAATCCAAGTTTACGTACAAGACGCACAAGTCGCCTAACAAGCTGGTGCTCGAGGTCGTGGCCAAGGACCACACGCAGGCCGTGGCGGCGATGAAGGACGCGCTCTTGCACCCGGAGTACGGCCTATTCAAGGATAAGATCGAGGTTGATGCGGTCGGGCATCGCGTGGTCCACGGTGGTGAAAAGTTCTCGGCCTCCGCCCTGGTCACGCCCGGCGTGCGCGCTGCCATCGAGGAGTGCATCGCCATCGCGCCCTTGCACAACCCCCCGAACCTCGCTGGCATCTCGGCCTGCGGAACCATTTTTCCCGGCCTGCCGCAGGTAGCGGTGTTCGACACTGCCTTCCACCAGACCATGCCGCCGCACGTATTTCTTTACGGTTTGCCCTACGAGCAATACGACAAGTTCCACATCCGCAAGTACGGTTTCCACGGCACCTCGCACGAGTACGTCGCGCGGCGCTGCGCCGACCTGATGAAGAAGGACTTCGACAAGCTCCGCCTCATCACCTGCCACATGGGCAACGGCTCCAGCATCACGGCCGTCAAATACGGAAAGTCGTTCGATACCTCGATGGGGCTGACGCCGCTCGAAGGCGTCGTCATGGGCACGCGCACCGGCGACATGGATCCCGCGGTGGTGCTCTACATCATGGACAAGCAGAAGCTGTCGCCGCAGGAGATGAACACGCTGCTCAACAACAAGAGTGGGGTGAAGGGCATTTCGGGCATCAGCAACGACATGCGCCAAATCATGGAAAAGGCCGAGGAAGGCAATAACCGCGCCCAGCTCGCCCTCGACATCTTTGCCTATCGCATCGTGAAGTACGTCGGCTCGTACGTGGCGGCCATGGGCGGCGTGGACGCCATCATCTTCACCGGCGGCATCGGCGAGAACTCCGTGGCCGTGCGGGCGAAGATCTTGGAACCGCTGGCCTTTCTCGGCGCCGAGCTGGATCCCGTGCGCAACGGATCGGACGCCAAGGAAAAGGTCATCACCAAGGATGGCTCGCGCATCGCGACCTGGGTCGTGCCCACCAACGAAGAGCTGATGATCGCCCAAAAGACGAAAACCATCGTCGAAGCTCAAGTCGGCGCTGGATAATCCGCGTTCCTCGGCGTAAATGTAGGCCCCGCCGCCAGCGATGGCGGTGTGAAAGGATTGCAGCCGTGGAACAGAAAGACATCGAGCAGACCCTCGTACTCATCAAGCCCGACGCCCTCAAGAACTCCTTGACCGGTTACGTGCTGTCGCAGCTTTCCGAGTTCCACACCGGTCTACGTTTCGCAGCGACCAAGATCGTTCACGTCAGCGCCATGCTGGCCGGCGAGCACTACGCCGAGCATCGCGGAAAGTTCTTCTTCCCCTCCTTGCTCGACTACATCCAAGGCCGCTTGCACTACGCCAAGGAGCCGTGGAGGCGCCGGGTGATCGCCATCGTGTACCAGGGGCCCAAGGCGGTGACCCGTGTGCGCGAGCTGTGCGGTCCGACCAATCCACACAAGGCGCGTGACGAGCGGCCGGGCTGCATTCGCTCTCTCGGCACGGTCGAGATTCTCAAGGATGCCGAGGGCAAGGTCATGGGCGAGCGCATGGACAACCTCATCCACGCCTCGGCCAATCCCGCGGACGCCGAGCGCGAGATCAAGCTGTGGTTCAAGCCGGGCGACATCCCACCCGCCATGCATCCCTACCCGACCGAGGCCAGCAAGGCGCACTACTACTACAAGGACGGCAAGCTCTACGACACCTACGACACCGGACGCGTGTGCGTGCTGGCGACGGGCGATCTGGGCTGGAAGTCCGACCTCGAGGCACTCGGCCACCTCTTGCGTGGCGAGCCGTCGGCGGTTCCTGTCGAATCGGTGGTGGCCAAGTACCTCATCAACGAGCACCAGGAAGCCGAGTAGGGCGGCCCACCGGGATGCCCGGATTCTTCACCACAGAGAGCACAGAGAGCGCAGAGGGTGCGGAGGCAGAAAGGGTTCGGAGCCCAGATCCGGAAACCATTTCTGCTCCGGCCTCTGCGTCCTCCGTGCTCTCTGTGGTGAAAGATCTGAATCCGCCGCGAGAGCCGCGCCCGGTTTGCGAGCGGTGTTTTCGTCCGCGCTCGGTCTGTTTCTGCGCGGGTCTCGAGCCGGTGGCGACCAAGACCCGCGTCGTGATCTTGCAGCACCCACGCGAGCGCGACGTCGGCATCGGCACTGTGCGCCTCGCCCGCCTCGGGCTGGCCGGGGCCGAGCTTCGCCGCGACGTCGATTTTGGCGACGACCCGGTGGTGCGCCAAGTCCTGGCGTCGGGAAACGCATACCTCCTGTTCCCTGGACCGGGCGCCATCGACATCGAGACGGCTTGCTTTCCCTCGCCCATCACCCTGGTGGTCCTCGACGGAACATGGACGCAGGCGCAGAAACTGCTCAAGGCCAATCCCGATTTGGCGGCGCTTCCGCGGCTGCGCCTGTCGCCGGTTGCGCCCAGCCTGTACGGCCAGATCCGCCGCGAGCCCGCCGCCCACTGCGTGGCCACCATCGAGGCCATCGCCCACGTGCTCGGCTACTTGGAAAAGGATCACGAGCGCTTCGCCGAATTCTTGCGCCCCATGGCCGCCATGGTCGAGCGCCAGCTCTACTTCGTCACCGAGGTCGCGAGCAACCGCCACCGACATTCCATCATCAAGCGCAAGCCGCGCGACCCCATCCCGTCGGAGCTCCGCGAGCGCCAGGCGGATGTGGTGTGCGTGCAAGGCGAGGCCAATGCCTGGCCGCGCGCGCATCCCGAGCGCAGTGCCCCCGAGACCGTGCATTGGCTGGCCAGGCGCCTTTCGACCGGCGAGTCGTTCGAAGCCGTGATCGCCCCGCGCCGTCGCTTGGCGCCTTCGACTTGTCATCATATCCGGCTTTCACCCGAGACCCTTGTCGCGGGCGAGTCCTGGAATGCGTTTCTCGCGCGCTTCCGCGCCTTTCTTCGCCCGACCGACGTGCTCGCATGCTGGGGGCACTTCTCGCTCGCGACCCTGATGGCCGACGGATTCGGCCTCGAAAACGCCAACATCGACGTACGCCCAATCGCCAGCAAGGTGATCGGCTGCCGCGCAGGCAAGGTCGAGGAGTGCTTGGCCAAGATGGATATTCCTTCACCATCGCCCTGGGCGGACGGCAGGGGTGGGTCGTGTCTCGCCGGCCTGTGCGCCGTCGTCGAGAGACTTTGCAACTGGCCGGTCAAACCTCCGGGATAGGCCCTAATCGCACGTGCCAGGATCGGCGATGGTGGTTTCCACCGAGAAATCAGAGTCGATCACGTGCCGTTCGGCGAAGAACAAATGAAGGTCGTAGGTGTTGCCGGGAACAATGCCGAATTCCGCTTGGTGGTCGTCCAGGTACACTTCGCCCATCTTGGATTCGTGGCAGCCGCCCAAATCGATGGCCAAGTGCCGATTGACGAACACCCATAGGTCGTCGTCGCCCGTGAAACGAAACACCTCGCCGCCCTGGTAGTGGAAGGTAAACTTCGTCGCGAGCGTGAAGTCGAAGTCGTGATCGAAACCCTCGTCCCCGAACCCACGCGGGTCGCCGTCGAGAGGGAAGAAGTCGATGCCGGTGAACTCGAAGAAACCGGGGCTGCTGGTGGACGCCTGCAAGGGCACATCGTAGGGAATCGTCACGTTCACGCCCGGCACATCGTGGTACCACTGGGCGAAGGTCTCCGGGCCGGTCACCGTCCGGGTACCTCCCGTGTGGGCATAGGTCGGCGTCTCATCATCGCCGAGCAGAGGCTCGACGATTCCAAGCTCGCTGGCGTCACCGGAAACGTCGCTGCGCTCGAAGTCCGGATGGGTGCGATGAAAATCGCGAAGCGTGGTGTGCAGCCTAGGCGACTTGGGGACAGGGGCATCGCACTTGGCCCACGCGCCGTCTTGGCAGACCCTTGTTCCCGCGCCGCAGACGCTGGCGCAGGCCTCACGCACGACCGGCACCGCGCACGGCTGCCACAGGCCGGCGCTGCACAGCTGACTGCCCTCGCCGCATGCGGTGCTGCAGGCGCGCTGGTGGCCCCCTTGCGTGCATGCATCTTCGGCCGGCAACAAGTGCGTACGACCACCGCCGCATGCGACCAAGCAGGTCAGCGACCAAACTACGCCACTGACGATCGAGTACGACCCAAAAGCGATCCAGCGCGGCCCAAGCAAAGGGATCACCGGACAGAGAATACCGCAATTCGGACGCAACCTGGCCGTGACGCTTGACACGTCAGGGCGACCCATGGTTGCATCTCTTCCGCTGATTCCGATCGATCGCAGCCGGGAGACGTGGCGATGGCATTCATGGAGTCCGGCATTCTTCGGGAATGCATTCGACAGTGGGTCCTGGGCTCCTTTCCCAAGGAGGATCCAGAGAAGAAGGGCACTGCCATCGATCGCGCTCTGCAGATGGGGGACACCGGGAAATACCGTCTGGTTCAGCCGGCCTGGGTCACCCAAATTCTCGCAGGCGATCCGCGCGCCGATCCGGGGCTCTATTCCGAGAATCAATATGACTGCGAGGATCTCGCGTTCGCCGCGCGGGTTGCGGTGGCCCACCGTCTTACCACTCAGCCCCCGCCGGACGGCTACGGGCTGCCGCCCGCGTTCGGACTCTTCATCACCGAGCTTCACGTCTTGAACATCGGCGTAGGTCCCGACGAGCGCCCCTACCTCTACGACATCCGCACCAAGAAGGTTCTCGTCGGATCCCCGCTGGATGGGGCTTTTCTGGACGGCACGGTCAGCGGCGGATGGCTCGACTCCGTGGAAAGGATTCGCTATGTGTTCATTTGAAAGGATGTGCAAGTCAGTGGCTCTGGTCGTGGTGGCGGCGATTGCGCCTACGGGGTGCTCCCACACGACTGTGCGGGTTCGGCCTTACGTGCCCGGGGACACTGCGTGGACCAACCCTGGTGCCGTCTATTATTTGCCCAAGGCACTGCTGCAGACCGATTTCACCGTCAAGCTGACCCTTCGCCCGGCCTCGAGCTGCTCCGAGGGTCCGGCAAACTGCACACGGTTGGCACTGGCCGCTTCGGACGCCACCATCGAACAGCCGAAGATCGAGACCCTCGCGATTCCCGACCCGGCGGCGGCCTTCGTGATTCGCTCCCCCGGCAGCTTCATGGTGAAGACCACCTTCGCCGCGCAATTCAATGAAAAGGGTGAGCTGACCTCCGCCAAAGCCACCTCGTCCAACCAGGCGATCGAGCTCGCAGCCTGGGGCCTCGAGACGATCGGCACGGTCGCAAAGGCCGTCGCGGCCGCAGGCCCGACGCCGGAGGCGGATCGGCGCAGTCAGCTGGCCAAACGGCGTCTCGCCTTGGAGCAGGCGCTGGCAAACCTGGATGAGAGATTCGTCGAGCTCGCCAGTGGAGACACTACAGTCTCCACCTCCGTGGCGAACGCAAGCGCAGGGATAGACAAGATCGTCGCGCTGAGGAAGAAGATTGAAACCGAAATTGCCGCCATTGACGGCGAGCTGGTGAAGACGTTGAGCGTTCCCGTGACCTGCGTGCTGGATCCATCGTCGAAGGCCGCCTTCACCATCTCCGAGTCCGGCGGTGACTGTCCGGCGTACGTGGCCGTCAGAACAGCCCTCACGGCGGCCGACGTGGACGTGAAGTCACCCTTGCCGGAGCTCACGGTCACCCTCGATGGACTTGGCGGAAAGCACGCGACGGCCGGCACGATGCAAGAGATTCACGGGTTCGTGTATCGCGTTCCCGCGTGGTTCCGCGTGGAGGTCACGAGCGAGCACAAGTCGCAGATACAAAAGATCCTCGCCATTCCCCAGCGAGGTCCATTGGCGGTGTTCGGGCTCGACGACGACGACCTGCGAACCGGGAAGACGGTCGAGGTCAGCCTGCATCCTTCCCTGGGCATGCTGAGCGAGGTCAAGCTCAACGGCGAGCCGGTCGACCTGGACAGCGCACGCAAGCTGGTCGCGGCCGCGACGAGCATGGCCACGCTCGGTGGCGACATGGAGATCGCTCGCATGCAGCAGCAGACGGCGCTGTCCGAGGCCCAGGCGAAGTATCTTCAAGACCTGGCCGACCTGGAAAAGGCGAAGAGAAATCTGGAGAAGGCGCGGGCGTCCCAATAGCGCTACCGGAAGTGAGGTTCCGCGCCCGCTTCACAGATGTCGTTCGTCGCCGACGGGACGGGCCCTGGCGATTTGCCTCGTCAGCCAGGTCTTGGCCGACGCCACGGCGTTTTCGAGGGCCTCGCCGCGCGCCAGGCCGACGGCGATGGCGGTGGCCAGGGCGCAGCCGGTTCCACGCGGGCTCGGACCCGCGATGCGCGGGCTCGAGAACAGGCTTTCCCCGGCCGGGGAGAGCAACACGTCGGTGGCGTCGCCTTCGAGATGGCCGCCTTTGACCAGAACCGCGGCGACGCCTAGGGCACGAAGGTCGCGGGCCGCCATCCGCGCGTCGGATTCACTCTGCACGGGCCGATCGAGCAGCCACGCCGCCTCGCCGAGGTTGGGTGTGAGCAGGGTCGCCCGGCGTGCCAAGGCCAGAATGCGTGATCGCTCTCCGTCGTAGAGGGAATAACCACCCGATGTCCGCAGCACCGGATCGTAGACGACGGGACCAGGATAGGACGAAAGCGCCGCCTCGATTGCTTGCGTCGTCGCCGCGCCGGCCACCATTCCGATTTTCACCGCGCTGCCGGATTCGCCGACCCGCTCCAGCGCAGAGGCCAGGGCGGCGCGCACGCGCTCGGGGGCACGTGGCTCGATGGTGCAGGCTGAATGCGGACCCTGCTCGGTCCAGGCGGTGCCGACCACCACGCCTCGGGCGGACAGGGCGCTTGCCGTGAGCAGATCTCGGGCCACGCCCGCGCCGGTTCCGGGATCGAGGCCGCCTATGAGGACGACTCTGGTGGTCAGATTGCCTTGGGTAGGGTATTGTAGGTCCAAATGCTACCTCGGTGTGTCGAATGCCTACGGGAACACTTGCACAGGTAGTGGACTCGTGGGTAGTTTCACAACCGCAGCAAGCAAGGAAATCGAAGTGTTCCCAAGCATATCGACGATAAGGAAGGAGCGAAGCTGGGACATTTCAGGATACAATCAATTGTGACGCCGTGGGAGTAGCGCTTCCGCAGCCGATACCATTCGGCAAGTACACGCTGTTTGAACGCATCGGGCGGGGTGGTATGGCCGATGTGTTCAAGGCGCGCATCCAAGGCCCGGCGGGCTTCGAGCGAACCTTCGTCGTCAAACGCATCTTGCCCCATTTGTCGGACGATCCGTCGTTCACCAAGATGTTCATCGACGAGGCCAAGATCGCGGCCAAGCTGTCGCACCCGAACATCGTGCAGGTGTTCGAGCTCGGCTCCGTCGACGACGAGTACTTCATGTCCATGGAGTACGTGCGCGGCCACGATCTGGCCGAAACCATGCGCACGCTGTGGGCGCGCGTGGGCCCGCCGCGGGCCGAGCTCGTGGCGTATGTCGGCCGCGAGATGTGCAGGGCGCTGGCCTATGCGCACGAGTTCACCTCCGAGGACGGGCAAGTGCTCGGGATGATCCACCGCGACATCTCTCCCTCGAACGTGATGCTGTCCTACGACGGCGCGGTGAAGATTCTCGACTTCGGCATCGCCAAGGCGCTGGGCGGCGACGCTGTCGAGGAAACCAAGAGCGGCACGCTCAAGGGCAAGTTCGCGTACATGGCGCCCGAGCAGACCGTATCGAACGAGATCGATCGGCGCATCGACATCTTCGCCACCGGCATCGTCCTGCACGAGATCCTGACCGGCCGTCGCCTGTTCAAGGGCGAGAACGACATGCAGACCATTGAGCGCGTGCGCACCTGCCAGGTGGCCGCGCCCTCGCTGTTCAATCCCCTGTGTCCGCCGGAGCTCGATCAGATCGTGCTGCAAGCGCTGGCCAGAAACCGCGACGAGCGCTACCAGTCGGCTTCGGAAATGGCCGATGCGCTCGACGATGTGGTGTACGCGTCCCGCTTTCAGGCGACCCATCTTGCCCAAACCATGCGCGGCTTGTTCCCGGCCGATGCGGGGGGGGATGGCCGCGCGCCCGGCTCGGCACGGGCGCCGCACATGATGACCGGCTCGGTGAGCCCGTCGCGTTCCAACACCGGTGTCTCGCGCAGCGGCTCGAATGTGTCGCGACCCAATCCGACGGGGACCCGCTCGCCGACCGTGCCGCCCGTGGTGCCGCCCCAGCCCATCACCTCGTCCTCGTACCGCGTGCCACCCAGTCGCTCCAACATCGTCGCGCCGCCCACGACGGCCGTGGGTTTTCTCATGCGGCCCTTGATCGGCTCGGTGCCTGGCTGGGTCGCCGTGGCCGTGCTCCTGCTGCTCGGGTTCGCGTTCGTGGGTGGGGCCATTTGGACGTTGCGAGGTCCGGCTGGCAGTGGCATGGCGGCCCAGAGCTCGATCCCCAAGATTGTCCTGCTCGATCTCGCGTTCCAGTCGAGCCCCATCGGCGCCGACGTCTACATCGTGGGCAGCAATGAATACCTCGGCCGCACGCCTTTCCGCCGCAAGGTCGAATACCGGGACGATCGCTCGACGTTCGTCGTCTTCCGCCTGGCGGGATACATGGAGATGACCGAAGAGATAAGGCCGGACTTCTCGGGTGCGGTGACCCTGCAGCCCGTGGCACCCCCACCGGCACCTCCGCCGCCCGTGCCGGCGCCCGTGGCGCCCACGGTGGCGCCGCCGACCACCCACGTGCACCCCGCGGCCTCGCACGGCAGAAGCCGCGGCAAGGCCAGGGGAGGCGCCAAGGATCAGGGCGATCCATTCGACAGTCCTTCGGAAAAGACGCCCCCGGGGTTCAAGGCGTCGCCCTTTCACTAGCGAACAGGGCGGCGCTCGCGAAGATGTTCAAAGGTCGTCGGGTCGCAGTGGTGGTTCCGGCTTTCAACGAGGCGGGCAAGATCGCGCGCACGTTGCGTTCGATTCCCGGTTTCGTCGACCAGGTCATCGTCGTTGACGACGCCAGCACCGACGGTACGGGTCGCATCGCCCAGCGCAGCCAGCGCCGCGGGCTTCTCGTGATTCGGCACGGGCGCAACCGAGGCGTGGGAGCGGCTATCGCCACCGGATACGCAGCCGCCTTCGAGGCGGGCGCGGAGGTGTCGGCGGTGATGGCGGGCGACTCGCAGATGGATCCCGCCGATCTCATGGTGCTGATCGAGGCGGTCGTCTCGGGTGGGGCGGATTACGCCAAGGGGAATCGCTTCGCGTGGCCCGGTGTCTACCGCATGATGCCGGCCTCGCGCATGCTCGGCAACGTCGTCCTCTCGCACCTGACCAGGCTGGCGTCGGGCTACCGGCACGTGTTCGATTCGCAGTGCGGATACACTGTAGCCAATCGCCGCGCGCTTTCCATCATCCTGTCGGGCGAGGTCTTTCCCCGCTACGGCTACCCCAATGATCTTCTCTGCCGACTGGGCGGTCACGGCGCGTGGGTGGTCGACGTGCCGGTGCGCCCGGTCTACGGGGCCGATTGGCATTCGGGCATCCGTATCCCGCGCGTGGTGGTGCCGCTTCTTCGCCTGGTGTTGCGCGGCATGTGCGCGCGGTTCATGCGCGGGATCCAGCGTGTGGTGCTGGGGCAGGCGCGCGGGGGGCAGCCGAGCTATGCTCGCTCCGTGACCATGCCCGAACCGCCACCCACGTGATTGGCGTCCTGACAACGTCGTACCCACGCTCGGCCGACGACGGCGCGGGGGGCTTCGTGCGCCAGCGCGTGCGCGCCTTGCTCGCGCAGGGACACTCGGTCGAGATCCTCGCGGCTGGCACGCGCGATGGTGTGGTTCGGGAGGACGGCCCGGTCACACGCATCGCGGCTGGCGGCTTGTTCTACGGAGGCGGCGCGCCCGAGGCGCTGGAAGCGCCGGAGCTTCTCTCCAAGCTGCTCGCGCTGGGGCAGGGCGCTCGCTTCTCGCTGGCGATGTTGCACCACCTCGCCGAGCAAGGAAATCGCTGGGAAGCGGTGGAAAGTCACTGGCTCGTGCCGTGCGGGCTGCTTGCCTGCGTGGCCTTGCCGAGGCTGCCCCATCGCGCGCACGTTCACGGCGGCGATCTCTTCCTGCTCGCACGGTTGCCCTGGGGCGACAGCGCGGCGCGGGTTCTTTGTCGGCATCGACCCACGCTGGTGTTCGCGAGCGCCTCGCTGTGCGATGGATTTTCGGCGCTTCTCGGCTGCGCCCCCGAGGGCTTGGGCGCAAGGTGCCTGGTCGA
The DNA here is from genome assembly GCA_963824555.1 of uncultured delta proteobacterium. Classification (GTDB taxonomy): domain Bacteria; phylum Myxococcota_A; class Polyangia; order Fen-1088; family Fen-1088; genus Fen-1118. The sequence goes on along the minus strand of CAWGPW010000001.1, from coordinate 19,141 downwards.
GCCGGCGCCCTTCGATGCCTCGCTCTTCGACCAGAGGTCGCAGGAAGAGCGGCGACGCCTGCGGGTCGCGCTTTCCTTTCACTCAACCACGGTGCTTGCCGCCGGCCGGCTCGTCCCCATCAAAGGCTTCGACGTTCTCGTGGCGGCCCTGGGGCGGATTCCGCTGCCGACGCGTCCCGCGCTGGTGATTGCTGGCGAAGGCCCGGAAAGATCGCGCCTCGCGAGTCTGGCGCGCAAGGCCGGCGTGCGACTGCGGCTTGCCGGGGTTCTCGGACAGCGGGTGCTTGCCGAGCACATGGCCGCCGCCGATTTCTTCGTTCATCCCTGCCGGACTCTCGAAAGCGGGCGCAGCGAGGGCATGCCGCTCGTGGTGCGCGAAGCGCTGGCTTGCGGCCTGCAGGTGATCGCCTCCGCCAGTGGCGGACTCGTCGAGCTGCGCGGCGCTCCGGGGCTGACCCTGGTAGAGGCCGACGACGCGGGAAGCCTGGCGCTGGCCATCGAGCGTGTCCTGCGACCCGGCCAACACGAGGCGAGCGGGGAGTAGGCCTGTCCTTCGCTTGCGTGCGAAGATTGCGGGCTACCTCGTCTGGTCGCCTCTACCTGCGCCGGTCGTGGTTTCTGTCCCTCGTACGATTCTAGCAATGAAATCTTGTATCGCCTCGAGGTTCCAGGCCGCGCTCGATCTTGGCCAAGAAGTACAGGCGCCCTGGGGAGGCGAGGATTCTCCCTCGGTATCATCGCCCCAGCAAGCGATGCTGCCGTCGGTCCTGAGGCCGCAGGCGTGGAAGTCTCCCGCACTCACTGAGCTGAAACTACCCTTGGGCGGTGTGCTCTGGTGGTAGTTGTCCATTCCCCAGCACGCCACGCTGCTGTCTGGCCCTATTCCGCAGGTGAAGAAGTATTTTGCCCACGAGCCACCTTTCATAGGCTGTCCGTCCAGACGGACGACCCTGACACCGCCATAAGTGGAGAGCACGGCGATCCTATTCGATGTGCGTCTGGGCCCCCCATATGTGACGGTCGTACATCCCGAGAACATGATCGCCATTAGGGCCAAATACGACAGCGCCTTCAAGTTTACTGCAGCGTTGATGACGGTATAGAGGAGCCGATTTCATCGGAGAAAGACTAACATCACGACGCATCGTATGGGAACTCCCAAGATGTTGGCCCGCGCATACCGGGCCCGGCGCGAGTCCGTCGAACGCCCTGCCGTTCAGCAGCGGGGGCGCCGCCGAGCCGGCGCCTCGATTCTACACGATGTCCCTGCGGCGGGATGGGCTGCTGCAACGGCTTGTTCGGCAGTCCCCCGGGCGGTATCCTTGGGCCATGACTCGTGCGCTCGCAGACGTCTTCTCCCAAATATCGTCCCTTCCCCCGGACGAGCAGGATCGGATTGCCGGATGGTTGCACTCTGAGCTCGTGTCCGAAGAGGGATGGGCCCATCGATTTGCCCAGTCCCAAGATGTCCTGAACGCTCTGGCCGATGAGGCCGCAGGCGACGAGGCGGCGGGTCGGACGACTCCTCTCGATCCGGACAAGATGTGAATTCCCGCGCGAACCCAGGGTTCTGGGAACTGTTTCGCCAACTTACCCCGGAAGTTCAGGACCAAGCTCGGGCGGCGTACCGTGCCTTCGCGGTTAACCCGAGGCATCCGGGACTCCAGTTCAAGCGGGTGAGCCAGGCACGCCCCGTCTACTCGGTGCGCATATCGCGGGACCATCGGGCGGTCGGCCTTGTTCAGGGTGGGGGCATCGTCTGGTTCTGGATTGGGAACCACCACGACTACGACCGGCTTCTCGCTGGACACTGAGGATCTGCCGAATGCTTTGCCGTTCAGCGGCGAACCCGCCGCACGAACAGTTTGTTGATGTTACACCAATGTCCCTGCGGCGGGATCGTCAGTCTCTGCAACGGCTTGTTCGGCAGCCTCCCCTGGATTGGAAATCGGCGCTATGATGGCCTGCGACCACCTTGGGGAGCGACATGAGAATAGGTCATCTTGTTGGGGCGGCAATTCTTGGGCGCTTTTCGCTGTGCGGGTGCGGACGCAATTGCCACGTTCTCGCGAAGGGCTGTCCCTGCGATCCGGCCAAGGATAAGCCATTCTGTGATGGCTGGTCTGATCCCTCGGTAGGGTACAGTTGCGTTGGCGGTGAATGGTCGACGGGGCCTGATGGTCCATGTATGTTCATTCCCATTTGGGATGGAGGACGTTCCGTCGATTTGGCCTTCTCAGCGGAGGTCGCCCGGACCGTATGATGACGGTCGCAGATTCAGCCAGCGTGGTCGACGGGGCCGAAGTTTTGGATGAATCGCCTTCTTTCCAATGAAGCCGTCGTAACTGGGACATCTAGAAGAGATCTGCATCAACGACTTGCACGAGGGAATGCGGTCTGCCGAACGCCTTGGCGTTCAGCTGCAAGCCCGCCGCCGAGTCGGCCCCAGATTCTACATCGATGTCGCTTCGGCGGGATTGACAGCTGCAACGGCTTGTTCGGCAGCGCTACGTGTGCCGGAGCTACCGATCAAACTCCATCGCTCCGTGCAGAACCGCGAGTATGCGAACGTCGCCGGACGAAACTTGATACATGAGTCGAAATCGGTAGACGAAAATCTCCCGAATCGACCGGCTCCCGACTTCAGGCACGATTCTCCCGCGCTCCGAGAACACGGAAAGTGACTCCGCCGCTGCAAGGACGACCTCCAGAACCTTCGCAGCTGCGGCCGGCGAATCAGCCGCGATGTGCTGCAGGATCTCGTCGAGGCAGTCTCGGGCGGACGGGGTCCAGACTACAGCTCGCTTCCCGCTGTCCACTTGCGCCGAAGCTCCGCAGCAACGACATCATGAGGAATGAGCCGGCCAGCCTCTGCGTCGGCGAGTCCAGCCTCGACCTTCTGCATGACATAGAGGTGGTACACGACTTCGTCGAGGCTGCAATCGTCCGGCAACCGTTCCAGGAGATCCCTGACTCTCTGCTTCGTCGCGAGCATAAGGGAAGCGTACCACATGTTCATCGGATATCCGCAGCAGATGGTTGGCGTCGTCTGCCGAACGCCTTGCCGTTCGGCTGCAAGCCCGCCGCCAAGTTGGCCCCTCGATTCTACACGATGTCTCTGCGGCGGGATTGTCAGCTGCAACGGCATGTTCGACAGCAGAGCGACCGGCCTGTACCGATGCCACTGTCCGTCGCGCGCTGAACGGCTCCCTCATCGGACACATCGCACCCTGGCACCGTAGCTCCCGTTACTCACGTCATCGTAGTAAGAAAAACCGCTGCTGAAGTCGATCTCCCACACGCCGGTTGAGCCAACATACGCCGAAGGCGGGCCAACGTACGGTGAGGACGTCCAAAACGCCCCCGCCGGCGTTTTCGCGAACACATCCTGTTTGATCGTCGCTCCGGATGTCACCGTGGCGTCCACGATCGAGGCTAGCTCCTTCACTGTCGGCAGTCGGAATCCCGACCCCACGCTCAAACAGTAGGCATGGGCGTCCGACCAGCCCATTATCGTTGCGCTTGCCTGTTGTTGCCACGTGAGCTTCGTAAGCGTGTCGCGAATCAATCCTCCATCAACCGCAACGAATCGACTTATGGGATAGCAGCGAGACCCGCGGACGCAGCGGACCATGTTGTCGTTGTCAACTCCGTCGGATCCCGAGGACCCGTCGTCGAAGAGCACGGCGCGCGCTAGGCTGGACAGCGGAGGATGCGGCGCAGCGTCCGGCGCGGACATCCAGGGTGAAGTGTCCGGTGAGGAGGTCCAGAAGCTCCACCCGGTGCTAGGTGTCTTCGGAAATGCGGTCGGGTCAATTGCGGGAGAAGTCTTGGTCACATCGACGATCGTGGTCAGTTCCATCACCGCGGGTAAGCGCCAGCCAGAGAGGCCACCAAGGGACAGTCCGCCGCAATAGGCATTCGCTTCGGCCCAAGTGCAGGTGAAGTTCCCGATGCCGCTGCATCCAGTCCGCGCACTCGAAACATCGTTCTGCCAGACAAGTCCGGTGATCGTGTCTGTCACGGTCAATCCGTCAGCGCTGACAACGAACTCCTGAGGGCTAGCGCCATCTCCTGATGGCAACCGCGTGCCATCGCAGCTTTCGTCGGAACCGCCGCAGCAGGTCGTGTTCGCAGGGCAGTCCAGATTGGTCGCACACATCACGCCATACCAGGGAGAAGGGGCACAAGAACCGCCGATGCAATCTTGGTCAGTGGCACACGCAGGGTTGCAACTCACCGACGCCGATCCATGCGTACACGCGAGCAGCAGGATGCATCCAATGCCCAACCACAGGAGCATCTGGCTTCTGATTCGATGACTTGACTGCATCTTCCTCCAATGGCTGTCTGTCGAACGCCTTGCCGTTCAGCAGCAAGCCCGCCGCCAAGTCGGCCTCTCGATTCTACACGATGTCCCTGCGGCGGGATTGCCTGCTGCAACGGCATGTTAGCCAGCACTTGCACGGATGCTCCGGATGTGTAGACTTCTACACATGGCGACCAACCTTGCTATCGATGACCGGCTGCTGAACGAGGCCGTCCGAGTCGGAGGCCAGCGAACGAAGAAGGGCACCGTGACGCAGGCTCTGGAAGAGTACGTCCAGCGGCGGAAGCAGGCGCGGATCCTTGACCTGTTTGGGAAGGTCGATTTTGATCCGAAGTACGATTACAAGCAGCAACGCCGACGCGCATGAACATCATCATCGACACCTCGGTCTGGTCGCTTGCGCTTCGCAGACAGCGGTCGTCGCCTAGCGCCGAGACGAGGGAACTTGCCGAGTTGGTTAGGGAGGGCCGGGCGGCCATGCTGGGACTCGTCAGGCAGGAACTCCTCTCAGGCGTCCGAGTGGATCAGCAGTTCGAAACGCTGCGCGGTCATCTTCGTGCGTTCCCGGACATACCTTTGGAAGCTGAGGACTATGAGGAGGCAGCCTCCTTCTTCAACAAATGCCGAGCAAGGGGGATCCAGGGCTCCAACACAGACTACCTCATCTGCGCCGCGGCCGCGCGACGACGATTCGGCATCCTGACGACGGATACGGACTTTTCGCACTTCGCGCGGGTGCTCCCGATCGAACTCCACACCCCGCGCGCGTCGGTGACTGGCTAGTCAGGATGGAACGACCGACTCACACCGGGATCGTGGGTTACGCTTGATCCTGGTGAGAGAAACGAAACGCAGAGCCACAACGGAGGAGTCGGTCATGAACAATTGTACTCGATATCTCGGTCTGGATGTTCACGCTGAAACCATCACGGCGGCTATCGCCGAAGGGCGTGGGAAGATCCGTAGCCTGGGCAAGTTTTCCAACCGTCCCGAGGCCGTGCGCAAGCTCATCGAAAAGCTCGGCGGCGGCAAGAATCTCAAGGTTTGCTACGAGGCCGGCCCAACCGGGTATGCCCTGTACTGGCAGCTGACCAAGCTGCGCGTCGACTGCGAGGTCATCGCACCGTCGCTGATTCCCAAGAAGGCCGGCGACCGGGTGAAGACGGATCGTCGCGACGCCGAGAAGCTCGCCGAGTTGTACCAAGGCGGAGAGCTCACGCCCGTCTGGGTGCCGACGCCAGAACACGAGGCTCTGCGCGATCTAGTTCGACAGCGTGCAGCCGCGAAGGCCGATGAGAGTCGGGCCAAGCATCGGCTGGTCAAGCATCTGCTCCGGCGAGGCCTGCGGGAACCAAACGAAGCTCGGGCATGGAGCCATCCGTGGTGGCAGTGGGTACAATCGCTCAAGTTCGAGCATGAGGCTCAGCAAGTGGCCTTCGCGGATTGCATCGCGGAGGTCCTGCACATGGGGCAGAGGCTGGCGCGGCTGGACCAGGCTATCGATCGGTTGGTGGCGTGTGCCCCCGCCCATATGCGAGCTGTGGTCGAGGCTCTGCAGGCGTTGCGCGGTGTAGCGAAGCTGACCGCGGTCACCATCGTGACCGAGGTCGGTACTTTCCAGCGCTTCCACGAGCCGACGGAGCTGATGGGCTATACCGGGCTCGTGCCCTCCGAGAAGCTCCAGCGGCAAGGGCCAGTCCAAAGGAGGAATCACGCATGCAGGCAACGCACACTTGCGCCATGTGCTGGGCGAGGCTTTGCCGTTCAGCTGCGGGCAGCCGTCTTCGGCTGACCGTCAGCTGCAACGGCTTGTTGGACGGCGACGTCGCCTTTGTAGCGATCGCCAGCGGCTCGGCACAGCTCGATGCAGCGGTCGATCCAAGTCTGATACCAGTACCACACCCCTTGAACATCGACGCCGTAGCCCTTTGCCGGATTCCTGGCGTCTTCGGCCTTCCACATCCCAAGATGCTCCGGGGCGACCCGAAATCGGAGAAAGCCAGCCTTCCGCACCTCGGCTATCACGTGCTTCGCCAAGAACTTCGGCCGCTCGACCTCCTTCTTGACCCAATACTCCTTGTCTATCTGCTTCGCGAGATCCGACCCCGGGGCGATAAACTCCACTACTCGATCCGCTTGCCCTGGGCGGTTCACGATCTTCTTCTTGAACAGAAGACGATACGCGTAGCGGGGGCTGTTGTACTCGTCGTGCGTGAGACCGCCATCGAACTCGGCCACGTATGCGCGGAGGCGTACCGGAACGGTCGTCTCGGGCTTCAGGCCACCAAGGTGATCAGCGGTTAGCTCGGCAAACTGGATGCTATAGCTCATGTGTTCGTCGAGGCCATACCGAGCCCCGCACAGTTTCTTAACGTACTCGTTGTAGTTCAGGGCGCATGCCTGGTACCTGCCGCTCAGGTAGCTATCAAGCGACGTTGTCATCTGATGCTCGATTTCGTGTCGCAGGCCGATGAGAAACCTCAAATTGTTGGCAGTGTCCTTGTCGATCGGTGACTGGTCTTCGTTGAGGCACCGCTCGAGTTCCCAATACTTGAAGGCGCCATGTTTGGTGCGGTCGAACGCTCGACGCTTTGGCCCTGGCGTGAAGTACCGATACTCGATTCTCTTGCCCCGATAGTGAGCATGAAGGAGGTAGGTCCAGGCGATCATCATGAGAACGATGAACGTCTCGGACTTGAACATCACCTGGGGATCGTTGAATGTGCGTATCGCGCAGAGCGCGGCCTCCCTCGACTTGCGAATGAGTTCCGCGCGCCGCAGTGAACCTACCGAGCCCTTCTTCTTTCCCATGTTATGCCCGTCCGTCCAACGCCTTGCCGTTCAGCTGCAAGCCCGCCGCCGAGCCGGCCCATCGATCATACTACGATGTCCCTGCGGCGGGATTGGCTGCTGCAACGGCATGTTCGGCGGCGCGCCTACGTGAGCGCCCCGAGCCCTCGCTTCAGAGACCTTGCGACAGGGCAGACAGACGGCCAGAAACTATGGGTCTTCCGAACGCGGCTCGTCGAGCCACTCCTCACGCTTCGCACGTCGCCGCTCATTCCAGAATCGCGCCCGACTGATGAACGCTCCGTACTCCTCACGTACTTCGGCATCGATTTGAGCGCGAGCGAGCATGACAGAGGCCCGCCCCGACTTGGCCAGACTCGGGTCCTTCTCGACGAATTGCTTGATCAGTAGCAACGTCCTGGGGTCATAGATGGGCACCCTGGGTGCCGTCGAGTAGGCTGGATTGGGTATCCAGTCTTCGGGCAGGACCAGCCTGCGAAGACGGGCGACGCTGACGCCGAGCAATCGCGCCGCGGTCTTTTCGTAAACGAGTCCGAAATTCTTCAACCAACGAAGAACATTCCGCGAGTGCTTCTCCGGCTCACCCGAATGTCCAAGTGCCTTGAGAGCCGCGACGCGAGCGTCCCGAACCTCGGCCTGCTCGGCTGAGGCAGCACGCCTGCGGGACGTACGAGTAGGCTGCAGCGGGACAGCCTCATCCAAGGTCGGCCCATCGCCGCGCTCCAGCAGCCGCAAGAATTCCTTTGGTGACTCGATTTGTATGGGGCGGTGGCCGGAGACCAGGATGACCTTCAGCCGCAGCAGATCCCTTGCGTCGAGCGTGACCACGTATTGCGCCTGCATTTCCAGCGCCGCCGAGACGATCGGATTGTCCTTCGGGTCGCTCCTTACCAAATCGACGTCCTTGTACTCACCAGGTGCGGTCTCCGCTCGCTGCTGAAGGGCCACGCGAAGATTCGCGATCTCCTGGCGGTCGAGCTTCATCACGCGCCGGATCTTTTCACGTGTCAAGACGTCCACCATCTCGTCGAGGATCGCGATGGAGGTCACGTGCGTGAAGCGTCCCTCCACAAAGGCCCTCATCACCTGGCCAGAGGGCCCGTCGGGCTGCAGTATGCCGGCCACGAGGATACTCGTGTCGAGGACCGCACGAAGCTTGTGGCTAGGCACGGCGGTTAGCTGCGGCTCTTGCGCCGCGGTTCTCGCCGTACTTCGCGTACGGCTTCCACGATCTCTCGCGTCAGCCTCTCATCGTCGACAGGATGCTTGCCCATTCGTCGCTGGATCGCCTCTACCTCGGACCAGGGCACCTTCCTGCCCTCGGCGAGCATCACCCGCGACAGGATCTTGATCTGCTCTGCCTCTGGCAGAATCAGGATTCTCTTCGCCAGGCTTCGGGCCTCTATCTGGGTCATCGCCGTTCTCCTGCATGTAAGGTTATCACGCTCTCGCAGGGAATCGGCAAGGGTCAAGCGACTTCGCACATTCCCAGCCAATGGCGAGGAAAAGCCCAACCGAGAAGGCCGTTCCAGAGCGCAGCATGCGTCAGATGCTCTCTGGCGCACGTGCCCGCTTCCTGCCTCGTTCGGGAGCGCCAACGTGCCCGCGTTCCGACGTAGATTGGTCCTGCCTTCCCACAGGCTTCGGAACAGGTATGCAAGAACTCAAACACGCATCGAATGCCGTCCGCCGAACGGTTTGGCGTTAACGCGCGGGCGGCCGTCCGCGGCCGATCGTCGCGTTCAACGCCTTGTTCGGCGGCACTCGCTTTCCATGTGAGGAGTCTCTTCAATCGGCAATTCTTGCAAGGATCCTCATGTAGCTCTTCATCGTGCCACGATTGTCCCAAGCTGCCTTTATGTGGTCCGGTGCCGTCAAGGTCCTTGCGACGGGCCGACGGTTGGCGCATTTGATGCTGGTTTGGGGGCAGTCGCGGCCTTCGGGACGGCAGACGCGTCCGCGTCGGTGAAGACAATGCAACCGGCCTGGACGGAGACCTGGGGCATGGGGGCGTCGCGGGGCGTGCGGTTGTCGATGGAGGTGACGAGGATGGCGTCACAGCCGCGCCGGGCCGCGTCCGCGCGAATCTGAGCGATCTCCGTGGCAGCGCTTTCGTCGGCGAAGCCCTGGATCACCTGAAAAATCCCCAAAGTCGTCAGGGGCCGCGTCGGGGCCGTGACGGCTATTACCTGGACCTCGGAAACGGGCTTCGAGAAGAGCGGCCGCGGCGATGCGACGAGCGGCGTGTAGTAGAGTGTGCTGCCGCACCCTCCTGCGAGCAGCGCGCCCAATAGGACGACTCCCTGCCAGCGATTGAGTTTCGAGTGCATAGGAACCTCCTCTACCTCGGGTGATAGGAGCAAACACCGTAGATTCTTCATTCGTAGATTCTTCGTTGAGTGGCACCTAAACGCGCTGAACTGAATGCTAGAGCAGTTTTCCGGTTCATGAGTCTCCGTTCCAAGAAATTCCTGCCGGTCCGCCGAACGGTTTGCCGTAAGCTGCGGTCGGCCGTCCGCGGGCGACCGAGGTTCAACGGCTTGTTATCCCGCCGCGCCCCGCTTTCAGATTTCATAGTCGTACGTGCAAGACATTTTGAGGCCTTGGAGCATATCCAAAGATGAGCGGACTGGTCCCTGGCGCTGAGGATTTGGGGCAGTCATCACCGCATCGAAGGTCGCGTGTGTACTGTGTGTTCTCTTCTTGGCCTTCACAGTTTTAGGAATCGCGTACAGGGTGATCTCACCATTCACCTTTCGCCTGTTGATGATGATCGAGAATACGCCCTGCTCCAGTGCTTCGACCCGATACGCGTCGGCGTCCTCGTCTGTCATCCGAATTGAACCAGTTCCATCCGACAGCGTGATGTCGAGCGTTTCCTCCGAATCAGGAACCAATCCTTTGAGGCTGACGGTGGACGTTTCCCCAGCCTTCGGCTCACATGAAAGCCTGGCAGGGCCAGAGCCAGCTAGAGCAAGCCCCTCCCAGAGTCCAAGCAGGAGTGCTGTTGCGAGTACGAGTCTCATGAGTCGTGTCCTCCAGGTCGGGATAACGCCTTGCCGTTCAGCAGCAAGCCCGCCGCCGAGTCGGCCGCTCGATTCTACACCGATGTCCCTGCGGCGGGATTGGCTGCTGCAACGGCATGTTGCCCGCATCGCCTATCGCCACGAGCCGTGGCAGTCAACCTTCTGAACGGACGCCTTCACGGAAGTGATAGTTGCCGGATCGATGGCAAGAAGATCGCCTACCCTGAACCAAGCACTGCTGGTGGCAGGGAGGTTGGCCCCGTAGACGGGGCGAACAAATGTATCGAGTAGCTCACCGCTCTTGCCGGACACGTCCACGCGGATCACCGGATCCGACACGTCCCCCTTGAACTTGTTCTCGAGAAGAACCTGAACGAAGAGTCTGTCGACGTTGTCCTTCGTCTCCACCGTGTGCTTGCTTGACGAGACGGTGACGAGTCCACGGCAAGACGGTTCCGCGGGCGAGGAGAGCTTCTTCTTGTCCTCGTCCATGAAGTATTTGATGAAGAAGACGACCAGACAGACAGCCACCGACCAACCGAGCACCGAGACCAGAAAGAACCGTGGGTCCCGTGTGCTCGAAAACCACCCCTGGTGTGAACCGCAGTGTGGGCACACACGAGCAGGCCTCTCCATCAAGGAGGAGCAATGACGACACGGTCTTGATTTTGAGTTGGTCATGTCGGGCTAACGTTTTGCCGTTCAGCGGCGAGGGCGCCGCACGAGCGGTTCGTTGATGTTACTCCAATTTCCCTGCGGCGACTGCGTCAGCGCTGCAACGGCTTGTTGGGCGGCTCACTCCTATTCCGCATCTTTCCGCATTTCGCCATCGTGGAGAGGATTGTACCGCCTGCAGGCACCCGGCTCCGAGGGAGTCGTCACCCCAGTCGTCACCCCGGACTGCACCGAAACAGATATCGTGTGCCCTGCGACTTCAATGGACGATTTGTCGAGCCTTGCCCAATCCGCGCGCTCGTATTCGATGACCAGGGAATCCTTGGTCTTCCACCGAGGACTGACACCGCACGGATGGTTCCTTCCCGCCGGACCGAAGATGGTCACCACGAGATCGCCGCCGGGCAGCACCTTGTCCCTGGATTGTAGTTCCACGTAATGTGGGAGGGCGACGGTTGCACCGCCGGATTGCTCGAAGACGACTGCGTCCACATCGCCCTCTGGAGATGCCACCCTCGCAACTTCGTAGGATATCGGGAGACACCCCCGCACCATTCCACCGAACACGCCAGCAAACCCAAGGAGCAGGGAAGTCACGGCTGCGTGCTTCAGCGCGGGGCGAGCCCGCCGAAGCGTCGGAAACGCAGCAGTCAGGAGCAGCAGCAACCCAAGGGACGGAGATGCCAGCAGAAGGAGAACTCCAGCGGTGATCATGCGTGAGGGAGTCAAGGGGAACGTCCAACAGTCCGGCTAACGCTTTGCCGTTCAGCGCTGCAACGGCTTGTTCGGCAGCGTCCCCGAGACAGATGTCGTCCACTAATACGCTTGCCACCAGTCCGGACGGACGATCTTCGGATGGATTTGGCAGGTATTGCCGGCGCATAGAGCAACGAAATCGCTCGGGGGAGGTCCCGCTCGTGGGCAGGCCATTTCCCCACAGGGCACGTCCCGGCACCGGGACTCGAAGATGGATTCCATCCTATCGGCCGCGGCGCGAGACAGGACGTATGGATGCTGGCTACACGAATCGCAGCATTCACTCTCGAAGTTGGCTTCCAGGACCACGCAATCGTCATCGCGGTTGCAGTAAAGGCGGTCCGTGGGGGATATGCCGTCCCTTGAAGATTCCGTGGTCGCACAAGCGACTAGGCCTGCGAAGAAAAGGATCTGCAGAATCCCGAGGGCGGGTCGGGTCGGCCATGCAGGCCACGATTGCAGCACTGGCTCTCGCCTTAGCAGAGATCCCTGGTTGAAGATCCTCATCGTCCACCGTCTGCCGAACGCCTTGCCGTTCAGCGGCGAGGGCCGCCCCGGCTGGTCGATAGTAGCACTGCCGGGGCCGCGCGGCGGCCTTCGTTCATCTGTTGAGCCGCGCGGCCCCGGCTCGTTGAACGTCGACCGAGAGTTGACAGGCCCTCGTCCGCTGCAACGGCATGTTCGACGGCGCTGCGGCTGCAGCTCGGACCAGCACAATCTTTCAAGGCGGCGTATCTCACAATGCCACCTGCCAGCCGAGTGCCACCGATAGATAGGCCGGGGCGTAGGTCCTCGCCGCTTCCGTCTGGAAGCCGTGCACATAGCCCATCTCCGCAGCGACAGCATGACGGGGCGAAATCCGGACGCGCAAACCGCCGTAGCCCGCAAGCATGAACCCATGAGAGTCTCCGTTTTCGACATAGTCGGAACAAGCACATCCAGGCCCCGCCTTCTCGTAGCTCGAGATAACTGAGTAGCCAGGGGCAAACAGCACATAGGGCACGACGTGACCCCATCTCGGATACTGGGCCTTAAAGCGGAGCGACCCTGCCATCAGCGCGGATACTGGATAGGCGCCCTGGACCTTGGGGATGACATTTAGGGTGAGCTCGGGCGAGGCGCCGATGGAGAGAAATGGATTCAAGGAATAGTCGAAAAAGAGCGCACCACCCAGGGCGGGCAGAGCCCGAATATCAGGCGGCGAGTGTTCCGAGGCGCGTATCCAACCAGTCGGCATGAAGCGAAAGAGAACGCCTACATCCATGCGGCCACCAGGCTCGTCGGCGAAGGCCGACGACGAGCCTGGTGAGGCCAGCTGAGCGATAAGCAACAGAAAGAAGGAAGCGCCGCGAATTGGCCGAGAACTGCAGGTGTGGGAAGTGCGCATGGTCCTTGGTCCTTGGGCAAAGGGTCTTCGTCCGTCGAACGCTTTGCCGATAAGCGGCGAAGGCCGTAGGTGAAGGTCGATAGTAGCACTGCCGGGGCCGCGCGGCGGCCTTCCGGTCATCGGATGAGCCGCGCGGCCCCGGCTCGTCGGACATCGACCGAGAGTTGATAGGCCCTCGTCAGCGCTGCAACGGCATGTTGGACATCGGGACCGCGCACCTGGCCTTCGCGGCTCTCCGTGGCCCAGGCTGAGTCCTGCGTCCTCGCGATTTTCGGAAGACCCCGATGGTGTTTGTCGTGAGGCCGGGATCGCAGCGCTGACCGGGTCCGAGTGCAGGTCGTTGCCGTCTCGCTGAGCGCGTTCACGGAATCAGCCGCCCGTGTGAAGATGCCGGCGCCGAAGCCGAGCCGGACGTGTTCGCGGCAGCTGCATGCCCCACCGCGACCGCCGTGACCAAGCCAGTCGCGACAGTCACCGAGATTCTCGCCAGCAACATCGCATCGCCGACCAAGAGCTGCCGTTTCGTGGCCGCCAGAACTCCTTCACCCGCCTCAAGCGGTCCTGCATGTCCAACGCTTTGCCGTTAAGCGGTGGGCGGCCGTCTGCGGCCGATCGACAGTCAGCTAAAGGTAGTTGAGGAAAAAGGACGGGGATGCCCCGAAGATGTCGAAGTCGCAAAACCCGACGAAGGAGGTCATCCCCATCATGAAGAAGCGTATCTATCGCAGAATGCCCGTCAACGATTTTCAACCCGAGACTGTTTCGCACGCCGACCTGGGCGGCAAGCTGGTCTTCGCCATCGATGTCGCCAAGGTCGACATGGTCGCGGCCCTGGCCGCTGCCGGCGGGCACGTGCTGCACACCATCTGCTGGAAGGCACCTGAACAGAATCCCACCGTGCTTGCCATCCTGCGTGGTTTCCGTGCCGCTGGCGTCACCGTCGAAGCCGTCATGGAGCCCTCTGGCACCTACGGTGATGTGCTTCGCCACCAGCTCGAGCAAGACGGCTTTCCGATCTTCATGGTCAGCGGCAAGCGCACCCACGATGCCAAGGAAATCTTCGACGGTGTGCCCAGTCTTCACGACGCCAAGGCAGCCGCCATCATCGCGAGGCTTCACGCCGACGGCCTTTCCACCCGCCTGGCCGATGAGGTCCCAGAACGCCGCCAGCTCAAGGCAGCATTGGCCATCATGGATCTTTACCAAGAGCGCTACCTGCAGCTCGTGCATCGCCTGGAAAGCTGGCTCGCTCGCCACTGGCCGGAGTTGCCCACACTGCTTGAACTGACTTCGTCATCTCTCATGGCATTGCTCGCGCGCATCGGCGGTCCAGCCGACGTTGCCGCTCAACCGGACCAGGCGACGAAGCTCCTTCGTGGTATCAGCCACAGGCTTCTGGACGACGACAAGATCGCCGCCATCATCACCTCGGCCAACACTTCCGTCGGCGTTCCGCTGGTTGGGCTTGAACGCGACGCCTTGATGGCCATCGCTGCCGAGGCCTATCACGCCCACCGCGCCTTCGCGACGGCCAAGACCAAGGTCGCCCAGCTCGCCGCTACCACGCCCGCCGCCGCGCTTGCTCCAGTTGTCGGCCCCACCACCGCGGCTGCCATCTATGCCGAGGTCGGTGATGCAAAGTCGTACCACTGCACACGCGCATTTCTCAAGGCCATGGGCCTCAATCTCAAAGAGAAAAGCAGCGGCACCGTGCAGGGCCAAATCAAGATCACTAAGCGCGGCCCGTCTCGCGTGCGCCAGCTTCTCTGGCTTGCGATCTTCCGTTGGATTCAGGACGACCCGATCGCCAACGCTTGGTACCAGCGCAAAAAGCAGCGTGACGGTGGACGTGCGTCGCGGGCCGCGGTCGCGCTGATGCGCAAGCTGGCCAAGGGGCTGTATCACGTCGGTCGCGGTGGCACCTTTGACAGCAGCAAACTTTTCGACACTCGCCGCTTGCAGATGGAGAGTGCAGGATTTCCGAAGGGTGACCTTCCGTTGAATCGTCTCTCTGCCCCGTGCAAGAGCGCCGTCAGTCTTGAGGCACCCTGCGGAACTATGTTCTGACCATTTCCATGTTGGACAAAGCCGAATGAATGAAAGGAGCAATCCATAACAGTCAACTGATTCTTTGAACGTGTGAGATATCCGACGGGTGACCTTCTGTTGTGGCTCATCTCTGCCTTGTGCAAGAGCGCCGTCTGTTCTGAGGCGCCCTGAGGATCTTCGACCTGACTCAATCTCCGTTGCCAGCTGAATCGATGCCGGCCCTCGCGGACATCCTACTGGAGCGTTTCGTTTACCCAGGCCGATCGCCTCCCGATCTCTCGCCCGCTCAATCCCCCTCGCGCACCGGATCCTTCCACCGCATCTTCCTGACTGCGGAACGGATCTCGTGTGCCCAGACAACCCTGATCGATCCCTGTTCTTTGTACTTGCACTGCCTACGAGAGCTTCAACGGCTTGTTCGACGATCCTAACACCGATGCGACTCACCTGGAACCACGTGATGGTCTTCGGCGAGAAGCAGGCCGATTAGCTGATCGATCGCCTTCGGGAATCGCCACCCGAAGCGTCGAGAGAACAGATGCACGTTGCTTACCCCGGCTTTCTCCAACAACAGAGCCGGACCAGACAATGCCAGTCGCCTTGACCGTCGTCGCTTGCCATGTGGCTTTTGCACCTCTCCAGTTCTTCAATGATCAGCCCTTACCCGAAATTTCCCGCGGATTCGTCGAACGCCTGGGCGTTCACCCGCGAGCGGCCGTCCGCGGCCGATCGTCGGGTGCAACGCCTTGTTCGGCGGCTCTGAGCGGCGGCCTGCCCACAATTGCTCGAACCCGGTCCACCTCGGCGCGCACGCGGGCTTTCTCCTCGGCTACTCGTTGGCGGCACGCCGCGACTAGCTGTTCCCGCGTGGCTTGCTCACCAGCAGATGTTCTCGGATCCCAGCGGGCCTTCCAGTTGATGTTGCACGACCGACACGCGACAGCGAAGTTCTCTTCGAGTTCCACACCCCCTGATACCCGAGGAACGATGTGGTCGAGTTGCCAGTCCCGGTACGCCTCGGGCGAGGCCAACAGGTCGCGGTCACAGTACTCACAGCGGAACCCTGTCCGGATGCCGCGTCTGGCGGCTTCTTCGCTCCACTTCCCGGTTTGGAGCAAGCCTTCGACAACCTCGCGTTCGTTCATCGCATGGTCTCCTTCCGGCTAGTCCGCCGAACTACCTATTAGCCTGCGCAGAATAACATTAGCGCAGCGGCGGATGGTCGGGTTTTCGGACGGGTCGAGGGATCGAATCCCTGCGATTTCGCGTGGTTGGCGGTCGCGCTTGGTGCCTTGGGCTCTCGTGGCCGCTGCGTAAGCAGGATTCCGTCCGCGCGCGGGCGCTGCCAATTGGTGGTCTAGCGGTCGAGAGGGCTGCGTACGCCAAGGCCGCCGCGATTGAGGACGTGGAGGTAAATCTTATGCGCAGCTGCACATAAGCGCTACACCCAGATCGTCGACGAGACCGTCGGTCGAGAGTACTTCGAGGCCATGAGCCGCATTGCCGAGCGCTACCAGCTTCGAAGCGGCGACCCGACTGACGTCGTCGATCGCGACCCCGTCGCCCTCGTCCAGAGCCTGATTTCCTGGATCACGAAAAATCTTTGCAAGGAGGGGCCTTCCGGCCACAAGGCCCGGCTGCTCGCTCGGCGCCTCGAACAGGCCCGCGACGACCTCAGCGAGCTTCGCTTGACGGCGCCCACTTCCGTCCGTTGACCCCAATCAGGCTCTGCACCGGCATGCTCCGGTCGCACACCTACATCCCCGAGAAATAGGCCACATAATTGACGTAATGTTTCTTACCGGACATTGAAAGCAAAGTGGTGCTTGAACGGCCTATGCTCCTCATGGCCGACTCCTCCATTTTGGTTCTGCGTTCGGTGTCTCTCACCAGGCCTGAGCGTTGCCTGAGCGTACCCCAAGAATCCCGGTGTGAGTCGGTCGTTCCATTTTGACTAGCCGCACGAACGACCCTCCAACTTGGTTGACTCGCTATGGGGCATAGCCCATATTGGTGAATGCGATGCCAACGGTTTTCGATGGCGACTTTGAATGGGACTCGGCCAAGGCCGAGTCGAATCTCGCAAAGCATGGCGTGTCGTTCCCCGAGGCCGCGACCGTCTTTGCCGATCCCTACGCGGTCTATCTTGATGACGGGTCAGGAATCGGCCGACTGGTGGTCATCGGGACGTCGCTGCGTGAACGCTTGCTGTACGTCGTTCACGTCGAACGCGGTGAACGTGACCGGATAATCAGCGCTCGTCCGGCGACCGGAGGCGAACGGGAAGTCTATGAAACTGGAGAACATTCATGAGCCAAGCAACCAAGCGAAAGATTGAAATGCAAGAGGAGCCCGTTCGGGTTCTCGGTCGAGGCTTGCGCGCCCAACGCGGGGTTCATCTAACGTTGCGAACTCTCCGCGAGGCGGCAGGAAAGACACAAGTTGATGTCACCGGTGTGTCTCAGATGGACCAGGCGGACATCTCCCGGCTCGAGGGCCGTGAGAGTTTCGACGATTGCCAGATTTCGACCCTGCAGCGATATCTTTTTGCCATCGGCGGACGACTCGAGATTGTCGCGGCCTTTGGCGACAAGAAGATCGTTGTCACGGGTGTACAGGCGAGCCCGTCTCGCTTGTCGGCGGCTAACAAGCCTTTGAAGCGGATGGTCGGCCGCAGACGGCCGCCCACCGCCTAACGGCAAAGCGTTCGGTATCGATTTCGTGCGCGGTCTTCACGGTGGGCGAGGATCTGGGTCCTCGTCCTCTCCGGACTGGCCGCTGCAGGATGCGAAAGCAGAACTGCGTGCACGCCATGCAGCCCCGGGTCCTATCCCTCAGACCCGTCACAGGACTGCAGTGAGTGCAGGGCGTGCCCTGACCTGGTCACCGACGCATCCCCATCCAATGTCACCATCTGGTGTCGAAATGGGGTGAGTTAGCACGATGCAACCGTTAGTGAGGCAGGAGGCGCAGAAGCGGCTGCGCTTGATAGTGCCGATGAGTAGCGCTGCGCCGCCGAACCCATAAAGCCGTTGCAGCGCTCGCTCGTAGCTTAACGGCACAGCGTTCGGCAGACAGCGGGTGGTTCAGCGGTAGACTTCTCGCCGGTTGCCCACCTTCACGATGGTCACCATTTTCGTCGAGTCGTCGATCTCGTAGAGAATGCGGTAGTCGCCTTGGCGAATGCGGTACTTCTCCGCGCCGCTGAGCTTCTCGCAGCCATTGGGTCGTGGGTTGCTCGCGAGCAGCTGAATCTTCGCAATAACGCGCTGACAGTCGGCCTTGCGAAGATCGCCGATCTCCTTGGCCGCCGAACGCTTGACTTCGAGTCTATAGCTTTCCACGTCGCTTGAGGTCGCTGACGAGGTTCTCGAAGGAGGACATGGGCTCCTTTGCTCGGGCTCGGAATGCCTCAAGATCCTCAGCATCTTCAGCCAGGCCAGCGCGAACGGCGTTGTTCACAAGTTCAGACACGGACAAATCCGTCTCCGCGGCCTTTACGCGAAGGGCGCGGTGCAATGTCGCCTCCAAGTAAACGGTGGCTCTCTTCGCCTGTGCCATGATGGGCATTATGACGTCATGACGTTCTGACGTCAAGACGCAGGATGCTGCCGAACAAGCCGATGAAGCTGATCTGGTCGCCGCAGAGGCATCGGCGTAGAATCGTAGCGCCGGCTTGGCGGCGCCCAGACCGCTGAACGGCATAGCGTTCGGCGGACCTGCCCGACTGTCTTCTCGATGAGAAGGGGATGCTAAACTCCCTCTGGGGAAAGGGCCGGTCGGGGATTCATCTCGAATAGGCCGCCATAAAGCCGTTGCAGCGCTCGTCGTTGATATGGAACGACCCCGCAACCTGAATTATTGGCTATCCAGATCTCTATTCTAGTTCTGGCCTCCGCAGGGTTCGGTGAATGAAGCGAAGAGTAAGCGGTCGAGGACAAGCTTTGTCGACGGTGATCAAACTGATACTCGAGGGTTTGTCGTAACGACGTACCTCACAGTCTTTTGTGCGTCGGGAGCTTCCTAGAGCTGGCGATCTCCCATGTGCAGAACCTCCGCGATGCAATCCGCGAAGGCGACCTGCTGGGCTTCGTAGTCGAACTCCCG